>WGLT01000020.1 GCA_016125425.1 Alphaproteobacteria bacterium
ACAAAGAATTGTTGTCTCCGTTTGTCCGTAACCTTCGCAGATTTGCATTCCCATTTTGTTTCGCCAAATCTCAATCACTTCGGGATTTAACGGCTCGCCGGCGCTGACGCAGTGTCGCAAGCGCATTGGCCTGCATCCATTCAGATCGTGGCGTACGAACATTCGATATGCAGTCGGCGGCGCGCAAAGTATGGAAACTGGGAATTTCTCCAGCCATGACAGTATTCGTTCCGGATCGACGCTGTTTGCGTGCAAGGCGAAAATGCCGGCGCCGCAGAGCCATGGGGCGAAGAGGCTGCTCCACGCTCCCTTCGCCCATCCTGTATCCGAAACATTCCAGACAAGGTCGTCCGGGCCTGCGCGTAGCCAAAAGCGTCCCGTCGTTTCATGACCCAACGGGTAACCGCATCCGTGCACCGTCATCTTCGGATTACCGGTGGTGCCGGAAGTGAAGTACCATAGCGCCTCGTCGTCCGCCTTCGTGTCAGCGCAATCTTCGACTGGAGCGCCCGCAAACGCCGCATATGCCGTCCAACCGGCGCGATCCCCTTCGACAATGACTTTGGCGCCTCGCCAATGCTCGTCTTCCGCCGCGGCATCGACACGTTCTGCAAGCGTAGCATTCGTTACGACGGCTGCGGCGTTGGTCGTACGCAACCGAAACGCGATATCCTTTTCCATCAATTGTGTTGTGCCGGGCGATGCGATAGCGCCCAATTGAAGGCACGCCAGCATCATCTCCCACCAAGCTTTCTCTCGGGACAGAAATACAAGCACTACGTCGCCGCGATTGACGCCGATGGCGCGCAATAAGCCAGCAGCCCGATTTACGCGATGTCGAAGCGCCTCAAAGCTCGCGATGTCCACCTCGTTTTCGGCGCTCGTCCAATACAGAGCTGTCGCTTTCGGGCGCGTCACCGCCAGCTCATACAAAATATCCCGTACAAAATTGAATCGATCCGGGCGACGCCAGACAAATTTCTGGCGTTCGTTCAAGTACTCCTCGGCGGACCTTCCCGTCATGGCGAAAGGGCTTTCCTGCATTCACCCTCACTTTGCGCGACGGCTATTTCGCCATGTTTAGGACACGGACTTGCGTGAACTCCGCCAGGCCTTCATGCGCCTGCTCCACTCCTATCCCGGACTGCTTGCTTCCCGCCATCGGAATGTGGGGGCCGATCGTAATGTGCTGATTAATCCACACAGTACCCGCATCGAGCTGTTCGGCCAGCCGGCGTGCGCGCTTGAAGTCTCCCGACCACACCGAACCGCCAAGTCCGTATGGGCTTGCGTTTGCCCGGCGGATTGCATCATCGTCTTCTTCAAATTTTATGATTGGCACCACGGGACCGAACTGCTCTTCATCGACAATCCGGTTGCCTTCTTTTACATCTCGTACGATCGCCGGACGGATAAAGTAGCCCGCGCGATCGAGCCGGTCTCCGCCAAGAACTGTGCCGCCTTCCTTTTTGGCGCTTTCGATTAAATCCTGCACCTTTTTGAATTGCGCTTTGTTTTGCAGCGGTCCAATACGCGTTCCCTGCTTTGCGCCGTCATCCACGACGACTTCTTTCGCCAACTTGACCAGTTCTTCCGCCATAGCGTCATAAATCGGCGCCTGCACATATATGCGCTTCGCCGCCATGCAAACCTGGCCGCAGTTAAGCAGGGCCGCATCGAAAATCTTGGGCGCCACTTCCTTCACGTTGACATCATCAAGGACAATCGCGACGTCATTTCCGCCGAGTTCAAGCGTGAGCCGTTTTAATGTGTCCGCTCCGTTCTTCATAATCTTCCGGCCCGTCTCAACCGAACCGGTGAAAGACACCTTCGCGACGTCCGGATGCGAGGTCAGGAGCGGACCCAGATCATTGTCATCGGCAATTATGTTGATCACGCCCGGCGGGACGATGTCCTTAACCAATTCCCCTAATTTCAATGTAGTCGCGGGCGTGGTCGGCGCCGGCTTCACGACAATCGTGTCTCCCGCAATGAGCGCAGGTCCGATTTTCCACGCCGCCAGAAGCAACGGGAAATTCCATGCGACGATACCGACAACAACGCCCAACGGCACGCGATGGACCTCAACCCTCGCCGTCTCATCATCCTGCACGACCTTGGATTCTAACGTCAGCGTGGCGTAATGGCGCAAATATCCCTCGGTCCACGCAACCTCCCCCTGCGCTTCCGCAATGGGTTTGCCCTGCTCGCTGGTAAGCGTTCTTGCGAGATCATCCGCATTGTCGCGTATAACGTCGGCAATCGCTGAGACGACCGCTTGCCGTTTCTCGATCGGCGTCTTCGACCAAACCGGAAACGCCGCCTTGGCGGACGCTATCGCCGCTTCGGCCTGCTTCCTGGAGGCGCGCGACACCTTCGCAAAAATCTCCTCCGTCGCCGGATTGACTACGGCGAGATGCTCGTCGCCATCGACAAGCTCTCCTCCGATCAACAGCCTATAGTCGCCCATCTGGTCCTCTCCTCGTAAAATTGCGTTATCAATTCGCCGTCATACAGTCGCGCCGGGAAAGTTCCCGGGTCATCGCTTCGCGCATGATGAACTTTTGCACCTTGCCGGTTACGGTCATCGGAAACTCGTCGACAAATCTAAAATGTCTCGGAACTTTGTAGTGGGCAATCTCGCCCTTACAAAACTCCCTCATTTCGTTCTCTGTGCATGTCTCGCCGGTTCGCAATTTTATCCAGGCGCACACCTCTTCTCCGTATTTTTCGTCGGGCACGCCGAATACTTGCACATCCTCAACTTTCGGGTGGCGATAAAGAAACTCTTCGATCTCGCGCGGGTAGATATTCTCCCCGCCTCGAATGATCATATCTTTTAGACGACCAGTAATGCGACAATAGCCTTCATCATCCAGCACCCCAAGATCTCCGGTATGCATCCAGCCGCCGTCGTCGATCGCTTCGCAGGTTCTCTCCGCGTCATCCCAATAGCCGCTCATAACGGAATATCCCCGCGTCAGGAGTTCGCCCTGCTCGCCGCGCGGCAGCACGTTTCCACTTTCGTCGACAATTTTGACCTCCACATAAGGGTGGATTTTACCCACCGTCGAGACGCGCCTTTCAATGTCATCATCCGGCATGGACTGAAAGCTGACCGGACTTGTTTCTGTCATGCCATAACAGATTGTGACTTCGCGCATATGCATTTCGGAAATGACCCGCCGCATGATGTCTTTCGGACACGGCGCGCCGGCCATAACCCCTGTGCGAAGAGTTGAAAGGTTGAATGCGCTAAAATCCGGGTGGTTGAGCTCCGCAATAAACATCGTCGGAACGCCGTAAAGCGCCGTGCACTTTTCGCGATCAACCGCTTTCAGCACGCGCGCGGCATCAAACACTTCATCGGGAAAAACCATGGCTGCGCCATGCGTGATGCAACCAAGAACTCCCATAACCATACCGAAACAATGGTAGAGAGGAACCGGAATGCACAGCCTGTCTTCCTGCGTAAATCGCTGGCGCGCCGCGACAAATCTTCCGTTATTCAAGATGTTGTGGTGCGTCAGGGTGGCGCCTTTCGGAAATCCTGTTGTTCCGCTCGTAAACTGGATATTGATCGGATCGTCAGGCGAAAGCGTCGCGCTGACTTCAGCCAGCCGCTTGCGCGCTCTTCCATCCGCCCGCGTTTCAATATCTGCAAAACGAAAGCAGCCGGGAACACACTTATCAGCGATTACAATTACGTTCCGCAATTTCGGCAAGCGCTCAGCATGAAGCCGACCGGGCGCGCTCCGGTTGAGTTCCGGCGCGATCGTGCGAATCATTGCGATGTAGTCGCTCGTCTTGACTCGATCGGCTAAGACGAGCGCGGCGCACCCTGATTTGTTCAACGCGTATTCAAGTTCGTGCGTTCTATATGCCGGATTAATCGTGACGAGAATGAGACCCGCCTTCGCGGTCCCGAGCTGCGTGATCACCCACTCCAATTTATTGGGAGACCAAATTCCCACACGATCGCCGGGCTCAAGCCCCAGCGCCAAAAGACCGACCGCAAAGCGTTCGGCAAGAGCGTTCAATTCAGCATAGGTGAGGCGCGCACTTTGGTGGCGCACGATCAAAGCTTCGCGATCGCCATACCGATCTGCAGAATCGGACAGCGCCGCGCCTATCGTCCGATAGACGAGCGGCGTATCAGAAGGGCCGCAGACATAGCTTAGTGAGGGAGTCCGTTTCTCCATCGCCTCGGGGCCTCTCTCGGCCCGCTCCCGACTAATTGAGGAGGGCCGACGAGCATGCTCATCGTCCCCTCCTCAGAATGATCAGTTCAGCTAAGACGCTCAATTACAGCTTAGAACTGATAGCTCACATTGACGCCCCACATTCTCGGACGTCCGTAGTATTGCTCGATCAATCCAAACAAGCCTCCGTTTGTGAGGTTCCCGGAAAGGTCGAACGTCTGCACCAGGTATTTGGAGGCCGTCATATTCTGCATGAACACGCGGACGCTCCAGTTTTCGCTCGGCGGAATCCAGGTTATCGCTGCATCGCCGACAAAATAGCCGTCCTGGGTGGAGCCTTGGGTCGCAAGCAACGTGAAGTAATGCTTGGTGCGGTACTGACCATCGATTTGCAACGCAAGATTGCCATAACCGATCGGAAACTCGTATCTCGCCAGACCATTCAGATTCCACTTCGGCGTTTGCACGGGACGAACCGTCGCGCCAGGAATGACTGCGGGCACGATATCATCCGGCGCGGGAAGACCCGTCAACGCGTCGATGGTCAGACCGGGAACGTTCTTCACTTTTGCGTCAATATAGGCGACGCCGAACTGCATATCGAAGCCCTGCGTCGGCGTAGCCTGCATTTCCAGCTCGAATCCCTTGGTCCTCGCTTTCGCGTTGAGGGTGAACGTGTCAAGGCCAATGATCGAAAACGCCTGGTAGTCCTTGTAGTCATAATAATAGCCGGCGCCGTTAAGACGAGCCCGACCATTGGCGAAAGTGAGTTTGAATCCGGCCTCGTAGGCGTCAAGCTGTTCCGGTCGATAGTTCATGAACGTATCGCTGACATATGCTGGCGTCGGCAGCAGAGGCGCGTTGAAGCCCCCCGCTTTCGTGCCCCGGTTCCAACTCACATAAGTGAGAAGGGACTCGACTGGCTTGAAGTTAATCTGTGCCCGGAACGCCCATTGCTTGTCGTGCCGTTTGCCCGAATAAGGCGTCACCGCGTCGACAACGTCCACAATATTCGGGTCCAGACCGCTCCGGTTTCCATCGGGAAACCATGAAAGCAGATTGCGATAGTCGTGTGTCTTCCTTTCATCGATGTAGCGGGCGCCGCCGATGATCGAAAGCTGGTCAGTCAACGCATATTCCAGCTGACCGAATCCCGAAACCGACTTCGAGGTCGTATGATACGGATTTCGCACGCCGTTAAAACCGAGCGTATCGACAGTATCAGGCGCGAATAGGCCGTTGAACAGCCCAATCGTAACCCCGCCGTTCGAATCGTGAATATCGAGATCAAGATAATAAATCCCGACAAGCCATTTGAGACGATCGATCTCGCCCGCCAACCTCGCCTCTTGAGAAAATTGAGTGGCGTCGGTTGTGAGAAAGAATCGGAAATAGTCTACGGGCGATGCGTCCGAATCCTCCATGTAATCGCGTTTGACAGACTGGTAATCCGTTAGCGTCGTCAACGTACCGAAGCCGAGATTCCAGTCTATGCGACCCGAAGCGCCCCAAGTATCGAGCTTGTTACGGCCTGTGAAATCATATTCGCCCGTATAGATGTTCGGATCGTTATCCACATATCCGCCGAGGTCGACGTTAGGCACGCCGGGCGTATACATACCGTCCGGATAGATCGCCGAGGCATATTTGAAAAAGCCGGTGCGGATGTCCTGTTTTCCCATCCTGGCGTTTAGAAGAAGTTTGAAGTCATCTGTCGGCTTGTAAAGCAGTTGAATCCGGCCCGCCGTTTCGTTTGCGTTATTCAGCTTTTCCTGCGGATTAAGCTTGTTCGTGACGTAGCCGTCGCCCTGATGGGTAGCGAAAGAAATACGCGCATCCAGATCTTTCGCGACCGGCAGGTTGACAGCGCCCTGCGCTTTTACCCGATCAAAGCTGCCGTAAGTGACGCTTCCATATCCCCCAAACTCATCGCTCGGCTTAACCGTGATGTAATGGACAAGGCCCCCTGTCGCGTTTCGGCCGAACAGAGTTCCCTGCGGCCCCCGAAGAATTTCGACGCGATCGATGTCAAACAGCAGAAAACCTGCCCCCGACATCTGAGATATATAGGTCTCATCTACATAAATCGCGACTGGGCTTTCCACGTTTGTCGTAAAGTCATTGTTGGCGACGCCTCTAATGCCGATCGCATAGTTCGCTTCTCCGTTCGGTTGGAGGGTCGAAACGCCAGCCGCCATTGCGGTCACTTCCTGAGCATTTGTCAAACCAAGCGCCCGCATCTGGTCGCCGGAGAGCGCCGTAATTGAAATACCGACATCCTGGATGTTCTGCTGGCGTTTCTGCGCCGTCACTACAATTTGGTCGGTAAAGACTCCTTCCTGAGCGAACGCCGCCGGCGCGACGCCCAGACCGAGCACGCACAACGACGGCGCTCCGAGCAACACTCTCCTTATTCCTGATCTTTTGTTTTTTAGATACTTCATTTGCCATCCCTCCCGTTCATAACGTGATCCCACAGGAACGCCGCGCGTCCTCGCCTCTCTCAGTCTGCGTCTCTTGCGGACGCTTCATCTTGCTTCCGTAGATCTTCTTCCAACTTCGCGCGAAGAACAGCCGCCTCGCTCACGAGCGGAGCGCGGCGCCCCTCAGCCATCTCGGCCGCTGTGAACGGTCTAAATCCTTCGGGCAGATGTTCCGGATCGAAAGTAGCGAGCGTCCAATTGAGCAGCTCAGCAAGCTGATCATCGGAGAGCGCCGCATTCGTGACGCCCGGCACGCGAGTCAGATAGGATCTTCCCTCCGGCACTTCCAAAAAGCGCGCGACCTGATGCGCCATGGACGGAGCTCCATTCTTAGTGCCGGTCGCATCAGGGAGATGACAACCTTGGCAATGGAGCATCCAATTCGTGTGCGCCCGGTCTGGGCTCTCTACGCCCGCCAGAGAAGCTGCGTTCGCCGCGCTTGCGACGGCTATCGTTGCAATCACTAACGCAAGCGCCCTCATTCGTGCTGCTCCAAAACCGGAAGCGCAGTCATGGCTGCGCTTCTCAGTCCGTGAACTTCGGTCGGATTAAGATTGAAGTGCGCAGACCGAACGCTTCCAACCTCATCTTTATCAAATTTCTTGACGTTGCTTCCGACTTCGCCGTTCGCGCCTTTGAGACTCATGGCGTAATTCAGGACCGCGGCGATATCCTCATCAGTCAACCCCGCCTGCGCAGGCATAACCCCACGGTATTTTTGGCCGTTTACGTCAATCTCTCCCATGAGGCCCGCGCTGACCGCCATGATCATGTAAGTTCGGCCGGCATCCGTCGAAGCGATTTCTGACAGCCGCCCCGCAAGCGGAGGAAAACTCCCCGGAACGCCTTGGCCGCTCGGCAGGTGGCATGCGGCGCATCGCTGAAAAACGACCTTTCCGTGATCGGTTGGAACGGCGTCGCTACCCGGTCCGCTTGCCGTCGCCATAGCGACCATTCCAATCGCTCCTAAAACGCCGCCAACAACAGTCCAAACACGTTTCATTTTGGCGACGCCTCATCTAACGCCAACCCGATGATGACGGCGGTCGAACATGTGTAAGCTGCGGTCGACGTTCCTAGGCACCAGTTTATGTCGTTGTTCGACTGCGGACGCGTTCTTGGTTTCTCGCCCTCGTTCCGATTGCAGAGGCATCTGCCGCACGCCGGTTTTCCGCAACAATCATTGTAGGAAATGATGTATTTGCGTCCGTCTGCGGGATTCGTACACGTCCCGATCCAAGTAATCGGAGACATTTCCGATCCTGGCGGACAAGCGCTCGGAGAGCCGCCGCAACAACTGCAAAGGAAGCCGTCAATCGCGCAATACCGCCAGTAGTCGCAACTCGCAGGATCGCCGGGATCCATCGGATTGCCGGTACTCTGCGGGGCCACGCCGTCATAGCCCTTTCCGCCATGAGATTCTGCTGCGCGCGCCACGGGCAGCGCGGGCAAAAAGGCGCCGCCGGTCACAAGCCCGCCAAGCGTCGCAAGCGCCCCGCGCCGCGATGTGAACCGCGCCAATCCCCTCACCGCAGCCTCACTCAAGCGGTCAAACTTCGTCATGCGCCGATCCTCTGCTCGTCGGAGTTCGCGTGCGTGCGTTTTGCTATGTATTCCTGCAAAGATGCGACGCCGCGATCCTTCGCTTCAAAAAGACTTTCCAAATGCTCCCGACTATTCACCAGACCGAGAGAAGCGACTTTCCCGGTTTCATCCAGCAACACCGCATAAGGGAGCTTTGAAACTCCGAATGTTCGTCCGAGCTCCTCGGACAGAACATACGGAAAATCGTCCAGGCCCTGAGCGTCCCGATAGGACCGATGCAGTTCCGGCGCGCCGCCGTCGCTTGCGATGATGACAGAAACCCAATCTTTCTCCGCGCGCGCAGCCGAGCGAACAATAGGGAGAAGCGTCTTGCACACCGGACAGTCCGGAGAAGCAAAGAAAAACAGCTGACTGCGATCACGCGGTCCGCCAACCTGAATTTTCTGTCCGTCGATGTCGCGGAGGGTCAAGGTTGGGGCCGGATCTCCGACGCGCACTCGCCGATTAACCGCGAGCGCGCCCGCCGGCGCGATGCGCTCATGAAGAACGCCGACCTGGCGGGCAAGCGCTAGGACAGCGACCGCTAACGCGACTACAATCAAGCCAAGAATTACTTGAGAGACCGCCAAAGTTGCGATCATCTGGCGCCTCCTTCGGCGCGCGCCCTCGCGGAGTTCGCGGAGAGCGCATCAAATGCCACATAAAGAGCCGCTGCGGCCGCTACGAAAATGATGATCCATGCGACATCCAACGGGCCAATCTGCCGAACAGATCTCGGCGCGGCCAACGCAAACGCCGCGGCGGCGAGCACGCCATTCCGAACCAGCAGCCTCCAGGTCAGCCCGCTCGAGTCGGGCGAACCGCCGAAATGGCATCCGCAATCGATGGCGATGCGTCCGCGCGCGATATTTATTCCAATGGCCAAACCATAGGACGTGAACAGCAACGCCGCGGCAATTCCGGCGACAGCTTGTGACGCCGGCGTCACAAGGGCGGCGGCGATAGCCATTTCGGCCGCGATCGCCGCTGCTCCAACATAAACGGCCGCCCATGCCGGAACGATCCGGAAATTGCGGACTATCTGAAAGAATTTGCCGGTCTCAGATAGTTTATGCATCGCGCTGAGCGCCAAAAGCAGAGCAATCGAAATTGCGAAGCACCAAGCTATGGTCGGATCAAATAACGTCATTCCCGTCACTCCGCTCCATATGCGGCGAACGGAGTAATCACCATCTGCCCGCCAATGCGGCGCAGCCATTTTCCGCTCTGCGCGTCAAAAACGTCGAATGATCCATCCAGCCTGAAGGCCGCCAAATACGGAGTATCTCCCTTCGTAACCTCTATTAGCGCGCTCTCCTCTTTGAGTTTAATACGCCGAATCGTTTCATGGGTCTTGGGATCGATAACCCAGACCTCCTTTGCTCCGGTGTCATGATCGTCCGGAGTCGCATTCTTCCGCATCAAGATATAGAGCAGGCCGTCCTTATCGCTCGCCTCTAACTGCCAGCCAGACGGAAGCCACTTGCCGCGCGCACTTTTGCCTCCTTTTGATTTGAATAGCCCGAACGGCCCCGCTCTCTTCTTTTTCGGCGGCTCGATCGTCCACGCTTCCCCGGGAACCGCTTCGGCGCCATTAAAATCGATGGGTTGGATCCGCCCCCCATAGCTCGGGAAATAACCGACGCCGTCGATGATCGTCGGGCGGGTAAAAATCGGATCTTCGTCGATGTTCTGGAACGGCTCGCTCATCGACTGGGAGATTAACTTGCCCTGCGCGTCAAGATGCGTGGTCGCGACGGCGCCGTTGCCGCAAAAGCTTGCGAAGCCGCCGCCGCCAAGAGGATAAGCGTCCGTACAACCGGGAATATCAATATCGCCGACAATTCGGCGATTGACGAGATCAACGACCGTAACAGAAGCTGCGGGAGTGAAATTGAAAACATAAGCGAATTTTTCATCAGCCGAGAGCTGAAACGCGCCGGATTCCGTTAGAATCTGCGCTCGCTTGGCGCCAGGAAGGACAATTTCGCCGATCTCACGCAGGCTCGATTTGTCGTAGATGGTCAGAACGTCCGTCCGAACGCCGCGGGAGCCGCGCGAATAGAACGT
Organism: Alphaproteobacteria bacterium; assembly: GCA_016125425.1. Taxonomy (GTDB): domain Bacteria; phylum Pseudomonadota; class Alphaproteobacteria; order Caulobacterales; family Parvularculaceae; genus Amphiplicatus. Next base: position 10,340 of record WGLT01000020.1, read on the forward strand.
CTCGACCGTATAGAGCTCGGGACGCGTCTTCGCTTGCGCAAAAAAACCGAACTGCGCAAGGCTCAGCAATCCTTTCTCGTGCCGAACAGAAGCGCCAATGTCGGCGATCACAACCTTTCCGCCTTCCATGGCGAAAAAGTTCGGATCCACGATGAATATCCAGTCCTTCGGATATTGCTCAGGAAGCGAGTTAACGTTTGGCGTCGGCTCGATTGGCAGCTGAGCCTGAACCGGCAGCGACAGTCCCAAACAAAGCGCCGCAGCGCAAATAGCCAGAAGTGCGCCGCGTTCGCGTCGAAGCGCCATGCCCCTCTCCTCCTGTTGCGCCGGCCAGAAGGCGCAAGCTCGCGGACGCCCGTCCAACACTAGGACCAACGTCCTAACCCAAGGAGAAAATGACGCTCTTTGTTTCCGCGGTCAAGTCCAGAAGCAATTTCTGCCAAAAAGCGGTCCGCAGTCGCGACGCGCCGCTAAATAAGAATGACTCGCAACACTGTCGGGCCGACTTTATCCGGCCAGTTTTCGCGCGGATTTGGCGACGGGCTTCAGCCCGCGGATCGCCCGCGCATCGATGGATTCAATGAGAGACACGAAGCTTGATACGGCGACATTGATGATCTCGGACGCGACGGCTCTCTTCTCCCGGCCGTATCCGATGAACATGGTGTGCCCTTCCATCGAGGCGGACACGAACAGAGCCAGGATGTCCCGATCCTTTTTGCGGAGATCAGGCCGCATGCTTCCGATTATCTCCGCCAGGGCGTCGCGCTCGATCTGATATACAAAACTCATCTCCGCCGCCGCCACTTCATCGTGATTGGCCAGCGCCCATAACGCAGGGAAAAAATTCGTGGTTTCTTTCGTGCCGAGATCGCCCATGATGAAGCGGACGAATTCCTCCAAGCGTTCGGCGGGAGAATTCTTGGGGTCCTTGATAATCCGTTCAAAATCCTCGACGTAACCCTGGATGACCGCCTCGAGAAGGTCGTGCAGAAGGTCGCGTTTGTTGGCGTAATAATAGGACAGATTGCCCACCGTGATGCCTACCCGCTTTGCGATGTTACGCATCGTCAGGCGCGGATACCCTTCCTCGACGAGCACGTCCCGGGCGGCGTTCAGAATATCAGCCACCGCCTGTTGACCGCGCCTCGAGTTGGAGTTGTCCCGTCCCTGGGGTTTGAGTTTTCGCATATTCTTTTCACCGCAGAAGCTGATGATGTTCTGTGAATATAATAAAATTACAAGAAGTGTTATACTCCATGAATAAGATTCTATCAAAAGAAAGTGATGCTCCGCGCCATTTGTCTCAGTCGGACTCATCAACGCGGCGGGACTTGAACGAAGCGATTCTCGGGCCTAGCAATCCCCGCCTCAAAGCGTTACTTGTACGGATAATCGCCGCCTTCCGTTTCGCGCAGCCGCCCAGACAAGCCTGCCAGGAGGAAATTGATGTCGAAACCGTTCGCTTCATCCGGAGATCTCAGCGAAAAACGGGAGACCTTGGAGATACTCGCCGACGGCGTTTTCGCGCTCACCGCGGAAGGGGACCCGAATGTAGGCGCGATCGAAGGCGAGGAATTCCTCGTTGCGTTTGACGCGCGCGCGACGCCGGTCGCTGCAAGAAGCTGGCTTGAGACTTTGCGTCAGCACACCGGGAAGAAAATTCGCTATCTCGTTCTGTCTCACTATCATGCTGTCCGCACGCTCGGCGCGTCCGCGTTCGAGGCCGACGAAATTGTCGCGCATGAAAACACCCGCCTGCTCATTGACGAACGCGGGGCGGATGACTGGAAATCCGAACTCGGACGCATGCCGCGCCTGTTTCGCGAGCCGGACTCGATACCGGGGCTCACCCATCCGACCGTGACCTTCCGCGAAGCGATGACGATAGACCTTGGCGGCGATCGAGGCGATCTTGTTCTTGAATATTGCGGCCGCGGACATACGGCCGGCGATATCGTCGCCTGGCTCCCCAAGCAACGCATCCTCTTCGCAGGCGATCTCGTGGAGGCGCAAGCCGCTTTGTATACCGGCGACGCCTTCCACGCCGAATGGTCGACGAAAACGCTCGATCGGATGCTGAGCTTCGAGGCCGACGCCTTGATCGGCGGCCGCGGGCCGGTGGCCAAGGGCCGCAAGGCGGTCACAGCGGCGATCGAGCAAACGCGGGAGTTTCTGACGATCATGCAAGACAAGGTGCGCAGCGTGCATCGGCGCGGCGGCTCCGTGAAGGAAGCGTTCGAAGACGCTCACTCGGCGCTTGCTCCGAAATTCGGAAAGTGGCCGATCTTCGAACACTGCATGCCGTTCAATGTGCAACGCTTGTGGGACGAACTCGACGGCGTCGACTGGCCGCGTATCTGGACGGCCGCGCGCGACCGCGAAGTGTGGGAAAAACTTCAGGACTGAACAAAGCTTGCGGACCGCCCGCCTATGATGAGCGTCAGTGGAATTCCCGTTTGGAAGGAATATGGCTATCGGCCGGCGATCGGTTCCCGGGCGGGCGAAACCGAGACTGTCCCGATTTTGATTGTCGGCGCCGGACCGATCGGCCTCGCCATGGCGCTCGATCTCGGCAGACGCGGCCGCCGCGTCGTCGTATTGAACGCGCTTGCGTTCATCCCCCGCGGCTCCAAAGCGATCTGCTTCTCCAAAAGATCGCTCGAAATTTATGACCGTCTCGGCGTCGGCGACCGTCTGCTTGAAAAAGGCGTCGTCTGGGAAAAGGGCAAAGTGTTCTGGCGAGGCGATCCCGCGCCCGTCTATGAGTTCGATCTTTTGCCCGTGAAGCATCAGAAATTTCCGGCGTTCATCAACATTCAGCAATACTATGTCGAAGAATACCTTCTCGACGCCATAGCTCCTCTTTCCAATGTCGAAGTCCGCTGGCGTCACGAACTCGTCGGGATCGCTCCCCACGCCGGAGGCGCCAAAGCCGAAATCGAAACGCCAGAAGGGCGCTATTTCATCGAAGCGGATTTCGTCATCGCGTGCGACGGCAGCAAATCGACGGTTCGCCGTTTGCTCGGGCTGGATTTCGACGGAAGAGTCTTCGAGGACAATTTCCTCATCGCCGACGTCAAGTTCGACCAGGAAAGACCGACGGAGCGCTGGTTTCAATTTGAACCGCCCTACCCCGGATACTCCAGCCTTATTCACAAACAGCCCGACGGCGTGTGGCGGCTCGACTTCCAGCTCGGACGGGACATCGACAAGAAGGAGGCGATCAAGCCCGAAAATGTCGAGCCGTTCGTTCGAGGCTTTCTCGGAGACGACATTGAATTCGAATTTGAATGGCTCTCTGTCTATACTTTCCAATGCCGGCGCATGCGTCGATTTGTGCACGGACGTATCATTTTCGCCGGCGACTCCGCTCACCTCGTATCTCCTTTCGGCGCGAGAGGCTGCAATGGCGGGATGCAAGACATCGATAATCTGGGGTGGAAGCTGGACAGAGTCCTGAGCGGGCTATCGCCGGAATCGCTGCTCGAGAGCTATAATGACGAGGCGACGTTCGTCGCCGACGAAAACATTCTGAACTCAACGCGATCCACAAACTTCATGACGCCGAGAACGCGCATGGAGAAGATATTCCGCGACTCCGTGCTTGAACTCTCGCGCGATTTCGCCTTCGCGCGGCCTTTCGTCAACTCAGGGCGGCTTTCCGTGGCCGTTCCCTATTCGAATTCGCCTCTTAATACTCCTGATACGGATGTTTTTTCCGCCGGCCCCAAAGCGGGCGCGACCGCAATCGACGCGCCTCTCATATCGGATCGCGGAAAGACATGGCTTCTTTCCCGCCTTGGCGACCGGTTCATCGCCCTCTATTTCGCCGATGACGATGCGGGCGCGGCGTCTTTGCAGGCCGATCTCGGGGGTGACATACAAGTCGTGCAAATCGCTCAATCCGGACCGGCGACGAAATCCCGTCTCGTTGACGTCGAAGGACTCGCGCGGAGCCGGTTCGGCGCGCAAGACGGCGCGTGCTATCTCGTAAGGCCCGATCAGCATGTCGCCGGACGCTGGCTCAAGGCGGATTCGGCGAAAATCCGCAGGGCGCATGAAAGAGCCTGCGCAAGCCAGGGAGGCGCGAAATGAGTTTGAAACTCGACATCAATACGACTGCGCCCGACGATATCTACGACTCTCTTATACGGATGCATGAAGGCCTCGATGACGAACAAAGCGCGCATGTGAATGCGCGCATGATCCTTCTTTTGGCGAATCATATCGGAGATCCCGCCGTGATCGCGGAGGCCGCGCGCATCGCCCGAAGCGCCTATGCCCCGGACCTTTGAAGTCCGGCCGGCGGATGACGCTCGCAGGCTCACGCGAACTCCACAGGATAGGACAGAAATCCCCGGAATCGCGCGCGTCCGCCGCGCCTGGCTTCGCCTGACCGCCGAAACGAAGGAACCCGCTCAAGCAAGCGGCCGATTGCGATGCGCCCTTCCATGCGCGCCAGCGTCATTCCGGCGCAGGCGTGGGCGCCGCCGCCGAAGGCGAGGTGCCGGTTGGGAGATCTCGCGATATCCAGCCTGTCCGGTTCGGGAAACTGCGCAGGATCGCGGTTGGCCGCGCCGATGCCTAACGTGATGAGCGCGCCTTCTTCGAGCCGCACGCCGCCGATCTCCGCATCCTCCAGCAGACGTCGGTTCCCCAACTGGTTCGAACTTTCGAATCTGAGGAACTCCTCCACGGCGGACTCGATCAAATCCGGCTCCGAACGCAGACGGCGCATTTGGTCGGGATGATCGAGGAGCGCCGCCACGCCGTTGCCGATCAGGTTTGTCGTCGTCTCATGGCCGGCGTTGAGCAAGAAAATGCAATTCTGAACCAATTCGACGTCGCTCAGTTTCTCGCCGATTTCGGTTCTTTCAGCGAGGAGCATGCCGAGCACCTCCCCGCCTTCCGCGAGGCGGCCCTTTCTGTACCGGTCAATGTGCCGCTCGAGATATTCCGAAAACTCCGTAACCGAACGATTTCCCCAGTCGAGCGCCGCTTGTGTCGGGGCGGGCTCCAGGGCGCCGAGAATGGCGAGAGACCAGTTCCGCAGCGGGCCCCGCTCGCTGGTCGGCACGCCGAGCATATCGCCGATGATTTGCACCGGAAGACCCGCCGCGTAATCGCTGATCACATCCATGCCGCCGCGCTTCAGCGCGTTGTCAAGCATCGCGTCGACCATGGACACGAATCTCGGCTCCATAAGCTTCAGCGCGCGGGGCGTAAAAGCCGGCGCGAGAAGCTTCCTAACCCGGGTGTGAAGCGGCGGATCGTTGAAAACGAGGCTCGTCGTATGATGCAGATAAAGGGGAGAATCCCCGAATTTCGGCTTGAACTCGATTTTCTTGTCGGAGCTGAATCGCGGGTCGCGATAGATGCCCGCCACATCGACGTAACGCGTCAGAAACACGCCGCCGTCCGGTTCGCGGTGAACGGGATCAAAATCGCGAAGCAGCTTATAGGTCGGATACGGATTTTCGAGAAAACTCGCGTCTATGTTTCGCAAGGAAAACGCCCTGGCGCGCTTTACGTCATCGGCGGAGGAAATTGACTGACTATCCGGCGTCATCTGCGCGTCTCCGCATTGGCGGTTATCTTGTCGCTTTGAAGCTGCGTCTTCCCTGAACCGCGCTCGTCATGCGCGTTTTTATGGTGAATACCCCACGGACTGCGCCTTGGCGAGCGCGCCTTGCATGCGGCGACGCGACAGCGCAAGCGCGCGCATCCGCAATCGTCCGCGCAAGGCCGAATGCGGCCCGTTTTTTCCTGCGGCGATATCGTTTCGCCGAAAGACGCCGCCGCGCAAGCGCGAAGGCGCAGCGCGCACGGAAAATCCGCTTCCGTCGTCGCTGACAATGGTTTGCGCTCGCGCGACAGGCCGCTCGCCGGCTTATCGGACCGGCAAGACGCGCTCGCGCCGGCCCGAAGCGCGGGCGCCCCCTGCGGGCGGCTCGGGCGGTCGGGATTTCGGGTCTGAAAGTGGTGGAGGGGGGTGGATTCGAACCACCGTACGCCGAAGCGGGCAGATTTACAGTCTGCTGGATTTAACCACTCTCCCACCCCTCCAGGGCCGAGACCGCCGGTCGAACGCGGCTGCGCCGCCCGCCCGGCTCCATTCGGGAGAACGGCGTCTATAGCGGCGCGCGCTTCGCGCCGCAACCTGCCCGCGCCCGCGCTATCGCGCGCGCTTGGAACGCGATATGGAGCGGGCCCATGAGCGCCAAGCCTAAAAAGCAGGGTCGCGCCGGACGGGCGCGGGAGAAGCCGAATCGCAAAGCGCGGCGACATGTCCCGAAGGACGCAAGCGGCGGGGCGCCCGCGCGCCGCGTCCCCCGCGGCGGGCCGGAAGACGAATCCGGGCGCGCCGGACGGGACGGCGAACGGCTGTGGATATATGGCCGGCACGCCGCGGCCGCCGCGCTCGCCAATCGCCATCGGAAGATCAGGCGCATCCTCGCCAGCCCCTCGGCGCTCGAATGGCTCGCCGGCTTGCGCGCGCCGAAAGAGCGCCTCGCCGGCCTCATCGAGGCCGATCCCGAGCGGTTCGACGCCGCCCTGCATGAAGGAGCGGTTCACCAGGGGATTGCGCTCGAGGTCGAAGACCTGCCGCGCGCGCGCCTGAAGGAGGCCTGCCAGCCCGACGCGCGGGCAAGCCCCGTCGTCGTTCTCGACCAGATCACCGACCCCCATAACATCGGCGCGATCTTTCGCTCGGCCGCCGCCTTCGGCGCCCTCGCGGTCATCGTGCAGGAGCGGCGCACGCCGCCCCTCGCCGGCGCGCTCGCCAAAGCCGCGGCCGGCGCGGTCGAAGCCTTGCCCTGCGTTCCGGTCGTGAATATCGCGCGCGCATTGGAGGGGCTTAAGGGCCTCGGCTATTTTTGCGCCGGGCTCGCGGGCGAAGCGTCCCAGCCGATCGAAGCGCTGCCGCCGGACCGGCCGATCGCGCTTGTGCTCGGCGCGGAAGGCGCGGGGCTGCGCCATCTCGTGCGGCAGACATGCGACGGCCTTTACGCTATCCCGATCGCGCGCGGCATGGAGAGCCTCAACGTATCGAACGCGGCGGCGGTGACGCTTTATGAAATCGCGCGCCGACGCGCCGGTTGACCGCATCAGTTCGGGAGGACGCCGATGAGCGAAAGGGATCCGGTTCGAACCGGCGGCTGCCGTTGCGGCGCGACGCGATTCGAAGCGCGCGGCGCGCCGAGATTTGTCGGCAATTGCCATTGCGAGGATTGCCGGCGCGCAACCGGCGCGCCCTTTTCGACCTATGCCGGCTACAAGAGCGAAAACGTTCGCTGGTCGGGCGCGCCCCGCAGGATTTATGAAAGCTCCAGCGGCGTCTTTCGCGGGTTCTGCGGAAATTGCGGCGCGCCCCTTTCCTATCAGGGCCAAAAATGGAGCGGCGAGACGCATCTTTTCATCGGAACCTTCGACGATCCTCGCGCGCTGACGCCGACGGGCGAAGCGTTCGCGGAGGAAAGACTGCCTTGGGCGCGCATCGACGGCCCGAAAGCCTCCTGACGGCGCCAAGATCCGGCCGCATGGCGACGCATCGCGCCCGACAGCGCAGAGCGCGCGCGGCGGAAGGCGCCGGCGCCGGGCTGCCCGCGCGCATTGCGCCCCGCCCGCCGCGCGCCCAAAATGCGTGCGAAGGAGAGTCCGATGCCCCCTTTCCGCCCGCGCGACGCCCTCGAAACGCATGACGTCACCAACCAGCCGCCGCCGCTCGAGGATTTCAATGCGTTCGAAACCGACGCGGCGCTGATCGCCGCCGTCGCCGGGGCCGGCGGCAAGGCGCATCTCAAACGCCTTTCCGAGTTCGGCGCGCGGATCGGCTCGGCGGAGGTCATCGAATGGGGCTTTCAGGCGAACCGCAATCCGCCGCAACTGAAAAGCTTCGACCGCTACGGCCATCGCCTCGACGAGGCGGAGTTTCATCCCGCCTATCATCAGCTCATGGATCTCGGCCTTTCGGCCGGAGTCTCGGCCGGCGCCTGGCGCGCGAAAGAGGCGGGCCATGTTCTGCATACGGCGCTTTTGTATCTGATGGGCCAGGCCGATGGCGGCGTTTGCTGCCCGATGTCGATGACCTACGCCGTCGTGCCGGCGCTGCGCCACGAACCGGAGGTCGCCGCCGAATGGGAGCCGCGCGTCACGACGGAAGGCTATGACCGCCGCTTCATCCCGGCCGCGCGCAAATCCGCCGCGACCATGGGCATGGCGATGACCGAAAAACAGGGCGGGTCCGACGTCCGCGCCAATACGACGCGGGCGGAGAAAATCGGCGAGGACGAATATGTCCTCACCGGCCACAAATGGTTCTGCTCGGCGCCGATGTGCGACGCCTTCCTGACGCTCGCGCAAACCGACGCGGGTCTGACCTGTTTTCTTGTGCCGCGCTGGAAGCCGGATGAGACGCGCAACGGCTTTCAGATCATGCGCCTCAAAGACAAGCTCGGCGACAGGTCGAACGCCTCTTCGGAAATCGAATATGCGCGCGCCTGGGCGCGCCGCGTCGGCGAAGAAGGCCGCGGCGTCAGGACCATCATCGATATGGTTCAGCACACCCGGCTCGACTGCATCGCCGGGTCGGCGAGCGGCATACGCTCGGCGCTGGCGCAGGCGGTCTGGCACGCGGCGCACAGAAGCGCGTTCCAGAAGACCCTGATCGACCAGCCCGCAATGACGGCGGTGCTCGCCGATCTCGCGATCGAAGCCGAAGCGGCGACCGCCCTCGCATTCCGCGTCGCAATGGCGTTCGACGGGGCCGCCGCCGATCCGCAACAAGCGGCCTTTGCGCGGCTCGCGACGCCGATCGCCAAATACTGGATCTGCAAGCGCGCGCCGGGCGCCGTATGCGAAGCGATGGAGTGCCATGGCGGCGCCGGCTATGTCGAGGAAGGGATTATGCCGCGCTACTACCGGGCCGCCCCCCTGAACGCGATCTGGGAAGGTTCGGGCAATGTGATCGCGCTCGATATATTGCGCGCGATCGCCCGCGAGCGCGACAGCCTCGAAGCGGTGCGCGCCGAAATCGCCGGCGCGACGGGCGCGAACGCCTTCTATGACGCGCATGCGCGCCGTCTCGAACATTGGACGGAGCCGGGCGCGCTCGGCGAAGACAGCGCGCGCGCTTTCGCCGAAGCGATGGCGCTCGCCCTTGAAGGCGCGGCGCTGAAACGCTTCGCGCCGGATTTCGTCTTCGACGGATTTTGCGCCGCGCGCCTCGACCCGGACGCGCGCGCCCTCGCCTACGGCGCCCTTCCGAGGACTGTCGACCAGCGCGCGCTCGTCGATCGCGCGCGCTTTGCTGCGTGAGCGCAGGTTGTGGGGCCGTTCCGCGGAACTGCGCAAATCCGAAAAAGGCGACTCTGAACGCCCCGCCATTTTCCTTGGGTTCAGCGCCGTTTTGCGCAATTCGCCGTTTTGCGGATTGCGCAATCGCGCAATCGCAAGGCGAACGGCCCGGCGGGCGCGGCTTTCATGCGCGCCGAAACCGCCGGCGCGCGCCTGCGCGTCCCGGACGCGCCCGGACGGACGGAAAGCGCTTGCTCCGGCGAAATCGACTGACGGATCCCAAATCAGCTTCATGCGCGCGATTTTAGGGCAGTCTGGAAACCGTTCGATAAGTTGAGAACGAAAGAAGAAACCGCGCGCTGTTCCTTGCGCCCCATGGTTAACGGCGAAGCGGCGACTGTGAAATTTTATGGTTAACGGGGAAGATTGCGGCGCGGCGCGGCGCGGCGGATTATTCTTCCGCTTCGAAAGTGACCGGGCCGCCATCCGCCGACTTCTGCAACAGCCCCAGCCGGCTCGCCGCCGCCGTGCCGCCTTCGATGCGCATGGCGACGAAGACCAGCATGTCCCCGCGCCCGTCATCATCGAAATCGGCGTGGGCGATAGGCTGCAAAATCGCGATCTGGTCGCCTGTCGCAATCCGCCAGCTCTCCCCGGCGCCTTTCTCGATGACAGGCTCCGGCGCCGGCGTCCCGGCCGGGCCGATGAGGAACCGCGCATGCGCCGCCGCAGACCGGACGTCCTCTTCGGTGAGCTCGCCGTCGGCGAAATAGGTGACTTCCGGCGCTTTCGCCCGCCGCAGAAGCGCGAGCGCGCCGCAGGCGCGTTTGAAATAGTCCTCGCGCCGCATTTCGCGCGAGGTCATCGCATACCAGCCTTCATCTGTAAGCTGATTATATTCGCGGCAGGTGGAGGCGTCCTTGGTCGGACTTGACGCGTCGGTCGGGCTGGAAAGCGCGACAGTTTCGGCGGCGCTCGCCGCGCCGAGCACGGGCTGATCTTCGAGCGCGTCGAGGCCGGCGGGATCGTAGCATTTCTTGTCGGCGCCCTTGATCAGCGGGAACGCTGTCTTGAGGCAGACCGCGTAAGGCTTCGCGGCCGCGACCGCCGGGGCCGCCGTCGGCGCGCGCTCCCCGCTCTCGTGACGCAGCGCGACGCCGATCGCGACCGCGCCGCCGGCGAGCGCGGCCGAAAGGCCGGCGACGAGCGCCGCGCGCTTGCGCCGCGGCGCTGTCACAAAAGCCCCAATTCGGCGAGTTCGGCGCGCAGTTCGGGCGGCGCGCGTCTCGCGGATTTTTTAAGATCGGCCGGCGCGTCCTCCGGGCGCAGATAGCGCCATCCCTGGAAAGCGCGGCGCGGCTGCGCCTCGGTTTCGACTAGCGCCGGATCGAGCAGGATCGCGCAGCGTTCGATCTCGTCGGCGCCCACGACCGTTTCAAGCCCGAGGATTTTCTGACGCACAAGCACGACGCCTTTGATCACCCAATAAAGCGAGCCTCCGTCCAGAAGCGCGTCGACGCGGCGCGGAAACATGCGCGTCACATGATGGCTCACCCGGCCCCAGGCGCCTTTCGCATTCTCGTCCGCACGCCGCCTCACCCAGGCCTCAAGATCCTCGACGCTGTCGGCGCCGACGCACAGCTTAATGAGGTGCACGCTCATTCAGGCTCCGCTGCAACGGATCGCGCCGCCTTACTCGGCGATTCGAAGCCGCGCCAGTTCGCGCGCGCGCTGGCGTTTGAGATCATGCCGGACAGTCCGCTTCACGAGAATGTAGAGTATGAAATAACAGGTCGCCGCGCCCAGCGCCGACAGCCACATGGGCAGATTCTCGAAAATCGCCGCAAAGCGGTCATAGCTGAGGCCGAGCGCGGCCGCGACGCCCGGAAATTCCTGGCCGATCAGGAGCGCCGCGCCGATGCCGGTAAGCGCAAGGGCGAGCACGCCCGCCAGAATGGCGCCGACGGTGACGCCAAGATCGGCGTGCTCCTCGGCTTTCGAAATGATCATTTTCGAAGGATCGCCCGAAATCGCCTGCGTCGCCGCAAAAAGCGCGCGCGAGCGCGCCGCCTTTTCCTCCACGGAAAGCTGCGACTGATCCTTCTCCCGCGCAGCGTCGAAATTGACGACTGGGCCGGCCTTGAGTTCGGCGTCGGAAACATAGGACGGCTCGCATTCCGGCGCCGGCTGAACGTCGGCTGTCGGGACGACGAGCGAGGCGTCGGTCGGCATCAGGAAGAGCGACTTCTCCGCAGCGCGCCGACGCACAAGACCGTCGAGCGTCACCAGTTCGCCGTTAATCCGCGCCTTGTTCCACATTTCGAAAGCCTGCGCGGCGGCGAGCTTGTCGCCCGCATTGATTTTGCGCAGGACGGTCGAGCGCCGCCAATTGTCTTCGCCAATATTGAAAATCAGCGAGACGAGCGCGTCATGCTCATTCTGGTTCAGGGGCGCGCGGACGGTCTCAGCCAGGAGGGTTTCGATCGGCACGACATCTTCGCGCAGAAGCCGCTCGGCGTCGCCTTCGGTGACGCTCATGCCGTGACGGGCGGTCGAGGTATGGCCGTAGCCCACCGTCCACTGTTCGCTCGGCGCGTAATGCGCCGACATACGCAGGCCCTCATAGCCCTTGATGAGGTTGAGACCTGTCTCTCCCGTTCGCATGGCGGCCAGCCATTCCCCTCGTTACGCACCCAACTCCGCTCCCGGGCCGGCCTCGATCCCCAAGGCCCGAAAACGAATGCATGCACGACGGCGCGCCGCAACTTCACCGCGACTCCCTGCGGCCTCGCCGTTAACGATTTTCTAGCATGCGTCGCCTTTCTTGGGTAGGCGGACAGCCCGCCGGCGCGGCGTCCCAAATCGGGTCTGTGTCCTGTCGGTCCCCGGCGCGCGAGCCGGGCGCAGCCCCGCAAAATCCCTCAAAAACGCGTTTCGGGGGCGCCGAGCGCCGCGCAATCCCTTGATTGGCCGCGATCCCGGGCCAAGCGCCGCCGGCCGATTCTGGCACGAGAATTGGGTAAAATCGCGCAGCGAACAAAAGCGGCCGCGGCTTTTGCGCGGGTGCAAGGTGACGGTATGTTCTGGGGAAACGGACTGGCGAACATCACAGCGGCGGCGATTCTGGCCGCGGCGATTGTCTATACGGGCGGATTCGGCGGCAAGAGCCGGCCGCCGACGGATGAGGAGATAGCGGCCTGGCGCGCCCGCGCTGTCGGCGACATCAAGAACGATATCGTCGTCAATTGCGGCTGCTGCGGCGAGGGGCGGACAAAACAGTCTTTTTAGGAGCCCGCCCCGCTCCGAAACGGGCCGCCGGCTATATTCCGGCCGCCCCCGAAGGAGCCGGGCGGGCGCCCCAGACAACCGGGGAGATTCCGCCTGCGCCGGCTTTCCCGCCGGAAAAGCCGGTCATGCTCCCGCCGCCGACGCCTGGTTTCTATTTGCCCGGCATTCTCGTCGCGCCGCCTCTTCCCGGGGCGCCGCCGCCTCCGCCGCCCTGCGACAAGGAGCACGACAAGGACTGCAAGCCCCCGCCGCCGCCTCCGCCGCATGAGGCGCCGGAGCCCGGAACCCTCTTCATCATGCTGGCGGGCGCGGCGGCGATCTGGTTCGCGCGCCCTCGCCGCAAGCGGGCGACCGCACGAATCCGCGCCTGACCGAATCTGCAGCGCCGCTCAAAAGCCTCTCCTTTCGGGGAGAGGCTTTTTTTCGCCGTTCGCTCAGAGCAGAACGATCGTCGCCAGCCCGAGAAAAGAAAAGAAGCCGACGACATCCGTCACCGTCGTCACGAATACGGCTGACGAGACTGCGGGGTCCGCGCCTGCGCGCTGGAGGCCGAGCGGCACCAGAATGCCGGCGACGCCCGCCGCCAGCAGATTGATGATCATCGCCGCGCCGGCGACGAATCCGATCTTGACGCTCGTCGTCGTGTCGCCGGTCATCGCTTCGTACCAGACCGCCGCGAGCACGCCCATGATGATCGCGAAAAGGAATCCGTTGAGACCGCCGACGATCGTCTCGCGCCAGATGATGCGCATCGCATTCGCCGCCGTGAGGTCCTTGGTCGCGAGCGAGCGAACGGCGACGGTCAGCGTCTGCGTTCCGGCGTTTCCGCCCATGCTTGCGACGATCGGCATCAACACGGCGAGCGCGACGACTTTCGCGATGGTCGCGTCAAACAGCGAAATGACAAGCGAGGCGAGGATCGCCGTTCCGAGATTGACCGCAAGCCAGGTGAAACGCGAGCGCACGGTTTCGATAACCGTATCCGACAATCCCGTATCCGCCTCCACGCCGCCGAGAGCGAGCATGTCTTCATGCGTTTCTTCGTGCACGATTTCGACGACGTCATCGACGGTGATCATGCCGACGAGGCGTCCGCTTTCATCGACGACCGGCGCGGAAATCAAATTATATTGCTCGAAAAGATAGGCGACCTCCTCCTGGTCCATCGTGACCGGAATGGGCCGCAATTCGTTGTCTGACATCAGGCTTTCGACACGCACGTCGCGCGGATTCTTGAGCAGGGTCGACAACGGCACGCCGCCGATCGGCTTGAAGGAGGGATCGACGACGAACACTTCGTAAAAGCGGTCCGGCAGATCCTCCGAACTTCTCAGACGATCGATGATCTGCCCGACCGTCCAATAGGAAGGCGCAGCGAAGAACTCCCGCTGCATCAGGCGGCCGGCCGTCTCCTCTTCGTAATCGAGGGCGGCGTGAAGCGCGAGACGATCCGTAACCGGAACTTCTGCGAGAATTTGCGCGCGCTTTTCCTCGTCCAGATCCTCGAGAACGAAGGCGGCGTCGTCAGTGTCGAGATCGGCGACTGCTTCGGCGACCTTCTCGGGCCGCATTGCGAGGACGACGCTCTCGCGGATATCGGGGTCGAGTTCGGCGAGCACTTCCGGCGGCAGGCCGCCGCCGAGCAGGCCGATCAGTTTCTCGCGATCGTCTTCCGACAACAGACCGAGAAGGTCTGCGAGGTCAGCCGGATGGAGTTCGTCGCAAAGCGTTGCGGCGCGCTCGCCGTCGCCGGCTTCGATCGCATCCGCGACCGCATCGAGAAAGGCCTCCGCGATGGTCTGGTCCTCGGCGAGATGCGAGGCCTCCTCTTCAGGATTGGGGTCACGCTGAGGGGCCCCGCCTTCCGGCGCGCGCGCACGCTCGTCAACGGCGGCTGGCTCGCTCATGTGCTGCCCTCGAATAGTCGAATCCCGAAAAGTGCTGGACCGAGCCTGACTAGGCGAGCCCGCCGCAAACCGCAAGACGGCGGCGGCGCCTATTGGCGAAAATTCAGGACGCCCGTGTCGATGAGCCCGACCATCATCGCCATGATCACAAATGCGATAGCCGAGGTTATGAGAAGTTTCTTCTTCATATTCGCCGCGACCGGCGCGCCGGGTTCGGCGCCTTTCACGCCGTCATCCGGCGCCTCCCATCGGCTTTTGACGCCCCACGGCAAGACGGCGAAGAAGACTGTCCACCAGGCGAGTATGTAGATCACAACGGCGCCGATAATGTTCATTTAGGGAACCCTGTTGATCAGAACGCCGACAATGGGCCGTTTGCCCCAAAGATCGACCATTTTGGTGCGCACCGCGCGCTGCACGGCGATTTCGACCGCTTCGTCGTCGTCGCGCTTCTTGCGGGCGAGATGGCCGAAAGCCTCTTCCGCCGCCTCTGCGAGCGCCGGCCCGATCGGATCGCCGCCCGCGTCGAGCGCGGGCGCTCCGGCGATGGCGACGGCCGCAGGCGCGGCGAGATCGCCGTCGTCGTCGATCGCCAGGGCGACAGTGACGACGCCGCCATAGGAAAGCTTGCGGCGCTCGCGCAAGGGCGACGAGCCTTCAGGCAGAAGGAGAGCGCCGTCCAGAAACAGTCGTCCCGATGGGGTCTCATCGATGATCTCCGGCGCGCCGGGCGCAAGACGGATAAGATCGCCATTACGCGGCGCAATCGCGTCTTTGACGCCCAAGGTCAATGCAAAATCGGCATGCGCTTCCAAATGGCGCGCCTCCCCGTGCACCGGAATGGCGTATTTCGGCCGCGCCCATTCATACATCTTCTTCAGCTCGTCGCGGCAGGGATGCCCGGAGACATGGACAAAATGGTCCTTCTCCGTGATCACATGGACGCCGAGATCGACGAGATCGTTTTGCAGCGAGTAGATTTCCCGCTCGTTCCCCGGAATGATTTTCGACGAGAAAATCACCGTGTCGCCTTCGTTCAGCGTCACATCGCGATGATCGTCGCGGGCGATGCGCGCGAGCGCGGCGCGCGGCTCGCCCTGGCTGCCCGTGCACAGATAAAGCACCTTGTCGCGCGGTAGATAGCCCGCCTCTTCCGGCTCGACGAAAGACAGCTTTTCCGGAAGAAGACCGACTTCGCGCGAGGCTTCGACGATGCGGCGCATGGACCGGCCGAGCAGGCAGACGCTTCGATCCGACGCCGCGGCCGCTTCGCAGATCGAAACGACGCGGCTCACATTCGAGGCGAAAGTCGTCACCGCGACGCGGGCCGGCTGCGCGGCGATGAGTTCGATGAGACTCTCCTTGACGCGCATTTCAGAGCCCGACTCGCCCGAAGACAGGACGTTCGTCGAATCGCACACCATGGCGAGAAGCCCCTGATCGCCGAGCCCGCGCAGCGCCGCATCGTCGGTGACGGGACCCAGCGTCGGCTCCGGATCGATCTTCCAGTCGCCTGTGTGAAGCACCGTCCCGAGCGGGGTTCTGACGATGACCCCGTTCGGCTCCGGGATCGAATGGGTGAGCGTGACGAATTCGAGATCGAACGGCCCCGCCCTGAACCGCGCGCTTATGTCGAGAACGCGCAGATCGATATTCGCGCCCGCCTCCTCAAGCTTGCGGCGCACCAGCGCGGCCGTAAAGGGCGTCGCATAGACCGGACAGTCCAGCATCGGCGCGATCAGCGCGACGGCGCCGATATGGTCTTCATGCCCGTGCGTCAGGACAAGCGCGAGAAGGTTCTCTTTCTGGTCGAGAATATAGGCCGGGTCCGGACAAATAAGATCGATCCCCGGCGTCGTGTGATCGCCGAAAAGCACGCCGCAATCGATCATGATCCACCGCCGCGCTTTCGGCGGGCCGAACCCGTAAAGGTTCATGTTCATGCCGATCTCGCCGGACCCGCCGAGCGGCAGGAACAACAATTCGTCTCCGGCCATTATCCCTCTTTCCTGTGCAATGGGTCTGCAAGTCTCCCCGGCCTTGGGGCCGCCGCCGTCTCCGCCTGAACGGAAGAGATGAATTCAGCAGCGCGGCGTTTGAATAATCTCACGCCGCCCTATCGCTTGGCTTTCACGCGCTTATAGACTTCGAAAAGCCCGCGGATCGTCAGATCGTGGTCGAAAATGTCGATGCTTGGCGTCGCGCCTTCGAAAAGCGAGGCGACTCCCCCCGTCGCGACGACCTTCATCGGCGCCGGATACTCCGCCTTGATCCGCGCGAGGAGACCTTCGATGAGGCTGACATAGCCCCAGAAAACCCCGGACTGCATCGCGCCGACCGTGTCCTTGCCGATCACCTGCGGCGGTTTCTGGATCGCAACGCGCGGCAATTGCGCGGCTGCGTCGTGCAAAGCCTGCATCGACAGATTGATTCCGGGCGCGATGACGCCGCCTTCGAATGCGCCGTCCGCCGCGACGATGTCGAAATTCGTCGCCGTGCCCGAATCGACGACGATCAGCGGTCCGCCATAGGCGACGAAAGCGCCCACCGCGTTGACGAGGCGGTCCGCCCCGGCCTCCGACGGCTTTGCGATCCGCACGTCGACGCCGGGGATGGTGTCCGCCGAGACCACGAAGGGCTCGCGATTGAAATAACGCCGCGAGAGATTGCGCACGTGAAACAGCGATTGCGGCACGACGCTGGAGATGACGCAATCGGTGATGTCCGAAAGCTTGTAATTCGCCATCGCCATCAGTTGCGAGAGCCAGACGGCGTATTCGTCCGCGGTGCGCGAGCTTGACGTCGAGGTGCGCCACGTCGCAAGCGCCCGATCGCCGTCATAAAGGGCGATGACCGAATTGGTGTTGCCGACGTCGATCGCAAGAAGCATGAAATCAGGCTCCAGACCGGGGCGAAGCTGCGGGAAGTACTGCGCCCGCTGAGATCAGCCGGCGCCCGCTTTCGCAGTCTAGAACAAGCGCCCCGGCGAGATCGAGGTCCCGGAACACCCCTTCGACGGTCTCATTCGGCAGCCGTACGCTGATTTTCTCGCCGAGTCTCGCCGCCTTTTCGAGCCAGGCGGCGCGCACGGGCCCGAAGCCCTCTTTGCGCCAGCGCGCGATCCAGCCGGCGAGCGCGCCGTCGAGCGTTTCGACGAAGGCGGCCGGCGCGGGGGCGCCCGCCCCGTCGAGGATGTCGATAAGCCGCGCCGTCGGATACGCGGCGCGCTCCGGCTTCGAGACGATGTTGACGCCGACGCCGAGCGCGATCAGCGGCGGCGCGGCCGGACCGCCAAGCATCTCGAGCAGAATGCCGGCGATCTTGCCGCCCGAAACCAGCACGTCATTGGGCCATTTGAGCGCGATCCGGGCCCTCGGCGCGTAATGGCCGATCGCCTCGGCGACGGCGAGCGCGGCGACGAAGGAGAGCTGCCCCAGATCGTCCCGCCGCGCATTCGGCGCGAACAGCAATGTCGCGGCGATGTCGCCCGGGCTTTGCGACCAGGCGGCGCCGCGCCGCCCATAGCCGGCGGTCTGCTCAAGCGCCAGGAGCCATAACGGACCGCGCTCGCCCGCTTCGGCCCGCCGGCGCGCCTCGGCGTTGGTGGAGTCGAGCGTCTCGTACGCGACGAGCCCGGCGCCGGAAGAAAGCTTCGCCGCCAAGGACTAGAAAAGCGCGGCCGCGGCGTTCTGCGCGGCGACGATCAGCGCGCCGATGAAGGGCGGCATGACGAGGATCGGAAAGATGAGGACGGCGCAAAGCGCCGCCGTGAAACCGAGCGCCGGCGCCGTGCCGCGTTCGAATGCGGGCGCCGGGTCGTTAAACCACATGATCCAGACGACGCGCAGATAATAATAGGCCGAGATGACGCTGATCACGGCGCCGACAACTGCGAGCCAGACCATGTGGGCGTTCACGGCCGCCACGAAGACGAACCATTTTCCGAAAAAGCCGGCGGTGACGGGAACGCCCGCGAGCGAGAAGAACAGGATCGTCACCACAAGGCCCATCGGCCCGTTCGTGCGCGATAGGCCGGCGAGGTCCGAAATATTTTCGGTAAGCCCGCCGCGCCGGCGCATCAGCAGGATGCAGGCGAAGGTTCCGATCGTCATCACGACGTAGATCGCCATGTATATCAGCACCGCCGAGACGCCCTCTTTCGTGCCGGCGGCGAGACCGATCAGCGCATAGCCCATATGGCCGATCGAGGAATAGGCCATCAGCCGCTTGATGTTGGTCTGCGCGATCGCCGAGAAAGCGCCGATAAGCATCGACGCGATGGCGATCGCCGCGATGACGGGGCGCCATTGATCGATAATGTCCGGGAAGGGCGCGACAAGGGCGCGCACGAACAGCGCCATGCCGGCGATCTTCGGCGCCGAGGCGAAAAACGCCGTCACCGGCGTCGGAGCGCCCTCATAAACGTCCGGCGCCCACATATGGAACGGCGCCGCCGAAACCTTGAAAGCAAGGCCGGAGATCAGGAAGACGAGCCCGACGATGAGACCGGCGTCGGCGCCGCTGGCGGAAGCGACGCGCGCGATCTCCTGGAAACTGGTGGAGCCGGCGAAACCGTAAATCAGCGACGCGCCGTAGAGCAGCATGCCGGAAGACAGCGCGCCGAGAACGAAATATTTCAGCCCCGCCTCGGTCGAACGGCGGCTGTCTCGGTTGAAAGCGGCGAGAATATAGAGCGCGAGACTGTGCGTCTCTATGCCCATATAAAGCGAGATGAGATCGTTCGCCGACGCCATCAGCGACATGCCGAAGGTCGCGAGCACGATCAGCACGGGATATTCGAAACGCCCGAGCTTTTCGCCGGCGAGATAACGGTCCGACATCAAAATCGCGAAGGCCCCGGCGGCGTAGATAATAATCTTGGCGAAGGTCGCGAAGGCGTCGGCGCGGAAAGCTCCGCCGAAAAGCGACGCCCCTTGCTTCGGTTCGATGAAGAGCGCGGCGAGGAGCGCGGCGGCGAGCAGGAGAACCGCCGCCAGCGAAATCGGTTTCGCGCTCTTGTCGCCGAAAAACACGCCGGCGATCAGCAGCGCCATCGCGCCGACGGCGAGCATGACTTCCGGAATTGCGTAGGAAAATCCGTTCATGATGTCGGTCATTGCGCGCCCCCGGCGAAGGCCGTCAACGCGGCGTTATAGTTCTGAATGAGATGATCCGAGGCGGGCGCGAAGACCGAAAGCGCCGGCGACGGATTGACCCCGAGATAGAGAGCGAAGGCCATCAGCACGCCCAGCATGACAAGCTCGCGCTGGTCGACATCCGGAATCGCCATCAGATTGGTCTTCGTAAGCTCTCCATACATGACCTTGCGATACAGCCGTAGCGCATAAGCCGCCGAAAGGATCACGCCCGTCGTCGCGAAGAAAGCGATCCATGTATTGTATTTGAACGCGCCGGCGAGCGTCAGGAATTCGCCGACAAAACCCGAAACGCCCGGCAGACCGACATTGCCCATGGTGAAGAAGAGGAAGAGGAAAGCGTAGAACGGCATGCGGTGAACGAGGCCGCCGAACGCCGCGATCTCGCGTGTGTGCATGCGGTCGTAAAGAACGCCGACACAAAGGAAGAGCGCGCCCGAGATAAATCCGTGGCTGAGCATTTGGAACAGCGCGCCCTCGACGCCCTGCGGCGTCGCCGTGAAAATACCCATCGTCACGAGACCCATATGCGCGACGGACGAGTACGCGATCAGTTTTTTCATGTCCTCCTGCGCGAGCGCGACGAGCGAGGTGTAGATGATCGCCATGATCGACAGCGCGAATATGAGCGGCGCGAACTCTGCGCTCGCTATCGGGAACATGGGCAGCGAGAATCGCAGGAAGCCATAGCCGCCCATCTTGAGCAGAATCGACGCCAGGACGACCGAGCCGGCCGTGGGCGCCTGGACGTGCGCATCCGGAAGCCAGGTGTGCACGGGCCACATCGGCACTTTCACCGCGAAGGAGGCGAAAAAGGCGAGCCACAGCCAGGTTTGCGCGTGCGCAGGGAAAGCGAATTGCTGCAAGGTCGGGATGTCGGTCGTGCCCGCCTTGAAATAGATCCAGGCCATCGCAACGAGCAGAAGCACCGAACCCAGCAGCGTGTAGAGGAAGAACTTCACCGCGGCGTAGACGCGGCTCGGCATCGTAAAGCCTGCAAACTCTTTCGTGCCCGCCGAGCCCCAGACGCCGATGATGAGGAACATCGGAATAAGGCTGCCCTCGAAGAAGAAATAGAACAGGAAGAGGTCGAGCGCGCAGAAGACGCCGAGGATGAGCGTCTCCATCACAAGGAAGGCGATCATGTAATCGCCCACGCGCTTGTTGATCGATTTCCAGGAGGCGAGAATGCAGATCGGCATGACGAATGTCGTCAAAAGCACGAACAGGATCGAAATGCCGTCGACGCCCATCTTGTAACTGACGCCCCCGCCCAGCCATTCGATCTGCTCGATGAGCTGGAAACCGGGCTGGGCCGGGTCGTAAAGGGCGAAGAAAATCCAGACCGAAACGCCGAAGACAAGCAGCGTGAACAAAAGCGCGACCTGCCGCGCCGTATTGTCTATGCGCTGCTGTTCCTTGGGTTCGAGAACGCCGTTCTCGTCCGGATTCGCGCCGAGCCGGGCGAGACCGATCAGCAGCGCGCCGAGCAGCGGCAGGAACGTGATGGCGCTGAGCCAGGAAAAACCAGTCGCCGCAGCGGTCATTGGGCGCCCCCGCTCCGCACCAGCACATAGGTGATGAAGATCGCGATGCCGACGAGCATCGCAAAGGCGTAGTGATAAATGTAACCGGTCTGCGCCTTGACGATCTTGCGCGCGCCGGCGGCGACCGTCGCCGCGAGCCCGTCCGGCCCGACGGCGTCGATCGTCTTCTGATCGCCGTCAACCCAGAGGAAGCGGCCGAATGCGAGCGCAGGCTTGACGAGCAGGAAGTCGTAGATCTCGTCGAAATACCATTTGTTCTTGAGGAAAGCGTAGATCATGCCGCCCGGCGCAAGCGCCCCGCGACGCAAGGGATCGCCGCGCAGATAATGCAGCGCCGCCGCAAGGAAGCCGATCAGCATCGCAAGGAACGGCGCCCATTTCACGATCAGCGAAGGCTCGTGTTCGTGTTCTCCGGCCGCGGCGGCGTGTTCGATCGGCGCGGCGTGTTCGGTCGCCGCCGCGTTACCGTCCGGAGCGGCCGCGACGACTTCTTCGGCGTGCGCCGGCGCATTGTAGAGCGCGCCGTTCCAGAAATGGGCGGCGTTCGCGCCGACGAACTGGTTGTAGAACACCATGCCCGCCGCGAGCGCGCCGATCGCAAGCGGAACGAGCGGCCACATCATCGAATCCGGCACGTGATGGGGATGCTTCCTCACATGTTCCGGCGCGCGCGACTTGCCCCAGAATGTGAGGAAAATGAGCCGCCAGGAATAGAATGCGGTGAAGACGGCGGCGACGATCGCCGACCCATAGGCGAACCAGGCGACCGCACGGCCGACGCCCGCCGCCGCAAAGGCGCTTTCAATGATCATGTCTTTCGAAACGAATCCGGAGGCGCCGAACGGCGCCCCGAAAAGCAACAGACCCGGAACGCCGACGCCGGTGATCGAGATCGTGCCGATCACCATCAGGAGATGGGTGAACGGCATCAGATCTTTGACCCCGCCCATCTTCTTGATGTCCTGCTCATGATGCATGCCGATGATCACGGCGCCCGAACCGAGGAAGAGCAGCGCTTTGAAGAAGGCGTGCGTGAACAGATGGAACATCGCGGCCCCGTAAGCGCCGACGCCGGCCGCAATGAACATGTAGCCGAGCTGCGAACAGGTCGAATAGGCGACGATCTTCTTGATGTCGTCCTGAAGGAGCCCGACGCTCGCGGCGAAAAACGCCGTGATCGCGCCGACAAGCGTGACAAGCGCGGCCGCCGTCGGGGCGTTTTCATAAATGATCGAACAGCGGCAGACGAGAAAGACGCCGGCGGTCACCATGGTCGCGGCGTGAATGAGCGCGGAGACCGGCGTCGGGCCCTCCATCGCGTCGGGCAGCCAGGTGTGCAGCAGAAACTGCGCCGACTTGCCCATGGCGCCGACGAAGAGCAGACATCCGATCACGGTCAGCGCGTGAACCTGATGGCCGAGAAAGGTGATCGACAGTTCCTTGACCGGCGCGCCGGCGTCCCAGCCAAAAGGCGTCACGACAGCGTTTTCCGCAATCGCCGAAAACACGTCGTTGAAGTTTACCGTGCCGAACACATAAAGGATCGCGAAAATGCCGAGCGCGAATCCGAAATCGCCGACGCGATTGACGACAAACGCCTTGATCGCCGCGTCATTCGCCGATTTCTTTTTGAACCAGAAGCCGATCAGGAGATAGGAGGCGAGTCCGACGCCTTCCCAGCCGAAGAAGAGTTGCAGGAAGTTGTCCGACGTGACGAGACACAACATCGCGAAGGTGAACAGGGAAAGGTAAGCGAAGAAGCGCGGCGTCTCGCCATACTCCTTCATATATCCCATCGAATACCAGTGAACGAGGAAGGAGACGGAGTTCACGACGACGAGCATCACGGCCGACAGCGTGTCGAGACGCACGGACCACGATGCGCTCATCTCGCCCGAAGCGATCCAGGTGAAGAGCGGAATAGTTCGCGCATGCTGGGCGCCCATGGCGACGTCGAAAAACAGCACCCAGGCGTAAATCATCGCCAGGCCGACAAGCACGGTCGTAATGATTTCCGAGGCGCGCGCGCCCCACATGCGGCCGACCGGCATCGCGAGAAGCGCGCCGAATAGCGGCAGGAGAACGACTAAAGGCTCCATCGACGCGCCCTAATGTTTCATCAGATTGGCGTCGGCGACCGAAATGTCGCCGCGATTGCGGAAATAAGCGACGAGAATGGCGAGCCCCACCGCAGACTCGGCCGCGGCCACGGTCAGCACCATGAAGGCGAAGACCTGTCCCGTAAGATCGCCGAGAAATTGCGAAAAGGCGACGAGATTGATGTTCACCGCGAGGAGCATCAGTTCGATCGACATCAAGATCACAATGACGTTCTTCCGATTGAGGAAGATCCCCGCCATGCCGATCGCAAACAGGATCGCCGCGACGGCGAGATAGTGCCCAAGCCCGATATCGCCCATTAGATACCCTGCCCCGTCTTCACATGAACGACCTCGACGCTCTCTTCGCGCTTGCGGCCGATCTGGCGCGCGGCGTCCTGCTTTTTGACGCCCTCGCGGGTTCTGAAAGTGAGAATGATCGCCCCGATCATCGCAATCAGCAGGACGACGCCGGCGATCTGGAAGTAGTGAACATAATCCGTGTAAAGGATGAGGCCCAAAGCCTCGATATTGTTCGGCGCGCCATGCGCGACCGTCTCGGCCGCCGTCGGCGCGGGATGCGCGCGCGCAAGGCCCGCTTCGTCGGGAAACGTCCAGACCCCCGCCACCATGATGAGTTCGGCCACGACCACCGCCGCCAGCGCCCCGCCGAGAGGCAGGTAACGCAGGAATCCCTGCTTCAGCTCGACGAAATCGACGTCGAGCATCATCACCACGAAGAGGAACAGAACCGCGACCGCCCCGACGTAAACGACGATCAACAGCACGGCGAGATATTCGGCCCCCATGAGAACGAACAGACCGGCCGCGGAAATGAACGCCGTGATCAGGAACAGCACCGAATGCACCGGGTTGCGCGAGGCGACCACCATAAGGCCCGACGCGACGGCGGCGATGGCGAAAACCCAAAAGGCGATGGCGGCGATAGTCATAAAGCCTGATATGCGGATGGGAGCGTTTGTCTAACGGCGGATCTTCGAAACTCATGTCGGGAGCCGCCCCAGGCCGGACGACTCGGGGGGCGCGGAGAAGTCGCGCGCTTTTAGACCGCTTGGGCGGCGATTGCAAAGGCGGGGAAGGCGGCGATTCCGCCCGAAATCATCCTCCCGCCCCCCGCTCTCGGATCGGTTATTCTTTCGGTCGCAAATTCCGGGTGGCGGGGGGCCGACGGCGGGAGGTAAATAGAACGCCGCAGGAGGCCAATATGACGCAGGATCGGGACTACTATCTTGGAACCCATGATGCGGAAGTGCGCCGGCTCGGCCTTCAGCACCGTGTCTGGCGCCCCCATGTGCTCGACGCATGGAGGCGCGCGGGGATCACGACGGGAAGCCGCGTCATCGACGCGGGCGCTGGCCCGGGTTATGCGAGCCTCGATCTCGCCGAGATTGTGGAAGACGCCGGCAAGGTGATCGCGCTCGAACGGTCCGAGCGCTTCATCGGGGTCCTGTCGCGCGCGGCCGCCGCGCGCGGACTCGCCAATATTGAAACGCACAATATCGATCTCGTGACCGACGCCATCCCCGTCTCGCAAGCGGATGCGATCTGGATCCGCTGGGTGTTCGCCTTTCTTTCAGATCCGATCGAGGTGCTCCGGAAGCTCTCCGAAGCCCTGCGTAAAGGCGGCGTTATCGTCATTCACGAATATATGGACTGGGGAACGCTCAATTGGACGCCGCGTCGCGAGGCGCTCTCCACATTCGTCGAAACCGCGATCAAGGCGTGGCGCGCATCGGGCGGCGAACCCGACATCGCCGTGCAACTGCTGCCTATGCTGCCGAAAGCGGGGCTCAGGCTGCGCGAGACGCGGCCGATCATCCACGCCGTGCGGCCCGACAATTATGTCTGGCGCTGGCCCGCGACGTTCATTCCTAACCATGCGCGATCGCTTGCGAAATCGGGCGCGGCGAGCGAAGCGTGGGCGGAGCAAGTCGTCAAGGAATTCGCCGAGGCCGAAGCCGACCCGAACACCGTCATGACGACGCCGCTTGTGATGGAGATCATCGCCGAAAGGCTGTGACGACGCCTGCGTTGTGCGCGCGCCCTGACGCGAGGACGCGCCGCTTGCGCCGGCCGCCTACCGATAAGGCGCGTCGAGTTCGAGGTTCTGCGCGATCTCGCGCTCCCAGCGGTCGCCATTCGCGAGCAGGCGATCCTTGTCGTAGAAAAGTTCTTCGCGCGTCTCCGTCGCGAATTCGAAATTCGGGCCCTCGACGATCGCATCAACCGGGCACGCTTCCTGACAGAAGCCGCAATAGATGCATTTCGTCATGTCGATGTCGTAGCGCGTCGTGCGGCGCGAACCGTCCGCGCGGGGTTCGGCTTCAATCGTGATCGCCTGCGCCGGGCAGATCGCCTCGCAAAGTTTGCAGGCGATGCAGCGCTCCTCGCCGTTCGGATAGCGACGCAGCGCATGTTCGCCGCGGAACCGCGGAGAGAGCGGTCCCTTTTCAAACGGATAGTTCACGGTCGCCTTCGGCCGGACATAATATTTGAGCGCGAGCCAGAAGGCACCGAGAAAATCGGTCAGAAGAAAGCCGCGAACGGCCTGAGCGAGGCGCGCCATTTAGGGCCTCCAGCTTTGAAGATGCGCGGCGAGATCGGGGAACGCAACGAGCACGCCCGCGACCAGCACGACCCAGAACAGCGAGAGCGGCAGGAAGATCTTCCAGCCGATGCGCATCAACTGGTCATAGCGATAGCGCGGCACGATCGCCTTCACCATGGCAAACAGGAAGAAGAAGAATACGACCTTCAACCCGAACCACAGAATCGGAACCGCGTTCAGGACCGGCAGATCGATCGGCGAATACCAGCCGCCGAAGAACAGGATCGTCATCATCGAGCACATCAGCACGATGTTGAGATATTCCCCGATCATGAAGAGAAGATAGGGCGTCGAGGAATATTCGACCTGATAGCCGGCGACGAGTTCGGATTCGGCTTCCGGCAGGTCGAAAGGCGGCCGGTTCGTCTCTGCGAGCGCCGAGATGAAGAAGACGACGAACATCGGGAACAGCGGAATGAAGTTCCAGTTGAGAAGGCCGAGCCCGCGGTTCTGGCTGTTGACGATATCCGAGAGGTTCACCGAGCCGACAAGCAAGATCACTGAAATGATCACGAAGCCGATCGAGACTTCGTAGGAGACCATCTGCGCGGCCGAGCGCAGCGAGCCGAGGAACGGATATTTCGAGTTCGACGCCCAGCCGCCCATGATGATGCCGTAAACGCCGAGCGAGGAGATCGCGAAGAGATAAAGAATGCCGACATTGATATCGGCGATGACAAGACCGGGTCCGACGGGGATCACCGCCCAGGCCGCAAAGGCGAGGACGAAAGAGATCAAGGGCGCAAGCAGAAAAATCGTCCGGTCGGCGCCCGCCGGAATGACGATCTCCTTGAAGACGAATTTGAAGAAGTCGGCGAAGGACTGGAGAAGACCGAACGGGCCGACGACATTCGGGCCCTTGCGCATCTGCACCGCCGCCCAAACCTTGCGGTCGAAGAGCAGGATGAAAGCGAGCGCCACCAGAAGCACGACCATCAGCGCCAGCGTCTGCAGCGCCGTCGGGATCAGCCAGCCAAGCCAGCCGGCGTCGGTCGGCCGTGTCGAAAGATAAGTCCAGATATTCTCCATGGGGCGCCCTCTTAGTGCGGAACGCGGCGATCGTCACGGGGGGCGACCTGCAAAAAACCGCGCGCCCCGAGAAGGAGGACGCCCGCCCCTTTTGAGGCGGGCGCCCCGTTTTTGTTCAGACTAGCGCCTCCGCCCTAGGGGCAGAGGGGGCAGCCCGGGCAGCACGCCGCGATAAACGCGCAGCAAGCTGCGACAGCATGTCCGACCGTCTCGGGCGCGGCCGCATAAGCGCCCGTCGCCCCAAGGCCGAGAAGGACGACCGTCATCGCAAGAATGCGACTCATATCCGTACTCCTTTGTTGTCAATTGAACGTGACTTTAAAGGAGACGAACGCGCGGCGGGGGAACCGGCGGCCCGATCGCAAGTCCTTCGCGTTCGAACGCGGCGATCGCGTAGACGACTTTCGTAGAATCGATCGGTGCGGAAACCGGCGCCGGCGCGACCGGGATCGCCATGCAGTAATAGAGGCATTGGGCGAGTGAGCAGACCGGCGAGGGCGGCGCCCCGTCATCGACGAAATGCGCGTTCGCGGCGGCGGTCATATCGCAGGGCGGAGCCAATGCGTGCGGCAGCACGCCGGCCGGCGCGACGCTCAGAACAGCGACGGCCAGGAGACCGAAAAAGAATCCCGCCCTGTTCATATCGCCAGTTTAAGCCGCATTCTCCTGCGGGGCAATGCGCGCCCCGAGGCCTTGACGGAGCGAGGACGCGCCCGTCGATATTGAGAAAAGGGGCCGCGCGCTTTCCCGCACGCGGCCCCCGTCTTTGGAAAACCCGGCGCCCCTCGCGAACGGGCGCGTCCTTGTCCGGCTATTCGACGCGGATCTTCGAAAACAGGCCGCCCGACTTTTCAACTTGAGCGGGCGAGCCGGAAACGCGGATCTCGCCCATGCCGTTGACGCTGGCCTTGACCGCCTCGCTCGCATAGACCGAGGCCTTGCCGACGCCGGACACTTCGACATCGACATTCTTGCATTTGAGGTCTTCAGCGTTGAGTTCGCCGACGCCCGAGACATCCGCCTTGAGGCGCCCGCACGTTCCGTCGATCTCCATATGGCCGACGCCGGAAATGTCGGAAGAGAAACTGTCGGACGCGACGCCTTTGATCTCACCGTCGACGACGCCGGAAATGTCGACCGCGGAAAGAGCGGGCACGGTGATGGTCGCCGTCAGGCTCCGATGATTGCGCCAGTGCGTTTCATGCTGGCGTTCGTCAAGGCGCAGTTCGCCGTTTGATACGCTGACTTCGACGCGATCCATTTGCGTCTGCGGGCCCGAAATTTCGATCGCGTAGTCGCCGCCGACATTCACATGCAGTTCGTAAACCCCTGCGACGTCGATCTTGTCGAAATCCTTCAGATCGTATGTCTTGGAAATGTCGGCGCTCTTGTCGCGGTCGCCGATGTGAAAGTCGCCGATCTTCGCCGCGGCGTCTCCGATATTGCCGACGGCGAGCGCCATCGCTCCAAGCCCCACCAAAAGCGCAACGACAATGCCCACGATCAACCCGAGAAAAAACTTCATCGTCGCCCCTCCCTTCAAAAGGCCGTCGCAAACTAGCACTCGCCGAGCCATGGCCCAACGCCCTTTGTCGCAAATCGAGGGCGGGTCGGCGCGTCTCGAACTGTTTCGCGCCGATTGAAAAAGGGCGGGCTCCGCCCCCCGCCGGCGGCCGCGTCCGGCCGGCGGCCCGCGCGCCGGCGCGGCTCTCTCCGTCTGCGGAAAAACTCCGGGCCGCGTCCCGACGCAAAACCGCGCCCTGTCAGCGACGCCGCCGCTCCGGGCGGCGCTTTCGGGCCGCGACGTGCCGCCACACGATCGCCGCGGCGAAAACGCCGAATCCCTGATGGGCGAGGCTCGCCATATCATGCAGCTCCCGGTTCGGCGCGTAATAGAGCAAAAGCGCCGAGACGATGAGAAGCGCCGCAAGCGCGAGCCCGGCGATCCCCGACCACGGCTTTTTCTTTCGCCGAAGGCCCGCCGGAATGTGGCGGGCGAGCAGCGTGCCGAAAAGGATCGCCGCGCCATAGGCGATAACGCCATGTCCGATCAGAACCGCGTGCATGACAGAGCGAAGCGCAGGTCCGTCGATCTGCGGCGACAAAACGCCCGCATAATGCGCGAGCATCCACACGCCGCCCGTGAGCGCGAGGAGAACGCCCGTCGCCTTGAGGGCGCGCCGATGCGCCGCCCCGATACGGGCGCCATTTTCCGGAGGGGCGCTCATTTCGCCCTCCGCATCAGGATCGGCTTCGCATTCCAGCGCGCCAGAACCGGGGCGTTCGGATCGCGCGCGGCGACTTTCGTCATCGCGTCGGCGACCGCGGCCGACGGCGCGACGACGGCGACGGCGCCCGGCCAGTCCCGGCGCCCTTCGCGATCCCACAATTCTGAGACGCCGCCATAGGCGCCCGAGCTCGCGACGCCGCCGCGCGCGAGCGCAATTTCTTTCGCCATGCGCCCCGGACACGCGGGGTCGCGCAATCCCACCCGTTCCGTCGCACGGCAGGAAAGCGCAAGGTCGCCGCCGGCGTCGACAATCGCGTCAGCCGCGCCGCCCTCCGACAAGATCGCACACAGACGTTCTGCGGCGAATCCCTTGGCGACGCCGTCCAGCGAAACGCGGAGCGCGCGGCGCACGGATATTCCGCCATCCGCTTCAAGAACGACATCGCGCCAGGTCGCGCCGCGCGCGTGCGAGTCCGGCATGACGGGATCGAATGCGCCGTCGCTGTCCTCGGCGATATCGAGGGCGAGGCGCAGAACTTCGCGCGTTTGAACGCGCACCATGGCGCGCTCGCCCGGCCGCAGGCGGGCGATCGCCGCCACATCGCTCGTTTCTTCTTGCCGGCTCATCGCCGCATGAAAGCGCGCCGCCAGATCGAAAGCGCGGCGCATGGCGCGGTCCGCCGCCTCGCACGGCGCGCCGCGCGCGGTCAGAACAAGGCGCGTTCCGAAGCAGGGCCGCGCGCGGCGCCTGACCGGCGTTTCAGCGTCCGAGAACGACATGGGTCGCCAGAAGACGGCGCACGCCGTCCGTCACATTGCGGCAGGAAAGAGTGGCGCCGGAAATATTCTCGATGTCCTTGCCGAGTTTGACGGGATCGTCCGGCGACTTGCCCCGGAATTGCGCGCGCCACGCCAGATCGCGAATTTCGAATCCCCAGGTTTCGCGGTATTCGATTATCTCGACGCCAACAACCTTGTCGGCGCCGGAGATTCCGGCGGCGTAGGTGATATATTCGTGTTTTCCGATGACGGCGTCCACATAGACAAAGCCCGCCGCCTGCCCGTCGCGGCGCGCCTCGAATCCGGAAATTCGCGAATTTCTGACTCGCGTGCCGCTGCGTCGCTTGATCTCCTGCGTTTGCGCCTTGTTCAGATCCACGCTGAACGGAACAATTTCGTTCGCATCCGGAAATATGAGGCGCGCAGCCTCCTCCGGCTCGACATAGCGCTCGGCGCGCGCCGCAAACGGAAACAGCGCGGCGCCGAGAAGAAACAGAAGCCTTCGCCGGTCAAACATCAGAAATTCAATCCCACTTTGAGCCGAGCCTCCTGTTTCGTCTTCTCGACGAGATGGAGGCGGTCTGTCTGTCCCGGATAAGCCTCCTCGCCGCCGCCGCGCGCCTGGGGAAACCAGGTCAGCGTCGCCCACCACTTCTTCGCGGCGTAATGCAGGCTCGGTCCGACGAAGATCGACCAGCGCTCCTGGCCGATTTCAGTTTCGAATTCCGTCTGGAAGACGCCTTCGGCGCCGAGAAACCAGCCCGGCGCGAAACGGTAGGAAAATCCGGCGCCGGCGGTGACTTCAATCTCCATCTCGGGATCAGTCGGCCAGTCGAAGCCCGCCGGCAGACTGGCGATCGGCGCGCGATCCGCATAGGTCGCCTCCAGCGCCGCATTGGCGGCGGCGATCAGCTGGCCCTCGAGGAAATATTTCTGAAGTTGAAGCCCGACTTCGGTCGAAAACGTGTTCTTGTCGCGGCCCGAATGCGGATCGAGCCAAGCGTAATCGAAACTGAACGTCATAGACAGGCCGACCGGCGCGACGGCGGGCTTCACGAAATTATATTTCGCCTCGGCTTCGATCCCTGACGGCTTGAGGACATAATGCTCCGGACCCGGCAGATAGCCGTCGATGACGAGGCCTTCGGTGTCGATCGAGAGCGTCTTGAGAGCGAAGGAGGCGTTGAACCGGTCGGTGACGCCGTATTCGATCTCGGTCGTCGTATCGACGGCGTTGTAGGTCCCGGCGCCCTTGCCGCCCCGCCAGGTCGCGATCTGGTAAAATTCCCAGCCGCCCTGAGGGATCGTCTCGACCCCGCGCACATAGCCGAACACCTGCTCGTCCGCGCTCGCCGCCGCCGGCGAAAACGCCGCTGCGGCAGCCGCCGCAAAGGCCGAATACGCCTTCAATGTCATGCCCGCCTCCTTGCGATTAATTTTCAGTCGCAGTTAATATTGCGACTCATTCGCATTTGCAAGTGGTGGATTCGGCGGCCCCACGGACGGCCTTTCGACGGGAGGACGCTAACGGAGGCTGTAGAGCGCGGGCGCGGTTTCGGCCCGCTCGGCGGCGCGCCAGAGGGGCCGCATGCGGCGGCCGAACAGGACGGCCGCCGCCACTCCCGGCAGGAAAATCATCCACCGCCCGTTCGCCAGCAAATCATCGAAGGTCAACGCTCCGCCCGCGGCGATCAGCGCTGTGACGCATTCGATGAAGAAAGCGGCGACGACATAGGGCCAGGTCTTGCGCAGCTTCGCGCGCTCAAGCGCGAGAAAGAGCGGCAGGCCGGCGACGACCGCGGCGAAGAAGCCGACGAGGAAAGACATGCAGGCGAAAGCGAATGCTCCGTAAGCGGCGGAAAAAAGCCCGCCGAGACTCCAGCCATGCAGGGCGTGGGAGACGAGACCTGCGAAAAGCTTCAGCGCGCCGCAGGCGACAGAAGCCGTCAACACCGCCACGAGCATATGCTCGAAGGCGATATTGGCGCGCACCTGCGAGAACACCTGTTCGGCGTTCGGGCCGGTTATGATCGGTCGTTCGCTCACGCCTTAGAGTAACTGCCTTCCATCATCGTCTTCCAGGACTTGCCGTCCTCCGACATCTCCATCCTGAACATATAGGCGCCGGAGCTGGAGAAGTCATAGGTCGCGCGCGAATGCTGGCCGCCTGGATTGACCGAGGTGAAGACCCATTTATCGCCGTCGGCCACGCCTTCGAAAACCGACGGCCAGAACATGTCGAACCAGTACATCTGATAATTGTCGGCGGCTGGATTCTTCATCAGGACGGCATGACCGGGATAGACGACCTTGCCTTTGTCGAGTTGCGCATAGTCCTGAACCACCGCGAATCCGCCGAGCGCCAGCTTGTTCGAAATTTTCGCGTCGCGCGCGCCGCCGTCCGGCAGCCAGGGGCTCGGCGACATTTTCTCGTTCCCGCGCCACTCGCCGACAAAGATTTTCAGCTTCTCTTGTGCGGGACCTGGTTTCGGCATGTCCATGAGAGTCTCTCCCTTGGCCTAAAGGCCGTAAGAGGAGAATAGCAGATGCGTAAGTCCACAGCATGAGCGCATTCATGCTCGCGCCAGCGCCGCGGGCGATTAATCAGCATCGTCCTAAAACGCCCATCTTAGTCATTCCGGGGCCGCGCGTCAGCGCGGAACCCGGAATCCAGCGCCGCCGAGCCCGCCAGTTCCGGATTCGGGGTTCGCTCCTTAGGAGCGCCCCGGAATGACATGGCTCTCTCTATGACCTTTCTTTCTACTGCGCCTAATCGCCGACGCTCTAACGCCGATCGTCCCCGCAAAAACGGGGATGACCGAAGCGCGCCGCCTACTCCGCCGCCATTTTTGTCGCGCCGGACATCGCGGCCGAGCATTCGGCCATGGTCTTCGAAGCGCGGGCGATCGCATTGGTGAAATAGAAGTCCTTAACGGCTGAGCGGAAGGGGGCAGTCCCGAGCGGGCCCTGTTCGCCGACCTTCGAAAGATCGAGCGCAGGCGCCTCCGGCCCCTTGTCGATACGGCCGAGGACGGGCGCATCGGCGATCATCGCCCGCCTCAAGGCGAAAAGATCGTCATAGGGCAGCGTCTTGCCGACGCGCTCCGACAGCGCGCGGATGATCGCCCAGTCCTCCCGCGCCTCGCCGAAGGGGAAATAGGCGCGGCGCGCCATCTGCGCGCGGCCTTCGGTGTTCACGAAAATCGCATTCTGCTCGGTGTAGGCCGCGCCGGGCAGAATGACGTCAGCCGCGTGCGCGCCGGCGTCGCCGTGATGGCCCTGATAGACGACAAACGCGCCGTCCCATTTCTCGACGGAAATTTCATCCGCCCCAAGATTATAAACGACGTCGATTTCGCGCTTCTGGCAGCTGTCGAGAATGCCGGCGAAATCGCGCCCGCCCTCTCCGGGCAGAAATTTGAGGTCGAGCGCGCCGACGCGGCCCGCCGCCAGATGGAGCACGTTAAAGCCGTTCCAGCCTTCCTTCACCGCGCCCGCGGCTTGCGCGAGTTTCGCGGCGGCGGCGAGCACGGCCGCCCCGTCGGGCCGCGCGAGCGCGCCCATGCCGATGATGATCGCCGGACGTTCGGCCGCTTTCAGCGTTTCGAAGAATTCGCCCTTGCCCGCAGCAAGTTCGGCGAGCGTCTGCGGCCCCTCGCCCAGATGCTCGTAAGCATAGGTCAGATCTCGCGTCTCGCCGATGAGACCGATCTTGAGATCAAGATTGGCGAGCCACGCCTTGCGGATGCGCGCATTGACGAGCGGGGCCTCATGGCGCGGATTCGTCCCGATCAGGAGGATCGCGTCCGCCCGCTCAAGCCCTGCGATGCCCGTGTTGAAGAGGTAGCTTTCGCGCGGCCCAGCGCCAATCGGAGCGCCGTCCTGACGGCAATCCGTATGCGGCGAGCCTATCGCCCTCATCAAATCCTTCAGCGCCTTGACGGCTTCGGTCGGAACGAGGTCCCCGACCACCGCCGCGATCCTGTCGGACGGCGCGGCGTTGAGCTTGGAGGCGACGAGCGACAGCGCTTCGTCCCACCGCGCCGGCCTTAGCCTGCCGTTTTCGCGGATATAAGGCTTGTCGAGCCGCTGGCGGCGCAGCCCGTCCCAGACAAATCGGGTCTTGTCCGAGATCCACTCCTCATTCACGTCTTCATGCAGGCGCGGGAGAATGCGCAGGACCTCGCGTCCTCGCACATCGACGCGGATATTCGATCCCACGGCGTCCATCGCGTCGATGGTTTCAGTCTTTGTCAGCTCCCACGGCCGCGCTTCGAAGGCGTAAGGCCGCGATGTCAGCGCCCCGACCGGGCAGATATCGATCAGATTGCCGGTGAGTTCGCTCTCGATCGTCTTTTCGAGATAGGTGGTGATCTCGGCGTCCTCGCCGCGATTGACGAGGCCGAGGTCGTCGACGCCCGCAATCTCCGTCGCAAAGCGCACGCAGCGCGTGCATTGAATGCAGCGGGTCATGATCGTCTTGATCAAAGGACCCATATATTTGTTTTCGACGGCGCGCTTGTTTTCGGCATAGCGCGACCCGTCGCGGCCATAGGCCATCGCCTGATCTTGGAGATCGCACTCCCCGCCCTGATCGCAAATCGGACAATCAAGCGGATGGTTGATGAGCAGGAACTCCATCACCCCTTCGCGCGCCTTCTTCACCATGGGCGTATTGGTGAAGAGCTCCGGCGGTTCGCCGTTCGGGCCGGGGCGAAGATCGCGGACATTCTGCGCGCAGGAGGCGACGGGCTTCGGAGGACCGCCCTTCACTTCGATCAGGCACATGCGACAATTCCCGGCGACCGATAGACGCTCGTGATAGCAAAAACGCGGAATCTCCTCGCCGGCGGCCTCGCAGGCCTGCAGCAGGGTGAGATTCGTCGCGACTTCGACGTCGCGGCCATTGACCTTGATGATGCGGGTGTCGGACATCGGGTTTCTTTCGTCGTCGGGCGGAAAAACGCGCCAAAGGCGCGGCCTCTCTAACCGGATTTAGGCAGCGATTCCAGACGCGAGAGGACGCCGCCCGGCGAACGGGCGCGCGCATTTGCGCCCGGCGCCTGCGGCAAAGCGCCCGTCCGGCGCGGCGGGCGGGCTGGGCGCGTCCCCGCTTCCGGCCTAACCTGGCGCGTGAGCCACGACGGGACGACCCTTGCGCCTTCCCTCCTTTCCGGCGTGCTGCGCCGCTTTCATTCTCCCTCACGCCGCCGGAGCGGCCTCCGGCGCGCCGCCGGCGCCCCCGCCCCCCTGCGCCGACGCGGAGCATCACGCGCTCGATTTCTGGCTTGGCGAATGGAACGCCTATATCCCCGCCGGGCAGAAATTGCAGAACGGCGGAACGGCCGAATCCGACATTCTCGCGGCGGAGGCGAGCGTTTCCTCCATTCTTGACGGATGCGGCTATCTGGAAACCTGGGACTCGAAGCCGCTCGCGAACGGGACGATCTATCGCGGCAAAGGCTTTCATCATTATGACGCCAAGAGCGGAACGTGGCGGCAGTTTTGGATCGCCAACAACGGCAAGGACAATCTCAGCGTCGGCGGCCCCACGCAAGACGGCGGCGTTCAGTACACGTCGGAGCAGGTCGGGCCGAATGGCGGCCGGATGATTGTCCGCCAGACGATCGAACCGGCCGGCGACGGCGCGGTCTGGAACCGGTCTGAAATGTCGACAGATGGCGGCAAGACGTGGACAATGGCGTATAAATTTCTCTATCGTCGAAAATAATCGACGTCAGAGGAGCGCAATATCAGCGCGCCAATTCTCCGGTAAGGCGTTTTTGAACAACGTCTCAATCTCGCGATAAACATGAGCATAGGCGTTGATTGCGGCGCGGCGCCTGTCGGGAGGCATGGAGCCGCCCGCGGAGGAGGCGTTGGAGCGAATCGAAAAATCCGCCGGAGTCGGCGCCAGCCCGGCAAAACGCGCGATGCGGTCGACGGCGTCCTGCGTGAACAATCGTTCGTAGAATTCGATATGCAGTCTGTCCGCGCCGAACGCGGCGCGCGCGGCGCGGATCGTGCGTCCGTAATCAGCGAGCAATACGAAATCTTCGCGGCCGATCAGCTTGTCAAACATCGCGTCCATATCGAAATCCGGATTGTGCGTGCGATTGAACCGCAGCGACGACCAGAACCGGTCCGCCGGATTGCGCAACAGGAACACCAGCCGCACATCCGGATGAACAGAGCGCATCGCCGCAAAGCCCTGCTCGTCAAGCATCGAATAATCCGGCGTCGCCTCGAACAGGACCGGCCGGTCGCCCGCGCCCCAGCTCATGAAGCGCAAATAGCCGTCCGGATCGCCGATCATGCGCAACCGCAAGAGCAGCGCTGCGAGTTTCTGATGCAGCGCAGGGTCTGCGCAATTTTGCAGGGTCATGCGCGCGGCGCTTGCCTGAAATTCCGCAAGCATCTCGGCCTCGTAACGCGCGCACCAAGCGGGGACGAATCGCGCGTCGAAATAATGGACTTCCTTGACCGGCGGCATATGCACGTCCGGGCGGGCGCGCATATAGTCGGCGAGCCATGTCGTGCCCGCCTTTTGCGCTCCGATGCAAATATAAAGCGTTTTCGCCATGCTTATGGGCGTCGTCCTCTCCGAACGAAGCATCGCGAAAGTCGCGCGGAATGTCGATGTTCGGTTCGGGCGGGCCGGCGGACGGCCCGCCCCCGAATTTTTTCGCCGCCTGCGCATCCAAATGGGGGCCGGCCCGCATCCAAGGACGAGAGCCCGCCGCCTGGGGGCGGCCAGAAGAGAAAGAAAGGACCAGTCCCATGGGTGTAGAAATCGTCGTTCCGGTCGCGTTATTCGCGTCCGTTGTCGTCGTCTTTTTCGCCGCCTATTTCTTCAGCTATCAAAAGCGGCGGATTGTCTATGACGCGATCAAGGTCGCCATCGAAAAGACCGGCCAGGTCGACGCGGCTCTGGTCGAGGCGATCATCCGAGACAAGATCGGGCCGTATGCCGATCTGCGGAAAGGCGTTATCCTGATCGCCGTTGCGATCGGCTTTATCATCTTCGGCTTTTCGATCGATGATGAGGATGCGCTGCGGCCGATGATCGGAATCGCATCCTTCCCCGGGCTGATCGGCATTTCGTATATCGCGTTTCACTTTCTGGCGCCTCGCGAACCGATTGTCTGAGCGCTGTCGAGCCGCCCCAAGCGGAGAATGCTTTGGCCCTGACGGATATCGATCTCGTCACGCTCGCCAAGACGCGCGAAGACGATGCGCCGTTCACGGAGCTGGTGCGCCGGCATCAGGCGGGCCTGCGCGCCTTCCTGCGCCAGCTCGGACGGCATGATTGGCTGGCCGACGATCTCGCGCAGGAGACGTTTATGAAAGCGCATGCGCGCCTGCGGAGCTTTCAGGGCGGATCGTCTTTTCGAAGCTGGCTTTACGCGATCGCCTATCGCGAATTCCTGCAAGCCGCGCGCAAGGCGGGCGCGCGCGATCGCCTGGCCGGCGCGCTTCAAGACGGGCAAAGTCCGGGCGAAACGGTCGCGCCCTCGAACGACGCCTCGATCGACCTTCGCCGCGCGCTGACGCGTCTCGGCGACGACGAGCGCGCCGCGATCCTGCTCTGCGACGCGGTCGGAATGTCGCATGCCGAAGCGGCCGCCGCCCTGGCGCTTCCCCTCGGCACGGTCAAGTCGCATATTCTGCGTTCGCGCGAGAAACTGCGCGAGGCGCTGAACCTGGAAGCGCCGTCCGCCCCGGCCGCGACTGTTGAATCGAAGGGAGCTGTCAATGTCCGAACCGATTGAGAGCCTTTTGAAGTCCGACTTCGAGACCGCGCGCGCCGCGCTTGAGGCGGACGGCTTCAAGGAACGGCTGCTTTCGCGCCTCAGAATTCGCCGCAATGCGCGCTTCGCCATGCTCGCAGGCGCGGGCGGGGTCGGCGCCGTCATCGCGGGCGCGCAATTTGCGTCCGTCACCGGAAGCCTTGAAGTCTCCTCGCCCTATGTGCGCGAACTCTCCGCGCTCGCCCAACAAGCCGGATTTTCGACCGCCTTCGCGCCGGCCATGCTGGCCTCATTCGCCATCGCGCTCGGCTTCATGGCGACTGCGCTCGTTCTGCGCGCAGAGAATTAGGCGCGCGCGGAGTGCCCGGACGACGCATCGTTATTTTCGGCCCAGGCCGCGTGGGGCGGAATTTCGCCGCTTACGCCCGCGCGCTCGGTCACGAGGCGCGGCTTGTGACCCGTGCCGAGTCGGGCGGCGGCGCGCAAGCGCGCGAAGCGCTCGTCGCGAAGGCCGATCTTGTCGCCGCGGCGATTCCCGACGACGCGCTTGCGACATTCGCGCAGGACTGGCGGGCGCTTCTCGCCGGAAAAACGGCGATCCACTTCTCAGGCGCCCTGACCGTACCGGGCCTGCGCGGCTATCACCCGCTCTATTCTTTTCCGAAGGACGAATTGCCGATCGCAACCCTCAAATCGATCGCGATCGCACGCGAAGAGCATGCGCCGCGCTTCGCCGAAATTCTTCCGGGTGCAGACAATCCAGAATTTGTCGTCGCTGCGAAGGACCGCGCCTTTTATCATGCGCTCGCCGTCCTCAGCGGCAACTTCGCGGCGCATCTGTGGAATGAGACGGCGAGAGCGTTCGAAGACCGGCTGGGCCCTGCGCCCGCCCCCATGCTCACGAACTATTTCGCCAGCCTTGTGGAGCGGTTCGCGGAAAGGCCGTTCGACTCCTTGACGGGGCCCGTCGCGCGCAAGGATCGCGCAAGCGTCGAGGCCAATCTCGCCGCGCTCGCCGGCGAGCCCAAGCTCAAGGCGCTCTACGAGGCCTTTTTGCGCTCGGCCTGGCCGGACTTTTGATCAGCGCGGCTCGCGCGAGGCGTCGAGCAGGGCGGCGAAGGCGGCGAAGACGGCGTAAGAGACGATCGCCATGATCGCGACCTGCCGGGCCGAGCCGGGCGGCGGGCCCCAAGCGGAGAAGACGCCGGCGGCGCCGCCGAGCAGAAGAAGCGCGAAAGGAAGCAGCTTGCCGCCGAAGCCTTTCGCCGTGCTTCGCGCCCAGTAGATGGCGAGCCCGCTGAGGTAAATCGCCATCTCAAGCGATATGGACAGGTCGCGACGCTCCCACAGCCCGAGACCGACCTTCGGCCCGCCGAACCGCAGCTCGAGATCCGGCTTGTGCGCCACGAAGTCGAGGATCCAGTGGGAGAAGACCAACGCGCCGATCAGGCCGGCGCCCGTCCAGCCCGCTGATTTGCGGACCGCCCGGTAAACAAGAGCCGCGCAAACGCTCCAGAACAGCGCCGCAGGCAGGCTGTGCGTGTAGGGCATATGGTAAAGGTCGAGCGCGCTCGCTTCCGTAAAGCCGGGCACGACCCGCACCTTTTCGACGCCCGCGAGGACGAAGGGCGCCCACAGGATATCGAGGAACTGGACCGCGACGAAGCAATGCCAGAGCTTCAAACGCCGGTGCGCGGCGGCCGCGCCCGGTCCGTAATGGCCGATGAACATGCCCCCTCCCTCTCGCGCGCCGCTTGCTCACCCGGCGCCTTTCCTCTATA
Organism: Alphaproteobacteria bacterium; assembly: GCA_016125425.1. Classification (GTDB taxonomy): domain Bacteria; phylum Pseudomonadota; class Alphaproteobacteria; order Caulobacterales; family Parvularculaceae; genus Amphiplicatus. The sequence continues at coordinate 49,837 of WGLT01000020.1, forward strand.
GAGCCCCGCTCTATCGAGAATTCAATCGCCGCGCCAGGTAATCACCCGCGGAATTGCGGGCCGGGCGGGGCTTTTTGCGAGGCGAAGGTCATGGCGGAGACCGATATTTTCTACTGCGAGGTTCGCGAGCGCGCCGGCAAGGGCGCAGCCCGGGCCGCGCGGCGCGAAGGCTGGGTGCCGGGCGTCCTCTATGGCGGCGGCAAGGACCCTGTGTCGATCCGGCTGCGCGTCAACGAAGTGACCAAGGCCCATCAGGCCGGCCGCATGCGGGCCCATCTCGCCAAGATTGACGTGCCCGGCCAGAAAGAGCTCCAGCCAGTGATCGCGCGCGAGGTTCAGGTCGATCCTGTCCGCGATTTCCCGATCCATGTCGACCTGATGCGCGTCGACGAATCGACGCGGATCGACGTCGAGATCCCGGTGCACTTCCTCAATGAAGACGCCTCGCCCGGCCTGAAGCGCGGCGGCGTTTTGAACATTGTGCGCCACACGATCGAGGTTTACGCGCCGGCGACCGCCATTCCGGAATATTTCGAGGCGGATGTGACGGGCCTCGATATCGGCGACGCGGTCCACATCTCGTCGATCAAGCTGCCGGAAGGCGTGACGCCGACCATCACCGACCGCGACTTCACGGTCGCGACGATCGCGGCGCCGTCCGCGCTCCGCAGCGAGGAGGCCGGAGAAGCGGCGGCCGAAGAAGAAGCGACGCCGGCGGCCGAGGGAACGGAAGAAGGCGCGAAGGAGGAGTAATCCCCTCGCCTTTCACCGCGCCACAGCAAAAAGGTCGGCGCGATGGCTACCGACATGCTCATTCTTGTCGGGCTCGGCAATCCGGGCTCGAAATATGCGCGCCACCGGCACAATGTCGGATTCATGGCCGTCGATGCGCTCGCAGAAGCGCAAGGTTTCGGTCCGGCGCGGCGCAAGTTTCACGCGGAGTTGCGCGAGGGCGCGCTTTCAGGCCGCAAGACGGTCATCTTGAAACCGCAGACCTACATGAACGATTCCGGCCTGTCGGTCGGCGAAGCCGCGCGCTTTTACAAAGTCCCGCCTGAAAACATCATCGTCTTTCACGACGAACTCGATCTCGCCCCCGGCAAGGTGAAGGCGAAACTGGGCGGCGGCGTCGCCGGCCATAACGGTTTGCGATCGATCGCCGCGCATATCGGACCTGACTTCCGGCGGGTGCGGATCGGCATCGGCCACCCGGGCGACAAGACGCGCGTCACGGGCCACGTTTTGGGGGATTTCGCGAAGGCCGACGAAGACTGGCTGACGCCGCTTCTGGCCGCCATGGCGGCGAGCGCGCCGGCGCTCGTCGAGGGCGATGCGAAATTCACCAGCGCGCTCGCGCTGCGGCTGCAAGGACCGCGGAGCAAAGAGCGGCCGGCGCAGAAGGACAAAACGGATCGCCAGGACCGCACGCCGCAAGGCTCCGCGACCCCAGAGCGCCCCTCCGCCGAAGGTCCCCTCGCGGATTTCCTGCGCGGCCTCAGCGGCGACGGCGAGAAAAATTGAACAGGGGTTGGAGCGGCGGCCATGGGCGAAGCTGATATTACCGAGCAAATTGTGATGATGATGGATCTGACCCTCGCCGGCATATCCGTCTTCTTCTCGATCGTGTCCGCCTACATCGTCGCGCTGTTCTATTTCCTCCATCGCGCCCCGCTCGGCTTCAGGCTGGTCGCCTTCGTCTTCTTCTCGCTGACGCTGCTTTTCCTCGCCGCTTTCGCAGCTAATTGCTTCACGCATGCGGCCGCGTTGCAAGAAGCGCTCGTCGAGCTGTCGGCGCGCCAGCCGCTCTCCGCAGTCGGCGCGGCGGCCGTGCATCATGGTCCGGCCGACCGCGCTTTTCTCGACGAAGTCATCCGCTTCATGTCCTGGCTCGGCATGGGCCTGGTCTTTGCGACGCTCGCTTATTTCACCTTCTGGCACCGCTGGCGGGATCGCGCCGGCGACGATAGAACGCCGGCAATGGAAGCGGGCGCGCGCGCCGGTTCGAGCGAATAACAGAGAGAGATGCAATGGGGTTCAAATGCGGCATTGTCGGATTGCCGAATGTCGGCAAATCGACGCTGTTCAATGCGTTGACGCGCACGGCCGCGGCCCAGGCGGCGAATTATCCCTTTTGCACGATTGAGCCCAATGTCGGCGACGTCGCCGTTCCCGAACCGCGGCTTTTGAAGCTCGCCGAAATCGCCGGGTCGAAGGAGATCATCCCGGCGCGGATGCAATTCGTCGACATCGCCGGCCTTGTCAAAGGCGCCTCCAAGGGCGAGGGCCTCGGCAACCAGTTCCTCGCCAATATCCGCGAGGTCGACGCCGTCATCTACGTCTTGCGGTGCTTTGAAGACCCCGACGTCACGCATGTCGCCGGCAAGGTCGATCCGATCGCCGATTTTGAAATCGTTGAAACGGAATTGATGCTCGCCGATCTTGAGAGTCTCGAAAAGCGCCGCGCGGGCCTCGAAAAGAAGGCGAAGGGCCAGGACAAGGAAGCCAAGGCGGTTCTCGCGCTCGTCGACAGGGCGCTCGATGTCTTGCGCGACGGCAAGCCTGCGCGAAGCGTCGATATCGCCGAAGAAGACCTGAAGGCCTGGAAAGGCCTGCAATTGCTGACGTCGAAACCGGTGCTGTTCGTCGCCAATGTCGACGAGGAGTCGGCGGCGAGCGGCAATCGCTATTCAAAAGCCGTCGAGGCGCGCGCCGAGGAGGAAGGCGCGGGCGTCGCCGTCATATCGGCGAAGATCGAGGCCGAGCTCGCCCAGCTCGATGATGCGGAGCAGGCTGAATATCTTGAAAGCCTTGGGCTCACCGAGCCCGGCCTTAACAAGCTCATCCGCGCGGGTTACGCGCTTTTGGGGCTGCAAACCTATTTCACGGCGGGGCCGAAGGAAGCGCGCGCATGGACGATCTCGAAAGGCGCGACGGCTCCGCAAGCGGCTGGCGTCATCCACACCGATTTCGAAAAGGGGTTCATCCGCGCCGAAACGATTTCATTCGACGATTACGTTTCGTATGGCGGCGAGGTCGGCGCGAAGGAAGCGGGCAGAATGCGCCTTGAAGGCAAGGACTATGTCGTCCGCGACGGCGACGTGATGATGTTTCGCTTTAATGCGTAACGATTCTAAAGCGCGCTTTCGGGCTTGCCGAGCGCCCGGGCGATCCGCTTCAGGGCGAGTTCTTCCTGCGGCGCGATCTTCTCGTCGGCGACCGTCGCCCCGCGCGCGGCGAGCGTGACCGCCTTCACCAGCGCGTCATCGGCCTTCACGCCTTCGATGCATTGCAGGATCCGCGCAGCCGCCCGGTCGTAATCGGCCTCGATTTCCGCCATCAGGATATTATAGGCGTCCTGCAGCGCCTCCGTCCTGAGCATTTTGAGCGCGGGATCATTGGCGAGCGTCGACAGGAAGCGGCATTCCTCGGCGGGCGCGTATAATCCGTCTGAGAACGCCACGAGCAAGAACGCGCCCGTGACCGCAATCGCGGCTTCCATGTCATTCCCCTTCTTTCCGGCGGCATCATAACGCCCGGAGGGGCAAAGAAAAACCGCAGCCCCGAAGGGCCGCGGCTCCCAATAGTCTTCGCGAAGGCGGGGCTGCGCCTAGTGCTCGACGTTCGACCAGACCACCCGATACGACCAATACAGCGCCGCAGCGAGGATCAGGAGATAGGCGATCGTCATGAAGCCGAGCTCCTTGCGCTCCTCCATGGTGGGCTCCGAGGCCCAGCTCAGAAATTCGACCACGTCATGCGCATATTGGTCGACAGTCTGGGGCGTGTCGGGATCGGCGTATTCGACGATCCCGTCCGTCAAAGGCGGCGGCATCGCAAGAACTCCGCCCGGAGGAATCTCGACGCTCGGCAAGGGCTTGCCTTCCGCGGTCTTGTACTTGTCCTTCAGGAATTGCGACATGTCTCCCCGGAAATAGGGATTATAGTGCTGGCTCGCAGTGAGGTTGACGATCTCCGGCTGCGGCTCGAAACCCGTCAGCAGGCTGTAAACATAGTCCGGGCCGTCTTCGCGCGCCTTGATAATCAACGAAAGGTCCGGCGGATAAGCGCCGTTATTCGCCGCTTTCGCCTGCGCCTCATTCGCGTAAGGCCCGGGGATATGATCGGACGGCAAGGGCGTTCTCTGGAACATGTCGCCAGTGTCGTCCGGACCGTCCGTCACCTTGAATTTGTAGTTTTTCGCGATCGCCTTGACGATCGGGTTCTGGTTCGGGTTCGAACATTTGACGGATTCCGGCACGCCTTCCGGGCAAACCGGCAGATAGAACGGTCCGCCCTTCTGGCCGAGATTGCGGAAATAGAGATGATCGACGCCGTGGCAGTTCGAGCAAACGGTCTCGTAAACCTGAAAGCCCCGCTGCAACGCGTCTTTGTCGTATTTCCCGAAAACGCCTTCGAACTCCCAGTGCTGCTTCTTGTAGGGAAGATGATTGTCCTTCGCCCACGCGCCGGCCGAGACGGCGCAGGCGACGGCGGCGACCGTGAGAAGCGTTTTAAGCAATGCTCGGATCATGGACTCGCCCCTCATTTCGCTGGTCATTCCGCAGCCTGCCCCTGAGCGCCGATCGGCGTCTCAGACGTCGAAGGCTTCAGCACCGATTCCGAAATCGATTTCGGCAAGGGCCGCGGCTTTTCGAGAATGCCGAGCAGCGGCAGAATTATCAGGAAGAAAGCAAAGTAATACGCCGTCGCCGCCTGAGCCATGGCGACGTAAACGCCCTCGGCCGGCTTCTGGCCGAGATAGCCGAGCAGAATGCAGTCGGCCACGAACAGCACGAACCAGAGCTGCGCGGCCGGGCGATAGCGCATCGACCGGACTTTCGACGTGTCGAGCCACGGCAGCACGAAAAGCACGGCGATCGCAGAGAACAGAACGATCACGCCGCCCAGCTTCGACGAAATGAAGAGGAAATTGAAGTTGATCGCGCGCAGCATCGCGTAGAACGGCAGGAAATACCATTCGGGCACGATCTCCGGCGGCGTCGAGAGCGGGTTGGCCGGAATGTAGTTGTCGGGATGGCCCATCGCATTCGGCGCGAAGAAGACGAAGGCGGCCATGAGCGTCAGGAACACGACGATCGCGAAACCATCCTTGACTGTGTAGTAGGGATGGAACGGAACCGTGTCCTTCTTCGTCTTGACCTCGACGCCCGTCGGATTGTTGTTGCCGGGAATGTGCAGCGCCCAGATGTGAAGAACGACGACGCCGGCGATCGCGAACGGCAAGAGGTAATGCAGCGAGAAGAAGCGGTTCAGGGTCGGATTGTCGATCGAGAACCCGCCGATCAGCCAGGTGCGGATGCTTTCGCCGACGACCGGGATCGCGCTGAAGAGATTGGTGATCACCTGCGCGGCCCAATAGGACATCTGGCCCCAGGGAAGCACATAACCCATGAACGCGGTGGCCATCATCAGCAAATAGATGACGACGCCGAGGATCCACAACATTTCGCGCGGCTCCTTGTAAGAGCCGTAATAGAGACCGCGGAACATGTGGATATAGACAGCGAAAAAGAACATCGAAGCGCAGTTGGCGTGCACATAACGCAACAGCCAGCCATAGTGGACGTCGCGCATGATGTATTCGAGGCTGTCGAAAGCGAGATCTTTCTGCGGCGTGTAGTGCATCGCAAGAACGATGCCCGTGATGATCTGGATCATCAGGCACACGGCGAGAATGCCGCCGAATGTCCACCAGTAATTCAGGTTCTTCGGCGTCGGAAAATCGACGAAGCTGTCATAAGCGAGACGGATGATCGGCAGCCGGCGATCCATCCATTTTTCAAAGCCGGTCGACGGCTTGTAGGTCGATTGGTGATGCATTGCGTCGTCTTGCATGGCCCCGCCCCTTAGCCGATCCGAATCGACGTGTCGGTGAGAAATTTATAAGTCGGGATGAAAAGGTTCTCCGGCGCCGGCCCTTTGCGGATGCGTCCCGAGACGTCGTATTGCGAGCCGTGGCACGGGCAGAACCATCCGTCGTAATCGCCGCGGTTCTCGCCCTGCGCCGTGCCGAGCGGCACGCAGCCGAGATGCGTGCAGATGCCGACGACGAGCAGCCATTCGGGCTTGATCCGGCGGTTCTTGTCTTCGGCGTCCGCTTTCGCCGGCAGATTGGCGTTCCGGGCGAGCGGATCCTTGAGAGCGCTCAGCGGGACGGCCTCCGCCTCGGCGATCTCTTCTTTCGTTCTGTGGCGAATGAAGACCGGCTTTCCTTGCCAGACGACTTTCACGGCCTGGCCGACCGGAATCGCCGACAGGTCCACTTCCTTGGTCGACAGGGCGAGGACGGTCGCGTCCGGATTCATCTGGCTCACCAGCGGCACCAGGACCCCCACCGAACCGACCGTCGCCATCGCGACGCTGAAGATATGGATGAAGTCGCGCCGCGTCGGCTCGCCGCCAGCCATATTTCCATCATGGGAGTCGCTCATCGCGCTCATCGCCTGCCCCGTCCGTTTTTGCCCTAACAGAACGCCTCAGTTTGCCGGGCGTCTCTGGCACGCCTTATGACTCATGTCCAGCGCCGGACGGAGTGCGGCCTAGAGTCGCGAAGGCAAACGCCGATTCCCGGCATTTGCTGAGGAGTTTCAGACATATGCGAGTCGCCCTCTTTCAACCCGACATACCCCAGAATGTCGGAGCGGTGATGCGAATCGCCGCTTGTTTCGGAGCCGGGCTGGACGTGATCGGTCCGTGCGGCTTCCCGCTCGATTCGCGCGAGGTGCGGCGCGTGGCCATGGACTACCGCCTGCTGGCGCCGCCCGCGCTCCATGCGAGCTGGGCCGGTTTCCTCGAGGCGGCGCGGCCGGCCGGTCGGCTGGTCCTGCTGACAACCAAGGGCGATGAACGCCTCTGGGACTTCCGGTTCGCCGAAAGTGACACCGTCTTGATGGGCCGGGAAAGCGCCGGCGTCCCGCCCGAAGTCCATGAAAATGTCGACGCGCGCCTCGCCATTCCGCTCGCCGACGGCGCGCGCTCTCTCAATGTCGCGGTCGCAGCGGCGGTCGCGCTGGCGGAGGCGAGACGGCAGGTCGGCTGGGGGCGGAGCGCTTGATCTCGGCCGGCGCGGCTGCGAGAGGGATACGTCCGGCGAGACGGCCGAAACGGGTGAGCCATGAAATCGGATGCGGAGAAAAAAGACGCGGCGAAAGCCTGGTTCGAAGCCCTGCAGGCGCGGCTCTGCGCCGCTTTCGAAGCGCTCGAAAACGCGGCCGGCGCCCTTTACGCCGATATGCCGGCGGGCCGGTTCGAACGCACACCGTGGCGGCGCGGGGCGGCCGGCGCCGATGAAGGCGGCGGCGTGATGGCGATCATGCGCGGGCGCGTTTTCGAGAAAGTCGGCGTCCACGTCTCCACCGTCTATGGCGAATTTTCAGATGAGTTCCGCAAACAGATTCCGGGCGCTGAACATGATCCGCGTTTCTGGGCGTCCGGCGTCTCGCTCATCGCGCATACGCGCAATCCGCATGCGCCCGCCGCGCACATGAATACGCGCATGATCGCGACGACGAAGACCTGGTTCGGCGGCGGCGGCGATCTCAATCCCATGCTCGATCGCTATCGCGATGATCGCCATCCCGACACGCTCGCCTTTCATGCGGCGATGCAGGCGGCGTGCGACCGACATGATGCGAATTATTATCCGCGCTACAAAAAATGGTGCGACGACTATTTCTATCTGCCGCATCGCAAGGAGCCGCGCGGCGTCGGCGGCATATTTTTCGACCGGCACGATACAGGCGACTGGAGCGCGGATTTCGCCTTCACGCGCGAGGTCGGCGAAGCGTTTCTCGACATTTATCCGCGTCTTGTCGGCGAGCGCATGAATACGCCCTGGACGCCCGAAGACCGCGAAGAGCAATTGATCCGCCGGGGACGCTACGCCGAGTTCAATCTGCTCTACGACCGCGGCACGCAATTCGGGCTGAAAACCGGCGGCAATGTCGACGCCATCCTTTCGTCGATGCCGCCCGAAGCGAAATGGCCATAAGAAAAACGCGCTCCCCCGGGGAGCGCGTTTCCGTTTCCTCCCAATGGAAACCTTTTATCTTCCGCCCCGCACGCCGTGCAGTCCGGAAATCAAAGTCAACAGGCCGCCGCCTCCGGCGAGATAGGCGCCCCATTGCACCGCATCGGCGGAATCGTGCTTTGATCCGCCTATGGTCGTCAATATGAAATAGCCCACTGCGGCGACGACGACGATCCCTGCGAGAGTCGTGATGAAGCTGACAAGCCTGCCGATGAAAGGCAGCATGCCGAGCACCCCGAGCGCCGCCGCGACGCCGGACACGAAGAGCGCGGCGAAAATCGCCTTGCCCTTGAGTTTGCCCTGCGGCTCGCAGTCGCCCTTGAGCGAAAAATTGCCGTTCTTCCAGCAGTTCAGCGTGTCCTTAACGTAGTCCAGGCCCGTTACGCTGACATCCTTGTCGATGCCTGCGACCTTCTGTTGCGCGCCGTATATCGGCGCGAACAGGATCGCAGCGATCACCGCCAAAGGAAGAAGAATTCGGATCATGACCGCTCCCCGTTTACCCCTCGACTGACGGCGCTCACCTTAACCTTTCACCCTGTTAATGCCAAGCGACCGAAAATTCCAAGGCTGGCCGGCGAATTCGCAGAAAACGCCATAACCAAACCGGAATCCCGGGCCGCGCGTTCTCGAAGGGAGCGCGGCCCTGCGAAAACCCGCGACCGAATTGCAGGCGCAGGCAAGAACGGCGCGGTCGGCTAGAGAACGCCGAACGCCTCCAGCGTCCGGTCGAGAACGGCAAGCTGGGCGGACCATTCGAAGTCCCGCAGGATGCGCGCGCGCGCCGCCGCGCCGAGCGTCTGGCCCGCGGCGGGCTCGGCGATCAGCCGGCAGACCTCTTGCGCAAATTCGGCCGGGTCGTCGCGGATGATGATCTCGCGTCCGTCGACGGCGCCGACGCCGGCGTTCGCCGCCGATGTCGCCACGATCGGACGGGCCGTCGCCATCGCCTCGAGAACCTTGTTCTGAACGCCCCGGGCGACGCGCAGCGGCGCCGCGACGACACGCGCCTGCTGAAGATAGGGCCGCACGTCGTCGACGCGGCCCGTTACGCAAACGCCCGCAATTCCATCCAGCGCGCGAACCGGGGCCGCCGGATTGGACCCGACAATCGCAAATCGCGCGGACGGGAGGCGCTCCCGCACGCCGGGCCAGACAGCGCGAACGAACCAAAGCACGGCGTCGACATTGGCCGCATAATCCATCGCGCCGACGAACACGACATCCGCGGCGCAACCGTCGGCGAGCGGCGCGGCCGCCGGCGCAAAGTAGGCGGCGTCGACGCCATTGCGCAAAACGCGCGCGGCGCGCTCGATCCCCGGCCTGGCGTTGAGAATCGCCGCCTCGGCCTCGCTGACAGCGAAAGTCGCCTCGGCCCAATTGAGGATATCCGTCTCCGCCCGCGCGAGCCGATCGGCTTCGCGCGCATAGAGCCGGCGCGAAAGCGGATTTGTTCCGTTCAGGGAATATGCGCGCCATTTCTCCGAGTCGGCGTCGCAAAGATCGACGAAACGGGGCCGGCCGCCGGCGGGCGCGGCGATATAGGGCGCGACCGAAGAGGAAAAGGCGAATTCCGCCGCGAGAGTCCGCCGCCTCATTTCGCGCACATGCCTCGCCATTCGCACGTCGCGATAATAGCCGAAGCTGAAGGGCTCTGCGCCCAGCAAGGAAAGCCCGGCTCCGACGCGGGCGGCGATTTTTTTCAGCGGAACGAGTCGAACCGTCTCGCAAACCTTTTGCAGATGCGCTTCATGCGCCAGATCGGCCGGGTCGTCGACAAAGGCGGCGAGATGCACGCGAAAACGCTGCGCAAGATGCTCGACAAGCCTCCAGGAGCGGATCTTGTCGCCCTTGTCCGGCGGATACGGAATCCGATGCGCCAGAAAGAGAATTTCCCGCTGGGCGCTCATGCAAGATGGCGCGCCAGCATGGGGCCGGCGGCGTTGGCGACCGCCAGCGGCAGCCGCCGCCACGCGGCCGAAGCGAGCGCGAATTTCGGATTCTGCGGATTAACGTTCGGGCTCGCGCGCGCGCCCAAGAGCGCATATTGATATTCGAGCGGCTTCGGCTCGAATCCCCAGTGACATTTGTAATCGAAAGAGCCGGTTCCGTATTTGCTGCGGCCGAAATCGAAGGTCTTGAGGCCCTGCGCATGACCGTCGCGCATTTTGAGCCAGATCGCGAGGTCGAAAGCGCGACTCCCGCGCGCTTGGCGCGTCGCGCCGAAATAATAGGGCATCACCCGGTCGCGAAAGGTGAAAGACAACAAGGCGAGCACCGGCGCATCCGGCGTGCGAATGACAAGAATGTCGGCGCGGTCGGGAAATTCGTCCGCCAGAGCGCGCGCGAATTTTCGCGGAAAAACCGGCGTGCCATGCTCGCGCAGCGCGCAAGCGTAAAGGTCGTAGAAAACATCGACATCGCCGCGACGGTCGACCGCAAGATCGCCGCCGGACAAGGCGGCGAGCGCTTTCCGCAATTCCGCGCGCCGGCGCCGCGGAATGGCGGCGAACTCGGCGTCCTCCCCGACCGCGAGGGGCCGCTCGAATGTCGCGTAGACGCTATCCTTGACCGCCCAGCCCTCGATCGCTGCGCGCGCCGAACGCAGCTCGACATAACCGGCGCCGCAGCGCCGTCCTTCTTCAAGCGCGGCCTGCGCGAGGAAAAGCGCTGTCGCGGGATCATCCGCGAGAACGCCGCCCCCCACCGTGAACGCGGTGGAAATGAGGTTGCGCCCGAGCAGCGGGCTCCTCACGTCGATCAGCGGCAGAACGCCCGCGATTTCGCCGCCGCGCATCGCCGCGAGATAGCAGCCCCTGTAGCCGTAGCATTTCTCGATCACGCGCCGCCAGCCGAAGAGATGAAAGAAGGTTGCGGCCGGCGCGCGCCCGACATAGGCGTCCCAGTCGGCGGCGGCCTCCTCGCCCGCCCGGACGAGATGCAAGCCGCCGCCGCTCATGCGGCCGCCCGGAGGGCGCCTGTCGCGAGCGCCCGATCAATCCGCCCCCAAACAAAGTCTTCAAGCAGCCGCTCCAGTTTCCGCTCCGCGCCCGCAAGATTGAAATAGTGCCGCATGCGCGACTTCAGCGGGGCCGACCGGATGCGCGGCTGCGCGGGGTCGATCTCCCAGGGATGGAAATAGAAAATCGCCGGCCCGCCGAGATCGCGCGTCGCGCGGGTGAGGAGCGCCCGGCTCGCCCGATAAGGCGCCGCGCGAAACCATCCGCCCCCGGCGCAGCTCACCCGCCGCCCGAAGAACTCGCAGGTGGCGACCGGCGCCTCGATAAAGCCCGCTCCCTTGATCGGAAAATGCGGCGCGCGCGGGCCGCGCGGATCGCCATAGTGGTCATGCGCGATCGGATGGGCGCTTGAGGAATAGAGATAGCCGAGCGAAGCCAGTATTTCATACGCCCAGGGCGAGCGCCGGTCGATCGAAAACCCAGGCGCGCGATAGCCGATCACCGGCGCGCCGGAAAGATCTTCCAGCAGCGCTTTGGCGCGCCGTGCGTCCTCCCGGAAGGCGCCCGGCGACTGATCGAACACCTTGGCGTGGCCGTAGCCATGGCTCGCGACTTCATGCCCGCGCGATGCGATCTCGCGAACGAGCCAGGGCGCGCGTTCGGCGACCCAGCCCAGAACAAAGAAAGTGCCTTTTGCGCCATGCCTGTCGAACAGCTCCAGAACGCGTTGCGTGGATTCGCCGACCCGCAAGGGAAATCCGTCCCAACTGTCCGGGGAGATCACAGATGAAAACGCCCAGACCTGGAAATAATCTTCGACGTCGACCGACATGGCGAAGGACGCCGCTGCGTCGCCTGAAAGTTCCGGCGCGTCTTTATAGGGGATGAAAGCCGTCATGGCCCGCTTTCACCGCGTCTTGTCGCGGAGCTCCTGCAACAGAGTCTCGGCGCGCGACAGTCCCGCCGTAATCGCGTCGCATCGCTCCCGGCGGCGCGCTCTCCGCGATTCCAGCGACCGGCGCAGCCGGTCGGCGTTTGTATGGGCGACCTTCAGCTCCTCGCGCGTCTCAATGATCGCTTTCGCAACGATCTGGCGCCAATGTCTGCCCGCCATGTCGGACGCAGCCGCGCCTGTCTCCTCGCCCGCCGCCGCCGTCTTCTTGCGCGCCGCGCCCGCGGCGGAAGCGGCCGCGATCGCATTGGCGACGTCAATAAGGGTGGCCGGCGTGCGGGGCTGCGCATTGGCGAGCGCCTCTTCCGCCGCGCGCTGAGCGCGCAAGCGATCGAATACGCTGGCCGGGGCCGCCGTCGCATTCTCCGCGTCCGCTTCTGCGCGGACCTCGCCCGCCTCTTGCGCCTGATCGCCGCCCGGTTTCCGAACAGCGCCGAAGGGAATGACGACCGGCGATTTTTGCGGCGCCGGCGCTTTTCGCGCGCCCGGACCGGCGCTCCGGCGCGCGCCGGCCCCCTCGCCGCCCGCCGCGCGGCTAAGCGCCTGGACGTCTTCGCGCGCGGCTTCGCTTTCGTCGGCCTCACGCTTTTCGGTCTTGGGCTCCCGCTGCGATTCCAGACTCTCCCGGTCTTCCGCGCGTTCGAGAGTCTCTGATTTCAAATCGCTTTCGACCGTCTCCACTACGCGGACATCGATCGCATGCAGCTTCTCGATCGCGCAGTAGAGAAGGATGCGATTGCACAGCTTGTTGATTTTACGCGGCACGCCGCCCGTCGCGCGGAAAATCGCCGCGAAGGCGTCGTCGGAAATGACCGGATCATTGTTCCAGCCGACAAGCGTCAGCCGATGACGGATATAGTCGGTCGTCTCTTCAAGCCCCAGGGGCTCAAGATGGTAGCTCGCGATCACCCGCTGACGCAGTTGCTCCATGTCGGGCTTGGCGAGAATATCGCGGAATTCCGGCTGTCCGACGAGAAACACCTGAAACAGCGGCGTGCCGTCATAATCCATATTCGACAGCATGCGCAGCTCTTCGATCGTCTTCACGGGAAGGTTTTGCGCTTCGTCGACGATGAGCAAGACGCGCCGGCCGCGATTCATCTGGTCGAACAGAAAGTCCTCGAAGGCTTCGATCTCCGCGCTCTTTCCCTGTCCTGACGGCTCGATCCGGAAGGCGGACAAAACATGCGAGAGCAGAGCGGACGGCTCGAGATTCGCCGTGAGAAGGTGCGCCGCGACGACATTGGAGCGGTCAAGCTGATCGATCAGATGGCCGATCAGGATCGACTTGCCGGCGCCGATTTCGCCGGTGATGACAATGAATCCTTCCGCCTGCCTCAGACCGTAATGCAGATACGCCATCGCCTTGTTGTGGCTGCGGCTTCCGAAAAAGAATTTCGGATCCGGATTCAGCCGGAAAGGCGCGGCGTTGAAACGGAAGAACTCTTCATACATCGTCAGAAGTCCACGGTCACGCCCGCGACGCCGTTGTTTTCAACGTATTCAAGCAGCGCGTTTTGCGCCCATCGCTTCGTGTGCGCATATTCCGCAAAGGCGGAAAGATTCTTGTAGATGCGATAAGCTGCGCCGATTTTGCCGCCAGCCGTATTGGTCTTGCCGTTCTGGGCTGCGAAACTCAGACAGGCCGTCACCGGGTTGAAAAGCGGCGCATTGACGTCGAATCCGAAGAGATAGGGCGAGGCGAGACAGGTCGCAGAGTCGAAGGCGGTCTCGGTATGGCGATAAAACACGCCGGCGTAAGCGGAAAGCCGCCTCGACAGATCGCGGCGCGCATTCAGCGTAGCGGCGATCGACTTGTCCTCCCGATACCCGAAATCCGTATCCTGATAGAAGCTCGACAATTCGAGGTCTGTGCGGCTGAATGCGGCCTGGAGCGACGCATGCGCATTCTTCGAAAGGCCGAGACCGGACGTGTGGTAATTGAGCGAAGAATAGGAAAAACGGTTCGCCCGGGCCACGATCTGGTCGGCCGAAAGCTCCGCGCCCTGACGGAGCTGGTCGACGAACTGAAGCAGCGACCTCTCCTGGGTCAGGTAATCGGCGCTGATTGTCTGGGCGCGCGTCTGGAAAGTCTGGTTGGCGCCCGCCGTGAACCGCACGCGGTTTGTGAATTGATAGGAGAGAGTCGCGTCTATGAAATCCTTGTCATAGCGGCGACCGTATTCGGCGCGCAGGTAAGTGCGCCGTCCTGGCTGCGCCACGAAGCCCGCGCGCCAGAACAGACCCGAAAGCATGTTGTCGTTGAAGAAAGACGGCGTGACTTTGGTGTTGATGTCGTCATAGCCCACAGCGCCCGCCAGCGCGAACTGGCTCGTCAGGGCGTACTGGATTTCGGCCATCGCGGTGCCCTGATCGTATTGCGAACGCGGGAAGACGACAGACCCTTGCTCGATCGTGCGGTTCGCATAGGCGGTCGCCGTCACATGGAGCCGCTCAAAGGCGTGGCCGGTGTCATAGACGGCGCTTGCTTCCTGCGTCGTCGTATCGTTCAGATAATTGCGGCCGAACGGATTCGCATTGGCGTTCTTGTCGCCCACGAAAACCTGGGACAGACGATATCGCAATTGCGCCGATGACTCGTCGGCGAACTGGTGAAACAGATACGGACTGACCGAATAGGTGTGCACATTGGCGCGCTGGCTTCGCGCGGCGTTCACATTTGTCGAGAAGCGGGCGTTCTCGCCGAGAAGCTGACGCGAAGTCGAGCCGTCGAGATCGATATAGGCGAGATTGTCCGCGACCGTAAACGTGCTCGCAGCGCCGATATTCTGGTTGACCCCGAAATCATTCGTTCTTGTGATGTAGGAAAGATCGAGATCGCCATTGATAACGCCGGTGAAACGCTTGCCGGAATAGATCGCCGCTCCTGAAATCAGGTTCGAAAGGAAAGCCGAGCTTTGCTCAAGCCCCTTCGGCGCAAGATTGATATTATCGCTATAGGCGACGCGCGGACTGACCGACGCCGAATAGCCGAAATAGTTCGTCTTCATCTTCAAAGGCGCGGACGGATTGTTCGTCACCTGAGCGGCGGCTCCGGACGCCAGAACGCACGCCGCGCCCGTCAGCAAAGCCTGCCTCAAACACTGGCGCCTGCGCGCGCCGCCTGAGCGAAAATCAGCCATCTGTGCTACCCCTCAAAATTCCAGCGCCCTTGCTGAGGCCCGCCGGCGCGGCGTTGCGATCATAATCCTCGTAAGACCCGTAATAGGATCCCGCCTCCCCAATAAGACACCGATTCAGGAGAAGACTGACATTCTGATTCGCTTCCAGAACTTCGTCGAGGGCGCTGGCGACCGCCGCCGCGGGCGTCTCCCCCGCCTGGACCACGAAAACGACCTCGTCGACATGGCGCGCCAGCATCGCCGCTTCGGCGGTTGCGAGCATCGGCGGCGCATCGATCAACACCAGCCGGCCGGGCGCGGCCGTCGACAACGCCGTGAAGAATCGCTGCGCGTCGGGTCCGGCGAGGAGTTCGGCCGGACGCCCCGTCTCCCGCCCTTCCGGCAAGACGCAGAGCGGCGCCTGCCTCGCCTTCAGGAACAGCCCCTCGGGAACGAGGTCGGGGTCGGCGAGGCAATCGGACAGGCCCCTGCTTTCGCCGAGACCGAACAGTGCGCGAACTTTCGGCCGCGGCGCGTCGGCGTCGACGAGCAGGACTTCGACGTCGTCTTCGCAGGCAAGGCTCAGCGCCAGATTGATCGCGCAAAATGTCTTGCCTTCGCCCGGCCGGGCTGAAGTGAAGAGCACAAGATTGCGTTGCCGGCCGCCTTTGCGAACCAGCTTTCGCTCGCCCGCGGCGTTGCGAAGGCCCGTGCGCCGCAAAAGCGCCCGCTTGGCGGCGCGCAGTTCAAGCGACAGACGCGAGGAGCGGTCGGCCGAATTGTAATAGCCATGCGCAGCCAGCGCGCCGAAGTCGATATCGAACGCCTCCGGCCGGACAATCGCCAAATCATTGGCCGCGGCGTTCGGCCCGTCGCTTTCGGGCTCAAGAACGGCGCCCGCCCTTTCGATCAACCCCATGGCGCGGCCTCCCCTCCCGTCTGGCCGGAGCCGACATTCGCAATCGACTCTGTCGCGTTCGCCGGAAGGCGAAGCACGGCGACGTAAGCGTAGAGTCCGGCCAACAGCGCCAGCGCCGCACAGGCGCCCGCCAATCTGATCGCGTCGAGCTTCCGAATCCGCCGCGAAAAAACAGACGGCGCCGCGCTGATCGATCCGAGCACAGGCAGGCCGAAGGCGTCGCGAAGATCGCCCGTCTGCGTGAAGGTCCGGTCGAGATAAGTCACGAGAAAGGCCAGCGCGCCGCCGGCGCCGAAGGCCGTGACGAGAACGCCCAGGATCAGCCACAGGCGCGGCGGCCATGCCGGCGTCAGCGCCGCCTGGGGCCGTTCGAACACCTGATATTCGACGCCTCTGCCGCCGGCGCCGAGGCTCGTTGTCAGCGCCAGACGCTCGCGCCTTTGAAGAAGCTCATCATAGCTCTTCTGCATTTGATCGTAGTCCCGGACGATACGCTGCAATTCCGCCTCGACAGCCGGCGCCTCGCCGGCGGTCGCCGCCAGCGCGTCGAGTTCTGCGCGCGCTTTTTGCGCGCGCTCTTTGAGCGACGAGACCCGTTCCTGCGCCGCTCGCAGTTCGGTGCGCGCGCGCATATAGTCCGGATTGCTCGGCAAAGCGCCGGCGCCGGCGTTCTCAAGCTGCGAGATCCGCGCTTTCAACGCCTTAATATCGGGATAATTCTCATTATACTGACTTTGCAGCTGCGCCAGCTGCAATTTAAGCTGGTCGAGTTCGCCTCCGGCCGCCGTGCGGGGCGTTCCGGCAAGAACGTTCTGAAGCGTCGCGACATGGGATTGCGCTTGCGTAAGCTCGTCATTGACGCGAGCGAGCTCCGCCTCAAGCCTGTCCCTGTCGCGGGCCGCGCCCTCCGCCCCCGCCAATTCGTCCGCATGGGCGCGCCGGAACGCAGCGACCTCTTTTTCTTTCGCCGTCAGCTGGGCGTCGAGGCGCTTGATCTGGCCGTCAAGCAGTCGGCGCGCCTCCTCCTTGTCCGCCAGGCTCGCGCCGAGGTCCTGTTCGATCAACAAGTTGAGCACCGCGTCGACGACGTTTCGCGCCATTCGCGGATCGTTCGAACGGTATGTGATCACGAAATAGAGGCTCTGCGGGCTGGCGATCTTGATCTCCTTCGAAACCCAGTCAATCAGGCGCTCGAGTTTGACCCGCCGCTCGATTTCGGATCGCGCCTTGATCGTCTTGTCGAGCCCGGCGCGATAGATGATTTCTTCGACATTCGGGCGGGTCAGGAGCTGCTGGCGCATGACCTCGACGCGCTGTTCGTAATTGGGACGGGCGGTGACCCCGTTCATGACCGGATCGAGGATCGACTCGGTCTGGACGAAAACCTGCGCGCGCGATTCATATTTGTTCGGCAGAAGCCAAACCCCGAACCAGCCGATCAGCGCCGCCGCCCAGGCGCTGGCGATAATAAGCCACCGCCGCCGCCACAGGCCGACGCCGTAGCGGATGACTGGCCTTGGCAGCTCGGAAACATCGAACACTTACGCAACTCTCCGATGTGATGGCCGCAGGCCGGAGCGGGCCCGGCGCCGCCGGACCCGCGCCGCGCCTAAAGCACGCTTTCCGGTATCAGAATGACGTCGCCGGGCATGACCGGCACATTGGCCGAAATCTTCCCCTTGCGCAGAAGGTCGTTGAGCTTCAGCCGGTAGGTTTTGCGGTCGTCGCCCGAGCCGCGGATGAGAACGGCGCGGTTGCCGGCTGCGAACTCCGTCAGGCCCCCGACAGCGCCCATCACGTCAAGCACCGTCATGCCGGACTGATAGGGAATAGCGACGGGTTTTTGCGCCGCGCCCAGCACGCGCACCTGTTGGTCGAACGTGCTGTTGAAATCTTCGACAATGACCGTCACTTGCGGCGACTTCACATAGTCTCGCAGGGCCCCCTCCAGATCGGAGGCGAGCTGCGACGGCGTCTTGCCGGCGGCGACCATGTCATTGACGAGCGGCGTCGAGATTCGACCGTCAGGCCGCACGGTCACCTTGGTGGACAGCTCCGGCGCGCGCCAGACAAAGACGTCGAGTTTGTCCATCGGGCCGATCAGATAGCTCGGCGACTTCGACGCGGCCGTATCCGTGGTCTGCGGCGAAGCCTCGGCCAAGGACGCGCTGCTGGCGATATCGGTCGACGCGCAGGCGGCGACTAACAGCAAAGCGACGGCGGCGGCGGCGACATTGCGTATCAACATAGGTCGGATCCTTATCGTTAATTCGGTTCGGTCGGGACGCGCCTGAGCGCGCCGAATCGCCTTGCAAGTGTACCGGTTACGCAATTCCTTTGCCATGCGGGGCGCGCAATTCCTGGAAAACGGCGGACGCAGGGAGCCCGCGCAACGCCTAGCTGTCGGTCCCCTTCGATTTTGCGCATGTGGCGGCGCTGCTCCAGAAACAGGCTTCCCGTAAAAGGCGAGCGGCCTTGTCTTCCCGTCCCGCTTTCTGGAGCGCCAGGCCGAGCCTCAGCGCCGCCCGCGGATCGGTCGGCGCCGCGCGATAGGCGCGCTCGAGCGCCCGAAGATCGCCGGCGCCGGCGGTCGCCGCCGCCTTCGCCGCCTCGCCGCCGCGGAGAGCCGGCGCGCCGGCCGCGTCGGCGAGCGCGGCGCGCGCGCCCGACGCCGCCGGGAGCCGTTTGGCGAGCGCGGACAGAAAGAGCCTCGCATCATCGCCGCGCCCGGCTTTCTCCATCAAACGCAAATAGCGCTGCGCGCGCGCTTCATCGCCGGGCGCTTCGAGAAGCGCCGCGCGCGCCGCAAGACCCGCTTGGTCGAGGCGGCCGGCCTTTTCGTAAAGATCGACGACATAGGGCGCGCCCTGCTTGGCGGCGAAGGCGAGGTCAGCGAAAGCGGAAAGCTGGTCGCGCGCGCCGACCGCGGCGAGAATATTCGCATAGAACCCGGCATCTTTCGCCGATGCGGTCAACCGCTTCGCCATGGGCCGCAAAACGGCCGCCGCTTCGAGCAAGCGGCCGTTCGACCGAAGCAGACGCGCCAATGACAAACGCGCAAACGCATCGGACGGATCGCGCGCAATGGCTGCGAAGAGCCGCGCTTCAGCCTCGCCCGACCGGCCCGAGGCGAGATCGGCCCGAAGACGGCCGATGCGCGCGGCGTCAAAATCGGGCGCAATGGCGAACGCTTCGTCGAAACGCGACGCGGCTGCTTCGGCCTCGCCCGCGGCGAGCAAAAGCTCGCCTGCGAGTTCAAGCGCGACAGGATCGCGCCCGACGGCAATCTGTTTCGCGGAGTCGCGAAGCGCGCCCGCATCCGCGTCGAGAAGCGTGCGCGCGGCGCTTATCAGGCGTCGCGCCGCGCCCAGCGCCGCCTGTTCGGCAATCGCCGCCTGTGACTTCGGTCCGAAAACGATTTCCGCGGAGAACGGCGCCGGCGTCAGATCCGCGGCCGATTTGATCCTTGCGAGCGCGGCGTCGCGGTCGCCGTTCTCCAGCAGAATCGCAGCGCGCCGCGTTTGCGCGAGATAAGGCGCGACGCGTTCGAGACGGGCGACGGTCTCGAGCGCCTCATTCGACCGACCCTGCCGGACGAGAAAGGCGGCGAAAGCGTCGAGCAGAACCGGGTTGGACGGCGCGGCGTCGAGGCCGGCCCGGAATATCGTTTCGGCCTGCGCCGCGTCGCCCGCGCCTTCCGCGATCATCCCCGCTATGGCCGAGCCGTTCGGCGCGCTCCGGTAAAGCGCGCCGGACGCGCGGATGCGCCGCGCCGCCTCGATATAGCTCCCGCGCGCGGCGTCGATTCTGGCGGCGAGAAATTCGCGCGCAAATTCATAGCGCTGTGCGGACCTTTTGTCTGGCTTTGCAAGCTTTTCCAGCACGCCCCGCGCGCCGGCGAAATCCCCTTGCCGCATGAGGATTTCCGCACGGATCAGAAAGACCTGCAGCGGACTCGCGCCGGTCTCGGCGGCCCGCTCGGCGGCGCTCCGCGCGGTCGGCAGATCGTTGGCGTCGAGCGCAAGCCTTGCTCGGAAACACCATGACTCTGCGAGCATTTCGCCGCGCGCTCTCAGCGCGTTCCCGAGCCAGTGCGAGGCGGCGGAAGCGTCGCCCAAAGCATATCGCGCCTTCGCCAGAAGCAGCATCGCCCGGCTGTCTGCGGAAACGCTTTCGAAGGAGGCTGTTGCGGCTTTGGCGGCGTCGTCAAATCGCGCGGCGCCGAACAGGGCCTGCGCGCGCAAGTCAGAGGCCGCGCTCGAATCGTCGCTCCCGAGCATGCCGATGACGCTTTCAAAGTCGCCCGCCGCGAGGAGCGCGCGCGAAAGATCGAGCTTCAGGGACTCACTCGGATGGGCGCGATAGGCTGCGCGCAAGGTTGCGACGGCGCTTTGATAATTCCCGGCGAAAAGATAGGCCCGGCCGGCCTCCTCGGCGGTCATCGCCGGCGGCGACGTTCTTTCAGCCGCGATGAAGGCGCCCGCCGCGCCGATGATGATGATCGCCGTTGCGGCGAGCCAGATGCGAGACCGTGAGTCCGGGGCGCGGACTGCGGCTGCAACGAAGGCGCGGCTGCGGACGCGCATAGGCGTCACGGTCAACGGCTGCCGAGCCCGAACAACGCGACCGGCACAGTCGAAAGCATGATGTGCAAATCGCGCCGCAAGCTGACATTCTTGACGTAATCGAGATCGAAATATTGCTTGATCCGCGCGTCCTCCACCGAGGCTGTGTAGACATATTTGATTTGCGCCCAACCGGTTATGCCGGGCTTCACAATGTGGCGGAGATGATAATTGGGGATTTCGCGCTCGAGCAAACGGACAAATTCAGGCTGTTCCGGTCGCGGCCCGACAAAGCTCATATCGCCGCGCAAGACATTCAGCGCCTGCGGAATTTCATCGATATGCAATTTGCGCATGATGCGGCCGACGCGCGTGACGCGTCCGTCGTCTTTCGACGCCCATTGAGGGCCGTTCTTTTCGGCGTCAACGACCATCGAACGGAATTTGAGGATGTAAAACGGTTTTCCCTGAAAGCCGATACGCTTTTGCCGAAAAAAGATCGGCCCCGGAGAATCGAGTCGAACCGCGACAGCCGCGATCGCCATCAAGGGCGCGCAAATGATCAGTAACGTCGCCGCGGCGGCGATGTCGAGGACGCGCTTGCCCGCATAAGGCCGCCGCGCGACGAAAGCGTCCCGGTAAACGCCGGGGCCGATCGCGCCCCCGTCGAAACGGTCTTCCGTCGCCTCCCGCCGCAAAAGCGGCGCATCGGCGCGCGGCCATCGGGCCGCCCGCCGCATCGGAGGCGCCGAAACGGCGACAGCGCGGCGCCGCGCCCGGCCCGCGAGCATCAGCGCGTCAAAAAGAGCCGCCGCAGCAGCGAGCAAACTCATTTTCGATTCCCCATCGCGACAGCGAGGACACCCTGTCCGGCCGGGGCCGCCCATGGCGTTCCGTTCCGGGACAAACACCGCTGCGCCCCGCACAAGGCATGCCTAACAAGTCGTTAACGCCGCGCGGCGGGCGCGCGAGAAGCCTTGAAACCCCCTCAGCGGGCTGCGCCGGCGCGCTCGTCCTGTTTGCAGACGGCGCGTTTGCGGGGCCGCGCGCGCTCGGCCCGATCTTCGCAGGATCGCCCGGGCGCAACGTCAGCCGGCCGGCGGACAGTTGCGCCTCGATACGGGATCCGACAGGCGCGTCATGCGAGTGCTGACTTTCACCACCCTCTATCCGAACGCCGCCGCCCCGACGCATGGCGTTTTCGTCGAGAACCGGCTCGCGGCGTTTGCGGCCCGTCATGGCGCTGATGTGAAAGTAGTCGCACCGGTTCCGTGGTTTCCGCTCGCCGCGCGCTGGGCGGGCCGATACGGCGCCTACGCCCGCGCGCCCCGCCGGGAGGCGCGGCGCGGTTTGAGCGTCTCACATCCCCGCTATCTGATCCCGCCCAAAATCGGCATGAATTACGCCCCGATCGCGCTCGAACGCTGCCTTGAACGCGAAGCGCGTTCGCTTATTGAAGGCGGTTGGGACTTCGATGTCATAGACGCGCATTATCTTTATCCCGATTGCGTCGCAGCCCTTCGGGTCGGCGAAAAACTCGGCAAGCCTGTCGTCGTGACGGCGCGCGGCAGCGATGTCAGCCTTCTGCCTTCCTTCTCCAGGCAACGCCGAATGATCCTCGAAACGACATTCGCCGCCGACGGCGTCGTCGCCGTCGCCGACGCGCTTAAAACCGAACTCGTCAGGATCGGCGCGCCGAAGGAGAAAATTCGCGTCTTTCGCAATGGCGTCGACCTCAAACGCTTTCGCCCGTTGGACCGCGAGACGATCCGCCGGAAGATGGGATTGCACGGCAGGGTCATCGCGAGCGTCGGCCATCTCATCGAGCGCAAGGGCCACCACCTCGTCATCGAAGCGCTGGCGGCGACGCCAAACGCGACCTTGCTCATCGTCGGCGCCGGCGAAGAAGAAGGCCGCCTGAAACGTCTCGCAGCGCGCGTCGGCGTTTCGGCGCGCGTTCGTTTTCTGGGCGCCGTCGCGCATGAAGCGCTGGTCGAAATCTACAACGCCGCCGACGCGCTCGCGCTCGCCTCCTCACGCGAAGGCTGGCCGAACGTTTTGCTTGAGGCGATGGCCTGCGGAACGCCGGTCGTCGCGACGCCGGTCTGGGGTTCAGTCGAAATCGTATGCGCGCCGGAAGCCGGCCGCCTCGCCAGGGACCGCGACGCGGCCTCCCTTGCCGACGCCCTTCGCCGTCTTCTCGCCGCGCCGCCCTTCCGCGCGGCGACGCGGCGTTTTGCGGAAAATTATTCCTGGGACGAGACGTCCGACAATCTGGCCGCGCTGTTCGACGAAGTCGTCGCAAGGCGCCGGCACGCAGCGCGATTGACGACGACGCCAATCAAGACGGCGAAGTCTTCCCCGAAATTGCTTGTCACAGCGGATACGGAAGAAATTTTCGACTGGGCGCGCCCCGATCCGTCGGGATGGACGGTCGCGCCGGTTTCCGACATCGACCGGCTGCACCGGCTCGCGCGGTCTTTCGGCGCGAAGCCGCTCTATTTCCTGACCGCGCCCGTCATCGATCATGCGGAGGCGGCCTTTTATTTCCGTGCGCTCCATCGAAAGGGCGAAGCCGATCTCGGTCTTCACCTCCACCAATGGACGACGCCGCCATTCGGCGAATTCGAGCATCCATATTATTCCTGGCAGTGCAATCTGCCGGAAAGCGTCCAGTCGGCGAAACTTCGCGAACTCGCCGCCTGTTTCGAGCGCGCTTTCGGCTTTCGCGCGCGCGCTCACCGCGCGGGCCGCTATGGCGCGGACCCCTTATCCTGCGCGGCGCTCGCCGAAATCGGCGTCGACCTCGACTTCAGCCCGAGCCCCGCCTTTGATTTTTCAAAGACGGGCGGCCCGGACTTTTCCGCCCTGTCGAACGCGCCCTTCCGGATCGAGACGCCGAATGCGGATTCTGTCGCCGTAACGCCGGTCAGCGGCGCGCGTGCCTTTAGGGGCGGGCGGCTTTTCCTCGCCTCCTCGATAGCGCCGGCCGGCTTCCGCCGCGCAAGCGCCGGTCTGCTGCGCGGCCTGACCGCTCCGATGCGCTTATCCTGCGAAGG
The DNA here is from genome assembly GCA_016125425.1 of Alphaproteobacteria bacterium. Taxonomy (GTDB): domain Bacteria; phylum Pseudomonadota; class Alphaproteobacteria; order Caulobacterales; family Parvularculaceae; genus Amphiplicatus. The sequence continues at coordinate 73,464 of WGLT01000020.1, forward strand.
CGCCGCATTCGAAGACCTCGCCGCATTAACGCGACGGCTCATCGCGGATGGCGGCCCGGTCCTGACCTTCAGCTTGCATTCGACATCGATGACGCCTGGAGCGACGCCCTATGCGCGCGACGCCGAGTCGGTCTCCGCCATGCTCGAAACCGCGCGGCGCTACTTCGCCTATTTCCGCGACGAACTCGGCGGGGAGTTCGTGACAGTGGACGACCTCGCCGGCCTCTACGGCGCAGACCGCCTCATGGTTAACCCCCCGTTAAGCGCCACAGCCTAAGCATCGCCGTCGTACTGCTTGGGACCGGTCTCGATGGATTTCCCCGCCCTGACGCGAATGGCGTTCGCTCTCCTCGCCGTGCTCGGCATGATCGGCGCATGCGCGCTGGTCGCAAAAAGAGCCGGTCTTGCGAATGCGGGCGCATCCCTGAAACGGCGCCGCCTCGCCCTGATCGAGACCCTGCCAATCGATGCGCGCCGCCGCGCCGCGATCATACGCTGCGACGGGCGCGACCATCTCGTCATTCTGGGACCCGCGGGCGAGACCGTGCTCGCTTCCGGTCTGGAGGCGCTCGACGCCGAGCCCGCCGCGGCTGAACAAAGACCTGTATTCGCCGACGCCCTCGCGCAGCTCAACAAATTCGCGCGCAACCCTTATGCGAAGAAGCGCGGTGCGGCCTAAGCGGCCCGCTCTACGGCGCCGATCGTGATCACGAAGAAAAACCAGTAGGCGCCGAACATGGCGAGCGCCGTCACGCCTGCGAGGATCGCACGCGTGCGCACGAGCGCGAAGGTCACGCTGCGCGCGACTTCCGCCACCGCGACCGCAATCTCGGTCGAAACGTTATGGGCGGAGTAGCTCGAAAAGGCGAGCCAGGCGCCGACCGAGCCGCTTTGCGTCGCCTTGATCGCCTCAGCGTAAGCGCGCTCGAATGCGACGCCGGCGACAAACTCCGTAAGCGCTTGTTTGAATTTCCAGTTGTGCCCCCGCAATATCCGCAAAGCCGGCAAGGCATAGGGCAGCGTGTTTGCAAGATCGCGCGCCAGAAAGGCGACGATAAGGACGGCGCCGACGATCCTGAGGCCGACCGCCGTCAATTCGCCGTCCGCATAGAGCCAGTACGCCCCGCCGACGAGCCCCGCCTTGATGAGCAGCGAAACAAGAAATGCAAACAGCCTCTCGCCGATGATGACGTCGGCCTGCTTGTCGAGTTCGGCGATCGCGACGCGGCGCGCCGCTTCAATCTCTTTTGGAATGCGCTCTTCGATTTTCCGATTGAGCGCGCGGCGTCCGAGCGCTAAGCCGCCGCCGGCGAGCGCCGCCGTAATCAAAGCGCGGATCAGCACCGGCCACATCAGCGCTGGGCCTTCTTCCTCGCGCGTTTCTTCGCCGGCGCCTTTTTGAGACGCGCAGCGCGGCTCGCCGCGTCAAGCGCCAGCGTTGTCCAGTATCTGAGCGAATCCGCGTCGTCGAAAATCGAGTCGGGCGCGCTGTAATAGCTTATTGAAGCGTTGACGCCGCTCTTCGTCTCATACGTGAAAGGCTCGCACGCCGCCCCTTCGAAATCGCCGCGCGTCGCGTCATCGGCTTTTAGATAAAGGGCGTCTTCGACGATGATTGCGAAAAACAGATCGTCACAATAGAGCCCCGCGCCGCCGAACATCCGCCGCGCCGCAATTGCCCCGAAAGGCGCGAACGTTTCCTTGGCGAATTCCAGAAAGGCGGCCGAGACGGCCATCACGCCTCCATTTCAGCCGGGACGATTGTGACGCTCTCGCCGCAGCCGCAAGCGTCCGTCTGGTTCGGATTATTGAAAACGAACCGCTGCGACAGTTTCTCCACGACGAAATCGATCTGCGTTCCGATGAGAAACAAAATCGCCTTCGGGTCGATGAAGAGTTTGACGCCGTTTTCTTCTACGACTTCGTCGAGCGGCCCCGGTTCGACCGCGTACTCCATCGTATATTCCATGCCGGCGCAGCCGCCCTTTGTGACGCCGATGCGCACGCCGGCGAATTTTTCCTCCGCCTCGCGCATGATCTGCTGCATCCGCGCAGCGGCGGCGTCAGTGAGCGTTACGACTTTCGGTTTGGGGCGCGCCATATCACAACCATCCGAGTTCAAGCTTGGCTTCGTCCGACATCTTCGCCGGCGACCAGGGCGGATCGAACACCATATTCACCTTCACATCGTTGACGCCTTCAACGCCTCTCAGGGCGTTTTCAACCCAGCCCGGCATCTCGCCGGCGACAGGACAACCGGGCGCGGTCAATGTCATATCGATCGTCAGCACACGATCATCCGACAGATCTGCTCGATAAATGAGGCCAAGCTCATATATGTCCACCGGAATTTCCGGATCATACACCGTCTTGAGCGCGGCGACGACATCCGCCGTTATCCGCTCCAGATCCGCCCGCGGCACGCCGGCGCCCGCCTCAACCGCCGGCCTTGCGGGCGCGTCCGCTGCGATATCGATTATGTCTCGTGCGTCATCCATAGGGCTAACCCAACATTTCATGTGCTTTGACGAGGCCGGCGATCAAGGCCTCGACGTCGTCGTGGTCGTTGTAGGCGGCGAAGGAGGCGCGCGCGGTCGATGAAACGCCGAGGCGTCTCATCAAGGGCTGCGCGCAATGATGGCCGGCCCGAACCGCAACTCCGGTCCGGTCGAGGATCGCCGCAACATCGTGCGGATGGGCGCCGTCTACGCCGAAAGCGACGATCGGCGCCTTGACCTTCGCCTGACCGTAAACCTTCACGAAATTCAGCTTGCGGAGCTCATCCAAGGCGTGGGCGAGCAACGCCGCCTCGTGCGCGGCGATGGCGTCGAGGCCCGTCCTCTCCATCCAATCGAGCGCAGCGCCGAGCGCGATCGCCTCGACGATCGGCGGCGTGCCCGCCTCAAACCGATGCGGCGGATCGTTATAGGTGACATAATCAGTGGTCACCATTTCGATCATTTCGCCGCCGCCGCGGAATGGCGGCAGGGCGTCCAAAACGTCCGCGCGTCCGTAAAGCAAGCCGACGCCGGTCGGCCCGTAGAGCTTGTGGCCCGTCGCGGCGTAAAAATCACAGCCGATCGCCTGGACGTCGACCTTGCCGTGAACGGCGGCCTGGCATCCGTCGAACAAGATCTTCGCGCCATGTTCGTGTGCGATATCGGCGAGCGCTTTCGCCGGCGTCGGCGCGCCAAGCACATTCGACATATGCGAAATCGCGACCAGCTTCGTGCGCTTGGTGAAAAGCGACCGGTACGCCTCGAGATCGATTTCCCCGTCGTCGGAAATATCGAGCCATTTAAGCTTCGCGCCCTTGCGCTCGCGCAAGAAATGCCATGGCACGATGTTGGAATGATGCTCCATCAAGGAAAGAATGATTTCGTCGCCTTCGCCGATTTCGCTTGCGCCAAGCGCGTAAGCGACGAGGTTGACCGCGTCGGTGCCGCCCGATGTGAAAACGATCTCATTGGGCGAGGCGGCGTTCAGAAATCTCGCCGCCGTTTTGCGCGCATTCTCAAACGCCGTTGTCGCTTCATTTGAAAGCAGATGAAGACCACGATGCACATTTGCGTAGGATCGCGTCAGCGTCTGGGTCATCGCGTCAATCACCGCGCGCGGCTTTTGCGCCGAGGCGGCGTTGTCGAGATAAACAAGCCGTTTGCCATAGGCGTCGCGCGCAAGGATCGGAAACTCCTCGCGCAGCCGCGCTATATCGAGAATCTTCAGGGGCGCGTTCATTTCGTCCCTTTCAGCCAGTGCGCAAGGCGGGAGTGAAAGACATTCTGGACGCCGGGATGCGCGATTTCCGAAAAAGTCTCCCCGAGAAACGCTTCGATCAGGAGCGCGCGCGCCTGATCTTCATCAAGACCGCGCTGGCGCATGTAAAAGAGCGCGTCCTCATCCAGCGCGCCCGCCGTCGATCCGTGCGCGCATTCGACATTGTCGGCGTAGATCTCGAGCTCCGGCTTGTGGTCGGCTTCGGCGAAGTCGGAAAGAAGAAGCGCATTCGCTCTCATGCGCGCGTCCGTTCTCTGCGCGCCGCGCGCGACATGGAATTTGCCCTGAAACACGCCGTTGGCGCGGTCTTTCAGAGCCGACTTATGCGCTTGCCGCGTCGTCGCGCCTTCGGCCTCATGCAAAATGAGACTCGTCTGATCGGCGTGGCGGGCGCCGCTCAAGGCGCTCGCAGACTTGAGATCGATCTTTGCGCGCTCGCCTTTCGCGGCGATGTGCGTCTCAATTCGCGCAACCTTCGCGCCGAGGAAGAGCGCGACCTGCGAAAAAGACGACGCTGCGTCGAGCGTCGCCGCGAAAACAGCGGTTTCGACGCCCTCTTCCGACCCGTCCTGCAGGATGAAGCGCGCCAGCGACGCGCTCGGCCCAAGAGAAGCTTCGGTCAAGCTGTTCGAGAAATAACGCCCGACGCCGTCAAAACTTTCAATCACGGTCGCCGCAGCGCCCGCGCCCAGCGAAAGCCTCGCCCGCGCATGAATGGCGCCCGGCCCGGCGATACGCCGCAGAAGGATCGGACGATCGATCTTCGCGCCTTCGGCGATGCTTATTTCAATCGCCTCGTCCGCCATCGCGGCCGCGAGACCTGCCAGAGGGTGATGTTCGACGAGAGGCGATAGAGCCGCGTCGCGCGTCGTCGCGATTCTCACGCCTTGCGGCGCGCCGCTCCATTCCGCGGCGCCGTTCATGATCGTGATCTCGAAGGGCTTCACGCCGCCGAAGACGGACGGCGCGATCACGTCGTTGTCAGGTTCGGCGGCCGCGATATCATCGCGCAATGCGGCGCGCAGATCCGTCCACTTCCATCCCTCCATCCGCTTGTGCGGCAAGCCGGTTCTGGCGAAAGCCTCAAACGCCGCTTCGCGCGCCCCTTCGAGGGCGCGCGCCTTTGCGGCGGCGAGAAGTCCCGCCTCCATGGCCGTCGGATTGATGAGAAGCGTTCGGCTCATTGCGTCACGCCGCCTCGATGAATTGATCGTAGCCGGACTGTTCGAGCTCACGCGCAAGCTCCGGCCCGCCCGATTTCACGATGCGCCCGCCGGCGAGCACATGCACGCGGTCCGGTTTGATGTAGTCAAGCAGGCGCTGATAATGCGTGATGACGAGGAAGCCGCGGTCCGGCGAGCGCAGGGCGTTGACGACGTCGCCGACCATTTTCAGCGCATCAATATCGAGCCCGGAATCGGTCTCGTCCATGATAGCAAAACGCGGTTCGAAGAGCGCCATTTGCAGCATCTCCATCCGCTTCTTTTCGCCGCCTGAGAATCCGACATTGAAAGGCCGTTTCAGCTTTTCATCCGACAGCCCGACGATCTTCGCCTTGGCGCGCGCGACCTTAAGAAAATCGGCCGCGCTGATTTCGTCTTCGCCGCGCGCCTTGCGCTGCGCATTCAAGGCTGTACGGATGAAATTCATCGTTGCAACGCCCGGGATCTCCGTCGGGTGCTGGAATGAGAGGAACAGCCCCTTGGCCGCGCGCTCATCGGGGCTGAGCGCGAGTATGTTTTCGCCGTTCAGCGTCGCCGCGCCTTGCGTCACCTCATAGGCGTCGCGGCCGGCGAGCGCATAGGAGAGCGTCGACTTGCCCGAACCGTTCGGCCCCATCAGCGCATGCACTTCGCCCGCCGGAACCTCAAGCGAGACGCCCTTGAGGATTTCCGCGCCGTCGACGCTGACATGTAATTTCTCGACTTTCAGCATCAGCTCTTCTTTAACTTCTCATTCAAAAACAAACGCAATTTCTCGCGCGCCTTGTTGAAGCGCTCATGCGCAAGTTCTTCTTCATAGATTCGGTTGTGATCGAGCGTCGCCGGATCATAGGTGCGCGCGAGCTCGGAAAAGACGCCTCCGAGCAGGGTTTGCGCAGCCTGATATTCGGCTTCGGCTTTGACATAGTCCGCATACAGCCGATCGTATTCTTTCCAGTCTTCCTTGTTCATTTGCTAACCAACGCTCCCTTCCAGGCTTACGCTTACGAGTTTTTGCGCTTCGACAGCGAACTCCATTGGCAATTCCTGCAACACATCCCGACAGAAGCCGTTGACGAGCAGCGCCACCGCCTCTTCCTCGGAGAGCCCGCGTTGCTGACAGTAAAACAGCTGATCCTCAGAGAGGCGCGAGGTCGTCGCTTCGTGTTCGAGGATCGCAGAGGGATTCTTCGATTCAATATAGGGCACGGTGTGCGCGCCGCACTCAGCCCCGATCAGCAATGAATCGCATTGGGTGAAATTGCGCGCGCCTTTGGCGTTCCGGTGGACCGAAACGAGCCCGCGATAGGTCGAGTTTGATTTGCCGGCGGAAATCCCCTTGGCGATGATCCGCGACTTCGTGTTCCGGCCCAAATGAATCATCTTGGTGCCGGTGTCGGCCTGCTGATGATTATTCGTGATCGCGATCGAGTAGAACTCGCCCTGCGAATTATCGCCCTTCAGAATACAGGACGGATATTTCCAGGTGATCGCCGAGCCTGTTTCGACCTGCGTCCAGGAAACTTTCGAATTCCTGCCCCGACAATCGGCGCGCTTCGTCACGAAATTATAGATGCCGCCGCGCCCTTCCTTGTCGCCCGGATACCAATTCTGCACGGTCGAATATTTGATCTCGGCGTCATCTTCGGCGACAAGCTCGACGACCGCGGCGTGAAGCTGGTTTTCGTCGCGCATGGGCGCCGTGCAACCCTCGAGATAAGAGACATAAGCGCCTTTCGCCGCAACGATGAGCGTTCTCTCAAACTGGCCGGTCTTCGCCTCATTGATACGGAAATAAGTCGAAAGCTCCATCGGGCAGCGGACGCCCTCGGGCACGTAAACGAAAGTGCCGTCCGAAAACACGGCCGTGTTCAAAGTCGCGAAGAAATTGTCCGAGACCGGCACCACCGAGCCGATATATTTTCGGACGAGTTCCGGATGCTCACGAATCGCCTCCGAGATCGACATGAAGATGACACCGGCCTTTTGCAGCTCCTTCTGGAAGGTCGTCGCGACGGAGACGCTATCGAACACCGCATCGACAGCGACATTGGGATGCGTGCGCGCCTCCCCGGGGCTTTCTCCCGCCCCTTCGACGCCAAGCAACACCTCGGCTTCCTTCAGCGGAATGCCGAGCCGCTCGAAATCGGCGATGATTTCCGGCGGAACGTCGTCAAGCGATTTGTATTTCGCGCCGGTTTTCGGCGCCGCGTAATAATAATGATCCTGATAGTCGATGGGCGGGTAATGAACCATCGCCCATGTCGGCTCGTCCATCTTCAGCCAGCGGCGGAAAGCGTCGAGGCGCCATTCGAGCATCCATTCCGGCTCTTCCTTTTTCGCCGAGATGAAACGGATCGTTTCTTCGGTCAGGCCCTTCGGCGCGCGCTCCGACTCAATGTCGGTCGTAAACCCGTATTTGTAGGTTTCGAGCGCCTTCGCGGTCTCGATCGTCTCCTTGGCTATGGTTTCCTTTATTTCGCTCACGCAGCCCTCGCTTTGACGCGCGCGTAGGCGGCCGGCCATTCCCGAATGAAGGCCTCGGCGTCGTCCTCGGTCGACGCCCAGCCCAGCGATACGCGGATGGCGCTCGTCGCCTCCTCCTCGCTGGCGCCCATAGCGGCGAGCACATGAGACGGCTTCGTCTTGCCCGACGAACAGGCCGAGCCCGAGGAAATCGCAATGCCGGCGAGATCCATCGCCATCAACTGCGTCTGGGACGCAAAACCGGCGGCGGACAAAGAAAGCGTGCCGGGCAGCCGCTGGCGCCCTTTGCCCCAGATGCGCGCGCCCGCGGCTTCGGCCGCATCCTGCATTCTGTCGCGCAAGGCTTCGATGCGCGTCCATTTATCGAACGACGCGGCGGCGATTTCACAAGCCTTTCCGAGCCCCGCGATCGCCGGCGCGTTCGAGGTGCCGGCGCGGCGGTTCATTTCGTGCCCGCCGCCGCGCATGACGGGTTCGAGCGGAAGATTGGGCGCCACAATCAGCGCGCCGACGCCGAGCGGGCCCCCGAATTTATGGCCGGTAGCCGCCATCATATCGGCGCCCGACATCACGAAATTGACCGGAATCTTTCCGACCGCCTGAGCCGCATCGACGAACAACAGCCCGCCGGCCTCATGAACGATTTCGGCCGCCTCGCGCACAGGCTGAATGACGCCCGTCTCATTGTTCGCATACATCAGACAGACAAGAAAGCCGCCGTCTTCCGTCGCGTCGTGTTTTTTCAGGCGCTCCCTCATCCAATCGAGATCGACGACGCCGCTTTCCGTGACGGGAATCGTTTCGACCGGAGCCCCGCTCGCCGCCGCATTGGACGGAACGGCGGCATGTTCAATCGCGCTCACAAAAATGCGTCTTGCGGTCCCGTTCTTCACCGTCCCGTTAATCGCATAGTGGATCGCTTCAGTGCCGCCGCTCGTGAAAATCACGCCGTTGACAGGCGCGTTCACCAGAGCGCGCAATTTCTCGCGAGCGTCTTCGATGATCGCGCGCGCCGCCCGCCCCTCCGCATGGACGGACGAAGAATTGCCCACATTGCGCATGGTTTCGGCGACCGCTTCAATCACTTCCGGTCGCGCCGGCGCCGTCGCATTGTAGTCGAGATAATGCCGTTTCCTTAATTCGGTCATTCGGCCGTCCCTAGTTTATCCAGCACCCGGTTCGGCGCATTCACCGCCGCCATGCCGAGCACCCGCCTTGCGATAACGTCCTCAAGCGTCACTGCGTTCAGGAATATTCCGATCTGCCGCCCAAGTTCGTCCCACAGATCATGCGTGAGACAGCGCGTCGACGTCCCCTGACAGCCGGTCGTCGCGCCGCGCGCGCAGGCGGTCGTTTTAATCTCTTCATCGACAGCGTCGACGATATCCGCAATGCGAATGTCTTTCGGCGTGCGCGCGAGGCGATAGCCGCCAGATTGTCCGCGCACGCTGTCGACAAGTCCGGCGCGGCGGAGCTTGGCGAAAAGCTGCTCGAGATAAGCGATCGAGATGCCCTGGCGCAGCGCGATGTCGGTCAGCGGCACGCGCGCGCCGTCGCCAAGCGCGGCGATGTCGGCCATCGCCGTCACGGCATAGCGTCCTTTCGCCGTCAGTTTCATCGCCGCTGCTTTGTTCCTTCCGCCGCTGTCGTTTCGCGGAAAACGTGGTATAGCGCCCGCTCTTCGCGGCGCCCTAGGAGCCTTGAGATATGAAATCCGACTGATTCCGTCAACTATCGCAGGTCGATTATTCAGCGGAATTTGTGGGGTTGCGAGGGGCAGCCGGATCGCCGCCAAGCGCCGTCAATGGGTTTAGGACGCCTCGGGACGCAGAAAAGGAAGACAATGCCAGAAGTCATTTTTGCAGGGCCGGAAGGCCGGCTCGAAGGCCGTTATCAGAAGGGCAAAGGCGAAAATCCGCCTGTCGCGCTCATACTCCACCCGCACCCCCTGTTCGGCGGGACGATGAATAACCGCGTCTGCTATGAGCTGTATAATCTCTTCGCCCGCAAGGGCTTTTCCGTTCTGCGCTTCAATTTCCGGGGCGTCGGGCGGAGCCAGGGCGAATACGACCAAGGCCAAGGCGAGCTTGCTGACGCCGCGACGGCGCTCGACTATCTCCAGCAACTCAACCCGAATGCGCCCTTCGCCTGGGTCGGCGGCTTCTCCTTCGGCGCATGGATCGGCATGCAGCTTCTGATGCGACGGCCGGAGATCGCCGGGTTCATCTCAATCTCGGCCCCCGCCAATCTCTATGACTTCACTTTCCTCGCGCCCTGCCCCTCTTCAGGCGTCGTTCTGCATGGCGAGCTGGATAAGGTCTGCGCACCGGAAGAAACCAAGACGATGGTGGAGCGCACGCGCACGCAAAAGGGCCGCAAGGTGGAGTTCGAAGTCATCCCCGGCGCCGACCATTTTTTCGAAAACAAGTTGGACGAGCTGATGGCGGCCTCCGAGGCCTATCTCGACAAGCGCCTCGCGCATGAGGAGCCGGAAGGCCCCTATCACGAATAGACCGGCTGGCTTATGGGCCTCATCCGCTCGCCGCGCAGCGCGCTCGTGAAAGCTCCTTGAAAAGGAGCTACAGGAAATTTCCGGCGGACTTGCAGAAAGCGCGCATTTTCCCTCCCCCGAAGAAGCATTTTGCGCTCGGGGGCTTGCTTTGCGGGATATTTAGTGCGCGCTTCATCTGGCTCTGGCTGCCGATCGCAGTCATGGCGGCCGCGCCTTTCACGCCGACGGCGCGCACGCATTGGCGGTTTGCGATAGATGGCGCCGCTTTGGTTCTGCTGTGCCCGATCATCATCGCGGCCCAGATCATCTGAGTCTGCATTTCGCGAGGCTCATCGATAGGGGCGAATAGCGCATGCTCCTCATGCGGCGCCGGAACTCTTCAATCGTCAGCCCGTCTCACTCTCGCGATAGAGCCGTCCGAACAGACCCGCGATGACGCCATAAAAGAAGAACGTCCAGAAGATGTTCGCGAGAATCTTGAAACCGTTCCAGACCCAGCTCCAGAACGGGCGCACCCATTCGGCTTCCGAACCATGGTGGACAAGCTTCGTTGCGCTCGCCGTCGCCTGATAGAGGAGTCTGGCGACGTCGAGGACGAGAACAAAAACATATTTATTGATGATGAAAACGATCACCGACAGGACCGCGCTGATGAGGAACGTAATGAAAAACATCCGCACGATGTTCCAGCCGCGCGTGACGGAGAGCGTGCCCGCAGGGGCCATGGAGCTGCGGCAGACGACGACGGCCTGATAAGGCGTGATCCGCAAACTGACATAATAGAAAAACATCACGATCACGGTGACGATCGCGAGCTGATCGGCCGCGAGCTTCTGACTGAGCGCGAAAGCCGCCGTCAGCAAGGGCGAGACGATTGTCAGAAGAACCGCGATCAGAGTCTTGTGGCCGATCTGACCAAGCAGATGAAACCCGAACCAGAACAAGCCGGCGAAAGCAGCCGAGCCGAATAGCGTCGCAATGGCCGTTCGCAGGTAACCGCCGGCGCCGGCGCCCTGCTCTCTCGGCCGGAAATGCCAGATGAGCAACGCCCACATGGCCAGCGCGAAAGGCGCAGCCGCGATAAGCGGCACGCCGCGCTCGAAAAACCAGAGCCCGCCCGATTTGGCGAGCGCTTGCTGGGCGGAGACGATTTCGATCGTGTGCAGGCTTTCGGGATCGGGAAATGACGCATAAGTCTGGCTAAGCGCGGCGGAAATGTATTTCAGCGCGTAAAACGCCGTCGCGCCGACCGGTCCGATCACAACCGTCGCCATGACGAGAATGCTGACCAGGCCTGCGAACATGTACCGGATCTGATTGGCGCCGAAATCAAGCTTCAAAACGCCCGGCGCCGGAAGTTCGCGCAGCCCCGCATAACGGATTAGCGGAGTCATGAATGACGCGACCAGTATGAACTGGACGATAAAACTTGCGCCCAGCACCCCGTAAATATCCGCGCTGATCGCCAGCGGCCCCTGGGTGACAAACAAGGCGAGAATCTGACCGAGAATTTTTTGAACCGCCCGCTGCACCGCGATCCAGGTGTGCGCGTCAGAAAACGAGATCGGCCGGTCAAGGACCGCCCACAGCAGGCCGAAGGCGGTCGCCATATCGACGATAAGGAGAAGGATGACCGGCAGCCACGCGACCCGCATGATCGTCGGCATCCGCCGCGCGCCGAAATTCAACGCCTCCCCGACGACGGAAAAGACCCGCAAACCCATCACCCGCCCCTCATCTCACGCGACAGCGTTCCCCGGTCGCCGATCCTAGCCGCAAGTCCGTCAGCCCCGCAAAGCGAAATTCGCGCGCCCGGCGCGCCCGCGCCTTACCTTCCGCCGCTTGTCGACGTAGATAACCGCCCCATGAGCCACGAAACCATCCATGTCATCGGCGGAGGCCTTGCAGGATCGGAAGCGGCCTTCCAGGCCGCCGACGCCGGATCGCATGTCGTCCTCCACGAAATGCGCCCCCTGCGGCGCACCCAGGCGCACCAGACCGACGGCCTCGCCGAACTGGTCTGCTCCAATTCCTTCCGCTCGGATGACGCAGAAGCGAACGCCGTCGGACTCCTGCATGAAGAAATGCGCCGCGCAAATTCGCTCATTCTGCGTTGCGCGGACGCGCACAAGCTGCCGGCGGGCGGCGCGCTCGCGGTCGACCGCGAAGCGTTTTCGCGCGCGGTCACGAAAGCGATTGAGGCCCATCCGAATATCGAGGTCATCCGCGAGGAGATCGTCGATCTGCCGCCCCCGTCATGGAGGAACGTGATCATCGCAACGGGACCGCTCACATCCGCGCCGCTGGCGGAAGCGGTCCGTATGCTGACGGGCGAAGAGTCTCTCGCCTTTTTCGATGCGATTGCGCCGATTGTCTATAAGGAAACGATTGATTTTTCCGTCGCGTGGATGCAATCGCGCTACGATAAAAAGGGCCCCGGCGGCGACGGCGCCGACTATGTGAACTGTCCGCTCGATGAGACGCAATACGACGCCTTTGTCGACGCCCTGCTCGCCGGCGAAAAGACGGAGTTTCGCGACTGGGAGAAATCGACGCCCTATTTCGAGGGATGCCTGCCGATCGAAGTGATGGCTGAGCGCGGACGCGAGACATTGCGTTTCGGTCCGATGAAGCCGGTCGGGCTCACCGATCCGCGCACCGGCCGGCGCCCCTATGCGGTCGTTCAATTGCGCCAGGACAATGCGCTCGGCACGCTCTACAACATGGTTGGGTTCCAGACGAAACTGAAATACGGCGCGCAAACCGAAGTCTTCCGGATGATTCCCGGACTTGAACGCGCGGAATTCGCGCGACTGGGCGGCATCCACCGGAATACGTTTCTCAATTCTCCGAAATTGCTCGATGAAGAACTGCGACTAAAGGCGCGGCCCGCCCTGCGATTCGCCGGTCAGATCACGGGAGTCGAAGGCTATCTCGAAAGCGCAGCCATCGGTCTGTTGGCCGGCCGCTTCGCCGCCGCCGAGGCTTCGGGCCGGAAATTGGCGCGCCCTCCGGAAACCACCGCGCTCGGCGCCCTTCTCGGCCACCTCTCGGGCCATATGTCGGACGGCGCGGGCGCGCGCGGCGCGTTTCAACCAATGAACGTTAATTTCGGATTGTTTCCGGAAATCGATCAGCCGTGTACGGATGAAGCCGGTCGCCCGATCAAGGGCAAGGAACGCGGCCGGGCGCGCAAGCGCGCGCTCTGCCGCCGCGCATTATCCGATCTTGCAGTCTGGCTGGAGAATGCGGGGAAGGTCTCTCAATAGAGCCGGGCCGCAGCGAATTAACGCTGCGGCCCGCCCGCGCGTTGCAGCCTGGGGGAGAATGGCCGCCACGACGGGATCCGTGAATTCGTATGTCGGGGATGCGGCCTTATTTTTTATGCCCGACGCGAATTGGCCGCTTTCGTCGTCGGAACGGATTGGCGCTCACTTAGTCATTCGCCATTTGCGGGTCAAGGGCAAAACAGCGCGCTTCTAACGCGAGCGAACTCCCGGGAATTACAAAATGGTAACGCTCTCAACCTGCTCTCATTCAGCGAGATTCTTTCAGCAGGCGGGTCACTTCCTCGTCTTCCGTTTGCGGAAACGCCTGATAGGCGAGGCTGACGGCTTGAAACGGCTCCGGAGACGCCAGGCAAATGACTTCATCCGCAAAATCGGCGAGCGATTTCACCGCTTCGGCAGGCGCGACCGGCACGGCGGCGATGACGCGGCGCGGCCCCACGCCCCTGAGACCTTTCAACGCGACTTTGAGCGTCGCGCCTGTGGCCACGCCGTCATCAACCACGATGACATCGCGACCCGCAAGACGCGGCGCCGGCTGGTCCGCCCGATATGCGCGCCGTCGTTGTTCGATCACTTTGAGCTGGCGCGCCGCTTCAGCGCCGAGATAGGCGTCAAGGTCTCCGCCCAACGCTCTTGCAACCTCTTCATTGACGACAATCTGCGGGTCCGGCCCATCCATGACCGCGCCGAGAGCAAGCTCGGGATGTCCCGGCGCCCCGATCTTGCGCACAAGCAGCACATCCATGGGCGCGTCGATCCGCCGCGCGATTTCGAAAGCGACGGGCGCGCCGCCGCGAGGAAGCGCAAGCACGATCGGGTCCGTCAGCTCCATCGCCGCGATCTTGGCGGCGAGCCGGCGGCCGGCGTCGCGCCGGTCCCTGAACAAAGGCCCGCGGCCGATCGGATCGGCGGTTCGGCCCGACGTTGAATGTAAATGGGCGTAAAACCAGTCGGCGGCCAGCGCGGCCGCTTTTTCGAGCGTGCCGGCTTCTTCAAACAGATGGCCGGCGCCCGGCACGATCTCCAATGCCTTTTCGCAACGAAGGCGAGCCAACGCCGCCTCATTGAGATCAATCACGGGGCCGTCGAGGCCGCCGACGATCAAGAGGGTCGGCGCGCGAACGCGCGGCAAAGCGTCGCCCGCGAGATCCGGCCTCCCGCCGCGGGAGACGACCGCGCGAACGGGCGAGTTCGGCGCCGCCGCCGCCACGAGCGCGGCGGCCGCGCCCGTGCTTGCGCCGAACAGACCGATTTCAAGGCCGGCGGCGCTCTCCTCGGTTTGCGCCCAGTCGACCGCCTCGTTCGCACGCGCGGCAAGCAAGGCGATATCGAAAACGTTGGAGCGGTCGCGCGCTTCAGCCTCCGTCAGAAGATCGAGGAGCAGCGTCGCAACGCCGCGAGCCTGCAAAACACTCGCGACATATTGATTACGCGGACTGAAACGGCTGGAGCCGCTGCCATGCGCGAAGATGACAAGACCGCGCGCGCCGGCGGGCGCTGCAAGCACGCCGCCCCGCCCGCCGATGAGAACCTCCTGCTGACTAATCGCCATGACCTTAATCCCCGGCTCAGGCGTCAGCGCGCGCCCCCTTTCCAGCGGGCGACGGCACGACGCGTTCTTCTGCGGTCTTCCGGACGCGCCTGATATCGGCCGGCAACGCTTCGACGAATCCGTCATCGCTGAAGCGCGCCAGCTGTTTGTCGGGCTGATAGTGATCAGGGTAAGCGCCGCGCACGAGACGCGGCAGCTGCGCTCCACGATGGGCGGAAAGCTCGATGGGAAGCCGGTCCCGAAGGCAATGCAGCACGGAGGACAGTGTTTTGCAGGCGAGGCGCCGGTCAGGTCCGATGGCGGCGTTGATTTCACCCAGCCATTCATTGGTCGTCTGCAGCGTTTTGTCGAATACCTCCAGCCCGATTACGCTCATGTCGATTCTCCTTTGAGGGCGATCTCGATGGCGTCATAGTCAGACGCGGCGAACGCGCCGGCGGGCGGCGACAGAATGTTCGCGGCCCGGTCCTTGATTTGAAGCATTCCGCAATCGCGCGAGCCCCGCCTTGCGCTGGCGCAAGAAGGCGGCGGGATTTTCCCATAGTGGCGCGGGAACTCGCTGCGAAGCGGTTGAAACCGGCCTCGGACCGCGCCGGCGCGCGGCCGCAAGCATAAGGATAACGCCATGTCTTCGGATCATCCGAATGCGCGGCCCGAACCGACCGAAGAAACGACGCCGCCATCGGGCGTCGAACTCATCATCCGTCCGCGGCGGCGCGATCTCGGCGGTTTCGAAGTCGCCCGCGTTCTTCCGCACGCGAAAAAGCGCATGGTCGGCCCATTCATTTTTCTCGATGAGATGGGGCCGGCCGCCTTCGCCCCCGGCGAGGGAATAGACGTGCGCCCGCATCCGCATATCGGCCTTGCGACCGTCACCTATCTCTTTGACGGCGAGATCCGCCATCGCGACAGCCTCGGCTTCGACCAAATCATCCGGCCCGGCGACGTAAACTGGATGATCGCCGGACGCGGCGTCACGCATTCCGAGCGCACAGACCCTTCATTGCGCGAAGCGGGCCACCGCTTGCACGGAATACAAAGTTGGGTGGCTTTGCCGGAAAACGCCGAACGCGTCCGGCCGGAATTTCATCATCATGCGGGAGACGGCCTTCCCGATTTCGAAACAAAAGGCGCGCGCATGCGCGTCATCGCAGGACGCGCATTCGGACAAACGTCTCCGGTCAATACGTTTTCGCCCATGTTTTACGTTCATGCGGAGGCGCCGGCCGGCGCTGAAGTCCAGTTGCCGGACGATTACAGCGAACGGGCGTTTTACGTTGTCGACGGGCGTCTCTCCGTCAACGGAACGACTTGCGGCGCGGGAGAGCTTCTCGTCGTCGAAACCGGCGCTGCGCCGAGAATTCAGGCGCGGACCGACTCGCGCATTATGCTTCTTGGCGGCGACCCGGTGGGCCCGCGACTGATCTGGTGGAATTTCGTCGGCTCTTCGGAAAGGCTCATCGACGAGGCGAAGACGAATTGGTCAGACGCCGCCGGAGCAGGCTTCAAGGGAACGGCCTTCGCCCTTCCGCCTGGAGAAACGGAGTTCATTCCCCTCCCCTGAGCTTGCGCAGACAAGCGCCGCAGCGTAGCAAGCCGGCCATGACACAGACTGTTCCTGATCTTTCCGGCAAGACCGCTCTCGTCACAGGGGCTTCGCGCGGCATCGGCCGCGCCATCGCCCTGGCCCTGGCCAAGGCTGGCGCGCATGTGCTCGCGCTGGCGCGCACGGTCGGCGGGCTTGAAGAGCTCGACGATGAAATCAAGGCCGCAGGCGGCAGCGCTTCGCTCATTCCCCTGGATCTATCCGATCCGGCGGCGATCGAACGCCTCGGCCCGGCCTTATCCACACGCTTTGCAAAGCTCGACATCTTCGTCGCCAATGCGGGCGTGCTCGGGGAGCTTGCGCCCCTTCCCGACATCTATGACGAGATCTGGACGCGCACGATCAATCTCAACGTCACCGCCAATTGGCGCCTGATAAAGACGCTTGATCCATTGCTCAGGGCGTCGGGCGCCGCGCGCGCCGTTTTCCTGACGTCGCGCGTCGGCGGCGAAGAGCCGCGCGCCTATTGGGGCGTATATGCGGTGTCGAAGGCGGCGCTCGAAATGCTTGCGACGACCTACGCTCTCGAATCGAAATTGACCGGGATCCGGGTCGCGATCCTCGACCCCGGCGCGATGCGGACGAAAATGCGCGAAAAGGCGATGCCCGGCGAGGACCCGTCGACGCTCCCCGACCCGTCCGAGATTGCGCCCGTTCTCTACGCAACCGTATCGCCCGATTATGACGGAACCGCCGAGCGTTTCGTCTTTCGGGAGTGGCGCGAGAAGGGCCTCGCCTAACTCTCCGAATACGGATTGTCGGGCTTTTTCAATATCAGCCTGATCGGCACCGCAGGGATATCAAATGTCTCCCTGATGCCGCTCACGAGATAGCGCCGATAGCTCGCGGGCAACTCGCTTGCGCGGCTCGCCTGCAAAACGAAAGTCGGCGGCCGGGTTTTCGTCTGTGCGATATAGCGGAGCTTTATTCGGCGCCCGGAGACAGCCGGCGGCGGATGGCGATCCGCAGCGGTTTGCAGCCACTCATTGAGATCGTGCGTTTTGATGCGCGCGTTCCAGTCGATGTAGACACGTATGATCGCCGGCATCAGGCGGTCGATATTGCGGCCCGTCAGCGCCGATAAATAGACAATGGGGGCTCCGGGCGCCTGAGGGAGAAGCCGGTCTGCGGCTTCGCGTATAAGGCGGGCCCGCTCGTTCTTGTCTTCTACGAGATCCCACTTGTTTACGGCGATCACCAGCGCGCGCCCCTCACGCAACACAAGATCGGCGATCTGCAAGTCCTGTTTCTCGAAGGGGCGCTCCGCATCGAGGAGCAAAACTACGACTTCGGCGAACTGAATGGCGCGCAACGCATCCGCCACCGAAAGCTTTTCGACCTTGGAGACGATTTTTGCCTTCTTTCGCAGGCCCGCCGTATCGAAGAGTTTCACCGGCCAGACGCGATCATCGCCCCGCCACGCCCACTCGACCGAAATCGCATCGCGCGTAATGCCCGCCTCCGGTCCGGTCAGCAACCGGTCTTCTCCGAGAAGGCGATTGACGAGGGTCGACTTGCCCGCATTCGGCCGGCCTACAATGGCGATGCGCAGCGGCTTTAGCGGATCGTTCCAGTTCTCTTCAGCCTCGTCGTCGGATGCTTTTAAGACCTTCTCGGCGGGCGCGCCGACGACGGGTTCGAGGGCCGCGTAAAGTTCGCCGAGTCCTTCGCCGTGCTCGGCGGAAAAAGGAATCGGTTCGCCGAGCCCCAGCGACCAGGCTTCGCTGGCGCCCAACTCTCCGGCCGCGCTCTCCGCTTTGTTCGCGAGAAGGATGATCGGCTTGCCGCTCGCGCGCAAAATGGACGCGAAGCTTTCGTCGAGCGCAGTGATCCCGGCGCGCGCGTCGATGAGAAAGATGCACGCCGCCGCCTCCTCGATCGCGCGATCGGTTTGCCGGCGCATCCGGCCTTCAAGCGCCGCCTCCGGCGCTTCCTCCAGACCCGGCGTGTCGATGACGCTGAATGCAAGATCGCCGAGACGAGCCTCGCCCTCGCGCCGGTCGCGCGTCACGCCCGGCGTGTCGTCGACCAGCGCCAGCCGCTTCCCGACAAGCCGATTGAACAGCGTCGATTTGCCGACATTCGGCCGACCAACAATGGCGATCTTTACAGGCATGACGGGCGCCCTCGGCGCGCGCGATTAGTGAAGGGCGATCAATTCGCCTTTTTCGCTCAATAGATAAATCATCTGGTCGGCGACGATTGGCGCGACGCTAAATCCGTCGCCCACCCGCTTGGTCTCGACGACGGAGCCGTCCTGCGGCGAAACCTTGACGATGTCGCCGCGCGTCGAAACCAGAACCAGGTTGCCGCCCACAAGGACCGGCCCCGCCCATGCGATCCGTTTTTTGTGTTTTTTCTCATTTTCGTAGCGCCGAAGCTTGGACACCCACACCACCGCCCCTTCCTCGCGCGTCAGACAGACAAGTTCGCCGTCGACCGAAACGACAAATATGTAGTCGCCGGCGACCCATGGCATTTCAACGCTCGCAATCGGCGCTTCCCATACGCGCTGGCCCGTCCGGATATCGATCGCGGCAAACAGCCCGGCATGGCTCACGGCGAAAACGAAGCCGCGGTCGATGATGGGACTGCCCGCTATGTCGTTAAGAGCGGCGAGCGAGGTCAGACGCGTATTGCGCGCGAGCGTGTCGCTCCAGACCGAGCGGCCGGTATCCGAAGTCACCGCGACGATCTCGCCCGACGAGAAGGGCGCGACGACAAAATCTCCGACCGCCGCCGGGCTCGCCGACGACAGAATGCGCGCCGCCTCTTCAAAAGAAGAAAATTCCCAGGCCTTTTCGCCGGTATCCTCGTTCAGCGCGACGAATTGATTGGTGATCGTGACGAAATAGACATAGCCGTTCGTCGCGGTCGGCGGCGTGCGGATCGGCGCATCCGTCTTATAGCGCCAAATCTCTTTTCCCGTTTCGGCGTCGAGCGCGACCACGAATCCAAAACCCGACGTGACGAAGAGCTTGCCTGAATCGAGCGCGACGCCGCCGCCAAATCCGATTTCGGCGGGCTTTGTCCGCGACAGCACGTCGCGCAGGCGGAACTTCTGCCGGATTTTCGGCGTCAGCACGGTCTCCCAGATCCGTTTGCCTGTATGCATGTCGTACGAACTGACGTCCGCTTTCGCGTCGGTCACGAAAATTCGTCCGTCTGCAGCGACCGGCGGCGCCGTCAACACGGCGCGCTCGCCGCCCTTGCCGATATCGGTTTTCCAGGCGACCTTGAACGTGTCCGCGCCCGCCAGGCTGTGCAGCGTGTGGTCCGCCTCCCCGCCGGGCTGCGGCCATGACGGGTTCACATAGGGCGGCGGCAGTTCGACCGTGACGCCGGCAAGGCGCGGATCCGGTTCGATCGTCTGGTCGAGCGCCAGGATCGAAATCCTGTCCTCTTCCTTCGGAATGTTCTGGTCTTTCTTATTCTTGTCGAGAGCGCCGGAGACCACTTTGCCGACCGGCGTGTTGGACGCGCAGGAAGCGGCGACAAGAGCAAAGGCGAAGACAAGCACGAGGCGGGCCGCTCGACGGCCGAAAGCATCACTCAGCATGCGCTATTGGTCCTTGCTTCCATCGCCCTGCGCCGACGGCGCGTCGCTCTTAGCCGCGGCAGGCGCGCTTTCAGACTTGGGCGCCTCGGATGCGTCGGTTTTTTTGGCGGCGTCGAGCGCTTTCAAAAGGTCGCCGACTTGCGCTTTGCCGGTCAGATTAACGCCGGCCTTGCCGGCCGCGGCGAGCGCGGCGAGCTCTTCTGCGCGCTGACGAATCGGCGCCGGCGCGTTGGGATCGCCCGCCGCTTTCAAGAACATCTCCTGAGCGCCCTCATAGTCTTTGGCGTCGAGCGCCGCGATCGCGGCGAGTTCGCGCGCGTAGTAGCCGAACACACCTTTCTTCTCGGTGAGGCCGCCCAGATCGGAGAGGGCCGCATCGCGCCCGTCAGCAAGCGACAATTCAGCCGCCCTCAGACGCGCGACCTCCTTGAGACGCTCCGGCGCGCCGTCTTTGCCGTAGACTTTCCGATAGGAAGCAAGCGCGCCCGCGTGATCGCCGGCTTCGGCGAGCGAGGCGGCGATTCGCAAGTCGGCGAGCGCTGCGTAATCGGCCGGCGCATGCTCGGAGATTTTCTCGAAGGCCTTGCGGCCCTCCGCCGGGCTCTTCTCCATCGTGTCGATGGCGGCGCGAAATTCGATGGCGGTCGCGTTCGCCTGGGCCGATTGATGCGCCTTCCAGGCCTGCCAGCCCGCAACGCCAAGAACGATCGCCGCGGCCGCCCCGATGAGGGCCGAACCGTTCCGACGGAAGAATTCCCATTGCTGCTCTTCAGCAACCGCCTGATCAACTTCGCGTAAGACGGCTTCGTCGTTGGTCACGCCGCGACGCCCTTTCTGCCCAATCCGGTTTCCTTAGCCGCAGAGCCGCCCGCCCAACGCTCTCGGCTGTCGAGCGCCGGTTCTAACGGCCTTTACGCGAGGGCGCAACGCAGGTCCCGGCGGCGCGGCTGCCGCGCTCAGGCGCGCTTCTTGGCCGGCTTCGGCCCTTGCGGCGCTTTGGCGTCGAAACGGTAGACCTGAGCAAGTTCGGGAAATGTGCGCGCCCTCACCTCGCCGGCATAGTGAGCGGCGGCGCTGTCAATGGCGCTCGCGATATCGCCATAGCGCTTCACGAATTTGGGCGTCCATTCAAACAGGCCGAGCATGTCTTGCGTGACGAGCACCTGTCCGTCGCAATCGGAAGAGGCGCCGATTCCGATGGTCGGCGCGCGCACCGCCGCCGTAATCTCCCGGGCCAGGTCCTCAGCGACGCCTTCGACGACGATCGCAAAAGCCCCGGCGGCGTCGGCGATCTTCGCTTCGGCCAATATTTCAGCGCGCTCCTCGGGAGTGCGGCCTTTCGCGCGAAACCCGCCCGCGACGTTCACAGCCTGCGGCCTGAGGCCGACATGGCCCATCACGGGCACGCCGCGCTCGACGAGAAAGCGGATCGTCTCGCCCGCATAGCGACCGCTTTCAAGTTTCACGGCGGGCGCGCCGGTTTCGGACAGCACGCGCGCTGCGGCGCGAAACGCCGCCTGCGGGCTTTCCTCATAACTGCCAAAGGGAAGATCAACGACGACAAGCGCGCGCTCGGCGCCGCGCATCACCGCTTTGGCGTGCATGATCATCATGTCGAGCGTGACGCCGACCGTCGACGGCAGGCCATGAACGACCATGCCGACAGAATCGCCGACAAGCAGCAAGTCGCAATGGCGATCGAGGATCCTGGCGGTGGGCGCGTCGTAGGCGGTGAGCGCAACGATCGGCTCCTTGCCCTTCCGCGCCGCAATATCGGCGGCCGTAATACGCTTGATCTGCGATTGAGCGGACATCGGCTCCTCATCCCTCAGGCCGCCCGGGGCGAGCCCGGGACTTCAACTCATCCTAGCGCTATATTGCGGCGCACACAAAATCGAACCCGTCCGAGCGGTCCAGAAGCGCGGAAAGACAGGAAAATCGCCGGCTTGCGCTCCTCGCGCCTCTCGGCCGGCGCAATGCGCTCTCCGCCTGCGCCAGCCCGCAGGCCGAGCGCCCCGGGGTCGGCCGGACTCAATGTCCCGACGGGAGATAGAGTTCGACGCCTGCGATATAGCGATGCAAAAAAACAAGGATGAGCGCCCATAGCGCCGTTCCCGCCAAAACGACCCAGAGATCGTTAATCGCCGGCCCCCTCTCCGGGACAGGCGCCCCACGGCGTTTGACCGCGATGCGGTCGAGAACGCCGAAGGCGAGAAACGAACCGAACAGAATGAGTGACCGCACATCCCCATTCACGAGAAGATGCGCGAAGGCCCAAAGTTTCACGCCAGCCAGCATCGGGTGTTTCAGGGCGTGGGCGAGCCGGCCGCGCGGCATGTACGCCGCAGCAAGAAAGATCATGGCGATCAGCATCAGCGCGTAAGTCGCGTAGATGAAATTGAAATTGGAGACGTAAAGGACGGTCTTGTCCGCGCTCCGCCATCCCCAAATGATCAGCCCGAAACCGATCAGAGCCATGAGGGAATAAAGTCCCTTGTATGGCCCCTCGCCGATCTTCGAAATTATCGACGTCCGCGTCCCGCGCGCAAACGCGCTGAACAAATGCGTCGCGAAGAAGATGACAAGTCCAGCAATGAAAATCGACATCTCACTCCCCCTCGAATTCGACGAGCGAAACCACCTCCTTGCCCATCGATTTCAGTTTCGCGCTGCCGCCGAGATCGGGAAGATCAATCACGAATGAGCAAAGAACGACGTCCGCGCCCGCGCGTTCGAGAAGACGGATTGCTGCTATTGCGGTTCCGCCCGTCGCGATAAGATCATCGACAAGCAGAACTCTGTCCCCCTTGGCGATCGCATCGACATGCACCTCAACCTCATCGACGCCGTATTCGAGCTCATAAGACTGCGAATATGTCTTGTAGGGCAGCTTCCCTTTTTTGCGGATTGGAACAAAGCCCGTCGAAAGCTGGTGCGCGATCGCCCCGCCGAGAATGAAGCCGCGCGCTTCAATGCCGGCGACTTTGTCGATTTTCGAGCCGGCGAGCGGCTGGACGAGCTCGTCGATCGCCCGGCGAAATCCGCGGGCGTCGGTCAGCAGCGTCGTGATATCGCGAAACAGTATTCCGGGCTTTGGATGATCCGGAATGGTGCGAATGATCGATTTCAGGTCCATGCGCCCCGCCGCCTTTCCTCTTCGGCGGCGCAGAATGGCTGATGCGGCGCGCCGCCACAAGCGATGAAGCGCCCCAATCCGAAGCGAAGGCGGGGCGGCGCGGCTGGCGCTCGAGGGTGGGCTGGGCTAAGCCTCGGTCCGTCGCGGATTCGGCTCGCTTCGCCGCGCCCTGCTTGTCAGGCCGGCCCGTCGGCGACGAGGGTCCGAACAACAGATCCGTCCGAATTAAACAGGTTTTGCGGAGGATACCGATCGTGAGAAAACTATGCCTGATGGGAGCGGCCGCCCTCGCGCTCGCGGCTTGCGGCGGGGGACAGGAATCGAAATCGGACGGGGCCGGGAAAACCGCGCCGGCGGCGGCCAGCGCCGCGAAACCGGAACTCGGCGATTTCGGCGTTGAGACCAAATATATCGATAAGTCGGTGCGGCCGGGCGACAATTTCTATCAGTATGTCAACGGCGGCTGGCTCGACACGTTCAAAATCCCGGATGAGTATGCGAGTTATGGCTCGTTCACCGTTCTGTTCGAACGCTCCGAAGAACGCGTCAGGAAGATTATCGACGACGCCGTCAAGGCGCATGCGAAAGCGGGAACCGACGAACAGAAGATCGGCGACTTCTACGCAGCCTATACGGATGTCGATGCGATCAACGCCAAGGGGCTCGAACCGCTGAAAGCGGATTTCGCACGCATCGACGGCCTCAAAGACGAAAACGACGTCGCGCGCGAACTCTCGCGCGCTGACGCGGGCGCGACGCCCATCGGCGCCTATGTCGACGTCGACGCCAAAAATCCGGACCGCTACATCGTCTATCTGACGCAATCCGGCCTCGGCATGCCGACGCGAGACTATTATCTCGATGAGAAATTCGCCGAGCAGCAGGCGAAATATAAGGAATATATTGCGAAGATGCTTTCGCTGGCCGGCGTCGAGGGCGCCGAGGCCAAGGCGGATGCGATTTATGATCTTGAACGTAAAATGGCCGAAGTCGAATGGGCGCCGGCCAAGCGCCGCGACCGCGACCTCACCTACAATCCGAAGACGAAAGAGGAACTGAAAGCGTTTGCGCCCGACGCGCCCTGGGACGTTATGTTCGAGGCGGCGGGTCTCGGCGATCAGACCAAGTTCGTCGTGCGCGAAGATGACGCCATTCAGAAACTCGCCGCTTTGCTGAAAGATACGCCGGTCGACACGTGGAAGGCTTATCTCAAATTCCACCTCGTCGACGCTTATGCGGATGTCCTGCCCTCGCAGATCGACGAAGCGCATTTCGCCTTCCACGGAACTGTGCTGCAAGGCACGCCCAAACAGAAGGAGCGCTGGAAGCGCGGCGTCGCCGCCATCAACGGCTCGCTCGGCGAGGCGGTCGGCAAGATCTACGTCGCAAAATATTTCCCGCCGGAGTCGAAAGAAAAAATGGAGAAGCTCGTCGCCAATCTCCGCTCGGCGCTCGACGAAATGATCACGAACTGCACGTGGATGAGCGATGCGACCAAAAAACAGGCGCACGAGAAATTATCGCTGTTCACGCCGAAAATCGGATACCCGGACAAATGGCGGGACTACTCTGCGTTCGACGTCAAGCCGGGCGACGCCTACGGCAATGCAAAACGCGCGAACGAGTACGAGTGGAATTATTACGTCGCCAAATTGGGCGGGCCGGTCGACAAGACCGAATGGTTCATGAATCCGCAGACGGTCAACGCGTACTACTCGCCCAACCGCAACGAGATCGTTTTCCCGGCCGCGATCCTTCAACCGCCATTCTTCGATCCGAATGCGGATCCGGCCGTAAACTATGGCGGCATCGGCGCCGTCATCGGTCATGAGATCAGCCACGGCTTCGACGATCAGGGCCGCAAATCAGACGGCCACGGATTTTTGCGGGATTGGTGGACGGATGAAGACGCCAAGAAATTCGAAGCGCTCGCCCACAAGCTCGGGGAGCAATATGCGAAATACGAACCTGTCCCCGGCTTCCCCATCAATCCGCAGCTTACGATGGGCGAAAATCTCGGCGATCTGAACGGCCTGGCGATGGCCTACCGCGCCTACAAGATCTCCCTCGCAGGCAAGGAGGCTCCCGTAATCGACGGGTTCACGGGAGATCAGCGTTTCTTCATGGCCTGGGCGCAGGTCTGGAAACAGGTGATTCGCGACGACGCCCTGAAGGCTCAGATCTCGAGCAACCCGCATTCTCCGGGCGAGTTCCGGGCGAACGGCATCGTACGGAATATGGACGCCTGGTATGACGCCTTCGGCGTCACGGCGGATGACGACATGTATCTGCCTCCGGATCAGCGCGTGCAGATCTGGCAGCAGCCGGGGACGGCGGACGCCGCCGCGCCGGCGGGCGGGAACTAGCCGATCATCCCGGCCGGACGGCCCTTCAGGGGCGCCCGAAACGCAACAATCTTGGGGCGCGGCGAGCCAAATCGCCGCGCCTTTCTTGACTTTGGGCGGAAATCTTCCTACCTCCGCACCAATTCTTGCTGCGATGCAGCGCGGTGCGGGGTCCGACAGCGGACCGAATGTAAGACGCCGCTGCGCCTCGCCGCGATAGGAATGACGCATCGCTTGGCTTTGGCGGAGGAGCGGGGCGTTTGAGAGAAAACCCCCGCCCTAACCGGTCCCGGGCCGGTCGCCCGGACCCCTTAACGCGAAAGCGCTCATGTCGTTTGAAGATCTCGGCCTCGAGCCGTCTATCCTAAAAGCCGTCTCTGAAGCCGGCTATTCCGAACCCACCCCGATCCAGAGAGCCGCAATCCCCGAAGCGATCAGAGGACGCGACGTTTTGGGCATCGCCCAAACCGGAACGGGCAAGACCGCCTCCTTTACGCTGCCTATGATCCAGCGCCTGTCGAAAGGACGGGCGCGCGCGCGGATGCCGCGATCGCTGGTGCTCGCGCCAACGCGCGAACTCGCCGCACAGGTCGCGGACAACTTCGAGAAATACGGCAAGTACCAGAAGCTCTCGATGGCGCTGCTTATCGGCGGCGTCTCTTTCGCCGATCAGGACGCGAAACTGACGCGCGGCGTCGACGTGCTGATCGCCACGCCCGGCCGCCTGCTCGACCATTTCGAACGCGGGCGGCTTCTTCTCACCGGCATTGAGGTGATGGTCGTCGACGAAGCCGATCGGATGCTCGACATGGGCTTCATCCCCGATATCGAGCGGATTTTCAAACTCACGCCGATAACGCGACAGACCTTGTTCTTCTCGGCGACGATGCCGCCGGAGATCCAACGCATCACCGATCAGTTTTTGCACGACCCGGCGCGAATCGAAGTCGCTCCTCCCGCCACCGCCGCGGCGACGATCTCGCAGCATATCCTTCGCCTCGAGACAAAAGCCGACAATGTGAAGCGCGCCGGACTTCGCAAGCTCCTCGACACAGAGGGCGTCAAGAACGGAATCATCTTCTGTAACCGCAAATCGACCGTCGATATCGTTGCAAAATCGCTGCAAAAGCACGGCTATAACGCGCGGCCGATCCACGGCGACCTCGCCCAGGCTTTTCGCATGGAGACGCTTGAGAAGTTCCGCTCAGGCGAGACGAAATTCCTTGTCGCCTCGGATGTCGCGGCTCGCGGCCTCGATATCCCCGACGTCAGTCACGTTTTCAATTTCGACGTTCCGGTGCATGCGGAGGATTACGTCCACCGCATCGGACGGACGGGCCGCGCGGGCCGGCAAGGAACAGCCTTCATGCTGGTGACGCCCGCTGACGGCAAACAATATGACGCGATCCTGAAGATGCTCGGCGTCAAGGAGATCGATGCGCTCAATATCAAGGTCGATGTCGAGCCGCGCGAGCAGCGCTCGCGCGCGGACGAACGCCCGCGCCGAGAAGAGCGCGGCGAACGCGGGCGGGGCCGCCGCCGGACGCGTCCGGACCGCGAGCCTTCCTCCTCGACGAGAGAAAAGAATGCCGCCGCGCCGGCCGGCGATCGGGAGCGTCCGCGCAAAAACGCCGAGCCGCGCCGCCGAAAAGAAGAATCCGAGGATGTCGTCGGTCTCGGCGATCACGTGCCCGCTTTTCTGCTGCGCTAGCCGTCTGCGGGACTCAGGCCTCTGCAATCGCCCGCTTTTTCGATCGCTTCGGCGATGGCGACGGCCTCAGCCAGCTCTGCCGGGCTGAGGACCGCGAGCGCTTCGGCGATGATCTCTATCCTGCCCCGTCGTCCCCGCTCGACAAGGCGGCGGCCTTTCGCGGTCGCGCATACAAGCACCTGTCTTGCATCCGCGCGGGCGCGTTCGCGCTTTGCAAGGCCGAGCGTTTCCAGCGCCGACACGATGCGCGAAATCGCAGGCGCCGACACGTCCTCAATTTCGGCGAGCGCGCCGACGGTCTGAGGGCCGGCAAAATTCAGAACGGAAAGCAGAGAAATTCGCTCCGGGCTAAGTCCGGTCTCCTTATCGGCCGCCCTGGCGCGTCGCAGGAGATGAATCGAAAGTGAATGAAGCGCGTTCGCCGCCCGCATTTGCGGCGTGTCCGCGAGCCCGTCAGGAAGCGGTGGAATTGACATTTTACTTAACAAGCTTAATAATTAATGTAGTTAAATAAATAGCGAAGGGAGGCCGCGAATGCAAGCGACAGCGCCCGCCGGCTCGATTACGGGCCTCGGCCAAATTCATATCAGCGTTTCAGACATCGACCGGGCCGTCGCTTTTTACCGCGACGTCCTCGGGCTCAAATTTTTGTTTCAGGTCCCCGGCCAGCCGATGGCTTTCTTCGACTGCGGCGGCGTCAGGCTTTATCTCGGCGTCCCGACAAGCCCGGAGTACAAGGCGAATTCCTTCCTCTACTACCGGGTGAACGATATCGGCGCCGCCTATGAGCGGCTCGCCGGAAACGGCGTCGCCTTCCTCGGCGAACCGCGCGCGATCCGCCGGACCGAGAACTCTGAATTATGGATGGCCGGATTTCGGGATCCGGACGGCAATTATGCGCAGATCATGGAGGAAAAGCCTCGCTAGTCGTCGCGGTGGACTTTCTCCTGGCGCTCATGGCGCTCTTGCGCCTCAAGGGAAAGCGTCGCGATCGGGCGCGCCTCCAGACGGCGAATGCCGATCGGTTCTCCGGTTTCTTCGCAATAGCCGTACTCGCCGGTCTCAATGCGGCGAAGCGCGGCGTCGATTTTCGCAATCAATTTGCGCTGGCGATCGCGCGTTCTGAGTTCGAGCGCCTTCTCCGCTTCGCTTGAGGCGCGATCCGTCAAATCCGGCAGATTGTGATTATCTTCCTGAAGTTGGTCGAGAGTCCCCTTGCTCTCGCGCAATATGTCTTGTTTCCACTCGAGAAGCTTGCGCCTGAAATACTCTTTTTGCCTCTCATTCATGAAAGGTTCGTCCTCGGACGGACGGTACTCCTCGACCTCGGCTTCCGACATCGGTTTCACTCCCGTTACGACACGCCCCGCCGATAACCGCACCGCCTACCCTGCGGCGAGTGCGCGGCTTGTATAGCGGCGTGATCCGGCCTGCTCAAGCAAACTTTGAACCAGCCCGGAGCCCGCCCCGGACTGGTCGAGGACTATGATTTGGACCTTTGAACAAATGCTTTCAGAAGTCGGCGTTTGCGCACGGCCTGCGCTTTCCGGTTCCTGCCGCTCGCCCCCCCGGCGAAGGCGCCGGGCGGGCGGCGACGCCCGCGCTGCGCTGCAAAATAACCGCCCGGCGCGCGCATGAGCGCCGGCCTCCGGCCCGATCGGCGCCGCGGGCGCCGGATTCACTCCGTGTCCACACTTATTGACAGAACATCAACACAATGACGACGAAATGAAGGCACGAACGACAGAGAGTATTTAGGCGATTGGGGCACAAGAAGGAGACTTGTCGCGCCGCTCCGCGGCCCAAACGGATGCAGCCTCATGGCTCTTGTCGCAATGAACGCCGAAATGCGGGTGCGCACCTTGATCGCGCTCACTGAAGAGCTGACGGCGATTTTCGCGCAAGAGAATGCGGCGATCACGGCCGGGCGGCCCGAAGACGCAGCGCCCCTGCGAGACGACAAGTTCCGTCTCGCGGCGGCCTATCGGGACTCAATCCGCCGGATCGCCGCCGATCGCGCCGTTCTCGACGGCGCCAGCGAGCCGCTCCTCGAAAAACTCCGAGCGACCACCAGCGTCTTTGAACGTCACGTCGTCGAACAGCACAATCTGATGTCGGGCGTTCCCGCCGCCCCGACTCCGCGTCACTTACCCGGCGCGTAATTCACCGAAAAATCAACGTCGTTCGTGTTCGCGATCGCTGTCGAAACGGCGGCGCGATAGTCCGTGATTCCGAACGCTTCCGAGGGATTGCGGCGCGCCGGTTCAGCCTGGGGCGGCGTCAATTTGGACACCGCACGGCTCGGCTTTTCAAAAGCCACCGATGCGGATCCGGCCCGGGAATTCACGAAGGACGCGACGTCACGCAGAAAATAGTAGACGGTCGCCTTGAAGAGATCGCGCGAGTGCCCGCCTGCGACGATAATGTTGCGCCCGAATAATATGGTCTGCTGCTCGGGAAGATTGACGGCTGTGGTCACCGTCGCCCGGCCGTTAAAGGCGTTGAGGTCGTCATAAGTGCTGCCAGCCGAAGGCGCAGCCGCAAGAATGATCGTGTTGAGGCAGCCGACGGCCTTCGCCTGATCGTCGCAGCCAAAAAACTGGAACATGAACCGCGCGCCGCCGTCGGTCGACGCCAAAAGCACCGGCGTTCCGTCCTCCGAGGCCGTCAATTGGGTGTGGACGCCAAGATCTGTCATCATCGAAACGACGTCGCTTGCGCTGATCCGGTTCATGACGCCGCTTGTCGCCAGCATGCTGTTCGACGTCTGGGCCGCCGCCGGAGCCGCGCCCAAACCAGCCACAACAGCCGCCGAAACGGCCGCAAATATCCACGATTTCAGCATCTTATCCCCTTGAACTGCGCCATTACCCCTGCGGTC
Organism: Alphaproteobacteria bacterium; assembly: GCA_016125425.1. Lineage (GTDB taxonomy): Bacteria > Pseudomonadota > Alphaproteobacteria > Caulobacterales > Parvularculaceae > Amphiplicatus. Next base: position 103,522 of record WGLT01000020.1, read on the forward strand.
AGCTTAGCACAGGAGCCAAATTTTGGAACAAAATCCGTGAAACCCGCTTTACGCGGCTGCGGGTTTTGACGCTAAAATGCGCCCAGTGGGGAAATCTGCGTATGAAAGTCTCGGAAGCTGGCATCGACCTCATAAAGCGATTTGAGGGCCTCGAGCTCGCCGCCTATCAGGATATCGCGGGGATCTGGACGATCGGCTACGGCCATACCGGACCGGACGTAAAGCCGGGCATGAAGATATCGGAAAGCGAAGCCGAGGACCTTCTCAAAAAGGACCTCAAGCCGCGCGAACACGCTATCGAAAGTCTGGTCAAGGTTCCGCTGAACCAGAACGAGTTCGATGCGCTCGTATCCTTCGTTTACAATGTCGGCGAGAACGCCTTCAAGAACTCGACGGCGCGCGCGCGGCTCAATCGGGGCGATTACGCCGGAGCGGCCGAGGCACTGACCTGGTGGAACAAGGCGACCATCAACGGCGTTCTACAGCCGGTGACGGGTCTCACGCGCCGGCGCGCGGCGGAAAGCGCGCTTTTCCTGACGCCGACAAACCCGCCGATTGTCGGAGACAAGACCAAGGTCTCCGAAAATTCCCGCGTGACCCCGGTCGAAGATTCCCCGCGCCGGGGCAATCTCGCGGAGAGTCGGACCGTCCAGGGCGCGACTGTCGCCGGCGGCGCGGGCGTCGCCGCCTCGACGCTCGGAAAAAACAACGCCGAGGAGCTGAACAAAATCGCCACCGGCCAGACGGGCGCCGCAACGGCGCCCGCAACGACAACTGCAACCGGAGAAACGGGCGCGCCGAGCGAGGCGACGACGGGGTCGACAACAACAGTGACCACGACCACGACGGCCTCGACCGAAACGGCGCCGCCCATGTCGTCCGTCGAGAAGCATCAGGCCGACGCGCAAATTCAGCTCGCGCTCCTCATCCTGATCGTGCTTGGCGCGCTCTATGTGATATTCGCGCGAATTGACGACTGGATGCACTATCGTCGCTGAGGACGCCGGTTTTTTCAACCTGTCAGGATTCGCCGGCCGATCCGGCCGGCTGGTCTTTTCCTGATTTGCCGTTCGCGCCGTTCCGGCTGACCTGCTCCGGATAAAGCAGACAGGACAGAAACAGGAACGACGCCGCCACGAGCAGCGCCATCGCAGCCCAACCGCCCCCGAGCTCGCCGAGCCAGTTTCCGACCGCGCACACGCAGGCGATCACCAAATAAGGCAGAATCGGCGGATCCTGGCGCAAATAGCGCACGACAAACAGCGACAGCGAGACGATCAGCAGACTAACCGAATAAATGTCGTATACTGAGATCATGGCGCTCCCCTGATTCCGCCGCCGGTTTGATGCGATCTCGGCGACCATGGTTTCACGGAAAGCTTTCCAATTCGGAAATCACCGGCAGCCGAAGGCGCCCAACCTTAACCAATCCGATCCATAATCTCGGCGGCGAATTGCGTCAGGCTGTCATCGCGCGCGCCCATGATGACAATTCGGTCTCCGGGTCGAGCCGCGCCAAGGATGAAGTCGCCGCACTGGGCTCTTGTCTCAAATTGGGCCGCTTTGCGTCCCTTGGCGAGAACCCCGTCAACGATGTCCCGGCTTGAAACGCTCCGGTCGACAGTTCCGCCGAAATAGGCGGGCTCCGGCAGGATGAGAATATCGTCCGCTGCAAGATTATCGGCGAAGCACGCTATGAACTCGTTCTTCATTTTGGCGAGGGGGCCGAAACCGTGCGGTTGAAACATCACAATCAGGCGGCCGGAAAATTCATGCAGCGTCGTGAGACTCGCGGCGATCTTGTCGGGATTATGCGCGAAGTCGTCGATAATCGTGATCCCGCCCTTTTCGCCGACATATTCGAGCCGGCGGCGAACCCCTGCAAAATCGTTGAGCGTGCGAGCCGCCTCCGCGAAAGGAACGCCGCACGCTTGCGCCGCCGCTAACGCGGCAAGGGCGTTCTCGACATTGTGGCGGCCGGGCGCCTTCAAAGCGACCGGCGCGCGCGTTTTGCTCGCCCGCTCATAAGCTGAGAACGAGACGCCGAACCTTTCGGGCGAAAGATCAAGGGCCGTGATATCGGCATGCTCGTTTTCAACGCCGAAGGTGATCGTCTTGCCGCGCTGCGCATTTTCAGCCAGCTTGGCTGTTTCCGGATTGTCCAGATTGAGGACCGCGATTTCCGCTTTCTCCGCGAAAGCCGCGAACAGCGCGCGAAGTTCGTCTAACGATTTATGGTCGAGAGAAACATTCGTGACGACGGCGACCTTGGGGATAAAGTCGGCGATCGAGCCGTCGCTCTCATCGACCTCGCTTACGAAAATCCCGCCCGATCCCACGCGCGCGCTGACGAATGGCGCGTCGGCGGACGCAAAATTCTTCATGACGGCCCCGTTCACGATGGTCGGATCGCGGCCGGTCGCGTGAAGAATCCAGCCGATCATGGCGGTCGTGGTGGATTTTCCGCTCGTGCCGGCGACGCCGACGCTGATCGGCGCGGCGTTGAACAAACCTGCCAGGAGCTGGGCGCGCGTTATGCGATAGGCGCCGATCTCGCGCGCCGCGACAACGTCCGGCACGTCGTTCTCGACGGCGGCGGAGACGACGAGTATCTGATCAGGATTCGTCACGCCGCTGCCGTCCTGCGCAAAGAGTCTTATCCCGCAAGCGCGAAGGAATTCGAATTTCGGGGCGGTCCGACCTTGATCGAGCGCGCGGTCGGAGCCCTCGACCTCGTGGCCCTGCGCCTTGAGTATAAGCGCGAGAGGCAGCATGCCGCTGCCCCCGACGCCGCACATGAAATAGCGTTTCTTGTCGGTCATGACAGGATCGCTATAGGCGGAATCGGGTAACAACAAGTCAACAAGAAGGCAGTCCTCCCCGTGAGCAGATCCAGGCAAATCGCAGTCGTCGCCCCTGCGTCTCCCGTCAAAAAAGAGATCGCAGAAAGGGTCGAGGCGTTGGCGGCGTCGATTCCGGGCGGCCCCAGAGTGCGCTTCCATCCGCAATGTTTTTCGACGGAAGGCCACTTTGCAGGCTCGGACGCCGAGCGCAGCGCAGCGCTGCTGGAGGTCGCCAATGACCCGGCCGTGGACGCCGTCTGGTTCGGACGCGGCGGCTACGGATCGGGCCGGCTCGACGAAACTCTGTTCGGCGCGTTGAACGACGCCGCGCGCCGAAAGACTTACCTGGGCTACAGCGATCTCGGTTTCGTGCTCGCACGGCTCCTCGCGACAGGCGTCGGCAAGCCCGTGCATGGTCCCATGCCATCCGATATTGCGCGCCCCGGCGGAGAAGACGCCGTGCGGCGCGCCCTGTCGTTTCTCGCGGACGGCGACCTGGCCGGAATCGAGCCGACAGCCCGGGCCGGGCGGAACGTCGTCGCTTTCAATCTGACGATACTTGCGCATCTCATCGGCGCGTCCTGGGCGCCGGATTTGTCGGGATGCGTGATCATGCTCGAAGAAACATGCGAGCATCATTACCGGATCGACCGCTGTTTCTTCACGCTCTTCCAGAACCCGGGCGTGCGCAAGGCGGCGGGAATCATGCTCGGCCGATGCAGCGACATTCCGGAAAACGATCCCATATTCGGCAAATCAGAAGAAGAAATCGCGCGCTACTGGTGCGATCGCTATGGCGTTCCCTATCTGGGCCGCGCGGATATCGGACATGACGCCGGCAATAAGATCGTGCCGTTCGGCGGCGTTCAGGTCGCGGACGCCGCTTTCGCCTCCTGATGGCCGTTTGATGACGATTTGTCCGCGTCCGCGCGAGCCATTCGGCGCTCAAGACGCGCGGCGAACCAGGCGATGATTCGACGCCACAGCTCGTCCTTCAAGACCGCGCCCTCATAGTCCGCATCGAGATTGGGGTTGTCGTTGATCTCGATGACGAAAACGCCCCGGTCGTTCTGTTTCAAATCGATTCCGTAGAAGCCGTCGCCGATAAGCCGCGCGGCCTTCACGGCGGTTTCGACGACCAGAGAAGGCGCGTCCTCAACGGCCACGGTATGGGTGCCGCCGAACCGGACGCCGCCTCCCGGGCTATGTTTGGCGATCTGCCAGTGGCCCTTCGCCATCATGTATTGGCTTACATAGAGCGGTTCGCCGCCGAGCACGCCGACCCGCCAGTCGAATTCGGTCGGCATATATTCCTGCGCGAGAATGAGCGCGGTGTCCTTGAACAGGATCTTCGCGCGATCCCGAAATTCATCAAGCGTGGCGACCTTGTGCACGGACCGGCTGAACGAGCCGTCCGGCGCTTTCAGCACGACCGGCGCGCCCAGGCGCTCGAACGTCTCCTTGAGGTTCGCCTTCTCGTCGAGAATCTCCGTGCGCGGCGCCGGGATCCGCGCATATTCAAGGAGCTCCTTCAAATAGACTTTGTTGGTGCACCGGATCATCGACTCAGGATCGTCGATAACGGGCATGCCTTCCTGTTCGGCGCGTCGGGCGAACCGGTAAGTGAAATTGTCGATCGCCGTCGTCGCCCGGATAAAGAGCGCGTCAAATTCGGCGAGCGAGGAAAGCTCGTTTGGGTAAAGCGGTTCGACTTCCACGCCCATTTTGTCCGCCACGGCGGCGAGCTTTTTAATCGAAGCGCTGGAGGATGGCGGATTGTCCTCCCGCTGGTCTGTCAGAACGGCGAGCGACCATTTGGCGGCCGTTTTAGTTTTCGGCGCCATCCATCGTCTGCTCGTATGCTTGTCGAGCGCGGCGAGAAAGAACTGGCGCTCCTCGCCCTTGAGTTTGTTGGGCGAAACGATCCGCAAGGATTGAATAGTCGGTTTGCCGTCAGCATTGATCGAGGCTTCTATGAGCGGGGTGCGGAACCAGTCGAAAAGCAGTTTGGAGAACCGCTCATAGCCGCGCACCTCCGCGGTCGTAAAAGCGATCAAAAGCTTTTCCGTTGCGATTGCGCCGCTTTCGACATCCTTCTGCAACGCCGCATCGAGTTCAGGCAGCGCATGCGCGTAGAGCGACTTTTGCTGGAGTTCGACCATCGATTGCACGACGGGCGCGACGCGGTGCCGGCGCGCCTCCGCGAGCAAAGACGCGTAATAGCCCTCGCTTTGGTAGGCGTAGCTGCGGGCCAGGTTGATCACGTTCGGCCGTCGGCCGGTGAAAAGCGCGGGATTTGTCAGGTAATCCCGAATTCGCATTACCTTGTGCGGCGTCTCGTATTGCTCGACGTCGCTCGCCTGCTCGACGAGGATGAGCCAATCGCTCATCTCAGTCGATCCTTGCGCTTGTCGACGCGCAGTTCCATATGCAGAGCCGTTTCTCCGTCTACGTAATAACCGGGCGACCGCTTCAGGATCTTGAATCCCTCGCCCTCATACAAGCGCACAGCCGCCCCGTTAGAAGCCCTCACTTCGAGACGAAGACGGTCACATCCCCTCTCTATAGCGCACCGGGCCGCCGCCTGCACGAGCGCCGAGGCGACCCCGGCGCCTCTCGATCGAGGCTGGACCGCCAGGGAATAGAGCCGCGCCGCTTTGGCGCCGCGCCGAAAAAGAAGCAAGACATATCCGACAGCGCGCCCTTCGCGCTCTGCGATCAGGAAAACCGCGCTCGCAGACCCAAGCAGGCGGGCAAGATTGCGGCGGGCGAACCGGTCGACCGTAAAGCTCGCCGCCTCGATCTGGTCGATCGCATCGAGGTCGCCGCGCCCGGCGCGGCGTATGACGGCGGCGCCCGCCCCGACAACGCCCGCGTCCGGCGCGCCATTTCCGATATGCGCCTTCGGCGTCAACGGGCCCTCCTGCGCGGGCGGCAGGCGTCCGGCCCGACGAGCTCGCTCACCCGCCGCCGCAGCGCCGGCAGGACCTCGTCTTCGAACCAGGGATTGCGCTTCAGCCAGGCGTTGTTCCTCCAGGAGGGGTGCGGCGTCGGGAAGAACGCGGGCGCGAAGTCCCGCCAAGCCGCGACGGTCTCTGTCAGCGACCGTTTGGCGCGACCGCCGAGATGCCAGGCCTGCGCATAGCCGCCGACAAGAACGATGGTCTCAATTTCAGGCAAGCGATCGAACAGACGCCGCCGCCAAAGGGCCGGGCATTCCTTGCGCGGCGGCAGGTCGCCTCCTCTGGCGTCCTGGCCGGGGAAACAAAATCCCATCGGAATGACGGCCACCCGGGACGCATCATAGAAGACTTCAGGCGTCAGACCCAGCCAGTCGCGCAGCCGCTCGCCGGAAGGGTCGGTGAACGGCCGGCCGCTCTCATGGACGCGCGTTCCCGGCGCCTGCCCGACGATTGCGAGGCGCGCCGTCGAAGCGGCCTGAAGGACCGGCCGCGGCTCATGCGGCAAAGGCGCCCCGGCCGGGTTTTCGACGCAGGCGCGGCACTTGCGAATTTTCCTGAGCAGGCGATCGAGCGCCGGATCGGCCCCTGCCGGTCCGGCCTCCGTGCGAGCGATGGCGGGCGCGCCGTCAGCCAAGCCGCCTCACGCATTCGCCGGCCGCAGCGTCCCAGTCATAACCTTCCTCGCAATCGCATCGCGTGGGATGGCCGCAGGCGTTGATGTCCTTCGTGCATGCGCCCTTTGTCGGACGGATGCAGTCATTTTCGCCAACCGGCGTCTTCGTCGACTGCCCTTTGACATTCGCAAGGTCAAGCACGCACATCCCAATCGAGGCGTTATAGACGTAACCGGCGTCGCACTCGCAACTGCCGGCGTGTCCGCAGCTGTTCACATCCATCGTGCAAACGGCGCTTTCCGGAACGTCCTTGACGCAGGCGAGCGGACCGGCCGGCGCGGCGGCGGCCGTCGCGGCGGACGATCCGTCCGAGGGTTGCGCGGCTGACTGCTGCTTCGAACACGCCCCGACGAGCGCAAGCGCCAGAATGACGGAAAGAGTCGAAATCTTCATATTTTTCCCCGGGGATTCGATTTTTGTTCGCCCACAGGCTGGCACAAAAACCGCCGGCGTCAACTCGCCGCGCTATTCCTTGGATAAATGCGCGAGCCTCCCCGCGTTTTTCTCCCAGTTTCTTCCGTCGAAAGGCTGAATTTCCACAGATTCAAACTGCCCCTCCTCCATGCAGCGGAGATTAAGGGAGTAGCCGTCAGGGTTCGAGCGCGGCACATAGAAGGACTTCACGCCGCAACTCCGGCAGAAGAGGTGGCGGGCGACGCCCGTGTTGAATTTGTATTCCGTAAGCTGATCTTCGCCGGAGAGCAGCCGGAAGCGCGACGCCGGGACGATGACGTGAATAAAGCCGGTCATCCGGCAGATCGAACAATTGCATTCGTCGGCGACGATGCAATCCTCCGTCTCCGCCTCCCAGCGTACTGCGCCGCAATGGCAAGCTCCCCGTTTCCAGCTCTTCGTCATCGCCCGCTCCGCCGCCTTCAAATATCAACGCCCGTCAATCATTGATCCAGTCCGTCAACCCTTCGCGCGTATGCGTTTCGCGCAGCGACGCCATTTCCTTCATCCGTCCCAGATAATCAGCGACATGCGGCCAATCGTGCGCCGGACGCGGCATATTTCGCGACCACCGCGCCAGCATCACGCCGAAGAAATCGGCGACAGTCAGGAGATCGCCCACGATGAAGCGCCTGCCGTCGGAAAGCTGTCCGTCAATCCGCCGCCAAACGGCTTCAATTCGCGCTCTCGCCGCAGATTTCGTCGCTTCGATATTCTCCGGGCCCGCCCCCTCTTCGGGGTAAAACCAAAGCCTGTATGCGGGCTGCGCCGTATTGGCGAGATAGAACATCGTTTGCAGGAACTCCGCGCGCAGACTGTCTCCGGGGGCGTAAAGGAGCGCGGCGTCCGGATGACGCTCCGCCAGCAGCATGAGCAGCGCCGCCGCCTCCGCATAGGGTTCGCCGTCAATAACCAATGTCGGAACAAGGCCGCTCGGATTGAGCTTCAAATAATCAGGCCTTTTTTGCTCCTTCGCCTCAAGATCCACCTTGACCGCCTCGAACGGAACGCCGAGCTCGATCAGCATCCAGTGAACCGCAAAGCTCGCCGCACCCGGCGCAAAATAAAGTTTGTACATGCTTGCCTCTTCCAGACTGACGCCGTGCTAGGATCGCGCGCGCTGACCGAACAGGATCCCCCGCGCTTCTTTGTTCTTGGCGATATCGCCGCGCTTATCCTTGCCGAGCGCAAGCCCGCGCTGCACGGCCGGGCGCTGGGCGATCGCCTTCGCCCATCGCTTGAAATTCGGAAATTCATCCGCGCCGATTCCGTGGCGCTCCCAAAGCCTCGTCCAGCTGAAAATGGCGATATCCGCGATGGAATAATCGCCGGCGACATAGTCGCGCCCGCCCAGGCGCTTGTCGAGCACGCCATAGAGCCGGTGCGCCTCATTTGTATAACGCGTGATCGCATATCCGATTTTCTCCGGCGCGTAGTTGGCGAAATGGTGCAACTGGCCGAGCATCGGCCCGATCCCTCCCATCTGCCACATCAGCCATTCGTCGACCTCAACGCGCGCCCTTTCGTCTTTCGGGTAGAACTTGCCGGTCTTGCGTCCGAGATATTGGAGAATCGCGCCGGATTCGAACACCGGAAGCGGCGCGCCGCCGGGCCCGTCAGGGTCGATAATCGCCGGTATGCGGTTATTCGGCGAAATCTTCAGAAAGTTTGGTTTGAATTGGTCTCCCGCAAGGATGTCTACAAAACGCACCTTATACGGAAGGCCAGCCTCCTCGAGATAGATCGAGATTTTCCAGCCATTGGGCGTCGGCCAGAAAAACAGTTCAATTGAATTGTCCATAAGAATTTCTGATCCTCACAGGCGTCGCCGGAATCGAAGACGGCTTGCGCCAATCTGAGGTCGCGCATGAGGAATGCAATTTCCGTCCGCTCTCGGCCACGCGAATGTGAACGCCGCTCATCCGGTCCAAATAAGGCCGATCACAGCCCCTGTCATTAAGGTCGCCAGCGTTCCGGCGACAAGCGCCCGCGGCGCGAGCGCGATCACATCATGGCGGCGATCAGGCGCGAGCGCCGACAAGCCGCCGATAACGATGCCGAGGCTGGCGAAGTTGGCGAATCCGCACAACGAATAGACCGTGATGAGAAGGCTCCGCTCGTCGAATGTTCCGGCGGGCAGCTTCGCAAGGTCGACATAAGCGACCAGTTCGTTGACGGCCGTTTTGACGCCCATCAGGGAGCCGGCCTGGAAGGCTTCCGACCACGGAACGCCGGCCAGCCACATGAGCGGAGAGAAAGCGACGCCGAGAATTCGCTGCAAGGTCAGCGGCGCGCCGCCGACGTCGGGCGCAGCCTCCAACATGATGTTGATGAGCGCTGCGAACGCGGTGAATGCGATCAAGGATGCGATGATATTCAGATAAAGGCCGAGGCCGTCGGTGACGCCGCGCATGAATGCGTCCATGGAGCTCGCATAACCGAAATCGTCAGCCGCCTCCGCCGGCGTAGGGCTGACGCCTTTCTCTTCCGGCATCATCACCTGGCCTATCGTAATCGCGGCCGGCACCGAAATGATCGAGGCGACGATAATGTGCCCCAGGATTGACGGCTCCACATTGTTGAGGATCGTCGCATAGACGGCCATGACCGAGCCGGCGACCGTCGCAAATCCGCCCGTGATGATCACCAGTAGCTCCGCTCTGGTCACCTTCGACAAATAGGCGCGGATCAGAAGCGGCGCTTCCGTCTGTCCCAGGAAAGTGTTCGCCGCCGAGGACAAGGCCACCGCGCCGCCGACGCGAAAGCCGCGTTCGAGCACGAAGGCGAGCCCCCGGACAAAGAGCTTCAATACTCCCCAGTGCCATAAGAGCGCCGACAGTCCCGAGAAAAAGATCACGAGCGGCAAGGCGCCGAAGGCGAAATTGAACATCGCCCCCTGATTTGTCACGTCGAAGGGCGTATCGGCGCCGCCGAGATAGCCGAACACGAAAGAGGTGCCGGCGCGAGTCGCTTCCTGCAGCGCCGTCACCACAACCTGGAGCGATCCGAGCGCCTCGCGCGCGGGCGGCAAATAAAGCAACAACCACGCGACCGCGATTTGAGAGGCGACGCCGAGCCCGACGGCGACGAATGGAAATCGGCGTTTTCCGCTCGAAAACAGCCAGGCGATGAATATGAAGGCGATGATTCCGAGCGCGCTCTGGCCCCTCAGACCAAGGTCGCCCAATTCGACAGGCAAGTTCATTATTGTGATTGGCCCCCTTGTCCGCCAGCGGCGGGTGAAGTCCCGAAACGCGGACTATGGAAGATGTCGGGCCGCGATGTAAGAGCCGCCCCCTCGACGCTGGCCCTCGCTCGCCAGTCGGCTATAAGGGGACGAATTCGCCTGCGCCCCTCAAAAGGACACAGCCATGCTTCCCAGACCTCGCCACGATCTAGAGGCGAACACGTTCGAATATGAGGTGACCCCGCTCGTCAAGCCGACAGGATTTCGTGAGTATGACGCGCGCTGGCGCTTCGGCCCGGAAATCAATCTTCTTGGCGTTCAGGCCTTGGGGCTCGGTCTCGGCGCCCTGATTCGCGAAATGGGCAAGGAGCCGCGAATCGTCGTCGGGCATGACTTCCGGTCATATTCGGCGTCGATCAAGCAGGCCCTCACGGTAGGACTGATGTCGGCCGGAATAGAAGTGAACGATATCGGTCTCGCGCTCTCGCCGGTCGCCTATTACGCCCAGTTCGCGCTCGATATCCCCTGCGTCGCCATGGTGACGGCGAGTCACAATGAGAACGGGTGGACCGGCGTCAAGATGGGCGTCGAGGCGCCGTTAACGTTCGGTCCGGAAGAGATGGGCAGGCTGAAAGAAATCGTCCTCAACGGCGAAGCGCGTCCGCATTCGGGCGGCGGCTATCGCTTCGTCGAAGGAGTGCGTGAGCGCTATATTGCGGACCTTACGCATGACGTGAAAATCCAACGCAAGCTGAAGGTCATCGTCGCCTGCGGAAACGGCACGGCGGGGGCTTTTGCGCCGGAAGCGTTCTCCAGGCTTGGAGTCGAAGTCATTCCGATGGACTGCGAGCTCGATCACGCATTTCCAAAATACAATCCCAATCCGGAAGACCTTGAAATGCTTCGCGCCATGAAAAAGGCGGTGCGCGAGAAAGGAGCGGACGTCGTATTGGGTTTTGACGGCGACGGCGACCGTTGCGGCGTCGTCGACGACGAAGGCGAAGAAATTTTCGCCGACAAGATCGGAGTCTTGCTTGCGCGCGATCTGTCGTCGCTCAACCCCGGCGCGCAATTTGTCGTCGATGTCAAATCGACCGGACTTTTCGTTACGGATCCCGTGCTTCAGAAAAACGGCGCCAAGGTCGAATACTGGAAGACGGGGCACTCTTATATAAAGCGCCGGTCGCACGAAGTCGGCGCGCTGGCGGGTTTTGAGAAATCCGGCCACTTCTTTTTCTCAAAACCGTTCGGTCGGGGCTATGATGACGGCCTCGTCGCCGGAATCGCGGTCCTGAAGATGCTGGATCGCAATCCGGGCAAGAGCCTTTCCGATCTTCGGAAATCGCTGCCGAAGACATGGCAGTCCCCGACTATGTCGCCGCACTGCGCCGACGAAAGGAAATACGACGTTGTCGCTGCGGTCGTGAAGACGTTTGAGCAGCGCGCGCGGCAAGCCGGAGAAATCATCGGTCAGAAGATTCGCGACGTCGTTACGGTCAACGGCGTGCGGATCACCGCCGAAGACGGCACTTGGGGACTTATCCGCGCATCTTCCAACAAACCGGAGCTTGTCGTCGTCGTCGAAAGCCCGACTTCGGAAACGAACATGAAAAAGATGTTCGAAGAGCTTGACTCTGAACTGCGAAAACACCCCGAGGTCGGCGAATACAACCAGACGATCTAGCGAGTCATGTTATAGATCGTCATCGGGCCGCAACCACACGGCGTGCTGTTCGAAATCTGCGGTTATCAGGAAGCGCCGCAGAAGACGCACGCCGATATTCGCATCCGCCGCGCTTGACGTAGGGTCGATCGCCGCCTGGATGTCGTGAAACTCCGCGCCGGCAAATTTGACGGAGCGCAGCATGACAAGATCGCGGCTGAGTTCGCCGCCAAGACCGCCGCCGGATTTTCGGCCGATAATCCGTTCGGGCGCGGAAAGGCCGGCTTTCGCCGCATAGGCGGCGCCGATCAGCATGTCCCCGCCATTGCCGAGATCGAAATCCGCCCGCACCGGGTCGCCGCCCTCGATCGAAACCGGAATTGTCTCAATGCCCGCCTGCGTCTCCAGAGCGAGCTTGACGCCTTCAGGCTCCCTGTCACGCGAAACAGCGGCGATCTCTCCTTTCGCGATGTCTATCCGCAACCGCGCCGCGTCAAAGAGGTCGCGCCCGATGATCGCAGGCACGGGCGACTTGACGACGCGTCTTGCAATGTCCTTGAGATCGATAATGGCGACGGTCTGGTCCGGCAATGTGAGACCGGCGGCGGCGATTTTCACATGCTCTGCGAAGGCGGCCTTGGTTTCGCCCCCCGTTCCCCTGGCGGTTTCCTCGCCCGAACCGGAAAGACCGAGTTTGGCGGCGAATTCCTTATCCAGGATCGAGATCTCGGCGCCGGAATCCAGCAGGGCCAGCACGCGCTCGCCGTTTATTTCCGCTTCAATGAAGAGACGGTCGCCGCGCACGATCAAGGCGTCCGGGGCGGCGTGAGCGCGCGGACTGTTCTCCGCAGCACGTGCGGTTGCGGCCAGAATCGCCGCAGCGGCCGAAAGGCTGAGAAGCAAGCCGGACTTCATACCCTCTCCCGAGCGCTCATGCGGATCCAGACAAATTCTCGGAAAGATCAGATTAGAACCTAAGCAACAATGATCCCCAGGCCAGCCCGCCTCCAAGCGACGCGAGCGCAAGCAGATCCCCGCGCTTGATACGGCCGTCCCGAACGGCCTCGTCAAGCGCGAGCGGGATCGAAGCGGACGACGTGTTGCCGTGCTTCTCAATCGTCACGATGACCTTCGCCGGATCGATATCAAGCCTTTTGCCGCAAGCCTCGATAATCCGAATATTGGCCTGATGCGGCACGAACCAGTCGATCTGGTTCCGGCTGACGCCGGCGCGCTCCGAAACGCGCATGACGGCGTCTGAGATTTTATCGACGGCGTGCCGGAACACCTCGCGTCCGTTCATGCGCACCTTTCCGACCGTAGCCGTCGATGACGGCCCGCCATCGGAATACAGATTGCAGGCAAGACGTCCGTCGGCGCACATATAGGACGCGAGCACCCCGCGGCCGCCCTCGCCTCCATGCTCCGCGCTGAGGACCGCCGCGCCCGCGCCGTCCCCGAAGAGGACGCAGGTCGCGCGGTCGTTCCAGTCGAGAAAACAGGAGAGCTTTTCCGCGCCGATCACCAGTGCGTTCTTGACTTGCCCGCGGACAATTGCGTCATGCGCGGCGGAGAGCGCATAGACGAATCCGGCGCAGGCCGCCGAGATATCGTAGGCCGCGCATGGAGGAATGTTCAGCTTCGCCTGCACATAGACCGCCGTCGACGGAAAGGTGCGGTCCGGCGTCACTGTCGCGACGATCACGAGATCGATGTCTTCGGGGCCGAGGCCCGCGTCTTCGAGCGCCTTGCGGGCCGCGTTCGCCGCGAGATCGGATGTGACCTGATCGTCTGACGCGAAATGACGTTCGGCGATGCCGCTGCGCGTGCGGATCCACTCATCGGAGGTGTCGACAAGCTTCGCCAGATCATGGTTCGTCACGACCCGCTCCGGCAGGTAGCTTCCGACGCCGGCGATGACTGAGTTCACAAACGACATATTTCCATTGGCCCCTGACCGCGGAGGCTAACAGGCCGATGGAATGATTCCTACGGGAATTCGCCTGCGCGCTCGCCGGTCGGGCGTGGCGCGTCGCCTCACTTGCCGAACATATCCCAGACGAGGCCGCCGGCGGCGAGCAGAATGTAGAGGCCGAACAGCTTCGACAGAAAATCGCCTTTCACGCGGTGAGCGAGCCGCGCGCCGAGCGGCGCCGAGAAAGCGGACGTCGCCGCCATCGCCGCAAAAGCCGGTGCGTTGATAAAGCCGAACGACATAGGGGCAAGACCCTGATGACCGAGTCCGGACAAGAGGAAGGCCAGCGCCCCGGGCGCAGCGACCGCCACCCCGAACCCCGACGCCGTTCCTACCGCCTGATGCATGCTCCGGCCCGACCAGCGCATCACCACAACGCCGAGCGCGCCGCCGCCGAGCCCCATGAGCGCCGAAAAAAGCCCGGTCGCGAAACCGAGGGGGATCCGCAGCGAATTATTCGCAAGGTCGTGCGGACGCTTCTCGGCTTGTTGCGCCGCGCCGCGTCCTGAGACGCGCCGCCAGCCGATAAAAAGAGCGCCGGCGATAAAGACGATGGCGAGGCTCTCTCCGCTCACCCAGCGCGCGAGCGCCCCGCCGGCGCCCGCCCCGAGCGCAATCCACGGCGTCCATGATTTGAGGACGTCCGCGTCCACATGACCTGCCCGGCGGTGTTCCGCGACCGCGCGCAGCGAGGTCACGATGATGACGGCCAGCGACGTTCCGACCGCCGATTTTAGACTCGGCCCGTCGGCGACGCCGAATGACCGAAAAATCGCATAGAGCGCCGGAACCGTGACGATGCCGCCGCCGATTCCGAATAATCCGCCGGCGAAGCCGGAGGCGAGCCCCGCGCCCAACATGGCGGCGATGAGCAGACCGTGCGCGGCGACGAATTCCGGCATCGGTTATTCCGCCGCGGCGCAGGAGATCGCCGCAGCCATCGCGCGCGAAAGCGCGTCCGGCCCCGCCGCCGCTCCCTTTTCCGACAAGGACCGGCGCCAGCGTCGCGCGCCGGGCCGGCCGTGAAAGAGGCCCAGCATGTGCCGGGTGACGTGATGCGGCTTTACTCCGTCGCGCGCGCCGCGACGGATATACGCCTCCATCGCGGAGACGACGCTCTCAAGCGATGGCGCGCGCTCTGCGTCCCCGAACAGTCGTCGGTCGACGTCCGCGAGCAGGTAGGGATGATCATAAGCGGCGCGTCCGAGCATAACGCCGTCGAAATGGCGAAGATGCGCCTGCGCCTCGTCAAGGCCCGCGATGCCGCCATTGAGGATAACCGAGAGATCGCCTCGCGCGTCTTTCAGGCGGCGCACCAGCGCATGGTCCAAAGGCGGAATCTCGCGATTTTCTTTCGGCGACAGACCCTTGAGCCACGCCTTGCGCGCATGCACGATGAAGGTTTCGCATCCGGCCGGCGCGACACGATCGACGAAAGAGAACAGGGCTTCATCCGCTTCCTGATCGTCGACGCCGATGCGGCATTTGACGGTCACGGGAACCGATACGGCGGCGCGCATCGCCGCCACGCAGTCCGCAACGAGATCCGGGGTCTTCATCAGGCAGGCGCCGAAGACGCCTGACTGCACCCGATCCGACGGACAGCCGACATTCAAATTGATCTCGTCATAGCCGAAATCTTCGCCGATCCTGGCGGCGGCGGCGAGCACATGGGGCTCCGAACCGCCCAGTTGCAACGCCACAGGATGCTCGGAGGGATCGAATGCAAGCAGGCGCGCCGCATCGCCCCGGACGATCGCATCGGCGACGATCATCTCGGTGTAGAGGCGCGCGCGCTTTGTCAGCAAACGGTGAAAGTACCGGCAATGCCGATCCGTCCCGTCCATCATAGGAGCGACGCAGAACCGGTGCGGGTGAAAAGACACGAAGCGGTCTTCCTTGAGGGGCGACGACCGTTTCATATAAAGCGGGGGCCGGCGGCGCCCGCAAGCCATGCCAGCCCCCCGCCCGAGAGGCGGGCCCTGCGGAAAACGGCGCTTGCGCTTGTTCTAACCGCCGGCGAATTGGGTGCGGGGGCAGGATTTGAACCTGCGACCTTCAGGTTATGAG
>WGLT01000025.1 GCA_016125425.1 Alphaproteobacteria bacterium
AATGGATGCAGGCCAATGCGCTTGCGACACTGCGTCAGCGCCGGCGAGCCGTTAAATCCCGAAGTGATTGAGATTTGGCGAAACAAAATGGGAATGCAAATCTGCGAAGGTTACGGACAAACGGAGACAACAATTCTTTGTGGAAACTTCGAAGGCATGCCCGTCAAGCCGGGGTCCATGGGCTTGCCGGCGCCTGGCGTCAATCTGCAGATTATCGATAGGGATGGCGAGATCGCTCCGCCCGGGCAGGAAGGGGATGTCGTCGTCGCAATTGAGCCCGATCGCCCCATGGGTCTTTTTCTGGGCTACAAGAACGATCCGCAAAAGACCGCACAAAGTTTTGTGAATGGATGGTACCTTACAGGCGACCGCGCCTATAAAGACGAAGACGGATATTTCTGGTTCGTCGGCCGGGGCGACGATGTCATCATTTCCGCCGGTTATCGCATCGGTCCCTTCGAGGTTGAGAGCGCGCTCATCGAGCATCCTGCCGTGGTCGAATCTGCGGTCGTGTCGAGTCCGGATGAGATTCGGGGCGAAGTGGTCAAGGCTTTCGTTGTCTTGGCGAAGAACCAAGCTCCTTCTGACGACTTGATTAGCGAGCTGCAAGAGCATGTGAAGAGAACCACTGCGCCCTATAAGTATCCGCGTAAGATCGAATTCGTTACGAGTTTGCCGAAGACGATTAGCGGTAAAATTATCCGCAAAGAACTTCGGGAGAGAGAGTGGAAATCGCAGAAATAGCCAATGAACTTGTCTCGACCAGCCGAAGCCTCGCGGGGCGCTCATACGCACGAAACCATACGATATCAACAAGGAACAATCGCAGCGTTATTTGAGGATAGCGCGACGAGGCATACGGATAGAGACTTTTTGTGCGCGCCTGCGGAAACCGCTGAGATCTACGGTCTGGAAGAGAAGGAGTATACGTACAGTCAGGCGTGGAGCCGGGTCGCCGAGCTGCATGCGGCGTACGTGCGTATCGGATGCCGGAGTGGCGTCAGAGTCGGCCTTGCGCTCGGAAACCGACTGGAATTTTTCCTGCACTTTCTAGCGATCAACGGGGCCGGGGCTAGCGTGGTCCCGCTGAGCGAGGCGCTTTCCGATGAAGAGCTCGCCTATCGAATTTTGCATAGCGAGTGCGCGCTGATTGTTTCATCATTAAAGGAAGAGAATCGATTCAAGGCAATTATTGATCGGCAAGGTCTGCAATTGTCTGTGGCGCTTTCTGACACGTTGGATACCGTGCCCGGAGAAATGATGACCGCGTACGGCGGCAATGATTTACGAGCGACGCCGTTGCAATCGGAAGCGGCGATTCTTTACACATCCGGCTCTACGGGTCATCCTAAGGGTTGCGTATTGACGAACGAATACTTCCTGGCTGTGGGCGAGCACTACGCAACGATCGGCGGCTACTGCGCAATGGAGCGCGGACGCGACCGGATCATTACTCCGCTTCCCGTCACCCACATGAATGCTATGGCTGTGTCTTTCGTAGGGGCGATCCAATCGGGAGCATGTTTGATTCAGCTAGACCGGTTTCATCCCAATAGCTGGTGGCGAACCGTACGGGAATCGCGCGCGACGATCATGCATTATCTCGGCGTTATGCCAGCGATTTTGCTTAAAGCGCCAGTCGCGGCGGATGAAGACTTTGGAGACCAAATAAAGTTTGGTTTTGGAGCGGGATGCGATCCGCGCCATCAATCCGCCTTTGAAGATCGCTTTGGATTCCCGCTAATTGAAGCGTGGGCGATGACGGAAACAGGCGCGGGCGCATGGATTACAGCCTCTCACGAGCCTCGCCATGTCGGCTTGAGGTGTTTTGGCAAAGCGCCGGCGGGGTTGGATTGCAGGGTCGTCGATGATGCTGGTCGAGATGTTGCGATCGGCGAGCCTGGGGAGTTGCTCGTTCGGCGGGCTGGTCCCGATCCGCGACGCTATTTTTTTGACGGTTATCTGAAGGACGATGAGAGCACGAAAGAGGCTTGGCGCGGAGACTGGTTCCATACAGGAGATATCGTCAGCAAAGACACGGATGGCTCATTCTTCTTTGTCGATCGGCGGAAGAACATTATTCGCCGTAGCGGAGAAAACATAGCCGCCATGGAGGTGGAAGGCGTGCTGATGCAGCATCCAAAGGTGATGCAGTGCGTCGTAGCGCCTGTGCCGGACGAGATTCGCGGAGAAGAAGTCGCAGCCCTCATCGCGCAAGCGAGCGATTCAAACGAGACCCTGGCGGCCGAGATCTTTGAATTTTGTTGCAGCAAGTTGGTCTATTTTAAGGCGCCGGCTTACATCGCATTTGTCGACAACATCCCCTTGACCGCAACGGGAAAGATAGAGCGGTCCGCCGCGAAAAGAATTGCGCGCGAGCTGGTGGCGACTAAGGCGTTTTATGATTTGACTGCTTTCAAAAGAACGAAGAGCCGTCAGAGGAGGAGATGAGTTCATCCGGCGCGGGCAAGCGTGTCGATTACGGCGGCGTTGCAATCGCTGCGCCGACGACAATTGCCTATGAAAGGTTCTCGCGCCGGCCGGCGCAATGGTGGATCGGGCGCGCGCTTCGTGAAATGATCGAGTGCGCAGGCCTTGAAGTGCGTGCAGTGGATGGCCTGTCCGTTTCGTCTTTCACCCTTCTCCCGGACACGGTCGTTGGGTTGACGGAGCATTTTGGTCTGACGCCGCGTTGGGTCGATCAAATTCCTATGGGCGGCGCGTCAGCCCTCGTCGCGCTGCGTCGCGCAGCAAGAGCAGTGCAAGCGCGCGATGCGGATATCATCGCTTGTATCGGCGGGGATACGAATGGCCCCGACTCATTCGGCGCGACTGTCGCGGGCTTCAGTAGGTTCTCACAAGACGCTATGTACCCCTACGGGGCGGCGGGGCCAAACGCCAATTTCGCCATGATCACGCGCGCTTACATGCAAAAATATGGCGCGAGGCGTGAGGATTTCGGCGCGATATGCGTCGCTCAGCGTGAAAATGCCCTGAAGACGCCGCACGCGATGATGAAGAGACCGCTTAGCATGGAGGAGTATCTTTCCGCGCGTTTGATTGCTGATCCATTGCGGCTCTTTGACTGCGTGATGCCGTGCGCTGGCGCCGAAGGATTTTTGGTTTTGCGCGAAGAAACCGCGCTTTCTCTCGGGATACCTTATGTGCGATTGCTGTCCGCGATCGAACGGCATAACGCCTTTCCGGAAGACGATATTCAACTACGCGGCGGCTGGGCGGTTGATGTCGGAGACATGTGGTCAATGTCGGGCGTCAGACCGGATGATATAGATCTCTTTGAGAGCTACGACGACTATCCTGTCGTTTGTATGATGCAGATTGAGGATCTGGGATTTTGCCGGAAGGGCGAGGCGGCCGAGTTCATCAGATCGCACACGCTTACAGTCAACGGTTCGTTCCCGCACAACACTTCTGGAGGTCAATTGTCAGTGGGGCAGGCCGGCGCGGCTGGAGGATATTTGGGAACCGTTGAGGCAATCCGTCAATTAACGGGGCAAACTTTTGGTCCATCTGTACGAAACGCAAGATATGCGCTCGTGTCCGGCTTCGGCATGATCAATTTTGATCGAGGCGTCTGTTCAGCAGCGGCGATCCTTGGGTTGGGAAGAGCAGGTGGTTAGAGATCGGAATTCGCGGCTGAAAGGTCCGGGCCCGTGCAGCGGGAGCGTTACGCCTGCGCCCCCAAGACCGAGTAGCCATGCGGCTTTTGTGTTGGCGGCGTACGCGGCGGAAGGATCATTGGTTCTGCAACATTGCGACGAATGCGGCGCAGTAATGTATCCTCCAAGAGAGATATGTCCTGCGTGTCTTTCCGATGGTCTATCCTGGCGAGCGGAAAATGGCGATGGCGTTCTCATCGCGGAAACCACTTTGTATTCTAGCACGAGTGCTTACTTTCGAGAGCGCTTACCTTTGAGAGTGGGCGCAATAAGGCTCGATGTCGGACCGGTCATCGCAGCGCACCTTCGGATGAATGCGCATGCCGGCGATAGAGTGAGAGTGACGGCGGTGACGGACCGGTCGGGAAACGCTGCATTTATTGCGAGTGCACAGCGGGAGCGCTGCGATATGGGAGAAGAAACGCTTATTGAAGAGTTTATCTGTCATCCAAGGAATCGAAACGTATTGATAACGAATGTATCGACGCCAACCGGATTGGCGATGGTCAAGTCGATGAGAGATCATGGTGCTCGGCAAATATACGCCGGATGCGCAGACCCCTCGATCGAATTCGCTGGAAAGAATGTTTTGACGGAGATGCAAGGTGTTTCCTTGGCGGCTCTCGATCTTCGTTCTTCCAGTTCCGTCGCTACGTTAGCGAGACAAATCGGGCATGAACTCGATATTTTGATCAACACGTCACATAGCCTCCGTCACGGGTCGATAACCTGCGCTGGTAGCTATGAGGCCGCGCGCAGTGACGCCGAGATTGAGATATTCGGCTTGATGCGGCTTTTCGAGGCGTTTGCGGAACCTATGCGCGTCAAGGCCTCAGGCGTCGGCCTAACGTCCGGAGCATGGGTGAATATCTTCTCAATATACGCCCTTGCAAACGCGCCGTCTTGCGGCGTGAGCGCAGCATTGCAGGCGGGAGCGTTCTCTCTGTCTCAAAGTATGCGCGCGGAATTCGCCGGATGCGGCGTTAAGCTCCTTAACGTCTTTCATGACAATGACGGTGCGGAAGATAGTCGATGGTCATCTGCGGTCGCCGCGGCCACTCTGGACGGGCTGTGCCGGGGACTTGAGACGGTCGTGGTCGGAGTCAGGGCGCGCGATATTTATAAGAGATGGCGGGAAGACCCGAGCGTTCTGGAGCGCGAGCTTGTGGAACAATAAATCGGGGAGCGCCCACTTTGAAAATGGATAAGGACTCAATAACTATTGTCACTGGCGGCGCTGCCGGTATTGGGGCGGCTATCTGCCGGCGGCTCATGGATGACGGGCTGCGTGTTCTTATTATTGACTGCAAAAAGCCGGAAATTGCGGACAGCCGCCTCGAATTTGTACGAGCGGATTTAGCTGACCGGATGGAAACTGCAGAAACCGCTCGAGAAATCGTCGAGCGGCGGCGGGTGTCGGGCATTGTGCATAATGCAGGAGTCATTCGGCCAGCCCCAGTAGAGGACTCATCGCTCGACGACCTTGACTACCTGACGGAACTGCATCTTGCGTCGATGTCGACGCTCGTGAAAGCAGCGCTTCCTGCTATGAAAAGCGCAAAGTTCGGGCGGATCGTCGGCATCTCATCCCGGGGCGCGCTTGGCTTGTCTATGCGAACAAATTACGCGGCGACCAAGGCTGGCATGATGGGCATGCTGAGGACATGGGCGCTGGAGTTGGGCCCTTTCGGGATTACTGCGAATTGCATAGCGCCAGGACCAATAGAAACGCGCATGTTTCATGAGATTGTTCCGGAGGGAAGCGAACGAAAGAAGGCGCTTGCTGCGAGTATTCCGGTGAGGCGTGTCGGCGCGCCGGAGGACGTAGCGAACGCCGTTTCGTTCTTTATTTCCGCGGACGCGTCTTTCGTAACGGGGCAGACACTTTATGTATGCGGCGGCAGCAGTGTGGGGTCCGTCGTAATTTGATCTAAGGGAGGAAAGCGTATGGGCGCGCTTGCTGGCGCCACAATGCGCCATATTGATCCGGGCGCACTTGTTGAAAATGACCGCGTTCACCGCTCGGTATACACGGATCCCGAAGTTTTCGAATTGGAAATGGAGCGGATCTGGGGAAAGGCGTGGATTTTCGTCGGCCATGAAAGCCAGGTACGGGAGCCCGGGCAATATTTCGCTACGAGCATCGCCCGGCAGCCTATCATTTTGGTGCGAGACAATAACGGCGCCCTGCAGGTTTTGTTCAATCGTTGCGCACACAAAGGCGCGATGCTGGTCGGTGATCAATGCGGCAAAGTCAAGGAATTGCGTTGTTGCTATCATGGTTGGCGTTTTGATCTGAGCGGGACTCTGATTTCGATACCGCTAGAGAAGGGATATGACTGCACTGGATTTGGCCGGGGCGATCCGCAGGCGAACTTACAAAGAGCGCCGCGTTGGGCGAGCTATAGGGGATTCGTTTTCGCTAGTCTGAGCGAGGAGGGACCGGATCTCATCAGCTGGCTCGGCGGAGCGGCGTCTTCGATCGATAACATGGTTGATAGAGCGCCTGAAGGCGATCTTGAAGTAGCGGGAGGCGTTCTCCGTTTCGAACACGACAGCAATTGGAAATTCTTCGTTGAGAACTTGAATGATCTCATGCATCCGATGGTGGCGCATCAATCTTCGAGCCTCACCGCGCGATCGTTAGCGAAGAAGATGCTCCCGCCGGATCGGCCGCCTCCTGCAGCTATTGAAATCCTTTCGCCGTTTACGGAGAGCTATGGCTTTTTTGACGAGATGGGGTTGCACGCCTTTGATTACGGTCACGGATACTCTGGGGGGAAAACGAGCATCCACGCGCGTTATTCGGATATACCGGAATATAATCGCCGGATGGAGGCGGCTTACGGAAAGGACAGGACAGCGGAAATATTGGCTGTCAATCGGCATAATACCGTCATTTATCCGAGCATGACGATTAAGGGCGCGATTCAGACGATGCGCGTCGTCAAACCGGTTGCCGTCAATAAGACCATAATCGAGTCTTGGACATTTCGTCTAAAAGGGGCGCCGGACGAGTTGTTGAGGCGATCCATTCTATACTGCAACTTGATCAACTCATCCGCAAATCTCGTCGGGCCGGATGATCAGGAGGCCTATTGGCGCCAACAATGCGGCCTGGAGAGCGTGGCTTCAGAATGGGTCAGCATGCATCGCGACGCGGGGCAAGACGAGGAGATTGCGCCAGGGCACTTTTATGCGAAGGGCTCGAGCGATCTCGCATTCAGAAATCAATACCGTGCTTGGCGCGGCTATATGGTCGATGAGGGATCTCCGCAGTGAATTTTGTCTTCGATTCTGACAGGCTGGCGGTTCATTTCCGCATTTCGCAGTTCCTATATTACGAAGCAAGATTGCTTGACGAAAGGCGATGGAGCGAGTGGGACGGGTTGTTCACTGAGGATGGCGTGTATTGGGCGCCGGCGTCTCCGGAGCAACCAGATCCGGATAACCATGTCTCTCTCATTTATGATACGGATCTGCTCCGGAGAGTGCGGCTTGCGCGGTACGAGCACCCAAACGCGTTTTCATTGCAACCATTTCCGAGAAGCGCGCATCTTGTCACGAATGTCATGATCGACGAGTACGATGAATCGACAGGGGAAATTCGAACAAATTCCCGATTTTTAATGTGTGAGTTTCGCCGCGGCGTTCAGCGTTTCTACGCTGGCGAATACGTTCATGATCTTATCGAAACCAATGGCGCGCTGAAGATAAGATCAAAGAAAGCGACGCTGGTTAATTGCGAGGGTCCGCTAGAGAGTACGAGCCTGTATTTTTGAGAACGGTTCGACCACGTTATTTTCTTAAATCACGAATGCGTTCAGCCTTTCCCATGGATCTCGGCACCATGCCGGGCGCGACTGTCTCCACCCGCACTGAAACGCCGATAAACTGTTTGATGCGATGAGCAAGTGCGCGTCCCGCAGGCGAATCCACATCACACGCGGCTGAATCTCGAGCTTCGACGATCACTTTGAGCTGATCGAGCCTATCCGGTCTGGAGACCTCGAGAATGTAATGCGGAGCGAGCTCGGGAACGGCGAGAATATGCTCTTCGATTTGGCTCGGAAAAACATTAACGCCGCGAATGATCAGCATGTCGTCGGCGCGGCCCGTAATACGCTCCATGCGGCGCATGGTGCGCGCCGTACCTGGAAGAAGACGCGTTAAGTCGCGCGTGCGGTAGCGTATGATGGGGGTTGCTTCTTTCGTGAGCGATGTAAAGCACAGCTCTCCAAGCTCGCCGTCGGGAAGCGGCGCGCCTGTCTCCGGGTCCACAATCTCCGGAAAGAAGTGATCTTCCCAGATTGTCAGTCCGTCCTTGCTTTCTACGCATTCATTGGCGACGCCGGGTCCCATAACTTCGGACAAGCCATAGATATCGACTGCGTCAATGGCGAATGCTTCTTCGATTTCCGCGCGCATGGCGTCCGTCCAAGGCTCTGCGCCGAAAATGCCGATCTTCAACGAGCACTGGCGCGGATCATGTCCCTCGCGGCGGAATTCATCGAGGATCGCAAGCATATAGCTCGGCGTCACCATGATAATGTCGGGCTGGAAATCGCGGATGAGCTGCACCTGCTTTTCGGTTTGTCCGCCCGACATTGGGATGACCGTGCAGCCCAATGCCTCGGCGCCGTAATGGGCGCCGAGGCCGCCTGTGAATAGGCCATAACCGTATGCGACATGAACCTTCATGCCGGGTCTGCCGCCGGCGGCGCGGATAGAGCGCGCGACGACAGACGACCACGTCTCTAAGTCGCGTTTCGTATAGCCGACCACAGTCGCTTTTCCCGTGGTGCCAGAAGAAGCGTGGACACGCACGACTTGCTCGCGCGGAACTGCGAAAAAGCCGAATGGATAAGCGCGCCGTAGGTCGTCTTTCGTTGTGAATGGAAATTTGGACAAGTCAGCCAGCGATTTGAAATCGTCCGGCGATATGCCAGCGGCGTCGAAAGCGCGACGGTAATGAGCCGAGTTTTGATAGGCGTGCCGAAGCGACCATTTGAGCCGCTGGGTCTGAAGGGCCGTCAGTTCGTCTCGGGATAGTTTTTCGCCGTCATCGAGGAGGGGGACGTATTCGCTCTGCGGCACGGGGCTCATTCCTGTGTGCTGGAAAGGTTGTAGAAATTATGAAAAGCAACGCAGCTTGGATGGTATAATTGATCGACCGAACGGTCAATTTTAGTGCGCTGCGCCGCCTGGCTACTGTAGCGGAGAGCTGGAACGGCCCACCGGTCCGATTGGAGGCGTTCTGGCGGCGAGCGCCGCATTCCGGCTTGCGAAACGGGAGGCGCCCGCGCCGGACGGCTATTTCTAGGCGTATCGAGGCGGGCGGCTATTCCGCGGCGGCGCGCAGCGGTTCGGCATGGTCCTTGGCGTGCTGCTTGATCCGAAGAATTTTCAAGGTGAAGCGCTCGATGCGGTCAACCCAAATCGCCGCCGCCGGCACGAAGAGCAGGCTGAGGAAAGTCGAAAATAGCAGGCCGCCAATAACCGCCACGCCCATGCCCTGGCGCAACGAGCCGTCCGCGCCGAATCCGGCGGCGACAGGCAGCATGCCGGCGCTCATGGCGAGGGTCGTCATGATGATCGGACGCGCACGCTTAAGGCCGGCGTCGTAGAGCGCCTCTTTAAGAGACATGCCTCGGTTGCGTTGCTCAACGGCGAAATCAACCAACAAAATCGAATTCTTCGTGACAATTCCAACAAGCATGACAATGCCGATGAAGACGAAGAGCGAGATCGGCTGTCCTGTGACCGCAAGACCGATGGCGGCGCCGGCGAGGCACAACGGAAGACCGGTCATGATCGTCAACGGCTGAAAGAAATCACGGAAAAGAAGCACGAGCACGAGATAGACGAGCAGAAGACCCCAGAACATTGTGCTGGCGAACGCCTCTGTGCTGTCTTGAAGCGCTTCGCTGTCTCCGCTGCGGCCGAGTGTGACGCCGGCGGGCAGATTTTTCGCTTCCGGTAAGTTTTCTATCGCCTGTAAGGCGTCGCCCGGCTGCCCGCTCAGTAGATTGGCCAAAACCGTGACGCTCCGTTGACGGTCGCGCCGTTCGATTGTCGAGACGCCGACGCCCGGAACAATATCTGCGACCGCGTCCAGTCGAACCGAGCCGCCTTGGGTGGTTGGCACGCGAAGACTGCGTATGACGTCAATATTCGTCCGCGCCTCGTCGGTCAGACGCACGCGGATCGGCACCTGCCGATCCGATACGTCGAATTTGGCAAGATTGCGGTCGACGTCGCCGCTCGTTGCAATCCGAAGCGCGCTTGCAATGGAGGCGGCTGACACGCCAAGTCGCGCTGCTTCTTCCGGCTTTGGTCGAATCTCAAGTTCGGGACGTTTGAGGCTCGTTGAGGCCCGCACTTCAGTCAGCTGCGGCAGGTCCCGGCGCATCGCGGCGACAAGCTTTTCAGCCGCACCCATCACCTTCGCCGGGTCGTCGCCCGTCAATTCGAGATCAATGTCTGCGCCGCGGCTTCCGCCCTGAAAGTTCTGGAACGACAGCCGCACGTCTGGGATTGTCGCCAGGATCGGTCGCATGGCTTGCTGGACCTGGTAGTCGGAACGCTTGCGTTCTTCTCGCGGCGTTAGCTGATAGTTGATCGACCCTTTCGAGACTTGGCCGTTGGCGCTGCTCGCCGAAGTGAAGATTGAGATGATTTCTGGAATCTTGCTGGTTTTCGTCGCTACATTTGACAGAATTCTGTCAGCTTCTTCCAGCGTTGTGCCCGGAGGAAACTCCGCTTGCAGATTCAACGCGCCGTTATCCATGCGCGGGATAAACGTCATCGGCATTTGCGTCATGGCGAAAACGGCGGCAAAAAAGGAGACGACCCCTGCCGAAATTGGGGCGATCGGGTGACGCAGGGAGAATCGAAGCGCTTGTTCGTAGCGGCGCTGCAGGAAAGAAGGCTTCGGCGGCTTATGCGCGTGTTTCAAAAAATAGGCCGCCATCATCGGTGTGATTAGGCGGGCGACAAGCAGTGAGAAAAACACGGCGATCGCAACAGTAATCCCAAATTCACGGAACCAGACTCCCGTCTGCCCGCCCATGAAAGATACAGGCAAGAACACAGCTATGATTGTTGCGGATGTCGCAACGACCGCAAGGCCGATTTCGTCTGCGGCTTCGAGCGCCGCTTGATAAGGCTTTTTGCCCATCGACATGTGGCGGGAGATGTTTTCGATCTCGACGATCGCGTCATCGACTAGAACTCCTGCGACAAGCGCCAGCGCGATCAGCGTCATGATGTTAAGTGTGAAATTCAGCGGTAAGAGCGCTGCAAAGGTCGGAATTGTCGCAAGAGGAATCGCGACCGCTGCGATCACCGTCGCGCGCCAGTCGCGAAGGAATAGGAACACGACAAGGACAGCCAGAAATGCGCCTTCCCCGAGAGCCTCGATCGATCCTTGATGCAAGCCTTTGATGAAGTCGACTGGCGTGAAGATGAGCCTGAAATGCACGGGGCCTTTGGCGTCCAGCTCTTTCACCTTGGCGATAACTCGGTCGGTGACATCGACTTCGCTCGTGCCCTTCGCGCGTTGGACTAATACGCCGATTGCGGGTTGGCCGTTAAAGCGCAACAATTGTGTCGGCTCGCTCGCTGTGTCGCTAACGGCGCCGAGATCACGCAGTCTTACCGAACGGCCGTCGGGAAGAGCGATCATGCGCGTTGCGAGAGCGTCCACCGTCTCAGCGCCGCCGAGCGTTCGAATAATCTGAGCCTGACCGCCGAGTTCGGCGCGTCCGCCGGGCAGGTCGACATTCGATTGGCGCAGCTGGCGGCTCACTTCATCGGCAGTGATGCCGAATGCTTCGAGACGGCCGGGATCCAGCGCGACACGAATTTCCCGGTCGACGCCCCCAAGCCGTTGAACGGCGGCTACTCCTTTGAGCCCGAGCAATTCCCGGGTCAGGGTACGGTCGACATAATAGGAAAGATCCTGCGCCGTCATCGCGGGATTCTCGACCGCGAAGTATGCGATCGGCTCGCCTGACGCGTCATAGCGGCTGACTTGCGGCTCATCGACTTCCTGCGGAAGGTTTGCACGAATGCGGGCGACGGCGTCGCGCGCATCCTCGACGGCGCGGCTGACGTCAGCGCCGATTTGCAGTTGGATGTCCGTCGAAGAGACCCCTTGGCTGACTGTCGAAATGATTTTGTCGACGCCAGTCACGCCCGTCAGCGCCGCTTCGACCTGCTGCGTGACCTGCGTTTCGAGATCGCTCGGAGAAGCGCCAGCTTCCGTAACTGTGACGTTGACGACGCCAAACTCGATATTGGGTATCTGATTAATCGGCAAACGGAAATAAGCAGTCAATCCTGCGACTGTCAGCGCAAGAAACAATACGACCGGCGGGATTGGGTTCTTGATCGCCCAAGCGGAAACGTTGCGAAGATCCATGACTTTATCCCGCCTTACCGGCGTCGCCGCCGCGCGCAGTCGTCTCTGGGGGGCCGTCAGGGGCGACGGTGCGGACCGGATCGCCGTCGAGCAAAAATGCGCCGCCGGCGGCGGCGATGGTCTCGCCGCCTTTCAACCCCGACATCACAGCGACGAAGTCTCCATCGCGAACACCTAACGTCACCGGCGTGAGATGCGCTCTCCCGCTTTCAATTACGAAAACGCTTGGCGAGCCAGTGGCGTAGCTGATCGCAGCCTGTGGTACGGCGAGGGCGGTCAACTTCTCGATGACGACATTTCCCCGCAGATACATCCCCGATCGGATATCTGCGTCTTTCGGCAAGTCAAAGAGTGCGACGCCGGTGCGTGTCTTCGAGTCGACGGCGACGGGCGGTACGCGCAGGGTCGCCTTTACAAAAGCGCCGCCGCTCGTTTCGAACGTAGCGTCTTGTCCTGGCTTCAAGGACAATATGTCAGGTTCGGCGACTTCCGCAGCGACTTCAAGACGGTCATCGCCGACGATGCGAAACAATGATTGGTTGTCCGCCATTTCCCCGACTCGTGCGTTGCGTTCGATAACGAGCCCTGAGGCGGGAGCGCGTATGTAGCCGCCCTGCACACGCGCCTTCAGCTGTTCAAGGGCGGCCTTCTTTGCAGCGAGTTGCGCTTTGGCTGCCTCCGCCGCGGCGCGCCTCGTCGCGATTTCCTCTGTCGACAACGCTGCATCCTTGTCGGCGGGGCCGATGCGCGCATAATCCTCCGCAGCGCGCCTTTGTTCGATCTCTGCGGCGCGGACTTCGGCCTCGGCCTGCTGTATCTGCGCTTCAACAAGGCCCGCGTCGAGACGCGCGAGCGGCTGGCCTTCCTTCACCTGATCGCCGATCTCGGCCATCACTTCGGCGATGCGCACGCCGGTGGCCGGCGCGTAGACACGAACGTCATGGACAGGACGCGCTTCGCCTGAAACGGGGGCCGTTTTCTCGAATTCGCGCTTTGTGACAGAGATTGCGGTGACGAGTTGGATATTTGGCGCTGATTTCGTCTTTTCTTTTTTGTCGTTTCTTGTAGCCGGTTTAGCGGGCGCTGCGGCGGCGTCCTGCGTTTGGGGCCGGGCGCTCGCGACCTCGGAGCCGGGCGATCCTGTCATTTGCGTGACGACGAATCCGGCGAAGCCAAGCATGCCGACGACCAAAAAGGCCCCCACTGCGCCACGCCAAAAACGACGCCGGCTCGAGGCCGCGCCGGACTCACCCAAGGTCTCGACTGACTTCATTTTCACTCACCTCGGCGCGCGCCACGCCGCCCTCCACGCCGCCGGGAATCCTACGGCGCGGCGCTCAAATGGACGTGCGGCCCTTCGCCTGCAAGGCCAATGCGCTTTTGCGAGTGAAGCATGCGACGACCTGAGGCCGATTGTCCCCGTTATTCTTTTTGAGCATTAACACCATAGTCTAAAATTTCATCTGCCTCGCTACATATGTAGCGTATGGCCATGACGAAAAATGAAGGGAAAAGGCGGGTCTTACCGTTCTTGGCGGCCCTGTGAGCGCCCAAGGGCCGCCGTCTGGATATGCAGCCAAAGAACGGCTCCGCGGGCTTCCCAGCGCAAACGCGCTCCAGAACGACGATGACGGGTAGGAGAAGTCATATGATCCCGGAAAACCTCGTCCCGTTCCGGGCGGCTTGCGGGCTGATGGAGAGTTTTTAGAGGACAGTCCAAGCCAAGACAGGAAATGGCGTCCGGCATTAAATCACGGGGGCCGGCCGAAGCCTCGAATCGAAGCATCAAGTCGCAATGCGTCATACTCTTGGCGGTCTTTTGAATGCTGGCTTTGCGATCGGGCCTACGCCCCCAAGGAGCATCGCTGGTTCATTCCTTGATCATCGACTGAAGTTAAGAGGAACCGAACAGACAATCCGCTCTGCTTATGGCGGCTTCGTTGTCTTTCAAAACAAAAGCGGCGCCCCATTTGAACGCGCAAACCTTGTTGAAAAAATAAGCTAACCAGGTTGTTGACGCGTTTCTCTTTGTCGAGGCTCCGGCAGATACTCCACGCCGCCGCCTTGCCGTCGGACGGGCTGCGGATACAGTATCATGAGCTCCAAGATTTCCTTCGGCATGTCGGTCCTGACCGTAAGCCCCATATCTCGCGCTTCGTCCGCAGAGATGGGATAATCATGAGTCCAGGTCCCGGTCGCCAGCTTCGCCGCCAGAGAGCTGGCATGCTCTTCGTCCATATGTTTGGCTAAGAGTCGCGTCGCGATGGTTTCGACTTGGGCGATCGCCTTGCGACCGACATCAGCCATTACCAACGTCTGGTCGTCGACCTCGGCGACGGGCTTTTCCTCCGCGACCTTGATGATCGAGGCCGCTGGCATGCCGCCGACCTGCGGGTCGATCGGACCGAGCACGGAATGCCGGCACATGACGATTTCGTCGGCGGCCAGAGCGATCAGGGTGCCCCCAGACATAGCGTAATGCGGCACAAATACCGTAACCTTGCCCTTGTGCTCCTGGATGGCGCGGGCGATCTGGGTGGCCGCTAGCACAAGACCGCCCGGGGTGTGCAGCACAATGTCGAGCGGCACCTCGTCGTCCGTCATTTGGATCGCGCGCAGAACTTCCTCTGAGTCATTGACGTCAATGTACCGCATCAGAGGAAAGCCCAAGAGGTTCATGGTCTCCTGCCGATGAATCAGCAGAATGACGCGGCTGCCGCGCCTCTTTTCGATCTGAGCGATCTTTCGTGTGCGCATCGCCTCCAGATATCTGCGCTGCAGAACCGGTTGCAGCGCTGATATGATGAAGAACAGCCAGAATGCCTGCATTATGTCCATGGTCCTTGTCCTCCCTCTCGACAGCCATCCGGCAAGAAGCCGTAGGCGCCTTCGTCGCGGTAATAGGGGCGATAAGCGGCGGCGGACCTTCGCAGCAGCGGAGTGATCAACCAACCGGCGACAAACCCGCCGATATGCGCCCACCAGGCGATCCCGCCCGAGGACGGATCGCCGAGCGACAGAAACCCGGGGATGATCTGCATGAAGAACCAAAGTATGGCGAAAACAAATGCCCGGAGTTCGAAAAATAGCGGGATGAACAGGATGGGGATGATAACGACAAGTCGCGCCGCCGGAAACATCCGAGCATAACATCCTATCACGCCTGCGATGGCTCCCGAAGCGCCGAGCGCAGGCACAACCGAGTTTGGGTTCGCCAGCGCATGCGCCAACCCCGCCGCGATACCGCAGAAGAAGTAAAAAGCGAGGAAACGCACCGGCCCTAGCCGGTCCTCGACGGCCGGGCCGAAGATCCATAGGGTCCACATGTTCAAGATGAGGTGCAGCCAGCCGCCATGAAGAAAGATATTAGTCAGGAATGGGGTCAAATCGGAGGGAGAAACGAGACTGAGTCGCCCGAAAAAGCGTGACGGCACCAGGGCGAACTCAAACAGGAACCGATCCAGCGCGTGCGGCGGGAGACTGATTTGATAGAGAAAAGCGAGTACGTTCGCCCCGATTATCATCCAGACGATTACGGGCGGGTATCTGCGCGCGACCGTGTCAAGATAGGGGAACAATGCGTCAGGCCTCGCGCCGCCAGTTTCTCATTTGGCCATCTCCATCATTTGCACCCTTTCCCGTTATTGTCACGTACGTTCAGATC
Source organism: Alphaproteobacteria bacterium (assembly GCA_016125425.1). GTDB lineage: Bacteria > Pseudomonadota > Alphaproteobacteria > Caulobacterales > Parvularculaceae > Amphiplicatus. The sequence goes on from WGLT01000025.1 coordinate 15,770, forward strand.
GAAATATTGGATGCTTTAAAAGACTCAAGATTGACTTCATATTCAAGTCCGGCTGCGGGCCGCACTGATGATATTAAATCGGCGGATCTTCGCATCAACATCAGAAAAGAGCTTGATTACTAATTTAGAAGACTCTAAACTGATGCGCCTTATGGCGTTCGGCGGGAAGGCTATGGCTCGAAAAAAATCAATTTACCGCGCAAGGCGCGCTGTCATAGCGCTCGAGCCGCGCGCAAAAGAGGCGGCGCAGCTTTTGAAGCTATTGTCCAACGAACAGCGTCTTGCGATTTTATGCCGCCTGAGCGGCGGCGAAATGTCAGTGGGCGAGCTTGGCAGGCACATTAATTTAAGTCAGTCCGCGCTTTCGCAACATCTCGCAAAACTACGCGCGGAACACATCGTAGCGACCCGGCGTGAAGCACAGACGATCTTCTATCGGCTATCCGATTCCAACGCGGAAAAGCTTGTGAGTTTTTTGTGCGATCTATACGGAGGAAAAACCTTTCGCCAAAACGCGTGATGAGCGTTCCGTCTCAAGACGTTTCTAATTGAATGCTATGCCGGGCTTGACGCCAAGCCGCTTGAATACGAGCGCCGCCGGGCAAAATCCGGTGAAAGACGCCTGTATCATATTGGCGCCGGCGAACACCGTGAGCCAGATCCAAGCGGGGTGAACAAATTCTGCAAGTGCGACGCTCGTTAGAACGATTACGCCAGCAAACAGCAGGACGCTGCGGTCTAATGTCATCGAGTAGCTCCTTGTGCAGTTGACGGGACGCCAGCTTCACGCCGTAACCAGGATACAATTTCCGCTTGCGGCGCAAGTCCTGAGCGCCGCGCGATTTCCTCGCCGCGGTTGAAGAGAATGAGGGTAGGGATCCCTCTGACGCCAAGACGGGAAGCCGCCTGGTTCGTATCGGCGTCAAGTTTTAGAAACCTGGCCTGGCCTTGCAGCGCTTTCGCAGCGGCCTCGAATTCCGGGGCCATCATGCGGCAAGGCCCGCACCAGGCCGCCCATACGTCGAGCAGCACAGGGCCATCGGTGGCCGCCAGATGCTTAAACAAAGAATTGTCATCGGCTTCGACAGGCCGGCCGAGACCAAGCGGCGCGCCGCAGCGACCGCATTTCGCCGACTGCGGCGGTCTTCCGGCGGCGATCCGGTTCGCAGTCCCGCAGGCCGGACATGCCACTTTGCTGAGCATGTTCTGTAACTCCGTTCAGGAAGCCGATTCTTCCTTCAGCTTTTCTATGCCGAGCGTCTCCATTACGAGCTTTTCGTAGAACGGCTCGCTTCGTCCCTTTCGAATCTTCCCAAGGAAGTACTTCTCAAAACCGACTTTAGCCAGATGCACCCATTTTCCGGATGCGGACCAGTTCACATTGCGCGGAGGAATTTGCGGTTGTGCAACAAAGGCGACGCCGCCATCGCCGAAATCAGCGAGACATACCGCATTCCAGGTCGCCTCAGCGGTGGCTTCTTTTCCGTCGATAAGAGCGCGCATATTCTTTGCGATTGCGGCCACCATGGATTCAATCATGAAACCAGTCTTCGGTACCCCTACAGGCACGGGTGTTTTACCGGTTGGTGCGATTGCGACCGCGACACCGAGACCAAACACATTTGGAAATGCGGGATTACGCTGATATTTGTCGATGATGACAAAGCCTTTCGGGTTAACCAGCCCCTCAATTCCGAAAATCGCTTTTACTCCTCGGAACGGCGGCATCAGCATCGCAAACTTGAAGGGCAATGTCTGCTGCCGGGTCGCCGATCCGTCTTCGGCGATTTCTTCGATTGTAAGTTCGCCGGGCGTCGCTTTGACGACGCGCGAATTGGTGATCCACTTAATATGACGATCGCGAAATTCGCTCTCAAGCAGACCTTTGGTGTCGCCGACTCCATCCAGGCCAAGATGGCCGATGTAAGGTTCCGGCGTGACAAACATCATCGGCGTTTTGTCGCGTAGTTTGCGTTTACGAAGTTCCGTGTCGAGTATCATGGCGAATTCGTATGCGGGACCAAAGCATGACGCACCCTGCGCAGCGCCGACGATGATCGGCCCCGGCGCCTTGCAGAATTCCTCAAAAGCGGCGCTTGCTTTCTCCGCATCCGCGGTCGTGCAAATCGATTGGGTGTGACCGACAGGACCCAGCCCTTCGATATCATCGAAGGCGAGCTCGGGCCCGGTTGAGATGACTAGATAGTCATAAGTGACATTACGGCCGTCGGCGAGCAGGATCCTGTTTTCTTCCGGATGAACGCGCTCGGCCCCGACAGGAATGAAATCGATTCCTTTTTTGCGACTGACTTCGGTTAAATTGACTTCGATATCCTTGCGTTTTCGCCAGCCGACAGCGAGCCAGGGATTTGAGGGGACAAAAGTGTAGCGTTCGCCGTCATTTACCAGTGTGACCTGGTCTTCTTTCCGCAAGCGCTTCTTGAGTTCAAAGGCGGCGATCACCCCGCCGAGGCCGCCTCCGAGAACCACAGCATGAGCCATTGCGCCTTCTCCTCCGTTTCATCGCCCGGCGGAAGCCGACATTGACAATATATTCGTACCGACGCATATAAGCAAGAGAAAAAGTAGAAAAAACTAATGTACAGCCGATCCGGACGGTCGATCAGCGTTAGCGAAGGGAGTATAGGCTCCGGCCAAGGCGTCGCCTTGACTCGCGTCAAGGCTTCGGGAAGCGCAAAATGGCTAGGGAAGGAGCGCCTCCCAATTGTCCGCGCGAACGACGGATTGGGGGGAAGACAGGCATGAACAAACGGCGCGTTTACATTCTTTTAGCCCTTGCAGCGGCTCTGGTTCTCGGCGCGTGCTCAAAGGAGCGTAGCGCGGAGGCCTCTGCAAACGCGTCTATTGCGCCGGATGCAGAAGCCTTCACGGTCGAAGAGCGGGAGGTTCCCGATTACAAGCCGCTCGCTGCGGTGCTTACTAATCGCGATGCGGGTGCGGCGCGCGCACGGATTAGCGGCACTCTGAGCAAGCTCACCGTGCGTGAGGGCGACGTGGTGAAGAGGGGCGAAATCATAGCAGTCGTCTCTGACCAACGACGCGTGCTGGAGGAAAAAGCGGCAGGCGATGATGTCGCCGCTGCTGAGGCCAGGGCGAGCAAGGCTAATGCAGACCTCAAGCGGGTGCAGGAACTGTTTGACAGCGGCGTTTACGCCGAGGCGCGACTCGACGATGCAAAAGCCGCGGCGCGCAGCGCTAACGCGCAGCTCAATGCGGCGCGTTCTCGCCGAGACGCGATGAAAGAGGCGACCGATCAGGGCGATGTGCTTGCGCTGGCCGACGGACGCATCACCGACGCGCCCATTCCGGAAGGCGCTGTCGTCATGGCCGGCGACATTATCGCACGCATAGCCACTGGGCAGCGCGTCCTTCGCGTTGAACTGCCTGAAGCAGAGGCACGCGACATCCATGAAGGCACTGAAATAAAGTTGACCTCGGCTGGACACGGCGACATAGCAAAAGTCGTTCAAGTCTATCCGGCGATCGAAAACGGCCAGATCGTCATCGATATCGATGCGAGCAAGTTCAGCGATGAATTCGTCGGCATTAGGACCCCGGTTCTTGCGCCGATTGGCGCAAGACGCGCGATCATTATCCCGGCCGATTTCGTCACCACCCGCTATGGGGTCGACTACGTGCGGCTTGTGCGGCCCGACGGGGCAGTAATAGACGCGCCGGTTCAGCTTGGCGCGCGACTTCCGACCCTAGACGGCGAAGACGGCGTTGAAATTCTTTCCGGGCTCGCGCCTGGAGACAAAATCTTGCCTACCGAAAAGCCGGCGGAACGTCTTTCAGCCAAAGCGATGAAAGGCGGATCATGAAACTCGGCCTCTCGGGGCGGTTGACAAAGGCGACTATCGGTTCGCCGCTTACGCCTCTATTTCTGCTTGCGGCAATCGCGGTCGGCGTTCTCGCCGTCCTTACTATACCGCGCGAAGAAGAGCCGCAGATCAGCGTTCCGCTCGTCGATATTTCGGTTCGAGCCGACGGTCTGAAGGCGATGGATGCGGTCGAGCTGATAACGAAGCCGCTCGAAGCTATTGTTAAAGGAGTCGACGGCGTCGAGCATGTTTACAGCCAAACCGAAGACGATCAAGTGCTTGTTACGGCGCGGTTTTACGTCGGCACAGATCCCGACGACGCGATTACGCGCATTCAATCCAAAATCCGGGCGAATTATGATCGCATACCGATTGGGATTCCGGAGCCTCATATCGTTGCGCGCGGCATCAACGACGTGCCGATCGTTGTCGTCACTCTAACTCCGACCCGGCAGGCTGCGGATCGGTGGAACGACCAATCGCTGTATGAGGTGGCGGACGAACTGCAGGCTGAGTTGATGAAGGTGAAAGATGTTGGTCTCACCTTTATCGCAGGCGGGCGACCGAAAGAAATCCGCGTTGAACCGGATCCGGCGAAGCTCGCTTTATTTGGCGTGCCCCTCGGTTCTCTAATCGATGTCGTGAAAAGCGCCAACGCCACCTTCTCGGCGGGAACAATTCTCGACAGGGACAAGACAGAGACTGTAAAAGTGGGGCGCACTCTGGACGATCCTTCTGAGATCGGCCTCTTGACAGTGCCGACAGGCGACGGGCGCAGCGTCTATCTGCGGGATGTTGCGAAAGTCACCTTGGGACCGCGCGAGGATCGCGAGCGTGCATGGCGTTTCGACCGAGGCCCCGACGGCGTAGAGATGGCGCCGGCGGTTAGCGTGGCGATCGCAAAAAGAGCCGGCGCAAACGCTGTTGTTGTCTCAAAAGCGATCGAGCAACGGTTGCATGAGCTCGAAGGCGCTTTGATTCCCGATGGAATCAAAGCGGATGTCACACGCGACTATGGCGAGACAGCGAATGAAAAGGCGAATGAGCTTCTCCTTCATCTTGGGCTCGCGACAATTTCGATTGTTGTTTTGATCGCCTTTACGATCGGCCGACGCGAGGCTGGCGTCACTTTTGTTGTTATCCCGACAACCATCCTGCTGACTTTGTTTGCTTCCAATTTGATGGGCTACACAATCAACCGCGTCAGTCTTTTCGCGCTCATTTTCTCGATTGGCATCCTGGTTGACGATGCAATTGTCATCATTGAGAACATCGCACGTCATTGGGCGATGAAGGATGGTCGCAGTCGAACCGAGGCGGCGATAGAGGCCGTCGCCGAGGTCGGAAATCCGACGATCATTGCCACATTGACCGTTATCGCCGCGCTTTTGCCGATGATGTTCGTCTCCGGACTGATGGGACCCTACATGGCCCCGATTCCGGCAAACGCGTCGGCGGCGATGCTGTTTTCATTTTTGGTTGCGGTCATCATCGCGCCCTGGTTGATGTCAAAGCTTTCTCCGCGGGGGGCTGACGCCGCTATCCGCATGGATGAAACCAAAACGGGCGAATTTGCAACGAGCGCGGTCATTTCGACAGGCGCGCATGGGGCGGGCGGTCTTGGCAAATTCTACCGTCGAATCGCGTCGCCGGTGATCCGCACGAGAAGGTCCGCATGGCGGTTCTTGATCGTCGTTGGGTTGGCGACGCTTGCAGCTTGCGCGCTCTTTGCGACGAAGACGGTGCGCGTGAAGCTCTTGCCGTTCGATAACAAATCGGAGTTGCAAGTTGTCGTCGACCTTCCTGAGGGCTCGACGCTTGAAGCCACGCAGCGCGTTTTGATTGACGCGGCGCGCATAGCGGCTGAGACGCCCGAAGCGCTATCGGTCGACGCTTATGCGGGCACGGCGTCTCCGTTCAATTTCAATGGCTTGGTGCGGCATTATTATCTAAGGTCGAAGCCGGAGCTCGGGGATCTTCAGGTAACTTTGAAGCCGAAGGGCGAACGCCGCCGAGCCAGCCATGCGATCGCGCTCGATCTACGCAAAAGGCTTGCGGCTCTCGAGACGCCCGCAGGAACAGTCGTTCGGGTCGTTGAGGTGCCCCCCGGTCCGCCCGTCATCGCGACCTTGTTGGCGGAAGTATACGGGCCGGACGCGGCGACGCGGCGCGCGGTTGCGACGAAAGTGCGCCAGATCTTTTCAAGCATTCCGTATATCGTGGACGTCGATGACAGCTTCGGAGAGCCGCGCCCGCGCCTTCGTCTGACGATTGATCGTCCCCAGTTGGAATATTTCGGACTGTCCGAGAGTGATGTCGACAGCTCGATCGCGGCGTTGTTTGGCGGCGACGCTGTCGGTTATTCGCATCGCGGCGAAGGTCGCAATCCAATAGAGATTTCGATCCGATTGCCACAGTCGGGGCGATCTTGGTCGCAAGTGCTTGCCGCAACGCCGGTCGGACGTTCAAAAGATGGCCGTTTGGTCGAGCTTGGCGAAGTGGTAAAACCCGTGGAAGAGAAAGGGTCCTATCCGATCTTTCGCCGCGACGCGCGTTATGCCGAAATGGTGACGGGCGAACTCGCGGGCGCCTTTGAGGCGCCGATCTACGGCATGCTCGATGTCGATGCGGCAATCAAGAAATCAGATTGGGCGCCGTTCGCCACGCCTGAAATACGTTTGCACGGGCAGCCAGAGGATGAGTCAAAGCCTTCGGTGCTCTGGGATGGCGAGTGGGAGATCACCTATGTCACATTCCGTGATATGGGCGCGGCGTTCGCTGTGGCGATCCTTGGCATCTACATTCTGGTCGTCGCGCAATTCAAAAGCTTCAAATTGCCGCTATTGATACTGACGCCCATCCCACTCACTCTTGTCGGCATCGTTTTCGGGCACATTCTCTTCAATGCGCCATTCACGGCGACGTCTATGATCGGCTTCATAGCGCTTGCGGGAATTATCGTCAGAAATTCTATCCTGCTTGTAGATTTTATAAGCCATGCAAAGAGCTCGAACCGTTCTATGCGCGAGGTTCTGCTTGAAGCGGGGGCGATTCGGTTCAAACCAATCTTGCTCACTGCGCTTGCGGCGATGATCGGCGCCAGCGTCATTCTCTTCGATCCGATTTTCCAGGGGCTGGCGATCTCGCTTTTGTTCGGACTCGCTTCATCGACGATCCTGACGGTTCTCGTTATTCCGGCCGTCTATATCGCGCTCAGAGATGACGGACGGCCGCTGGCTGATGAGTCGCACGAGCCTGATGGCGTCGAGCCCGCACCGGCGCATTAGGGGCCCTCGACAGGCCTGCCGGATCGACGAACTTGTCAATTGAACAAGGTGAACTGTCTAACCGCCGCAGCAGCGTTCCGCTCGTCTGTCGACCTCGGCTCGAGTACGATATTCTTCGCGCCGCCGCCGATGAGCGATCCCTCGCGGAGGCTGAACTGCTCGGCGATGTCGGACGATGCGCGTGAATAGCCGCCCAAAATCTTCGCGTCTGACGGAGAGCGGTATTGGTGCGAATTCTTGAGATGAAGCACGGTCCATGTCGCGACATTGCCCCCCGCGGCGGCGTTGCCTGGCTCCATCGCAATGACGGCGCCGAAATAGCGACGAATAAGCCCTGGCTTGTCGCCCGACGCCGTAAAAGCGCATCTGAGGCGATGGTCGGTTCCGAGCTGCGTACGGAAATCAGCGTTCGATTCGCATCTGAGCTGGCCGAGAACCTCGACGCCCTCATAGAGCTGCGCTGTGGCGCGCGGCGCCGCGGCGAAGGGGAGCGTTGCGGCGGCGACTAAAGCCAGGAAAGCCTTTGAAGTCATGGACGATTCTCCTCAATCTTCATCGGGCTTATAAGGGGAGCGCCGGCCCGGCGCGGCCTAAGTGAGCAGACGTTCGCCCCGAAAGGGCTGGTGCGCAAGCCTCGGGACGCATGGCTGGCGTCGCTGCTTGATCTGGATCAGCACAGCGGGTGTTGTGATCGCCATAAGAAAAGGCGCGGTAGGACTGGTAGCGAGGACTCGGGGGTGCGCCGAGAGCGAGGCGGAATGCTGAAAGTCAAGAAGGTCGCGATCGATACCGATCCTGAAAACACCGTATTCCTCTCCCGCCAGTGCGCACTTTATCGCGCCGAAGAATTTCGCGCACTGAAGCGCGTCGAAGTCTCGAGCGATTCCCAGCGTATTCTAGCGACGTTGCAGATTGTCGACGATCCGGAAATTGTGGGAACCGACGAACTCGGTCTAGGCCAACAGGCGTTTCGACGCCTTAAGGTCGCCGAAGGGTCGCCAGTGAAAATCGCTCAGGCCACACGGCCGCGCAGCCTAGACGCCGTCCGGCGCAAAATCGGCGGCGAAGTGATGACGCCAGCAGAAATTGAGGAGATCATCGCCGACATTTCCGTGCACCGCTATTCGCCGATGGAGATCGCAGCGTTCCTCGTCGCCTCTGCAGGGTTCACTACGACCGAAGAAACTCTTGCAACGACGCGCGCTATGGCGAAGACCGGCGCCGAGCTGAAATGGGATGCGCCGATTGTCGTCGATAAACACTGTATCGGCGGCATTCCCGGCAACAGGACTTCAATGATTGTTGCTCCGATCGTCGCCGCGCACGGCTTGCTCATGCCGAAAACGTCGTCGCGTGCAATCACTTCGCCGAGCGGCACAGCGGATACGATGGAGGTCCTCGCCAAGGTATCCTTATCGATCGAGGAGATGCGTAGGGTCGTCGAGAAGGAGAACGTCTGCCTTGTATGGGGCGGGCATGTCAACTTATCCCCGGCAGACGATGTTCTTATTTCCGTCGAAAGGCCGCTTGCAATTGACACGCGCGAGCAAATGGTCGCTTCGATACTGTCCAAGAAACTCGCCGCAGGCTCCACGCACGTCGTTATAGACATTCCAGTGGGGCCGACAGCCAAGGTCCGTTCTCAAAGTGATGCGGTGCGCCTTCGGAAGTTGATGGAATATGTCGCTGACGAACTCGGACTAGTCATCGACGTGGTCTTCACCGACGGCGCCCAACCGGTGGGGCGTGGCATCGGTCCCGTGCTTGAAGCGCGCGATGTCATGGCGGTGCTGCACAATGCGCCGGAGGCGCCGGCGGATCTAAGGGCGCGCGCCTTGCTTCTGGCAGGCCGCGTACTTGATTTTGATCCTGCGCTTCGCGGAGGCGCGGGACGCGCGTGCGCGCAGGAAATTCTCGATTCGGGCAAGGCGCTCGCTGCGATGGAGCGAATTATTGACGCGCAAGGACGGGCGGCGCCGGCGTCGTCGCCGGGCGGGCTCACAGCAGACGTCGTCGCGCCGAAAAACGGGCACGTGACGGCGATGGATTGTTTTCGTCTCGCGCGCATTGCAAGGCGCGCAGGCGCTCCGATGGACAAGGGCGCGGGCATCGATCTTTTCCGGAAAATCGGCGATCCCGTGAAAAAGGGAGAGACTCTTTACCGTATTCATTCCTGCTTTTCTTCGGATTTCGAATTTGCGAAGGCGATGGCTGACGAGGATGCGGGCGTCACCGTTGATGCGACGCATGCTGCCGGGAGTGTTGAGGCTTGAGCGCGCTCGTCATCTCGGCTCTCGATCAGGCTGCGCCTGCGCGTCGGCTTGCCGATAAACTTGGCGCGCCTTTCGCTGAACTGGAGATTCACCGCTTTCCGGACGGGGAGAGCCTGGTGCGGGCTTCGCAGGCATCGGCGACCACAATCATTTATGACTCTCTCGACCGGCCGAATGGCAAACTGATCGAACTTATGTTGGCGGCGTCCGCCTTGCGCGATCTCGGCGCTGCGCGCCTTGTTCTCGTCGCGCCTTATCTTTGCTATATGCGCCAGGACAAAGCCTTCGAACCGGGGCAAGCTATCTCGCAGCGCGTAATTGGTCGTCTTCTGGCCGAACGTTTCGACCGGATCGTGTCGATATCCCCTCATCTTCACCGGGTGAGCAGTCTGGACACAGTATTTCCTGGCGCAGAAACGACGAGTCTTTCAGCCGCGCCGCTCCTCGCAAAGCTTATACAAGCTGACGGCGATCCAGCCGACGTCTTGATAGTCGGACCCGATAGCGAGTCCAGGCCCAGCGCGGAAGCGGTTGCAAGGGAACTGAGCGCGCCGTTCGTCGTTCTTTCGAAAGTGCGAGAGAGTGACCGAAATGTATCGTCGAAACTGGACGAAAAATGGCTCGCCCCCGGGCGCGCGGCGTACATCGTCGACGACGTCGCGTCGACAGGCAATACGATTGCGGCTGCAGCTTCCGTGTTGAAGGCTGCAGGTGCCTCGCGCATCGAAGCCGCAGTCGCCCACGCTCTCTTGAGCGGGAAAGATCTTCGCCGCTTGAGGGCGGCAGGCGTTGAACGGCTTAGATCGACAGACAGCGTTTTGCATCCAACCAATGCGATCGAGTCGGCTCCGCTCTTGGCAGGCGCCCTTCGCGGGGAGATCGAGTGAGCATGATCCTGAAATTTTGCGGAGCCGCGGGAACAGTCACAGGTTCGTGCTATTGGGTCCGGCACGCCAAAGGTTCGTTTCTTGTCGATTGCGGCATGTTTCAGGGATCGAAGACGTTAAAGGCGCTCAACTATGGAGATTTTCCATTCGACCCGAAGGAGCTTGATTTTGTACTTCTGACCCACGCCCATATCGATCACAGCGGTCTGTTTCCAAAACTCCTGCGCAGGGGTTTTCGTGGCAGAGCATTCGCAACGAGTGGAACGAAAGATTTGCTCGCCTACATGCTGCCGGACAGCGGCTATATCCAGGAAACGGAGGTCGCATTTCTGAATAGGCGCAATGCGCAAAAAGGAATTGCGCCGGTTGAGCCGATTTATACGCGCTCCGACGGAGAAGAAGCGGCCGCACGCATCGACGCTATCGACTATGAGACCTGGTTTGAACCTGGCGCCGGGGTCACCGCAAGGCTATGGAATGCGGGTCACATTCTCGGTTCGGCGTCAATTGAACTGGAGGTCGATTCAAACCGTAGAAGCGCGCGAAAGATGCGCATGCTTTTTTCAGGTGATATCGGCCCCAAACACAAATTGTTCCTGCCGGATCCGAGCGCGCCGAGTGGCTTCGACTATGTCTTCAGCGAATCCACCTATGGCGCGCGGCGCCGGAAGAATCCTGCGCCCGAGGAAAGACGTGAGCGTCTTGGCGAAGTTCTTTCGACCGCGCTCGGGCGCGGGGGAGTCGTGGTCATTCCGGCGTTCAGCGTCGAGAGAACTCAGGAATTGCTCGCTGACATCGCTGTTCTCCTCAATCGCCGAATGATTAATCAAGCGCTTGTTTTTTTGGATTCGCCGCTCGCCATCAAAGCGACGGAAGTCTTCGCCCGACACTCGGAGGAGCTCGAGGATGTCGGCCCCGATGACGCGCTTTTTCAACACCCGTCATTCCATTTCACTTCGAGCGTTGAAGAGAGCAAAGCGATCAATCGATATGAGAACGGCGTTATTATCATTGCCGCCAGCGGCATGTGCGATGCGGGAAGAATTCGCCATCATCTCAAAGTTCGACTCCCGAGTCCGAAAAACACCGTGTTGCTTACCGGTTACCAGGCGCAGGGCACGCTTGGCGCGTTGCTTGAGAGCGGAAAGAAAGCTGTGCGTATCCAGGGCGAAGATGTGCGTGTCAATGCGCCGATTGAAAAGGTTGATTTCTATTCGGGGCATGTCGATGGAGAGGGGCTGTGCAAGTGGGTTTGCGCTCGCCGACCGATCAAGCGTGCGACTTTTCTGGTGCACGGAGAAGAAGAAGGTTTGACGATGCTTCGCGAACGTCTTCTGGGCGTCGGCTTCGATGCCGATCGCGTTATCATTCCGCGCCTGGACGACGAAGTCGATCTTTTGGGCGAAGGGGGAATTGCGGCGCGGGCAGGTCCGAAGCGATTGTCGCCAGAGGCTGTCGCGGCGCCCGACTGGCACAATGATTTAGCTCAGTTGTCTCTCGATATCCGCGACCAGCTCGACAGGGCGGCGGATGAGCGATCGCGCAAAATCATCCTGCGGCGCTTACGGCGCGCGCTCGAAGAAGAATGATAAAATCGCTAAATCTGCACCTGAATTCCAAGTTCGACGACTCGATCCGGCGGCAAGTTATAAAAAGAGGTTGCGCGCATAGCGTTGCGCGATAGGAACGCGAACAGCTTTTCGCGCCAAAGCATCATACCAGGCACCTCTTCGGTTGGAATGATGGTTTCACGGCCCACATAATATGTTGTCCTTTCGAGATCGATCTCGAGGCCGAGCTTTTCGGCCAGCCGCAATGCGACGGGCACGTTCGGCTCCTGCATAAAGCCATAATGCACGATCATCCGGGAAAAGCCCTGACCGAGGTCTTCGACAGTGAGGCGATCCGCGGCGCCGACACGGGGCACATCCTCGGTCACAATGGTGAGAATGATCACCTGCTGGTGCAGCACCTGATTGTGCGCGAGATGATGCGGCAGGATGGGCGGCACGCGTGGGGTCGGCGCGCTCAGAAAGACGGCTGCGCCCGGCACGCGTACCGGCGGATTCGCTTTTAACTCCGCGAGAAAGTCCTTCAGCGCACGCTTGTCCTTTTCGAGTTGCGCGCTCAGAAGCGCCCGTCCTCGCGACCATGTGCGCATCAACAGAAAGACGACGCCGCCAATGAGCAAAGGAAACCATCCTCCCTCAAAGAACTTCAGGCTGTTTGCGCTGAAGAATGTGAGGTCCGCCGCCAAGAGCGCGCCAGTCACCGGGACAGCGAAGGCGAGGCGCCAACGCCAGCGCTCGCGCATCACAAAGAAGGTGAGTATGGTCGTGATGACCATTGTTGTGCTGACAGCGACGCCATAGGCGGCGGCGAGATTTCCGGACGTCTTGAAACTGAGGACAAGGCCGATCGCCGCCACGGCAAGTCCGATGTTCACAAAGGGAATATAAACTTGGCCAGTCTCCTCCGAGGAAGTCTGCACGATCCGCATTCGCGGGCATTGCCCCAATTGTACGGCTTGCCGGGTAAGAGAAAACGCTCCGGAAATCACGGCCTGAGACGCGATCACCGTCGCTGCGGTGGCGAGCGCGATCAAAGGGTAGCGCGCCCAAAGCGGGGCGAGATGATAGAAGGGATGGAGGGCTTCATCAGGACGCGCGAGAACGAGAGCGCCCTGTCCGAAATAGTTGAGCAGAAGCGAGGGAAAGACGCAGGCGAACCAAGCGAGCCGAATGGGCGCGACCCCGAAATGGCCCATATCAGCGTAAAGGGCTTCGCCGCCGGTCACCGCAAGAAATACCGCGCCGAGAACGATCACTGACGCGCCGCCGGCATGAGCGCAAAATTCGATTGCGTACCATGGGTTCAGCGCCCTCAAGACCTCCGGATGCTGGAAAATCTGCGCGGCTCCGAGCGCGCCGATGCTCACAAACCAAATGAGGGTGATGGGTCCGAATAAGGCGCCGACGCGGGCTGTTCCGTGAGACTGGAACGAAAATAGCAGAATGAGGATGATGATCGTCACGGGAATGACGAAAGGCGCGAGGTCGTGCGCAGCGGTCTCGAGGCCCTCGACGGCGCTCAACACTGATATCGCAGGAGTGATCATCCCGTCGCCATATAAGAGGGCGGCGCCGAAAATACCGATGGCGATCAGGCGGCCCTTGCGTTTCCCCGCATCCGGGCGCCAGGGATTGAGGAGCGCCAACAGGGCGAGTATCCCGCCTTCGCCGCGGTTGTCTGCGCGCATCACCAGCGTCAAATATTTGAGCGTGACGACGATAATCAGCGACCAGAAAATCAGAGAAAGAACGCCGAGAACATTTTGGGAGGAAGGCTCCAGCGACGACAGCGCTTGCCTGAAAGCGTAAAGCGGGCTTGTCCCGATGTCGCCGTAGACGATCCCGAGGGCGATAAGGGCGAGCCCTGCGACCTTGCGGCGCTCGGCGGGCGCAAAGCCCGCATGGGATGAGGCGCTCGTCGGCGCGGAGGAGGGAGAATCGACGGTCATGGAACGCCGTTTTTTACCGATCGCGCTTCAAAAACAAGCCGTTTCGGCCGGCTGGCGCGGCCTGCGAAGCGAAGGCTATCGCGCAGGCGGCAAAAGGGCTATCGAAGCGGGTTCGAAAGGGAGGCGCCGCGGGCGCGCGCCGGGTTTGGTGAACGAAGCGATGACGGCTCCACGCAAAAGGCTCATTCTCTGTCTCCATGACGTGTCGCCCCGCGATTTTCCGCGGATCGTTGAAATCGACCGATTCTATGAATCGATGGGAGTCGGCGCTCGGTATGCGATGCTGCTCGTTCCTAATCTTTGGCGGAAATGGCCGCTGAGGGAGCATTCCGAATTCGTCTCATGGATTCGCGAAAGAGCGGCGGCCGGAGTCGAAATGTTTCTGCACGGCTATTACCATTACGATACGACGCCGAAAAACGAGCGCCCGCTGAGAGTGCGGATTGCGCACGCCGTCGCGGGCGAAGGGGAATTCGCCGCGATCGAGGAGGATGAAGCGGAACGCCGCCTCAGAGACGGAAAGGCGCTGTTGGAGGATCTTCTGGAGAGGCCAGTCGACTCCTTCGTCGCTCCGGCCTGGCAATACAGTCAGGGCGCCAAAGCCGCGCTTGCAAAACTCGGATTCAAGCTTGCCGAAAATCGAATGAGCGTCTGGTCCCCGGCGAACGGCGCCGTGCTCACCAAGTCTCCCGTTATCGCCTATGCGAGCCGTTCGCCGGCGCGGCGCGCTTCCTCGCTCATTTGGTCGCGGCTCTCGACAATCACTATGAAGGGCTGCGACGTAGTGCGTCACGCATTGCACCCCAATGATTTCAATGCGGACAGCTTGAAAATCGAAATTGAGCGATCGCTCCGCGACCTGATGCGTGACCGGCAACTCTCAACATATCGCAGGCTTTTGGAGACGCCGGCGCAGTGACGGAGACTGCGTCGGATGTCAGGCTGCAGTCTCCGGAATGCGGGCCTCGCCGATGTGGTAACCGAGAGCCGTCAACCCCGGCTCGCATGCGCGCGTCAATGCGTCCAATTCCGGGCCGTCAAGCGCGCGTTTTCGTCCTTTGCCGGGCTGGAATGCATTACAGGCGTCTTCAAGCCATTCGGCTGTTCCGTCGAGAGGACCGACGAAATCAATCAACTGGCGCAGAGATTGGCGGGGCGTGCGAACAAGACCTTCGTAGCTGACGGATAATTTCTGTTCGTCAGGAATTTTGTCGAGATGTCTGAGGCCGAGGAGCGTCATCGCTGACCAAAACTCTCCGATCTCAGCAGCGGTTGAAGTTCGACGAAGTTTATCGCCGGCGCCGTAAATCGGCGACAGGAAGCGCTCCGCCACGGAGATAATGCGGCTTTCCCCGATACGAAACGGCGGTTCGAGCAGGTCCACTCCAAAGCGCTTTGCGGACCGCCAGGACTGCGCAAGCAGCCGCAGCGGCGGGTATGATTGCATCGACAGCGCGACATCGCGGCCGTCGCGAAAGAGATGGATGAATTTTGCATTTGGATAGAGCCGAGCCAATGCCGGAACAAACAAGAGAGAAGCGCCGGAACGTTCGATCCAAATCTTTTTGCCGAGACGCTGGCATAACCAGGAGAACATGAATTCGTATTGTTCCGAAAGCGGCGCTTTCGGGCGGCTTGTGATCGCCGCTTCCAGTTCGAAAAACAGAACATCAGGCTCCGGCGAAAGGGGCGGCAGCATCATGTAAAGGATTGGCGGGAGCGTCTTTTGCGTGAACAAACGCGAACGCGAGAAATCATACACGAATTCATGCGGGCAGGTCGTCGGAGTCAGCGTTTCGCTCATCGCGCGCCGCGGCGTTGACAGCAGCCGCCAAAACGCTTCGCCGTCGAGTCTGTTATAAACGAAAGCGTGTGTGTTGACCGCCATGAAGACTTCGGAAAGGCTCAGAATGTCCGGATGACGCGAGAGAAGATTTGACAATAGCGTCGAACCGCAACGGCCGGCCGTAACGATAAAAACAGGCGTCTGACGTTCAACCATTACGCGGGGCTTTCAGTCGGATTTGCGATCAATTCGCCACGCCCCATGCCAACAGGCTCGACGCCGAACCAGATGAGAGCGTCTGCAATCGCCCGCCGTAGCGGTCCGGTTTTGTAGCCGAGTTCGCGTTGCGCTTTGTTTGAAGAAAAATACATCATTTTCTTGGCGAGACGCAGACCGTTCACCGTGACGAGAGGCTCGCGGTTCGTGACGTGGGCGATCGTTTCAGCGACAAACGCAACCGGATAGATTGCACGACGCGCGAGTTCGATCTTCGGCGGCTTTCTGTCCGTCATATCGGCGATGAGCCATAGCAAGGAACGGAGCGAAAGATTATAACCGCCGAGAATGTATTTCTCTCCGATCCGACCTTTGTCGTGTGCGAGAAGGTGGCCTTCCGCAACGTCGTCGACATGCACAAAATTGAGGCCGGTATTCACGAAAGCGGGGATGCGCCCAAGGCCGGCCTCGAGAATCATTCGGCCCGTCGGGGTCGGTTTGATGTCGCGAGGTCCGATCGGCGTTGACGGATTGACGATGACGATCGGCGCGCCTTTTCGCGCCCAGTCGCAGGCCAGCTTTTCGGCGATGAATTTGGATTTCTTGTAAGCGCCGATCAGATCGGACTTGGTCGCGGATG
Source organism: Alphaproteobacteria bacterium (assembly GCA_016125425.1). GTDB lineage: Bacteria > Pseudomonadota > Alphaproteobacteria > Caulobacterales > Parvularculaceae > Amphiplicatus. Next base: position 32,221 of record WGLT01000025.1, read on the forward strand.
AGGTTTCGTCAGCGGGCGCGCCGTCATGGCTCGCGCCGAGCGTGCACACGCTGCTTGTATAGACGATACGCGCAACATCGCGCTTCATCGCTGCGCGGATGAGATTATCCGTTCCGACCACGTTGGATTCGAAAATCTCGCGGTCATTGCGCGCCCACAACCTGTAGTCGGCGGCGACATGATAGACCGAATCTACGCCCTGCATCGCCGCGTCGAGCGAGACCGGATCGCGCAAATCGCCAACAACGCGTTCGACATCGAGGTCGGCGAGATTGGGACATTCTCCGGCGCCGCGGGTCAGCGCCCGAACTTTTTCGCCCCTTCTGAGGAGCTTGCGGGCGACTGCTGACCCGACAAAACCGGTTGCGCCGGTTACCAATATGACCAAGAATCAAACCTCCTTGCGACCGTCCCGCCCCTTCGCCGCCCAGACGGCGCAGGCGTCTCTTCAAAGCGCGCATCTTGCGCGCCCGTTTGTCGTGACCGTCGAATTCCCCCCGCTTCGTCCGCCCCGGCCCACAATGGGGGAGGACGTCCGCCAGCGAAAGAAAAATCGTGCGCGCTCGGCGCCTGGTCTGAAATCTCAGACGGAACCGAGGCGGGCGAGCCGCCATGCCGGAGGCCCGATTTCGTGTCTCTAGAGAAACGGCCGGCGGCGATTCGCCGTGCGGGGCGGGCCGGCGGCGGCCCCGCGGCCTGGCGGGCCGGCGGCGCGAAGAGCGCGAGAGGACGCTTTGCGACTCGCGAAATCGTCTGGTATAGCGCGCCATGGAACGGCGGAAATCCAGCTCCCGGCAGGGGCCGCGGCCCAAAAAGCGACCCAAAGTCGATATTTCGAAGACGGCGCTCGGCGCCGAGCCGGAAAAGCGCGGCCTGAAACGCGCCGGGCCCGCCGCCAAATCCCCCGCAGACAAACGCCCGCCCGCCAAGGCGTCGGTCACGCCTTCGGGGGGCGGCCAGCGCGAGCTCGCCGTCAATGTGAAGACGGCGCGAAAGCGCAAGCTTTCTTCGACTCTGTGGCTGCAGCGCCAGCTCAATGATCCCTTCGTCGCGCGCGCCAAGGCGGAAGGCTACCGCTCGCGCGCGGCCTACAAGCTGATCGAGCTCGACGAGAAATTCGGTCTTTTGAAGAAGGGCGCGCGCGTCGTCGATCTGGGCGCGGCGCCGGGCGGGTGGACGCAGGTCGCCGTCAAAAAAGGCGCGCGCGTGATCGGCATCGACTATCTCGGCGTGCCGCCGATTCCGGGCGCTGAAATACTCGAACTGGATTTTCTCGATGAGACAGCGCCTGCAAAGCTCAAAGCGTTGCTCGGCGGCAAGGCGGACGTCGTCCTGTCCGATATGGCGGCGCCGACGACCGGTCATAAGACGACGGACCACTTGCGTATAATCGCGCTCGCCGAGGCCGCGCTTGATTTCGCCGAGGACGTCCTGGCGCCGGGCGGCGCGTTTGTCTCGAAAGTATTCCAGGGCGGCGCCGAAGGCGAATTGTTGTCTCGCCTCAAACAGGACTTCGAAACGGTGAAGCACGCCAAGCCGAAGGCGAGCCGGTCGGATTCCGCCGAGATGTATGTGGTCGCAGCCGGCTTCAGGGGGAGGGGAAAGTGAAAATCTGGGTCTCCTCCCTCGACAAGGTGCATGTCATCGCGGCGAGAACGCGCCCCGAGCGCGTCGTCAGCCTGCTCGGCGCGACGCCTTTCCCCGATATTCCTGGCTATGACGAAGGCCGTCATCACAGGCTCGAAGTCGACGATATCAGGCAGCCCGAAGACGGGCGGGCGACGCCGAATGCGGCGCGCATCGAGCCGATGATCGAATTCCTCAAGCGGTGGCGGCGCGAAGAACCGTTGCTTGTTCATTGCTGGGCGGGCATTTCCCGATCGACAGCGACCGCCTTTGTCGCAGCGTGCCTGCATAATCCCGAAGCGGATGAATCCGACATTGCGGCCGCGATCGCCCACGCCTCGCCGACCGCCTATCCGAATACGCTCATCGTTTCGATCGCCGACGATATTCTCGGCAGACGCGGGCGCATGGCGGACGCCGCCGCCGCCCTTTGCGCGGACGAGGCGCGCAAGACGCGCGCTATCGCCGCAGAAACGGGAGAGCCGTTTTTCATTCCGGCGCATTTCGATGCGCGAAAAATCGAAGACAGAGGCTGAGTTATGGAAATCCGCGAAGCGCTGACATTTGACGATGTTCTGTTGGAGCCCGGGGCGTCGGAAGTAATGCCCTCCGAGGTCGACACGCGCGCAAGGCTGACGCGCAACATCACGCTGAATATTCCCATCATGTCCGCCGCGATGGACACGGTGACGGAAGCGGCGATGGCGATCGCCATGGCGCAGAACGGAGGGATCGGCGTTCTCCACCGGAATCTCTCCATCGCAGAGCAGGCCGAACAGGTGCGTCGCGTCAAACGTTTCGAGAGCGGCATGGTCGTCAATCCGCTCACCCTGACGCCCGATGCGACTCTCGCCGAGGCTTGGAAGATTATGGACGAGCGCAAGATCTCCGGATTTCCGGTCGTGGAGAAAAAAGACGCCAACGGCCCGGGCAAGCTTGTCGGAATTTTGACCAATCGCGATATGCGTTTCGCCAGCAATCCCGACCAGAAGATCGCCGAGCTGATGACCAGGGACAATCTCGTCACGGTTCGGCCGGGCGCAAGCCGCGAGGAAGTGACGAAGCTGCTTCATCGCCATCGCATCGAACGCCTGATCGTCGTTGACGACGACTATCGCTGTATCGGCCTCATCACCGTCAAGGATATAGAGAAAGCGCGCGCCTATCCGCATGCGGCCAAGGACAGCGAAGGAAGACTGCTCGTCGCGGCGGCCTCCACGGTCGGCGATGCGGGCTTCGAACGGGCCGAAGCTTTGGTCGACGCCGGTTGCGACATCATCGTTATCGACACCGCGCACGGCCATTCGGCGAAAGTGATAGAACAGGTCGCGCGAATTAAAAAGCAATCGAACGCCACGCAGGTGATCGCAGGCAATATCGCGACCTATGACGGCGCCAAAGCGCTCGCGGACGCCGGCGCAGACGCGGTCAAGGTCGGCATCGGTCCCGGCTCCATCTGCACGACGCGCATCGTCGCGGGCGTCGGCGTGCCGCAGCTCACGGCGGTCATCGACGCCGCGCGCGCCGCGAAGCAAGCCGGCGTGTCGGTGATCGCGGACGGGGGCATCAAATATTCCGGCGATATGGCTAAGGCGCTCGCCGCCGGCGCCGACTGCGTGATGGTCGGCTCGCTGCTCGCCGGGACCGACGAAGCGCCGGGAGAGGTCTTCCTTTATCAGGGGCGTCCTTACAAATCCTATCGCGGCATGGGTTCGATCACAGCGATGGCGCGAGGAAGCGCCGACCGCTACTTCCAGGCGGATGTGAAAGAGCAGATCAAGCTCGTGCCGGAGGGCATTGAGGGCCAGACGCCTTACAAGGGACCGGCCGCGCCGATTCTTCACCAGCTTGTCGGCGGGGTCAGGGCTTCGATGGGATATGTCGGGGCGCCGACGATCGCCGAACTGCAAAAACGCGCGAGATTCGTAAAGATCACCAATGCCGGCCTTCGCGAGAGTCACGTACATGACGTGCAGATTACGCGCGAAGCGCCGAACTATCCGTCGCCGTCATAATGGAAACCTGATCGTTCAAGCGCTTCAAAGAGCGGACCGAGATGTTTTTCGTAATTCTTCCAGCGCTTGACGGAAGTCTTGTAGATAGGCTGGCGCGCCTGCCATGCGCTTGCGGTATGTATAACGCGATCGGCTGGACGGCTGCGCAGCTCGGCGCCCGGCGGCTCTAATCCGATTGCGGAGAACAAGGCGTCGACTGCGACGTCCGGGGATTCGACCGTATCTTCATACCGATGTTCGAGTATTTGACCCGGCATGACGCGCTCCCAGTGCGCCATCAAATCAGCGTAATACGCATAATAAAAGCCGATATTTTCAAGACTGAAGCTAAATCTGACACTGTTCTGAAAATTCTGAAAGTACATGGAAAGACAGGAGTCGATCGGATCCCGTCTCGCGTGCACGATCAGTGACTTGGGGAAAAGCTTCTTTATAAACGCAGCGTGAAAAAAATTGAACAGGTTTTTATCGATGACATGTGAGACGCCTGACGGCTTTGAGCCGAGCGACTGGACATATTGTTTTGCAAAGCCATCGAGGTGTTGCGACGAAAGCAAAAGAGCCGCTGCGGGAAACCCGAGTTTCGAGGGATGATATTTCGCGATGGCGTTTGCTATTCTTGCGAGCTCTGTTCTTTCGCCGAAACCGACTACATTTTTGTGGCGCGATAGCATTTCTTCCACCAGCGAAGATCCGCTTCGCGGCATTCCAACGATGAAAATCGGAAAAATATCGACGCTTGCGCTTGCGGCGGCCATTGATTTGAAGTTTTCAGACGTGAATGTCGCTTTGGTGCTTTCAAATGCGACGAGCGCATCGGCGCGATTAAAGTCGACGCGCGCTCTCTCATTGCCGAAGGCGTAGTTTCCGAACGCGCTGTCCCATTCGCCAAGCAAGTCGTAAAGTCGACCCAAGGCGAAACCAACGAGAGAAAGCTCCGTGTCGCTGCGAGCTCGGTCTGTTTTCAGTTTTTCGATTTCAGCGGCGATTTCGATCGCGCTCTCACGGGGCGTAACAGCGGCGAGATTGTAATAAGCGGCGGCGTTGCCGGGATCGATGTCCAGCATCCGCATGTAGATGCCCCGCGCCGCATCAAACTCGCCTGCATCGATCAGGCGGAGTCCGTAGTTGTTGAGACAGCGTAAGTCGTCGGGGGCGAGCCGGTAAGCCCGCTCATAGGCGTTGCGTCCTTCGGAATGCTCGCCGACTGCGACTGCAATGTCGCCGAGAAATATTAGCGCCTCAAGATCATCGGGCGAGTGCGAAACGGCGCGGCGCCCGAGTCTCAGGGCGGCGATGAGGTCGCCTTTCATCTGCTCGTTGCGCGCCTCGATCAACAGCGGGTTCATAAATTGAAACCATTCTCTAACGAACGCTTCATAACGCAGCGGCGATGGCGCCTAGCCTGCAAGTTCTCCGAGCGCGTCCAATAAAGGACCGAGATGTTTTTCATAGCGCCGCCAGCGTCCGACCGATGATTCGTAAACCGGCTGGCGCGCTTGCCATGCGCTCGATGTGTGGATCGGGCCGGACTGGCCTGAGGTCTTCTTTCGAGGGGCGTCGCCAAGACCCAAGAGATCAAACAGCATGTATTCGCCATTATCTGATTGGTTGACGAGCGTCTCGTAATCCACATGCGCGCATATGTTCGGGGCGACTTCATCCCAATAGCGCATCAGGTCATGGTATAGCCGGTAATAGGCGCCGAGATCGGCGAGGTCAAAACTATAAGGAAAGGCATGAGGCGAAAGCGTTTGGAAGAAACAGGACAGGCAAACATCGACGGCGTTTCGCCGGGTGTGAATGACGCGCGCATTCGGCAGTATCATCCGTAATAGGCCGACGCGGCGGAAGTTCAGAGTGTTCTTGTCGATGGTGCGACTGGCGTCCTGCGCCAGCGCGCATACGCCTTCGAGGTAGCGTGCGCCATAATAGGCAAGAGGCTGGCGGGGCTCGCCTTTCTGATCCGAAGCGATGATATCGTCCTCGACATAGGTGAGATCCGGGCGCTCGCCGAGTGCGGCTACGCCTTCAAACTGCGCGAGCATCGCTTCTGCGAGGGTCGTGCCGCTGCGTGGCATACCGACGATGAAGACAGGCTTGTCGCTCGGCTCGCCCAGGTCCTTCGCAGCGGCGATCTCATCGCGTGAGTAGCGAAGTTTGATCTGCTGAAAATCGCTGAGCGCAGCGGCGTGATCATAGACGACGGGCACGCGGGAGTTAGCGCTTTTCAGGTTTTCAAAAGCGCGGTCCCATTCGCCGATATCGTCGTAGAACTTCGCAAGCGCGAATTCGATGTAGCCAAGGTCGGCGATCGTGCGGCCGGGGGACTGTTTGAACTTTTCGAGCCGGTCAATCAAGGGATCGCCCGGCGTCGCGACGTGAATGTGGGACAGGAGCAGATAGCTGACGAACGCTTCCGGTTCGAGCCGAAGCGAGGCGTTAAATTCTTCTTCCGCCTTTTCGAATCGTCCAAGGGTGGCGAGCGTGCGAGCGAGCGCCAGGCGCCAATGGGCGCTGTTTGGATCGCGCGCGACTGCTTCCTCGAAAGCGTGTTGCGCAAGCGCAAAGTCTGACGACTGGTGGGCAAGCTCGCCCAACATGGCATGCGGCCTCGGATCGTTCGGCGTCTGCGCGCCCATCTCCTCGAACATTCGGAGGGCTTCGGTCTTTCGGCCATTTCGCCAGAGGGCGGCGGCTTCAACGGCGGAAGGTCTTTGCATGACTTATGTTCTCTTTCATTCGCGTGAGGGCGCGAGGTCGCCGAGCGCCTCGAGCAATGGCGTGAGGTGTTTCTCGTAGTTTTTCCAGCGACCGACGGAATCTCCATAAACCGGTTTGCGAACTTGAACGGCGCTCCACGATTCGACCGGCCGCGGCGCGCGGACGTCATTCGCGCCTGCAGGCTTGTCGAGGCGGGACGCGCCGAGCAATCGGTCTATATGCTCGTCCGGCGCGGCGACAAAGTCTTCATAATTGACAGACGCGATATCGAAGAGCTCGCGCCAATGCGCCATTAGATCGGAATAGAGCCGGTAAACTCGCCCAAGGTCGCTAAGGCTGCGGCTATATGGATGCTGCGTCAGATCCTGAAAATAGCAGGACAGGCAAGTGTCGACCGGATTGCGCCGACAATCGATCGCCAGCGCGTTGGGCAGCATCGTTTTTATCATGCCAAGATAAGCGAAATTCGGCAGATTCTTGTCGACGAATTTTTGCGCGCCGGCGTGTTCGGCTTCGAATCTTTCGACGTAGAGCCTGCCAAATCCTTCCCACGCGGCCGCAGGAAGGTCCGGGCACCAATCGGGATAGGCCGCATGGCGCGGGTGGTTGCGCGCGATCGCGTCGGACATTTGAAGGATTTCGGGACGCTCGCCGAGGCTTGCGACGCCATGACGATCCGCCATTTTTTGTTCGAGCAGCGTTGATCCGCATCTCGGCATGCCGACGATGAAAATCGGTTTGTCGCTTGGAAAACCTATTTCTCGGCGCTGCTCGGCGAACTTCTTCGTCCACACGCTTTTGATGGCGTCAAAGAAGGATTGAACGCCGCGCCAGTCGAAATTCGAAGACGGACGATTGTTTGCATCGCGATAGTGTTGGAAAGCAAGATCGTACTCGCCAATGTCATCATAACATTTCCCGAGCGCGTAGCTGCATTTCGCATAGTCCGCATCCTTCGCGCCGGCGGCTCGCTTGGCGTCTTCAAGCTGACCGATGATCGGATCATTCGGGCCGACTTTTCTGATCCAGGCGAGCGCGTGCAGCGCGGCGGCTGAACGGGGATCAAGATCGAGGGCTGCGCGCAGAGCCGCTTCGGCCGCCTCCAGGTCGCCAGCGATGATCAGCGATTGCGCAAGGTCAATGCGGTACTTGCTGCTGGAAGGGTCAGCGTCGACGGCGGCGGCGAGCGCCTCTTTCGCCTCCTCGTGGCGGCGCTCGGCGGTTAGGGCGAGGCCGAGCGCATTGAGCGCTCGCGGCTCGTGCGCCGAGAGAGTAAGGGCCCGCCGGGCTAAATTCGCCGCCTCGGCGAACGCGCCCGCGCCTTGCGCCTTCTTTCCGGCCGCCAGCAGCTTTTCGAGGTTCTCGACGGTATCAGTCATGTCGCCCGCCTTGATAGAGGCTCCCGACGCTTCGACCAACCAGCGAAGTCGCATTTGCAATGGGGGCGGTCCCTGCCTAATCAGGCGCGCCTGAGACGCACTGCGCGAGGACCCATGCAAACCGCCGGCCGCCTTTCCGCGGCGATCGCCATTCTCGAGGATTTCGACCGCCGTTCGACGCCGATCAAGACGGCGATCGCCGACTGGTCGCGCGGGGCGCGCTTTGCTGGCGCGAAGGACCGCGCCTGGATTTCCGGGCTGTGCCTTGACGTTTTGCGCCGGCGAAACTCGCTCGCGGCGGCGATGGGGGACAAGAGCCCGCGGGCCGGCGCGCTCGCCGCCCTGCGCTTTCTCTGGAAAACGCCGCTCGAAGAGCTCGCGGCGATCGCGGCCGAAACGCCTTACGGGCCCGGCCCCTTGAACGAGGACGAACGCGAAAAGCTCGGCGGCGACTCGCTTGCGGCGATAGCGGCCGAGGCGGCGCCGGTCGCCGGCGATTTTCCGGAATGGCTTGCGCCCCTTATGGCCCGCGCTTTCGGGGCGGAGACGGCCCGGGAGGCCCAGGCGCTCGCGGCGCGGGCCGATATCGACCTCAGGATCAACACGCTGAAAACCGAGCCGGAAAAGGCGCTCGCGGCGCTGCGGCCGGTCCATGGCGAGGCCGCCGGCCTGCTGACGACGGCCGCGCGCATTCCGGCGCCCGACCCGTCGATGCGCGCCCCGGCTGTGACCGTGATCCCGGCTTTCTCCAAAGGCTGGGTCGAGGTGCAGGATCTCGGCAGCCAGATCGCCGCGGCGGCGGCGGGCGACGTCAAGGGCGCGCAGGCGCTCGATCTCTGCGCGGGCGGGGGCGGCAAGACCCTCGCCCTCGCGGCGCTGATGGCGAATACCGGGCAGATCTACGCCTATGATCATGACGCGCGCCGCCTGCGGCCCCTGTATGACCGCGCCAAGCGCGCCGGCGTGCGCAATCTCCAGATCCGCAATCCGGTCGCAGGCGAAACGCTCGAAGACCTCAAGGCGCGGATGGATCTCGTTTTCATCGACGCGCCCTGCACGGGTTCGGGCACCTGGCGGCGCCATCCGGATTCGAAATGGCGGCTGAAGCCGGCGCAGCTCGAGCGCCGCATCGGCGAGCAGGATGCGGTGCTCGCCGAAGGGGCGGAGTATGTGAAAGCCGGCGGGCGGCTCATCTACGTCACCTGTTCGGTCTTCAAGGAGGAGAACGAAGACCGACTTGACGCTTTTCTGGCCGCCCGTCCCGAATTCGGCCGCGCCTGCGCGCTCGAAGCGGTCGCCGCATCGGGACTTTTGACCGAAGCGGGCCGGGCGGTTCTGGAACGATGCCGCACGCCGGAAGGCGCGCTGCGCCTGACGCCCTTGCGCGCCCATTGCGACGGCTTTTTCATCGCCGTTCTGAAGCGCCAGCAGGGATAAGCTCCATGACCGAATCCGAAGACCCGCGCCTTACCTCGCTCGCCCATGGCGGCGGATGCGGCTGCAAGATCGCGCCGAATGTTCTGAGCGAAATCCTGAGCGAGGCCGCGCCCGCTTTCGCGCCCGCCCGGCTTCTCGTCGACGCGTCGACAAGCGACGACGCCGCCGTTTATCAGCTTACGGATGAGGTGGCGCTGGTCGCGACGACGGATTTCTTCATGCCGATCGTCGACGATCCGTTCGACTTCGGGCGCATCGCCGCGACCAACGCGCTTTCCGACATATATGCGATGGGCGGGCGGCCGATTTTCACGCTCGCGCTTGTCGGCATGCCGATCGGCAAGCTCTCGCCCGCGACGATCCGCAAGATCCTTGCGGGCGGGCGAGCGGTTTGCGATGCGGCGAAAGCGCCCGTTGCGGGCGGACATTCGATCGATTCCGCCGAACCGATTTACGGCCTCGCCGCGCTCGGGCTTGTTCATCCGCAGAAGATCCTGACGAATGCGCAGGCGCGCGAAGGCGACGTGTTGATACTCGGCAAGCCGCTCGGCGTCGGCGTTTTCAGCGCCGCGCTGAAGCGCGAAATGCTCTCGCCCGCGGATTATCAGACGATGATCGCATCGACGACGCGTCTCAACACGCCGGGCGCCGAACTCGCCGCGATTGAGGGCGTTCACGCGGCGACGGATGTGACGGGCTTCGGCCTCTTGGGGCATCTCGCCAGCATGGCGCGGGCGAGCCGCGTCGCCGCGCTTCTCGAGGATGAACGCATTCCGGTGTTCGAGGGCGCCGGCCGCCTCGCGCGCGAGGGCGTCAAAACCGGCGCGTCGGGGCGCAACTGGGCGAGCGTCAGCGCCATGATTGAAACGCCTGCGGATTATCCGGACTGGCGCCGGGACATTCTCACCGACCCGCAGACTTCCGGCGGCCTGCTCGTTTCCTGCGCGCCCGAGGCGGCGGACGCCGTGCTCGGCGTTTTCGCAGGCTGCGGCCATGAAGGCGCGGCCGTCATCGGCCGGATCGAAGCGGGCGCGCCGCGAGTAGCCATTCGCCGAGCCGCGCGCTAGGGTCTTTTCCGGCGGCGCCGGTCGTCGCCGCGTATTGCGGCGCCGCAAAGCCTGACAGTCCCGGGAGAGAGCCATGCTGAGTTCACGCCTCATCGCGCTCGCTATCCTGTTTGCGTCCGTCTGCGCGCCGGCGCTCGCCGGCGATACGCTCGCCATCGCGCCGCCGGCGGACGGGGAGGCTCCGTCCGCCCCGGGCGAGACAGCCGCGCCTGAAACCGCCTGGCCGGAACGGGTCGACGTCGCCGATCTGCGCTTCGAAGCCGCGGACCGGGACGGCGCGCCGGGCCGGGTCCGGCTCACCGTCGACAACGCCGCCTACGCCGCCGAACTGGCGCGATGGAAGCGCGACGAGACGGCCATTCCCGCGCTCATCTTGCGCTCGAGCGCCAGCGGAAAACCGGTCCGCTACGACTTGTCGGACTGCAAGGTCGTGTCGGTGCGTTCCGCGCGCGGGGGCGGCGGGCATGAAACGCGCGAACATGTCGCCTTCGCCTGCCGGACGATGACGCAAAGCGTCGAGGACGCCGCGGAAAAGACGCCGGCGCAGGAATAAAGGCCCAAACGCGAATTGCGCAGTTCGCAAAAGGCCGAATCTGATCGACCCGCATTTTTCCTGCGGTTGCGGGCGATATTGCGCAATACGCGCTTGCGGGAATTGCGCTATCTCGCACGCGACGGGCGCGCCGCCCGCGCATTTTGCGCCTCGCGCGTGTCGGGATTGCAGAACCGCCATTCCTCCGTTCACGGATGCTCCTCCTTTCCGGGTCGGGGGAGATGGGCGCCCGCGCGCCTCGATGGAAGAGTCGAAAAGATGTATTTTCGCGGCGGCGCGCCCGCTATTGGCGCGCGCCGATTCTGCTATGCTCCCGCAGGAAGGAGGCTCCCTCATGTGCGGACGCGGCACGCAGAATTACAGCTGGGACGAGGTGCGCCATTTCCTCAATCTCATACCGACGCGCGCGCCCAATCTCGAACCGCGCGACAACATCGCGCCGACGACGATGATTGATGTCGCGCGCGAGGGCGCGACGGGCCGCGCGCTTGTCAAAATGCGGTGGGACTTCATTCCCGGCTGGTGGAAAAAACCGCTGAAGGAAAAGAAGTTCACGAGCTTTAACGCGCGGGTCGAAACCCTGCGCGAGGCGCCCGTCTTCCGCACCGCCTGGCGCAGGGGCCAGCGCCAGCGCTGCATCGTTCCGATGAATTTCTTCGAATGGCGCCGGTCGAAGAAAAAGGGCCAGGCCCCCGTCTATATCTATCCGAAAGGCGGCGCCCTTTTTTCTGATGGCGGGAATTTGGGATGAGTGGACCGATGTCGACACCGGCGAAGTCATTCTCAGCTGCGCGATCATCACCACGGGCCCCAATGAATTCATGAAGCCGCTGCACGACCGCATGCCCGCGATTCTCGGCCGCGATCAGGCGGACGCCTGGTTCTCCGCCCCGCCGGAGGAGGCCTATGAGATGCTGAAGCCGCGCCCGTCCAACTGGATGGCCTTCCGTCCCGTCAGCGCCTATGTCAACAGCGTCAAAAATCAGGGTCCGGACTGTATCGCCGCCGCGTGAGGGGCGGACTCTTCCAAAGGCTTCGCCGAGCGAAGTTTCGAATCCCCGGGGGCGATCTGACGCGCATTGGCCCCTCGCCATCGAATCGTTGCCTCACCCCCCGTGGAAAAAATCATAAATCCTTTGCGCGAGGGCCTCTGAGACGCCTTCGACGGCGGTGAGGTCGGCGGGCTTGGCGCGCGCGACCGCTTTGGCGGAGCCGAAATGGTGGAGCAGGGCCTTTTTGCGCGCCGCGCCGACGCCCTCGATATCGTCCAAGGGATTGGCCGCGAGCGCTTTCTTGCGCTTCGCGCGGTGAACGCCGATGGCGTAACGGTGCGCCTCGTCGCGCAGGCGCTGGATGAGGAAAAGCGCCGGGTCGCGCGGCGGCAAGAGGAAGGCCGGCTTGCCCGGCATGACGATCTGTTCGCCCGTCGCGCCCATGGTGCGATCCGCCGCCCGGCGCCCGCGCTCATCCTCGCGCCGCGGTTTTGCGACGGCGATCACCGCCGGGCCTTGCCGTTCCGGATCGAATCCCGCCTCGCGCATGACGTCGAGAACGACATTCAAATGCGCCGCGCCGCCGTCGATGATGAGAAGGTCCGGAAAATCGCCGTCGCGGGCATTCCCTTCTCCCGCTGGCGGGAGAAGGGTTCGGGGTGAGGATGGCGGCGCATCGGCGTCACTCGGATTTCGTTCGGTTTGGCTGACTTCATCTCCCTCACCCCCGGCTCCTCTCCCGTTCACGGGAGAGGGGGGCGCGATGCGCTGCGATTTTTGCAGCCTTGTAAGCCGGCGCGTCAGCACTTCGCGCATCATCGCGTAGTCGTCGCCGGGCGTTAAATCCGCGGTCTTGATGTTGAACTTGCGGTACTGGTTTTTGACGAAGCCTTCGGGCCCCGCGACGATCATCGCGCCGGTCGCGTTGGCGCCGGAGATGTGGGAGTTGTCATAGACCTCGATGCGCTCGGGCGGGCCGTCCAGCCCCAGGACCTCCGCAAGACGTTCGAGCGCCTTCGCCTGGCTCGCGCTTTCGGCCATGCGCCGGCCGAGCGCCTCGCGCGCATTGAGCGCGGCGGCGTCGACCACATCGCGTTTTTGCCCGCGCTGCGGGCGGTGGATTTCAACCTTGCGGTTGGCGCGGAGCGACAGCGCTTCGCCAAGAAGATCAGCCTGAGGCGGAGTTTCGTTGACGAGAATGAGGCCGGGCGGCGTGCGCGCGTCATAGAATTGCGCGATGAACGCTTCGAGGATCGCGGCGGGCTCGTCTTCCCGGTCATGTTTCGGAAAGAAGGCGTGATTGCCCCAGTTCTGCCCGGCGCGGAAGAAAAAGACCTGCACGCAGGCCTGGCCGCCGTCGCAATGGATGGCGAAGACATCGGCCGCGCCCACGCCGTCCGCATTGATGTCCTGCGCTCCCTGCACGTAGGAGAGCGCGCGGATGCGGTCGCGGAGCTGCGCGGCGCGTTCGAAGTCGAGGCGCTCGGCGGCTTCCTCCATCTCCTTCGAAAGCGCGCGCTGGACGGCGGAATTGTCGCCCGACAGAAACGCCTTCGCTTCGGCGACGAGCGCGGCGTAATCCGCCGGCGAGATAAGGCCGACGCACGGCGCCGCACAGCGCTTGATCTGGTGGAGAAGACAGGGACGGGTGCGTCCCTCGTAAACGCTGTCATTGCAGCTTCGCAGCAGAAACGCCTTTTGCAGCGCGGTCAGCGTGCGGTTGACCGCGCCGGCCGAGGCGAAGGGGCCGTAATAGGCGCCCTTCCGCTTTTGCGCGCCGCGATGCTTCAGGATCTGCGGGGCGGGATGGTCCTCGGCGATGAGAATATAGGGAAAGGATTTGTCGTCGCGGAAGATGACGTTGTAGCGGGGCTTGAGCTGCTTGATCAGGTTGGCTTCGAGCAGCAGGGCCTCCGTCTCCGTTGCGGTGACGACGAACTCCATCGCGCGCGTTTCGGAAATCATGCGCGTGATGCGGTTGGAATGGCCGCGCCCCTGCGCGTAGGATCCGACGCGCGCTTTCAGGCTGCGCGCCTTGCCGACATAGAGGACATCGCCCTTTTCGCCGATCATCCGGTAGACGCCGGGCTTGGCGGGCAGGCGGGCGACCTCGTCCGCGATCAGCGCCGCGCCCTTGAGGGCGCGCGCAGGCGCGGGCGTGTCCGAATTGTCGCGCTCCTGCGTCATGAAGCCTTGGTTAACCTTGCGTTAGAATAGCGCGCCTAGCCTTTCATCGGAGCTAGTGCCGCCCCGGGTTTTCGTCAAATGCCGGAAGACGCCGTCACCAAAGTCGAGCTTACGGTCGCGCTCGCTTTCTTTATCCTTCTCACCGTCGCGGGGCTTGCGCTCGGCGGCGTCGCGGTGCGCGATTTCGGCGAGGCGCGGGCGAGCGTCTCCTGGCCGCGGACGGAAGGGGTTGTCTTGAGCCCCGGCGAGGACGGACGCTTCCGCTACGCCTATGTCGCCGACGGGCGCAGCTATGAATCGAGCCGCATCGCGTTCCTGACGTCGAATTTCCTCGCGCCGGCCTATCAAAAGCCCGCGCCGGGCGGGGCGATCGCCGTGCGCTACGATCCTGAGGACGGCGCGAGGGCGGTGCTGCGCCCCGGCGGATCGGGCGGGGTCTTCGCCATCCTGCTCGGGCTTGCGGCGCTTCTCGCCTTTGTCGGTCTCGGCGGGCTCATCCGCACGCTGATCCTCGGCCAGCAAATCGAGGAAGAGAACGGCGACACGCCGATGTTCGGCCGGGCGCTTTAAATCTTCGAGCGGAAAATCTCGACGCCGGCGGCCTGCGCCTCCGCGATCGCCTTCGGCTTTTCGATCCGTACCGAGACCGACAGGACCATCGGGTGGGCGATCGCAAGATCGGCGATGCGTTCGGCGAGCGTTTCGAGCAGCCTGATATGCCCTTCGGCGAGGATCGCTTTGATCCCTTGCGTAAGCTTGTTGTAGCAGACGACGTCTTCGAGCCTGTCGCCGGCGGGATCGGCGGGCTCGATCACTTCGGCCTCAAAGTCGATACGGATCGGCTGCGTCGCGCCGTGCTCATGGTCATAGGCGCCGATATTGGCCTCAAGGACGAGGCCCCGGATGAAAATCTTCCGCCGCGGCGCGTTCGCAGGCCGGGGAAGGGGCGTGACGTCAGTTTTTTCCCGCGCCATTGGCTACTCCTTGACGAGAACGTCGGCCGTCTTCCACGCGAGGTGCTGGCCGCCGTCGACGGCGATCATCTGTCCGGTCACCGCGCGCGCGTCGATGAGATATAGGAGCGCGGCCGTGATGTCGGAAGGGGCCGCGCCCCGGCCGAGGACGGTCGCCGCGTTCTGGCGCCTCCAGTCTTCCTCCGACTGGCGCGGATTGCGCAAGGTGGGTCCCGGCCCGATCGCGTTGACGCGGATTCCCTTCGGTCCGAGCCCCTGCGCCAGCGCGCGCGTCGCGTCGTAGAGCGCCGCCTTTGAGATCGTGTAGGAAAGAAACTGCGGCGTCAGCTTCAGGACCCGCTGGTCGAGGATGTTGACGATCAGGTTGTCGCGGGCGGGATCGGCCTGCGCGGCGAAGTCCTGCGCGAGTTTGATTGGCGCACGGAGGTTCGTCTCGATATGCGCGTCCCAGCTTTCGCGAGTCATCGTCTCGATATCGTCTTCCTCGAAGCGCGACGCCGAATTGACGAGCAGGCTCAGCGGCCCCAGCGCCTTGCGCGCTTCGCCGACAAGCCGGGCGGTTTCGGCCTCGCGGGACAGGTCGGCCGAAAGGATCGCCGCGCGGGCGCCGGCCGCGCCGATTTCGGCGGCGAGCGTTTCGGCCTCGCCCTTCGAGCCGCGATAATGGACGGCGATGTCATAGCCGGCGCCGGCCAGAGCGAGGGCCATCGCGCGGCCGAGGCGGCGCGCCGCCCCAGTCACCAGCGCCGCGCCGCGGGAATGCGCCGGCGCCGTCATTGGCCGATTTTAAGCGCGATGCAGACGATGAAGGCCGCATAGAGCAGGCACATCAACACGCCCGCCAGACGGGATATGTCGCGCTTCAGGAAAATGAACCAGGAAACGACCAGCGCGGCGAAAATCATCGCCGGAATGTCGAAGCGCAGCGAGGCCGGATCAAATTGCGGCTGGCCGGCGACCCCGGCCGCGCCGCCCACGGCGAAGATATTGAAAATGTTCGAACCGACGACGCCGCCGAGCGCGACATCCGACTTCTTGTGCAGCGCCGCCGCCGCCACGGTCGCCAGTTCCGGCAGCGACGTGCCGAAGGCGATCAGGGTGAGGCCGATCACCTCTTCGCGCACGCCAAGATCGGCGGCGAGCGCGGCGCCGTTGGTGACGAGAAGATGCGCCCCGACCGGCAGGCCGACGAGTCCGGCGATGAGAAAGATCGCCGCGCGTCCGCTCCGGCTCGCATATTCGGCGACGTCTTCGACCACCGGCTCGCCGCTGCCGCGCGCCGCGCGCCAGCCGGTGTACGAAATGTAGAGCACGATGCCGGCGAGAAGGCCTGCGCCCGCGCGCATATCGATGACGCCGCGCGTATAGGCGAGGATCGCAAAGGCGGCGGTCGCGACCAGCATGATCGCGCCATGTCGCGCAAGGCCCGGCACATGCGCCGATATCGGATAGATCACCGCCGGCAGACCCAGAATGAGCAGAACATTGGCGACGTTCGAGCCCATGATATTGCCGAGCGCGAGCCCGGCATTGCCCGAAAGCACGGCCTGGACGGTGACGAAAAGCTCCGGCGCGGACGTGCCGAACGCGACGATTGTCAGGCTGACGAGGAGAATGGGGACCCGCAGCGCGATCGCGAGACCGGCCGCGCCGCGCACGAGCAGGTCGCCTGCGACGAGCAGGAGGGCGATCCCGATGACGATAAGCCCGATCTCGAGCGCCATGCGCTCTCCCAAATCCAGGCGGCGGAGAACCGGCCGCGCTTCAGTCCCGCGCGGCCATTGCGGTCAGTCGATCCGGCCTTTCTCAAAGATATTCAAGGCGGCCAGGAAGAGGACGAAGGCGAGGATCAAGAAAATTGCGTTCATTTTTGCCCCTGTTTCCGTGCGGCCCGGCGCGTCGTGGGCGTCGGGCTCCTCCTCTATGGTCCCGCCCCTTATAGAACGCGTCGGCGGCGCGCCGCCAGCCCCAAGTCAGGATCCCTGTGAGGCGAAATCCTTCAAATGCCGACAATCGGGGAAAGAATAATGTGATCGGCCTTCGCTAGGATCGCGGCGGGCAGAGGGACAGTTAAAGGGGGGCCGGCCGTGCTGAGTGATATTGCGACGCTTTTCGACACGCCGCTCGCGGTCGCGCCGCCGGCCGACCGTCGCGCCACGCGGCGTTTCGTCGATCTGTGGATGATGTGCGCGCGCGGCGGTTTTCCGAGCTGGTCGCAGATCCAGGCGGCGCAGCTCGGCCCCGATCGCGACTGGCTGTTCGCTGTCGATCTCGAGAAAAGCGCGGGCTTTCCCTATTTTATCTTTCTCGGCGACAAGCTCGCCAAATTGTCGGACGTCTATCTGTCCGATCACACCGACTGGACGCTGTCGCTTCTCGACAAGGCGGTGGGCGACATCGAAGCCTGCGTCGCGGCGGGCGCGCCGCGGCTGCGCGAAGACGAACTGAAGCTGTGCGACGGGCGGCGCATTCTGTTCCGCGCGGTGGCCGCCCCTCTCGCCGATGACGGCGAACGCTTCACCCACGCCGCCGGCGTCGTCTCCGGCCGGCTCGCAGGATAAGCGCGCGGGCGGATCGCCGGACTCTTTGCGAAAACCGAACGCGTTTCCGCGCCTCCCGCCGGACGGGACGTCGCGTGCCGGTTGACGTCGCTTCGAAGTCGGCCGAGCTTGCTCTTGCGCATATTTTGGCGCGTATCGGCGCAGCACGAACTTGACGCGCGAGGGAGCGGTTCGGCGATGAAGGTCATTGTATCACTTCTTCTTTTTCTCGCCGGCGCCGGCTGCGTCGTTTATTCCTATGTCGGGTCGCTGATCGCTTTCGCCGGCGATGTCAGGCGCGCCGCCGATCAGGGCGACGGATTCGGGGCCTTTGCGAAGGTCGCGGACTTCCTTCTCGCCGGAGAAGTTCCGCGGCTGACAAGCTTCCTTTATGTCGGCGTCCTCCTGATTGCGATTGCGGTCGTTAACCTCATCGTGAGAAGCAAGCCGAATGACCGAAGAGATCCTCTTTGAACGACGCGGAGAATGGGGCTTTATCACGCTGAACCGGCCGCAGGCGCTGAACGCGCTGACGCCGGGGATGGTGAAAAGCTTTCGCGAGCATCTCGTGCGGTGGGACGCCGATCCCGCCATTCGGGCGATCCTCGTCAAGGGCGCGGGCGACCGCGCCTTCTGCGCGGGCGCGGACATTCGCTGGCTCTATAACAATGCGCGCAGCCGCCCGGCGGACGCTCTTGCGTTCTTCCATGAGGAATACCGCAATAACGCGCAGATTCACCGGCTTACAAAACCCTATGTCGCGCTCATCGACGGCGTCGTGATGGGGGGCGGCGTCGGCGTCTCCGTGCACGGAGATTTTCGCGTCGCCGGCGACCGCACGCTTTTCGCCATGCCGGAGACGGCGATCGGCCTCTTCCCCGATGTCGGGGGCGGCTATTTCATGCCGCGCCTGCATGGCGGCGTCGGGCTCTATTATGCGCTGACCGGCGCGCGGGGGACCGCGGCCGACTGCATGGCCGCCGGCCTTGCGACGCATTACGTTCCGAGCGGGAAGATTCCCGCGCTCGAACGCCGGCTGACGGAGCTTTCTTTCGGCGGCCACGCGCATGCCGATATCGAGGCTGTGCTCGATTCGGCCTCGGAGGACCCGGGTCATGCGTCCCTCAACGATATCCGCCCGCGCATAGCCGAGCTTTTTCAGGGCCATGAGCGCCTGGAAGATCTGATCGCGGGGCTTGAAAAGGATGGCGGCCAGTTCGCGAAAGAGACGCTCGCGACGCTCGTGAGGATGTCGCCGACTTCGCTGAAGCTCACCTTCGAGCAGATGAAGCGCGGCCATGGCGAGGATTTCGACGCGGTCATGCGCATGGAATACCGCATGGTCTGCCGCGTGATGGAGGGGTGCGATTTCTTCGAAGGCGTGCGCGCGCAAATCATCGACAAGGATCGCTGCCCGAAATGGCGCCCGGCGAGCCTCGCCGAGGTGTCCGACGCCGAGATCGACAAATATTTCGCCCCGCTCGGCGCGGGCGAACTGACGCTGCCGTGACCCTTGGGCGGGCCGGGCCTCTAGACCGGCCCGCGATCGAAGGCGAGGCCGGCTTCCAGCTCCTTCTGCCAGACCACGGCGGCGCGAAAGGTCTGGCCGGTCTGGTCGACCTTGAGATTGACCCGCGAAGGCAAGGGGTGCGCGCCCTCAAGCACGATCTTCACCCCGCCCGAAGAGACGTCCTTGATGATGCACTTGACTTCGGACCGGTCGGCGAGAATCACCCGCGCAAAGCGATAGGAGGGCTTGCGGTCTTCGCCCCGGCGCGGCCTCTCTTTCGCCGGCGGCGGCGTCCAATCCACCGGCTTCGCGGTCTTGATCGCAGCCAGCCGTTTGGAAAGCTGGTCTTTATTATTCTTGGCCATGGCGGTTCGTTTTACCGAGGCGCTAGCATGGATATATGGTGCGCACGCTTGAACGCCGCTATGGCTCGACCATGAAAGCGGGACAATGTAACGCATTCATCAGATGTATAGGCCCGTTCGCGCTCAATTCTCCAGCCCCCGGGCGGCGCCTTTGGCGAAATAGACTGGAAACGCCCGGGGCGTCAGCCCATTTAGGCGCGACATGACGACACCGCAGTTTGATGAAATTAGCGTGAAGCCGCAGAGCTTTACGAGGGCCCTCGCCCGGATGACGGGCGTCCTCTGGCGTCCCGAAATGAAACGCTGGCGGGGCCGGATGGCGCTGGCGCTCGCCCTGACGGTCGCCTCGAAGGTCTTTTCGGTGCTGTCGCCGGTCTGGATGGGGGCGGGGATCAACAGGGCGGCGGCGGGCGAGGGCGCGGGCGCGGCGCTGCCGGCCTTCGCGCTGTTCTTCCTCTTCTTCGCCGCGGCGCGCTTCCTCGCGAACGGGCTGCCGCAGATCCGCGACGCCTTTTTCACGCGCGTGACGCAGGATGCGAATCGGCTTGTCGCGGTCGAGGCCTTCGCCCACGCGCAGTCGCAATCGCTGCAATTCCATCTGACGCGGCGCGCCGGCGCCCTGAACCGCATCATCGAGCGCGGCGCCGGGGCGATGGAATTCATGCTGCGCTTTCTCGCTTTCAATATCGGGCCGACCATTGTCGAACTCCTGCTCGCCGCGTCCGTGATGGCGGGGCTCTATTCGTGGAAGCTCGCCGTCGCCGCGGTCGCCACGATCGGCGTCTATTCGGTCTTCACCGTCGTCGTTACGGAATGGCGCAACGCGCTCCGCCGTCAGATGAATGAAGCCGACACCGAGCTTCGGGCGATCGCGGTCGACACGCTGACGAATTTCGAGACCGTGAAGGCGTTCGGGGCCGAGCGCCGCGAAGCCGATCGCTATGACAGGGCGATGCAGGCCTACAATGACCGCTATGTCAAAACGATGCAGTCGCTCGCGCTGCTGAATGCGGGGCAGGAATTCGTCATGACGGCCGGGCTTCTCGCGGCCGCGCTCATCGCGGGTTACGCCGTTGTGAGCGGCGCGATGAAGCCGGGCGACATCACCGCCGTCATCTTGATGCTGACGAATATATACCGGCCGCTCAACATATTGGGATTCGCGTGGCGCGAGATCAAACAGGGCGCCGTCGACATCGAAAAGCTGTTCGACCTGCTCGATCTCAAGGCCGATATTGAAGACGCGCCGCACGCCAGGCCTCTCGCAGCGACGCGCGGGGAGATCCGTTTCGAGCATGTGACGTTCGCGCATGAAGGCCGCCAGAGCGGCCTCGATGACGTCAGTTTCCGGATTCCGGGCGGGGCTTTCGTCGGGCTCGCGGGTCCGAGCGGGGCGGGAAAGTCGACGATCCTGCGGCTTCTCTATCGCTTTTACGATCCGGCTTCGGGACGCATACTGATCGACGGACAGGACCTGCGCGATGTGACCCAGGAATCGCTGCGCCGCACGCTCGGCCTCGTGCCGCAGGAAGTCGTTCTGTTCAACGACACCTTGCGGTTCAACCTGTCCTACGCCCGCCCCGAAGCGAGCGAGGAGGAAATCATGGCGGCGGCGCGGCGCGCCCAGCTTGGCTCCTTCATCGAGAGCCTGCCGAAGGGGCTCGACACCCGGGTCGGCGAGCGCGGCCTGAAGCTTTCGGGCGGCGAGAAGCAGCGCGTGGGCGTCGCGCGCGCCATCCTGCTTGACCCGCCCATCCTCATTCTCGACGAGGCGACTTCTTCGCTCGATTCCGAGACGGAGCGGGAGGTGCAGGGCGCGCTTTCGGAAGCTGCGAAAGGCCGCACGACCATCGCGGTGGCGCACCGGCTCTCAACCATCGCCGGCGCCGATCTCATCCTCGTGCTGGACAATGGGCGCATCGTCGAACAGGGCCGGCACGGCGAACTTCTCGCCCGAAACGGCCTCTATGCGGCGCTCTGGCGTCGCCAGACGGAAGGCGAAGGCGCTGAAGCGCGCGAGCGCGCGCCGGCGGAATAGGCCGGCCGCTGCGCGCCCGTCTATAGCTTCAGGCGCGCGCGCGCGGCGGCGTATTCTTCGGTCAGGCGATCGACGAAACGGCCGGCCGGTACGACGTTCTTGACCGCGCCGATGCCCTGGCCGGAGCCCCAGATGTCGCGCCAGGCCTTTTTCGCCGACTCTCCGCCGCCGAAATTCATTTTCGAGGGGTCGCTCTGCGGCAGATTATCAGGGTCGAGCCCCGCCGCGACGATGGAGGGCTTCAGGTAATTGCCGTGCACGCCGGTGAAAAGGTTCGTGTACACAATATCATCGGCGGCGCCCTCGACGATCGCCTGCTTATACGCCTGAACGGCGTTCGCTTCCTCTGTCGCGATGAAGGCGGAGCCGATATAGGCGAAATCGGCGCCCATCGCCTCGGCCGCGAGCACGCCGGCCCCGGTCGCGATTGCGCCGGAAAGCGCGACGGGCCCAGAGAACCATTCGCGCACCTCCGCGACGAGGGCGAAAGGCGAAAGCGTGCCGGCGTGTCCGCCCGCGCCTGCGGCGACGAGAATCAGCCCGTCCGCGCCTTTGGCGATCGCCTTCTTTGCGAACATATTGTTGATAACGTCATGCAGGACGACCCCGCCATAGGAGTGGACGGCCTCATAGACCTCCTCGCGCGCTCCGAGCGAACAGATGACGATCGGAACCTCATGCTTCACGCAAGTCTCCAGATCTTTCATCAGCCGGTCGTTTGAACGGTGAACAATCTGGTTGACGGCGAAGGGCGCGGCCGGTCGGTCCGGATTTTCGTCGTTATGGCGGGCGAGCGCCTCCTTGATCTCGGTCAGCCATTCGTCAAGCTTTTCCTGCGGACGCGCGTTGAGCGCCGGAAATGATCCTATGACGCCGGCGCGGCACTGCGCGACCACGAGCTTCGGATTGGAGACGATGAAGAGCGGCGCCCCGATCACGGGAATGCGCATTTGTTTTTTTATTTCATCGAAAGTCGTCATGACCGCTCCCTCGCCGATGCAAACCGAACGCTAGCGGGTTGATGCGTCGGCGCGCAATGGCGGGGCGCAGCGCATTCGTGGATAGGGCGTCAGGGGGAATTGAAAAGCGCCGGCGTCCGGTCCCTTTATTCCCCGGTCAGGCCGGGCGCTGCGTCTTCTGCGCGATCGCGTCCGGCGCGCCCGGCTCCAGCCGGATGCGGCGGCGTTCGCCGGCGCGAAAGGCGAGCAGAAACAGGCCGCACATCAAGATGAGGCCTGCGATCGCCGCGAGGAGCGCCAGACCCGAGACCTGCTCTTTGATCAGCACCCAGAAAAACTGTCCGATGCAGAGGGTCGAAACGATGATCAGCGTCGAAGCGCGCGGCAGGCGATTGACGATAATGGCGCCGAAGGGCGCGCCGAGCGCGACGACAGGCGCGGCCGCGAGCCAGTTATAGAATACTTCCGGCGATACGCTGTAGAGATCGGGATCGATCCTCGACAGGGCGAGATTGGACGAAATGCCGATCAGGGATGTGAAGGCCATCAGAATGACCGAGGTCGGAATCGCAATCTTGATGTCTCCGCGGAAGAAAAGAACCAGCGCGGCGTAGATCATCATGTCGATGCCGACGCCGGTCAGCGCTGCGACGACGCCGCCGAGCAGGCCGATCGTCCATCCGATCGGCCTGTCGAACGCGCCATGCGGGGGGCGGTGGCCTTCGGGCGCGACGATCGCCTTGATCTTCAGATAGTGAATGACGCCGAAGCTCGCCCAGACAACGGCGAAAAGCAGTTTCACGCCGAGATCGGAAACAAAGGGCGCGACGAAGGCGGCGCCAAAAGGCGTTCCGACGGCCGAGCCCAGAAGCGCCGGTTTCAAAAGGCCCCAGTCGATCGGCCGCCGCGCCGACAGGATGTAGATGCTCGCCGAAACCATGCCGACCGATTGCACGGCGAGGCCGAAATTGCGTCCGAGCGTGGCGGGCAGGTCGAACAGCAGGACCAGGATCGGAAAGCCGACCGTGCCGCCGCCCATCGGGGTCGAGCCGGCGACGTAGGAGCCTGCGGCCATGGCGAGGGAGATCGGCCAATGGGCTTTGACGACCGGCCAGAGCCCGGTCGTCAGCACGACGCCCGCCCAGGACGAATAGAAAATGCAAAGCCAGAGAAAGAAAGGCCGCAGTCGGCGCGACAGCGCCGCCCTTTCATCGCGCCAAGGCGTGTCCGACGCCGTAACGATCGAAAGCCCCCGCCCGCAAATCAACGCCGCGATGATACACGGCGCGCGGAAAGCCGCAATCGCCCGCAATGCCGAGGGCAGGCCGTCCGGCCGCCGGTCAGGCCACTTCCACCTGCGGCGCGGCTTCGGGAAGGTCTTCGCCGAAGGCGCGCTGATAGAATTCGGCGACCGTCGGACGTTCGAGTTCGTCGCATTTGTTGAGGAATGTGACGCGGAAGGCGTAGCCGATATCCTGGAAAATCTCTGCGTTCTGCGCCCAGGTGATGACAGTGCGCGGGCTCATCACAGTCGAGATGTCGCCATTAATGAACGCGTTGCGAGTCATATCGGCGACGCGGACCATGGCGTCGATGGCGGCGCGGCCCTCTTTCGAATTGTAAAGCGGCGCTTTGGCGATGACGATCTCCATCTCCTCGTCATGCGGCAGATAGTTCAGCGTGGTGACGATCGACCAGCGGTCCATCTGGCCCTGATTGATCTGCTGCGTGCCGTGATACAGCCCAGTCGTGTCGCCGAGACCGATGGTGTTCGTTGTCGAGAAAAGGCGGAACCAGGGATTCGGCGTCAAAACGCGGTTCTGGTCCAGCAAGGTCAGCCGGCCTTCCGCCTCAAGCACGCGCTGGATGACAAACATCACATCCGGACGGCCCGCATCATATTCGTCGAAGACGAGGGCAACGGGCCGTTGAAACGCCCATGGCAGAATGCCTTCCTTGAAAGCGGTCACCTGCACGCCGTTTTCTACGACGATCGCATCCTTGCCGATGAGATCGATGCGGCTGACATGGCTGTCGAGGTTGACGCGAACGCAAGGCCAGTTGAGGCGCGCCGCGACCTGTTCGATATGCGTCGACTTTCCGGTGCCGTGATATCCCTGGATCATCACGCGCCGATTATGCGCAAAGCCGGCGAGGATCGCACGCGTCGTCTGCGGATCGAAACGATAGGCCGGATCGGTCGTCGGCACATATTCGTTCGGCTCGGCGAAAGCCGGAACGGACATGTCGAAATCGACGCCGAAGACTTCCCGCGCGCTGACGGTCTTCTCGGGTTTTTCGAGGAATTTGTGGTCGGTGATCTCAGCCATGGCTTTGGGCGGCGTCTTTCAACGTTCTGGTTTCCAACAAGCGGGCGGACCCTCGCCTGAACGAGGCCCGGATTCAAGGCCGCCCGGCAGGCCGAACGGGTCTTTCATCGGGATTTGGCAGGCCGGCGGGGCGAACGCAAGGCTGTGCCGTCCGTCGCGATCGGCGCGGCGGGCGCCGGTCATGTGGACGCGCCGTTTTTTTGCGGCGATGTGCGGCTCGTCGCGGAGATCACGACCTTCTCGAAAGACCGCCTCGGGCTTCAAACCGGCATGCGGGCCTATGCGATGATCAAGTCGGTGATGATCGATCGCGCGGCGGGCTAAGGGCGCCTTCTCAGCAAATCCCGGCCTTTTTCAGGATCTGATGGGCTTTGACGACGGCGGTGAGTTGCGTTTCGGCGCTGCGGTCGCCGCCATTCGTATCCGGGTGATAGCGGCGGACAAGTTCGGCGTAACGCTGGCGGATCTGCGTCGCGCTCGCCGTGACGCGCAGGCCGAGCGTCTCGAACGCCTGCACTTGCAGTTTCGGCAGCACCCGGCCGTCGCGCATGCGCCCGTCATGCGACGCCTGGCGACGGGCCGCCTCTCCGAACAAGCCGAACGCGTCATGGAAGTCGGCGGCCCCCCGCGCCCGGGCGGCCGCGCGCGCGCGGTCGTTCTTGCCCATGGTCCAGGTCGGCCGGTCGCCATAAAGGCCCGCGAGACGCGCGGCCTCGGCTTCCGCATCGGAAAGACCGTCGAAGAAATTCCAGTTGCGGTTGTGCTCGGCCGCATGCGCCGCGCAGAGCCAGATCTTCTGCTGCGGCTGGCGCGGGCTCGCCGCGAGTTTCAGCGCGGCCTTGCGCAAGCATCCGGGCGCCTGGCAAAGGCGGGTATGCGCCGCCGCCCAGACGGGCGGTTCGTCCTCGCCCCGGGGCGGCTTCACGCGAATGTCATAGCCGAAGCGCGGCTTGTAGGCGTAGTCGCTCATAGCGTCATTATGGTGGCGGCCGCAGGTTGATACAATCTTGACAAGACGGGCGAGCGCTCCTGCATTCGCCGGATTATGTCCGTTGCAGAAATTATCCGCCGAAAGCTTGAGGCCGCCTTCGGGCCGGCCCGGATCGAAGTGCGCGACGAATCGCACCTCCACAAGGGACACGCCGGCGCGCGCGAAGGCGGCGAATCGCATTTTCGCGTGACGATCGTATCGACGGCGTTTGAAGGCATGTCCCGCATTGCGCGCCAGCGCGCGGTGAACACGGCGCTGAAAGACGAGTTGGCGGGGCCGGTTCACGCGCTCGCGATGACAGCCTTGACGCCCTGCGAAGACGGCGCGCAGCGGTGAGGCGCGCCGGCGTCTGCCTATTATGAGGGCGCGGATCGCGCTGTTCCCGGGCGTGAATGTCGGCGGCCGAACCATTCGCCGAGGAAGGCGCGCGCCAATCGGTTTCGCGCGGCCGAGCGCGAGGCGAGAACGCTGTATCTCATTTTTTCCGAGGCTCACCCTTCGAAAGAGGCGCTGGCGGAGATCGCGCCGCTTGTCGCCGCGCGTAAGGATTTTGCATTTGAAGACGGCGCCCTCTATCTCCTGACGCGGGAGGGGCTCAGTGCGTTCAGGCTCGCCGGAAACGCCGGCCGCATGCTGGGGCCCGACGCGACGGCGAGAAACTGAATGAGGGCGGCAGCCGCGCCGACGGGCGGCGACAGGGAGGTTCGACTTGCAGATCGCCGATGCGCCAGCGACCTACGCATTGATTCTAGCGAACATCATCGCGACGCTCTACGCGTTCTATATCGACCGCGGATTCATCAATCATTTCGCGTTCAATGTCGGCGCCGTCGTCAAGAAGGAGCAGCATTACCGGATCGTGACGTCGGGATTCCTGCACGCCGACTTCATCCATATCTTCTTCAACATGTTCACGCTGTTCTATTTCGGCCCGCCGGTGGAGGAAATTCTCGGGAAGCTCGGTTTTCTCGTCGTCTATTTCGGATCGATGATCGCGGGCGGGATTGCGATGGCGGCGGTCCATCGCAAGAATCCGTCCTACAGCGCGGTCGGCGCATCGGGCGCTGTTTCGGGCGTGCTGCTCTCAGCATGCCTGTTCTATCCGTTTTCAAAAATCTACATCATGTTCATCCCTATAGGGATCCCTGCGATCCTCTATGGCGCGTTCTTCATCTTCTTTTCGGCGCGGATGTCCGGCGCCGAACGCTCCGGCGTCGCGCATGAGGGCCATCTCGGCGGAGCGATCGCGGGCCTTGTTTTGACTATTTTGATGAAACCGGAAGCGGTGACCCGTTTTTTCAGCTAATCCGCATACGCACAAACCGGCCGGCGTCGCCTTCGCGCAAGATTGAGCCGCGCCTCCTGAAATAGATCCATTGCGCCAAAGCGAGCATGGGCGGCGTGAACAAGGTCGCATTCAAAATCGCGTTGGGCGGGGCGGCGGACCAGATTCGCCGCAGCCAGGTCTTTACGGGAAAGCGCGGGTATTCCTTCGCCATCACGAGGCCGGGATCGGCGCCGCCGTCCTGCAGGTGGTTGGCGATCGCCGCGCCCGCGCGCCGGCCATATTGGAAGGCGAGCCGAATGCCGCCCGCGGTCAGAGGCGAGACAAGTCCGGCGGCGTCGCCCGTCAGCAAAACGCGATGTGCTGCGATCGGGGAGACGAGGCCGCCGCAGGGAATAGGCCCGGACCGCTTGTGTTTGATCTCGCAGTTCCACAGCTGAAAGCGCGAATCGATCCGGTCGCGAAAACGCGCATAGTCCGGCTTGCGGGCGCCGAAGGGGCCGGGAGAGACCGCGAGACCGACCTGCGTCATCCCGGCGCCGGGAACGACCCAGCCGAGATAGCCGGGCGCCAGCGTCGAATCGATGAAGCAGTGTATGAAATCGGGATCGACCGTCGGCGTTTCTTCATATTCGGTTTCGAGGCCGAGAAGGAATTCCGAATTGCGTCCGAGTTTGAACACTTCGGCGACGCGCGACTTTGCGCCGTCCGCGCCCAGAAGATAACGCGCGGAAAGTCCGAGCCCGCCGATGCGCACGAAGCTGTCTTCTATTCCGGCGTGCGTGAAGCGCGCGCCGAAAAAAAGATCGGCGCCGGCGCGCGCGGCCTCGCGGGCGAGCCAGCGCATGATCGCCGCCGTATCGGTAGCGAGGAAATAATAGCCGGGCGCCGTCAGGTCGACATGACGTCCGTTCGGCGCGTAAAGGCGCGCGCCGGTAATCTTGCGCGTCAGCGCTGAAGGAATTTCGGTGTCGTCGACGGCTTCCTTCACGAGAATGCCCGTCGTCCGCACGCGCGCGCCGGGTTCGGTCTTGGCGTCTATGACGGCGACCTTGAGGCCGCGATGGGCGGCTGTGCGGGCTGCGACAAGTCCGGCGAAACTCGCCCCGACAATGACAAGATCGTAAAGCCCGTTCGCGGATGTCATGGCGCTCCCCTTTGTCGGAAGGCCAGTCATACGCAGGAATGCGGCGGACCGTGGGCGCGCGCAAGGCGCTTTTGCGAGCGGCCTTGCAATGCTAGGCTTTCTAGCGAGTTCGGATGGAGAGAATTTGATGCGAATGCTGACGGCGGGCGCCCTTGCGCTTCTCCTTGCCGCCTGCGCGACGGCTGTCGGAACCCCGTACGGTCCGGCAAGCGCGAACAAGGGCTTTGGCTATACCGAGCAAGAGATAGAAAGCGGCCGCTACCGGATCGCTTTTGCGGGCGACGGCGCGACTCCGCAAAATGTCGTCGAGGATTTCGCGCTGCTGCGAGCGGCGCAACTGACGGTCGCGAACGGATATGAATGGTTCCGCGTCATCGCGCGCGGCACCGAGGCGCAGGACAAGGGCGGCGTCAATCTCGGTCTCGGATTCGGAACGAGCTCTTACGGACGCGGCGGCGGCGTCGGCGTCGGCGTCGGCGGCGACGCCGGAACGATCGGCGCGCGCCGGTTTTTCACGGCGCGTCTCGAAGTGCTGATGGGCAAAGGCGCAAAACCCGAAGGCCCGGATGTTTATGACGCGCAATCGGTGATCGATACGATCGGACAGCGGACGAAAAAGCCGGGCGCGGCGTGATGGATTGGAAAGCGCTCCGCCGAATCGTCACGGGAGACGATGAAAAGGGCCGCTCGCATGTCGTTATCGACGGCGGAGCGGCGAAGTTGATCGCCGTCGACGAGACGGGACTGGCGGAAATCTGGACGGCGGCGCTGACGAAAGACAATCTTCTCGATGGTCGCGACGCGCTCGCGGAAGAGGATGTCTGTCTTGAGCCGGACAAGGGCTGCGTAAAGGTTCGCTGGTTCACGGTCGCGCCGGAAGAACCTGGCGCGGCCATCGACGCGCTCGACGCGGCCGCGGCCGCGACCTTCGCGGCGGTCGGCGCGACGCATGCGCGCGTCGACACGACGCGTCACCCGATGATGCACAAGACCGACACGCTCGATGTCATCGTGCTTGTCAAAGGCGAGGTTGATCTCTTGCTGGACGACGGCGAAGCGAAATCGCTGAAGCCGGGCGACGTCGTCATTCAGCGCGGCGCCAATCACGCCTGGGTCAATCGCGGCAAGGAGACGGCGCTGCTCGTTGCGACATTGATCAATGCAGACGGAAAATGACGGATCAAGATCTCGCTGACGCCTTCAACCGGAACAACGCGCCCTTCGCAAGGATGATCGGCGTGCGTTTCGTTTCGGTGAGCAAGGATCGCATCGAAGCCGAGCTCGACGTGACGCCCGAGCATTGCACGATCCCGGCGACGCTGCATGGCGGCGCGATTATGGCGTTCGCCGACAATCTCGGCGGCGTCGGCGCATTTTTGAACATGCCGGAAGGCTCGCTGACGACGACGATCGAATCGAAAACGAATTTCCTGCGCCCCATTCCGGTCGGCCAGACGGCCAAGGCGGTGACGGCGCCGATTAAGCTCGGCCGCACGGTGCAGGTCTGGAAGACGGAGGTTTTCGACGGCGCCGGCAAGCTCGCGGCCATCGTTACGCAGACGCAGCTCATCATGGCGGGACGGGACCAGGCTGGCGCCTAGCCCTGTTTTTCCCATCGTCCGGATTCGGATTGTTTCCAGTATGTCGCCTCATGGCCGGCGCCGGCGGCGCTTTTCCAGAAGCGACGCGCCTTCATGACGGCTTCTTCATCCGCGCCGTCAAAGATCATCACGCAACG
>WGLT01000024.1 GCA_016125425.1 Alphaproteobacteria bacterium
GCGTTCGGCCGGCAGAAGATCCTTTAACAGCCGCCATTCCGTTTCGCTCAAATCGCCGCGACTCAAATCCGCCTCCCTCAAGAGGCATCCTTGAATCAAAGGTCGATTCAGCCGTCAATGAGTTTGTAAACAGCGCCTAGCGGGCTAAACAGGCTGAACATTTTCCCGGTCTTTAAAAAATTCTGCCAATCGGCGACGGCCGCCGCTTTCTGTTGCGACGTTTGGTTCGCAGCGTCTTTTTTCTCCAGGAACGCGCTGCGCGGATGCACGTCGACAATATTGAAATCAATGTCGTCAAAGGGCCAAGGAAGGGGGATGTGCAGATGTAGGGTGATGTCGACTCCGGCGTCGAGCGCGAATCGGCCGGCGACGCTGGCGCCCGAGATAAGCGCCATTGATTGGATGCTTTCGACGTCAACGGGCGTCACCACCGGCCCCGGCGGCGCTTTTGCAAGCGAAGGAACCCAAGCCGCGCCTTGAGCATTCCAGAAGTCGAACTGGCTTGCGTAACTGACTGCGATGTTCGGATCGACAAATACGTCGACCGAGGCAGTAATGTAAGAGCCGAGCAAAGATTGCGGGATGAGGTCGGTCGGAGAGTACTCGACCTTCACGCCGGCGCTGGCGTAGCCATTCGGAATCTTTTCGGCTGCGCCGCGCGCCTTTGCGGCGTTCGCGTCAGGGCGGGCCGGATATTCGACGCCTGAGGGCGCAGTCCACGCAGGATCAGAAGGATCGACATTGCGCGATCCGAGCACGAGCTGGCTGTCCCAGCCCATCGGTTCGGGCGCGAGGCAGCCGACGGACGGCCCGAAATTTGAGCAATAGGGCGAACCGGGATATTTTCCGGGCTTCACTTTCGCGGCGACGAGCGAACTGGCGACAGACTGACCTGCAAGCCTGCCGTAAACATCCGTCGTTTTAATGCCGCCGGGATTCAGCAACATCTTGGCGGCGCCGCCGTATGGAGAAAGCGACCAGACCGAGCCGCGCCCGAATGTGACATGCGGCTGCGGAGAGACGACGCCATAGGGCGTTACCACCTTGATGGCCTTGAGGTCAAAGCTGAAACTCTCCGCGCCGCCTTCGGTAGAGAATTCAAGCGCCTGCGCGCCAAACAGCGCGTATTCGCCAACTTTCAGATTCTTGCCCGTGAGGTCTGAATCGAGGGGCTTGACGGAGAACGGTTGGGTCAGGATGTCGACATCGCCGATCACGGGCGCATGGGCCCTGAGGCGCTGGTAGCCTTCGAAAGTGCGCGCCTTCGGGTCGAATTTCGTGAATCCCACAAGACCGTCCGAAGATATTTCTCCTATCGGCAAAGAAGCTTTGGCGTGCGCATGCATCGGCGTTGACGAAAGTCCGCGCAGGAGACAGACGCCGACATCCTGAAAGAGAACGCCGCCGCCGCCCTGGCCATTCCAAGACTTGATATTGGCCGGCGTCGCCGGCTCGCCGGTCAGCCCCGTGAATATTTCCTGCTTGGCCTTGACGCATGTGGCGCTCGTCGTGGGACAGGTCACGAAGGGCAATACTTTCTTGACCGACTTGCATACCG
Source organism: Alphaproteobacteria bacterium (assembly GCA_016125425.1). Lineage (GTDB taxonomy): Bacteria > Pseudomonadota > Alphaproteobacteria > Caulobacterales > Parvularculaceae > Amphiplicatus. The sequence goes on from WGLT01000024.1 coordinate 1,559, forward strand.
TCGTGATCGACGACACGGCGTTGTCCGCGCATTTGAATGAAGCATAGGTCGCCTTGCCGTTCTCGTCGGCCATGGCGCCGGACGCCGCGATCGTCATCGCCGGCGCGCTGAGCGCCAGACAAACCCAGAAATTCCGTTCAAGCATACGCGCATCTCCCCTTTGCGCAGCGCCGACGGTCAAGGAGCGGGGAAAGGCCGCTCGAAAGTTCAGAGAGCTGATGAGAAAGCCGTTGCTCCGCCCCCCGTCCGGCGCTTCCGTTTACGATCTTATGGCCTGCTTGGCGGGCGGACAATGATAAATAAGGGGCCGCGCGGTTGCGGCGGGAGGACCGGCGAGGACTTTGAGCCGCCGACAAGGCGCGTTCAGCCCGAGGGCCCGCCTTGCGCAGGCGCGCCGCGCTCCTTATTAGACCCCGGTTCCACCCGAAAGTATGAGCATGGCCCGAATTCTGATCACTTCCGCGCTTCCCTACATCAACGGGATCAAGCATCTCGGCAATCTTGTCGGATCGATGCTGCCGGCGGATGTCTATGCGCGGTTCGAGCGGGCGCGCGGGAATGAGGTCCTCTTCATATGTGCGACCGACGAGCACGGCACGCCGGCCGAACTCGCTGCGCGGGCGGCGGGTCAAACTGTCGAGGCCTATTGCGCTGAGCAGCACGAAATCCAGAAACGCGCCGGCGAGGCGTTCGGCCTCTCCTTCGATCATTTCGGCCGCTCTTCGGGCCCTCAGAATGAAAAACTCACGCAGCATTTCGCTGCGGTCCTCGAAGACCGCGGCCTTATCGAAGAGCGCGTGACGACACAAATATTCTCTATCGATGATCAGCGCTTTCTGCCGGACCGCTATGTCGAAGGCGAATGCCCGCATTGCGGATATGAAAAGGCGCGCGGCGACCAGTGCGACAATTGCGGCCGGCTGCTCGATCCGATGGAGTTGATCAATCCATATTCGGCGATCTCGGGCTCGCACAAAGTGGAGCCGCGAGAAACGCGACATCTATATCTTTTGCAGTCGAAACTGCAGGACCGAATCGCGGACTGGGTCGCCTCGAAAACGGAATGGCCCGCGCTGACAAAATCGATCGCCAACAAATGGATCAAGGAAGGGCTGCAGGACCGGTCGATTACGCGCGATCTTTACTGGGGCGTGCCTGTCGAACGCGATGGCGTGCCGCGACCCGGTTTCGAGCAAAAAGTGTTCTATGTGTGGTTCGACGCGCCGATCGAATATATCGGCGCGACGCAAGAATGGGCCGAAGCGGCGCCGGACCAAAATCGTGACTGGCGCTCCTGGTGGCGGCTGGACGAAGGTGCGCATGACGTCCGGTACGTTCAGTTTATGGGCAAGGACAATGTTGCGTTCCATACAGTCAGTTTCCCGTGCACGATTTTGGGCTCGGAAGAGCCGTGGAAAACCGTCGATACATTGAAATCCTTGAACTGGCTCACCTGGTATGGCGGCAAATTCTCGACCAGCCAGAACCGCGGCATTTTCATGGATCAGGCGCTGGAACTGTTGCCAGCCGATTATTGGCGCTGGCAGTTGATGGCGAACGCGCCGGAGTCGGACGACGCCTCCTTCACGCTTGAGCATTTCGCCGCCGTTGTGAACAAGGACCTTGCCGATGTTCTTGGCAATTTCGTCAACCGCATTACGCGCTTTTGCGCCGCGCGCTTCGGCGAGGCGATTCCGTGCGAGGGGAATTACGGCGCGGCGGAGGAAAAGCTGGTTGTTGATCTCGACGCCAAAATCAAATCCTATACGGACAATCTCGCGGCGATGGAGTTCCGCAAAGCCTTTGCGGAGCTGCGCGCGATCTGGGTCGCGGGGAACGAATATCTGCAAGTCGCCGCGCCCTGGACCAAGATCAAGGAAGACAAACCGGCCGCCGCCGCGTCGGTGCGCGCGGGGCTGAACCTCATCGTCCTCTTCGCGGCGCTGTCGGCGCCTGTCATCCCGTTCACCGCGGAGAAAATGTTCAGGGTCTTCGGCCTTGACCCGAAAGAGGCGGGGCGCTGGCCGACTTCGGCTAGACCCGCGCTCGAATTCTTAAACCCCGGCCACGCCTTCACCCCGCCCGACGTTCTGTTCAAGAAGATTGAGGACGAGCAGGTGGAGGAGTGGCGCGAGAGGTTTGGAGCGGAGTAGGGGGTGATATGCTAATCAAGAACTATGGCCTATTTTGGAAAAAGAGCGATGTCTTTTGGGGAAGGCAACGAAATCCAGGTCATTTGAAGGGAATACGCGCGACCTCGCTCACAACGGCACCTGTCGATTTCCGCGAGCAACAAGGAATTTATGTTCTTTACGACGAATCGTTTCAATTGGTTTACGTGGGACAGGCTGGATCACAGCAGAGTCAGCGGCTCTTCAAGCGCATCAAACAGCACACGAGAGATCAGTTGGCCGATCGGTGGACTCGTTTTTCGTGGTTCGGGATTCGTGCGGTGAACCAAACTGGTGCGCTCAGAGCTGAAGCGCGGGCGGCTCATCCTTCGATTGTAAACATACTAGATCATGTTGAGGCAATTCTAATCGCTACGGCGGAGCCGCGGCACAATCGTCAGGGTGGTAGATTCGGCGACAACGTTGAGCAATATCTTCAGTATAGAGATGAAGATAATCTTGGATTGGAATCTAACGAAATGATTCGAGAAATATGGCTTCAAAGCCAAGCGCCCATGGAAGACTAGGAAGGTGCAAACAATGAAATCCCTCTTCTCCCTCGAAGACCGCGTTGCGCTCGTCACCGGCGGCTCGCGCGGCATTGGGATGATGATCGCGCGCGGATTCCTTACGCAGGGCGCGAAAGTCTATATCTCCGCGCGCAAAGCCGAGCAGTGCGACGCTGCGGCGACTGAGCTTTCGAAAATCGGAACCTGCATTTCGGTCCCACAGGATGTGTCGACCGTCGAAGGCTGCCGGGCGCTCGCCGGGAAGATCGCCGCGAAGGAAAAAAAGCTCGACATCCTCGTCAACAATGCGGGCGCGGCCTGGGGCGCGCCATTCGACGAATTTCCCGAGCATGGCTGGGACAAGGTCATGGACCTCAATGTGAAAGGACTCTTCTTCCTCACTCAGTCGCTTCACGGCGCATTGAAAGCCGCCGCGAGCCCGGAACGGCCAGCGAAGGTCATCAACATCGCCTCGATCGACGGCATCCGCATTAATCCGTGGGAGACCTATTCCTACCAGGCGTCGAAAGCGGCGGTCATTCATTTGACGCGTCGCATGGCCGCGCGATTGATCGAGGACAATATCTGCGTCAGCGGGATAGCGCCCGGCGCCTTTGCATCCGACATGAACAAGGCGGCGCGCGATTATGGCGAGGCTGTATCGGCGCATATTCCGGCAAAGCGCATCGGCCGCGATGAAGATATGGCGGGCGCTGCGATATTTCTGGCCTCAAAAGCGGGCGATTATGTCGTCGGCGATACGCTCGCGGTCGATGGCGGAGTCGCCTATTGCACGACGACGTCGATCGATCGTTAAACGGGTCTTCTGGAAAAGGGAGCGCCGCGCTTCATAGGAAGCGCGGCGCTCTTTCCGCCTCTGAGCGGCAGCGCGCGCCGCGTCGCTTATTTCTTCTTTTTGGCCTCGGCTTCTGCTTTCGCCAATTCTTCGCGGAGCTTGGCGAGGATCTCCTGGCGATGTTCGGCTTCGGCCTTTGCGCTCGCCTCCATGCTCTCGATCGCCTTTCTCAGCGCGTCGGCGCGCTTGGCCGGATCGGCGGAATCGACGCCTCTAAGGCAGACAACTCTCTTCTCCGCGGATTTTTCGGCGCGATCATCATTTCGTTCGCTGAACACAAACACATGCGATTCGCCGGAGCCGGTATCATTGCAAAGTTCGGCGGTCAGCTCAGCCGGATTATCTTTGTCGTCGCCGCTGACGACGACCGTCTTCTTGACTTTTTTGCGGTCGCCCGATTCGGCAGACTCGTTTTCGATCCACATCGCATCGGCTGTAATAGGGTCTCCCAGCCGCACAACGCGTTCGCGCCCGTCAGAAGACTTGAGCGTAATCGAATCGAATTCCATCGGTTCGTCGGGGCCGTATTTTTTCTCGGTGAGAAGATTTCCTTTTTTGTCGAAGACGCGGACCGTGCGCGGGCCGTTCTTCGTTGTCACCTCGATTTTTACTGCGCCTTTGACGCCGGGTATGACGAGTTTGTCTTTGCCGTCGGCCTCGATGATCTCGGTTTTGGTGTTGACGATTTGCTTTTCTTCTTTCGTCCGGTCCGTTTCGTTATTGGAGGCGGCGTAGGTGTAGCTTGCGCTCGCCGCGAGCCCTGCTGCGACGAAGCAGACGGCGAGCGCGCGCCCGAGTTTCGAATTTTTGGCGGTGTTGGATTTCATGATGGCAAGTCTCTCCTTAAGGTGATGCGCGATAGAAAGGCTGGCGGCCGGCGCCGAGGCGGCGCTCCCAGCAGATTTGACGATCACGGCGGCGTAGGCGTGTGCGGCGTCCGGCGAGCTGCGATGGCGCGAGAGGACAGATGCGTCGCAACTTGCTTCCTGGTCTTCGCGAAACATTGAGAAGGCGTAGTGAACGAGCGGGTTCGGCCATTGCGCTGCGCGGAAGAAGAGCGCGGCGAGCGTCGCGATGAGATCGCCCCGGGCGATGTGCGCTAGCTCATGGGCGAGGGCCAGTTGTCGCTCGGCGGACGTGTACGCCGTATCAAAGTTTGCGGGCGCGACAATGATCGGATGAAAGAGACCCGATAGTAGCGGGCCGCAATTGTCCTGTGCGATACGCAGAGAGAATTTGCGCTTGAGGCGGAGCGCGTCAGCGACGACGAGCGCTTCGGCGAGCAGCTCGCCCGTCGCCGGCGCGGTGTTTCGCAGCAGGCGCGCCTGAAATCTGATCTGGCGCAGCGTGTCACGGGCGAGAATGAGAAGCGCGCCGACAAGCCAGATATGCATCATCATCGTCGTAGAGTCATAACGGCGGGGTCTCCCGGCTCAGATGCGCCAGCGTCGGCTGGCGGAAGACTTGTCGCTGCAATCCAGACGGCTGCGTCATGCGGAGGCGGAAGGACGGGTAGATCCGGAAGCATCAACCTTAGAAACGGCGCGAGCCAGAGGAGATAGGCGGCCTGCGCGCCAAAGCGTCGCCGCACTGGCTTTCGCAAGATCAGCACAATGAGAATCAAACCGCTGACTGCGATCGTCGTATCAAGAAGCCAACCGGCAAACTCAGGCGATGTCACCTTTTCAACTCCTCGAGAATGGCTTCAAGTTCGGCGATGTCGTCGCGCGTGAGCGCGCCTGCGTCCGCAAGATGCGCGACGAGCGGAGCCGCGCGGCCGCCGAACAAGCGATCGGCGAGCGAGCGCGTCGCTTGACGGGCATACGCGCCGCGCGTTACGAGCGGGCGGTAGAGATAGCGCCGTCCGTCGGGTTCGGCGTTGACGGCGCCTTTCTCGACCAGCCGGCTGAGCAAGGTTTTCACCGTTTGCACGCGCCAGCGCTTTTTATCTTTGAGGCGCGTCGCGACCTCGGCGGCCGCGAGCGGCGCGTCGTTCCAGAGAACCTCCATGACGACGTATTCCGCGTCGGTGATCTTTTCGCTCAAGGCGGGCTCCTTTCGACTACAACTGTAATCTTATGGATCAACTACATCCGTAGTCAAGGCCTGCGGAAATATGGGACGCTCGCCGGCCGGGGGTTGAGGACGATCCGATATAGCGCCCGCGCCATCCGTATCGGGATCAACCCCTTGGCGGCGAGTCCGATCGATGACGAGCGGCTACTTCTTTTCGAGGAGCAGCTTGCCTTCGTGCTCCATGCGTCCGGTGATTGTTTCGGCGATTGAGGCGAGCAGATTGGGCAGGGTCGCCTCGATCCTGACATGCTGCGGAAAGATGTCGATCTCGCCAATTATGGTCTGGCCAAGACCGCGCGCGGTGAAGGAGAGCTTGTCCTCGCGCGTCCACTGTTCCTCGAATTTGAACAGGAATCCGCCGCCCATCGCGCCTTTGAGCTTGCCGAAACCCTCGGCGATGCGGCGGCGCGCCTCGTCCTTTCCGAGATCGTGGGAAATGGTGACCGTGACCGGCTTGACCATAAAGGGCTCCTATCACAGGGAAAATTGGGGCTGCGGGGCGGCGATTGCAATGCCTGGACGGAGCAGGCGCCCGTTCGCGCCAAAAAGGACTATTATCCCCATTCGAGAGGGAAGGGGACGGCCATGAAAATGCTCATTTCGATTGTTTCGTGCGTTGCGATCCTGCTCGCGGCGGCGCTTGCGGCGATGGGGCCCGGCTATCGCTTCGGGCTTTGGGATCTGGGAACGGCGTTCAGCGTGATGCGAATGCTCTCGCTGCCGCTGATCGTCGCGGCGGCGCTCGCCGGCGCCGGATTCCTGCTGGCCCTCTGGCGCGCGCGCGGGGTGGCGCTTTTTGCGCTCATCGCATTCGCGGCCGCCGGCGCCGCGGCCTATGTTCCGATCAAAATGAAAGCGATGGTCGACTCCAATCCTTTCATTCACGACGTCACGACGGATTTCGACGATCCGCCCCAGATCATCGCGGCGGCGAATGAAGAGCGCAGCAATCCGGCCGCTTACGAAGGCGCTGCGATTGTAAAGCAGACCGGAAAAACAGTCGAAGAATCGCAGAAACAGGCGTTTCCCGACATCGTTCCCCTGGACAGCAGCGCCGACCTGAAGACGGCGGCGAAAGCCGCGCGCGAAGTCGTTGAGGCGATGGGAATGCGAATCCTCGCCGAGGGCCCGGCGACCGACGACGCCGGCAGCGGGTGGCGCATAGAAGCGGTCGCGACATCGGCGTGGTTCGGTTTCAAGGACGATTTCATTGTGCGGATTCGCCCGCAGGCGACGGGAGGGGTGCGCGTTGACGTGCGATCTGAGTCCCGGGTCGGCGGCTCTGATCTCGGCCAGAACGCCAAACGGGTGCGCGCATTTCTGAAGGCGCTCGATTTGAAAATTTGAGGTTGCTCAGACCCGTCCCGGGCGGGCTCTTGAACGATCCTCTTTCGGTTCTATCTCATTTACGGCGCTGCCCGCCGGTCGGGCGGACCGGCGGGTTTTCCGCGCCTCTGTCATCGCGATTGAGGAGGCCTTGAGATGTTCAAACCGCTAACCCTGTTCAACCGCGGCCGAAACGCGCCGACTTTAAGCGAACGTTCATCAGGCGATCCATTCTTCCGGTTGCAGGACGAAATGAACCGGCTGTTTGACGAAGCGTTCGCGAGTTTCGGAGCGCCTTCCTTGTGGCCGTCTCGTTCCTATTCCAGCGGCGATGTCTTTCCAACGCTTGATCTCAGGGAGACTGATGAGAGCTATGAAATCGAGGCGGAGCTTCCGGGCGTCAGCGAGAAGGACATCGATGTCGAAGTCAACGACAACATCCTGACCATCCGCGGCGAAAAGCGGACCGAGCGCGATGAAAGCGGCAAGAAGGGCTATCGGCTTGTCGAGCGCAGCTACGGCTCCTTCGCGCGTTCGATTCCGTTGCCGACGGAGATCGACCCCGACCATGTCGACGCCGTGTTCAAGGACGGCGTATTGAAGCTCACCCTGGCGAAGCCGCCGGAATCCGTGCGCCGTTCGAAACGGATCGAGATCAAGAAGGGTTAGGATTGAGCATGGGCGCGCCGGCGGCGACGTCGTTGTCGAATTCGACGACGCCGCGCGCCGTAAGGCGCGCCCTGCCTTCGGCGATCAGCTTGACGCAGGCCGGGTAAAGCCGATGCTCCTGTTCGAGGATGCGCGCCGCGAGCATGTCGGCGTCATCGCCCGGCAGCACTGGAACGGCCGCCTGTCCGATAATCGGCCCGGAATCCATCTCCGCACTGACGAAATGCACCGTGCAGCCGGCAATTTTAACCCCCGCCTCGATCATGCGCTCATGGACGTGGAGCCCCTTGAATGAGGGCAGAAGGGAAGGGTGGATGTTTAAAAGCCGCCCCGACCATTTCTCGACGAAACCGGGCGTCAGAATGCGCATGAAACCGGCCAGGCAGACAAGATCGATCCTCGCCTCTTCAAGCGCGGCGGACAGCGCAGCGTCGAACGCCGCCCGCGCCTGCGGGCCTTTGCCGTAGAGTTGATGATCGATAACGAGCGTCGGCGCGCCCGCGGCGCCCGCGCGATCTAGGCCGGGCGCGCCGGGGCAGTTCGAGAGAACGAGCGCGATTTCGGCCGGATATTTCTTATCCGCACACGCATCAATGAGGGATTGCAAATTGGTGCCGCGGCCGGAAATGAGTACGGCGACTTTCTTTTTCGCCATCAAACGCTCTCGATCTCGCCGATGACATGCGCGCAGTCGCCGGCGAGCGCGTCTGCCACCTCTTGCGCGGCGTCGGACGCGACGGCCAGAACGCCGCCGATCCCGCAATTGAAAGTGCGCCGCATTTCGGCGTCGGAAATCCGGCCCGCCTCCTGGAGCCACTCAAAGAGGGGCGGCATGACGAGCGACCTTTCATCATAACGCGCCCGGAATTTCTTCTCGTCGAAAATCCGCGGGACGTTCTCGGTAAGGCCGCCGCCCGTGATATGCGCGAAACCTTTAATGCGAGGATCGCGGAGGAGCGGCAGAAGCGACTTTACGTAAATCCGCGTGGGAACGAGCAGAGCCTCGCCCAAGGTCGTCTCGGCGTCAAAAGGCGCGGGGTCGGCGTAGGAGAGCCCGGCGTCGGCCACGATTTTTCGGATGAGCGAATATCCGTTCGAATGCGGTCCCGAAGACGCAAGGCCGATTAGCACGTCGCCGGCCGCGACCGCGCGCGGCATCAGCTGTTCGCGCTCGACGGCGCCGACGCAAAATCCCGCGAGATCGTATTCCCCCGGACCGTACATGCCCGGCATTTCGGCTGTTTCGCCGCCGATGAGCGCGCAGCCCGCTTCGGCGCAGCCGGCGGCGACTCCCGCGATGACGTCGGCCGCGACTCCTTCATCGAGCCTGCCCGTCGCGAAATAGTCGAGAAAGAACAGGGGCTCTGCGCCCTGCGCGAGCACGTCGTTGACGCACATCGCCACAAGGTCGATCCCGATCGTCGTGTGGCGGCCCGTTTCGAAGGCGATCTTCAGCTTGGTGCCGACTCCGTCCGTCCCGGAAACCAGCAGCGGGTCCTTGAAGCCGGCGGCCTTGAGATCGAATACCCCGCCGAACCCGCCGAGGGCGGCGTCCGCGCCTGGCCGGGCCGTCGCTTTCGCGAGCGGCGCGATGGCGTCGACAAGGCGGTCGCCCGCATCGATATCCACGCCCGCCTTTTTGTATGCGTCTGACATGGCGCTCCCTCTAACCTCCGCCGCCCGCCGCGCGCAATCGCTGTCCGCGCCCGATTTCGAGCGTAAGATTGGAAAGGCGTTGAAAGACGCGGCGCCGGCGGCTGATCGGACGCCATTCGTAAAGGAAAATCTCCACAGGCCGCCAATTCGCCACCCATCCAATGATCAGAAGGCCTTCGCGCAGAAAGGCCCCGAAAGGCGGTCCGACAAGCGATTGCGCCGCCTGTCCTGCGCCCAGACACGCGACCAGGAAGAGGGCGCCGACGAGCAGGTCCTTGCGCCCCTCGCGCCACAGACGCCGCATACGCCGATCTTCGCGCTCCGCCATGAAGCTGAAAAAATTCCGCACCGATTCGCCGAGCACCTCTGGATCTGCGCGGGGGTCATCTTCCGCAAAATGAAGGACGAGCCGGACAGGCCCGCGCTCCGGCGCATCCATCGCCCAGTCGATGATAAACTCTTCCACCGCATCATCGAGATCGCGTTCGACCAGCGGCGAGGGATCGAGCGAAGCGAACAGGTCGTCGGCGGTTTTCAGCCTGACGTCGATGACAAGGGGCTTTTCCTGGCTTGCGTCCATGGGTGCGCTCACGTCGGCGCGCCAGAATAGCCCATGGCGCGCCTTCGCGCGCGTCTCGCGGCGTCGGTCCGGCGTGTCATGGAAAGAGCGCTTTCCGGCCGAAAGGAAAACCGAACCAATTTGGCCTCTTTTGGGACAGGCGCGCAGCGACGGCGCCTGTCCGAGAGTTAAGGGATGCGAGGCCCGGGAAGGGCGGCTATAAGACGGATGCGGCTCCGCTACGGCCGTCAACCAAGAGCGAACGGGACGTTGATGGGCAAATTCCTTACGATTCTCGCGATCGCGGCGAGCGCGGTCGGTCTCCAGTTCGGCGCAGCGCGCGCCAGCGACGACGTGTTCGTAGTGCCCCGCGTACCGGTGCAGGCGCAGGCCGATTCGGCGACGAACGCGAAGAAGATCGCCCAGATGGAGGGCCGCCGGCGCGCCATGGATATCCTTTTGCGCCGGCTGACCGTCGAGGAAGATTGGGTCTATCTGCCGAATCTCGAAGCGGGACAGACGGCCGAGACGGCGCAAGACGCCGCCGCTACCGCGCCGGCGCCGGCGGGAGACGCCGGGAGCGGTTATGATCCCAATGCGGCCTACGATCCGAACGCGGCCTATAATCCCTATGCGCAGAGCGGCGCAGCGCGGCCCGCGCCGAGCGTCAAGCAGCCGATATCGCTGACCGACGACGATCTCGAGACACTTGAACAGAGCTTCGAGGTTTATTCGGAAAAAAACTCGGCGACGACCTATCGCGCTTTCATCACATACAGATTCAAGCCCGATGCGGTCCGAAAGCTCTTCAAGACTGCGCATATCCCCTATAGCGAGACGCAGACGCGGCCGGCGCTTGTTCTTCCGGTGCTCCAGACAGACAACGGCGTCTATCTCTGGGAATCGAATAATCCTTGGATGGCGGCGTGGAAGGAGCGTCCGCTCAACAACGAACTGACCCCGATGGCGGCGCCGCTCGGGGACCTCGAAGATGCGAGCCTCATCACGGCGAAGCAAGCGCTCGCGCTCGATCCGGAGCGACTCGCCGCCATCGCCGACCATTATTCGGTGCATCAGGTGATCATCGCCCACGCCCGGCTGAAACAGGCTGGCGGTCAGGACCAGCTCACCGTGCGGCTGATCAACGCCTATCAAAATTTCGGGCCAGTGACGACGGACGCCGGTCTTGCTTCGACCTTGGACGAGGACGCTGCGGCGGCTGCGCCGGACGGCGCGGACGCCGGCGCCGCGCAGAGTTCGACAGCGCCGGCGAGCGCGCCGGAACCCGTCGCGGCTAAGGTCGGCGATATCATCGCGCAGACGCAGCTGTCGCAGGCTTCGGGCGATTTCCCGGCTCTCGCCGAACAATCGATCGAGGCGGCGATTGCGAAATATTCGAGCGGCTGGAAACGCAAGACGCTGATCGACCATTCGAGTGAGGCGCTGCTTCAGACGACGGCGTTTTTCAGCTCTCTCGCCGATTGGACGCGAATTCGCGGCGGCCTCATCGCGACGCCGCTTGTCGGCTCGGTGCAGGTCTTCGCGCTGTCTCCGGGCGGGGCGGAAATGCGGCTCAAAGTTTTCGGCGATCCTGCGCGGCTCGCCGTCGCCATGCAGAATTACGGCGTTTCTTTCTGGACCGAGGATGGCGACCACTGGTTTCTCGCAACCCCGTCGGTCGCGAAACAGCTGCGCGGCAGCCGCGCCCTGCGGCCGCGACGCGGTCTGTTCGGCGGCGGCGGCGACGCGACAAGGATCGGACCGCAAATCGAACCGGCATCGCAAATCCAGGACGATAATGCGCCGAATACAAAAATCGATCAAAGTCATTGATTCGGCAGGGTAAATTAATGCCTTCCTCGGCGGTCGCCCATGCCTGACAAGCACGGCCGGCGCGATGGCGCGGCGCGCCAGCTCGCTCTCGGCTTGGCCAATCCGGCGCCGCGCTATCGCCGCGAGGACTTTTGCCTCGCCGAATCGAACGCAGCGGCGGCCCAGACGGCGTTCGGTTTTGCGGACTCGCCGGAACCGGCGCTTGCGATCTGCGGGCCCGAAGGCGCCGGCAAGAGCCATCTTGCGCAGATCGTGGCGGACGCCGCGGGCGTCGCGCGCCGGAGCGGGCAGGAGATCGAAGCCGCAATCGCCGACGCCGGCGCGCTCGCCGTTGTCGATGATGTCGACGCCATCGCCGATCCGAAGCGATTGTTCGCGCTCATCGAGCATCGGCGCGCGCGCGGCCTGAAACTCGTTCTCGCCGGGCGCGGCCGTCCTGCGGATTGGGCGCGCGGACTGAGAGATCTCGCCACGCGCCTTGAAGCCATGACGCGCGCCAGTCTCGACGAGCCGGATGAAGCGTTGATGCGCGTCGTAATCGATCAACGGTTCCGGGACCGCCAATGGCGCGCGACGAACGGCGTTTCGGCCTACGCCGCGCCGCGCCTGCCGCGCACATTCGCCGCTGCTGAAGCCTTTGTGGAGGCCGCAGGCGCGGAAGCGATTGCGATCGGCGGCGCCATCAATCTCGCCGTCGCCAGAAAAGTCATAGGCAAGCTTTCTGAAAGCGAAACCGGGCATTAGACTAATACTGGACGGAAATACGGGCGGACGGAGCGGTCATGGCTGTCGCCGACGACGGATTTGAGATCGCGCATGGCGCAAAGGCGGGCGGCGCGCCCGCTCAGGCCGATCTCGTCGACGCCAGGCGCGGCGAGGGCGAGAGCCCGCCGAAATACACCCGCGATTCGCCGAACCGCTTTATCAATCGCGAGCTGTCCTGGCTCGCCTTCAACGCGCGCGTTCTCGACGAGGCGTTCAATGAGCGCTACCCGATCCTCGAGAGGCTGCGCTTCCTTTCCATCTCGGCCTCGAATCTCGACGAATTCTATATGGTGCGGGTGGCGGGGCTGCGCGGTCAGATCCGCGAGGGCGTAACCGCGCTCAGCCAGGAAGGGATGACCCCCGCCGAACAGATCGCCCTCATCATTCGCGAGACCGCCGAATTGATCGAACGCCAGCAAAGGTGCTGGCGCGAGCTTCTGCCGAAAATGCGCGCAGTGGGCGTCGAGGTGCTCGACGGCGAGGAGCTGACGAGCGAAGAGGCCGAATGGCTTGAAGCGGAGTTTCTGAAAAACACTTTTCCGATCCTGACGCCGATCGCTCTCGATCCGGCGCACCCCTTTCCGTTCATTCCGAATATGGGCTTCGTGCTTTGCTTCAATCTGAAGCGGCGCGACGGCGCCATTCTCACTGCGCTCCTGCCGCTGCCGATCAAGATCGCGCGTTTCGTCCGTCTGCCGCCGCTCGGGCGCAGCGACGACAGGAAGAACGTCATTCGCTTTATCGCGCTCGAAAAGATCATCGTCCGTTTCGTCCACCATCTGTTTCCAGGCTACGAGCTCGTCGGGCATGGGGCGCTTCGAATTCTGCGCGACTCCGACGTCGAGATAGAGGAAGAAGCCGAAGATCTCGTTCGCCTGTTCGAAACCATGTTGAAGCGCCGCCGGCGCGGCGACGTCATCCGCGTAACAATTGACGCGAACACCCCGCGCTCTATGCAGGACCTTGTCGTCGAACGCTTGAATGCGTTTCCGCAGGACATCGTGCGCATCGACGGCATATTGGGGCTCGCGCAGACGGCCGAACTCATTCCTTCGGACCGGCCGGATCTTCAGTTTCCGGCCTATGAGCCGCGCTTTCCCGAACGCATTCGCGAACATGGCGGCAATTGCTTTTCGGCGATACGCGCCAAGGACATCGTCGTTCATCACCCGTATGAATCGTTCGACGTCGTGGTTCAGTTCCTGAAGCAGGCGGCGGCGGACCCGCAGGTTGTCGCGATCAAGCAGACGCTCTACCGGACGTCGAAACAGTCGCCGATCGTCACGGCGCTGATCGAAGCGGCTGAAGCGGGCAAGAACGTCACGGCCCTTGTCGAGTTGAAGGCGCGATTCGACGAAGAGGCGAACATCAACTGGGCGAGGGCGCTTGAACGCGCCGGCGTCAATGTCGTCTACGGGTTTATCGACTACAAAACGCACGCAAAAGTCTCGCTCGTCGTGCGAGAGGAGGCCGACGGAGCGCGCACCTACACCCATGTCGGCACCGGCAATTACCATCCCATTACCGCGAAAATCTATACGGACCTTTCGCTGTTCACCTGCGATCCTGCGATCGGCCGCGACGCCGCGAAAGTCTTCAACTACATCACGTCGACCGCGCGCCCGCAGGCGTTCGAACGCTTCTTCGTCGCGCCGATCAATGCGCGCGAAAAAATCACGGCTCTCATCGACGAAGAGATTCGTCACGCCAAAGCGGGGCGTCCCGCAGCGATCTGGGCGAAGATGAACGCGCTGGTCGACGGCGTGATGATCGACAAGCTTTATGAAGCGAGCGATGCGGGCGTTCATATCGACCTGATCGTGCGCGGTATCTGCTGCTTGCGCCCCGGCGTGCCAGGGCTTTCGGAAAACATCCGTGTAAAGAGCATAGTCGGACGGTTTCTGGAGCACGCGCGGATTTATTGCTTCGGCGCGGGCAAGCCGCTTCCTCATCCGCAAGCCAGGCTGTTTATCGCATCGGCCGATCTGATGCCCCGCAATCTCAACCGGCGGGTCGAGGTGTTCTGTCCGGTCACCAATCCGACCGTGCACAGCCAGGTGCTCGACCAGATTCTGGTCGCCAATCTGAAAGACGAGGCGCAAAGCTGGCGTCTGGAGCCGGACGGCGACTATGTCCGCGTTGAAACGCCGGCCGGCGCGACGCCTTTTAACGTCCATACCTATATGATGATCAATCCGAGCCTCTCGGGGCGGGGCGCGGCGATAGAGCTTCATGCGCCGAAAGCGCTTGTTCCAGATTCCTAAAGCGCCAGCGCCGCCCCGAATCGGCGAAAGGTCGCAAGTGACCCGGAGGTCGCGGCGATTGACCCTGTCGGGGATTGTCGGGAGGAAGAGAGGCGCCGAAGAGGCGAGGCGGCGTAAGAATCGCGCATGGCGCACGACTTGATCATGGCGAAAACGAATTCCCGGGCGGCGGCGAGCGGACGCCAGGCGGTTGTCGACATCGGGTCGAACTCCGTGCGGCTCGTGATTTATGACGGGCCGCGTCGCGCGCCGGTTCAGATCTGCAATGAAAAGGCCCTGTGCGGGCTTGGCCGCGACCTCCGTCCGGACGGCAAGCTTGATCCGGCCGCGGTGGAATACGCCATTGCGACCTTGAAGCGATTTCGCCGCCTGCTCGAAGAGCACTGGAATCCGCCGGTGTGGGTGATCGCGACGTCGGCGGTGCGCGAAGCGGCGGACGGCGAAGCCTTCGTCGCGGCGGTGAAGGAACTTGGCTTCGACGCAAGGGTGGTCGGCGGTTCGGAGGAGGCGCAGCTCGCGGCGATGGGCGTTGTCTCCTATGAGCCTGGGGCGACCGGCGTCGTTGGCGATATGGGCGGGGGGAGCCTCGAACTTGTCGCGCTCGACAAGGGCGAAGTCGTCGAATCGGCCAGCCTTCCGATCGGGCCTCTTCGCCTCATGCAGCAGGCGTCCGGAAAGGTGACGGACGCGGCCCGGCTTGTCGAGCGCGCGCTTGACGGGCTCGATTGGCTGAAGCCGAAACGTTTCAAGACAATTTATTCCGTGGGCGGGGCATGGCGCGCGATTGCGCGCCTGCACATGCGTCTGCGCAGCTATCCGCTCTCCGTTCTTCATCATTACGAATTGTCCCGAGCGGACGCCGCCGCCATCTGCGACCTGATCGCGCGGCAAACGCCGCGATCGCTGCAGGAAATGCCGGGCGTTCCGCGTCGCCGCCTCGACACGTTGCCGCTCGCTGCGCTCGTGTTCCGCGCGGTGCTTGACCGGACGGGAGTCGATCGCGTCATGATCTCCGCCGGGGGCATTCGCGAAGGCGTTCTTTATAAGGATCTTTCTCCTGAGGAGAAATCCGAGGACCCGCTCCTGTCGGGCGCCCGCTTTTTCGCGCAGCGCTTTTCGCCGGAGCCCGCGATCGGCGCGGTCTATGAGAAGCTGACCGCGCCTCTGTTCGCCGACGATTCGCCCGCCGCTTCCCGAATTCGCGCCGCCGCCTGCATCCTCGCCGACATCGGCGCCTTCTTTCATCCGGATCTCAGAGCGATGCAGGCCTTTGACACGGCGCTGCGCGCGCCTTTTTACGGCGTGACGCATCCCGAACGGGTGGCGATCGCGCTTTCCTTGCATGCGCGCCATGCCGGTCGGCGTCCCGCAAGCGCCGACGAGCATCTTCTCGGCCTCCTGACGCCGGAAGAGCAGCAGCGCGCCTTGCGCCTCGGTCTTGCGCTTCGCTTCGCCGGCGCGCTCGCGCCGAAAGCGCCCGCCGCCTTCGCGGGCTGCGCGCTGAGGCTTGACGACAGGAAGGTCATCTTCCGGGCGCCGAAATCGCGCATGTCTCTGATGGGCGAATTGCCGCGGAAGCGCCTGGAATCGCTCGCTTCGGCGTTCGGCGCGCAGGCGGCGGAGGAATATTACTGACGCGGCGCGCGAGTCCGATCGGCGACGTCGACCAACTCCACCCCGCCGCCGGTCAGTTTGAGAGCGACTTCGCCCCGCTTCAGTTTCAGAGCGAGATCGCCGAAAACCTCGCGGCGCCAGCCATGCAGCGCGGGGACGTCGGCGTCGTCCTGAAGCGCAATCGCCTCTATATCGGCGGCTGAGGCGATCAGCTTCGGCGCGACGTGAAACCGTTCGCATTGCCGCTTCAGGAGGACTTTCAAAAGGTCGACGACATCGGCTGGCGGCGGCGCGCGCCGTTCGCCGCGTTCGATCTTCGGCAGGGCCGATTTCGGCAGCGCGACGCCGGCGGCGATCGCCTCCAAAATCCCGGCCCCCGCTTTCGAACGCTCGAACCCGGCCGGAATCGAACGGGCTCTGGCGAGGTCTTCGACGGTTTTCGGCTTCAGGCGCGCCAGTTCGAAGATCGCCTCGTCTTTCAGCACGCGCCCGCGCGGGATGTCGCGCGCCTGCGCTTCGCGCTCGCGCCACTCGGCGAGTTTCATGATCGGGCCGAGTTCGCTCTGGCGCGCGCCGCGCAGTTTCAGCCGCCGCCAGGCGTCTTCCGGCTTGATCCGGTAAAGGCTTTCTTCCGAAAGCGACGCCATTTCCTCGGCGACCCATTTGGCGCGGCCATCCTCGCGCAGCCGTTCGAGCAGGATCGGATAGGCGTCGCGCAGATGCGTCACATCCGAGAGCGCATAGGAGAGCTGCGCCTTCGACAAGGGACGGCGCGCCCAGTCCGTGAAGCGCGAGCCCTTGTCCACCTGCGCGCCCAGCAGCCCGCGCATCAGCGGCTCGTAGCCGATCTGGTCGCCGAAACCGCAGGCCATCGCCGCGATCTGGCTGTCGAACAGGGGCCCGGGGACCGCCCCCATCAACATATGGAAAATTTCGACGTCCTGCCGGGCGGCGTGGAAGACCTTCACGACCCTTTCGCTCGCCATGACCTCGAGAAAGGGCGTGAGGTCGAGCCCGGCCGACATCGGATCGATGATCGCCTCGACCCCCTCGGCCGCCGCCTGAATGAGGCAGAGAATGGGCCAGTAGGTCTTTTCGCGCATGAATTCGGTGTCGACGGCCACAAACGGCCTTCCCGCGATCTCGCGCGAGAAGGACGCGAGTTCGTTCGTGTCCGTGATGATCTGCATGGACAGGGCTTCTATCAGCGCCGACGGCCTGCGTCACCCCGGCCGCCGGCCGCCCGTCCGCGCCTCCCTTGACATTGCCGGCCCCCATTGCCACTCCGGCGCCTCTTGGAGAATGGGGTTGAGGATGCACGCCTATCGCACGCAGACCTGCGGCGCGCTGCGCAAGGAGAATGTCGGCCAGACCGTCCGGCTGTCGGGCTGGGTCCACAGGAAGCGCGACCATGGCGGTCTCCTGTTCATCGACCTGCGCGATCACTACGGGCTTACTCAGCTTGTCGTTGAGCCGGAAGCCGCGTTTTTCGCCGAGATCGAGCGCGTGAGAGCCGAAAGCGTCATCCGCGTCGACGGTTCGGTCGTCGCGCGTTCGGCGGAGACGGTGAACCCCAATCTCCCCACCGGCGAGGTCGAGGTCCGGATCACCGGTTTTGAGGTTCTGTCTCCGGCCGAGGAGCTGCCGCTGCCGGTTTTCGGCGAGCCGGATTATCCGGAAGACGTTCGTCTCAAATATCGCTTTCTCGACCTGCGCCGCGAAGGCCTGCACCGCAGCGTCATCCTGAGGAGCCATGTGATCTCTTCGCTCCGCCGTCGAATGATCGAGCAGGGCTTTGTCGAGTTTCAAACACCCATTCTGACGGCGTCGAGCCCGGAAGGCGCGCGCGACTTTCTTGTTCCTTCGCGATTGCATCCCGGCAAATTCTACGCGCTGCCGCAGGCGCCGCAGCAATTCAAGCAATTGCTGATGGTCGCGGGCTTCGACCGTTATTTCCAGATCGCGCCCTGCTTTCGCGACGAGGACGCGCGCGCCGATCGCTCCCCCGGCGAATTTTACCAGCTCGACTTCGAGATGAGCTTCGTCACGCAGGAGGATGTGTTCGACGCGATCGAGCCGGTGCTCCACGGCGTCTTCGAAGAATTCGCGAACGGCAAGACCGTAACCGAAGCGCCGTTCCCGCGCATTCCATACGCCGAAGCGATCCGCAAATATGGGAGCGACAAGCCGGACCTTCGAAACCCGCTCGTCATGCAGGAAGTCTCCGACCATTTCCGAGGGAGCGGCTTCAAGGTCTTCGCCGGGATGCTTGAGAAAGATCCGGCCGCGGAGATCTGGGCGATCCCGGCGCCCGGCGGCGGCAGCCGCGCGCTTTGCGACAAGCTGAACTCCTGGGCGCAAAGCGAAGGCCAGCCCGGCCTCGGTTATATTTTCTGGCGCGATGGCGAAGAGGGCGGGGCGGGCCCCATCGCGAAGAATATCGGCGTCGAACGCGCCGAAGCGATCCGACAGCAATTCGGCCTCAACGCCGGCGACGCCGCCTTCTTCATCGCCGGCAAGCCGAATGAGTTTTATAAATTCGCCGGGCTCGCGCGCAGCAAGGTGGCGGCCGAGCTCGACCTTATCGAAAAGGACACCTTCCGTTTCTGTTGGGTCGTCGATTTCCCGATGTATGAATGGAATGAAGACGAGAAGAAGATCGACTTCTCGCATAACCCGTTCTCGATGCCGAATTTCGACCATGAAAAGTTTCTCGCGCTCGACAAGGACGACCGCGAGACGATTCTCGGCATCACCGCGTTCCAGTACGACATTGTCTGCAACGGCGTCGAGCTTTCCTCGGGCGCGATCCGGAACCACAAGCCGGACATCATGCTGAAAGCTTTCGAGATTGCGGGCTACAGCCCCGATGTCGTCGAAGCGAAATTCGGAGGCATGCTGAACGCTTTCCGCTATGGCGCGCCCCCGCATGGCGGCTCGGCGCCTGGCGTCGACCGCATCGTCATGCTGCTTGCGGGTTCTGAGAATATCCGCGAGGTCATCGCCTTTCCGATGAATCAGCAAGCGCAGGATCTGATGATGCAGGCGCCGAACGAGGTGACGGACAAGCAGCTGAGGGAGCTGCATATCCGCGTGGTTCCGCCGATCACCGAGAAGAAGGGCTGATTTCCGGGCGGCGGCGCGGTTCGGCGTCGCGGCCGCCGGTAACGGGCGACGGCGTTGTTTCCGGATTTCGGTTTCGGCGCTTCCTATCGTTCCGGACCGATCGGGAAGGGCGCGCGCCATGCCGGCAGGGATTTCAAACGCAACACTCATGACCGACATTCTGGAGCCGTCGCGAAGGCGTTCGATAAGTTTTTTGGCGATTCAACTGTCGGGCGGCGCGATTCGACTTATGCGGGCGCGGGTTCTGGGGCGCAGGGCGTATTTACTATCAGCGGGTGTGCAACTTTTACGCTAACCGGAGACGAGGCGCGGGAAGGCCTGTTCGGAGATTCCCGCGACATTCCGGCGCCCGGGCGCCTGCTGGACGAATCCCGGCGGAGCTGAAAATCTCCGTCCCGGGACTGCGCGCCGGGGCGGCGCGCTCAACAGGCGATCTCCGGGAGTTCGAGGATGTCCGTTCGTTCGACGTCGCTATCCATTATCGCGCTGACGCTCGCCGCCGGCGCGCCCGCGCTGGCGCAGACGCCGCCGCTGACGCCGGACATCACCGATCACTACAAAGAGGCGCGTCCGCCCGATCAGGACTATGTCAAACGCATCGTGATGATTCCGATGCGCGACGGCGTGAAGCTCTACACCGTCATCGTTATTCCGAAAGGCGCGAAAAACGCGCCGATCATTCTGACGCGCACGCCCTACAATGCGGCCGGGCGCGCCGAACGGTATGACAGCCCGCACATGCTCGATACTTTGCCCGAGGGCGACGAAGTCTTCGTCAAGGCGGGTTATATCCGCGTCTTTCAGGACGTACGCGGAAAATATGGATCGGAAGGCGACTACGTGATGACGCGGCCGCTGATCGGCCCCTTGAATTCGAGCGAAGTCGATCACGCGACCGACGCCTATGACACGATCGACTGGCTCGTCAAAAACGTGCCGGAGTCGAACGGGCGCGTGGGCATGCTTGGCTCGTCCTATGAGGGTTTTACTGTCGTAATGGCGCTCGCCCATCCTCATCCGGCGCTGAAAGTGGCTGCGCCCGAAAGCCCGATGATCGACGGCTGGATGGGCGATGACTGGTTCCATTACGGCGCGTTCCGGCAGGTGAATATGGACTATTTCACCGGCCAGACGTCGAAACATGGCGAGGGCAAGCGCATTCCGCGCGAGGGCTTTGACGATTATTCGAACTTCCTCGAAGCAGGTTCGGCCGAAGACTTCGCGAAAACCGGCGGGCTCGATCAATTGCCGTGGTGGCGCAAGGTGACAGAACATCCCGCCTATGACGAATTCTGGCAGGACCAGGCGCTCGACAAGATCATGGCGAAAACGCCGCTCAAGGTGCCCACTATGTGGCTGCAAGGCCTGTGGGATCAGGAGGATATGTGGGGCGCGATCCACGCATGGCAGGCGATGGAGCCGCGCGACAGGAATAACGACAAGAACTATCTGGTCATGGGGCCGTGGCGGCACAGCCAGGTCAACTATGAGGCGCGAAATCTCGGTCCGTTGAAATGGCGAGGCGACACCGCGCTGCAATTCCGCCGTGACGTGCTGTTGCCCTTCTTCAACCAATATCTCGTTCCGGGCGCGCCGAAGGCCGATACGCCGCCGGTTCTGATCTACAACACCGGCGAGAACCATTGGGACCGTTTCAAATCCTGGCCGCTCGCCTGCGAAAGCTGCGCGCGGAAGTCGACGCCCCTCTACTTCACGGAAGGTTTCGGCCTGTCCTTCGATAAGCCGCAGACGGCGGGCGACGACGCCTATGTCTCCGATCCGGCGAAGCCGGTTCCCTATATTCCCCGCCCGGTGAAGGTCGGCGACCGTGACGCGTGGACGACATGGCTGGTCCGCGACCAGCGTTTCGTCGACGGACGGCCGGACGTGCTGAGCTATGTCACCGCGCCGCTGACCAGGCCGGTGCGCGTCAGCGGTCCCCCGGTCGCGCATCTCGTCGCCTCGACGAGCGGGACGGATTCCGACTGGGTGGTGAAGATCATCGACGTCTATCCGCCGACCGCCCCGTCCGATCCTGAAATGGGCGGCTACGAACTGCCGATTTCTCTCGACATCTTCCGCGGCCGGTACCGGACGAGTTTTTCGAACCCGTCGCCGCTGAAACCGGACGCCCCGCTCGATTACGAATTCGCGCTGCCCACGGTTAATCACGTTTTCGAGCCGGGCCATCGCATCATGGTGCAGGTGCAGTCGACGCTGTTTCCGCTCTATGACCGCAATCCGCAGACCTATGTGGAGAATATCTTTTTCGCCAAGCCGGGCGATTATCGCAAAGCGACGCAGCGGATTTATCGCGGCGGGAAAAATGCGAGCTTCATATCCTTGCCGGTTGTTCCGTCGGGTAAATAATTTTATTCATCAAATATATGCGCCCATGCGGCGTTTTGCGCGAGGAATCATTACGAACAGTTATGGCGGAATTTCCGCGACCCTCGCATAATACGGTTCGGCGGACCGCATGATGATCTCCCCCACAACTTGCGGTTCTCCCTTGCCTCATTCCGGGGGCGATCCTCCGGAATGAGGCTTCACTTTCAGCCTCATTCGGTCAGTAGGACGCGGGCGTCGGCGTAAGCGCTGCATACGGAGCGTTATCCGCGAAAGACTGCTTGTAGGCGTCGAGGTCGCGCTCGGCGAGAGCGAGATCGCGGCGAAGCCCGGGCAGGGCGCGCCGCAGGCGGGCCCGATCCTCGCGCATCTGCTTGAGATCGGCGAGAAGCCGGACGCGCTCCTGCGTCGCCGTCGACGGCGCGATGAGCGCGGCCTCCGCCTTCGTGATCTGATGATCGAGCCGGTCGAGATCGCTTTCGGCGGCCGCGAGCGCGTTCGCCGCGGCGTTCGCCGCCGACTGCCGCTCGAACAGACCGCGGCCCTGCGCGAAAGCCGCGAGGAACGCCGACTCGTCGCGGCCGGCGCACGCGCCGGCGTAGCGGCCGCCATGCGCGCCGAGATCGAACGCCCTGGCCGGCCGGCAGAACTGGTCGAGCCCTTCCTCGCGCCCGGCGAGATAGGCGCTCATATCGGGCGCGAGCGCGGCCTTTTCCGCGCAGGCGGCGCGGCGCGAAGAAATCGCGCTCACCGGCGCCCCGCGCGCGCCGTCTTCATAGCCGATAGCGCGCCAGTCCGCATACAGACATTCCTTTTTCGACATGCCGGTCGCGCAGCCGGCGAGCGCAAGCCATGCGGCGGCGAACAGAATTCGGCGCATAAGGCGCATAAGCGGGCCCCTTGTCCTCTCAACGGCCCAGTCTCGCCGCCGCGCTCCTAATGCGCCTCTTAAGCCGCGCGGGCGATTGAACCGGCCGCGGCAAGGAGGCGTTAGCCATGGCGCGCCGGCGCCGCCGGGCCTGGCCCTGCGGGCCGGGCCTCGCCCTTGCGGCGCGGCGAGGCCGGCGGCCCGCCCCGCCCGGGCGGGGCGAGAGCGGATTGGACTTGCAATCCGGCCCGGCGACGCCCATTTATGCGCCGCCAATGATTTGGGGCCGCCTTTTAGGCCTTTTCCAAAGCTTACGAAGCTCCTCGAAGACATCGGCAAACCCATCGGGCCGGGCTTGTCGGCCCCCAAACGCCAAGTCTGCAAAGGAGACCTCTATGGCTACTGGAAAAGTGAAATGGTACAATTCGCAAAAGGGCTACGGCTTCATCGCGCCTGACGACGGCGGCAAGGACGTGTTCGTCCACGCCACGGCGCTCGAAGCGGCCGGCATTCGCGGCCTCGACGACGGCCAGCCGGTTTCGTTTGACGTGACCGAACAGCGCGGCAAGACCGCGGCTTCGAATCTGAAGCTCGCCTAAGCCCGCCGCGAAAAGCGCTTCGGCGCTTCGGAATTTCAAGAGCCCCGCGCCGCTTGATTGCGGCGCGGGGTTTTTGCGTGCGGCGGGCCGGCTCATTCGGGCGCCGCGCGCGGGACGGCGGGCGCCGGAGCGGGCGCGGCGCTCTGGCCGCCTTCGGTCCGCCGGTTTTCAGCCGCATGCGCGGCGTTGGCTTTCGCGATGATCGCCGCGCGCTCGTCTTCGCTCATGGAGGGCCATCGAATGAGCACGTCGATCAGGAGATCGCGCGCAAGATAGAAGGCGAAGCCATTGTCCCGGAATTGCGGCGGCGCGGGGCGGTGGCGGAAGCGGCAGTCGCTCTTGACCCCCTTGCAGAAGGGCAGGGCGTTCTGATGCGGCACCGGGCAGGCGCAATCATAGTCGTGAGGCGAGGCGCTGGCGTCGCCGTTTCGGCGGCGCATCTCCGCCATCTTCTGCGGCGCGAGGCGGCGCTGGGAATAGGTCTGCAGCGCCATGATATTCGCAGCTGCGCTCGCATAGCATTTGGGGAGCTTGGATCCGCCTCCCGCGGTTTCCGGCTCCTTACGTTTCCTGCGTTTGGCCATAGGGTCTCCTTCTCGCAGGCGGGTGACGCCTCGAGTTATGACTGAAGGCGGAGAGGCTCGCGCGAGACGCGAAAGCATCCGGTTTACAAAACACGAAGGACGCTGACCGTCCCGCGCGCGCCGGCGCGGATCTTTTCAATCCGCC
>WGLT01000007.1 GCA_016125425.1 Alphaproteobacteria bacterium
CGCGTTCGGCCGGCAGAAGATCCTTTAACAGCCGCCATTCCGTTTCGCTCAAATCGCCGCGACTCAAATCCGCCTCCCTCAAGAGGCATCCTTGAATCAAAGGTCGATTCAGCCGTCAATGAGTTTGTAAACAGCGCCTAATCAAATTCGAGTTCACGAATGGTCAGCGGGTCTTCGCCGCCAGCGTAGTATTTCTCCAGCGCCTGTCGAAAGACCGCTTCGCCTGTCGCCCGCAAGAACAACGTAAGGCACGAACGAAATTTCGCGTCGTTCGGCGATCCGAACAGCTCTCGCGCCGAGCAATTGTCGAGGGAATTAGCGATCGCAACACACTCGCGCAGACGCGCGCCGAGAATTGGATGAGCGGCGTAATCCCGCGCCTCTTCAAGACCTGTAAGACCGAACCGCATCGCCGTTGCGCTGCGGCCCAGCCTTTTCAACTGCGGAAAGACAAACCACATCCAGTGCGTGATTTTGCGGCCAGACCGCAACTCCCTGACTGCGTTTGCGTAAGTTCCTTCTTGGGCGCGAAGAAAATGCTCAAACATGGACCCGGTCGCCCGGCTTATTCTTCGCCAGTCATTTCCTTGACGATATTCGCGAGGCCGATCTGGCGACGTCGTCTCAAACGCTCTGCAAGTAATATAGAGCGCAACATTTCATCCGACTGCTCGAGGTCGTAATTGACGATGACATAGTCGTATTCGGCCCAATGCGACATCTCAGCGTCCGCTTTCGCCATGCGCGCCTGGATAACGTCTTCAGGATCCTGTTTTCTTTCTCGCAGTCGTCTTTCAAGCTCGGCGCGGGACGGCGGCAGGATGAAAACCTTGACGACATCTCCGCCAGCGACCGCATCGAGTTGCTGGGCGCCCTGCCAGTCTATGTCGAACAGAACGTCTGTGCCTTGACTAAGACGCGCAAAGACATTTGCTCTGGGCGTGGCGTAATAATTTCCGAACACCTGAGCCCATTCCAGGAATTCGCCATTGTCGCGCATCCGGAAAAACTCAGGCTCTGACAGGAACATGTAATCTTTTCCATCCTCTTCGCCCGGCCGGGGCCTGCGCGTCGTCGCCGAGATGGAAAGCGTAAGTTCGGGATCCGAAGCGAGCAGCCTCGACGCAAGAGTCGTCTTGCCTGCCCCAGACGGGCTTGAAATCACGAACATGAGGCCTCTGCGGGCCACTTTGAGAGCGCCGCCAGTCATCATTCTATATTTTGAACCTGTTCGCGCATCTGGTCGATCACCGATTTCAGGTCGAGACCGATCCTCTTCAGACTCATGTCCTGCGCTTTGGAGCACAACGTATTTGCTTCGCGGTTGAATTCCTGCGTCAAGAAATCCAGTCGTCGTCCGATCGGATCATTGTCCTTGAGCAGAGTTCTGGCGGCCACGACATGCGCGGCGATGCGATCAAGTTCTTCCCGAACATCAGCCTTAATGGCGAAAATCGCGGCCTCCTGAGCAAGCCGTTCTTCCGGGACGCCTGCGCCGGCGAGCAGTTCATTCAGTTGCGCGGCGATCCGATCACGGATCGCTGCGGGCGCCGCCGCTGCATGCCGGCGCGCTTCGCCGGCAAGCCGATCGATTTCATCAACATGCCTCGACAGCGTCGCCAAAAGCGAACTTCCCTCCAAATCGCGCGAACTCTTCAATAGGGCGACGGCCTCCTTGAAGCTTGCCCGGATCGCGGCGACGAATTCGGCCCGCGCGTCCTCGTCGGCTTCCCCCTCATCCTCCATGACGAGACCACGAATGTTCAGAATGCCTTCAGCTTGCGGCGGGGCGCAGTCAATTCGCGACCGGATGGCCGCTATGACTCGCAGCGCCTCATCAAGCGCCGGCTCATTGATTCGAAAGCCGAGCCCCGCAACCGTCCGATCGATCGACAAGGTTACGTTGATAGTTCCGCGTGCGAAGGCGCCGCCCGCCAATTTCCTCAAGTCCGGTTCGAGATAATCGTATCCCGGCGGCAGACGGAAACGAATCTCAAATCCCCGTCCGTTGACGCTCTTCGCCTCCCAGGTCCAGCGCCGTCCGGCATGCTCGCCCTCAACCCGGGCGAATCCAGTCATCGATGAAATGGTCATCGCTCGCCTCTCGCCGCCCTCAAGGGTCTATGCGGCGTCGCCCTCCCTGTCATCCCGAAAGCGCCGATCCAGCCTATTTCGGGCTGGCGCCCCCGGCGGATCCGGCGTTTTCCTCGGCTTTTTCGACGCGGCGCCATTTGGCGACATTACGGTTGTGGTCGGCGATATTCGAGGAGAAGACGTGCCCGCCCGTGCCGTCGGCCACAAAAAACAGGTCGTCGGTGTTGGCGGGATTGAGCGCCGCTTCGATTGAGGCCCGGCCCGGATTGCAGATGGGAGTCGGGGGCAGGCCGTTAATGATGTAGGTGTTGTAAGGGGTCGCCTTGTGGATTTCGCTGACCCTGAGCCCCCTTCCAAGCGGCTCTCCCTTTGTGAGGCCGTATATAATCGTCGGATCGGACTCGAGACGCATGCCCTTCTTCAGCCGGTTGATAAACACCGACGCGATATGCGGACGCTCGTCGGCGACGCCCGTCTCTTTTTCTACGATCGACGCCAGAATTATCGCCTCCTTGCGCGTCGAATAAGGAAGGTCGAGCGCGCGATTGTCCCAGAGTTCGTCGAGCAGTTTATCCTGCGCCTTCATCATCGTGCGGATCAGCTCATCGCGGGTTTCGCCTCGGGTGAAGGCGTAGGTCTCGGGCAGAAGCTCGCCTTCTCCGGGCGAGAGCGTGATATCGCCCACGAGCGTTGAATCGGCTGCGACAATTCGCAAAATCTGAGCGGTGGTGAGCCCTTCAGGCGCCGTCAGATAATGAAGGATGCTTTTGCCCTCGACGAGAATGTCGACGATGTCGAGCACGCTTGCGCGCGCCGGTATATTATACTCTCCAGCCTTGATTTTTCCCTGATCGCCTTTTACGCGAACGGCCGCGATGAAGAGAGGCGGATACCGTACAGCCCCTTCCTTGCCGAGCTCATTCGCAATCGCCCGGACAGAGCTCCCCGACTTGAGAAGGATGATCTTATCTTCTGTCAGCGGACCCGGCCGCTGCGCCTCGCGCCAAGCGAAATATCCGCCGGCGCCGAGCGAAAGCGCCGCAAGCACGGCGAGGAGCCCGAAAAACAGGATAATGGATTTCGCCGAAGCGCCGCGTTGCCGCGAGGAAGATTCGCCCCTCGATTCCCGAAATCCCATACCGTGCTCCGCCCGCGTCCGCCGCGCGCCAGTCTAACCGTCCGCCCTCCGCATCACGAGCGAAGCGTTGGTGCCCCCGAATCCGAAGGAATTCGACAGGACGGCGTTGATCGGCTTTCTCACCGCCTCGTTCGCGGCAAGGTTGATGGGCGTCTCGACAGAAGGATTATCAAGGTTGATTGTCGGCGGCGCCACATTGTCTCGCATGGCCAGCAGAGAGAAGATCGCTTCAACCGCCCCAGCCGCGCCGAGCAAATGGCCGATCGAGGATTTCGTCGACGACATGACGAGACCATTTGCGGCGTTCCCGAACAGACGCTCCACCGCTCTCAGTTCGATCTCATCGCCTAGCGGCGTCGAAGTGCCGTGTGCGTTGACATAGTCTATGTCTTTCGGGGCGAGACCGGACTTTTTGAGGGCCATCCGCATGGAACGGAATGCGCCGTCGCCGTCTTCGGCCGGCGCGGTGACGTGATAGGCGTCGCCCGATAGCCCGTAGCCGACGATTTCGCCGTAGATTTTCGCTCCGCGCGCCTTGGCGTGTTCGTATTCTTCAAGCACGACCATGCCTGACCCTTCGCCGATCAGAAATCCGTCGCGATCGCGGTCATAGGGCCGCGAGGCGCGCGTCGGACAGTCATTAAATCGCGTCGTCAACGCTTTGCAGGCCGCAAATCCGGCGAGTCCGATCGGACAGATCGCCGCCTCCGCCCCGCCCGCCACCATGATGTCGGCGTCGCCGAGAGCGATCATTCGCGCCGCGTCGCCGATCGCATGCGCTCCTGAAGAACAGGCGGTGACGACCGCATGGTTAGGCCCTTTCAAGCCGAGCCTTATCGAAACCTGTCCCGAGACGAGATTGATGAGCCGGCCGGTTATGAAGAAAGGCGAAACACGGCGCGGCCCCTTGTCGGCGAGCAACAGCGATTCTTTTTCAATGCCGGGAAGCCCGCCGATTCCGGAGCCGACCATGACGCCCGCCATATCGCGCTCTTCTTCGGTCTTGAGTTCGACGCCGGAATCTTTGAACGCCATCAACGCTGCGGCGATCCCGAAGACGATGAAATCGTCCATCCGGCGTTGCTCTTTGGGCTCGACCCAGTCGTCTGCGTTGAATGTCGCTTCCGGCTCGCCGGCCTCAATCAGCGCCGTCCCGCCGCCATAGCCGTTCGAACGCGGGACCTCCGCGCCGATCTGGCAGGGATAATCCGAGACGTCGAACTTTTCGATTCGGCCCGCGGCGGACTCGCCGGCGATGAGCCTTTTCCACGTCGGCTCGACCCCGCACGCAAGCGGCGACACGAGGCCGAGGCCGGTGACGACAACGCGCCTCATTCTACCGGCTCCGAGCTAGAATTCGACGAAAGGGGCGGCAAGGTGCGACCGCTCCCCCTCCAAAGAACGCAAAAACGGCGGTTCAACACGGCGGCCCCGCCGCGTTCGGCCCGCGGTTACTTTTTCTGCTCGCCGATGAACTTGATGGCATCGCCAACCGTCTGAATCGTTTCCGCGGCGTCATCGGGAATTTCGACGTCGAACTCTTCTTCGAACGCCATCACGAGCTCGACAATATCGAGACTGTCAGCGCCAAGGTCGTCGATAAAACTTGCCTTCGGCTCGACTTTCGCCGGATCCACGTCGAGGTGCTCGACGACGATTTTCTTCACGCGCTCGGCAAGATCAGACATTGAAGGCTCCTTCGTTCTTTTGATCCCGGCCGTTTCAGCGCGGGAGGATAATCTGTCGGGCGGCTCTTTAAAGCGCCAGCCTTTTTGACGCCGCATTCGCGGGGCGCTTACGGCAAATCTCCCATTGTTGCAATGCCGCCCCGCGCCCTCCTATGGTCCTTCGCCAGCCGCCCCGGGGCGAAGGGGGGCCGACGGGCCCTAGATCATGGCCATCCCGCCATTGACGTGCAAGGTTTGACCGGTGACATAACCCGCCTCGTCCGAGGCCAGATACACGGCCGCGGCGGCGATATCCGCGGGAGACCCCATCGCCCCGGCCGGAATCCGCGAAAGGATGGCCTCCCGCTGGGTGTCGTTCAGAGCATCCGTCATCGCCGTCGCAATGAAGCCGGGCGCGATCGCGTTCACCGTGACATTGCGAGACGCAATCTCCGCGGCAAGCGATTTTGTCATGCCGATAATGCCCGCCTTGGACGCGGCATAGTTGGCCTGACCGGGATTCCCCGTCACGCCGACGACCGAGGTGATCGCGATGATTCGTCCGAACCGCTGCTTGGTCATGCCGCGCAACGACGCCTTCGCCAGACGAAAATAGGCGGTGAGATTGATCTTGATCACCTCGTCCCAGGCTTCGGGCTTCATCATCATCAGGAGATTGTCGCGCGTGACGCCGGCGTTCGAGACAACGATGTCGAGCCCGCCCATCGCATCGGTTGCTTGTCTGGGCAGCGCATCGACTGCGTCGAGATCCGACAGATCGCAGGGAGTCAGAAAGACCCGCTCCTTCAATTCGCCGGCGAGTTCCTCAAGTTTCGCTGTTCGAGTGCCTGAAATCGCGACAATCGCGCCTTGGCTGTGCAAGGCCTTCGCAATCGCCCCGCCGATGCCGCCAGTGGCGCCCGTAATCAGCGCGCGCTTTCCTGTCAGATCAAACATGTCTTTTCTCGCCTCTCGTTCAGTTCTCGCTACGCGGTCAGCCACTCGATCCATTCTCCATGCGGATGCGCGTAAGCGAGACGCTTTTCCTCGCCCCCCGGCCATGTGGTCAAATCCACCGCGAACCGCAAAATATCGCCGCCACCCGGATCCGGCTCGAAACGCAGCCACATCAACGGACGAGCCGCGCTCGCCCTTTGCGAGGCGAGAGCGATCGCGGCGTTCACGTGTTCACGCGCCTCGTCGGCAAGATACTGCCCCATGACGGACTGATAGATAACGGCGCATCGTCCCTCCCTTCTCGCGGCGAGTTGGCGCTCCAACCATGCGCCCGCGTCTGCTTTCTCCACTGTCGGCCGGAACTCGCGCGCGATGGCGACAGCCTTCAGAAAACGTTCGCGCCGTCCCCCCTGCTCAGCCCAGATATAGGACGCGGCGCGCGCGACCGCTTCTTCGTCCGTATAATCAATCGGCGCGATGTCGCAGCCGCGCCGCGCCGACACATCAACGCGTTCCGGCCAAATTGGAATAGCGCCTTTCCATTCAGATTCAATCACGAGCGAGCCATTCCCCCACCGCCAATCGCCGAAGTCGAACGCGTAACGATCCCAGTTGAGGAGAAGGCCGGCGCTTGCGCCGATCTCGTACAGGTCGAGCGGCAAACTGGTCGCTTTCGCGGCCTCGACGAACCCGCCAAGCAACGCCGCCGTTCTTCTCACTTCATTAGTTTGAACTGCGTGGGTTATAAATCGCTCCATCACCTGTCGATTTGCATGCGCCGCGGGCATGAGGAGCGGTCTGAGCCAGTCGCGAGTCCAGCCTTTTTCTATGTTGCGATAAACTTCCGCGAGCGCCGCATCGCTTCCGTCTCGAGCAAGAAACTGAAAAGCGCCTGCAATGCGAAGAGGCAGCGCCGACGCGATCACATCACATCGCCAGTCCGCCAACAGTTCCGCGCAAACTCCCCCTGCGGCGTAATCATCAGCCGACGCTTCGATCACTTCAGCGGTGAAGGGCGCGTTCAGCGCGCGGCAATAATGCGCCTGCAGCCTGAAGCCCGATTCAATCTCGGTTGCGCGATTCACTCGTTCACAACTTACAAAATGCGTCGATGTCGGCCGGCTCGCCGACGCTCGCCGTTATCGCGTCCTTGGCGATTCGCTTGATCAGGCCCGCCAGGACTTTTCCAGAGCCGATTTCGATGAACCTATCGCATCCCTTGCCGGCCATATAGGCGACGCTTTCCGTCCATCGCACGCGTCCTGTCACCTGCTCGACCAAGAGCTTTCTTATCTCATCAGGAGAATTGGTTTCGGCGGCCGTGACATTGGCGACCAGAGGCGTCACGGGCGCGCGGATCGCCGTTTTCGCGAGCGCAACCTCCATTTTTTCAGCTGCGGGAGCCATAAGCGAAGAATGAAATGGCGCGGAAACTGGCAGCAATTTCGCGAGCTTAATCCCAAATTCTTTCGCCCCGGCGCAAACAGCGTCGACCTTGGCCTTATCGCCGGAAATGACAACCTGGCCAGGGGCGTTGTCATTCGCGATTTCACAGATTCCACCGTCGGGGGCGGCGTCGATCGCCGCCTGGGCGCCCGCAAGATCAACGCCGATCAGCGCCGCCATCGCTCCTTGGCCGGCGGGCACAGCGTCCTGCATCGCTTGCCCGCGCAGCCTGAGCAATCGCGCCGTATCCGTGAGCGTGAGCGCACCCGCCGCACAAAGAGCGGAATATTCGCCAAGCGAATGCCCGGCGACGAACATGGCGTTTTCGATTTCTACGTCCGCTTCCTTTTCCAGAACACGGAGCATGGCGATTGAATGCGCCATCAGCGCCGGCTGAGCGTTTATCGTGAGCGTCAGCTCTTCCATCGGGCCATCCCACATGAGTTTGGACAACCGCGCGCCAAGCGCCTCATCGACTTCCTCAAAGACCTCGCGCGCAGCCAGAAAAGCCTCTGCGAGCGCGCGCCCCATACCGACGGATTGGCTTCCCTGGCCGGGGAAAACAAACGCTTTCGCCATGATGCCTCCTTTTCAGGCGCCCCCGATAGCGCGAGCGACCGACGAGAGCAATTAACGCCGCCAGAAGGCGGGCGTCAGAAGAATGAAAAACGGGAAGTATTCAAGGCGGCCGAAGATCATCGCGAAGGCGATCACCATTTTTGCCGGATCGGAAAGAGATTTATAATTGCCGGACGGGCCGACGATGGGACCAAGCCCGGGGCCGACATTCGAGATGGCCTGCGCAACCGCTGAAGCCGAAGTCATGAAGTCCAGACCGGTCCAGCAAAGGAAAAGCGTGAAGACGACCTCCGTGAACAACATGGCGAGAAGAAATGCGAGGATCGCAATCTCAACGTCCTGCCCCACTCGCCGCGTGCTGTACGTGATGACTTTCACCTGCGATGGGCTGATCAGCCTGGTAAGATAGGAATGCGCTGTTTTTGCGAGAATTTGCAGGCGGTAAATCTTGATTCCTCCCGCCGTGGATCCGGAGCAGCTGCCAACGAAAGTGATCACGAAGAAGGCGCCGATCGCGAAATTGCCCCAGAGTTGATAATCTGTGCTCGCAAAGCCGGTGGTTGTGACAATCGAAGCCACATTGAATACGGCCATTCGGATCGCTTGTAGTATCTGCACCTTGTTTTCGAGGCTGTTGGTGACCGCGAGGATGAGCGCGACCGCAGCGATGAAAAACACAAGGCCCCTCGCCTGCACGTCATTCCAGATCGGCTGGCCGCCGCCCCGGAACGTTCTGATGAAAGCGACAAACGGCAATCCTCCAGCGATCATGAACACCACGCCGACCCATTCGAGCGCCGACGACTTGAAATACGCAAAGGACGCGTCATGGGTTGAGAACCCGCCGGTCGCGACTGTCGCCATAGCGTGGTTCACCGCATCAAAGGCGGTCATGCCGAACATGCCGTAGCCTAGCGCGCACGCCCCGGACAGGCCGAGATAGACAAAACCGATCCAGCGGGCGAGATCGAAGCCTCGCGCGAGGATCTTCTCCGAGCTATCCGTGCTCTCGGCGCGGAAGAGCTGCATGCCGCCGACGCGCAGGAACGGCATGATGATGACGCTGATCGCGACGATGCCGTAGCCGCCGACCCATTGCAGGAGCGAACGCCACAAAAGGATGCCCTCCGGCATTGTGTCGAGTCCGGTCAGAACAGTCGAGCCGGTTGTCGTGATCCCGGAGGCGGATTCGAAATAGCCGTCGATCCAGCTCGCCCCGACGCCGAGAAAAGGGATCGCGGCAAAGCACGGCACGAGAAGCCATCCGAGCGCAGTCGCCAGAAACGCCTGCTTGCGGTTCAAATCGAAGGTCTCGCCCGAACCGCTAAGCACGATGCACACGGCTCCCGTGAAGACCGATGCGGCGATCGCACCCACGAAATAACCGACCGTCGGGGCCTTGGCCCACCAATCGAAAGCCAGTGGGGGGATCATGAACAGGCCGAAGCCGATGAAGATGCCGCCTAAAACGCGAAGTACGGGTGTGATTCTGATCAAGGAAGGCCCCCGGGAAAGCCCTTGGAGGGGGCCGGGCATAGCCGAATTCGCCGGCGCGCGCATCCTCGTTTGCGGCTTGGCCCCCGAGACACTTGCGCCCGCCGCGGCGGTGGGCTAGGTCCCCGTCCTTCACGCGCGACGGTCGGCGTCGCCCGCCCCTTATCAGGCGGCGGGTTTGCGGGATGGTCCCGCCAGACGCCGAGCCGAAGACGGCCTCCCCGCCAGCAGGGCGCGGCCGCCTCCGTCGCCAGTTTAGGAGCTGGCTCTATGCCATTGTATGAGCACGTCTTCATTGCGCGGCAGGATATTTCGCCCGCGCAGGTCGAAGGCCTGACGGAAACGCTCCAGAAGATCATTCTGGATAACGGCGGAAAGGTTGAAAAATCCGAATATTGGGGCCTTCGGAGCCTGCAATATCGCATCAACAAAAACCGTAAGGGACATTACAGCCTGTTCAATATCGACGCCCCCGCGGCCGCCGTTCAGGAACTCGAGCGTCAGGAAAAGATCAATGACGACATCCTGCGGGCGCTGACAATCCGGGTCGATGAGCTTGATCCGGAGCCTTCTCCGGTTTTGAGCCGTCGCGACAGAGGCGATCGGGACCGCGACCGGGGAGACCGGGATCGAGATCGCGGCCGGCGTTGATAGGGAGAGAGACAGATGGCAAGACCATTTATGCGCCGCCGCAAGACCTGCCCTTTCTCGGGGTCTGACGCGCCGAAAATCGACTACAAGGATCCGAAGCTTCTGCAGCGCTTTCTTTCCGAGCGTGGAAAGATCGTTCCGTCGAGAATCTCGGCCGTGTCACAAAAGAAGCAGCGTGAACTCGCCCGCGCCATCAAGCGCGCGCGTTTCCTCGCGCTCCTTCCCTATGCCTCGGAGTAAGAACGATGGAAATCATCCTTCTCGAGCGCGTGGAAAATCTCGGTCAAATGGGCGACGTCGTGAAAGTCCGCGACGGATACGCCCGGAATTTTCTGTTGCCGCGCAAAAAAGCGCTGAGAGCGAACGAGGAAAACCGCAAACTCTTCGAACAGCAGCGGGCCGAACTCGAAGCGCGCAACCTCGAACAGCGCAAAGAAGCCGAAGCCGTCGCCGGCAAAATCGACGGCAGATCATTCGTCATGATCCGCCAAGCTTCGGAGATGGGGCACCTTTACGGTTCGGTTTCGACGCGCGATATTGCAGAGATCGCCTCGGCGGATGGCTTGATGATCGATCGCACGCAAGTGCGTCTCGACAAACCGCTCAAGACGCTCGGGATTTTTTCAGTGCGTATCGCGCTGCATCCTGAGGTGACGGCGAAGATCGAGATCAATGTCGCGCGTTCTGCTGAAGAGGCGGAACGTCAGGCTCGCGGCGAAAACATTCTGGCGCGCGAAGAAGAACCGCCCGAGAAAACCGAAGCCCAAAGCGCCGAATTCTTCGACGAGACCGCTCAGGCGGCGGCTGAAGCGACGGGCGGCGCGTCGGAGACGTCCTCTCAATAGAATGCCGCGGCGCATCCAGTGCGGCGGCACTGCGTGCGCTTCGCCTGTTGAGAAATTTTAGTTAACAGAATGCGCCGGCCGTCTTCACGGCCGGCGTTTTTTGTGATCTTTCTGCGTAATGGCGGACGGCGCGAACATCAGCAATAGCTCCAGCGACGGCAATAAGACGTCTACTGATGAAAAATTACCGATCAGCCTTGAAGCCGAACAGGCCATTCTCGGCGCAATTCTCTTTGACAATGAAGTGTATTATCGGGTCTCCGCTTATCTCAAGCCGGAGCATTTTTATGATCCCGTCCATCAACTGATCTACGACGCAGCCGGACGCCTCATATCGTCAGGCCGGATCGCTGCGCCGTCCATCGTCAACACCTTTTTGTCCTCTTCGGAAGGCTTCATCGAGGCGGGCGGCCAGTCATATCTGGAGAATCTGGCGCGAAATGTGCCGGGTTCAGTTGGAGCGCAGGACTACGCACGCGTCGTCTTCGATCTCGCGATATGTCGCGGATTGATGTCGATCGGCGGCGAAATGATTGAACGCGCCCGCGAAACAAGTCTCGATGACGAACCGCGCCGGCAACTCGAAGACGCCGAGCAGGCGCTCTACAAGCTCGCCGAGACCGGCAAATATGGCGGCGGCTTCGTCACCTTTCGAGCTGCGATCACGCAGGCCATCGAGATTGCAAGCGAGGCGGTCAAGCGCGAAGGCGGCCTTGCGGGCGTCGCCACCGGCTTGCGCGACCTCGATCACATGCTCGGCGGACTTCACAAATCGGATCTCGTCATTTTGGCGGGCCGCCCTTCAATGGGAAAAACCTCCCTTGCGACCAATATAGCCGTCAACGCCGCGCGCGCGCGCGCCGCAGCGCTCAAGCGCGGCGAAGGCGCGGACACGAAAGAAGGCGCTGTCGTCGGTCTCTTCTCGCTCGAAATGGCGGCGGAGCAGATCGCGACGCGGATTATTTCCGAAGTATCCGGCGTTCCGTCGAACATGATCCGTCGCGGCGACGTCGATCAAGAAGAGTTCGATCGCATTTATCACGCGGCGCGCGAACTGGAGACGCTGCCGCTCTTTATCGACGACACGGGCGGCTTAACGATAGCCCAGCTCGCCGCGAGAGCGCGGCGGCTAAAACGCCAACACGGCCTTGACATGTTGGTCGTCGACTATCTTCAACTCCTCGCGGGGTCAGGCAAGCGAAGCAGCGACAGTCGCGTTCAGGAGATCACGGAAATTTCGATGGGTCTCAAAGCCCTGGCGAAGGAGCTCAATGTTCCCGTGCTGGCGCTATCGCAGCTGTCACGGCAGGTCGAGGCCCGAGACGACAAGCGCCCGCAACTCGCCGACCTGCGTGAATCAGGCTCCATCGAACAGGACGCCGACGTCGTCCTCTTCGTTTATCGCGAAGAATATTATCTGAAACGGGCCGAGCCCCGCGAAGGCACGGCGGAACACGCCGAATGGCTCGCCCGTTGCGAAGACGCTCGCGGTATCGCGGAAGTTATCATCGGCAAGCAGCGCCATGGTCCGATCGGGAAAGTCGAGCTGCAATTCGAGGAAAGCCTCACCAAATTCTCGAATTTGGACCGCGGCCGTTATGACGACTATCGCCGCGACTAAGAACGGCGGCTTCCGGAGAACGCCGAAAGCGCCTATGCATCGGTCGCCATGCCGCAAGCGCCCCATCTGCCTGCCGATCGGCCATCGGTCGAAATCGACCTCGACGCAGCCTGCGCCAATTATCGGACGGTTGCGGCCTTGGCGGCGCGCGCAGAAGCGGCCGCTGTCGTCAAATGCAATGGCTACGGCCTCGGCGCGTCGGACATAGCATGCGCCTTGGCTGAGCGAGAAGGTTGCAAGAGCTTCTTTGTAGCCTACGCGCACGAAGGGGCGAGCCTTCGACGCGCTCTTTCCAAATGCGCGCCCGCTTCTGTGATTTACGTCCTGAACGGCCCCCATAACGACAATCTGTCGATCTTCGAGAGCGCGCGGCTGACGCCCGTTCTCAACTCTCTCGATCAGGCGCGAATTTGGGCGTCTGCTAGCCATCGCGCGCCGGCGGCGCTCCATATAGACACCGGCATGAACAGGCTGGGCGCGCCCCTTGGTGAACTCGACGCCATCTGTCGGCTTCCCCTCCGAATCGAGCTCGTCATGAGCCACCTCGCCTGTGCTTCCGATCCGGCCGCGCCGATGAACGAGCGCCAGCGCGCTGCGTTTGAAAGCGTCGCCTCCCTTTTTCCGGGAGCGCGCCGCTCGCTCGCTGCTTCGGGCGGCGCGATGATGGGGACCGAATACCACTATGATCTGGTGCGCCCAGGCATCGCGCTATACGGCGCAAGTCCCTTCGACACGCCAAACGCGCGCCTCAAGCCCGTCGCGCGGCTAACCGCGCCGGTGCTTCAACTCCGCGAGGTCCGCGCGGGAGAAACCGCCGGCTACGGGGCCACGCGCCGTTTCGAAAGGAATTCCCGTCTGGCCACCATCGCTCTGGGCTATGGCGACGGATTTCCTCGCGCTCAGGGCAATCGGGGCTCGGCTGTTCTCGGCCGGGCCGTTTGCCCAATTGTCGGCCGTGTCTCCATGGACTTCATCAGTCTCGATGTCACCGACGCGCCGGAGCCAATCCGGCTCGGCGAGCGCGCAGAGTTTTTCGGTCCGGCCTACGCCATAGAGAAGGCGGCCGAATCCGCCGGTACGATCGCCTATGAACTCCTTACGGGACTTGGCGCGCGTCTTGATCGCCGCTACCTCTCAAGTGCGCCGCGCATTGGTCGGCGCGTCGAGGGGCCGCAAGCATGAATTTAGTCGCCGCGACTGGACGCGGAACGCTCGCGACCATTCGCGAGGTTGGCAAGATCAGCATCTTCGCCGCCAAGGGCGCATTCGCTTGGCTGTCAGGACCGATGTATTGGCGCGCGCTCGGGTCCGCAGCGCTCAGGATCGGCTTCAACTCGCTGCCCGTCGTCGGCCTGACCGCCATATTCACAGGCGCGGCGCTCGCCCTCAATATCTGGGACGGAAGCCT
This sequence comes from Alphaproteobacteria bacterium, assembly GCA_016125425.1. Lineage (GTDB taxonomy): Bacteria > Pseudomonadota > Alphaproteobacteria > Caulobacterales > Parvularculaceae > Amphiplicatus. The sequence continues at coordinate 13,901 of WGLT01000007.1, forward strand.
TCGATTCAACGCCGAAACATTTCTCCCCCAAATTCTCGGCGTCTCCATTACGCGGGAATTGGGCCCGGTGCTCGCCGCCCTAATGATCTCCGGCCGCTCCTCGTCGGCGATGGCGGCGGAGCTCGGAGCGATGCGCGTCTCAGAACAGATCGACGCGATGCGAACGCTCGATGTCGATCCTTTCAAATACCTCGTCTCGCCTCGCGTGCTTGCGGCGACCTTGATGCTCCCTCTGCTGGTGCTGGTCGCGGACATCATCGGCATATACGGGGGCTATCTTGTCGCTGTTCACCTGCTTGATTTTGCAGGGCCGGTTTATATTCGGAATATCGCTGACTTCCTTACGCGCGACGATATCGTCAGCGGTCTAATCAAAGCTGGCGTTTTTGGCTTCCTGTTATCGATTATGGGCTGCTATTACGGCTACACCAGCCGCGGCGGCGCGGAAGGAGTCGGATCGGCGACACGCGCCGCAGTCGTCGCTTCGGCGGTGCTCATTCTCGCGTCGAACTACCTGATGACCTCCCTCTTCGTTCATGTCTAGAAGGAATTGGGCGTGACCGAAGGCGCAGCCAAGATAACCATTAGAGACCTCGAAATCTCCTTTGGCGCCAATCACGTGCTGCGCGGCGTCGACCTTGACCTCAACGCCGGCAAATCGCTTGTCGTGATTGGGGCTTCCGGCTCAGGAAAATCCGTGCTGCTTAAATGCATCTTGGGGATTTTGAGGCCGGACCGCGGCTCAATCGTTCTCGATGGCGAGAACATTCTTAGAATGTCGGAACGTCAGCGCATGCGCAAAACAGCCCAGATCGGCATGCTGTTTCAAGGCGCGGCGCTATTTGACAGCCTGAAGGTTTGGGAGAATGTCGCTTTCCGTCTTCTTTATGGCGAACGGAAAGCGACCAAGATCGCGCGGCGTCGCGCTATCGAATGCCTGGGCAAAGTGGGGCTCGCGCCGGAAGTCGGCGAGCTCTTCCCGTCGGCCTTGTCGGGCGGAATGCAAAAGCGCGTCGCGCTCGCGCGCGCAATCGCGGCCGGACCCGACGTCCTATTCTTTGATGAGCCGACAACCGGCCTGGATCCGATTACGGCGGATGTCATCAACAGTCTCATCATCGAGCAGGTGCGGGCTTTGGGCGCAACGGCCATTTCGATCACACATGACATGATCTCCGCCAGGAAGATCGCCGACGAAGTTGCGATGATTCACGAGGGCAGGATCGTTTGGCGGGGCTCGGCGTCCGACCTCGATACAACAGATAATCCAATGGTTCGCCAATTCGTCGAAGGACGCGCCGACGGGCCGATCAAGATGAAGATGCGCAAGACCTAGGCGCCCTCCGCGCCAGCGTTCATCACCGCGCAGACAGTTCCTTTGCAAAATATGCGGCCGCCGCCGAGTCTGCCTCCAGCCAGGAGCGCCAGCGCAAAAAGCCGTGAATCTCGTTGGGAATAACTAACTCTTCAAACGGAACGCCTTTCTCTTCGAGGCGGCGCGCAAGGTCGATCGTCTGCGCAAAATTCACGTTCCGGTCGTCGTCGCCCTGAATGAGCAGCACAGGCGACCTCCACGACTTCATGGAGGCGACGGGCGAAGACTGAAACGCCACCTTCATCGCTTCGTCAATATCGCCCTTTTCATATCGTTTGGGCCGCTTACTCAACCATTGCTCAAGAAACAGAGACCAGTCATGCACGCCGTGCAGATCAACACCCGCTTTGAATATGTCGGAGTTGCGCGCAAGCGCCATAGCCGTGAGATATCCGCCATAGGAGCCGCCCCAGATTCCGATTTTTCCAGCGTCGACATCTTTCAGCTTCTGCAGGAATTTCGCGCCGGCAAGCACGTCCTGATATTCCGCTGCGCCCGCGGGCCCCGCGTGATCGGGGTGATGGAAATCGTGGCCATATCCGATGCCCAACCGATAATTGACCGACAAAACGACGTAGCCATGATTGGCGAAATACTGATTCACAGCATACGCGTTGCTGTAATAATCCATGTAGTGCCAGCCGAGCAGCATCTGTCGCGGCGGCCCCCCATGAACGAAGATGAGGCCGGGTTTGTTCGTTTCGCCATCATCCTTTTCAAAAAGCTGGCCATGAATAGTCCAGCCGTCAGGTGAAGCGAAGCTTACGGATTTCGGTTCGACAAACGCTCCCTGCGGCAACTCCGGCGGAACGTCGCCGGATTCAAGTTCGCGTTTTTCAGAACCGTCTATTTTTGCGATCGAGACCGACGGCGGCGCGCTCACGCCCGCAGATATGAACGCGATATGAGCGGCATCGGCTACAACCGGCGACCATTCAAGGCCCGCCCCGGATGTGACCGCCGCTGGCGATGGCGCATCTGTTGGAACACGGAATATATGACGCCTGTCGTCATCGTCTTTTGTCGCGCCCGTATTGGCGTCGTAAATCATGAAACGACCGTCGCGGCTTTCGGCGACGTGCTCAACCATGTAGTCGCCGGGCGTAAGCAGAATCGGTTGACCGCCATTCGCGGAAATTGCGTATAAATGCGGCCAGTTATCGAGATCGGCCAGAAAGACCAAACGGTCGCCCGCCGCCCAGTGCAAATTCACATTGCCCGCGGTCTGCGGGTAGGAGCCGCGCAGCGTCTTCGGGCTTCGCCAGACGCATTTGGCCCGCCCGTTCGCCGCATCGGCGATCCAGATCGAGAAAGGGTGCGGCGTCTGCTTCAGGATGGGCTCCGGCGCGCCCCCTTCTCCCGGACGGCGCACGAAGGCGATGCGCGTCCCGTCCGGAGACCAGACAGGAGAGAGATCGCGATTGGTCGACGGCGCTAGATAGCTGACGGATTTCGTTCCAAGATCGTACACGCCGATAAACGCGTGGTCCCCGTCCCGGTTGGAAACGAAGGCCAGTCTTTCGCCGTCTGGCGACCAAACAAGGCCTTCATCAACGCCTCGATCAAAGAAAAGGCGTGACGGCTTTCCCTTTCCGCTCAGGGGGGCAGTCCAGACCTGACCGTCCATGACGTAAGCAAGCATTCCCTTGACGGATATGGCTGGCGCGTCGCCTTCCGCGATCCGCACCGGCGCGCGGCCCTGTTCCGAAACGGCCCAAATCGTCACTTTTGGTTGCACAGACGAGGAATTCGGATCGGGCGGGAATTTCGCCTCCCAATTGGCGTCGTGATCGCCGCCGCGTACGTATGCGAGTCGCTTCCCGTCAGGTGAAAAAGTGAGCTGCGTAATCTCCTGCCCGTCGTCATCCGAATATTGCGTCACCTGTTGCGGACGAAAATCCGGGCCGCGCGCGACCCACACATTGCGCACGCCGCGCACCACACGCACGAAGGCGATTGCGTCGCCCTGACTTGCCGCCTCAATTTCGGGAATGAACGGGTAAGAAAGAGCGTCCTCCATCGTGAAGGATTCGTCCTCCTGCGCCATTGCGCCGGCGCAAGAGATGGCGGCGAGCGCCGCCGCCGACAAGGCGGCGGCGATCATTCCTGTCCGCATATTGTGCTCCCGCTATTTCGATTTCCCGATTAACAGGCTTGTTCCCTCATCAATGGCGTCAGAGTAGGCGTTGATCGCGTCAGCAGTCAGCGCAGCGTATTTGTCGGCTTCGCTGAATCGTTCCTGTTCAATGGCCTCTCTCACGCCTGGCAGCGTTTTTGCTCCGTATCCGGTAAGCGTGCCGGGCGCAGTGATGAGATTCTTGTACCACGGCCGTCCTGGCAATCCCTCTTTCGGGGCGAGCGCTTGTTCCGCTTCGCGGGCTATGTCGAACAGTTTCGCTTTTTCGGCGTCGGACAGGGAATCGCCCTTCTTCGCAAGCGCTTCATCATACGCCTTCGCGCTCTGCTTCAGACGCTCAACTGCATTCTCCAACGGCGCGAAATTGAAGTGCGGCACGAATTTCAGCTTCGTCGGCGCCGCGCCGGGTTTTGTCGGATCCGATGCAAGAGAAAACGCATTTAAGTCAAACGCCCTGGCCTGGGCCTCCGCAACCGCGCGCTTGTGATCGGCGAGCTTCTCGACTTCGTCGAGATAGCCCGCAACTGTATCGGCGACATCCGAATATCGCACCGGCGGGAGATCCGCATCCGCAGCCCGCAACACCAGACGACCGGCCGTCTTTGCGAGCACCCCGGAATAAACCTCTCCTGGATCGACAAAAGTGCTGTGGTGTTTGTAATCGTCGTAGAGCGAATGATAGACACCGCCCCAATCTCTCTCGCCGCCATAGCCGAGATTGAGAGAAGCAAGGCCCAGATGTTGCAGGAAAACCGAATAATCGGAGCCGGATCCCATCGCGCCGATCGGAATATCCTCCGACGGATCGGCGGCGATCTTACCGAGCGCCTTGTCCTTGTCCGAGGCCGATTGATCGAGGCTGTCAGCGAGCAGCTTGCCCCTCAGGCGGGCGCCGACCGTGGCTTTTGTCTCCGGATCGGTCACGTCTTCGGCGACTTCGTTCACGAAATGCTGCAGAGAATGGCTGCCTTCAACGAAAAGATATCCCCGCGCATTGGTGTCCGAATTCACATACACGACCGCCTTCTTCTTGAGCTCGTCGGCGTGCGTTTCGGCCCATTCGGTCGATCCTAAAAGCCCCGGCTCCTCGCCATCCCAAGAGAGGTAAACAAGCGTGCGCTTTGGCCTCCAACCGGATTTTGCAAGTTCGCCGATCGCTTTCGCTTCGCCAAGCATCGCGATTTGCCCCGCTAACGGATCCGTCGCGCCCATTACCCAGCCGTCGCGATGATTTCCGCGGAGCACCCATTGGTCTGGGTATTTCGCCCCCCGCATCGTCGCCACGACATCGTAAAGCGTTTTCAGACTCCAATCGGATGTGACGATGAGATGAGCCTTCGCCGCATCGTCGTCGCCGATATGATAGGTAATTCCAAGCGACCCGCGGAATGAAGGCGGCGCGACCTGACCGCCCATTGCGGCGAGGAAATGCTGGGCATCGCCATAGGAGATCGGAAGCGCGGGAATGTGCAGAATCACCTTGGATTTCGCCCTGCTCAGGCGATGCGCCCGCTCCGTGGCGCCGACGCCCGGCGTCAACGGATCGCCCGGATAAAGCGTCATATCCTCGACTGATCCGCGCTGGAATCCCTGCGGCGGACGCGCAGGACCCGCCGGGTACACATCGTCGACCGCATAACCGTCGTCATGCGGATCGGAGAATATGATGCACCCGACGGCCCCATGCTCTTCCGCGAGCTTCGGCTTAAGGCCGCGCCAGCCTCCGCCATAGCGCACGATCACGATTTTGCCTTTGACGGAAACGTCCATGCGTTTCAACGCCTCATAGTCATCCGGCATGCCGTAATTGGCGTAGACGATCGGTGCGGTCACGTCGCCGTCGCCTTGATAGGCGAGGTAAGCAGGCAGCGCGTCTTTGGTGTTGGTCGGATCGTCGCCGGCGACAGGCGACTCCGTCAAGGTCGCCGTATACGGATTATCGCTGATAAGTTCGAGGCCGACTTTGATCGGAGTCGGGTAGAGAACCTTGAACGTTTCTATCTTTGCGTCCCAACCCCAATCCTTGAATTTTTGCAGCACCCATTCGGCGTTCGCCTTGTCGTGCGCGGACCCGACATGGTTCGGCTCAGCGGCGAGAGATTCAAGCCAGCCGTCCATCTCCGCCGGGCTGATGGCCGAATCGAATCTCGCCTCCAGGGCCGCATCTTTTCCGTAATCATCGGCGGCGGCGGCAGTGGCGATGACTGCGGCGGCGACTCCCGCGGACAGGACTTTCACTCTTCGACGCATGGCAGACCCCTCTCAATGTTTCGCACTTGCGACGCGGCCCATCGCTGACTCTCGGGAAGGAATCGAATCTCCTCCCGCCGCGCGCTCCCCCCGAAGCGAATGAGACGCTAACGCCAATCGCAGCGCGCTGGCAATGGCGGCCGTCTGCGTCCGCCGCCTGTGTCAATTCGCGCAGGAGAAATATTTATCTCCCTGCACGCTGCTTCGTTTCAGCTTCGTTCGGTTCGTCGCAGCTATGAGATTCGCTAATTCCCTGGCTACGCCGCCCGTTGCGCGGCGCCTGTCAAAAGTCCCAGCCGCACCAAGCTTTCGGCGGTCGCGACCACAGCCTCTTCATTGGAGCGCGGCATCCACCCCAAAAGACGCCTGGCCTTTTCATTCGTCGCATTTTTGCGCTTGCCAAGTTCAGGAACGATCTGCCGGACGGCGGGATCGCCCATGGATGCAATGCGCACAAGCCAGTCCGGCAGCTCTTTGGTCGGAACGCGCCGCGCGGCCGCGCCCATGCGGGCCTTCAACACTTTCGCGATGTCCTTGATCGACATGAAATCGCCCGCGACCGCCAGAAATCGCTCGCCCTTGGCGGCCGGGTTCGTCATGGCGCGCAAGTGCAAATCAGCGACGTCGCGCACGTCAACGACGCCGAACCACAGCCTCGGACAGCCGGGCATCGCCCCGGTCATCAAGCGCTGAATTAGCAGGATTGACGTCGAATAGTCTGGGCCCAGGACCGGACCGAAAACACCCACGGGATTGACGACCGAAAGTTCAAGTCCTTCTCCTTCGCCGTTTACGTAATCCCACGCGGCGTGTTCCGCCAATGTTTTCGATTTCACATAGGCGCGCACGTCGTCGCCTTCCGGATTCGTCCAGTTGGTTTCGTCAAACGGCGCGTCTTGCGATTTTTGGCCATATCCGATCGCCGCGAAGGATGATGTGAGAACGACGCGCTTCACGCCGGCCAGATACGATGCTCTGAGTACACGGAGCGCACCATCTCTCGCCGGCACGATCAACTCGTTCTCATCTTTCGGAACGGCCGGAGGGAAAGGCGATGCGACGTGAAGTACGAAATCGCATCCGGCGACGGCTTCAGCCCAGCCATCGTCCTTTTCAAGATCAGCGGCGTAAAAAGAAAGCCTTTCGCCGGGCTCGGCGCCGCCCGTCTTGAGCATGGCGCGCACATCATCCTCGCGCTTGAGGTTTCTGACGGTCGTCCGCACGCTGTGCCCGGCGGCGAGAAGCTGCAGAATGCAATGGCTGCCGATGAAGCCCGACCCGCCGGTTACGAGTACTGTGCTCATGGCCGCCTCCTTTGATGACAGGCACGACTGATTGTCGTTGAACGCCCCTACGGTCTGGCCAGACTACCACAGAATCGCGGCCAAGGTCGAACCAGACCTGACTACGCGCTTACTCCCACTCGATCGTCCCCGGGGGCTTTGAGGTCACGTCATAGACGACCCTGTTGACGCCGCGGACCTCATTGATGATTCGGGTCGCGGCGCGGCCGAGAAAGTCGTGACTGAAGGGATAATAATCCGCAGTCATCCCGTCTGTAGATGTCACGGCCCTGAGCGCGAGCACATGATCATAGGTCCTCTCGTCGCCCATGACGCCGACGGTCCGCACGGGAAGCAAAACGGCGAAAGCCTGCCAGATCTCGTCGTAGAGACCCGCCCTCCTGATTTCGTCCAAATAGATGGTGTCGGCCTTCCGCAGAATGTCGGCCTTCTTCTTCGTCACTTCGCCTGGAATTCGAATCGCCAAACCTGGTCCCGGAAAGGGGTGTCGGCCGACAAAATGCTCCGGCAGACCGAGTTCGCGCCCCAGCGCCCTGACCTCATCCTTGAATAGTTCGCGCAGCGGTTCGACAAGCCTCAAATTCATCCGCTCCGGCAATCCGCCGACATTGTGATGCGATTTGATCGTGGCGGACGGCCCGCCGGAGAATGAGACGCTTTCAATAACATCTGGGTACAGAGTGCCTTGCGCAAGAAACTCCGCGCCTTCGATCTTTTTGGCCTCGGCGTCAAACACGTCAATGAAGGTCGCGCCGATGATCTTGCGTTTGCACTCCGGATCCTCGACGCCCTTCAGCTTTCCGAGAAACAGTTTCTCCGCTTCAACATGAATTAGCGGAATGTTGTAGCGCTCGCGGAAAAGGCGCACGACCTCTTCTCCCTCGCCCGCGCGCATCAATCCCGTATCGACGAAGACGCAAGTCAGCTGCTCGCCGATCGCTTCATGAATGAGCACCGCCGCAACTGATGAATCCACGCCGCCGGAAAGTCCGCAGATCACCCGGCCGTCGCCGACTTGTTTGCGGATGAGACTGACGGCTTCCTCACGAAAAGCCGCCATCGTCCAGTCGCCTTTAAAGCCCGCGACTTTCCGGACGAAATTCGACAGCAGCTTTGCGCCGTCCGGCGTGTGGGCGACCTCCGGATGGAACTGCACGGCGTAGATGTTTCTGCCGCGATGATGGATCGCAGCAAAAGGCGCATTCTCCGATTTTGCGATTATCTCGAAGCCTTCAGGCAATGCGTTGACCCGATCGCCGTGACTCATCCAAACGGGATAGCGCTCGCCTTCTTTCCAGACCCCTTCAAAAAGCGGGCTGCCCTTGATGACTTCAACCTGGGCGCGGCCGAATTCTCTGTGCTCAGACGTCTCGACATCGCCGCCGAGCTGGGCGCAAATCGTCTGTTCGCCATAACAAATACCGAGAATCGGCACGCCGATTTCGAAAATGGCGTCATCCGCTCGGGGCGCCGCCTGGGTCTTAACGCTCGCCGGCCCCCCCGACAGGATCACCGCTTTTGGCGAAAATTCCTGAAGAAAGGCGCGATCGACGCGATTATAGGGGTGGATTTCACAATAGACGCCCGCTTCGCGCAGGCGCCGAGCGATGAGCTGCGTCACCTGGCTGCCGAAGTCGACAATCAGGGCGCGGTCGTGTTGGGCGGCGTGGGGGTCGAGTTTCATGGCGAGGCTTTAGCGGAGTCGGACGCGGCAGTCACGCCCGCCTTGACCTTGGGCCCCGGCCCGCCGACTCTTGTCCGAAAGACGGTCCGCGGAGGGGCGGCGTATGCGGTTGCTGATATCCCTGATTCTTGGGGCGCTCACGCTTGCGGGCGCCGTCCGGGCGCAGACCTATGTGCTGGCCCCGGACCGGGTGTTTGACGGCCTGGTCATGCATGAGGGCTGGAGAGTCCGGATCGAGGCCGGGAGGATCGTCGCAGCAGGCCCGACGGTGGACGAGAGCGGCGCGCAGGTCATCCGCCTTGAGGGCGATACGCTGACGCCGGGCCTCATCGACCTTCACAGTCACGTCTTCCTCCATCCCTATGACGAGACGTCCTGGAACGACCAAGTACTAAAGGAATCGATCGCCGAGCGCTCGGCGCGCGCGGTAGGGCATCTGCAGGCGACCCTGATGGCGGGCTTCACGGCCCTACGCGATCTCGGAACGGAAGGCGCGGGCTTCGCCGATGTCGGTATGAAAGAGGCGCTGGAAAAGGGCGTCATCAAGGGGCCGCAACTGATCGTATCGGGTCCCGCGATCGTAGCGCTCGGTTCATATGGCCCGAAGGGGTTTCGAGAGGGCGTCGACATTCCGCAGGGAGCCGAAGAAGCGAGCGGCGTCGCAGGAGCCGAAGCCGCAGCCCGCCATCAGATCGCTGGCGGCGCCGACTGGGTGAAAGTCTACGCCGACTATCGCTGGGGCCCTGAAGGCGAAGCGCGTCCGACCTTTCTCGAGGATGAACTGGCGCGCATCGTGGAGGTCGCACATTCAAGCGGCCGTAAGGTCGCCGCGCATGCGGCGAGCGACGCAGGCGTGCGGCGCGCAGTAGAGGCGGGCGTCTCGACAATCGAGCATGGCGACGGCGCCTCGCTCGATACTTTCAGGCTCATGGCGAAAAAGGGCGTGGCGCTTTGCCCCACCCTCGCGGCGACAGAATCGATTGCGCGTTATCGCGGCTGGGACGGCTCCGCCAACACCATGCCGGAGACCGTAAGAGACAAACATGAAGAATTGGCGCGCGCGCTGAAGGCGGGCGTCACGATCTGCAACGGCTCGGATGTCGGCGTCTTCAGCCACGGAAGGAACGCGTGGGAAACGGAGCTCCTCGTCGCCTACGGCATGACGCCCATCGCGGCTCTGCGCGCCGCAACGTCAATCGACGCCAAGATACTTGGCAAAGACAAGGAAATCGGCCATGTCGCGCCCGGCTATGTCGCCGACCTCGCCGCTTTCGAAGGCGACCCCTCAACTGACATCAAGTCACTTTCAAAACCGCGTTTCGTGATGCGGGCCGGTGAAATCGTCCGCCGCCCCTGAGACTGGCGTTATTTCTGCGGCGGGGATATGCCCAGCGACCGGTCGACGACAATGTGCGTTTCGCCCTTCGCCACCGGGCCCTTCATGTCGTAATCGATGGTCGCTCGCGCGTTGAACGCCTTCATGTTCTTCGGCGCGATTCCCTTGACGATGAATCGTTCCGACCCTTTCTTCGGATTGAGACCGAAAACATGCGTCATGGCTTTGCCGACGTCGTCGCCGGAGATCGTAAGCCTGACCGGCGCGTCGAGCGGGGCGGCCGGGAAGAACTCCCATATCTCTGTGTACGGCATGCCCGGCCTGACAGGGATATGAAGCCGGCGCCACAGGAAAAAGTCTTCCGTCATGATCCCGCAGCGGAACTCGCGCAGACCGGCGTCGCTGAGACAACGGCACACAGCGGTGTATCGTCCGCCCGGCAAAGATACCGGCCCGCTCGCCGTGTTGATAATGCAGTCCTGACCGTCCGACATCGCGCCCGGGCCTTCGAGCACGGTCTTGAAGGGAATGTCGTCATAGGGATCGAGCCCGCGCATGGCGAGCCACCCGGGCGGATTGGGCCGCGCATCAAAGTATCCTTGCCCGCCAGCATAGGCGTCGCCAGTCGGGGAGGTTCCATAATTGCAGGAGTCGCCCGGATTAGCCATGCGAATAGTGAAAGCGAGCCGCTCGCCGGCGGTCACTTCGACCGGCGTCGGAAAATAGGTTCTGCGAAACTCGCCAGGCGGTCCGGAAGGAAAGGTCCGGCGCGCGACGCGCAAAAGCGCGCCGTCCGGCTTGCCGGAAGGCCCGAGCCGGCGGAGTTCGATGATGACGTCGGCGCCGCCGCAAGTGACTGGAACATCGACCGCAATCAAACGCCCGTCGGCGCCGACTGTGAATGTTTGCGCCAGCTTTTGCTGGCTGTCCCCGCCGATGCCGAGGAAGCCCGCCGACGCGTCAATTGCTGGCTCCTCCTGATCGATCGTTTGGGCGTGGGCGGTCGCAAAACAGAAGAGCGCGGCAACCGCAAGGCTTGCGAACGCAAGGCTTGCGGCCGCCGGAAGACGGATTTGAAAATTCATGCGTTAGCTCCCCAATGCAGCGTAAACTGTACAAATCAAGCCGCTCCAAGGTCAACCCGCCTCGGGACTGCACTGTTCGGTCGATCTGGGTTACACGGGTCAGATGATTGAAGATGTCCAAGACGTCGGGCTCGAGACGCTCACGCGGTTCGACTCGATCATCGATGTCCGTACGCCGGCTGAGTTTGAAATTGACCGGCTGCCGGGGGCGGTCAATCTGCCCGTCCTTTCGAACGAACAGCGCGCAATCGTAGGCGCCATTTACAAACAAGAGTCGCGTTTCAAGGCCAGACGCATCGGCGCGGCCATGATCGCCCGAAATGTCGCACAGCATCTCGATGGGCCCCTCGCGCATTTTCCCGCCAAATGGCGCCCCCTGCTCTACTGTTGGCGCGGCGGCATGCGATCGGGCGCGATGGCTACCATCGTCGAACGCGTCGGCTGGCGCGTCGGAGTCTTGAATGGCGGCTACAAGACCTGGCGACGTGAGGTCGTCGCGGGGCTGCGCGCAGGCAGCGCGCCGATCAATGTCGTATTACTCGACGGACAGACGGGCACGGCGAAAACTGAAATACTACAAAAAGCCGCAACGATTGGCGTACAGGTCATCGATCTTGAAACGCTCGCCGCCCACAGGGGCTCTGCGTTCGGGGCGTTCGCAACCGTTCCCCAGCCGTCTCAGAAATTGTTCGAATCGCAGCTTTGGGACGCCTTGCGGAAACTCGATCTCTCGCGTCCGATACTGATCGAGGCGGAATCAAATCACGTCGGCCGCCTCGAAATCCCCTCCCGCCTATGGAAAGCGATGCAGGCGGCCCAACGAATCGTGTTGCGCGCCGACGCGGTCAAACGCGCGGATTATCTCGTCGGGGCCTATGCCGATATTCTGGGCGACGAAGAGGCGATTGCGACGGCGCTCGACCTCATTGCTCATCTCCACGAGAAAGAACGCATCGCGGATTGGCGCCGTCTTGCCGAGCTTCGCGACTGGCGCGCGCTGGCGCTTGGGTTGATGCTGGAGCATTACGACCCTTTATACGAACGCATAAGAAGAAGGCGTTGCGACGAGGCTGTTGCGGAGTTGACTTTGGACGACTTCAACGCCCCCTCGATCGACTGGGCCGCCCGGCAGATTCAAAAAATCCTGGAAAGAAACCCGCCAGTTGGCCCTCAGTGAGCCAAGCGATCGCGCGGCGCCTTCCCGATCATCCGCGCCGTTTGGATCAATCCCGAGGAAACTCCTTAAGAAAACGCTTGAAGGCCCGTCATCGCGCGCCCGAGAATAAGAGCGTGGATGTCGTGCGTCCCTTCGTAAGTGTTCACAGTTTCAAGGTTCAGCGCATGACGAAGAACGTGATATTCCTCCGAAATACCATTGCCGCCGTGAATATCGCGTGCGACTCGCGCAATCTCGAGAGCCTTGCCGCAATTGTTCCGCTTCATCATTGAGATTGCTTCGGGAATATAGGCGCCCTGATCGAGAAGGCGGCCAAGCTGCAAAGCGCCCTGCAATCCAAGCGCGATCTCGGTTTGCATATCCGCGAGCTTTTTCTGTACGAGTTGCGTCGCCGCGATCGGTTTGCCGAACAGGATGCGCTCCATTGCATAGTCCCGCGACGCCATCCAGCAAAACTCCGCCGCGCCCATCGCGCCCCAGGCGATTCCATATCGCGCCTTGTTGAGACAAGAGAACGGTCCGCGCAGACCTTTCACATTCGGCAATAGCGCATCGCCGGGCACGATGACGTCGTCCAGAGCAAGTTCTCCGGTCACAGAAGCGCGCAACGAAAGTTTGCCGGAAATCTTCGGCGTCTCGAAGCCCTTTGCGCCGCGCTCGACAATGAAGCCGCGGATTTCGCCCTCGAGCTTCGCCCAGACGATCGCAATGTCGGCGATCGGCGCGTTCGATATCCACATTTTCGAGCCGTTCAGACGATACCCGCCGTTTACGGCTTCGGCGCGCGTGCGCATGGCGCCGGGATCAGAACCGCCATCGGCTTCGGTCAAACCGAAACAACCAATCATTTCTCCGCTTGCGAGCTTCGGCAGATATTTTTGTTTTTGAGATTCAGTTCCAAACGCCTCGATCGGATACATCACCAGCGACGATTGCACAGACATTACCGAGCGATACCCTGAATCGACACGCTCGATCTCTCGTGCGATCAGCCCGTAGGCGACATGACTTGCGCCTCCTCCTCCGTACTCCGCGGCGACGGTCGCGCCGATCAGACCCTGCGCTCCCATTTCGGTCATAATTTCCCGATCGAAGCGCTCTTCGCGATTGGCTGAGATGACGCGGGGCATCAACTTTGACTGCGCATAGCCACGCGCAGCATCACGAATCATTCGCTCTTCATCTGTGAGCTGACTTTCCAGAAAAAGCGGATCGCGCCAGTCGAATGTAAGTTTATCAGTCATAATGTTCTCAACGATAGCCCAGTGTGCCCAGCCGCTTCTCGGCGATTTCCAGTTCCCCCAGCGCAGACCAAAATCCGCCGCAGTTCCTTCAAATCTATCGCTTCGACAGCCTATGCAGCGACAATTCGCTGCGGCGCCAGATCCCCTCGTCGGCGTTTGGCGTTCAAGACCGCCGGCTTGTACGTCCTTTCATGGCCGCCGCGGTCGCCGCCGATTCGCGTCAAAGCAATTCGACCGCCAGGCTGGTCGCCTCGCCTCCGCCTATACAGAGACTCGCGACGCCTTTCTTGCCGCCGGTTTGCCGAAGCGCGTTAATCAGAGTGACGATAATGCGCGCGCCCGAAGCGCCGATCGGGTGGCCAAGCGCAATAGCGCCGCCATGGATATTCACCTTCTCTGCAGGAATCTTAAGTTCGCGCATCGCCGCCATCGGAACGACGGCGAACGCTTCATTGATCTCGAACAAATCGACATCAGAGACCGACCATCCGATCTTTGCGAGAAGCTTGCGAATTGAATCCACCGGCGCAGTCGTGAACCATTCCGGCGCCTGGCTGTGTGTCGCATGGCCGACGATTTTTGCCACAGCGTTCGCGCCGCGCGCTTCGACTTCCGACGCAGGCATGACAACAAGAGCAGCCGCGCCGTCTGAAATCGCTGAGGATGAGGCTGCCGTAACGGTGCCGTCTTTCTCAAAGGCCGGTTTCAGCGACGGAATTTTCGACGTGTCCACGAGTCCTGGCTTCTCATCGTCGGAGACGGTCACGGTTCCTTTGCGACCCGCGATTTCCACAGGGGTGATTTCGTCCCTAAACTTGCCCGTCTTGACCGCGTCTTGCGCGCGCGTCACCGAGCGAATGGCGAATTCGTCCTGCTCCTGACGCGAAAACTGCCATTCGCGCGCGCACTTTTCGGCGAAAACGCCCATCGCCGTGCGTTTTTGATAAGCGTCTTCGAGACCGTCATAGGCCATGTGGTCGAGCACCTCCCCATGCCCGAACTTGATCCCCGTTCGGCCCGACGGAAGCAGGAAGGGCGCATTTGTCATCGACTCCATGCCGCCAGCGACGACGACCGAGTTTGTTCCCGCGGCGATCGAGTCGAAAGCCAACATCACCGTCTTCATGCCCGATCCGCAAACTTTGTTGACGGTGACGCATCCCGCGGAGGTCGGCACGCCCGCGCCAAGAGAAGCTTGCCTGGCCGGCGCCTGGCCCAATCCCGCCGGCAGCACGCACCCCATCAGAACTTCCTCTACGGCGTCAGGCTTCACGCCCGCGCGCTCGAGAGCGGCGCGGATTGAGCGAGCGCCCAATTCCGTAGCCGCGACCCCTTGATAGGCGCCGAGAAAGTTGCCGATCGGGGTCCTCGCCATTCCGGCGATGAGAATGGGATTTGGATCTGCCATGCGGGCCTCCTGACCATCTGGGACGCTATTTGGACCGGACGGCTGGCGAGCGCAATGAGGCTCGTCATCCCCGCGGCGTAGTCCCCGGGGGCGTCGCGGCGTCTAGGCCGCCTCGGCGGCTTTGGCGATCACCTCCATCGCCATCTCATCCGCGATCTCGCCGGTGGGACGGCCCGTTGAGGCCGCCCTGTCAAAAATCCGCTCAAGCCGAGGGCCGATCGCATCAATGCGCCGGTTCATTTCGTCCGCGGTCCACTGCTTGAGTATCTCAAGTCCGACGGAGATAACGCCGGCCGCGTTGATCACATAATCCGGAGCGTAGAGAATACCCGCAGCGCGAAGGGCTTCATCCATGGATGGTTCGGCAAGCTGGTTGTTTGCCGCGCCGGCGACGATCTTCGCGCGGATGCGTCCGATTGTCGCCTTGTTGATCGCGCCTCCTAGCGCGCACGGGCTGAACACATCGACGTCAGCCGCAACGGCTTCGTCGGGCGTGACCACATTCGCGCCAAAACGGCGGGCCGCCTCGGCCGCCGCCTCGCTATTGACGTCAGCAACTGTGAGCTCGGCGCCCGAAGACCTCAGCAATTCAGCAAGCGACATACCGACTGCGCCGACGCCGAGGATTGAAACCCGCACCCCATTAAGGCTTTCGCGCACCATCTTGTGCCGCACAGCGGCCTCGATTCCTCGCCAGACCCCGCGAGCCGTAAACGGCGACGGATTGCCGCCAACGCCTTTGTTCTCTATGCCAGCGACATATTCCGTCACTTCTCGCACAATTCCGAGATCGGCTTCGGTGATGCCAGAATCTTCCGCCGTGTAGTACAGTCCGTTCAAGGAATTTAGCGCGGCGCCGAACGCCCGAAACATTGCCGGCGTTTTGTCTTCCTTAGGGTCTGCAATTATCACGGACTTGCCGCCGCCAAACGGTATGCCGCCCAGCGCATTCTTGTAAGTCATTCCACGCGACAGACGCTTCACATCCTCCAGCGCCGCCTCGAAAGTGGCGTAAGGGAAAATGCGGCATCCGCCAACGGCCGGTCCCAACGTTGCGTCATGCACGGATACGATTGCGTTGAGACCAACCGCTTCATCCGTGAAGTGAACGACCTTGCTCCAACCTTCAACGGGCAACTCGCGCGCTTTCATGTTTCCTCCGATTGGCGCCGCCGGGGCGCTTCGCCGTTCTGCCGGCTGACCGGCCCCCCCGGCCAGACAGACAGGCGCCATTTGCGCGGGCGGAATATATGCGAGCCTCGAAAAACGCATCGGCCAAACTGGCGGTCCGGCCGCTTGACAGTTAGCAGAACCTGCTAAATAGATAGCAAAATCTAGGAATGCTCCCCATGAAGCTCGACCAGATCGACCACAAGATCCTGAAGCACCTTCAGGAAAATGCTCGCATCACAAATGCCGAGCTCGCCGACCGAGTCGGCCTGTCGCCCACCCCATGCCTGAGGCGCCTCCGCCGGCTCGAAACCGAAGGCGTCATCAAGGGCTATCACACCGAAATCAACCGGGAGGCGCTGGGCGTCAATGTCACCGTCATCATCCTCGTCAAGCTCGAGCGCGAAGACGATTCGACGCTGCGCGAGTTCGAGGCGGCGATCAAAAAGCGCCCGGAAGTGATGGAGTGCTACCTCGTCACAGGAAAATTTGATTATTTCATACGTGTCGTAATACCGACTTTGGCCGCTTACGAACAATTCCTTTCCGAGACCATCCTCCGCATGCCAAAGGTAGCGACGGTCGAATCAAGCTTCACGCTGCGCGAAGTCGAACGAAAAGTCGTAACGCCGCTGCCGCCCCCAAGCGGACGATAGAACGTTTCAATCCAGCAAGTATCCGAGCGCGCGCAATGCAGGTCCTGCCGCTGCAATCACCTCGCTCTGTTGCCGCTGCGTCAGATCACGCCGCCATCGACCGACGGCGGCTTCCGATATAGGCGCCGACAAGCGCGACCGTTCTTCTTTTTCCATGCCCGCAAGATCGAGCGCGCGCTCTTGAAACCTCAGCGGCTGATCGGTCTTTTCCACCGCAAGGAAGTCCGAAAGCGTACTGAGCGACTTGCGAGGATCGCGAACCAGATCTTCGTACTTCACCCGGCGGATTCTGGCCGAGCCTATAGCCTGTTCCGCCCTGAGACCGATCTCCGCAAGCCCCGCCCAGTACCGAGCGGCCGCGCCGGCGTCTTGGCAGTAATCAAACACCTTACCCGTGCGGGGGTCCTTCCAGCGCCGCTCGAGCAGAGACGCGACAACATCCCGACCATCTCGCACGCAATGGATGAATTGCGCATCCGGAAAAATTGAGGCGAGGTCTGCGAAAACGAGCACATTCATCGCTGATTTTTCCCCCGGCCGCAGCTTCCCGTCCCGCGCGGCCCGCGCGCCAAGAATTGAACGAATGGCCGCCGCGAAATTCGCCGAAACGCGTTCCGGCGACAAATTCAAATGATCGCGATGGAGCTCCCCCAAAGTGAGCGCAAAATCTCTCTGAGCCAACGCGAGGCTTAGAACTCCTGTGTCGGGACAGATCGAAATCGTCGGATGCGCATCGAGAATCAAACGCAACAACGTTAGTCCCGAACGCGGCGCGCCGCCGATGAAAATCAAAGGCGCGACTTCACCAATTTTGGTCATGTGCGTAGCCAAGTTTGATCAGCAGATCTCCCGCAACAGATTTGACCGCGGTCTTGTCAGCAGTCGAGAGATCGCGCCGCCAACGCCCCCGCGCGCTATGATTCAGCCCGCGCGCCACGCTTTGCGCGCTTGATTCATTCATTCCGACAAAGATCGTTTCATTCTTCTCGAATGAGAGCACTTCTGGTCGCCATGGTTCGCCAAGAAAATCGAATAGCTTTCGCAGTTCCGATTCGGGAGACTCGACCAGGTCTTCATATCGAATTTCGAAGAACCGTCCGCCAACCGCGGCGACTTTCCGGGCTTCCTCTATGTGGCTCACCCACGCTCGCGCCGCACATTCGGCATGCGTCGTAATAGCCATGCGTTCGCCCGTACGCGCTTCAAACCAATCCATTTTCATTAAAGATGAAACCACGTCGCGCCCATCTCGAATGATCGAAACAAAAAACGCTGACGGAAACAAACGCGCGAGCTCAGAAAAATGCAAAGCATTGGCTGGCGTCTTTTCCGCAATGCGCGCTTTTCCTCGCGCTTGTCGATAAGACTCAAGAAAGGAACTGATGAGGTTGGCGAAAACTGAGTTCAAGGCTTCCTCTCCCAGACCGCAATGCGCGGACAAGGTATCGCCCATTAACTGCCGCGTATTTGCGGAAAGCGCGGCCAGGGAAGGAATAATCCTGAATTCGGGTCCGCAAGCGATATTCGGGTGGCTGTCGAGTATGACGCGCAAAAGAGTGGTCCCCGATCGGGGGGCGCCGCCGACAAAAATTGGCGCATCAATCACGCTTCAACCTTACTTATGGTCTTTTCGACGCCATCGGGTCGACGCCAGCACGGAACCATCCCGTGATCGAATAACGCGAACCGCCTGCAAAGGGCGCGACCGCGGTCACGGAGTGCCGTTGCGGCACAAGAAACACATTCAACGCATTAAAGCGAGGAGAGATCGCGCCGTCGATTTCTCCGTCATCATTGACGAAAAGCGTCAAGCCGCCCCAATCGACTCGCCACTTCGGCGATAAATTCAACACAAAGGCGGCGCGTCTATCTTTGCCTTCAACGCCGTCATTGTGTTCGTTGAGAAAGTGCCCAGCCCTGTATTTCGTCGCCTGGGCATCGGCGAATCCGATGTCGCTTGCGCCAGTCAACTCGCGGGCAAACGCAATCATCGCTTCGCTATTTACCAGCTCAAACACCTCACGCAGAAGGCCACGCGCCGAATCACCGCGATGGTAGATGTCATAAATTGGAATATTCTCGTAGAGATACGCGAACCCATGCTCGGCTTGCCCATACACACGAGATAAGAACGCCTCTCGCTCCTGAGGGGATTGTTTCTCCATCGCGGCCGCGTCGAGATCCAGATGACGGCCGTCAAGGTCAGTGACCAGATTCCAACGACGATCCATTTCAAGCCAGGTCAGAATGCGCTTGGCGCTCTGCTGTTCCAGAATGTCGCAGACTTGTACGCGGCCAATACTTTGAAGCGTTTGACGATAAGGCGCTATGTCAAGACTGGCATTTAAACGTAAAGCTGTTGGTTCGCTCATAGCTGTTTCAAGATGAAATTTTGAATCGCTGCCCGCCAGGGGGGGCCGATTCTGTTTATGCTCGGTCGCCGCTTTTGCAAGCGGCCAGCGCTTAGATTGCGACGAACGGTTCCGAAGATGCGGTCTCGCGAAAAGCTTCCGCGGCCCTGCCCTTCCGCCCCGTCGGCTGTCCGCCTCTGTCTGGAAAGGGCGTGCCGGATATCAATCCCGCCGCCCCCTCCTTGCGGTTCGCGCTTGCGCGGGCGGGAGGAGTCTAGCCCTAAGCAGGAGAATGCGACTAGGCTCTGAACGCTTTCGGACTTTGGAGCCGCCATGCGAAACCGTTTCTGCAAAATCGTCGCAACCGTTGGTCCGGCGAGTTCCTCGCCATCGATGCTTCGGATGCTCCATCATGCAGGTGTCGACGTATTCCGGCTTAATTTCAGCCATGGCGATCACGGCAAGATCGCACAGATCGTCGAGGCTATCCGGGCCACGGAGGCGGAGAGCGGGGACCCCATCGCCGTATTCGCCGATCTCCAGGGACCCAAGATACGCACCGGGGTTCTGGCCGGCGATGGGATCGATCTCAAATTTGGCGAAGAGTATCGCCTCGTCTTGTCGAACGAGTCTTCCGACCCCGATGTCATCCCCGTCCCCCACCCTGAAGTGGTTCAGGTGCTGGAGCCGGGAGACGTTTTGAAGCTGGACGACGGCAAACTGCAACTGACAGTCACGGGCAGAGACAAGTCCGCCGTGATTGCGCGCGCCGACACGCCGGGCCGGCTGACAAATCGCAAAGGCGTCAACCTGCCCGGACGCCAACTTCCAATTTCCGCTTTAACAGAAAAAGATCGCGCCGATCTTGCTTTCGCGCTTAAGATCGGCGTCGATTTTGTCGCGCTATCCTTCGTGCAGCGGCCTGAGGACGTCGCCGAAGCGCGCGCGATCATCGGCGAACGCGCCGGCGTCATCTCGAAAATCGAGAAGCCGTCGGCGGTGGAGCGCCTCGATGCAATTCTCGAGGCCTCCGACGCCGTTATGGTGGCGCGCGGCGATCTTGGCGTCGAACTTCCGCCAGAACAGGTTCCGGGCATACAAAGACGGATCGTGCGCGCCTGCCGTGCGGCGGGAAAACCGGTCATTGTTGCGACCCATATGCTCGAATCGATGGTGGAGTCGATTTCGCCGACACGCGCGGAAGCGTCCGACGTTTCAACCGCTGTGTTTCAAGGCGCCGACGCAGTGATGCTCTCGGCGGAAACTGCGGTCGGCCGACATCCGCCTACCGCGGCGGCGATCATGGACCGTATCATTGCTGCGACGGAAAGCGACCCGGAGTCCGGCGGTTTCAAAGAGACGGTCGACCCCGATACCGACTTCACCACCGCAGATGCGATTTCTCTCTCGGCGCGGCGCATAGCCGAAATCCTCGATTGCAGATTTGCAGTCGCGTACACAAAAACGGGCTCGACAGCCCGGCGTCTGTCGAGAGATCGCCCTCACTGCGCAGTGCTTGCCGCGACGCCCAGCAGGGAGGTCGGTCGGAAGCTCGCGTTATATTGGGGGCTTGCGCCAGTCATCACCGAAGATATTTCAGACTTCAATGAAATGCTGGAAAAGGCCGACAGAATCGCGCGGGACCATGGCGCGCTTAACGGCGATCGTATTATCATTCTCGCGGGATACCCTTTCGGTCGTCCGGGAAAGACCAACACGCTCAAGATCAGCCGGATCGGCGCTCACGGCGAATAGACGCCTTGCCGGTCTGGCGATGCGCCCATAAACACTGGGAGCGGGCGCCGCCGTACAGGAGGAGCGATCGATGACCATCAAGACTCGTGCAATTGAATATGTTCACGATGGAACTTTGCTGGAAGGCGTGCTCGCCTTTGACGACGGGCAGACTGGCAAGCGTCCGGCGGTTCTCGTCTCTCACGCCTGGGCGGGGCGGTCTGATCTCGAGGTCGACTATGCAAAGAAGCTCGCGGCCCTCGGCTATGCCGGATTTGCGCTAGATCTGTACGGAAAGGGCGTGCTCGGCGCGAGCGTCGAAGAAAACCAAAAACTGATGACGCCGTTTGTCGAGGATCGGGCGAAACTGCAATCTCGCCTTTTACACATCCTCGACGTGGTGCGAGCCCTCCCGGAAGTGGACGCGAAAAAGGTTGCGGGGATGGGATTTTGTTTCGGCGGGCTTTGCGTTCTCGACCTTGCGCGAACAGGAGTCGACATCAAGGGCGTCGGCGCATTCCACGGCCTCTTCACGCCGCCGGGCAACACAGCCGGCAAGAAAATAAACGCCAAGGTCATCGCCTATCACGGCTGGGACGATCCTATGGCGAAGCCCGATTCGGTTCTCGCGCTGGCGAAGGAACTGACCGAAGCGAAAGCCGATTGGCAATTACTCGCTTTCGGCAACACGATGCACGCTTTCACCAATCCTGCAATGAACGATCCGGGCTTCGGCGCCGTATATAACAAGGCTGCGGCTGACCGCGCATGGGCGTCGTTCACGAGCTTCCTGAAAGAGTGTTTCGCCTAGCCGGCGCGCACAGGCGTGCGGCGTCACTGTCGTTGAACGCTGTCGAACGGCGCCGGTTATCGATCGCTCTGAAGATCGATCTTGCGGAGCCGCGCTTTCGCCAATTCGAAATCGGGATTTAACTTGAGGGCGCGTTCATAGGCGTCGCGCGCCTTTGAGCGCTCATTTTTCGCCTCATAAACCAGCCCGATATTGTACCATGCGGCCCAAGGTTTAGAGACGCCAAGCTCCAGCGCCGCTTTATAGTCAGCCAACGCCTGATCAAGCCGTCCGGCGAGAAAATGGCTGTTGCCCCGGTTGACGACCGCTTCGCCAAGGCCAGAATCGATCCTGAGCGCCGCATCGAAGTCCTCTATCGCCGCAGCCAGGTCTCGATTTCGATTCTCTATGATCCCGCGGTTCACAAGCGTGCGCTTGCGATCGCCTTGCGACAGCGAGACGCTGGCCAAGGCCCTGTCGCACGGAGCCGTGTCACGCCCGAAATCGCTGCGAGCCTGTTCATAGCAGGCGGCCGCGTCGCTGGCGCCGAGCGTTGTCACGGCCATTTGAGCGGCCGCCGGCGACGCGCCGAAAAGAACGAAAAGAATGCTCCCGCGGGCCGCCCATAATTTCATGACGATTGCTCTCCCGGTGAGCCGAGACGCATTCTAGCCCCCCGAAAGCCTGGTGCGCCATACGGTCGCGCTTCACAATTTGCCGCCGATGAGCGCCGAGCCTATTGTGCAGCGCACCACACCATCCAAGAGGAGAATTTCCATGCCAAAGCGTCTCAGCGCCATTGTCACAGGCTCCACCAGCGGCATCGGCGAAGCCATCGCCACCGCTTTTGCGGCCGAAGGGATGAACGTGATGCTGAACGGTTTCGGCGACCGCGACGCTATCGAGAAACTCCGCGCGGGTCTGGAGGAGAAGCACGGAGTGAAGGCGCGCTATAACGACGCCGACATGACGAAGCCAGCTGAAATCGCCGGCATGGTCGAAGAAGCGGCGGAGGCGTTCGGGGCTGTCGACGTCCTCGTAAACAACGCCGGAATCCAGCATGTGTCGCCGATTGAGGACTTCCCGGACGCAAAGTGGGACGCGATTATCGCAATCAATCTGTCCTCCGCATTTCACACGATCAAAGCCGCGTTCGCCGCAATGAAAGAGAACAAATTCGGCCGGATCATTAATATCGCCTCCGCCCATGGTTTGGTGGCGTCGCCCTTCAAGTCGGCCTATGTCGCGGCCAAGCATGGCATTGTCGGCCTTACGAAAACGGTCGCGCTCGAGGGCGCCCAATACGGCGTTACGTGCAACGCAATCTGTCCGGGCTATGTGAAAACGCCGCTCGTCGAAGCGCAAATTCCCGATCAGGCGAAGGCGAATAACATGACGGAAGAGGAAGTCGTTCAAAAGATCATGCTGGCCGCCCAACCTACGAAGCAATTCGTCACTGTCGAGCAAGTCGCCGCGCTCGCCTGTTATCTGACCACAGACGCCGCCGCCCAAATCACCGGGGCCGCCCTTTCAATCGACGGCGGTTGGGTGGCGCATTGAACGATCATTCGTGACAAAGCGCAAAAAAATCAACTTCGCGCTCCAAGGCGGCGGCGCGCACGGGGCGATCACCTGGGGGGTCCTTGACCGTCTTCTTGAGGACGACCGTATCGATATTGATTCAATTTCGGGCGCAAGCGCCGGCGCAGTCAACGCCGTCGCGCTTGCCTACGGTCTGCATCTTGGCGGCGCAGTCCCGGCCCGCGCGAAGCTAGAGGAGGTTTGGCGAACAATCAGCGAAGTGGGCTGGATTTTCAATCCGGTCAAGAGAAGCCCGCTTGATATGATTCTTGGCCGTTTCAACGTTGAGAATTCGATTGGCTATAAAATATTCGACGCATTCACGCGGATCTATTCACCTTATCAGTTCAACCCGCTGAACTTTAATCCGCTGAAAGAAGTTCTTAATCGCTGCATAAATTTTGAAGAGCTGCGAAAATGTGATCGTTACAAACTTTTTTTGTCCGCCACGAACGTTAAGACAGGCAAAGTGCATATTTTTCGCACATCGGACGCCTCTGTTGATGTCGTGTGCGCATCAACCTGCCTGCCGTTCCTGTATCAGGCCGTCAAAATCGACGGGAAATATTACTGGGACGGAGGCTATATGGGGAACCCGCCGTTGTTTCCGTTCTTCTACGAATCCGAATCGCGCGACATCGTTATTGTTCATGTAAATCCGCTGAATCGCAGCGACGTTCCGAGTACAGCGCCCGAGATATTCAACCGCATCAATGAAATCAGTTTTAATTCGTCGCTCCTGCGCGAATTGCGGGCCATCGCTTTTGTGCACAAGCTGCTTGATGAGAATTGGCTTAAAGACGAGCATCGAGACCGGCTGCGCAATATCCATATTCACTCCGTACGCAGCGACGAAGCGCTTCTGGATTTGTCCATTGCAAGCAAGTTTAATGTCGAATGGGCGTTTCTTCAGGAGCTAAAGGAGCGGGGCCGAAAAATCGCAGATTCCTGGATCGAGAAAACTTATAAGGATATTGGCGAACGCTCTTCGGTCGATCTGCGCGCAATGTTTGATTCTGCATGAGCGAGATTTCATGCGATTCATCGTTTGGGCTCGCCCCTTGCTCCGTGAAGAAACTGTCATGAATAAGGCTTAACTACACCTCGTCGCCCTCTTATTTCACCCTCCGCTCATCAACGCCGATTCTCCCAAAACGGCGTGAATGACCCTTGACGAGGAGAGAATGATGAATCGCATTCTAATCGCGGCATCCACACTGGCCTTGGCGGCGAGCGCCGCCCTGGCGCAAGATACGACGTCCGGCAATCCGACTGACGAGCTCGCCGGCGCGATGACGCAACCATCGCCGGAGAACGCCAGCCAGCCCAATCCGGCGCCGGACATTACATCCGTGATAACAAAGGACGATGTCAAAAACTTCGGCGCCGCCGATTTCAAGGCGGCTGACGCCAATGGCGACGGAAAAATCGATCAAGCCGAATTCGTTGCATACGCCGCAGCGAACCCTCCCCCCGCCGGCGCAGCCGCGCAAGAAGATTATGCGCAGGGAGATGAAATTGCAGCGAATGCCGCATCCGATTCGGCGGCGCCGGAAAAAGCGTTCGCCTCGATGAGCGGCGGCAAGAAAACGGTCACGCTCAAGCAATATCTGAGCGGACTTCTCAAGGACTTTGAGCGTGCGGACGTCAATATGGACAACAAGCTCGACGAAAATGAAAATCGGGCATTCGCCCTACTCGTTCGCGGCAAGTCCTCAGAATAGTCGCGGTTCGAGAATGACTGCCGGCGAACGCTTTCCGCCTGTTTCCGCAGGAAGCAGGCGGATCTAGTTTTCGCAGCTATCGGCGCAGTGGCCTATCGCCTCCAAAAATACTTCATCAAACGCAAAATCCGGGCATGCGAGCAGATCCCGCAAGACGCGGCTGTCGATCAGGTGTTCGCGGGCCCGCCCGCAGCGCCGGCAAATCAGAAACGCCGTGCCGATGCCGTCGCCGCCGCCGCCTTCAGCGGCGACATAGGCGTTGAGGCTGGCCAGACGATGTGCGAGCCGCCGGCGCGTCAAACTCGCCAGAGCGCGATAAATGCTCATTGGCGCTTTCAGCCCGAGCGCGCGTGTCTGCTCGAGGATGTCGTAAGCCTTCAGAGGCAGAGCGGCCCCTCGCAAGGTCTCGAGCACAATCTCTTCATTACGAGTAAGTTTGCGGGGCGGCCGTGGGCGCCTTGCGCCATTTTGTTGCTTACCCAACAGCGCCTCCGCGACGAAGGAGCCGCGGGCAGGCTTTAAGTTCCACTCCGCACAAATCGTAGGTCCGCCCGACATTCGATCCCGGTGCTTGCATCGGCTCCCCCTTGCAGCGACCTTTGGTCTTGAATGTTATCACATCTAGATCTTGATTCCCACAATCATAGGATGTGAAAATTCAGGATACCAAATAACGCGCGAGCAATTTGCGGATGATCTTACCCTTATTCTTTATAAATATGCAAAGCCAACTGCTGGCGACTGCTTCCAGTCAAGAAACAAGCCAGTTTTTGAGAAACCGAATTTTGAAGCAGTATTAACCGCTGTCGGGTTCCGTCCCGTCCGGCACGGAATCATCGTCTTCGCTCGCCGGCAATGCATAGCCTTCGGAAAGCCAGCGATGGAGATCGATATCGGCGCACCTCTTGGAGCAGAACGGAGCATAGGCGTCCGCCGCCCGCTTATGACAGATCGGGCAAGTCCCGCGCGGTTCGCTCATTCTGTTCGGCGACGTCAAATCCCGGCTCCCTCATGTTTTGATCTCGCCGCATGGCGAAGCGAGCGCCGTAGCGCGCCGAAATGCGCGTCATCCACTGCGGCCTGTCCTCCAGATACGCCGCGATTTCAGGCTCGGCAAACAGAACGAAGCTTGCTGATGGTCGTGCGCGCAAGCGCGCTTCCAACGCCCGCACGGCCGCCTTGGCGCGCCAATCCAGGGTCAAACGACGTCCGGGCCGGACCCAGCGGGCGCCGGCCGACTCGGTCGAATGTTCGAGGAGCGACAGGCGCTCACGCGGCGCAGTCAGATCGAACAGGCCGTCAGCGGCGAGCTTGCCGAAACGGCAGTCGAATACGTCTTTGCGGGCTTGGTCGAGCGCTTGGAGCAGACGCCGCCGCGCTCCCGCATTTGATGGCGGCAGAAAGTCGACGATGACCCTCCCGCCGATGGCGCGCCGGGACAGCTCCTTGAAAAGCCGCGCGGCGGCGGCGGCGTTCGTTTGGTCGTTGAGTCCTTCTCGTCCTCCTCCCGCCGCCGCGCCGGAATCGACATCGACGACGGTCGCCCCTTCCGCCTCATCGAAGAGGAGCCTTCCGCCGCCCGGCAAGGGCGCCGCCCGGTCGAGCGCGGCTTCCAACGCTTCATCCGCCCCAAATTTCTCGAACGGCGCATCCTCAAATGTGATGACCGCGCCGGCGCCGCCGAACAGACCGGCCGCGTCGCGTGCGTCGACCACGATTTCGATATCGCTCGAAGTCCTCGAACTCGCGCAGCCGAAAGCCTGGAGGGCGGGATCCATGGCGGGGCCGAGCCTTCCCGGATCGTCCTTGCGCGCCGCTTCGGCTTCTAGCGCCCGCCCGATCTCAGGAGCCAATCTTTGTTTCCAATTGCGCGAAAGAACCGCGCCCTTGGATCCCAAGGCCGGGCGCCGGACGAGAAAGATCGCCTTTTCTCCCTCAACGGCCTTCCCGCCCCGTAACGGAAGAAACGCCTCGCGGACATCGCCAATATCGACAAACGCGCCGTCGAGAGGCTTCGCTACCGTCCGTACCCGCCCGACGACAATTTCCCCGGCGGCGACCTGGCGATGGAGAGTTTCATCCCCGCGCGCGGGAAGGAACCAAAATCGAGTGACGTCTTCGCCGACGATGAGCGCCGCCCGGGTTTCGGCCGAGCCGCATTCGATGAGCAGCCGCCGAGTCACGGCGCGCGCCAGCCTGCGCCGCTGAGCAGCGCGTGCGTTTCAAACAACGGCAGGCCGACAACGTTCGAATAGGAGCCTATGATCGAAACCACATACGCGCCGAACCGACCCTGGATCGCATATCCGCCGGCCTTTCCGCGCCACTCGCCGCTCCCGACATAGCCGTCGATCTCAGCGCCGGAAAGACGCTTCACTCTCACCCGGGTCTCAACGAGCCGCGCCCGAAGGTCGTCTCCAGGTCCGGCGAGCGCGACGCCCGTATAAACGCGATGCGCGCGTCCGGACAGCAGCTCAAGACAGCCCCGCGCCGTCGCCTCATCTTCCGCTTTCGGAAGAATGCGCCGCCCGCAACAGACAACGGTGTCGGCCGCCAGAACGAATGCGCCCGGACGGAGGCGGGCGATCGGGACCGCCTTGGCGCGCGCCAGCCGCGCAGCGTGCGCGCGCGGCGCCTCGCCGGGCTCCGGCGTCTCATCGATCTCTGCTGCGACAATTTCGTCCGGCGTTACGCCGATCTGCGCGAGGAGATCTCTGCGCCGCGGGCTCGCGCTTGCGAGAATCAAGGGCGCGCGCAACGCCCGCCCTCTATCGGAAACGGTAGGTGACGCGCCCTTTCGTCAGATCGTAGGGCGACATTTCCACGAGCACCTTATCGCCGGCGAGCACGCGGATGCGGTTCTTGCGCATCTTGCCGGCGGTATGAGCGACGATCTGATGTCCGTTTTCGAGTTTCACGCGAAACGTCGCGTTCGGCAGCAATTCCTCCACCGTGCCTTCAAACTCGAGCAGTTCTTCTTTCGCCATTCGCTCCTCAACTCGCGTGATCCCCAGGACGGCGGACCGGACGCCGGAAAATGGTCGCGCTGCGGCCTAAAATCAAGGCTTTTCATAGAGATCGGGGAATCGCTGGGCGAGCTTTCGACGCAGGTCGTCGCGCACCCGGCGGTAGGCCGCCAGGATTTCGTCACGCCCGCCATAGGAATCGGTCGGATTCTCCGTCGGCCAGTATTCGACGCGCTCTCGGGCCATAAGGCGGCGAGCCTCCTCGGCCGCCTCCGGGGTCAAGGCCACCGCAAGGTCGAATTTGGCCAGGTCCAGCGCGCGCATCGGCTTAGGCTCATGCTCGTCGAGCGGCACGTTGATTTCTCCGAGGACGACCGCGACGAAGGGATCAAGCGCCCCCTCATAAACGCCGGCCGAATCCACGTTCACGCGGCCCCGCGCCTGCGCCCGAAGAAGCGCCGCCGCCATCGGCGAGCGCACCGAATTCATATTGCAGGCGAAGAGAACCGATTTCATCCTTGGGCCCGCCTATCGCATATGAAAGCTGCATAGCAGCGTGAAGAGCCGGCGCGCCGTGTTCCGATCGAGCTTGATTTTGTCCTTGAGGCGCTCGCACAAAATCTCAGACCCTTCGTTGTGCATCGCGCGCCGGGCCATATCGACTGTCTCGATCTGCGCCGGCGCCGCATTGCGGATGGCGTCGTAATAGCTCTCACAGAGCATAAAATAGTCCTTGATGATCTTTCTGAACGGCGTGAGCGACAAGTGAACCTGCCCGATCTTCTCTCCGCCCTGACGACGCACGTCGAAAACGAGACGCCGTTCGACAATCGACAAATATAATTCGAACGGGCCAGCGCCGCCGCCTTCGGGCTCGAAATAGTTCTCCTCCAGCAAGTCGTAAACGGCGACCTTTCGCTCATGCTCGATATCCGCGGTCGCGCGGGCGAGCGATCGCTCGTCAAGCTCGATCTTGACGATTCTGGAATTCGGATCGTGGTCGCCGGCGTCCGTCATAAGCCTCAAGCGGTCGTGTCGTTCGTTCTAGCCTCCGCCGGGCGAACCGTCACCGGATAGCTGCAGGGCTTGGGCCTTCGAGAGAAATGACTTATCGCTAGGGACGTTCTCGGATGGAGGCCCGTTTTGCTTCGAATTTGTTGTGTCGCGCTGCTTTGCTCCATTTACGCCGTTTCATCCTCAGCAGAAGAGCCCAGTCCGCCGACGATCCCCCCGGCCGCGCGCGCGATGCTTGACGCGGCCTTCCAGTCGCAGGACCTCGTACAGGTGTCGGCCGTCGCAAATGCGGCCACGATTGTCTACCCGGACGCCGCCGACGCGATATCGGCCTACGCCCAGTCTCTCGAGGACAAGCTTGCGCCGGTCGTCGTGGTCGGCGATCGCGATATGGCCGCCAAACCTGAGATTCCGCCCGTCAAGACGGCTGACCAGGAACTCGCCCCGGCGCCCCCTCCGAAATTCCTCAGTCTTGGCGACTGGACAGGAAAGGTGAGCGCTTCCGGCGTCGTCGCCTCGGGAAACTCACATAACTCGGCGGCGGGACTTGATATTGAGGCGAAAAGACCGGTCGGTTCGTACACCCATAATATCTCGGCCTATTTTGACTACGGCCGGTCTAACGGCGCAGAGACGCAGCAACGCTGGGGGGCAGCCTATAAACTGGATGTCGCATTTGACGAGCGCACTTTCGCCTATGGCCGCTTTTCCTATGACGAAGACGCATTTTCCGGCTTCGACTATCGATTATTCGGCGGTCTTGGATTCGGGCACTGGTTCGCCAAGTCCAAGGAGATTGCGTTCAAACTGGAAGGCGGGCCGGGTTATCAGTACGCCCCCATCGACAATTCCCACGCCGTCGACAGCTACGCCGCCTTTTACGGAGCGACCGAATTTGACTGGCTCATCCGCGATGGAGTGAAGTTCGAACAAGACTTCAATGCAACCTGGACAACGCCGACAACGACGCTCGTTTCAAAAACGACGCTGTCGACGGCGTTCACGGATACGCTGTCGACAGGCATTTCATTTCTATATCACTACGAAACGAACCCGCCAGACGCGCGCAAAAACGCGGACACGCTGCTGCGGCTCAACCTGACTTACGGATTCTAGCGTGCTCACCCGCCATTGGGCGCTGAATCCGTGGGCATTGAAACATCGGGCTTGGCGCTCAAACCCGGCGACGAGTCGTGATAATCGAGTTTCTTGCCATTGAACGCGATTGAAATATCCGGCGGTTTCGCGTTCGGGTCGGATGGCATAAGGATAGAGACGCCCGAGAGCTTCTCAGGCTCTTCCACCGCCATATGCGTGTCCGCCCGCGCCGATTTGCTGGCCTCTTGCGGGCTCGCTTGCCTCGCGGACGCCACGCTCGCCGAACACAGAAGGAGAGCGGCCGAAAGCGGGATGATCTTCATAGCGTGCCTCATCGATTGCGCGCATCGTGCGCCTCGCCCCGCAAACGCAAAGATAGGAACTGATCCGGCCGATTGCACGGGCTCGAGGCCGCGACAATCTGCTGCTAACCCTTGTGTTCCGGTTTCGAGGGCGTTCGCCAGGGATCTGTAAGATCGCGCATCTCGCAATTCACGGCGTCGACTTCAAGGCGTATTGCGCCGCCGCCCGCAAAATCGAGAATTATCGCGCCGGCGCCGTCATCTCCCGGCTCGACTCTCATCGCCAGCAGTTCGACAACCGCGTCCTTCACATCGGTCTTCATGTTGACGTGCTTGACGGACTTCACATCGTCGAAGTGCGTGCCGACCCGAACTCGCCAGAACGGGCCTGAATCGCGCTCACCGGCGATTTCCCAGAGAAATCGGTTCGCAACAAATGCGAAGCGCCGCTCGTTCGGCAGCCAGGCGAAATCTCCGATCTTTGCAACGGCGTCCTGCAGGCAAGCAGACATCACCGCAAGATCTTCTTCGTCGGCCGCCATCAGGCGGAGCGGCTTGTAATCCTTCGGCCCCGGCACGCCCAGCCTCCCCTATCCGCTGACGCGCTCGATCAGAGCGCCGCATGCTTGCAGTTTTTCTTCCAGGCGCTCGAAGCCGCGGTCAAGATGATAGACGCGGTTTATGATCGTCTGGCCCTCCGCGCCGAGGCCCGCGAGAACGAGGCTCATCGACGCCCGCAGATCCGTCGCCATCACAGGCGCGCCTTTCAGACGTTTGACTCCCCTCACTGTCGCCGTCTGTCCGTCGACGGAAATGCTTGCGCCCATGCGGGCGAGTTCGGGCGCATGCATGAACCGGTTTTCGAAGATCGTCTCCTTGATCTGCGAGGCGCCCTCCGCTGTCGCCATCAGAGCCATGAACTGCGCCTGAAGATCGGTCGGAAAGCCCGGAAAGGGCTGAGTCACGATGTTGACTGCGCGGCAGCGATCACAGGCGCGCTTGACCCGGATTCCGCCTTCGGCCTCCGCGATCGACAGGCCCGCTTCCTCCAGCGCGCCGACAGCCGCTCCCAGAAGATCGAGACGTCCGTTTCTCAACAGGAGTTCGCCGCCGGCGACGCCCGCCGCCATCGCATAGGCGCCGGTTTCGATGCGATCCGGCAGCACTTCATGATGCGCGCCCCGCAGACGGTCGACGCCCTCGATTTCAATCGTCGAGGATCCCGCGCCCTCGATTCGCGCGCCCATGGCGACGAGACAGTCGGCGAGGTCGCCGATCTCCGGCTCGCAGGCCGCATTCGCGAGCACCGTGCGGCCGCGCGCGAGCGTCGCAGCTAGCATGGCGTGTTCCGTCGCGCCCACGGACACGAAGGGAAAATCGATCTTCGCGCCGTGAAGTCCGTTCTTCGCCTCGGCGACGACATAGCCTTCGTCAAGGTCGATCGAGGCGCCCATCGCTGACAGCGCTTTGAGATGCAGGTCGACAGGCCGGGCCCCGATGGCGCAGCCGCCCGGCAGGGAGACCCGCGCCTTGCCCTCGCGCGCGACCAGCGGTCCGAGCACATTGAACGAGGCGCGCATCTTGCGCACGAGATCATACGGCGCTTCCGTCGACGTAATCGCCGCCGCCGTCAGTTCAAGCCGCGATCCCTCGAACGCCGCTTCGACGCCATGCCGCTCGAGAAGCTTCAGCAGCATGTCGACGTCGGCGAGACGCGGCACATTGGTGATGGTCAGCGTCTCGTCCGTAAGCAGGGACGCCGCCATGACTTTCAGCGCGGAGTTCTTCGCGCCGCTGATGGCGATCTCGCCGAAGAGCGGTCTGCCGCCGATAATCGCCAGCCTGTCCATCTAATCCTGTTCTTTCCTCTGCGCCGCCTTGCGCCGACGAAGATTTTCGCGCAGCGCGGCGGCCAGTCGCGCCTCTTTATCCTGCTTGCGGGCGTTTTTGGGCGTCGCTTCCGGCCCCATTGCGGCGCTTTCGGGGCCATCGCCGGGCGCGGCGCCGCCGCGCCTGTTGTCCTGTTCCGACATGGCGGCGGACCATAATCGCCGGTCCCGCCCGGTCAAGAAGGCTCTGGGAAATGGTGCTGCGAGAGAGGATTGAACTCTCGACCTCTCCCTTACCAAGGGAGTGCTCTACCACTGAGCTACCGCAGCGCTGTCGCCCGATGGGGCGGGAGGCCGCCGTATAGCCCGCTCTTTCCGCGATGAAAAGCGCCGCCGGGCGCGTTGCGGGCGCGCGGCGGCCCGATTACGTTTTGCGCCGAGGGAGGGGCCGATGTCCGATTCCATCAAGGGCCGATTTTGCGCGGGACGCCGGTCGGTTCTCGCCGGGCTCGCGGGTGCAAGCGCGGCCGTGGCGCTGGGCGGGGGCCGCGCCGCGGCGAAGGCGAGGCCGTTCGCGGGGCTCATCATCGACAATCTCGGCGGGATCGGCGATCCCAATCCGAAGAAGGACGCGCCGGAAACCCCCGACCCCTTCGCCGCCGACGACGCGCCCTTGAGCGAGCGCGGCCTGCGCGACGCCCTCGCCTCGGGTCTGACCGCTTTCAACCTGACGCTCGGCTACGTCGCCGGCGCGGCGGATCCTTTCGAGCGCTCGGTCGACGACATCGCGCATTGGGACGGGCTGATCCGCGCCAATTCGAAGAAGCTGCTCAAGGTCTTTACGGCGGACGACATTCTGGAGGCGCGGAAGTCGCATCGCATCGGCGTCATCTACGGCTTTCAGAACGCGCTGCAGCTCGGCGACGATCTTCGCCGCGTCGATGTCTTCGCCAATCTCGGCGTGAAGGTCATCCAGCTCACCTACAACAATTGTTATCCGATCGGCTGCGGCGCGGCGATGGCGGCGCAGGACACAGGGCTCTCGCACTTCGGCCGCCAGACGATCGCGCGGCTCGAGGAAAAACGGGTGCTGGTCGATCTGAGCCATGGCGGCACGAAAACGATCGACGACGCGCTCGCCGCCGCGACGCGCCCGCTGGCGATCAGCCATACGGGCTGCCGCGCCCTCGCAGACCTGCCGCGCAACGTTTCCGACGAGGCGCTGCGCAGGCTTGCCGACAAGGGCGGCGTCGCGGGGATCTATTTCATGCCCTTTCTCAAAGTCGGCGCGCAGCCCATGGCCGAGGACGTGGTCCGCCATATCGAACACGCCGTAAACGTCGCCGGCGAAAACCATGTCGGCATCGGCTGCGACAATCCGGTGACGCAGATCGACGACATGCCGGCCTATTACGAGGCGACCCGCAAGGAAGTCGCCGAGCGCGCCAAACGCGGGGTCTCCGCGCCCGGAGAATCCGGCGACATCGTGCCCCTGATCCCCGACCTTCAGGGAACGGAGAAGTACAGGAAGCTCGCCGCCATGCTCGCCGCGCGCGGGCATTCAAACGCCCGCATTGAAAAGATCATGGGGCGAAACTGGCTTCGGCTGTTCGGCGAGGTTTGGGGCTGAGGCGTCAGCCTTTTCCCCTGGTCTTCGTCTTATCGGGCCTGGCGTTCTTTTCGATGAATTCGATGATCTTGCCGGCGACGTCGACGCCGGTGGCCTTCTCGACGCCTTCAAGGCCGGGCGAAGAATTCACCTCCATGACGACGGGGCCGTGGTTTGAGCGCAGCATGTCGACGCCGCAGACATTGAGGCCCATGGCTTTCGCCGCCGAGAGCGCCGTCGACCGCTCCGCCGGCGTGATGGCGATCTTCTCGGCGACGCCGCCGCGATGCAGATTGGAGCGGAACTCGCCCTCCTTGCCTTTCCTGCGCATGGACGCGACGACTTTGCCGCCGACGACAAGGCAACGGATATCCTCCCCGCCAGCCTCCTTGATGAATTCCTGCACGAGGATGTTGGTGTTGACCCCGCCGAAGGCCTGAATGATCGACTCCGCCGATCGGGCCGTTTCGCCGAGCACGACGCCGATGCCCTGCGTGCCCTCCAGCAGCTTGATCACGACCGGCGCGCCGCCGATCATCTCGAGAATCTCCGGCGCCTGGCTTGTCCGGTGCGCGAAAACGGTGACCGGCAAGCCCACCCCCTTGCGCGCGAGCAATTGCAGGCTTCGCAATTTGTCGCGCGAGCGCGAAATGGCGACGGACTCATTCACCGGATAAACGCCCATCATTTCGAACTGGCGCAGCACCGCGGTTCCGTAAAACGTCACCGACGCCCCGATACGCGGAATAACGGCGTCGTATTTCGGCAAATCGCGTCCCTGATAGCGCACAGAAGGACGGTGCGAGGTGATATTGATATAGCAGCGCAGGTGGTCGACCACCTCGATCTCATGCCCGCGCGCCTCAGCCGCCTCGACGATCCGCTTGTGCGAATAAAGTTCGGCGTTTCGGCACATCAGCGCCAGTTTCATGGAAGACCCCGAAAAATGTTCTACTTGCCGAGCAAAAACGACGCGCCCGGATCAATAACGAATCTCCTGCGAATGGCGCTTCGTCCGAGCAATAGCCGGAAACCCATTTCGTCGCGCTTGGCGAGCGACAGCTCGATCGGCCATTCGCGCGCGCCAAGGCGAAGCATCGTTCTGATGATGATACGCTCCTCGACAGCGCCGTTTGAACTCCGGATGCGGCGTCTGTCAACAATCGGCGCCGCGCATTTGATTTCGGGAGTCTTGCTTTTTTGCAGGGGATGAAGCCGGAACTCCGCCCATTCCCCGTCCGCGCGCCGGACCACCTTGACCTTGAAAGCGTGGATGGCCGACGTCTTTGCGCCGGAATCGATTTTCGCCTTGATGCGCTCGGCGCCGAGCGCCGGAAAAGCCGCCCACTCCCGCCAGCCGATGGTCGCCGGCGCGCGCTTCGTCTTCCTTGTCTTCTTGCCGCCCTCAGATGTGGAGGGCATGTCCGAGCGTTCTCAAAGAGGCCTCGTGGAATGCTTCGCTCTGCGTCGGATGAGCGTGGATCACGCCCGCTATGTCCTCAAGACGCGCGCCCATTTCAATGCTGAGTCCGAACGCTGCGGAAAGTTCTGCGACGCCGCCGCCGACCGCCTGCACGCCGAGGATCAGATGATTGTCGGCGCGGGCGACGACGCGAACGAAACCGTCTTCGGCCTCCATGGTCATGGCGCGGCCATTGGCGGTGAACGGGAAAAGCGCTGTCTTGATCTCATGCCCCGCGGCCTTCGCCTCGTCGGGGGACAGCCCGACCGAAACGATTTCCGGATCGGTGAAGCAGACCGCCGGTATCGCCGCCTTGTTCCAGCGACGGTTCTCGCCGGCGATGATCTCGGCGACCATCTCGCCCTGCGCCATGCCGCGATGAGCGAGCATCGGTTCGCCGGTGACATCCCCGATGGCGTAAATACCGCGCATCGAGGTGCGGCACTGATCGTCGATCTTGATGAATCGGCCATCCATGTCGAGGACGAGTTCCTCCCGGCCCCAGCCTTCGGTCAGCGGCTTGCGGCCGACCGTGACGAGAATCTTGTCTGCGGGAAGCGTTTCCTCCTTGCCGTCGACCTCGATCACCAGTTCCTTGCCGCCCTTGCCGAGCCCTTTCGCTTTCGCGCCAAGATGAACATGCATGCCGAGCGCCTTCATGCGCTTGGCGACGGGCCGCGTCAGCTCATTGTCATAGAGCGGCAGAATGCGTTGCAAGGCTTCCACTACGGTCACTTTCGAGCCGAGCTTGGCGTAGGCGATGCCGAGTTCGAGCCCGATATAGCCGGCGCCGACGACCACGAGATTTTTCGGGGGCGCATCGAGCGACAGGGCTTCGGTCGAGGAGATGACGTTTCCGCCGAAAGGCAGGAACGGCAATTCCACGGGAACGGAGCCGGTCGCAATGATCACATTCTCGGCCCGGACGATCTCGGCGCCGTCTTTCGTTTTGACCTCGACAGTCTTGCCGTCCTTGAATGTCGCCCAGCCGGCAAGGACGCGCACTTTCGACTTCTTCAAAAGACCGCCGACGCCGGTCGTCAGCCGTTTCACGATGGCGTCCTTCCAGGCGACGGTTTTCTTGAGGTCGATCGCCGGCGTTTTGACCGCAATGCCGAGAGGCGACTTGCCGGCGAAATGCTGCGCCTTCGCGAATTCGTCTGCGGCGTGAATGATCGCCTTCGAGGGAATGCAGCCGACATTGAGGCAGGTCCCGCCAAGAGCATTCGATTCAATGATGATCGTATCGAGCCCCAATTGCCCGGCGCGAATCGCCGCGACATAGCCCGCGGGCCCGGCGCCGATGACGAGAAGTTTGCAGTGGTGTTCTTTGGTCATTGATGTTTCGCGAATTCCCTCGCCGCTTTGTCAGTCAGCGCCGCCAAATCGGCTGGCGTCAATCCTCAATGAAAATTGCCGCGGGGTTCTCCAGGAGCCCCTTGATCTTCTGAACGAAGACGGCGGCGTTCCAGCCGTCGATGATGCGATGATCGAAGCTCGAAGAGAGATTCATCACCTTGCGCGGAACGAACGCCGCGCCGTCCCATCTCGGCTGGATCTGTATCTTGTTGACGCCGACGATCGCGACTTCCGGATAATTGATGACGGGGGTCGTGACGATGCCGCCGAGCGCGCCGAGCGAGGTGATCGTGATGGTCGATCCTGTGAGCTCCTCGCGCGTCAATGTTCCCGCGCGCGCGCCCTCGGCGAGCCGCGCGATCTCAGCCGCGCAATCCCAGAGGCCGCGCGCCTCGACATGACGCACGACCGGCACGACGAGGCCGGCGCCCGTTTGCGCGGCGACCCCCATATGCATGCCGCCATATTGGCGCACGACGCCTTCCTCATCGTCGTAGAGCGAATTCAATTGCGGCTGCTCGGCGATGGCGCGCGCCATCGCCCGCATCAGGAAGGGCAGGATCGTGAGTTTCGGTTGATCGTCTCTACGCTCCTTATTGAGCTTGGCGCGCAGGTCTTCCAGAGCCGTGACGTCCACTTCATCGACATAGGTGATGTGCGGAATATGCGCGTTCGCCGTTTCCATTTTCTCGGCGATCTTCCGGCGCATGCCGATGACCGGAATTTCCTTCACGCTCGTATCGGCCGTTCTCGCGCGCGCGCCGCCCGGAGCCCCGCCGCCGCCCTGCATGAAGGCGTCGAGGTCTTCATGCGTGATGCGGCCCGCGGGGCCGGAGCCCGCGACGCGGCGAAGATCGACGCCCGCATCGAGCGCGCGCTTTCTCACCGCCGGCGAAGCCAGCGGCTTTTCGCCTTCCTTGCGCGGCGCGCCCAAAGCCTCTCCCCCCGTTCGTCCCCGCGCAGGCGGGGACCCAGCGCTGACTCCGATCTGGGCCCCTGCTTTCGCGGGGGTGACCGGTTGAGAGGCTTTCGTCTCAACAACGGCGCCATTCGGCTTGGCTTTCGCCGCTGGTTTTGATTCTTTCTTCGGCGCTTCCTTCGCTTTCGTCGACGCTTCGCCGGGCTTCACATTGCCGGCGCCTTCCACCTCGAGACGGATGATCGGCGAGCCGACAGCGACGACTTCGCCGATCTTGGCGCCCCGCCAGATGACCTTGCCTTCGACCGGAGACGGAATTTCAACGGTCGCCTTGTCGGTCATGACGGCGGCGAGCACTTCGTCCTCGCGCACATTCGCGCCTTCGTCGACGAACCATTCGACCAGTTCGGCCTCGGCGACGCCTTCGCCGACATCCGGCAGCTTGATGACGAATTCGCCCATTATGCGCTCTCCATCACTTTCTTCAGCGCCTCGCCGACGCGGCCCGGCCCCGGAAAATACGCCCATTCATGCGCATGCGGATAGGGCGTATCCCAGCCGGTGACGCGGATGATCGGGGCCTCGAGGCGATAAAAGCAGCTCTCCTGAACCACCGACATCAATTCCGCGCCGAAGCCGCAAGTGCGCGTCGCCTCATGCACGATGACGCAGCGCCCGGTCTTCTTCACCGAATTCTCGATCGTTTCGAGATCGAGCGGCAGGATCGTGCGCAGATCGATCACTTCAGCGTCGATCCCCGTCTCCTCCGCGGCCGCAAGCGCGACAAAGACCATGGTTCCATAGGCGAGCACAGTGACGTCCGCGCCTTCCCGGCGCACCGCCGCCTGGCCGAGCGGAATGCTGTAGTGACCCTCAGGCACCTCGCCGAGCTCATGCTTCTTCCAGGGCGTCACGGGTCGCTCGTGATGCCCGTCGAACGGGCCGTTATAGAGCCGCTTCGGCTCAAGGAAGATGACCGGATCATCGTCCTCGATCGAGGCGATGAGAAGGCCCTTCGCGTCGTAGGGATTGGACGGCATCACCGTCTTCAGTCCGCAGACATGCGCGAAGACCGCTTCCGGGCTCTGCGAATGGGTCTGTCCGCCGAAAATGCCGCCGCCCGAGGGCATGCGAATCGTCAGCGGCACGGTGAAGTCGCCGTTTGAGCGATATCGAATGCGCGCGGCTTCCGAAACGATCTGATCGTAGGCGGGATAAACATAATCCGCAAACTGAATTTCAACGCAGGGACGCAGACCGTAAACCGCCATGCCGATCGCCGTGCCGACAATGCCGCTTTCATTGATCGGACTGTCAAAACAGCGCTGCTTTCCGTATTTTTTCTGAAGACCCTGCGTCACGCGGAAAACGCCGCCGAAATAGCCGACGTCCTCGCCGTAAACGACGACATTTTCATCGCGGCTCATCGCCACATCGAGGCCGTCGCGCAAAGCTTCGATCATCGTCATCCGCGCCATGGTCAAACTCCCGCTTCCTGACGCTGACGTTTGAGATGAATCGGCGTCTCCTTGTAAACGTCTTCGAACATCTCCCGGACCGACGGACCGGAGCCGGAATGCAATGTGCCGATCGCTTCCGCTTCTTTCTGGAACTGCACCATCTCGCTTTCGATTTGGGCCTTCGCCTGCGCATGGCGTTCTTCGGACCATGCGCCCTTCTTGATCAGATAGGCTTTGAGGCGCTCCACGGGATCACCGAGGGGCCAGGCCGTGACCTCGTCCTTTGGTCTGTATGCCGACGGATCGTCCGAAGTCGAATGCGCGCCGGCGCGATAGGTCACATGCTCGATCAATGTCGGGCCGTGACCGGAACGCGCCCGGTCTATCGCCCATTTCGAGACCGCATAGACCGCCAGATAATCATTGCCGTCGACCCGCAGCGAAGGCATGCCGAAACCGAGGCCGCGCGAGGCGAAAGTCGGCGCGTCGCCGCGCGCAATCCCCTGAAAGGTCGATATCGCCCATTGATTGTTGACGACGTTCAGAACGACGGGCGCGTGATAGGTCGAGGCGAACACCATCGCGGCGTAGAAATCGGATTCCGCCGTCGCGCCGTCGCCGATCCAGCCTGCGGCGATCTTCGTGTCGCCTTTGATGGCCGACGCCATCGCCCAGCCGACCGCTTGAACGAATTGCGTCGCCAGATTGCCGGAGATCGTGAAGAAACCGTGTTTCTTCGATGAATACATCACCGGCAATTGCCGGCCCGCCATCGGATCCCTGGCGTTGGAATAGACCTGGTTCATCATGTCGACGATCGGATAGCCGGAGGTGATGAGAAGGCCCTGCTGCCGATAGGTCGGGAAATTCATGTCGCCCGGCTTCAGCGCCTTCTGGAAGGCGCAGGCGATCGCCTCCTCCCCGAGGCTTTGCATGTAAAAGGACGTCTTGCCCTGGCGCTGCGCCATCAAAAGGCGCGCGTCGTAGGCGCGCACCTTCATCATATTGCGCAAGCCTTCCAGCGCTTCTTCGTCGCTCAACTGTTCGGCCCACGGACCGACAGCCTCGCCCTCCCGGTTCAGAACCCGGATAATCGAGTAGGCGAGATCATGGATCTCGGCCGGCGCGACATCGATATCCGGGCGGCGCACCGCGCCCGCTTTCGGCACGATGAAACCCGAAAAGTCCGGCGTTTCGCCGGGCCGGCATTGCGGCTCGGGAACGTAAAGACTTAGAGGCTTGGCCTTGCTCATGCGAAACTCCCGAAAGCCGTCGAGGGGAACGGCCTGATTATTTTCTGTCGGCGGCGCTGACCCCGCGCGGCGGAAAACAGCGAACGCCGTCTACGGAGATGAGGGTCTAGTCCGGGGCGCCGCGCCAAGGCAATGCCGGAGCGGCGGCGGGAGCCAAATTCGCAGCGCAACGTGAATGCATGGAAAATCAGAGTTTTAGCGCGATTGTCCAGACTGGGGCCGAGACGGGGCGAAAACGCGCGGAAGGGCGACGCTGCGCGGATCAATTTGGCGTCTTATCGCAAAGGAAGGCGTAGTCGCGGCGCGCGCCCTCCTCGCTCACAAATCCGGCGCGGATATCCTCCTCGAGCTTGTCGCGCGGCCTTGCGGCGGGCGCGCCCTTGCCGCCGCCGCCCGGCGTTTCGACGATGAGTCGGCGACCGGCAGGAATGATATCGCGTCCCATGCCGCGCAAGACGGTTCCGTCATCGAGTCGCGCTGCGCCGAGCGCGCCGTCGCCCCCGCCCTGAGACCCGCGGGCGGGAAATTTCGTCCGCTCAAACATTTTCGAAACCGCCATGGCGCGCCCTTCGGCATGCTCGAACTCCATCACCTGACCGAGACCGCCGCGATATTCGCCCGCGCCGCCGGAATCGGGCCTGTACTCCTTTCTCCACATGATGACGGGCGCCGTGGCTTCGTTGATCTCGACCGGCGTGTTTTTGACGCCCGAAGGAAAGGCCGTGCAGGAAAGACCGTCCTTATGGGGCCGCGCGCCCGTGCCGCCGGTGTAAAACGGGTTGATGACAAAGCTCTCGCCGCCGCCGATTCCCGGTCCGCCG
Organism: Alphaproteobacteria bacterium; assembly: GCA_016125425.1. Taxonomy (GTDB): domain Bacteria; phylum Pseudomonadota; class Alphaproteobacteria; order Caulobacterales; family Parvularculaceae; genus Amphiplicatus. Next base: position 54,999 of record WGLT01000007.1, read on the forward strand.
AGGAGGACGGGCAGATAAAGACAGGACGCGCCCTCCGCCGGCGCGCGATCGGGGACGGCTTTCGCCAGCGCGCCGAGCACCACATCGGGGAGCATTTGCCCGACCGTATGGCGCGCGGAGACGGCGCATGGCCGCGGCGCATTGAGGATCGAGCCTTCCGGCGCCGAAACGCGCACGGCCCCGAGCGAGCCTGCGTTGTTCGGCACGTCATTGCCGATGACGCATCTGACGCCGAAAGAGGCGTAGGCCTGCGTATAGGTGAGCGGCACATTGACGCCATGCGCGCTTGTCGGCGACGTTCCGTCGAAAGAGACGTCGATCGCGTCGGCGCCGATCGTCACCTGACAGACGAGATCGACGGGCGCGTCATAACTGTCGATACGCATCGCATTCTCGAATACGCCGCGCGGCAGTTTCGCGATCTCGGCGCGCATCGCATTCGCCGAATTCTCGATAATCATCCGGCCGACGGCGCCGAGATCATCAAGGCCGAATTCATCGAGCGTTTCGAGAAGGCGGTTCGCGCCGGTGCGATTGCAGCCCGCGAGCGAATAAAGATCGCCTTCGGCCGCTTTCGGGTCGCGCACATTGGCGCGGATCATCCGGAGCAGCGTTTCATTCGCCTCCCCGCGCCGGAAAAGATGCATGACCGGCACGAGCAGGCCTTCCTCGAAGACCTGCCGCGCATCGGGCCCGAAACCGAGCCCGCCGACATCGGCGACATGCGAGGTCGCGGCGAAGAGCGCGACGGCGCGCCCGCAGCGAAAAACCGGCGTCACCACCGTGAAGTCATTGAGGTGGCCCGTTCCCTCCCACGGATCGTTGGTGAGAAGAACGTCGCCGTCTTCGAGCGACGCCAGCGGATAGCGTTTCAGGAAGACGCCGACGGAGGCCGCCATCGCATTGACATGGCCGGGCGTGCCGGTCACCGCCTGCGCGAGCATACGGCCTTCCGTGTCGAATACGCCGGCGGAAAGATCGCCCGCCTCGCGCACGGTCGTCGAAAACGCCGTGCGGATAAGCGTCTGCGCCTGCTCTTCCACAACCGCGATGAGCCGGCTCCACAAAAGCTGCAATTTGAGCGCGTCGAAAGCAGCGGTCACCCGGCCCTCCGTTCAAGGATCAAATTGCCGCGGGCGTCGACCCTCGCATTGAAAGCGGAAGAGACAACCGTCGTCGTCTGATCCTCGACAATCAGCGCGGGGCCTTCAATCATATCGCCCGGCGCAAGCGCCGCGCGCTCGAAGACGCCATAGTCAAGCGGCGTATTTTCGCTGGCGTCGTAAACGACGCGGCTTTCCTCCGCGCGCCGTTCTCTCTTCTTCGGTTCAGCGGGCGCCGCGGGCAGCGCCGGGCGCGGGCCGGAGAGCGTCAACGACCAGGTAAGGACTTCAACGCCCATTTCCGGAATCGCGCGCCCGTAAAGCGCGACATAGGCGGCTTCAAACGCGCCCCCGAGCTTTTCCGCCGCATCCGCCCCGCCCAACATGGCGGGATCGAGCGAAACGGCGATCTCGTGGCCCTGCCCGACATAGCGCATATAGGCGCGCCGGGTTTCCGTCAGCTTTGCGCCCGGCGCGGCGGCGCGAAGCACCGCTTCGGCCTCGCGCCGCATCTCCGCAAATAAAATCTCGACGCTCCCCGCCTCGAACGCATCAAGACGCATCGGCCGCGAACGCACGACTTCATACGCCGCCGGCGCCAGAAGAAAGCCGATGGCGGAGCCGACGCCGGCGCCTTCCGGCACGATCACTTTGCGGAGCCCCAGCTTTTCGGCGAGCCGCGCCGCATGCAAAGGCGCCGCGCCGCCAAAGGCGATCATCGCGCGCGCGGCGATATCCTGTCCGCGTTCGACCGCATGGGCGCGCGCGGCCGCCGCCATGTTTTCATCGACGACTTCCGCGATGGCGTAGGCCGCCATCTCCTCATTGAAGTTCAAGGGCGCGCCGACTTCCTTGCCGATGGCGATGAGCGAAGCCTCCCGATTGAGCGCGACCCTGCCGCCCGCAAATCGCGCGACATCGATCTTGCCGAGCGCGAGGTCGGCGTCGGTGACGGCGGGGCGCGCGCCGCCGCGGCCATAGCAGGCCGGACCCGGTTCGGAGCCCGCGCTTTCCGGGCCGACCTGCAACCGCTTCAAGCCGTCGACATGCGCGATCGAGCCGCCGCCCGCGCCGATCTCCACCATTTCGATCACCGGGATGCGGACAGGAAGCCCCGATCCCTTTTTGAATCGATAGCTGCGATCGACTTCGAATGTGCGCGCGGTCTCCGGCTCGAAATCGTCGATCAGACAGAGCTTCGCGGTCGTGCCCCCCATATCGAAAGAGACAAGCGAGGCTTCGCCGAGATCCCTGGCGATCGCGGCGGCGAGCACGGCGCCGCCCGCGGGCCCCGACTCGACAAGGCGGATCGGAAAGCGCGCCGCCGTCTCGAGCGTCGTCAGCCCGCCGCCCGACGTGATCAGAAGGAACGGACAATCGAAGCCGCGCGCCTTCAACTCGCCTTCAAGCCGGCGGAGATAGGCCTCCATCAGCGGGCGCACATAGGCGTTGGCGACGGCGGTCGACAGCCGCTCGAATTCGCGAATTTCGGGGGCGACTTCCGAGGCGAGCGAGATCGAAAGATCGGGCCGCGCCGCCGCGACGATCTCGGCCGCGCGCTGCTCATGCGCGGGATTGGCGTAGGCGTGCAAAAAGCCGATGGCGAGGCTTTCGACTCCCTCCTTTTCAAGGACGGGAAGACAGGCGCGGACGCTTTCCTCGTCGAGAGGAATGAGCGCTTCGCCCTTCCAGTTCATCCGTTCGCGGACAGGCAAGCGAAGCCAGCGCGGAACCAGCGGCTTCGGCCGGTCAATATTGATGTCATATTGCTCGAAGCGGTTTTCGTACGCCATTTCGAGCGCGTCGCGATGGCCCTCCGTCGTCAACAGCGCGGTCTTCGCGCCCCGGCGCTCGATCAGCGCATTGGTCGCGAGCGTCGTTCCGTGAATGATGACGCCGATATCGGCGGGCGAGACTTGCGCGCTTGAAAGCGCCTCGGCGAGACCGGCGAGAACCCCCTCCTCCGGCGCGCGCGGCGTCGTCAGCACTTTCGCGGTGACGCGCGCGCCGTCCGGTTTTTCAACCGCGACGTCGGTGAAGGTGCCGCCGATATCGACTGCGAGGCGAACCTTCATCGCGCCGCCTCCGCGATCCCGAATTGCGCAATCCGGAAAAGCCCGAATCTGATCGCCCCGCATTTTTCCTTGGATTGCGCGCGATATTGCGCAATCTGCGGATTCCCAAATTGCGCAATCCTGCGCGCATAAGGGGAATGCGTCCCGAAACTCTCTCCGTATACGATTGTTCTTGCGTCGCGCATGGCTGGAGATATGGACCTTGCGGAAGAGGATTCAATAAGGCGTCTTTATTCTATTCTTCGCGTACAGGCACGGTGTAATTCAGCGCCGCGCGCCCGCCGTCGGCGAAGATCGTCTGGCCCGTGACGTATGACGCCATCGGGCTCGCGAGGAAGAGCGCGATCGCCGCGATTTCCTCCGGCTCGCCGATGCGCCCGAGCGGCGTCCGTGCGAGAATCCCGCGGCGCGCCGCGTCGTCGGAGACGACAGTCTTCAGCAAGTCGCTCATAATCGAGCCCGGTCCGATCGCATTGACGCGAATGCCGTATTCGGCGAGACCGAGCGCGGCGGCCTTGGTCAATTGCTGCAAGCCGCCCTTCGATGTCACATAGGCGAGCTGGTTCGGAATCGCGAGCACTGAGTTGAGCGAGGACATATTGACGATCGCGCCTTTTGTGCCCGCCTCGACCATCGACCGCGCGACAAGCTGAGTCAGCACGAAATAGCTTCTGAGATTGACCGCAAGCACCCGGTCGAACTCTTCGGCCGGAAGATCGAGAATGCTCCCCGCCCTGACGATGCCGGCGTTATTGACGAGAACGTCGATTCTGCCGAACCGCTCGAGCGTCTTCCCGACAAGCCGGCCGCAGGCCTGTTCGTCGGCGAGATCGCCGGCGAAGGCGAAAGTCCTCGCGCCCGTCTCCTGCGCGACGGCGCGCGCGGCCGCCTCGTTCCTTTCCGCATTGATGTCGGCGAAAACGACGTCCGCGCCCGCTTCGGCGAAAGCGCGCGCGCAAGCCAGGCCGATGCCGGCGGCCGCGCCGGTGACGATGACGGCCTGATTTCGGAAGTCGAGCCAGTCTGCGGCCATGTCGATCCTTTCCTAGCGTCGCGGGCGGACCTTAAAGCGCATTCGGGGAAAGTGGGAACCGGATTTCGGCCTCGCCCGCGAAATCGGCTGCGCGCGAGTCGCGCCGCGGACGCGCCCGTGCGGCGCGAGTTTATCTCAGGCAAGGAAAGCCTCCTCGATTCCCGCCGGAATCAGCCCCGCGCCCCGACGGAGCCCTGGGCGCCGGAAAGCCGCGCGGGGCAAGGCCCGCCGGACGGCGCGCCGCCCGGGCGGCGCGGAAGAATCGCTGGCCCGTGGCCGAATCTTCCTATCCTTCGCCTGCGCATGCGCGTTTGCTGTCTGGCGCCGGCTTCTTCGCCGTCCCGAATACAGGATCGCCTCCCCGTGTTCACGATACTCGTCATACTGCTCTCGCTCGTGGTCGCCGCAGGCGCAGGCCTTGCGGTGAGCGCCCTGTTCACGCTGCGCAATTGAACCGGCGCGGGAGCGATTCGTTCAATCCGGATTGAATTGCGGCCTCAGGTCCGCGCGTCGCGAAGCCGCGGAGGGCGCGTCGCGCGCGGGCTTTGCAGAAAATGATTTCGGACTTGCACCGACGGTTGTTGAACGGTTCACTCCCGAGACCTTGAATTTGAATGACGCTCCCTTGCGTCCTTCGCCGGCCGCGCCTTGCAGGCCAATGGGTGATTGAGACACGCCCGTCTCTTGCCGTCGAACGGGAGTCACGCCGTGCCAGATCCGATTTATTTTTCCGCCGCAAGCGTGCGTGAGCGCCTTTCCTATCCCGAATGCATCGCCGCGGTTCGCGACGCGATGGTCCGTCATTCGAAAGGCCAGACGCGGCATTTGTTGCGCAGCTTCATTGCGCTCGGAGAAGGACGGACATTCGCCCAAATGCCGGCGGCGCTCGGAACGGACCGTTATTTCGGCGCCAAGCTTGTCAGCGTCTTCGCCGATCCGAAAGCGCCCGGCCGACGCGCGCATCGCGGCGTCGTCGTCCTCTTTGAAGGCGGCGAGGGCGAGCCTGTCGCGATCGCGGACGCGGGCGCCGTCACGCTCGTGAGGACGGCCGCCGCCAGCGCCGTCGCGACCGACGCCCTCGCCAGACCGGATTCGACGCGCCTCGCCGTGCTCGGAACGGGCCGCCAGGCGGAGGCGCATGTCGATGCGTTGTCTCTCGTCCGCCCGTTCCGCGAAATCGTCATCTGGGGGCGCTCGCGGGACAGGGCGGAGGCGTTGGCGCAAACGCTGCGCGCGCGCCACAGCGCGGCGATAAAGGCGGAGGCCGATGCGCGAAAAGCGGTTCAGTCGGCGGACGTGATCTGCACGGTCACTTCGGCGCCCGAGCCGATCCTTTTCGGCGAATGGGTGAAGCGCGGCGCGCATGTCAATCTTGTCGGATCAAGCGCGCCCGGCCCCGCGGAAGCCGATACGGCGCTCGTCGCAATGGCGCGGTTCTTCGCCGACTGCCGCGAACACGTCACGCAGCACGGCGCGGAATATCTGAGAGCGCTTGAAGCCGGCGCCGTTTCAGAAGGTCACATCGCCGGCGAGATCGGCGAAGTCATCGACGGCGCGCGCAAAGGGCGGCTGACGCCGGACGACATCACGGTTTACAAGTCGCTTGGCCATGCGGTTCAGGATCTCGCCGCGACAGTTCTCCTCTATGAACAGGCCCGGGGCGCGCCGGCCTCCTAATCCGGAAGGCGCGCCGTCGCGGCGGATCGTCCGCGCAGCGCATAATAGACCGCGCCGATGACCGCCCATCCTCCCAGCAGAACGTAAGGGCGCCAATCCGCCGACAGCCCGACGCCGATGATCGCAATCGCGGCGATGACGCTCGCATAGCAAATCACGATCAACGCCCGGCGCGGCGGCTTGAACGCGGCGCGTTCATAAAGCGCCGGCTCGCGCTCGAGCAGGCGAAGCGCGGCGAGCGCGTTCGCGGCGTATTTCAGCAAGGTGGGGATGTTCACGGCCAGAAACAGAAAAATCAGACCGGACGGCAAAAACAGTCCGAGACAGCAGGTCGCAAACGCCGCGGTCAGCGCGAAATGCGGCGTTCTGAATCGCGGATGCACGCGCCCGAGCGCCTTGGGAAGGACGCCCGTGCGGCCCATCGCATAGAGAAAGCGCGCATAGATCATGAAGGTCGCGTTGATCGACGTGCCGATGGCGACTGTCGCCGTCAACAGGATGAAGGGAACGCCGAAAGCGCCGAAGAGGCTGTCGGCCAGATCCAGAAGCGGCGCCGCCTTCGGAAGCGGCGGCGCGGCGAATGCGACGGGCGCGGACAGTACGAAAATCAGCGAGACGCCCGCGCGGCGAACCATCCTTCCGGCCATCGGCTCTCTCGTCCTCCCTCGCTCCGCCCGTTTCTAGCCTCCGTCCGGAGAAGAATTCTCATTGCTTTCCGGCCGGGACCGGGACGCAGCGAATAGTTCTTGCGCGCGTCCGGCCGCAGCCAGCGATATTATGCACGCCGGACCCCAGACGCAGGATTGTTGAGGCGGAACTCGCCTTGAGATCAGGCTAACATCCTTGCAGGAAAGCGGAAGGAGCCCGCCATGAAGCTATCGCGCAGAACCTTGCTGGCGGCCGCCGGCGCGACCCCTCTGGCGGCGCCGGTTTTGAGGGCGTCGGCCTCGAACGCCGCCGCGCTCCCGGACAAGACCTCCTTCGCGCGGTCGGATGGCGCTTATCTTGATTCAGGCTCCCAGCATCCGCTCAGCATCGGCGCCAGGGCGGCGATGGACGCCTATCTCGCCAAACGCATGTTGAAACCCGACGCGGCCGATTACGAACTCGACGAAGACGGGCCGATCAGGAAATTCGCCGAGCTCGTCAACGCCGATCCGAACGAAGTGACTTATGTGCAAAGCACGACGGCCGGCGAGCAGATGATCCTGAAGGCCCTCGACATTCCCGATGGCGGCGGGCGCATCGTCGTCGACACGCTGCATTTCTTCGGCTCCCTGCCGCTGTACGAAGAGATGGGCCGGCAAGGCATGGATATCGCCTGGGTGCGCGATCGCGACGGGCGGATTTCAATGTCCGACATGAAAGCGGCGATCAGTAAGGGAGCGAAGCTCGTCGCGCTGTCGCTCGTTTCGACGATCAACGGGTTCGAACATGACCTCAAAGCCGTTTGCGATATCGCGCACGCCCATGGCGCGCTTGTCTATGCCGATATCATTCACGCGGCCGGTTGCGTGCCGGTCGACCTTCACGGCAGCGGCGTCGATTTCGCCGCCTGCGCGAGCTACAAATGGCTGATGGGCGAATTCGGCCTCGGCTTTCTATATGTCCGGCGAGACCGGCAGCATCATTTGAAACGCGTGAATTACGGCTATTACGGCATGAACAAGTTCGCGCCGCATATCTATCCCTACGATCCGCCGGGCGACAGCATCGCCGATTACGGATTCTCCGACAACGCGACGGGATTGTTCGCGCTCGGAACCCGTTCGCACAATGTCATCGCCATTCTCAATCATTCGCTCGACTATATTCAGGCGATCGGCGTCGAGAATATTCAGGCATACGTCCAGACAATGATCGCGCGTCTGAAGGAGGAGCTGCCGCAGCGTGGCTACAAGGTGACGACTCCCCCTGAAACGCGCACGCCGATCGTGAATTGCCCGCTGGAGGACGCGCGCACGAAGCTCGCCCCAATTATGAAAAAGGCGAAGATCCGCATCACGCTGAGCCGCAATCGCTTCCGCATCACGCCGTCTGTCTTCAACGACATGTCGGATATCGACAGGCTGATGGCCGCGCTGCCCCGAGCCTCGTAAACGCAGCGAGCCCGCGGTCCGTGCAGGACAAAGCCGCGCCTGCGAAGCACGAAAGCAGCTTCAACAACGGACGCCAAGGCGTTGGAAACATAGGCGGAGCGGGTAGCGGGAATCGAACCCGCATCTTCAGCTTGGAAGGCTGCGGCTCTACCATTGAGCTATACCCGCGCCGCAGGCCCTAGATAGCCGAAACGCCGCCCCGCGCAAGTCCGCCCCCGCCGGATACGGCGCCCTTTTTCCTTTGATCCGGCGCGCTTTTGCGCCATGTCTTCCCCGACCGCCGCGCCGCGGACCGGAGTCCGAGCCGTGACGCACGCTTCCCAAGAACTCGCCGACGAATTCCCAGAACACGCCGCCAGGATCCATGCGCTCAAGGCGAGCGACAGCCATATCGCCCGCCTTGCGGAGCAATATCACAACGTAAACGGCGAGAGTCACCGGCTCCAATCGCGGGTCGAGACGGGCAGCGAGAAGCGCGAAGAAGAATCGCGCAAGCAGCGGCTGCGCCTCACGGACGAACGCGCCGCGATCATGGCGAAGGCCAAGGGCCCGCCCGCGCTTTTTCGCGGACGAGCCGCAACGAAATCCGCCAGGTCCGGCTGCGGACCCGGCGGCGTTGGATTTCAGCCGCGTGAGACTTGCGCCTAGAAGCGCATGCCGACGCCGACGCCCGCGACGATCGGGTTCAGATCGACATGAACCCGGTTGATCGTTCCGCCGCTGTCAAGCGTGGCTCGCGTGTTGATGTCGATATACTTCACGTCCGCGTTGAAGAAAAAGCGTTTGGTGATGTCGATATCGACGCCGGCCTGAAAGGCGTAGCCGACGCTGTCGCGCAGGCCGACGGTCGTCGGTCCGAGCGCGCCGGTGAGCGCGGCCGTCGCGCCCTCGTCATAGAAGATCGTATAGTTGAGGCCGACCCCGACATAGGGACGCACCCGCTCCTGCGGCAGGAAGTGATATTGCACGGTCAGCGTCGGCGGCAAGACTCGCGCGTCGGCGATCCGCCCGAGACCCGAAAGGGCGCCCGCGCCGTTGATATCGTGCCTGGTGGTGGCGAGAATGAGCTCGGCGCCGATGTGGTTCGTCAGAAAATAGGTGAAATCGAGCTCCGGCGCATAGGCGTTATCGACCGAAACCTTGCCTGTCGGGAAGGCCGGCAGAACGGCCCCGCTCTTTTCCGTCGGCGCGACGACGATGCCGCGCAGACGGACCAGCCAGTCGCCCTGTTCGGCGGCTGCGGGCGTTGCGGCGGGCGTGACGGCTGCTGCAATAAGCGCAGCGGCGATCAGTCTGGACTTCATAATGCGATCCCCTGCTTAGGACTGTCCGATGACGGAGTGTTTGGCGAGGACCGGCGGAAATCGAATTGATCTAAATCAGAGTAAGTATTTGCACGGATAGCCGGATTCGACGCGTGAATTAGCTGCTTGAAGATTCTATTTTATCCTCTGAGAGAGCGCTGAAAGTGCGCATGCGAGTTATTTTCAAAGAAAACCTGCTCGGCGCGCTTAATCTCCGCTCAGATACCTGAATTCTATGAGATAAACATTTTCGCCGGCGCCGTGCTTTGCGATCTTCAAAAGGTCGACGACGCCTTCGAATCCAGAACGCCGTGCGAGAGCGGGCGTAATGTCCTGCAATTCGATCTGACGCATGGCCGTTACTTCTATATGGCCGGGGCCGAGACGATACTTGCCGCCCAGCTTCACATGCGGGCGCCGCCAGATGCGGACGGTGCAATCAATCTCGCCCCTCATGATCGGCTCGCGCAGCCGCTTCGTGAATTGCATCAGGCGTTCTCCGGCGAGGCTTCAAAACGCCGCAGCGCCCTTCTTAGAGCGTCCTCGCGATCAGCAATTTCATGATCTCGTTGGTTCCGCCATAGATGCGCTGAACGCGAGCGTCCGCATACATGCGGCTGATCGGATATTCGTCCATATAGCCGTAGCCGCCAAAGAGCTGCAGGCATTCGTCGATGATCTCGTTTTCAAGATCGGAAAGCAGCATTTTCGACATCGAGGCGGTCGCGGCGTCCAGCCGCCCGGCGATCAGCTCGCCGGTGCAATAGTCGACGAACACTTTGGCCATCGTCGCTTTGGCTTTCGCCTCGGCGAGTTTGAATTGCGTATTCTGGAATTTGATGATCGGCCGGCCGAATGCGGTGCGCTCCTTCGTGTAGTTGATCGTCAGCTCGAGCGCTTTTTCGATCGCCGCCATCCCCATCACGCCGATCTGGTGACGCTCCTGCGGCAATTGCTGCATCAGCTGGAAAAAGCCCTGTCCCTCTTCCGTTCCCAGCATATTGGCCGTGGGAATGCGAACATCGTCGAAGAAGAGCTCGGAGGTGTCCTGCGCTTTGTTGCCGAGCTTCTTCAGATTGCGTCCGCGACGAAAGCCTTCGACCTCGTCCGTCTCAACGACCATCAAAGAGACGCCCTTGGCGCCTTCGCTCGGGTCGGTTTTGGCGACGACAATGATGATGTTCGCCGTCTGGCCGTTGGTGATGAATGTCTTCTGGCCGTTGATGACATATTCATTGCCGTCTTTGAGCGCCGTCGTCCTGACCGCCTGAAGATCGGACCCCGTGCCCGGCTCGGTCATCGCGATCGCGCCGACAAGCTCGCCCGTCGCCATTCTCGGCAGCCAGCGCCTTTTCTGCTCCTCCGTGCCGTAATGAAGAATGTAGGGCGCGACGATGCAGTTATGGAGCGAGGCGCCGAACCCTTCGACGCCGGCTTTCACCTGCTGCTCCATGAAGACCTGCTCATAGGCGAAATTCGCGCCGGCCCCGCCATATTCCTCCGGAATCGACATGCACAAAAGCCCCGCCTCGCCGGTCTTCTCCCACGCCCAGCGGTCGACCTTGCCCTGCTCGCGCCATTTCTCGACATGCGGCTTCAATTCGCGCGTGAAGAATTTCGCGCACTCTTCTTCGAGCAGCATGACCTCATCGGTCTTCCAGGCTGGCCGGGCGGTTTGAAGGACGGACATGGCGGACTCCGTTGATGGATCGCGGCGATTTTGGCCGGGTCGCGCGGGCGGAGCAATCGCGGCGCGCAGCGCGGACAGGCTCGAAGACCCGTGCGGGAAATCCCGCCGCCAGACATCATCTTGCATACGACGACAGCAAATCTTTCGGCGTGCGGGGCGCGAATCCCCGCCCTTATCGCAAAAGCGGCGCGTTCGCGCTCAGGAAACGAGCTGCGCGCTCGGAGTCGATTTCGAAATCGCCTGCTCTTCTTCGTTCATCTCGGCGAGAATGTCGGAAAAGAGCGGCGTTGAAAGATAGCGCTCGCCGGTGTCGGGCAACATGCAGAGAATGGCCGAGCCTTTCGGCGCCTCTTCGGCGATACGCCGGGCGACGGCGAAGGTCGCGCCGGCCGAAATGCCGACGAATATGCCTTCGTCCCGCGCGAGCGCCTTGCTCGCGAGGATCGCGTCCTTGCCCGAGACCTTTTCGATGCGGTCGACATTCCCGGCCTCGACCGCTTCGGCGGTGATCTTCGGGATGAAGTCCGGGCTCCAGCCCTGAATGGGATGGGGCGTCCAGGCGCGGTGGCTTTCCGAGGCCGACCCGTCGGGATTGCGCTTCTGTTCGCCGCCGTCCGAAAGCATCGCCGCGACTTCCGGTTCGCAGACGACGATCTTCGTTTCCGGCCGCTCCTTGCGAAGAACCCGCGCGACGCCGTTCAGCGTGCCGCCCGTGCCGAAGCCCGTCACCCAATAGTCGAGCCGGTCGCCTTCGAAGTCGCGGATGATCTCGCGCGCCGTCGTGCGTTCGTGAATATCGGGGTTCGCCTCGTTCTCGAACTGGCGCGTCATGAACCAGCCGTTCATCTCGGCGAGCTCCTTGGCCTTCTTCACCATGCCCATGCCTTTTTCCTTGGCGGGGGTCAGGATCACTTTGGCGCCGAGGAAACGCATCAGCTTGCGGCGCTCGACGGAAAAGCTTTCGGCCATCGTCACGACGAGCGGATAGCCTTTTGCGGCGCAGACCATAGCGAGACCGATGCCGGTATTGCCGCTCGTCGCCTCGACGACGGTCTGTCCGGGCTTCAAATCGCCGGACCTCTCCGCCGCCTCGATCACGCCGAGCGCAAGTCGGTCCTTGACCGATCCCAGCGGATTGAAGGCCTCGATCTTGACATAAAGGTCGACGCCTTTCGGGGCGAGCTTGTTGATGCGGACGACGGGCGTGTCGCCGATGGTTTCGATAATGTTCCGGAATTTGCGTTTCACGGGCGTGTCTCCCGAAGCTTCAGGCGGCGCACTGTGCGCCTTTCCCCGGCGGGTTTCAAATGGGCGACGCCTCTAATCCGCGTCCTTCAGACGGCGGATCAAGCTCGATGTGTCCCAGCGTCCGCCGCCCATCGCCTGCACGTCGCCATAGAACTGGTCGACAAGCGCGGCGACCGGCAGACGCGCGCCGTTTTCGCGCGCCTCCGACAGGGCGATGCGGAGGTCTTTTCTCATCCAGTCGACCGCGAAGCCGAAATCGAACTCGTCCGCCGCCATGGTCCGCGCGCGGTTATCCATCTGCCAGGACTGGGCGGCGCCGCCGGAAATCGCCTCCAGAACCCGCTCGATGTCAAGGCCGGCGCGCTGCGCGAAGTGGACGCCTTCGGAAAGCCCCTGCACGGTTCCGGCGATACAGATCTGGTTCACCGCCTTGCAGAGCTGACCGGCGCCCGGCGGGCCGATATGGACGATGCGCGCGCCGTAAGCCTGCATCGCGGGGCGCGCTTTTTCGACATGCGCCGCCTCTCCGCCGCACATAATGGAGAGCCTGCCGTTTTCGGCGCCCGCCTGCCCGCCCGAAACCGGCGCGTCGACAAAGCCGATCCCGAGCTCGGCGAATTCCGCCGCAAGCCGGCGAGCAAGCGCGGGCGAGGCCGTGGTGTGATCGACGAGGATCGCGCCCTTCTCCATCGCGCCGGCCGCCTTTTCGGCCATCTTCGCGACGTCGGGATCGTCGCCGAGACACATGAAGACGATTTCGGCGCCGGCGACGGCCTCGGCGGGCGAGGCGCATTCGCGGCCCTTGTATTTTTTCGACCAGGCGTCCGCCTTGGTCACGGTCCGGTTAAAGACGGAAACATCATGACCTTTCTGCGCGAGATGGCCGGCCATCGGAAAACCCATGACCCCCAATCCCAGAAATGCAAGCTTCATCGATCAGTCTCCGGACCATCTGAATATCGGCTGGCGAAATAGAGGAGCGGCTTGCCCGCGCGCGCCTCGAACTTGACGACTTCGGCGACCAGAATCACGTGATCGCCCGCCTGATGTCGATTGACGATCCTGCAATCGAATGCGGCGAGCCGGTCCTTCAGAATGGGCGCGCCCGTCGTCCAGCGCTCATACTCTTCGGGCTTGAGCGGGGCCGCCCTGTAACGCGCGAAGCGCTCGGACTGGGTTCGCTGTCCGGCGTGCAGCACCGTGACCGCATAGGCGTCCGCGCCTATGAAGGCCGGAAAGCTCGACGCCTTGCGCTCCAGACACCACAGAACCAGAGGCGGCGAGAGCGACACCGAAACAAAGGAATTGACCGTGATCATCACGGGCGAGCCGTCGGCGCCCACGCAGCCGACCAGGCTCACGCCTGTTGCAAAGCGCCCGAAAGCGTCCTTCAGCGGCCGGTGCGGATCGGTCATCGGCGGCGGGCGCTCCTCGGCAATGCGTTCAAGTCAAGCCCCTAATCGTTAATGTCTTGAATATCTTATATCTTGTGCCTCTATCAGCAATCATTGAAAATGAACAGCGTTCCCGACGAGGGACAGCGCGGCCGCTGCGGCCGTTTTCAGGGATCATGACGGGGAACCCGCGTCTGACATGATAGACTCAATCGCCTCGGCGCCGTGGCAGATGTGGGTGACGCTGGCGATTATCATCGTCACCATCATTCTCTATGCTTCGGATCGCTTTTCGATCGAACTCGTGTCGGCGGGCTCGCTGGTCGCGTTGCTGCTCTTGTTCAAAGAGGCGCCGCTGCTGAACGAGGCCGGCAAGCCCCTGCTCTCGACAGAAGGGCTGCTCGCCGGTTTTGCGAGCCCGGGCCTGATCGCGATTATGTGCCTGCTTATTATCGGCCAGGGCATATTCCAGTCCGGCGCGATGGACCTGCCCACCAAATACCTGATGCAGGCCTATGAGAAGCATGCCGTTCTCGTCACGATCGGCATTTACATCATGATCTACGCCGTCAGCGCCTTCCTCAACGACACGCCCGTTGTTGTCATGTTCATCCCGCTGATCGCCTCGATCGCCGCGCATGGGAACATTCCCGCATCCCGTCTGATGATGCCGCTCTCTTTCATCGCGCTGATGGGAGGCATGACGACGACGATCGGCTCCTCGACCAATATTCTCGCCGCCGCCTCCTTCAAGGCGATCGCGCACGAACAGATCGGCTTCTTCGATCTGACGCCGATGGCGCTTATTCTCGGCGGGGTCGGCCTCCTTTACCTGGCGACGGCGGGCCGGCTCCTGCTGCCGCGCCACGCCAATCCGGACGCCGGGCAAGGCGAGCGCGAAAGCAAGCAGTTCATCGCGCAGATCGACATCACGCCGGGCCATCCCCTCGTCGGCAAGGGCGCGGTGTCGGGGCTGTTTCCGGATCTGCCCGACGTCACGGTCCGCATGGTGTTGCGCCGGGGCGAAGCGATCCTGCCGCCTTATGACGACTTCTCCTTCCGCCCGCATGACGTTCTCATCATCGCCGCGACCCGCGCCGCGCTGACCAGTCTTTTGAAATCCAATCCCGACATCCTCGACGGGCTGATGGCCGAAACGGCCCTCGACGTCGAAGGCGGCGGGGCGCGGTCGCGCCAGCTGACCATGGTCGAGGCGGTTGTGGCGCCGGGCTCGCGCATGATCGGGCGCTCGATCGCGCAGATCGGCTTTCATTACCAAACGGGATGCACGATCATCGGCATTGAGCGCCGCAGCCGAATGATCCGCGCGCATATGAACACCATCCGGCTCGAAGCGGGCGACGTGCTGCTGATCGTCGGTCCGACCCGGGAGGTGCAGCGGCTGCGCGCCGACCGCGATCTTCTCGTGCTGGAATGGTCGATGACGGGACTGCCCGCGCTCCGGCACGCCCGTTCGGCGGCGCTGATCTTTGTGGGCGTCGTCCTCGCCGCCGCGAGCGGATTGCTGCCGATCGAAATCGCGGCGTTCTCCGGCGCGCTCGCCATGGTGGCCGCCGGCAGTCTTAATATCAGGCAGGCCTCGCGCGCGATCGACCGGCGGATCTACTTGCTGGTCGGCTCCTCCATCGCCATGGGCGCGGCCCTCGATGCGACCGGCGGGGCGAGGCTGATCGGCGAATCGATCGCGGCGCTGTCCGCGCAATTCGGACCGACCGCGCTGATCTCCGCGCTCTTCATTCTGTCCGCAGGGCTGACCAATATCCTGTCGAACAACGCGACCGCGGTATTGTTCACGCCGATCGCGGTCAGCGCCGCCGCCCAGGCCGGTCTCGATTCTGAAGTCGCGGTTCTGACGATCATTTACGGCGCCAACTGCCCGTTTGCGACGCCGATCGGCTATCAGACCAACCTCCTCGTCATGACGCCGGGTCATTACAAATTTAGGGATTTTCTCGTGGTCGGCGGCCCGCTGATCCTCGTCTTGTGGATCGTCTACACGCTCGCCGCGCCGATCTATTTTCGCGCGATCGGCGCGCTTTAGCCCGCGCAGCCCGCCGCATTGCCCGCCCGCTAATCGGCCGCTAAGATTCCTGCGTTAGGATTCATGCATGCGCAAAGAAGACGTCACGAGCCGGTTCGGCCTTGAAAGCGGCGATTTCTACATCACCGCGCCGGCGCCCTGCCCTTATCTGCCGGGCAAGGTCGAGCGGAAGGTCTTTTCCTATCTGAACGGCGCCGGAGCGCCTTCGGTCAACGCCATGCTGTCGCGGCGCGGATTCCGCCGTTCACAGAACATTATCTATATCCCCGCCTGCGAGTCGTGCCAGGCTTGCGTGCCCGTTCGGATCGTAGCCGGCGATTTCGAACTGACGCGTTCGAGAAAGCGCGTGCTGACGCGTAACGCCGATATCGTCCGGCGCATTCGCGCGCCGCGCGCGACGAGCGAACAATTCTCCATTTTGCGCGCTTATCTCGACGCGCGCCACGATGACGGCGGCATGGCCGACATGACCGTGCTGGATTACGCATCGATGGTCGAGGAGACCGCCGTCGATACGATGCTGGTCGAATATTCGCAGTGCGAAGAAAACGGCGAAGAGCGGCTCATCGCCTGCGCGCTCACGGACCGCCTGACCGACGGTCTTTCGATGGTTTACAGCTTTTTTGAACCGGAAGAGTCCGCGCGCAGCCTCGGCCAGTTCATGATCCTCGATCACGTTTCGCTCGCGCTCGAACTTTCGCTGCCCTATGTCTATCTCGGCTATTGGGTCGAAGGCTCGCCCAAGATGGATTACAAGCAGCGTTTCCAACCGCTCGAAAAGCTGACGCCGACGGGCTGGACTCGCATGGACCGCAAATCCGCCGGCGCGCGCTGAGAAAATCGCTATGAACCCGGAAATCAGAACCCTGATCGGCGCGGGGCTCGCGCTCGCAGCGGCCGCCTGCGCAAGCGCGCCCTTCGGCTACGCCGAGGACCGGTGCGTCGGGGCGCGCAATCGCTGCGATACAAGCTGCGCGAGCCTCCGGGACGGGCCGGCCCATGCAGCCTGCATCCAGCGTTGTCAGATGCAGGAGAGCCAGTGCCGCGTGACCGGCGACGACTCAGCCACCGCGCTGTCGGTCGACCGGTCGATCGGCGAAGCGCGCTCTGAAAGAGAGAAAGAAGAGGGTTTCAGGCGCTGGAAGGCCGCGAAAGAAAAGGAGCGAGAGGCGCAAGAGGCGCTGAAGGCGCAACAGAACGACGCGCCCTGACCGCGAGCCTTTCGCATGCGCTCGCCGCTTGATTTCCGCCGCGCGTCCGGAATGCTACTCTCGATCCTCCGCCCGGCCCAATACGCGGCGGAGCGCACGCCAGAGTCAAACCGCCAAGCGGATGCGCCCGAACAAGCACAGGAGACCGAGCTTGGCGCAGCTGCGCTTTTCGAACCGGCCGAGCGCGCCGAAAGACCCGGCGGGCGATGAAACCGGGGACGCCGCGACGGATGCCGACAATTCGTTTTTGTTCGCAGACCCGGCGCCGCCCGCGAATTCCAGGCGGCGGACAATGCGGCGCGTTTCCGCGATCGTCGCGGGCGTTGTCGTATTCGCCGGCGTTGTCACGCTCGCGCTGAACAAGGGAGAACTGGGCGATTTCGCCGAACAGGCGTCGCGCGCAGAACCCGGCTGGATCGGGCTCGGCGTCGCCGGGCAGATCGCCGCATTTCTGTCGCAGGCTCTAGTCTGGCGTCTGGTGCTCGCGCGGCTTGGCTGCAAGATCAGCCTGTTCCCTCTTTTCCGTCTTAGCCTCGCCAAGCTGTGCGCCGACCAGACACTGCCTTCGGCCGGCATTTCCGGCGCGGTCTTCATCGTGCACGCCCTGACCAAGCACGGCGCGACGCAGAAAAACGCCATGGCGGCGTTCATATTCGGGGCGGCGTCTTTCATCGCGGCTTTCGCCATCGCGGTGCTGGCGAGCTTCACCTACATTGCGCTCGAACATGCGCCCGCGCGCATCGCCGCAGTCGGCGTCGTCGCCGGCGCGACAGTCGTCGCGGCCGCCCTGGTCGCGCTCGCAATCACGGCGACCATTCGCACCGGCCGCATTCGCAAGCGTCTGATGAGAAACAAGCTGGCCTCTCGCGCGATCGCTCTCGTCAGCTATGCGGTCGCCACGATCGGTTCGGAAAAGCGGTTGTTCGCAAGATCTGTCCTCATTCAGATCGGCCAAAGGCTGTGCGACGCGCTCACCTTGTGGCTCGCTTTCTTCGCGATCGGCGAGCACGCCCCTTTCGCGGCCTGTCTCGCGGGGATTTCAGTCGCGTCGATCGCCGCCACGATTGCGCCGACGCCCATGGGGATCGGTTCTTTCGAAGGCGCGCTGGTTGCGACGCTGACCGGACTCGGCGCGCCCGTGGAGGCGGCGCTGACGACGACCCTGCTCTATCGCGGCTTGTCCTTGTGGCTGCCCCTCGGCCTCGGATTCATCGTCATTCAGCACGAGCTCTTGCGGCGGGGATCGCCGCCGCCCGCAAGCGCTGCGACTTAATCGATGATGCATTCGTGCTCCCGGTAATTCGGGAGGTCGAAATCGTCGCCGATCATCGCCAGCATCATCGACTGGCCGATAAGCGGCACTTTCAAGAGCCGCGTCGACTGATTGCGCAGCCACAAGGAGAGCGCGGTTTTCGGCACGAGCCGATCTGCGAATTTGGCGGCGCTTTTCTGCTGCTTTTCAACGAACGGCCGGAACATGGACTCAAACTGCGCAAACGCCGCCGCATAATCTCCGCCGGAGCGCGCAAGCTCGCCGGCGAGAAGATAGGCGCCCGCCATGGCGATGGCCGTTCCCTGTCCGGAAAGCAGCGAGGGACAATAGGCGGCGTCGCCGACCAGAGCGACGCGGCCCCTGGACCAGGCCGGCGCCTTGATCTGGCACGCAGCCTCGAAATAGAGATCCTCCGCCGAATGAAGCCGCGACTCGATCTCCGGCCACTCCCAGCCCGCGCCTTGAAAGGCTTGCGAAATCGCCTGCCTCTCGGCCGCGACGTCATGCCGGCGCGGCGCCGGTCGGCCCTGGTCGACCCAGCTAAAGAAAAAAGCCGTGCGACCGTCGCGCAGCGAATATCGCGAAATCTGGCGCCCCGGTTCGGCGTAGCTCGTATAGGCGCCTTCGTCTCGATGCGGATATTCGCGCGATGTGAAGGAGGCCATCCAATAGCCGAGCGGCGCCTCGTACGCCTCATCCGGACCGAAAGCGCGGCGGCGAACAACGGAGCGCAGGCCGTCCGCCCCGATCACAAGGTCGTACCGCCCCGGCGCGCTATGGCGGAACCGGACATCCACGCCGTCGGACTGTTCTGACAGGTCGACGATTTCGTCTCCGAACAGAATCGGCGTCCTCCCCTCGACCTGCCGATAGATCGCGTAGGCGAGATCGCCGCGCTGGAGAGACAGAAACCTCCGCCCGAGCACGGTCCGGATCAGCTCGCCGCTGATTCCCGCGACTTTGCGGTTTCGACCGTTCACGAAGCGCGCTTCGTCAATCACATAGCCGGCCTCCCGAAACTCCGGAATGAGCCGCATGCGTTCGGCGACTTCGAAGCCGACGCCCCAGAAATCGATCATGAAGCCGCCGCGCCGCGGCGCAGGGGCAAGTTCGACGACGGTCGGCGCGAAGCCGTAACGTCGAAGCCAGTAAGCGAGCGTCGAACCGCTGACGCCGAGGCCGGAGATGAGAATCCGGCGATTGTGCATTCCTGCCGCCTCCCCCTGAGGACGGCTTCATGTACACTCAGTTTCCGGGATTCTCAACGCCGCGAGGTAATCGAGTCGGCGATTACTGAATTCTTAACAGAGGGTGAGCGCATCTTTGCTAATGAAAGAGCGAAGCTCTACTGAAAACAGGCTATCAGAATGTGATAACGCTC
The DNA here is from genome assembly GCA_016125425.1 of Alphaproteobacteria bacterium. Lineage (GTDB taxonomy): Bacteria > Pseudomonadota > Alphaproteobacteria > Caulobacterales > Parvularculaceae > Amphiplicatus. The sequence goes on from WGLT01000007.1 coordinate 74,549, forward strand.
CTGATGCTTTTGCCCTTGTGCATCAGATCGAAGGCGTCATTGATCTTCTCCAGCGGCATTTTATGCGTGATGAGATCGTCGATATTGAGCTTGCCGCTCATATACATGTCGACGATTTTCGGCGTGTCGGTGCGCCCTCTCGCCCCGCCGAATGCGGTGCCTTTCCAGACCCGGCCCGTCACGAGCTGGAACGGACGCGTCGAAATCTCCTTGCCTGATTCGGCTACGCCGATGATGATCGACTGCCCCCAGCCGCGGTGGCAGCATTCAAGCGCCTGGCGCATCACCTCCGTATTGCCGGTGCAGTCGAAGGAATAGTCGGCGCCGCCGCCCGTGATCTCGATCACCTTGTCGACGACATGCGCCGCGCCGATTTCATTCGGATTGATGAAATCCGTCATGCCGAATTTTTCGGCCATGGCGCGTTTGCCCGGATTGATGTCGACGCCGATGATCTTGTCGGCGCCGACCAGGCGCGCGCCCTGAATCACATTGAGCCCGATGCCTCCCAGGCCGAATACGGCGACATTGGCGCCCGGCTCCGCCTTGGCGGTCCACATCACCGCCCCGACGCCCGTCGTCACGCCGCAGCCGATATAGCAGGCGGTGTCGAAGGGCGCGTCTTCGCGAATCTTCGCAACGGCGATTTCCGGCAGAACCGTGAAATTCGAAAAGGTCGAGCAGCCCATATAGTGATAGATCGTCTGGCCTTTATAGGAAAAGCGGCTTGTGCCGTCCGGCATGAGGCCCTTGCCCTGCGTCGCGCGAATGGACGTGCACAGATTGGATTTGCGCGAAAGGCAGGTTTTGCACTGACGGCATTCCGGCGTGTAGAGCGGGATGACATGATCGCCCGGTTTCACGCTCGTGACGCCCGCGCCGACATCGCGCACGATCCCGGCGCCCTCATGGCCGAGAATCGAGGGAAAGACGCCTTCGGAATCCTTGCCTTCAAGCGTATAGGCGTCGGTGTGGCAAACGCCGGTCGCCATGATCTCGATCAGCACCTCGCCGGGCTTGGGGCCTTCAAGATCGAGCTCGACAATCTCCAGCGGCTGATTGGCGGCGAAAGCGACGGCGGCGCGGGTTTTCATGGGGCACTCCCTCTTCTCGCCGCCGGCGGCGGCGCCAAGCGTTTTAGGCGGCGGCGCGCCGGTTTTCAAAGGGAAAGCGGCGCGCGCTTTCACGCCTTGTAGGCGCCCTTGTATTTCTCCCGCAACTGCGCCTTTTGCACCTTGCCCATCGCATTGCGCGGCAATTCCTTTTCCCAATAGAAGCGCCGCGGATGCTTGAAACGGGCGAGCGTCGCATCGAGCGCGGATTTAAGCGCGGCTTCGTCGACCGGCGCGCGCTCGGCGACAAGCACCGCGACAACCCCCTCGCCCAGATCCGCATGCGGCGCGCCGATGACCGCCGATTCCCTGACGCCCGGAACCGCGTCGAGAACGGCTTCGATTTCTTTCGGATAGATATTATAGCCGCCGGAAATAATAAGATCCTTGGCGCGCCCGACGAGCCGCAGCCGCCCGTCCTGCGCCATCGTCCCGACATCGCCCGTGATGAAAAACCCGTCGGGGCGCATCTCTTCGGCGGTTTTTTCGGGAAGGCCCCAATAGCCGCTGAACAGGCTCGCCCCCCTGATCTCCACCGAACCGGCTTGCCCGCGCGGAAGCGCCTTCCCGCTGTCGTCGGCGATGCGGATTTCAACGCCCGGAAGGGCGTAGCCGACAGAGCCGGGAATGCGCTCGCCCTCGAGCGGGTTCGACGCGATGATGCCCGCTTCGCTCATCCCGTAGCGCTCAAGGATGCGAAATCCCGTGCGCGCCTCGAAAGCGTTCGAGGCTTCCTCCGTCAGCGGCGCCGAACCGGAGATGAACAGCCGCATATGGGCGCATTCCTCCCGCGTCAGCCCGTCATCGAGGAGGCGCGTATAGAATGTCGGCACGCCCATCAGGATCGTCGCCTCGCCGAGATGACGGCGCAGCTCGGCGGGATCGAAACGATCGAGGAAGATGACCTTCGAAGCGTTCAAAAACGCCGTGTGCAGAGCGACGAAGAGTCCGTGAATGTGAAATACCGGCAAGGCGTGCAGCAGAACGTCGCTTTCGCGCAAGCCCCAGACCTCGCACAGCGCGCGCGCATTCGCCGCGAGCGCGCCATGGCTCAGCATGGCGCCTTTTGAGCGTCCGGTCGTGCCGGAGGTGTAGAGAATGGAGGCGAGATCGCTCGCGTCGCGCGCCGCCACGCCGCCCAAAGGCGCGGTCCCGGCGACGCGCCGCCTGAAAGCGTTCTCGGGTTCGCTTGAGAACGCCTCGACCAGCGACGCGCCCGCTTGCGCCGCGGCGCCGGCGAGCGCGTCCTTCGTCCCCGGCCGGCAGAAGAAGGCGCGCGGACGCGCGTCTTTCAGAAAGAAGGCGACTTCATTCGCCGTATAGGCCGTATTGAGCGGCGTGAACACGCCGCCTGCGCGCAGCGCGCCGAGATAAAGCGCGACCGCCTCGACCGATTTGTCGACCTGCGCGAGGACGCGCTCGCCCGGCTCGAGCCCCGCATCGATCAGCACGGCGGCAATGCGCGCCGCGAGTTCGTCCAGCGCGCCATAGGTGACGACGGGCCGGCCGGGCGGCGCGAAAGCGGGGGCGTCGGCGCGCGCGCGCCAGCGCTCGCGAAAAATCTCGTACAGATTCATTCCGGTCGAACCGCCTATTTCGCCGCCAGAATGTCGTCGAGCAAGGCGGGCTTTCCTTCTATGCGAACAAGATGGGGATAGCGCAGCCCGCCGTGATAATCGACGGAGATGTTTTCATATCGCTCGCCGATCTTGACGATCAGGCGGATCGGGCCGGCGCCTTTGCGCGCAGCCTGCGTGATTGCGTTTTTAAGACGCGTTTCGTTATAGGCGAAGCCGTCGACGGAGACGATCTTGCCCGCCGTCGTCAGCCCGGCCCGGAAAGCCGGTCCGTCCCAGCGCACGTCCTTGACGCCGCCCTCTTCGTCCAGAATGAGCCCGATAGAGAAGGTGAAATCGGCCTGCTTGCGACGCTTGTCGTTGGCCGCATAATAGTCCGAAGGCGTAGCATCGTAGACGAGCCTGTAGCCGCCGCGCGCAATGCCGTCGAGCGGCGCGCCGGGCCCGTGGCCGTCGAGCCGCGCGCGCAGGAATTCAGCCCAGTCATAGGGATATACGGAGTTCAGCGCGTCGACGACGTCCTTGAAATCATAAGTGTCGACCGTCCAGTCTCCGTTGCGAACGCCGAAAAACGCCTTGGCGAAATCATCGAGCGACTTCTGGCCGCCGGTCTTTTCGCGGATGAGCGTGTCCGCATCGAGCCAGATCAGTTCGCCCTCGGAATAATAGTCCTCGCTGCGCTGCCAGCTCCGCCAGGAGAGCGGCTCGCGCCGCGCGATGATGGGATCGTTCGTTGTGTCCTGCAACGCGCGCCACCGGCGCCCCGGCCGGTTCATGTCATATGTGGCGGCGGTGAGCGCGATTGCGTCGAGCGTCTGCTGCTTGCTCAGCAGACCCGAACGCGCCGAAAGGACATAGCCCCAATATTGAGTCTGCCCCTCATAGACCCAGAGCAGGCTGTCGCGCATCGGAACATCGTAGTTCGGCGTCCACAGATCCGCCGGCCGGCGGAATTTTCCGTTCCAGGAATGCGTGTATTCATGCGCCAGGAGATCGCGGCCCGGGCCGCCGCTCGCCCAGCCCGTGAAATAATCCGGGCGGACGCTGTTTTCGCTCGAGCGATGATGTTCGAGTCCGATGCCGCCGAGTTCGCTCGTGACCGCCGCCAGAAAATCATAATGGTCGAAATGCCGCGATCCATACAGTTTGTCGGCCTGTTCGACGAGCTTCTTGTGCGCTTCAAGGGCCTGCTCAGGCGCGTCGAGCTCCTGCGGCTCGTCGGCGACCGCGTCCAGAACGATCGGGCTGGCCGGATTGTCGTCCAGTACGAATTGTTTGAAATAGGCCCCGGCGAAAACCGGAGAATCGACCAGCGTCTCGTAAGAGACCTGCTTGAAGGTCGTCCGGTCGCCCTTCTTTGAAGCCGCGCGCAGCGCTGTCCCGTATCGCCAGCCATGCGGCAAAGTGAGAGACGCGGAGACCGGAATGCGGCTCACATAGAAACCTGCGGGATAGAACGAAACGCTGTTCCATTGCAGATTGAGCATGGCCGGCGTCGCGACGACGCGGCCCTCGCCTTTCCCGCGCGCCGAAAGATACTGGAACTCGACCGTGATCGACTGCGCGCCCTCCGGCGCGTTCACATGGAGCGCGTACATGTCGATCGCATCGCGTCTCCATTCGAGCTGTTTGCGGCCGGCGCGGATGGTGATCCCGCCCACTTTCGCCATATCGGCCGACGGGGAATGATGTCCCGGAATCCACGCCGGATAGAGAATGGTCATGGGCCCCGACGCGGCGACCGGAATGGTCTCGCGCACGGAGAAGACCCCGCGCACGATGTCGCTCGCGTCGACCTCGAGCGTCAGCACGCCCGGATATGGCTCATCCTTCGGCGCCGGCGGGCCTGGCGGCGTCGGAACGGGTGTTTGCGCGAACGCCGCGCCGGACATCAGGCCGGCGAACAGAACAATAATGAGTCTTCTCACGGGAGAGCCCCCTCTCGCTGACGCGGCGTCGGCCGAAGCCTCGCTCGCTTGTTGGTTGGATGAGCCGGAATTCGCAGTATCGACAAGCAAACCCGATTGTCGAGGTCTTGTCGGCCTCGCCGCGCGCGCCTGCGACGCCGCGCGGGGCGCCGCTATCCGCTCTGACGCAGCGCGAAATGAATGTCGTGAGGGCCCTGAAAGACGGGCTTTGCATTAGCGAAATCGCGCCGAAGCATCACATCAGCATTGCGACGTCGAAGTCTGCCGGGCGCGCATTCTGGAGAAAACCGGAGCGCGCTCCATGTCAAGACTGGTCCGCCTCATCCGTCCCAAAACTTGATCCAGCGCATACCCGCCAGCACCGGCTCCCGGCATTCTCATGGGCGCATTGGGCCGTGGATAGCGATGTTGTGCGTTCATATCATCGAAGATGATTCATCCGTACGCGATGCGCTGGCCGAGCTTCTCACGGCCGACGGCAGGCCTGTACGCGCTTTCGAATCCCCGCAAGCTTTTCTCGAAGCGCCGCCGCCGGGCCCCGACGATATCGTGGTGCTCGACCTGCATTTCCCGGACGGTTCGGGCGTCGAGGTCGCGAAGCTGCTCAAACGGGACTTTCCCGGCGTCAAGATCATCGTGGTTTCGGGCGTGCGGGCCGGCCTTCTCGCCCGCGCGCTGATCGCGATCGAACCGGCGGCGAGTTTCAGAAAACCGATTGACGCCGCCGCCTTCGCCGCCTGCATCAAGACTCTGGCGGCGCGCGCCTGAAGCCCCAGGGCGAACGCCGCCCGCGGCTTGACGCATGTCAATTGCCGCAATCTCATGCGCCGCTAGCGTGTTCCGTCCGGCGTTCGCGCGGCCGACCGGCTCGCAGCGCCGACGGCGGGCCGCATGTCAATTGAGGGTGGGACGATGACAAACACCGCCATTCCCCGATCGCACAAGGAGGAAGCCGGGCGCGCCGACGCCGCCGGCGCGAACATCTCCGGCGAGGGCGACGCCGCGCGCCTGGCGGAGATCGGCAAAAGCCTGCCGGACGATCTGATGATCGTCTTGCCGGTTCGCCGAATGGTGCTTTTTCCCGGCGTCACCGCTCCGATCGCGATCGGCCGGCCGGGCTCGATCGCCGCCGCGCAAGCCGCCGCCGGCGCCGACAAACCCATCGCGGTCGTCATGCAGCGCGAAGCCGAAACCGAAACGCCGCAGCCCGACGATCTCTACAAGATCGGCGCCCTCGCCCGCATCGAACAATATGTCGTGTCCGATCAGGGGGCGCATCACATCGTGTGCGTCGGCGAAAAACGCGTGCGCCTCAAGGAATTCGCGCCCGGCTACCCGTTTCTCGCCGCGCGCTTCGAAGTGATCGAGGAGTCGGAGAAAAAATCGCCGGAAATCGACGCGCGGTTTTCAACGCTGAAAGCGCGCGCCCTCGACGTTCTCAAATACATCGCCGGCGCGCCTGAATCGCTTGTGCTGACGATCATGAATATGGAGTCGCCCGCGCGGCTTGCGGATCTTGTCGCGTATATGACCGATCTTGAATCGAGCGAAAAGCAGGAGGTTCTCGAGACGATAGAGCTGAAAGCGCGGCTCGACCGCATGCTCAAATTCCTCTCCTACCGCCTGGAAGTTTTGAAGCTTTCCCACGACATCGGCAAACAAACGCAGGAAACCCTGTCGCGTCAGCAGCGCGAATACATTCTCCGCCAGCAGCTTCGCGAGATACAAAAGGAGCTCGGCGAAACGGACGGCGCCTCCGAGGAGATCGCCGCGCTCAAGACCAAAATCGAATCCGCCGGCATGCCGGAGGAAGTGCTGAACAAGGCGCTTCGCGACGTCCGGCGCCTCGAACGCATTCCCGACGCATCGGCGGAATACGGCATGCTGCGCGCCTATCTGGAGACCTTGACGGAGCTGCCCTGGGCCGCGCCCGAAGCGAAGGCGATCGACATCGCCAAGGCGCGCGAAATCCTCGACGCCGACCATTTCGGTCTGGAGAAGGTCAAACGCCGCATTCTCGAATTCCTCGCCGTGCGCAAGCTCAACCCCGCCGGCAAGAGCCCGATCCTGTGTCTCGTCGGCCCGCCGGGCGTCGGCAAGACGTCGCTCGGCCAGAGCATTGCGCGCGCCATGGACCGGAAATTCGCGCGGCTGAGCCTTGGGGGCGTTCACGACGAAGCCGAAATCCGCGGCCACCGCATGACCTATGTGGGCGCCATGCCCGGCAATATTATCGAAACCGTCCGGCGGGCCGGATCGCGCGATTGCGTGATGATGCTCGACGAAGTCGACAAGCTGGGCGCGAGCTTTCACGGCGACCCGGCCTCGGCGCTGCTCGAAGTTCTCGACCCCGAACAGAACGCGACCTTTCGCGACAACTACCTCGCCGTTCCGTTCGATCTGTCAAAGGTCGTCTTCATCGCGACCGCCAATGTGCTTGAATCCATTCCCGGGCCGTTGCGCGACCGGATGGAGGTGATCGAACTTCCCGGCTACACCGCGGAGGAGAAGCTTGAGATCGCCCGGCGCTATCTTGTCGGGCGCCAGCGCGAAGCCAACGGCCTCAAGGCCGCGCAGTGCGATCTGACGGACGCCGCGCTGTCGCGCATCATCCGCGACTATACGCGCGAAGCCGGCGTTCGCACGCTCGAGCGCATGATCGGCGCCGTGCTGCGCCACGCCGCGATGAAAATCGCCGAAAACGGCGCGACGTCCCTGACGATCGACGCCGGCGATCTGCCCGCCATTCTCGGCGCGCCGAAATTCGAAGACGAACTCGCAATGCGCACGAGTCTGCCCGGGGTCGCGACGGGGCTGGCGTGGACGCCGGTCGGCGGCGACATACTCTTTATCGAGGCCGCCCGGTCCAAGGGAAGCGGCAAGCTGGTGCTCACCGGCCAGTTGGGCGAAGTCATGAAGGAAAGCGTGCAGGCCGCGCTGACGCTGCTGAAAAACCGCGCCGCGCAGTTCGATATCGACCCGTCCCTGTTCGACATAACCGATATTCACGTGCATGTGCCGGCCGGCGCGATTCCGAAGGACGGCCCCAGCGCGGGCGTCGCCATGTTCCTCGCGCTTGTCTCGCTGTTCACCGGCCGCTGCGTCAAAAGCGACGTCGCCATGACCGGCGAAATCAGCCTGCGCGGCCTCGTGCTTCCTGTCGGCGGCGTCAAGGAGAAAGTCACCGCCGCGGCCCGCGCCGGCATAAAGACAGTCCTGCTTCCGGCGCGAAACAGGAAGGACTTTGAAGACATCCCGGAAAGCGCCCGCAAAGCGCTCTCCTTCGAATGGCTGGAGACTGTCGACGATGCGCTCATCGCCCTGTGTGCGCACAAGGAGCGAGCGCAGGCCGGCTGATCTCCCCGCGTCGCCGGAAGCCGAACCATGGCCCACGCCGAAATTTATGAATACGCCGAACTGGCGATCGCCGGAGCGGTCGGCGCCGTCATGGCGAAGACGGGAAAGGGGGCGCGCCCATTCTTACGGGACGCCTGCTCGGCGCGCCGCGTCCGTGCGTCATCCGCGGCGCGCACGTCCGAGACTGCTTGACGGCGTGCGCTGAATGCTGGTGAGCCCGGATGGGATCGAACCATCGACCTACTGATTAAAAGTCAGTTGCTCTACCGCTGAGCTACGGGCCCACGAAAGCGAAGACTGCGGCGACCGACACGTCTGGAAGGCGCGCCGGCAAAAGAAAAGCCGCCGTCGCCTGTCCGGCGGCGGGAGGCTTAGAAGGCGCGGACCATAATTGCGGCGCCGGCGCCGGTCAACCGCTTAAACGCCCCGGCGCGCGGCGTTTTCGCCGGCGCGATCACAGGACGGATTCGCCGGTCGCGGCGCGGAAATCCGCGACAAATTCGGAGAATCGCCCGGCCGCCACAGCGGCGCGGATTTCCGCCATCAGCGATTGATAAAAGGCGACATTGTGCCAGGTGAGCAGCATCGGCCCCAGATATTCCCCCGCCCGGAAAAGGTGGTTCAGATAGGCCTTGGAGTAATCGCGGCTCGCCGGGCACGCGCTCGCCGGGTCGAGCGGCGCCGGGTCGTCGGCGTATTGCGCGTTCTTGATGTTGATCGGCCCGTTGCGGGTCCAGGCCTGGCCGTGACGGCCGGCGCGGGTCGGCAATACGCAATCGAACATGTCGATCCCGCGCGCCACCGCGCCGACGATATCGGCCGGCTTGCCGACGCCCATCAGATAGCGCGGCCTGTCGGCCGGAAGCCGCGGCGCCGTCGCTTCGAGCACCCGGAACATGACCGCGCGCCCCTCGCCCACCGCAAGCCCGCCGACCGCATAGCCGTCAAAGCCGGTTTCGAGGAGGCGCGCGGCGCTTTCGGCGCGCAAATCGTCATAATCCGCGCCCTGAACGATACCGAACAGCGCCTGGCCCGGGGCCGATTTTTCTTCAAAGGCGCGCTTGGAGCGTTCGGCCCAGCGCGCCGAAAGCAGCATGGACCGGCGCGCCGCCTCCTTTTCGATCGGAATCGCCGGACATTCATCGAGCTGCATCTGGATGTCGGCGCCGAGCAGACACTGAATCTCGATTGAGCGCTCCGGCGTCAGCATGTGCGCCGAACCGTCGATATGCGAACGGAAGGAGACGCCCTCCTCCGTCAGCTTTCGCAAGGCGCCGAGCGACATCACCTGAAAGCCGCCGGAATCGGTGAGGATCGGGCGCGGCCAGTTCATGAATGCGTGCAGCCCGCCAAGCGCGGCGACGCGCTCCGCGCCCGGCCGCAGCATCAGGTGATAGGTGTTGCCGAGGATGATGTCGGCGCCCGCTTCGCGCACATGGCCGGGCAGCATCGCCTTCACGGTTCCGGCTGTTCCCACCGGCATGAAGGCGGGCGTTCTGATCTCGCCGCGCGGCGTTTCGATGACGCCAGTGCGCGCCGCGCCGTCGGTCGCCCGCAAGGAGAAGGAGAAGCCGGCGGTCATCTTTCCAAATCGTCCTTTCGCCTCACCGCACGACGCTCGCGGCTTCCGCGCCGCGTTCGATCAGAACGAGTCCGTTCCTGTCCGCTTCGATCGTCGTGATCGACGCGTTGGCGGGACGGAAGGAAATCACGTCGTCAAGGCCGAGCGCGGCCCCGACCGCGGCGTTGATCGCGACGAAATGCGAGAAGATAACGGCGTCGCGCGGCTGCGCGGCGAGATAGGCGAGCAGCGCCTCGCGCCAGCGTCCCTGCGGGGCGGCGGCTTTCGACCATCCGCCCTGCATGAACTCCAAAAGCCACTTCTGGCGATCGCCGAGCGGCAATCCCTCAGGCGACGGAATTTCAGCGACTTGGCCGGCAATGCTGACGGACCTCTCCCACAGGCGCGCTGTCGGCTCGGCCGTCTCGCGCGCCCGCAGAAGCGGGCTCGAAACGATGTCGAGCGGCCCGAATGCGCGGAGCCTTTGCGCGGCCGCCGCCGCCTGGCGACGGCCAAGTTCGCTGAGCCCCGGATCGTGCTCGACATGCCAGGCCGCCGAAGCTTCGCCATGCCGCACCAGATAGAGCCGCGCCATCGATCAGCCTCCCGCCGGTTCGAGAAGACTGGCGTCGCCATAGGAATAGAAGCGATAGCCCGCCGCAACGGCGTGCGCGTAGGCCGCCTTCATCCGCTCCGTCCCCGAAAAGGCGCAGACCAGCATGAACAGCGTCGAACGCGGCAGGTGGAAATTGGTCAGCAGGAGGTCGGCGGCGCGGAACCGGTAGCCCGGCGTGATGAAGATCGACGTTTCATCGGCGAACGGGCGCACCCGCCCGGCCTCGTCGGCCGCGCTTTCGAGAAGCCGCAGCGCCGTCGTGCCGACCGCGACGACGCGCCCGCCGCGCGCGCGCGCCGCATTGATCGCATCGGCCTGCGCCTCGGTGATCTCGCCGCCTTCGGCGTGCATGACATGATCGCGCACATTTTCAGCCGTCACGGGAAGAAAGGTCCCGGCGCCGACATGGAGCGTGATCTTCACGGTCCCGACGCCGCGCGCATCGAGCGCGTCAAAAAGCGACGGCGTGAAGTGCAGGCCCGCCGTGGGCGCGGCGACCGAGCCGGGTTCGGCGGCGTAGACGGTTTGGTAGTCGCGCGCATCTTCCTCGCGGAGCGCGCGCTTCCGGGCGATATAGGGCGGCAGCGGCGGCGCGCCCGTTCGTGCGAGCGCTTCGTCAAACGCGGCTCCTGAGACATTGAAGCGCAGCAGCGCTTCGGCTTCGCTGCGCTCTTCGACTTTCGCGGCGAGCCCTGCGCCGAATTCCAGAAGGTCGCCTTCGCGCAGGCGCTTGGCCGGCCGCACGAAAGCGCGCCAGCGCGTCCCGCCCTTGTCGGGCAGACGCTTGTGCAGCGTCACGTCAATTTCGACCGGCCCGCCGCCGCCGATCTCGCGCGCCGGACGGACGCCTTTCAGCTTAGCGGGAATGACCTTGGTGTCGTTGAGCACGAGAAGATCGCCCGGCCGCAGGATCTCCGGCAGATCGCGAACAATGCGATCATGAAGACCGTCCGGCGCCACATGAAGCAGGCGCGCAGAATCGCGCGGCCGCGCGGGCTCCAGCGCAATGCGGCTTTCGGGAAGATCGAAGTCAAAATCGGCGACGCGCATAGTTGAGTGCGTAGTGCCTGTTCCCGGGCGCGCGAGGCGATCTTGCGCACTGCGCACGACTGGCTGATTTATTCCGCCGTGCGAAAGCTCACGATCCTGGTCGGATTGCGCGGCGGCTCGCCGCGCTGGGCCTTGTCGACATTCTCCATGCCTTCGACGACCTTGCCCCAGACCGTATACTGATGATCGAGAAAAGACGCGTCGTCGAAGCAGATGAAGAACTGGCTGTCGCCGCTGTCAGGATTGGCCGCGCGCGCCATCGAGCACACGCCGCGCTGATGGCTGACATCATTAAACTCGGCCTTCAGCTTTTTGCCGGATCCGCCCGTCCCGTTGCCTTTGGGGCAGCCCATCTGCGCCATGAAGCCGTCGATCACGCGGTGCAGGGTCAATCCGTCATAGAAACCTTCGTCTGCAAGCTCCTTGATGCGGGCGACATGTTTCGGCGCCTTGTCGGGAAACGTCTCGATGGTCACAGGCCCCGTGTCGAGCGTCAGGATCATTCTGTCGGTCATTGCAATTCGATCTTTCCGTTTACTTTGCGCGGCGTTTTGATGCTGCAAAGGTCGCGCACGAAGCCGTCCTTCACCGCGCCCGCCGCTTCGAGATATTTCCTGAAGGAATCGCTGTCGGTCTTCATGACCTGGACATGCGGCTTTTCATTGTCGGGCACGTCCGCCGCGATGCGCATTCGCAGGATCGGCGTCGGCCGTTTGGGCGGATCGCCGCGCGCGATTCTGCGCGTATTGTCGAAACCGGCGACGACCCAGCCCCACACGGCGTAGCGCCGGTCGAGATTCTGCCGCGCGTCGCCGATCACGAGGAAGAACTGGCTGTTGGCGCTGTTCGGATCGGTCGCGCGCGCCATCGACATGACGCCCGGACAATGCGCGCCCCAGACCTCGACATGTTTGTCTTCGCGGAAAGAGCGCAGCGATTCCGGCTGCGCGGCCGCGGGCAAACCGTCGATGAAGCCGACGCGCGCCGCCATGCGATCGCGGCCGATCGCGGCGAAATCGGGAATTTCTTTGGTGTCGTGGGTGAATTCCGCCGGAATATCCGGCAGGTCCGATCCGCCCGTGCCGTCGCCTTTCGGATCGCCGCCTTGGGCGACGAACCCCTCGATCACGCGATGAAAATTGAGGTCGTCGTAAAAATGCCTCCGCACGAGCGTCTTGATCTGGGCGACGGTCTTGGGGGCGATATCGGGCCGCATTTCGATCACGACCTCGCCCTGGGGAAGGTCCATCAGAATGGTGTTTTCGAGATCGATCGGGCGCCAGGCGTCGGCGGGCGCAGCCGAGACGATGTCGACGGGCCTGAGGACCGGCGTCTTCTCATCCTTGTCCTTGCGGGCGGCCGCGGGAAGCGCGATCGAAACCGCGACGAGGACGGCGGCCGCTGCGATACTCAACTTCATGGCGTTTGCTCCTGCCGCCGCCTGGCGGCCGCTCCGGCCGCTCGGCGGCCGCGAAAACCCCGCTCCCCTATAGCGGCATGCGCGGCGAAAGTCAGGCCGCCTGTCCGCCCGGCGCGCCTCACCGCGCGAATTTAGCCTTGAGCGCCGCGGCGGCGCGAGGCGGCACGAAGGAGGAGATGTCGCCGCCCAGCCGGGCGATTTCCTTGACGAGCCGCGAGGCGATCGCCTGATAGCGCGCATCCGCCATCAAAAAGACGGTCTCGATCTCGTCATTCAGGGCCTGGTTCATGCCGACCATCTGGAATTCGTACTCGAAGTCGGAAACAGCCCTGAGTCCCCTGATGATGATATCGGCCTTAACGCTTTCGGCGAAATGCATCAGCAGCGATTCGAAGGGCGTCACCTTGATGATGACGCCGCTGGCCTTTTGAATCGGCTGCATTTCCTCGGCGACCATCGCGACCCGCTCTTCGAGCGAGAACAGCGGCCCCTTGTCCCGGTTGATGGCGACGCCGATGACGAGCTCATCGACGAGCTTCACCGCGCGCTCGATGATATCGATATGCCCGAGCGTCAGCGGATCGAAGGTCCCGGGATAGAGGCCGATGCGCTTGGCCATGCTCATTCTCCTTCGGCCTCGCCGATCTCCTCCTCGCCGATATCCTCGATGCGCTCGACGGACACGACGCGCTCGTCCTCGCGCGTGCGGAAGATCGTGACGCCCTGCGTATTGCGTCCGGCGACGCGAATGCCGTCGACCGGCGTCCGGATGAGCTGGCCGCCATCCGTGACGAGCATGATCTGGTCTGACTCCTCGACCGGGAAGGACGCGACGACCCGTCCGTTCCGTTTTGAGGTGACGATGGCGATGACGCCTTTGCCGCCGCGTCCGGACGTCCGGTATTCATAGGACGAGGAACGCTTGCCAAATCCGTTCTCCGTGACGGTGAGGACGAATTGCTCCGCGGCGCCGAGTTCGGCGAGACGCGCCTGGCTGATCGCGACCGGCGCCTCGCCCGCCTCCTCCGCCTCATCCTCTGCGCCCTCCTCGCCGATCGCCCGGCGCATCGCGGCGGCGTGTTTGAGATAGGCGCGCGCCTCCTCGGAGTCGGTGTCGACATGACGCAGAATCGCCATGGAAATAACGGCGTCATTTGCGCCGAGCCGGATGCCGCGCACGCCGGACGAGGTGCGGCCGGCGAAAACGCGCACATCCTCGACCGGAAAGCGAATGCACATGCCCTCCGCGGTCGTCAGAAGAACGTCCTCATTGGAGCGGCAGATCTGCACGTCGACAATCGCGTCGCCCTCTTCGAGCTTCATCGCGATCTTGCCGTTGCGATTGACGCGCTGGAAGTCCGAGAGCTTGTTGCGCCTGACGCCGCCGGAGCGCGTCGCAAACATGACGTGAAGGCTCTCCCAAGCGTCCTCGTCTTCGGGCAGCGGGAGAATGGTGGTCACGCGCTCATCCTGCGCCAGCGGCAGGAGATTGACGAAGGCCTTGCCGCGCGATTGCGGCGCGCCTTCGGGAATGCGCCACAGCTTCATCTTGTAGGCCATGCCGGTCGACGTGAAGAACAGCAGCGGCGTATGCGTGTTGCCGACGAAGAGCTGAGCGACGAAATCCTCGTCCTTCGGACGCATGCCGGCGCGGCCCTTGCCGCCCCGCTTTTGCGCGCGATAGGTCGAGAGCGGCGTCCGCTTGACGTAACCGGAATGGGTCACCGTCACGACCATGTCTTCCTGCGCGATCAGATCTTCGTCTTCGACTTCGCCTTCGGCGTCGATGATCTCGGTGCGCCGCGGCGCGGCGAACTCGTCCCGCACGGCCGCCAGTTCATCCTTGATGATCGTCAGCACCCGGTCGCGCCGGCGCAGGATATCGAGATAATCCTTGATCTTGTCGGCGAGACCCTTGAGCTCGTCGCCGATTTCGTCGCGGCCGAGCGCCGTCAGCCGCTGAAGCCTCAGATCGAGGATGGCTTTGGCCTGCTCCTCGGACAGTTTCAGCGTATTTCCCTCGGTCATGAGGTGACGCGGATCGGCGACGAGAAGCACGAGCGGGGCGAGATCCTTCGCCGGCCATTCGCGCGCCATCAATTGCTCTTTGGCGGTCGCCGGATCGGGCGCGCGCCGGATCAGCGCGACGACTTCGTCGATATTCGCAACGGCGATCGCAAGGCCCACCAAGATGTGCGCGCGGTCGCGCGCCTTGTTGAGCTCGAACTTCGTGCGCCGCGCGACGACTTCCTCGCGGAACTCGACAAAGGTCTCCAGCACGTCGCGCAGCGTCATCTGCTGAGGCCGCCCGCCTCTCAGCGCGAGCATGTTGACGCCGAAGCTCTGCTGGAGCTGGGAGTGGCGGTAAAGCTGGTTGAGGACGACCTCGGGCGAGGCGTCGCGCCTGAGTTCGATGACGACCCGGATGCCGAAACGGTTCGACTCGTCGCGGATATCGGCGATGCCCTCGATTTTCTTTTCGCGGACGAGCGCGGCGATGCGCTCCACCATCACCGACTTGTTCACCTGATAGGGAATTTCCGTCACAATGACGGCGAGGCGGTCCTTTCTGATCTCCTCGATCGTCGCGCGCCCGCGCATGATGACGGAGCCGCGCCCCAAAAGCAGCGCCGCTTTTGAGCCCGCATGGCCGAGTATGATTCCGCCCGTCGGAAAATCCGGTCCCGGCACGATCTCCAGCAGCTCCGAATCCGTGATCGCGGGATTGTCGATGATGGCGATCGTCGCATTGACGATCTCGCCGAGATTATGCGGCGGAATGTTGGTCGCCATGCCGACGGCGATGCCGCCCGCGCCGTTGACGAGCAAATTCGGAAAGCGCGCCGGCAGCACCGTCGGCTCCTTTTCCGAGCCGTCATAGTTCGCCTGGAAACCGACCGTATCCTTTTCGATGTCTTCGAGCAGCGCATGCGCGGGCTTGTCCATGCGCACTTCGGTGTATCGCATCGCCGCAGGCGGATCGCCGTCGATGGATCCGAAATTCCCCTGTCCGTCGAGCAGCGGCAGACGCATGGAGAAATCCTGCGCCAGACGCGCCAATGCGTCGTAGACGGCCTGATCGCCATGAGGGTGATACTTACCGATCACGTCCCCGACGACGCGCGCGGATTTCCTGTACGGCTTGTTCCAGGCGTAACCGTTCTCGTGCATCGACCAGAGAATGCGCCGGTGCACGGGTTTCAGCCCGTCGCGCGCATCGGGTATGGCGCGGCTGACGATGACGCTCATCGCGTAATCGAGATAGGAGCGGCGCATCTCCTCTTCGATGGCGATCTGGGTCACGTTTTTCGGGGTCTCGCCGCCCGGCGCGGCGCCGGCGCCGCCGGCCTCATTGTCGTTGTCTTCGGCCACTTACAACCTTCTGGAATCGGGGGGAATTCTGAGATCAGGACTTAGCACCCGCAGCATGAGAGTCGCAAGCATTGCGCGTTTTTCCGCGCCCTTTCTCCCGCAGTTAAAGGCAGTTTTCCTCAGCCCATCAATCCGCTAGACTGGCTCGGGGTGATTGGGGCGTTGGATGACGGCTTTCTCTCGGGAGAACCGCCAAACGGGCGGCGTGCAGAACGCCGCGCAAGGCGGGAGTGTGTCCATACTCCTTCACAAAACTGCGTTCGAAAGGGCTTACATCCCTTGCGCGCGCGATCGGGGCCATGCCGGCCCCGGCCTAACCAAAGGGCGCGGTTGGCGCGTCCATTTTGAACAGAGGGGCTAACGGCGTATGGGCGCGATTGTAAAACTCATTCTATTCCTCATCGGCCTGATAGGGCTGGTGCTGACGGTTCTGGTCGGCGCGATGTGGGCGGGCGCCCCGGTACACGACTGGATGATGGCGATGGGCGAAGGCCCGGCGAAATTTGCGAATTGCGCGATCGACACATTCGCCTCCTGGCTCAAAATGCTCGGCGGCATGATGGGATCGGGCGACGCAGACCATCCGAGCATGGTTCAGATGTGGGGCCCGGTCGGCATCGCCGGCATCGTGTCTCTGCTTCTTCTTCTTTTCGCGATGCGCCGCTAAGGCGATTTCGCAGTTGCGGCGAACAGAAAGGCTCCGTCCGTTCCCGGCGGAGCCTTTTCTTTTGTCGTCCCGTCTTGCGGATTCGGGCGGTCCGAGCCCCGGCCGAACGCGCCGCGCAGGCGGCGCGACCGCCGGCGGCGGACGTTCCGGGCCCGACGCGAATGGACCTGTCCCCGGATTAATGCGGATCGATCGGCAGACATTCGCCGTGAATGGGATTGCCGACAACCTGGCGGCTCATCCATTCGTTAACAGCGCTCTCGCATTCGGCGCGGCGCGCGTAAACGCCGATGACTTCCGGCTCGCCGGTCATGCCGGGGGTCAGCCATCCGTTCGCCGCCCAGCGCGGCTCGCGCGACGCCGTCGCGCACGCCGCAACGCCGACTGTTGCAGCGCAGACACACATTGCTTTCGCGTAAACCCGAATATTCATCGCGTGACTCCCGCTTGCGCGCCGGAAAGCATGCCCCTTCGTCGCATGAGCCGCAATTGACGGCGCGCGCCATGGCGCTCCGTTCTGAAAATGTGACGCAGCCGAAACGGAATGCGCAAACAAAAACCCGGCGCGGGCTCCGCGCCGGGTTTTGGTGGTGTCTGCTCTGTTACGAAGAGCTGGGGTTTCCCCCGAACTGATCGCCGACGTCGCCGCCGACAATCTCCCCTCTAACGAAGGCGCAGCGCGCTTAAGCGCTCACTGCGATCGGCGCCGCGTTATGCAACGAAACGCCGATGAGAAGGCTACATGGCCGCCTTTTTGGCGCGACGCTTACGGCGCTTTTTCGCAGGAGCAGCCGCTTTTTTGGCTGTCTTGCGCTTCGCCGTCTTGCGCTTGGCTGTTTTGCGCTTCGCCGTTTTGCGCTTGGCTGTCTTGCGCTTGGCTGTCTTGCGCTTGGCCGTTTTGCGCTTCGCGGCTTTCCGCTTCGTCGCCGTTTTGGCCGCCGTCTTGCGCTTGGCAGTCTTCCTCTTCTTCGTAGCTTTGCGTTTTACCGCCATTGGTCTACCTCCGAATCAAAGTCAGAAGGCTAAACCATAGTGCAATTTGCTAAAAAAGTATTCAATTGAGCGGGCACGGAGCGTCCGCACAGGGCGTTTTTTCGTTTTTTTTGGCGTTTTTTTGCGAAATCTGATTCGAAAATCCGATTTGAAGCGCCGCAAGAGTTGTTTCAGACGAAATTTTTGCTCTCAAACGCCGCGCTGATTCGTTTTTTCGAATCAAAATCGCCGATCAGAACGGAATGTCGTCGTCGAGTTCGAAATTCTGACCGCCGCCGGCGCCGCTCTGGCGGCTTTCGCCGCCGAAATCCGAAGATCCGCCGCCCTCGCGCCGTCCGTCGAGCATTGTCAGCGCCGAATTAAAGCCCTGAAGCACGACTTCGGTCGAATACCGGTCCTGGCCGTTCTGATCGGTCCATTTGCGCGTCTGCAACTGGCCTTCGATGTAAACCTTCGAGCCTTTGCGCAGATATTGCTCGGCGATGCGCGCGAGCCCTTCGCTGAAAATGACGACGCGGTGCCATTCGGTTTTCTCGCGCCGCTCGCCCGTATTGCGATCTTTCCAGGTTTCAGACGTCGCAACGCGCAGATTGACGATCGGGCGACCGTCCTGCGTCTGGCGAACTTCAGGATCGGCGCCGAGATTGCCGATGAGAATGACTTTGTTGACGCTGCCGGCCATCACTTTCTCCCGAGAAAAATGCGCATCGCCGCTCTTCGCGCGGATTCGCGGCCCGCTCAATGAAACCTTATCCCCAAAGGCGTCGAGGCGGACCAATGTTCATATCTTGTTCTCGTTGTCAATCCGCCTATATAGAAGGTCTTTGCCTTCTTCCGTTCCGGCCTTGTGAATTCAAAGTGGTGCGATGAGCCTGAAATCGATCCGCGTCGTCGGCGCGCGCGAACACAATCTGAAGAACGTCACGCTCGAAATTCCGCGCGACAGGCTCGTCGTGATGACGGGATTATCCGGCTCCGGCAAATCCTCGCTCGCCTTCGACACGATCTACGCGGAAGGCCAGCGGCGTTATGTCGAAAGCCTTTCCGCCTATGCGCGCCAGTTCCTCGAACTGATGCAAAAACCGGATGTCGACCAGATCGAAGGCTTGTCGCCGGCGATTTCGATCGAACAAAAGACGACGTCGCGCAATCCGCGTTCGACCGTGGGCACGGTCACCGAGATTTACGATTACATGCGCCTGCTGTGGGCGCGGATCGGCGTTCCCTACTCTCCCGCAACCGGCCTGCCGATCGCATCGCAGACGGTTTCCGAAATGGTCGACCGCCTGATGACGGAGCCGGAAGGCGCGCGTTTTCACTTGCTGGCGCCGATTGTGCGCGCGCGAAAAGGCGAATACCGCAAGGATCTCGCCGAGCTTCAGAAAAAGGGCTTTCAGCGCGTCAAGGTCGACGGCGCCTTCTACGAAATCGCCGACGTTCCCGCGCTCAACAAGAAGATCAAGCACGACATCGACGTCGTGGTCGATCGCCTCATCATAAAGAAGGGGATCGAACAGCGCCTGGCGGAGTCGTTCGAAACCGCGCTCGCCCTCGCAGACGGCATCGCGATCGCCGAAAGCGCCGACCGCAAGACCGACAAGGGCGAGGCCCTGCGCATCGTTTTCTCCGCCAAATTCGCCTGTCCCGTTTCCGGCTTCACGATCGACGAGATCGAGCCGCGGCTGTTTTCGTTCAACGCGCCCGCGGGCGCGTGCCCGTCCTGCGACGGGCTCGGCACGGAAATGGTCTTCGACGAGGACCTTGTGATCCCCGACAAGGACGCGCGGCTCGACAAGGGCGCGATCGCGCCCTGGGCCAGAGGCCAGTCTCCTTATTATATGCAGACGCTCGAAGCGCTCGCGAAGCGGTACAAATTCAAGACTTCGTCGAAATGGTCCGACCTCACCGCCGCGCAGCAGGACATCATCCTCTACGGCACGGGCGAGGAAGAAGTCGCTTTCGTCTATCAGGACGGCGCGCGGAAATTCGAGACCGTAAAACCCTTCGAAGGCGTCATCCCCAATCTCGAACGGCGCTGGCGCGAGACGGATTCGGCCTGGGTGCGAGAGGACATGGCGCGCTTTCAGGCGGTGACCGCCTGCGAGGCGTGCAAGGGCATGCGATTGAAGCCCGAAGCGCTCGCCGTGAAAATCGGCGGCAAGAATATCTCCGAAGCGGCCGAACTTTCGATCAAGGCCGCCGCGCGCTGGTTCGACGCGCTTGAGAACGCGCTCTCCAAAAAGGAGATGGAGATCGCCGCGCGCGTGCTGAAGGAAATCCGCGAACGGCTCCTCTTCCTCAACAATGTCGGGCTCGATTATCTCACCCTGTCGCGCGCGTCAGGCACGCTTTCCGGCGGGGAAAGCCAGCGCATCCGGCTCGCCTCGCAGATCGGCTCCGGCCTCACCGGCGTTCTTTACGTTCTCGACGAGCCGTCGATCGGCCTGCATCAGCGCGACAATGAGCGCCTGCTCGAAACGCTGAAGCGGCTGCGCGATCTCGGCAATTCCGTGCTCGTCGTCGAGCATGACGAGGACGCGATCCGTCAGGCCGATCATATCGTCGATATCGGGCCGGGCGCGGGCGTTCACGGCGGCAAGATCATCGCGCAGGGAAGCGTAAAGGACATCACGGCCGCGAAGGATTCGCTCACCGGCGATTACCTCGCCGGCCGGCGCGAAGTTCCCGTCCCCGCCGAGCGCCGCCCCTTCGACAAGAAGCGCACGCTCAAAATCATCGGCGCGCGCGAGAACAATCTCCAGAACGTCACCGCGGAAATCCCGCTCGGCTTGCTCACCTGCGTCACCGGCGTTTCGGGCGGCGGCAAGTCGACCCTCGTGATCGAGACATTATATAAGGCGGCGGCGAGAAAGCTCTTCAACGCCAAGGACGCGCCGGGCCATCACGACCGCATTGAAGGCCTCGACCTTCTCGACAAGGTGATCGACATCGACCAGTCGCCGATCGGGAGGACGCCGCGCTCGAACCCTGCGACCTATACCGGCGCCTTCACGCCGATCCGCGACTGGTTCGCGGGGCTGCCCGAATCGAAAGCGCGCGGCTACGCGCCGGGACGCTTTTCCTTCAACGTGAAGGGCGGGCGCTGCGAAGCGTGCCAGGGCGACGGCGTCATCAAGATCGAGATGCACTTCCTGCCCGACGTCTACGTCACCTGCGATGTCTGCAAGGGCAAGCGCTACAACCGCGAAACGCTGGAGGTGAAGTTCAAGGACAAGTCGATCGCCGACGTCCTCGACATGACGGTCGAGGAAGGCGCCGAATTCTTCAAGGCCGTCCCCGCGATCCGCGAAAAGCTCGACACGCTGAACCGCGTCGGCCTCGGCTATATTCATATCGGCCAGCAGGCGACGACGCTTTCGGGCGGCGAGGCGCAGCGCGTCAAGCTGTCGAAGGAGCTGTCAAAGCGCGCGACGGGCCGCACGCTTTATATATTGGACGAGCCGACGACCGGCCTCCACTTCGAGGATGTCCGGAAGCTGATGGAGGTCATTCAGGAGCTTTGCGACAACGGCAACACCGTCGTCATCATCGAGCATAATCTCGACGTCATCAAACAGGCCGACTGGATTATCGACTTAGGCCCCGAAGGCGGCGACGGCGGCGGCAGGATCGTCGCGGCCGGAACGCCCGAAGACATTGCGAAGACGCCGAAGAGCTATACGGGCCAGTTTTTGAAGGGCGTTTTGGCGAAAGCGAAACCGGCGGCGCGGGCTGTGAAGAAGAAGACGGTGAAGGGGAGAAAGAGGAAAGCGGCTTAGGGAGACAATAAGAGATGGTGAAAGTTACCGATCCTGCCAAGGAATTTGCAGAGCTCTGCGAGGCCTTAACCACAGGAAATGCTGACCTGCCACTGACTTTTCATCCGGCGGCGATTAGAGCCTCGGCGGTTTTTACGCCTTGCGGCGCGGTTTGAGCAACAGGCGATCGGCGGAGCTGGTCTCCGTTGCGCAGCTGATCGCCTGTTGCGGTGAGTGATGCGGC
>WGLT01000028.1 GCA_016125425.1 Alphaproteobacteria bacterium
CCTTGTTCGACAGCCTTGATCACCCGCGCGCGAAGCGCGCCATCATATCCGTAACCCATTCGATCCTCCCGTCATTCAACGGAAAAACCGAATCACTGTTCGACCAAATTGTGAATCACCAGCCTAACAACCGGCTCTAGTTTCGCAACGCTATCTGTTTTCCTTCTGCAGTTTTCTGGCGATCTTTTGCACGTCATCGAGGACGCGCAGGAGATTGCCGCCCCAGATTTTTGCGATGTCGTCTTCCGAATAGCCGCGTTTGACGAGCTCGCGCGTCACATTGATCGTCTCGGACGCGTCGTTCCAGCCGTCGACGCCGCCGCCGCCGTCGAAATCCGATGCGATGCCGACATGATCGATCCCCGCAATCTTCACTGCGTGGTCGATCGCGTCGACGAGATCGGAGACATTGGCGCGCCGCGAGATCGCCCACATCGCTTCGAGCCGCTTATTGTATTCGGCTTCCGTCTCCTTCGACATCGCATCGCGCGCGGCTTCCGTTTCGAGATGCATCGCCTTGCGGATTTTCTCCTGGAGCGCCTTTTGCTCCGCCGTGAGCGGCCTCAGATAAACGTCGGCGGCGACGATCTGCGCGACGCCGCCATTCCTGGCGATGGCGCGAAGCTGTTCGTCGTCGAGATTGCGCGGATTGTCGGCGAGCGCCGCGACGCCCGAATGCGAGGCGATGACCGGCGCCCTTGAGAGCGCGACCGCCTGCATCATGGTTTTTCGCCCGGCGTGGCTGACATCGATCATGATTCCGGCGCGATTGAGCGCCGGTATGAGCTGGCGGCCAAGGTCGGAGAGCCCGCCATAACGCTCGGCCTCTTCTCCATCGGCGGGATTGGCGGAGTCGCCGAATTGGTTATGGCCGAAATGGGTGATCCCCATATAGCGCACGCCCGCCTTCGCCCATTTCGGAACATCCGCGACCGAATCCCCGAGCGGGTACGGATTCTCCATGCCGATGAACGCGGCCTTGCGCCCGGACTTCAAAAGCGCGCGCGCGTCTTTCGAGGTCAGCGCCAGGCCGATCTGGTTCGGATAGGCCGCCGTAAAACGATGGATCGCGTTCAGCTTGTTGAGCGCGTATGTCTTCGCATCCGCATAGCCCTCAGGCGTCAACGGGCCCTGCGGCGTGTAGACGATGAAGAACGCCGCATCGAGCCCGCCCGCGCGCATTTTCGGCAAGTCGACCTGATCGGTCGTAAAGCCGCCGGGGTCCATCGCCGCCGTCGCGAAGTCTTCCGGAATGTCGACATGGGTATCGAGCGCCATGACCCGCGCATTGATCTCCTGCGCGCGGGCTTCGAGCGCCGGATCCGCCAGAGGCTGCGCGCGCGCGGCGCCCGCGCCCGCCAGCAGCATCACGAGCGCCAATGTCCGTCTCATCACCGCACTCCCCTTCCTGAAGCGTTAGGAACGCCGGCGCGCCAGCGTTTCCTTCACCGCGGCGACAAGATTGCTCCGCGCGGCGGAGATCTGCGCCGGCTGGCTCTCGCGCCATTCGACATTGTCTTCGATCTGTTTTGAGAGCTCCGCGCCGAGGACCAGATCCTTGATCGTCACCTCGCCCTTCGCGCGTTCATCCGGACCCTGAATGATCGCGACCGGCGCGCGGCGCCTGTCGGCGTATTTGAGCTGTTTGGCGAAATTCGCGCCGCCGAGATAGACCTCGGCGCGCAGGCCGGCCGCGCGCAGCTCCGCCGCCATGCGTTGATACGCCGCCATCTGGTCTTTTTCGAGGGCGAGCACGACGATCGGCCCGGCCGGCGCCTGGCTTGCGCTGTTTTTCAGCTCAAGCGCGGCGAGCAGCCGCGAGACGCCGATGGAGACGCCGACGGCGGGAACTTCGACGCCTTTGAAGCGCTTGACGAGATCGTCATAGCGGCCGCCGCCGCCGATCGACCCCATCTGCACCGGCCGCCCTTTGGCGTCGGTCAGGCCTTCGGCGAATTCCGCTTCAAAGACCGGGCCGGTGTAATAGTCTAGGCCGCGCACGACGGAACTGTCGATCCGGATCGCGCCGTTCGCTTTGCGCTCGTCCGGAACAAGCGCGAGGATCTGCGCCAGCTCTTCAAATCCCGCCTTGCCGCTCGGCGTCGCGCCGAGAAGCGCGTCCAGCGCGTCCAAGGCGCCCGCCTCCCCCGACTGCGTCGCGCTGAGAAATCTCAGAACGGCGTCGATCCTCGCGTCGTCAAGCTTGGCGCCTTCCGTGAAGTCGCCGGATTCGTCCTTGCGTCCCGGCCCGAGGAGAAGCGCGACGCCTTCCGGGCCGAATTTGTCGAATTTGTCCATGGAGCGCATGACGGTCGCGCGCACGCTCTCACCGCCGGCGCCGGACAGGCCGATTTTCTCGAACAGTCCGTCGATGATTTTCCGGTTACTGATCTTGATGCGGTATTCGCCGCGCGCAATCCCGGCCGCCTCGATCACCTCGGCGAACAGAAGACAGATCTCCGCATCCGCATAGGGCGCGGGCGCGCCCACCGTGTCGGCGTCGCACTGCGTGAACTGACGAAACCGCCCCGGCCCCGGCTTTTCATTGCGCCAGACCGGCCCGACCTGATAACGGCGGAACGGTTTGGGGAGCCTGTCGTAATTCTCCGCAACAAAGCGCGCGAGCGGCGCCGTCAGATCGTATCTGAGGCTCATCCATTGCTCGTCGTCGTCCTGCAGCGAAAAAACGCCTTCGTTCGGACGGTCGACATCGGGGAGGAACTTGCCGAGCGCATCGGTGTATTCGAAGGCCGGCGTATCGAGCGGATCGAAGCCCCAGGCCTCATAGACGGCGGAAATGCGGGCGAGCATCTCCCGCTCCGCGGCGATTTCCGCGCCCAGACGATCGCGAAATCCCCGCGGAATACGCGCTTTCGGCCGCAGCCCTTTGTTTTTCGACGCCATCTTCGCCTCCGGAGCGCGGGGATAACCCAGACCGAGAGGCCGCGCAACGCAGTGCGCGCCGGGCTTGTTGCGGCGGCGCGCCGGCGGTCTAATACGCCTGAAACAAGAAGGGGGAACGTCGATGAGAAGAACCGCCGCGCTTGTCGCCGCCGCAGGGCTCTTCTTGCTCGCCGGCTGCGGGCGGCAGGGCGTCGCGCCGCCCGGCGCCTATCTGACGCTCAATGTCAGCGCCCACGAGGTCGTCGTGAAGACCGTCGTCGACGGCAGAACCGACGATTTTCTTTCCGGCGGCGAGGAAGGCGACCTCGTCGCAAGCGAGCCACTGAACAAGGCGCTGCACGAAGGCGAGAACGAGATCGTTTTCACGCTGAAGAAACGAGAAAATATCTCCGGCGCCTTGGAGCCGAGCTTCAATGCGACGCTCGAACTCGCCGGCGGCGAGGAAATCGTCGACACCTCGGCGGCCAATGAGCGCGTCATTTTCAGCCGGGACCTGCACGAGGAGGAAGCCGCAAGGCTCGACAGCGGAGAGGAAGTGACGATCACAGAAGTCTTCACGCTCAGCCGCGAGAAACTCACGGCGATGGCCGCCAAGGGGTCCTAATTCGCCGGCGGCCAGTCGACTTCGTCGACGCGGTTGATAAGAATGGCGTCGACCGGAACCTCCGCATCGAAGGGGCCGGCGGCGTGCGTCGCGACCGATCCGATCGCATCGACGACGTCCATGCCTTGAACAACCTTGCCGAAAACAGCATAGCCGTAAATCGGCCCGAGATCGGTCACTCGGTGATCGAGCTTCGGATTGTCTTTCAGGTTGATGAACCATTGCGACGTCGCCGAGTTCGGATCGCTCGTGCGCGCCATGGCGATCGTCCCCCGCAGATTCTTGAGGCCGTTGTCGCCTTCGTAGGGCACGGGCTCATGCGTCGGACGTTCGTCGAAATAGGCCGAATAGCCGCCCCCCTGGATGACGAAGCCCGCGACGACGCGATGGAAAATCGTGCGGTCGTAAAGGCCTTCCCTCGCATATTGCAGAAAATTCGCGACCGTCTTCGGCGCCTTGTCGGGGTAGAGCTCGACGATGATGTCGCCTTTCGAGGTCGCGATCTTGACATGCGGATTGGCCGCCGCGGCCGGCGCGCTCGCCGCGAACGCCGCCGCAACCAGAACGCAGATGAGGCGCAGCATCTTCATTCCTCCTTCGCCGCCAGACGCAGCGCATTGATCCGATTGATGAGCGCGTTTGTCGACGCGTCATGGCCGCGCGCTTGCGGCTTCGCCTCGCCGCGCGCCGCGATTTCGGGAAGGATCGCGGCGGCGAGCGTCTTGCCGAGTTCGACGCCCCACTGATCGAATGAGTTGATTCCCCAAAGCACGCCCTGACAGAAAATCTTGTGTTCATAAAGCGCCACAAGCGCGCCGAGCGCCTCGGGCGTCAGTTTCTCCATGAGGATCGAATTTGTCGGCCTGTCGCCCGGAAAAATCTTATGCGGCGCGAGACGTTCGACCTCGTCTTCGGAAAGGCCCTGCCGCTTCAGCTCTTCTCGCGCCTCCGCCTGCGTGCGGCCGCGCATCAGGGCTTCGGGCTGGGCGAGAAAGTTCGCCAGAAGCTTCTCGTGATGATCGCCGAGAGGCGTCTGGCTGAGCGCGGGCGCGATGAAGTCGGAGGATATGACATCCGTTCCCTGATGAATGAGCTGGTAGAATGCGTGCTGGCCGTTGGTGCCGGGCTCGCCGAATATCACCGGACCCGTCTGCAAGGAAACCGGCGCCCCGTCCATGCGTCGGCCCTTGCCGTTCGATTCCATCTCCGCCTGCTGGAGATAGGCCGGCAAGCGATGGAGATGCTGATCATAGGGAAGAACGGCGTGCGTATGGATGTCGAGGAAATTGCGGTTCCAGACGCCGACGAGCGCCAGAAGCGCCGGCATGTTCGCCTCGATGGGCGCCGTCCGGAAATGCGCGTCCATCGCGTGGGCGCCGCGCAGCATTTTCTCGAAATTTCCGTAGCCGACCTGGAGCGCGATCGACAGCCCGATCGCCGACCACATGGAGAACCGGCCGCCCACCCAGTCCCAGAAGACGAACATGTTCGCCGGATCGACGCCGAATTTCTCCACCGCCGGCCGGTTGGTCGAAAGCGCGACGAAATGCCTGGCGATATCCGTCTCCCGGGCGCCCTTCTCCAGAAGCCACGCCCGCGCCGTGGCGGCGTTCGTCATCGTCTCCTGCGTCGTGAAGGTTTTCGAGGCGACGACGAAGAGCGTTCGCGCCGGGTCGATCTGCGACAGCGTGTCGGCGAGATGCTGGCCGTCGACATTGGAGACGAAATAGGCGCGCCGGCCGTCGATCCAGTAAGGGCGCAAGGCGTCGACCGCCATGCAAGGCCCGAGATCGGAGCCGCCGATGCCGATATTGACGACCGTATCGAGCGGCGCGCCGGAAAATCCCTTCCACGCGCCCGAATGAACCTTTTCCGAGAACGCTTTGATCCGGGCCCGCTCAGCGGCGACAGCCGGCGCGACGTTTTCGCCGTCGACAAGGTAAGGCGCGTCCGAAAAATCGCGCAGGGCGACATGGAGCACGGCGCGGCCCTCGGTCTCATTGATCTTCTCGCCGGCGAACATGCGCGCGCGCGCGCGGTCGAGACCCGCCGCGCGGGCCAGCGCGAGCAGGCCCGCGAGAATATCGTCATTGATACGGTTCTTGGAAAAATCGAGGAACAGTCCCGCCGCTTCGACCGCGTAGCGCGCCGCGCGGCCCGGATCTGTCGCGAAGGCCTCGCGCATGACCGGTGCGTCGGCCGACAGCGCTTTAAGGCGCGCCCATTCTTCGGTTTTGGTGATGTCGATCATGGCGCTCGGGACTCGGTACGATTTCGCCGGCCAGTCTTAGGCATTTTAAGGACCGCGCTCAACGCTCCTTAATAGGATGGCCTTAGGTCTTCGCTCATGACAAACGCCCCCGCCCTCCGCCGCCTCGCCTCGCGCGCCGCCGCCAATCTCATCGCCGTCATCGCCATCACGGCGATTTTCGGCCTCAAGGCCACGATCGACCGCGAAGCGCACGCGGCCTCGCACGCGGTGAGCGCGCAGACGCTCATTCGATAGGCTCGCCTTCGCCCAAGCGCCGCATTATTAGCTCGCACGAGCGCATAAGCGCGCTCAATCGGCGTATTTCACCGAACAGCCATAAGGATTGGTCACGGGCGTCGCGACCGCGCGGCCGGCGCTGAGGTCGTCGAGGGCGGCGAGCACGTAATTTTTTGCGCCCTCGACCGTCGCATGGTTCGCGCTCGGCTTGTCGTCGATCGCGCCGGCGTAACGCAACACCCCTTCCTCATCGACGACGAATATATGCGGCGTCGTTTTCGCGCCATAGAGACGGCCAATCTCGCCGGACGGATCGAGGATGACATAATCCGGCGCCGCATCGCGTTTCGCCGTCAGCGCGTCCGCCTCGTCCGCGGTCAAATAGCCCTGCTTTCCGGGCGCGGAGGAAATGATCGTGATCCAGGCCGCGCCCTTCGCTTTGGCCGCCCGCTGCGTCTTTTGCATATTGCCGGTTTCATAATGCTTGCGCACGAACGGGCATCCGTCATTCGTCCATTCGAGCACGATTTTGCGGCCGTTCATGTCCGCGAGCCGAATCGGCGCGCCGCTCGTGGCCTTCGCCTCGAAGTCGGGCGCCTTTTCGCCGACCTGCGGCGCGGCGAGGGCGGGCGCAGCGAACAAGGCGAGACAGACGGCCAGCGATTTCAGCATCAAAAGCCTCCCTACAATGCGCCGACGGCGCTGAGGACCGTGCGTTCGGAGAGCGGCAAGGGCAGAACGACAGGCTCGCCCGACGGCGGATAATAAACATAAAGCGGCACGCCGTTGGCGCCGAATTTCGCCAGCGCCTCGGTGATCTTGGGATCGCGGCGGGTCCAGTCCGCGACCATGAACGCGACGCCCTTCTGCGCGAAGGCTCGCGCGATCGACGGCCGCGAAAAAACGGTGATGCGGTTGAACTGGCAGGAGACGCACCAGGCCGCCGTGAAATCAATGAAAACCGGTTTTCCTTCAGCGCGAAGCGCCGCGACGCGCTCAGGCGCGAATGCGGCCGGCTCCAGCGCGCCGTAGCCGCCTTCGGCGGCGACAGCCTCATCGGCGAGTTTCAGATTGAAAAGCGGCGCAAAGGCCGCGAGGACGATGAGGCCGGCCGCCAGCCGCGAAGCGCGTCTGCCGCGCCGCCAGCCCTTGCTTTTCTCGAACAGCCAAGCGGCGAGCGCCAGAAAGAGCGCGCCGCCCAGCGCGCCCCCCAGCCCCGCCTGGCCGGTCTGCTGCGCCAGCACCCAGAGGAAATAGGCCGCGGCCGCGAACACAGGAAAAGCGAGCGCCTGCTTGAATGTCGTCATCCATGGCCCCGGCTTCGGCAGCCTCGCGCCGACGGAGGGCATGAAGGTGAGCGCGACATAGGGCGCGGCGAGGCCCAGCGCCATCGCAATGAAAATCAGCATGCCCTCCGCCGGCGGCAGAAGAACCGCAGCGGCGAGCGGCGCGGCGAGAAACGGTCCGACGCAGGGCGCGGCGACAAAGACCGCGAGCGCGCCGGTGAAAAACGAGCCCGCTGCGCTATGGGCGTCGGCAAGGCCGCCGCCGACGCCCTGCAAGCTTTCGCCGACGTGGAACAGACCGGCGAGATTCAGCCCGATCATAAAAAGTACGTAAGCGGACAAAAGGACGATCGCCGGCGATTGCAGCTGATAGCCCCAGCCAAGCTCTTCGCCGCCGGCGCGCAGAGCGAGAAGCGCGCCGCCGAGGGCGGCGAATGTCGCAAGGACGCCGGCGCCGTAGAGAAGCCCGCGAAAGCGCGCCGCCCCGGGATGGGCCTGGGCGTCCTTCATGAGCGAGGCCGCCTTGATAAAGACCACGGGAAAGACGCAGGGCATCACATTCAAGATCACGCCGCCGACAAAGGCCGCGACGAGCAGGCCGAACACATTCGCCCCGCGGCGCGGCGCGGGTTTTGGCGCGGCCTCATCAGCGGCGGCCGTTTCCGGCGCGCCCGGCTGCGCCGAAACTGCAAACGCCCGCTCGGCGCCGCCGTCCGCGCGTTTATAAACAAGAACCCCCGCGAGAGTTTTCAGCGCCTCGGGCTGATAAGCCGCGCCCGGCTTCATCGAGACTGAAAGCCGGCCGCGGCTGATCTTGCTCGTTTGGCGGGCGGCGGGCTCGATCAAGCCCTCCGTATCCGGAAAAAAATAGGCGTCCCGGACTGCGCCTTCGGGCGCGGGAACATCGACAGACAACCGGTCCTTGCCGGCGCGGAAGGCCGCGACGCCTTTGATCGGTTCGGGCTGATGCGCGCGCGCCTCCTCAAGGAGCGCGGCGCCTTCGGCGTTCCGCGCGGGCGCGGCCTCGACCGGCAAGGACAAGGAAAAGGACGCCTCTTCCGGCACGCAGATATCCGCGCAGATCAGCCAGCTCGCCTTGAGCAAGATATCGGCGGTCGATCCGATGGCGGCGTCTTTCGGCGCGGCGACCGGAATGAGAAATATCGGCGCGCCCTCATAACCGTAGTCGACGAGCGGGCCGATCGGCAGTCTTTTCGGCGTCGGATAGACGACATCGCCCGCTGAAAATCCTTCAGGGGCCGTCCATTGCAGATCGAGGGGAAGGCCGGAATCCCCCGGATTTTTCCAATAGACGTGCCAGCCCGGCTGAAGCTTTTGCGCAAGCGCGAGCCAGGTCGTTTCGCCGGGCGCGAAGCCCTCACGCGCCGGAACGAGACTGGTCTCGGCATGCTCCGTGGCGACCGGCGCGGCGGCGGCAGGCGGCGCCGCGGCGAAGCCCGCGAGGAGCGCGATAAGGACGATGAGGCGCCACATGGCAGCCTCATAGCGGTTGCGCCGCGTCAAGCCAACGGGCCGCGCGGCCTGCGCGCGCTCACGAAAGCTGGAGCGGCTTCAAAACCTCTTCATTGGCGAGGTTGAAGCGGCGCGCGCGCCGCGCCAGCAAATTGCGCCACCGCCCCATGGACAGAAGCTGGGCATAGATAACCGCGAGCGCCCCGGTCTTGCGCAGATCGAGGAACTCCTCGTCGGTCATTTGGTTCAGCTTGCTCTCGTCGATCCCGTAATATTGCGCGAAAGTCTGTGGGTCGGTCTGGCCGGCCGGGGTGAACTGGGCGGACTGGCCGGCGATGAGATCGAACCGGTCGAGGACGCGGAGGAATTCGGCGGTACGGACGCGATCCTGCTCATATTGCTTGCAGAATTCAATGGCGTTCTGGGTTTGCGCCGTCGGCTCGCTGTTTTCAAAAAATGGATGCTTGGCGTTGGTCGAAACGCCTGCAAAGCCGACGTCGATGACGATGGCGAGCCGGTCGCCGCCCGTCTCCGCGGCGAAAGCATACGGATAACGGCGAACATAGCCCGGGATATAAGCGTCGACATCCCACTGGCCTTTCTCATCGACAAAGAGATTGATGTCGTCGATGACGCCGAGAACGGCGAGCGGCACCGCATCTTTGTCGCCGCTGAAGATCACCGGATAATGCTGGGCCGCAAGCGGTATCTCGCTGACCGTCAGCGGCGCGGCGCGGGCCTTGGCGCAATATTCGAACGGCCGTTCGAGCGGATTCAAGCCGAGATCGCCATGGTCTTGCGGGTTCAAAAGCTCCGGCCGTTCGAACAGAAACATTTTGCCGGTGATTTGCGGGGCGCTCTCGCTCATGGACCTTTTCTTCCTTGCTCGCTTCGGAGGCCGCCGGCTCTAAACCGATTGCGCATCCAGGCTCGTTGACGGGGACGCTTAGCAAAAAGGCCAAGCCCGTCCAAGCCTTATGAGGGGGGCTGGCGGGGCGCGCGGGCGAGGAACGCCGCCGCGGCGTCCGGCGCCTCGAACGGCAGGAGATGCGTGCTGCCGGCGGCGAATTGGATTTCTGCGCCCAGGCGCTTCAGCCGCGCCGGCGCGCGTCCGAAAAGCGTCGTCGTCGGATCGACCGCGCCCAGCACGCTGACGGGCGCCGGCGCGGCCGCGATCGCGCCCCAGAAGTCATGCGCGAAGGCGGCGAATGTCGCCGCCTCCCAGGCCGGCGCGCAGGCGAGCGCGACGCCGCCCTCCGCCGCCGGGGCGAGCCCGTCTTCGAGATAGTCGTCGAGAACGCCCGGCGCCCAGCGCCGGAAGAGCGGCTTGCGCGCATAGCTCGCCCGCACCGCCTCGCGGTCGGGCCAGAGGGCGCGACGGGCCAGGGCCCCGCGCGCAAGCCGGGAGCGCGCGCCGGTCAACCGCCAAAGCGGCGTGCGCGCGAGAAGCGCGACGCCTGGAGGCGGCGTCACCGGCTCGATCAGCGCCAGCCCGGCGACATCGGCGCGCCCGCGCGCGGCGAGCGCGGACACGACCGCGCCGCAGGAATGGCCGGAAAGCGTCCACGCCGGGCCGGGCGCCTCGCCCGCGAGCGCGTCGAGCGCGGCGACGACGTCACGCGCAAAAACATCCCAGCTCTTGAGGCGGCGGGGATCGGCGGGAAGACGGGTGCGTCCGTGGCCGCGCAGGTCGAGCGCATAGACATCGAACCGCGCCGCCGCGCGGCGAAGCGTCGACTTATAGGCGGACGCGCAAAATCCGGTTGCGTGCAGGAAGAGAAGACGCGGCGCGCGGGGGCGGCGCCATCGCCATCCCGCCATCGCGCCGTCGCTGATTTCGACGGCGAAGCGCTCGCCCGGGAGATCGACTGCGGGATCGGTCATGACCGGGCGATTTGCGCGATTGGCCGGGCGCGTCAATCTTTATCGGCGCGACTCGAGGGCGAGCCGATAGAGCGTCTGAAGATGACGCGCATCCGCGGCGGCCCGATGGCGCCGCGGCGCAAGGCGCGAGGCGCGAACGAAAAGCGCCGGCTCGCATCCCGCCGTCAGCGGCCGCATCAAGCGGCCGTAATCGCGCAGCGCGAACGCCTGTTTCGCGCCGGCCGCCGAATACAGGCGAAACAGCCAGAACCCGTCCCAATCGGGCGCGTCGGAATAGACTTCGCAGCCCGCAAGCGCCGCGTTCATCGCCGCGCAAACGTCTTGCGCCGGCCGTCCTTCGCGCTCGAGCCGGTCGCGCGACAGCCCGTGCAGCGCCTCGGCTTTCGGATCCCACGCATCGTCCGACCACGAATTATCAGGGCGCACGAGCATCGACGTCGGCTCGCCCGTTTCAAACGCCCAGCCGACTTCCACCGGCCACGATTTCGCGCCGAGGCCCGACGCCTCCAAATCAATGAAGGCGCGTTTTGCGGCCGCCTGCGCAGGCGGCTTGTCGATCAATCGTTCGGCCATGTCGCGCGTGTTCAACAAAACTTTGGTGACGCCCCTGTGACTCAGGCGACAGGAGCTTGAAGCTCGAAGCGGAGAATATAGGACGGGATGCTTGCGCTTCGTAAAGCTGCACCGCAACATCAGCACGATGCGCGCGGTTCATCCAATACCGTAACGCTTCGTAGACGAATATTCCCGATTTGGGACGCCTATTTGGCGCGGAATACTCCTGTCGCCGGGTCGCGCTCGAAGTCGATGACGCGGTCGCCGCGCGGGCGCCGGGCCTCGGCGAGCGCGGTCTTGAGCGCCTGCGCGCGCCGCATGGCGAGGCGATAGACCGCAAGCGCGCCCGCTGCGGCCGCAATGCCGGCGATAATGCCCGTGGTTGCGCTCATAAGCCAAACTCCTTCGTCTTCGCGCGCGGCGCTATAGGCCGAATCTCGCCCAAAGGGCGCGCGCTTCAAGCGCTTCGATGACGCCGTCGGCGTCGAAGGACGCCGATCCGCCGAGGAGACGCCGATAGAACGGAACGCGCTCCACGGGGATCTTTTTGAGTTTAACATCATCTCCAAAGCGCGCCCTCATAAATTCGCCGAGATGGGCGATTCCGTCGATGAGCCCCCGCGACTTTGCGCCGCTGGCGGGCCAGAACGCCCCGGAAAAAAGGTCGGGATCGTCCGACAAACGCGCGCCGCGCCGATCCTTGACGAGATCGACGAACTGGCTGTGCAGGTCGTCGAGGATCGCCTGCAACCGCGCGACATCCTCGGCCTTTTCAGGCTGAAAGGGGTCGAGCTGGCTCTTGTTCTCGCCGGCGACGTGGACGCGGCGCTCGACGCCGAGCCGGGCGATCGCCTCGGGAAAGCCGAAGCCTGCGGCCACGACCCCGATCGAGCCGACGATGGACGACCGGTCGGCGTAAATTTCGTCGCCTGCAAGCGCCAGAATATAGCCGCCCGACGCCCCGACATCCTCGATGAAGGCGAAAACCGGCTTTTTCTTCCGTTCGGCCGCGCGCCGGATGGCGCTGAAAATCAGGCGGGACTGCACCGGCGAGCCGCCGGGCGAATTGATCGAGAGCGCGACCGCCGAGACCGCTTTGGGCTTGAACGCGGCCTCGATCGCGCTTTCGACCTTTCCAAAGGTCAGACCGCGCGAAACCGCCATCCCGGGCTGGCCGATCACGCCCCGAAGCTCGATCACGGCGACGAGCGCGCGCTTTTTCCCCGGAATCGGAAGCCAGCGGCCGAGATTTCCTGCGATATCGTGAAGAATCGGCATGCCGTCCCCTTAGAGCGCGGCGCGCGGCGCATCAATCGGCATTCCGCCAGGCGGCGCCAAAGCGCCTCTCGGCGTCCCGCGCGCCTTGACCCGCCGCGCCCCTTTCAGCAAATGTGGCCCCGCCCCGATGGAAAGGTTCGACGTGTTGGTATCTGCGGCGCCCGCGCCCGAGCAGACGGCGATCGATGACCCCGGCTTCAAAGGGGCCGTCGCAAACCTTCAGCGTCTGACCGGCGACGATCTCACGCTCGTCAATGAGGAGATCGTCGCGGCGATGCGCTCGCCGGTCGCGATGATCCCGGATCTCGCCGGCCATCTGGTCCAGGCGGGCGGCAAGCGTCTGCGCCCGATGCTGACTCTCGCGGCGGCCCGCGCCTTCGACTACAAAGGCGACAGCCACGTCAAACTCGCCGCCGCGGTCGAACTCATTCACGCCGCAACGCTGCTCCATGACGACGTCGTCGACGCATCCGCCCTGCGGCGCGGGCTCGAGACGGCCAATGTCATCTGGGGCAACAAGGAAAGCGTTCTCGTCGGCGATTTCATCTTTTCGCGCGCCTTCGAACTCATGGTCGAGGCGGGCGATCTATGCGTGCTGCAGATTCTCTCCTCGGCCTCGGGCGTCATCGCGGAAGGCGAGGTCCTGCAACTTGCGACGCAGAAAAATCTCAATGCGACATTCGAGATGTATCTCGCCGTCGTCGAGTCAAAAACGGCGGCGCTTTTTGCGGCGGCCGCGCAGGCGGGCGCCGTCATCGCCGGCGCCGACGGCGACGCCAGCGAAGCGTTCAGACGTTACGCGCGCAATCTCGGCATCGCCTATCAGCTTGTCGACGACGCGCTCGATTATTCCGGCTACGAAGCCGCGCTCGGCAAGCGCGTCGGCGATGATTTCCGCGAAGGCAAAATGACGCTTCCGATCGTCTACGCCCTGCAACGCGCGACCGATGAAGAAAAGGCGTTCTGGCGGCGCACGATTTCCGAGGGCCGGCAAAATGGCGACGACCTGGCGGCGGCGCGCGCCGCGCTCGAACGGACGGGCGCGATCGACGACACCATCGCCTGCGCGCGGCGCTTCGCCGACCAGGCGCTGATCGACCTTGAACGCGCGCCGCAGAACGTTTATTCGCACGCGCTCGCCGAGCTTGCGGCGGCGTCCGTCAATCGCGGTTATTAGCGGTTATTCCGCGGCGTGCGCCGAGGGCGACGCCAGCGCCGGCCCGACCGGCGGCGCGCTCTCTTCGGCGGTATCGGCGGAATTCTCAGCCTGCGTCTCAAATAAACCGAGCCGGCGCGCCCGCGCCGCAATGCGCAAGGCGGGCGCCGACATTGCAAGAGCGAGCGCCGCCGGCGCGATCCACTGCGCGCCAGGGGTCAAATGCAGCATCAGAACGGCGCACGCGGTCGACAGCGCCGTCAGTCCGACATAAAGCGCGGTCACCTGCGCATGTGTCGCGCCCATGCGCGCAAGCAACTGGTAAAGATGTTCGCAATGCGCCTTGAAAATGTTTCTCCCTCTCCTGATCCGGCCGACAAGCGTGAATGCGACGTCGAACAGGAAAGGCAGAGTCGCAACCGGCGCAAATAAGAGGCTCGTCGCGCCGTCCGAATCCCGCGCAGCGCCGACAGCGATCGCAGCGAACAGAAAGCCGACCGTCTGGCTGCCGTTATCGCCCATAAACAAACGCGCATTCGGAAAGTTCGCGGGCAGAAACGCAAGCAGCGCCAGCGCGAGCAAAAGCGCGGTCACAGCCCAGAAAGGCGCGCCCAGAAACGCCGCGACGATTGCAATGGCGGCGAGCGCAAAGGCGCCGCAGCCGGCGGCGATGCCGTTGACGCCATCCATGAAGTTAAAGGCGTTCATGAAGGCCACGATCCAGAAAACCGTGAGAAGCGCGCCGAAACCGCCGAGCGGAACGGCGCCGACGAAGGGCAAAGGCGCCGCATCCGGCGCGCCGAAAAGCAGAACGAAGGCGACGCCGGCGGCGATCTGGCCCGCCAGCTTGAAAACCGGACTCGGCGCATAGACGTCGTCGGCCAGCCCCAGCAGCAATACGCCGGCGGTCACGAGCCCGAGCTTCATCGTAGGCAAAATGATCTCGCTCGCGCCCGAAGCTGTAGCGAGCACGACCATGCCGGCCGCCCAACCGGCAAAAATCGCGACGCCGCCGGAGCGGGGAGTCGGCGTGCGATGGCTCGAGCGACTATTCGGCCGATCAAGCAGAACCCCGGCGCGCACGACGATGCCCGCGATCAGGAACGCCGCGAATATGGCGGCCGCGCTCGCCGCCGCCAACGCCCAGAGCGGGCCGAACGTCAAATCCGGACTGTCCATCGTCCCCCGTTTTCCAATCGCCGGCGATTAAAAACGCCTATCCCTTGGCGAGTTTCGCCGCCGTCGCCCACCAGCCTTTGGCTGATGCGTTTCGCGCCGCCATTTCGGCCGCATCGGGCGCGGCGAAAAGGCCGAATACGCTCGCCCCGCTGCCCGACATGCGGGCGATCAGGCAACCGGGCGATTGTGCAAGATATTCGCGCGCCGCGCCAACCTCCTTCTCGCGCTGAATGGCGTAGGGCTCAAGATCGTTTCGCGCGCCTTCGAGAAAGGCCGCAAGGCGGCGGGCGTCGCCGAGCTCGCCGGCCGCCGGCGCGGCCGCCGGCGCGGGCGACGGATTGGCCGCGTCGAAAGCGCGGAAAATCGGGCCGGTCGGCGTCGGCGCGCCCGGATTGACGAGCGCGACCCACGCGTCAGGCAGGCGCGGGCCGGCCTCGAGGATCTCGCCGGCCCCGCGGACGTAAAGCGGGCGCCCCGCCAGGCATGCCGGAACATCGGCGCCGAGGCCGAAGGCGAGCGCGCGCATCCGGTCTTCGGGCGGCGCGAGCCCCCAAAGGCGCGTCAGGGCGCGCAAAGCCGCCGCCGCGTCGGCCGATCCGCCGCCCAGCCCCGAGGCGGGCGGCAAATTTTTTTCGAGCGTGATCGCCGCGCCCCGGTCGAGACCGGCGAGGGCGCGCAGCGCCTCCGCGGCGCGCCAGACGAGATTGTCTTCGCGCGCGAGCCCTTCGAGCGCGGGCGCGAAGGGCCCGGAAATGTCGAGCGAAAGCGAATCGGCGGGCCGAACGAAGATGCGGTCGCCGCGATCGGCGAAGACGAACAGGCTGGCGATCTCATGCAGCCCGTCGGCGCGAACCGGACCGACATGAAGAAACAGATTGATCTTTGCTGGCGCGGCTTCTTCGATCATTTCTGCGCCGGCGCGGGCGGCAGGCCCTGCGCCAATTTCCGGTTAAGTTCGCTCTTTTGCTTGTCGGTCGGCTCAAGCTCGAGCGCGCGCCTCCATTGATAGCGCGCCTCGATCTTGCGGCCGAGCCGCCAGTACGCGTCGCCGAGATGATCCGTAATCGTAGGATCGCTCGGCTCGAGCGCAGCCGCTCTCTCGAGATTGTCGACGGCGTCTTCATACTGGCCCAGTTGATAATGCGCCCAGCCGAGGCTGTCGACGATGGCGCCGGACTGCGGCAGAGCCGCGACGGCGCGTTCGATCAGCTTGAACGCTTCTTTCAGGTGAACGCCGCGCTCGGCCCAGCTATAGCCGAGATAGTTGAGCGCCGTCGGCTCATCCGGCGCGAGTTCGACAGCGCGTTTGAGATCGGCCTCGGCCTCCGGCCAGCGATTGAGTTCGAGAAGCGACGCGCCGCGCGCCACATAATATCGCCACGCATCCTGATGGGGTTTTGCCGGCAAATGCTCGATAATCCCGTCGAGCGTTTTGACCGCTTTTTCATTGTCGTTGCGCGAAGCGTAGAGATTGGCGAGCGTCAGGCGCAGATCGCGTCCGGTCGGATTGCGGCGGATCGCTTTCTTGAGCATGGCGATCGCTTCTTTGGTTTCGCCGCGCGCGACGAGGCTTGTGGCGATTTCAACGCGCGCATCCTCATAGAGCGGCGAAGACGGCGCAATTCCGCGCAGGATGCGCGCCGCGCTTTCATGATCTCCGTATACGTCGTAAATCGTGCCGATCAGCCGGCGGGCGTCGTCGAGGCCGGGATCGAGATAGAGCGCCATTTGCGCCAGCACGAGCGGCAGATTGAAACTCGGTTGCCCGACCGAAAATCCCGCCTCAAGCGCGCGCTGACGCTGATCGGCGGCGGACTGGATCAGCGCGGAGGCGAAGGCGTAAAGCGCGATCGCCGAACCTTGCGCGGGCGTCACGCTTTCATAAGCGTGCGACGCCGCGCCCCGGTCGAGGCGCGCAAGCCCCGCTTCGCCGAGACGCCGCGCCGTTCCGGACTGATCCAGCAGCGACGCGTAATAGTCGCGGGCCGCTTCGTTATCGCCCGCGCGTTCGAGAAAAGCGCCATAGGCTTCGCGCGCGACCGGGCCGCCGAGACTGGCCACCGCTTCCTGATAGGACGCCTTCGCGACGTCGGTCTCGCCCGCAGCCTGCGCAAGCAAGGCTTTGTGAAGCGGATTGAAGCCGGCGAAGATTCCTTTGCCGGGATCGTCGAGCTTGGCCAGCGCCGCTTTCGGACCGGCCAGCCCGTCCTCGATCCACACATCCATCAAAAAGCCGACCGATTTCAGAAACGCGACGTCGACATCGCCGCGGAGCCGGTCCCGCGCCTCCTTGAAACGCCCCGCCTTGACGGATGCGACAGCAAGCGCCGTGCGCGCGAGCCCGTCGTCGCCGCCGCCTTCGCTCGCGAGAATCGCCCGCGCTTCGGCTTGGGCGGCGTCGATATCGCCCGTCGCCAGTTTGAAGAAGAACGCCTCGCGCAATAACGCGGTCTCATGCGGCGCGGCCGCATAGGCGCCGGCATAGGCCTTGGCCGCCGCGTCGACGGCGTTCACGCCGGCGGCGAACCGGGCCGACAGATAGTCGCCCGTCAGATTCTGCTCCGGCCTGACGCTCGCGCAGCCCGAGGCTGCGAGCAGAACGGCGCAGGCCGTCGCCGCCGAAATCCGCCTTAAACTCACGCGCACGCGGCCTCCTCGCCGGTTGGAACGTCACATATTCGGATAGTTGGGGCCGCCGCCCCCCTCAGGGGTAGTCCAGACGATATTCTGCGATGGATCCTTAATATCGCATGTCTTGCAGTGCACGCAGTTCTGCGCATTGATTTGGA
The DNA here is from genome assembly GCA_016125425.1 of Alphaproteobacteria bacterium. Taxonomy (GTDB): domain Bacteria; phylum Pseudomonadota; class Alphaproteobacteria; order Caulobacterales; family Parvularculaceae; genus Amphiplicatus. The sequence continues at coordinate 17,597 of WGLT01000028.1, forward strand.
AGCGGGGGCCCCCGTCCCCTTCTTCATAGAGAACCTCATAGACGCCCGCGGGGCAATAGCGCTGCGCCGGCTCGGCGTAGACGGGAAGATTGACCGAGATCGGGACCGCAGGATCCTTCAGTTTCAAGTGCGAAGGCTGGTCTTCTTCGTGATTGACGCCGGAGAAGGCGACATTTGTCAGCCGATCGAAAGTGAGCACGCCGTCGGGCTTGGGATAGTCGATGGGGCGATGTTTCGCCGCAGGCTCGGTCGAAGCCGCGTCCGTCTTCTTGTGGCGCAGCGTGCCGAACAGAGAAAAGCCCATCGTATTCGTCCACAGATCGACGCCGGACAGGACGATGCCGCCGAGCAGCGTGCCGAATGTCGTCCAAAGCGGCTTGGCGTTGCGCGCGCGATAAAGTTCGCGCCGCACCGGCGAGCGGTCATAGGCGGCCTGATAGGCGTCGAGCCTATCGCCTGCGCGCCCCGCCGCGATTGCGTCGAAAGCGGCGTCGGCGGCCATGATCCCGGTCAGCATCGCATTGTGATTGCCCTTGATGCGCGGCACGTTGACGAAGCCCGCGGCGCAGCCGATCAGCGCGCCGCCCGGAAAGACGAGTTTCGGCACCGACTGATACCCGCCTTCCGTGATCGCGCGCGCGCCATAGGCGAGGCGGCGCCCGCCTTCGAGCAGCGCGGCGATTTCCGGATGGGTCTTGAAACGCTGAAACTCCCCATACGGATAAAGATAGGGATTCTTGTAGTTGAGGTGAACGACGAAGCCGATGGAGATCTGATTGTCGCTCATGTGATACAGAAAGGATCCTCCGCCCGTCTGGTTGTCGAGCGGCCAGCCGAAAGTGTGCTGCACATGGCCCGGCCGCGATTTTTCCGGCGCAATCTCCCAGATCTCTTTCAGCCCGATGCCGAATTTTTGCGGGTCGCGGTCCTTGTCGAGCTCGAATTTCGCGATGAGCTGTTTGGCGAGCGATCCCCGGACGCCTTCTGCGATCAGGACATATTTGCCGTTCAGCTCCATGCCCGGCTCATAGCCCGGCTTTTTCTCGCCGTTCTTGCCGATCCCCATTTCGCCGACGACGACGCCGCGCACCGATCCGTCCTGCCGGAAAAGAAGCTGCGAAGCGGCCATGGACGGATAGATTTCAACGCCGAGCTCTTCCGCCTGGCCGGCGAGCCAGCGGCACACATTTCCCATCGAGACGACGTAATTGCCGTGGTTCTTGACCATCGGAGGCATGGCGAAAACCGGCAGCGAAACCGAACCCGACTCCCCGAAAATCTTGAAGCTCTCGGACGTCACCGGCGTGTCGAGCGGCGCGCCCTTTTCTCGCCAGTCGGGAATGAGCGCGTTGAGGCCGGCGGGATCGAGCACGGCGCCGGAAAGAATGTGCGCGCCGACTTCCGAGCCCTTTTCGACGACGACGACATTGACGTCGGCGCCGGCCTCGCTCGCGCGCTGTTTCAATCGGATCGCCGCCGACAGGCCGGCCGGACCGGCCCCGACCACCACGACGTCGAAATCCATGGCTTCGCGTTCGGGAGTTTCATCGGCCATTGTCGTTCTCTCGCATCGGTTTTGCGGGGTGAACTCGCATGAACAGGTCTGTTTGGCAAAATTCGCGGGGTCGCGCCACAAACCCGTCCCGTTCGATTTGACGCCGGCCGCAAGGCGTGCTGCGGTCCCGGCCATGAACGAGCCCATCAGCCGCGAGGCGGCGCGCGCGCTTCTTCACTGGTATCGCGATATGGGGGTCGACGAGGCGGTCGCCGCCGTCCCGGCCGACTTTTTCGCCTTCGCCGCGCCCGAAAGCCGCCCCGCCGAGCCTGTGCGCCCTGCGCGCGCGCAGGCCCCCGCCGCCCCGGCGACGCCCGTTTTCTCCGCAGAGAAAACCGTGCCGGCCGATGAGGCGGTGCGCCTGGCCGAGGCGGCCGCGCGGGCGGCCGAAACCCATGACGCCCTCGCGGCGGCGGTCGCCGCCTTCGAGGCCTGTCCGCTGCGGGCCGGGGCGCGATCGACGGTTTTCTGCGACGGCGCGCCCGGCGCGCCCCTGCTCGTCATCGGCGAGGCCCCGGGACGCGAGGAGGACCGGGTCGGTCTTCCCTTTGTCGGGCGGGCGGGCCAGCTCCTCGACCGGATGCTCGCCGCCATCGGCCGCTCGCGCCGGACGGACACGCTGATCTCCAACGTGGTTTACTGGCGCCCGCCGGGCAATCGCGAGCCCACTCATCTCGAAGTCGCCATCTGCCGGCCTTTCGTCGAGCGCCTGATCGAGCTGACGGCGCCCAAGGCGATCCTGCTGGCGGGCGGCGCGCCGGCGCGCGCCCTGCTCGGCGTCTCCGGCATCATGCGCGCGCGGGGCGTGTGGCGCGAGCTGGAGCTCGCGAGCGGCGCGCGTTTTCCGGCCCTGCCGATCTTCCATCCGGCCTTTCTTTTGCGTTCGCCGGCGCAAAAACGCCTCGCCTGGGCCGATCTGCTCTCGCTCGAGAAGAGATTAAGAAACGCTTAAGCATGATTTCTTTAGCGTTAGGCAAGGACGGTGTGCGATGGTCTTCGGGGCTGCGGCGGCGCGGCCCCATGAATGTTTCAGCTTGGCCGAGGGAGTAAGGACGGGGATGCGTCTTTTGAGTTGCGTTGCGGCGCTTTCCGCGTTCGTCCTCGCCGCGCCGGCGCTGGCGGCGAGCGATGACGCAACGCCGGTCGCCGCGAACGCGCCGGGCGGCGATCCCGTCGACCAGTCGGACCCCGCGGAGATCATGCGCGTTCTGAGCGACGCCGACGCCGACCGCTATCGCCGGATCTTCGATCTTCAGGAAGACGCGAACTGGAAAGCCGCCGACAAGATCATCGGCGAGCTCGATGACAAGATCCTGATGGGCTATGTGCTCTATCAGCGCTACATGCATCCGACGGGCTGGCGCTCCGCCTATTCCGAGCTGAAGAAGTGGATGGCCTATTACGCCGATCTGCCGAACGCCTCGGATATCTATCGCCTGGCGCTCAAGCGCCGCCCCCGCCACGAAACGCCGCCCGTCCGTCCGGTTCCGCGCAAATGGCGCGACCGCGGGGACGATTATGACGCCAATCCCCTGCTCGAGGCCGATCTCAAACGCACGAGCGCGCCGCGCGTTCGCCAGATTGAAAACCGCGTTCGTTATCTGTGCGCGCATGAGCGCGCGACAACCGCCCTCGGCGATATCGACCGCGAATTCGCGCGCCGCGTCATCACCGAGCGCCAATATGACCGGATGCGCTCCTGGATCGCGGCGAGCCTTTATTATCAGGGCTATGTCGACACCGCCGAGAAAGTCGCGAATGAAGCGGCGGCGCGCAATGGCGATGTCGCCGTGCTCGCGCACTGGATCGCCGGACTGATCGATTTCCGTAAGGGGCGCTTCGACAGCGCGCATGCGCATTTTGCGGCGCAAGCCGCCGTTCCGTATCAGGAAGATTCGCTGCGCGCCGCCGCCGCGTTCTGGGCGGCGCGCTCCGCGCTCGCCGGCGGCGACGCCGCCGACGTCACCCCCGAACTCGAACGCGCGGGGAAATTTCCCTTCACCTTTTACGGACAGCTCGCTCTCGCCCAGCTCGGGCGCGACGGCGAATTCGACTGGACGACGCCGCAAGTGACGCCGGAAGGCTTCGCCGCGCTCGTCAAACACGCGCCCTCCGTCCGGCGCGCCGTGGCGCTCGCCGAGGCCGGCCAGGAAGTCGACGCCGATCTTGAGCTGAGATGGGCCGCAGGAAGCGTGAGCGGCGATGACGACGACCAGCTTCTCGCCGTCGCCGCCGCGCTCGACCTTCCGGCCGCGCAAGTCGACATCGCCGAGATCGGCGACGCCAAGCATCGCGCCGCCGGGCTCTATCCCATCCCGCGCTATGAGCCGGCGAGCGGCTTTAAGGCCGACCGCGCGCTGCTTTATGCGCTGATGCGCCAGGAATCGAAATTCAAGGTCGAAGCGACGAGCCGCGTCGGCGCGCGCGGCCTGATGCAATTGATGCCGGGGACCGCAAGCTTCGTGACGCGCGACCGCTCGCTCGCGCGCGGGCGCGGCAAGAACCGCCTTTACGATCCGGCCTACAATCTCGATATCGGCCAGACCTATGTGAATCATCTGATTACGACCGCGGCCGACGGCGATCTGTTCGACATGGCGGTCGCCTATAATGGCGGGCCCGGCAATCTGCGCCGCTGGAAACGCGATCTTTCGCTCGACGATCCGCTGTTGTTCATCGAAAGCATTCCGAGTTCGGAGAGTCGGAATTTCGTCGAAAAGGTCCTGACCAATGTCTGGATCTACCGCGCGCGTCTCGGCCAGCCGGCGCCGAGCCGCGACCAGGTCGCGGCGGGCGCGCTGCCGCTCTATGAGGCGCTCGACCGGATGGGCGTGAAGGACGCCGAAGACGAGATCGACGCCGACGATTCGGTGGCGAGCCGCTAGCGCAACGCGGCGCGAATTGCGCAAATCGAAAAAGCCCGAATCTGATCGACCCGCTGTTTTCGCGGAGTTCGGCCGGATATTGCGCGATTCGCCGCTCGCGCAATTGCGCAATCGCGCAGGCGCAAGGCGAGCGGCGCGGCGCGCATTCCCGCAGGGCGCGCCCGCATCGCGGATCGAAGGCGGGCGGCGGCCGGGGACGGGTCGTGAATCGCGCATCCGTTTCATGCGCGCATTCTACGACAGCCTTAAAGGCGTTCGATAAGTCGTTCGATATCTATCGAACGTTCGGGCCTAGCCCCGCGAAATTACTGGATAATCAGCGTACAACCGATCGGCGAATCGGCGCCGCGCGTCGCGGTTCTCACTTGGTGAAGTTGAGAACCTGCATGATCGCCGGGCCGAGGATCACGGCGAACAGAACCGGCATGAAGAAGCCGATCATCGGCACGGTGAGCTTCGGCGGCAATGCGGCGGCTTTCTTCTCCGCCTCCTGCATTCTCAGTTCGCGGTTTTCCTGCGCCATCACGCGCAGGGACTGGCCGAGCGGCGTGCCGTATTTCTCGGACTGGATGAGGGCGGTGGTGACGCCCTTCACGCCCTCCAGCCCCGTGCGCTCGGCGAGATTGATATAAGCCTGCTTTCTTTCCTGAAGATAAGAAAGCTCCGCCGTCGTCAATCCGAGCTCTTCGGCGAGCTCCGGCGCGTTGGGCCCGACTTCCTCGCTCACCTTTTGCAGCGCCGCTTCGATCGACATGCCCGATTCGACGCAGATCAGCAGCAGGTCGAGCGCGTCCGGCCAGGAGAGCTGAATTTTCTGCTGGCGCTTCTTCGCCACGTTCTGGATATAAAGGTTGGGCACGTAAAAGCCCGAGAAGAACGCAAAGATCGTCACCAGCAACCGGCCGAAATTGTCGAGGCCCATATTGTCGACGGCGTAGATGTATACGCCCGCGCCGATCGCCATCACGAAGGGCATGCCGATACGGGCCGCCATGAAGACGAAAACCGGCCGCGGGCCGCGGAATCCGGCCATGACGAGTTTCTTGCGCGCGTCGGCGGCGTCGAACACCTCGAAGAGTTTGAGATTTTCGACGATTTCCTTGAGCATGCCCTGCGCAGAGCTGGCGCGCAGCGACGCCGATTTCTTCGCAAAGGAATCGCGCTGGGCCTGACGCAGCCGCTCGCGGTGCTCCGTGACGTGCTTCATGCGCGCCTTGAGCCTGTCCTGCACGAGGAAAGGCTCGAGCACGGTGAACACGGTTCCGATCGCGGCGAGCGAGACCAGCGCCGCGATCTGGAAGTTCCTGTCCGTCAGTTTGTCGACAAGATCCATCGCCCGTCACACCTTGATCTTGATCATCTTGCTCATGACGAAAACGCCGAGACCCATCCACAGGCCCGCGCCGATCAGAATGAGATTCCCGACCTTCTCCGTGAACAACGGCTGAAGATAATCGGGCGAAGACAGCTTCACCGCTCCCATGACCAGGAACGGCAATGCGCCGATGATCATCGCCGAGGCCTTCGCCTCAGCCGACAGCGCCTTGATCTTGCCTTCCATCAGCTTGCGGCCGCGAAGCACGTTGGCGAGGTTGGAGAGCGCCTCAGCGAGGTTGCCGCCCGTTTTCTGCTGAATCATCAACACGATGCCGAAGAAAGACACTTCCTGCAGCGGCATGCGTTCATACATGCGCGCCAGCGCCTGTTCGAGCGAAAGTCCGATGCGGATCCCTTCCGTCAACTGATAGAATTCCTCGCAAACGGGCTTCGGCGCTTCGGCGGCGATGATCTTCAGACATTCGTTGACGGGTAGGCCCGACTTCACGCCGCGCACAATGACGTCGATCGCGTTTGAGAACTCATCCGCAAATTTCTTCTGGCGCCGCGCTTTCGCAAAGCCGACGAACCAGTTCGGCGCGCCGAGGCCGCCGACGACGAAAAGCAATCCGGTCACCCACAGTTTCTGCCCGGAGACGAATCCGATGAACGCGAACAAAACCGCGGCGACGACGGAGCCGATATAGAATTGCTTCGGCGTTATTTGCAGGCCCGCCTGCTCAAGCCGCTGGCTGAGCGACACCCGCTTTTTCTTCTTCAGCTCCTTGTTCTGGTTCTCGATCTTGGCCAGAGCTTCGGTGAGCTTGCGGCGCCTGTCCCGGGAATTGGCTTCGGCCGTCGATCCGCCGGCCGCGCGCCGCGCGCGTTTCGTCGAATCGAGCGTCTGCAAACGCTTTTTGGCGCGATCCTTATTCGTCGGCGCAAGGAGAATATAGGCGAGCGCGCCGAAGAAAACGAGGCCCAAACCCCCGACGATGAGCAGGTTCTGGTCCACCGGCGACCCCTATTCCGAAGCCGCGTCGAGCGCCATAGCCAGCTCTTGTTCGCGCCCGTAATAGCGCGCGCGATCCCAGAAGGCCGGACGCGCGATGCCGGTCGATTTGTGCTTGCCGACGATCTTGCCGTTTTCGTCCTCGCCCGACATGTCGTAGACGAAGAGATCCTGCGTGATGATCGTCTCGCCCTCCGTGCCGAGCACTTCGGTTATATGCGTGATGCGGCGGGAGCCGTCGCGAAGACGGGCCGCCTGGATGATGACGTCGATCGATCCGACGATCATTTCGCGGATCGTCTTCGAGGGCAGACCGTAGCCGCCCATGGTGATCATGGACTCAATCCGCTGCAGCGCCTCGCGGGGGCTGTTCGCGTGAAGCGTGCCCATCGATCCGTCATGGCCCGTGTTCATCGCCTGCAAGAGGTCGAAGGCTTCGGGGCCGCGAACCTCGCCGACGATGATCCGTTCGGGACGCATCCTGAGACAGTTCTTGACGAGGTCGCGCATCGTCACTTCGCCCTGGCCTTCAAGATTGGGCGGACGCGTTTCGAGACGGACGACATGGGGCTGCTGAAGCTGAAGTTCGGCCGCGTCCTCGCAGGTGATGACGCGCTCATCATGTTCGATGAAGCTCGTCATACAGTTGAGGAGCGTGGTTTTGCCCGAACCCGTTCCGCCCGAGATCAGCGTGTTGATGCGGCAGGCGCCGATGATCTCGAGCACTTTCGCTCCTTCCGGCGAAATGGACCCGAAATTGATCAGGTCCTGCATTTTGAGCTTGTCTTTTTTGAATTTCCGGATCGTGAGAGCCGGACCGTCGATCGAAAGCGGCGGCGCGATGACGTTGACGCGCGAACCGTCGGGCAAGCGCGCGTCGCAGATCGGCGAGGCTTCGTCGACGCGGCGGCCGATCTGGCTGACGATGCGCTGACAGATATTCATCAGCTGCGCGTTGTCGCGGAAGCGGACATTGGTGAGCTGAATCTTGCCGCCGACCTCGATAAAGACGCGGGAGGCGCCGTTGACCATGATGTCGGCGATGTCGTCTCGCGCAAGCAGCGGCTCCAGCGGGCCGTAGCCGAGAACGTCATTGCAGATGTCCTGAAGCAGGGCCTCCTGCTCGGCGATCGACATCTGGACGTTCTTGATCGAAATGATCTCGTTGACGATGTCGCGGATTTCTTCGGCCGCCGATTCCGTGTCGAGCTGGCCGAGCTGCGACAGGTCGATCGTATCGATCAGCGCGTTGAAGATCGTCGTTTTGGTCTGGAAATATTCATCCGAACGTCCGCCGATCTCGATCGGCTGGATCGCCTTGGACGGAGTCGCCGCGCCGCTCGCCACGCGCGGCGGAGCGGCGGGAATGGGTTTCTTCGCCGCGGGCGCGGGGGCCTGCGGCTTCGGCGCGGCGGCGGGACGCGGCGTCGCGGCCGGCTTCTTCGCGGCCGGCGCGATCGGTTCTTGCGCTTGCGCTGTTCTGCGTCCGAACATCTGTTACGACCGTTTGCTGAAAAGTCCCATGAGAGAAAATTTGGAGTTCGCGGCGAGGACGTCGTTGCGGCCGAGAATGCGCGCAGCGAGTTCGCGGATGCCTTGCGCGGTCTTCGATTTCGGGCCGACCTCCATAATGGGAGCGGCGTTCGTCGCCGCCGCATGGAAGAGCTGCGGCTCCCAACCGATCACCAGCGCGGGCTTAAGGCCCACATGCTCGACATATTGCTCGGCCTGCACCGACGAAACCTTTGGATCAAGCTGGTTGAGGACGAGGAGCGGCGCGGAGTCGTTGGGACGCGCGGCCGAAATAACGTCCACAAGGTTCTTGGTGTTGCGGAAGGACGCAAGGTCCGGCGCCGCGGTGATGACGATTTCGTCCGCGGTCTGCAACAGCCGCTTCGACCAGCCGGTCCACAGATGCGGGATGTCAATGACGATCGTCGGCGCCGCGGCGCGCACGACGTCGACCACCGTCTCGAAAGCCTGATCGTCGAGATTGTAATCGCGATCGAGCAGGTTCGGGGCGGTGAAAAGGCTCAGCCGGTCGGTATGCTTTTGCAGCAGGCGATCGAGCAGGACGTCGTCAAGGCGCTCCGGCGAGGTCAGCGCTTCGACAAGGCCCGAGGTCGGGTCCTGTTCGAAGTCGAGGCTCGCCGTGCCGAACGGAAGATCGAGGTCGAGAATGACCGTGTCGGATTTGTATTCCTCGGCCGTGCACCAGGCGACATTGTGCGCGAGCGTCGACGACCCGACGCCGCCGCGCGCGCCGACAAAGGCGATCGTGCGTCCGATGGGCGGGGCGGAGGGATCGACATAAAGAGAGGCGATCGCCTTGATCACGCTGAGCGGCGAGTTCGGCCGCACGAGATATTCGCTGACGCCCTGGCGCATCAATTCGCGATAAAGCGCGATGTCGTTGACGCGCCCGATCACGATCACTTTGGTCGATGGATCGCAGACTTCCGCAAGCTCGCCAAGCTGCGTGATAAGCTGCGCGCCGCCGTCCACCGTTTCGACGATGATGAGGTTCGGCGTCGGCGTCGTCTGGAAGTGATCGATCGCCTTGGCCATGCCGCCCATATGCATGGTGAGATGCGTCTTCGCCAGCCGGCGGTCGACCGCCGCCTGCTCGAGGATCGCCGTCGTCGCCGGCGTTTCGCAAAAGGCGTGGATCGAAATGCGCGGCACCGGCCGGTGATCGACTTCTTCTTCGCCGAATTCGCCGACCGGCCCGCCGACATCGTAATGGCCGTCATCGGGCGCAATGCTTGTCGAAGTCGAGGCGAGCGCGCGCTCCCCGCGCGGCGCCGCCGCGGTTTGAGCGGCCGCGGCGGCCGCCGCCGCAGGATAGGTTTCGTCCGCGCCGGCAAGCGAGGCGGGATCGAAATCCTCGCTCAGTCCGAAATCGGCCGCCGCCTCCGGATCGTCCTCGCTCTCGTCGCCGAGATCGAGATCCTCGTCGAGAAGCGAGGCGTCGAAATCCTCTTCTCCGAGCGCGGCGAGCTCCTCGTCGGAAAGCTCCTCGTCAAGCCAGGAGTCGGATTCGTCGAAATCCTGGATTTCGTCGAGCGCATCCTCCTCCCGGTTCTTTTTGACCGGGAGCGGTCCTCCGTCCGGGCCGAGCTTGGCTGCAGACTCGGCGGCGCCTTCTTCGTCGTCTTCGTAGTCGAAGGCGGGTTCAACAGCCTTGGTCATCATCGTCTCCCTGAGGTCGCGGCGAGGCGCGCGGCCCTGAAACTCCTACTGCGCAATATCCGACTGGATCTTCGAGTCAGTGTCCGAAGCGGTGACCTGGCCGGCGCGGTACTTGCCGATCATCCTCACACGGGCGTTGGAATCGGGCGGGGTCGAGTCCGCCGGCGCGATCAAATCATGCGGGTCGGCGATCATCGCAGCGAGATTGTGTTGCGCCGCGCATCCGAAATTCGGCGAGACAAGATTCGCATAATCGCGCGCCTGCATGCCTTTCCAGATTCCGCAATCCGGCGGCGTCGCCACATAGTGCGTATACGAAAGGATGATGTCGCGCCCCTCGTTGGAGCCGACGCGGTAACTCACATTCGACACCGCGTCGGAGGAGACGCCGCGATCGTCGAGAAATTTGCGAATATAGGCCGCGCGCTGCTCGCTGACAGCCCCGCTGCCGGCGCCGGACGGCGTCGTAATCGTGAGCTGTCCGTGTCCGGACGTCATGTAGGAGTCGGCGAAAGCGGCGAGGCGCGCCTTGTCCATCGCGCTCAATTCGGGATGATCCGGATCGAGAGGCAGGGTCAGCGTGACAACTTGCGAATCGACGGCGATCGGATGGCGCTGGGCGATCGAAAGCGCCTCGCGCTCGCCGTTCCACGCGCCTGCGCAACCGGCGAGCGCCGCGAGCGAGAAGGTCAGCAGAAGACGTTTCATTGTCGTGTTCATGGGTTCAGCGCCTTCTAGTCAAGAATGAAACCGAGCGGGCCTTGCAGCGTCTTTTCGCGGACGCCTGTTCCCGACATTCCGTAGGTCGCGAGCAGTTTGCCGAGCAGGATCGTCTGAAGGTCCGAGGCCGGCGCCGATCCGGCGGCCGGATCCGTCAGCTTCGATTCCTGCGTCGGATCGACGATATAGGGCGTGACCATGATGACGAGTTCGGTCTGGCCGTTATTGTAGTCGCGGCTGCGGAAGAGCTGGCCGAGAATGGGCGTGTCCTTGAGGCCGGGAATGCCCTGGATCGTCTGGCGCATGTCCTCCTGCAGGAGGCCGGCCATGACGAGGCTGCCGCCGGACGGCATTTCGACCGTCGTATTGGCGCGGCGCACCGAAAGGCCCGGGATCGCAAGATTGCCCGTCGTGACCAGCTGACCCGTATTCGGATCGACCGTGAACGCGCCCGGAACGACGAAGGAGTTTTCATTCGTCACCTGGCTGACTTCCGTCGAGATCTTCAGGCTGATGCGGCCCTTGTCGAGCACCACCGGCGTAAAGCCGAGGCCGACGCCGAATTCCTTGAATTCGATCGTGATGCCCGTATTGCTCTGGCCGACCGGCACGGGAAACTCGCCGCCCGCGAGGAACTTCGCGGATTCGCCGGACACCGCCGTCAGATTCGGCTCGGCGAGCGTGCGCACGAGGCCGTTCGATTCCAGCGCCTCGAACTGCATGTCGAGATTTTCAAGATCGCCGGTGTTGGTTTTCTTGCCGGTTCCGAGGAAACCGCCCGCCGCGCCGATCGCGTTCTTCGAGGCGAGCGTGAACGCCGCCTTGGACAGCTGCACGGTGCCGCTGGTCGTCAGGCCGAGCTGCTTGATGAGCTGGCGCTGCATTTCCACAATGCGCACTTTCAGCATCACCTGCTCGGGCTGACGGATCGAAATCATCGTCAGCACTTTCTTCGGATCGCCGATGAAGCGGCCGGCGATGTCAGCGGCGTTCGCCGCTTCATCGCTGTTCTGGACCGTTCCCTTGAGAATGACGTTGTCGTTGACCGCTTCGGCCGTGATGCGCGAATCCGGCATCAGTCGGCGGAAAAGATCGCTCAGGGCCCGGACATCCTGTTCGACCTGGATTTCAAGATCGAGAATTTGCCGGTTCTGCGCATCGAAAAAGAAGGCGTTCGTCTGGCCGACCTTCTGGCCGAGCAGATAGACGCGATGCGGAGAGCGCACGACCGCGTCGACGATCGAAGGCTGCGAGACGAGAACGTCTGACGCGGCGACCGGAAGCTCGACGATCGCCGCCTTGTTCAAGGGGAGGACGATCCGCTTCGACACGGCGCTCGCGCCGCCGAGATCGACGGATGCGGCGCGCGCGCTCGCCGCTTCGGCGGGCGCCGCAAAGGCGGCGAGCGCCGCGACGAGAGCGAGGCCGGCGAGGCGGCTCCGCGAAGCGACTGCGAACTTGAACGGGTTCATCATCATCCCCTGCGCAATTCTCTTACGACCGTCCGTAACGGATGACCGTCACGTCCGAAGAACGCTTTGTTTGGCTTTCGACTTCGCCTTCCGGCTTGAAGACGCTTCTGAGCGCCAGGCTCAAGGTTCCGGTCGAGCGCGCCGAAACGAACGATTCCGCGTCTTCCGGCGACAGTTCGAGCGTGACGTTCACGCCCTCGACATAGGCCATATCCGGCTTGTCGGAATAAAGGTTGTTGACGGCGAGTACGCGCACATTCTCGAAAACCGTGCGCGTTTTCGCGCCCGACTGACGCGCATTCGCCGTATACAGAACATCAACGCGATCGCCGGGCAGAATGAACCCGCCAGACCCCGTCTCCGGCGTAACGCGCATCGAAACGGCGCGCATGCCCGGCGTCAGGATCGCCGCCATCTGACCGCCGGAATCCGGGAGGACGATTTCGTCATTGATAATGGGCTGGCCGGCGACAATCTCGGTGCGCGCCACGGCCCGCGCGAGATCCTCCGGCTTCTTGCCGCTGGCTTCGGTGACGTATCTTTCCGAAACCGAGCGCTCGGGCCATTCGGCCCATTTCACGCTTTTGACGTCGAGACGGTCGCCGCGCTGAAAATCCTTGTCCGCGACAAGAACGCGGACGGTCTTTTCCTGGACGGGCTGAACGATCTGCACCGGCGTCGGCGCCTGCTTGCCCATCATCAAGAAGAACGCGCCCACGCCTGCGATGAGGGCGACGCCGAGTACTGCCATGCGGGTCACATTCATCTTGATCCTGCCTTTGTCTTGCGGCGCGCTTCGTCAGGAAGCGCCCTTTTATTCTCGGTGTAAGTTCTCAAAACGGGGTTAATGGTTTCAGACCTTAACGATTGGATAAGCCTTCGCCCGCGCGGTTCGCCGTCCCTCGGCCCGCGGGCGCGCCGGAGACTTTTGTGACGCAGTTCTTGCGCAATGGGCCCTCGCGAATGAGCGGCGACCTACCCGCCGAAGACGAGGCGGAAAAACGGCGTCTGCGGAAAAGTGAGCAGGCCGCCGGCGGCGATCGCGACGCCGTAAGGGATGTCCTTCGGCCGTTCGTGAAGACGCATGACCCACGGCGTCTGCGCGTAAATCGGCAGCGGCGGCGTCTTGCGGAAGACGATAAGCGCGATCGCAAGAACAGCGCCGGAAAACGCCATATTGATCAGAAACGGCACAAGGCCGGACAGGCCGATCCAGGGCGCGATCGCGGCGAACAGTTTCGCATCGCCGCCGCCGACGACGTTAAAGGCGAACAGGGCGAATCCGACGACAAGGCCGGCGCCGGCCAGCGCCGCGCATTGCAGAACGAGCCGCCCAGGCGCGCCAAGCACGAAGGCCGCGACGAAACATGCGACAAGCAGCGTCGCCGAAATCCAGTTCGGTATTTTGAACTCATAGAGATCATTGGCCGCCGCAATCAGCAGCGCCGCCGGAAACACCGACAATAGGACATATGAGAACAAGGCTGAATTCTCCGCAGCGTTCCCGGACGTTAGCGCGCCCCTGTTAACGCAGCGTTAGACGACAACCGAAAATGACGCGCATAAAAAAAGGAGGCCGCGAAGACCTCCTTCTTCTTCGTCGGAACTGATCGCTCGATTAGTTAAGAGCGTCGTTGACCGTATTGAACGTCGTGCTGAGGTTTTCGCCCATACCCCGGACCACCCCAATGATGGCGACCGCGATGAGCGCGGCGATCAGACCGTATTCAATGGCCGTCGCGCCGTCCTCGTCTTTGACGAAACGATTAAAAAGAGTTTTCATGAGGAGACTCCTGCTTACTCCACTCTGCTTGCACCGCTGAAAGGCCTTTAATCCTTTTCAAGCAAGTACGACTATGCGTGGCATGAATTAAGAAATGCTGAAAAAAGCGCGTGCGAATGCAATTTTATTCGTTTACGGAATTAGGGTTAATTCTTCGCAAACGCTGCGACTAAATCCGAACAAAAACCGCCGCTTGCGGCGATTATTGCTCCGTATGGGCCATTTTGAGGATTAACTCGCCAGCCGCGTGAGCTGGGCCATGTCGTCGATGATCAGGCCCGGATAGTCTCGGCGGGCGACGCCTTCGCGAATGAGGCGGGCGACGGCGTCGGCCGCATCATGCTCTTCCGCGCCGGCTTTCTCCGCCAATTCGCGGTGTTTCGGCATTTGAGGAATGCGCCAGGATCCGCTGATCGCATCGCGCACGATATACTCCATAAGCACCGTGAAAACGCGGCGCTGCGGAGAGCTGTCGTCGGCGGCGCTTCTGAA
>WGLT01000005.1 GCA_016125425.1 Alphaproteobacteria bacterium
CCTTGTTCGACAGCCTTGATCACCCGCGCGCGAAGCGCGCCATCATATCCGTAACCCATTCGATCCTCCCGTCATTCAACGGAAAAACCGAATCACTGTTCGACCAAATTGTGAATCACCAGCCTAACAACCGGCTCTAGTGCCGGAAATGCCGCATGCCGGTGAAGGCCATGGCGAGCCCCGCTTCGTCCGCGGCCTTGATGACATCCGCATCGCGGATCGACCCGCCCGGCTGGATGACCGCCGTCGCGCCGGCTTCCGCCGCCGCGAGCAGTCCGTCTGGGAACGGAAAGAAAGCGTCTGACGCGACAACGGAGCCTTTTGCAAGAGGCTCTGAAAGCCCCGCCGCCTGCGCGGCGTCCGCCGATTTTCGCGCGGCGATACGGCTTGAATCGACGCGGCTCATTTGCCCCGCCCCAACGCCGACTGTCGCGCCGTTCTTGGCGTAGACGATGGCGTTCGACTTCACATGCTTGGCGACTTTGAAAGCGAACAGCATATCGGCGAGTTCCGCCGCGCTCGGCTGACGCTTCGTGACAATCTTCAGATCTTCAGCGCGAATGACGCCGTTGTCGCGCGCCTGAACCAGAAATCCGCCCGCGACAGGCTTGAAATAGCGGCCCGGCGCAGCCGGGTCAGGCAAAGCGCCCGCGAGCAGCACACGGACATTTTTCTTCGCCGACAACACGTCCAGCGCGTCCGCATCCGCTTCCGGCGCGATGACGACTTCAGAGAAAATCTCTGTAATTTTCTCCGCAGTCGCCCTGTCGAGGCGCCGGTTCAGCGCGATGATTCCGCCAAACGCAGACACGGGATCGCACATCAACGCGCGCGCATAGGCGTCGGCCAGGCTGTCCGCGATCGCGACGCCGCAAGGATTGGCGTGCTTGACGATCACGACGGCCGGCTTTTCTTCGCCGAATTCGGCGAGACATTCATAAGCCGCGTCGGTGTCGTTGAGATTGTTGTAGGAGAGCTCCTTGCCCTGAACCTGACGCGCCGTCGCAACGCCCGGGCGCTTGTCGCCTGAGAGATAAAAGGCGGCCGATTGATGCGGATTCTCGCCATAGCGCAGCGACTGCTTGAGGCGGCCGGCGAAAGCGATCGTCTTCGGATAGTCATCGCCGATCTCTTTCGCGAACCAGGCGGAGATCGCGGCGTCATAGGCGGCGGTTCGCGCGTAGGCGGCGGCGGCGAGACGACGCTTGAGCGCCGTTGAAAGCCCGCCCGTGGATTCGATTTCGGCGGCGACCGCCTCATAATCATCCGGATCGGTGACGACCCCGACATGACCGTGATTTTTCGCTGCGGCGCGAATCATCGCCGGCCCGCCGATGTCGATATTCTCGACGCATTCTTCATAGCCGGCGCCGCGCGCGACCGTCTCCTCGAAGGGATAGAGGTTGACCACGAGAAGGTCGATCGCCGGAATATCATGAGCCTTCATCGCCGCGAGATGTTCGGCGTTGTCGCGCAGGGCCAGCAAACCGCCGTGAATTTTCGGGTGCAGCGTCTTGACGCGCCCGTCCATCATCTCGGGAAAGCCGGTCAGTTCCGAGACGTCGCGCACGGCAAGACCCGCCTTCCTGAGCATCGCCGCCGTGCCGCCCGTCGAGACAAGTTCGACGCCCGCCGCCGAGAGACGTCTGGCGAAGGCTTCAACGCCGGACTTGTCGGAAACAGAAATGAGGGCGCGCCTGACGGGGCTCGTCTGGGTCATCGAAAATCTCCTGAACGCAAAGGGAGCGGACGCCGGGATGCTTAAGCGCTGGCCCCCGGCCGCGCAAGCCGCAGGCTATTTGGCGAGCGGCCTTTGCTGACGCACCGCTTCGCCATTGGCGTCGGTCGGATGGAATTCCGGCACCAGATGGTGAACGGCCTCGTCGAGCGCGGCCTGGTCGCCCTCGGTCGCATGCTCGATGACGTCCTGGAAGCGCGGATTGAGGAGCGGCAAGTCGATCATCGCCGGCGAGGCGAGCAAGACGCCGTCAGCGCCGGTTTTCACAAGCTTGTCCGTGTCCAGAAAGATTTCTTCAAACAATTTCTCGCCGGGCCGCAAGCCGGTGAATTTGAGTTCGATATCGACGCCAGGCGTCAGCCCCTGCGCCTCAATCATCCGCTTGGCGAGGTCGAGAATTTTGACGGGCTCGCCCATGTCCAAAACGAAGATGCGGCCGTCATGCGTGACGACGCTCTTTTCCGCGCTGTCGAGGCTCGCCGCCTGAAGGACGAGCTGCACGGCTTCGCGGGTCGTCATGAAGTAGCGCGAGATTTCGGGATGCGTGATGGTGACAGGCCCGCCTCGCGCGATCTGGCGCTCAAAAAGCGGCGCGACCGATCCGGTTGACCCGAGGACGTTGCCGAAACGCACAGTCACGAACCGCGTATCGTTTTGCGCGACATCGAGCGCCTGCGCGTAAAGCTCGGCGATTCGCTTGGTCGCGCCCATGAAGCTCGTCGGATTCACGGCCTTGTCCGTCGAGATGAAGACGACGGACTCCGCCTTCGCTTCGACAGCCGCATCGAAAACATTCCGTGCGCCGAGCACATTGGTGAGCGCGCCCGCGCAGCGGTTCTGCTCGACGATCGGCACATGTTTGAAAGCCGCCGCGTGCAACACGATGTCGGGCCGCACGGCCTTGAAAACTTTCTCGAGATGCTCGCGCCGGCAGACATCGGTGAGCGTCGAATAGAGAATCGATCCGAGACCCGCCTCGCGCATTTCGAGATCGATGAGATAGAGATTGAATTCGGAATTATCGAGCAGCGCGAGATGGGCGGGCTCGAAGGCCGCGGTCTGGCGCGCGAGCTCCGACCCGATCGTGCCGCCCGCGCCCGTGATCAAAACGCGCTTGCCGGCGATCAGCTTGCGCGCCGCGCGCTGATCGATGCGGCGCGGCGGTCTCGGCAACAGCGCTTCGAGCTCGACCTGTTGGAGCGCGCCTAATCCGGGGGCGCGGCGTCTTGGAAGAAAACGCCGCAAGAACTTATTCACCGCGCCTGGCATAGGCCCCCGTCCCTTCGCAGCTACTGGCGTCCGCCGCGCCCGCAATCCGTTCCGCTCACCCCGTCCAAGCGCCGAAACGCCCACTTCACGACGATACCGTCCGGGGGCGGGCCGGCCAAGTCCTGAGGCGCCAGAACGATCTGCTCCGTCGCGACGGGCAATCCGCCTTCTCCACAATAGACGCTCTTTTCGAGGCGCAACACTTTACAATTCGTACGGAATCGCCAGCCCTCGCGGTTCGGCAGCGCCAAAATGATCGAGCGGCCGTCGCGGGCCATCGAGGCGCGCACCGTCGGATGAAGGTGGAAGCGAATGCGCCAGGCCGCCGCCAAGGGCGGAGGCGGCGCGACCAGACGGTCTTCTCCGCGCAGATTATCGCCGCCCGCGGTCACATAGAAACGCCGCACATGGCGGGGCGCGGCGGCGCGCTCGCCCGGCCCGATCGTCCGGTCGATTTCGAGCAGTTGTCCGCGGATGTCCTCCGCACGCCGATGCGCCACCGCCCCGCCGACAGCTGAAAGCGCAGCCGCAGCCGCAGACGTCTCTCCGGACAATGTGGAATGCGCGGCCGCCTGCCGCAGGACGCGCTCCCATTCGCCGGCGAGATGACCGCCTGCGCCGCAATTGACGACGATGCGGCTGCGCCCAGAGGAGAAATGGAAGGAGCCGACGCTTTCAAAGCGTCGCGCCGAGGAAGATACTCCCATGTCGGCGATCAGCAGGGCGCGCGCGGCTTCGAGCCGCTGAAATCCGGTGTGGCGCGCAAAACCGGTCGGCGCGGCGTTCGGGTCGAGCGACTGGAGCGCGGCGAGGACGCAGCGCCCGTCGTCTTCATAGCCGCCATTGAAGACGGCGAGCCGGCCGTCCCCCGACCGAAAAAATTGCAGATTCGCCGCAGCCCGCATGGCGATATGCTTGAGAAAGCCGGGAGCGGACATGCGCCGCGCTTCGAGCGCTTTGAGGACAAGCTGCAGCCGTATGACGATCGCCAATTGCCGCGACGGATTGCGACTGAGATGGCCCCCGTCCGGCCGGATCTGCAACCGCAATTCCCGGCGCAGAAGCTCGAGCCCCCTTTCGGCCGGCTCCTCGCAGCCCGGCAGGCAGAGTCCGGCGAGCGACAGAGCGAGCGCCGTCGTCAGGCGCTCATAGGCGCCGCTGACACGGTGACCGGCGCGCCCGAGATGGCGCGTCTGGCGCGCCATGGAGGTCAGCACGCGGCTGCGCCAAAGCGCATCCGAGCCTTTCAGCACGATCGCGCTGTGACAGCATAGATGGATCAAGCGCTCGCCCGCCAGCGCCGGCGTCCAGGCGTCGGGCGACCATTTATCGAAGCGGTCGAGCCAGGCTTTCGTCAAAACGCGCGCCGGCGCGATCCCCGCCTCGCCCAGAGCCTCGAGATGCCGCAGCCAGGCGAATTCCTGCAGAAAGCGAAACAGCTCACCGTCCGCCGACGCGAGGTCCCACAAGCGATCCAGTTCGCCTTCGCAGTCGATGGATTCAGCGGCGATCGAAATCCGTCCCTTGAGCAGCGCTTCGCCCAAGGCGCGTTCCGGCGTTCTCGGATCGACCGGATGAAAGTGCAAACGATCAGGCGCCGGGCCTTTAAGCTGCGCCTGATAGAACGGGCTTTCTCCCCAGGCGCGTTGCATCCGGCTTACAAATTCCTGCGCGACGGACCCCGACCGCTTTGCAGCCGCCATAACTAAACGCTCCCGCGCAGGCTGGCGATTTTGTCGGCGTAGCGCGCCGCGCCGTCCTTGAAAACATAGGATCCGGCGACGAGCACGTCCGCGCCCGCTTCGATGATCGCAGGCGCTGTTTCTGCGTTCACGCCGCCATCGACTTCGAGCATGATATCGCGCCCGGAGCGGTCGATCGCAGCGCGCGCCTCCGCGATCTTCTTCAATTGCGAAGCGATGAATTTCTGCCCGCCGAAGCCGGGATTGACGGTCATCACCAGGATGAGATCGATATCGTCGATGACTTCGAGCGCGGCGGCCGCAGGCGTCCCCGGATTGAGGGCCACGCCCGCTTTGACGCCCGCAGCCTTGATGCGCTGAATCGTCCGGTGGAGATGCGGCCCCGCTTCGGGATGAACAGTCAGAATATCGGCGCCCGCCGCGGCGAAATCGTCGATATACGGATCAACTGGCGCAATCATCAGATGAACGTCGAACGGAATCTTCGTCGCCGGGCGAATAGCTTTCACGACGAGCGGACCAATGGTCAGATTCGGAACGAAATGTCCGTCCATGACGTCGACATGAATAAAGTCGGCGCCCGCAGCCGCGATCGCCGCCACCTCTTCGCCGAGGCGGGCGAAATCAGCCGACAGGATCGAGGGAGCGACGCGCAAACGGGACATGAATGAGACGTATCGTGATGCGCGGGCGGCGCGCAACTAAACCCGTCTCAACCTGTCCCAAAAAAGACGCCCCGCTGAAGCGGGGCGGGAGGGACCAATAGCAAAGAGACAAGCGCTGCGCGCTCGCCCCGCCATCAAGCAAGTTTCGCGCCGTGCGGGAAATGGTCCGGAAAGGGACGGGGCGCCGGCCCGGGGCCTCCGCCGCGCCTGGGTTTCCCAAGCGCGGCGGCGAGTCAGGAGGTGCATGGAGAGGGCGGAGATCTCGTCGAAGCCGGCGGCTTCACCCGTAAAAAAGATCGTGCGCATTTGCGGCAAAAATGCGGCAGGAAAATGGAGATGTCGCGGTAAGCTTCTGTTTTTCTTGGTTAATATCGCAGCAACCAAGAATCTCAACGGCGCGGCCGGGCGAACGCCTTTCCGACGCGCGCTGCGCCGAGCCAGACGAGAAGGACAAGCGCCATGCCGGCCGCAAGGCCTCCCAGCCATTCGACATGGTAGAGCCCGACGCCGGTCAGCGCGAAGAGGCCAAGAGCAGCGTAAGCGAGGGCGAATCGAAGGGGGGCAGCTGCTGCGCGGCCCGCCGCGCGGACAGCCGCCGCCGGCGCCGCCGCCGCTGCGCGCGCCGCCTTGGCCGCGGCGGGTCCCGCCTTTTTCGCGAAGCGGCGAAGCTTCTCGCCGCCAAGCGCTTTCAAGAAGGCCGCAAGCGCGCCGGTGAGCGCAGCGGCGAGCCCGACATTCTTCAAAATCGGGGCGGCCGGCTGCGCCGCCCTCTCATCAGGCGCAGGCGCCGCGTGCTCGATCGAAACCGGCGCCGCCGGCTGTTCGGCCGCAAGGGGCGCGGCGGCCGCAGTCGCGGCCAGAGCGCTCGCCGCGAGAAGCGCGAATTTAAAGGAGCGTGTCGGTTTCATGCCCATTCTCGACGGTTTGCCGCCGAGATATGGGCGCCGGCCGGCGCCGGTTCAAGAATGAGGCCCCGCGCAGTCAGATCTCCGGCTGCGCGAGCCCGCGTCGGCGCGCCGCTGCGATCAGCGTATTTCGCAACAGACAGGCGATCGTCATCGGCCCGACGCCCCCCGGCACTGGAGTGATCGCCGCCGCACGGTCTTTCGCGGCGTCAAAATCCACGTCGCCGACAAGCTTCGACGCCTCCCCCGCGCCGACGCGATTGATGCCGACATCGAGCACGATCGCCCCTTCTTTCACCCAATCGCCTTTGACGAGCGCGGGCCGCCCGACCGCAGCGCAGAGTATGTCGGCCGAACGGCAAATCGCCGCGAGATCCTTGGTGCGGGAATGCGCCATGGTGACGGTGCAATTTTCCGCAAGGAGCAGCAAAGACAGAGGCTTGCCGACGAGAATCGAACGCCCGAGCACGACCGCATGCGCGCCGTCGAGGCGGGTCCTTACGGATTTCGCGAGTATGATGCAGCCCTGCGGCGTACACGGAACAAGTCCGGCCTTGCCGAGAAGCAGACGGCCGGCGCTTGTCTCCGTCAGGCCGTCGACATCCTTCGCCGGATCGATTTCATTGATCACGCGATTGGCGTCGACTCCGCCTGGCAGCGGCATCTGAACGAGAATGCCATCGACCGCATTATCCGCATTGAGCGCGCGCACGAGCGCGACGACTTCCGCCTCTGACGCGCTTGCGGGCAGCCGATGCTCGATCGAGCGCATGCCGGCGTTTTTCGTCGCGCGTCCCTTATTGCGGACATAAACCTGGCTTGCCGGGTCGTCGCCGACGAGCACCACCGCAAGCCCCGGCGTCTCGCCCGTATCGGCTTCAAAGCGGGCGACGCCCGCCGCGACGCGCGCCCGCAAGTCGGCGGCGATGGCTTTTCCGTCGATGATATCAGCGGTCAAGACTTCTTCTCCCTTGCGGCGGCGAGCAGCGCGTCGAGCCGCGCCGCTATTTCGCCGGGATCGCCGCGAATCGCGAGCGTTTTCAGGCGATCTTTTTCCCCTGCGACGATTTCGACGGCTGATTTCGCCAGCCCCAACGCCTTCGCGACCAGCCTGCCCGCCGCAGCATTCGCCCGGCCTTTATCGGGCGGCGCGGCGACTCGCAAGGCGAGCCGCTCTTCATCGTCCGCGCCGCGCCAAAGCCCCGCTATCGCGTCCTTCGGCGCGTTCGGCGTCACCCGGATATAGAGCCTTATTGCGTCTTCGCCGCGCTGATAGGCGTTCGCCAAAAGGGAGCCCTCAAAAGCCGCTCCGCATCGCCGGTCCGAACACATAATAGTTCAGACCGTAGCGCAAGGCGCCGACGCCGATGAGAAGGATGATCGGGGATATGTCGATCCCGCCCATGCTCGGCAGCACGCGGCGGATCGGCCGGAGCAATGGTTCGGTGAGCGCCAGGCATGTGCGCCAGACGGCGTCGACGAACTGATTGTGCCGGTTGATCACGTTGAAGGCGAGGAGCCAGCTCAAGATCACCGTGACGAAAATCACGAAGATGTAGAGCTGTATGACCGCATTGAAGATATAGGCGATGATGGCCATCGATATCCCTCGCTCTGCTCGGCCCCGACTTAAGGCGCGCCGCCGCCCGGCGCAACCGAACGGGCGTCAACGCCCCGTCCGCCCCGGCTCATGAGCGCATAAAAGCGGGGTCGCCAGGCCGCCGACGCGGACGAAGCCGACGCCGTCTTCTTCGATGATGAGAAGCGTGAGCTGCGCGCCCGCCCCGCCGCCGTCCTGCGTCGAGAACCCAGCGTTGTCGGCCGCCCAGAGCGCGCGGCCGCGGCGGCGGACCAGCTTGGCCTTGGCTTCCCAGCAGCCCGAATAGGCGCAGACCGACAGCCTGCCCCGCGAGTCAGCGCTGATGTCCATCGGCGTGAATTCCTCGGGCTTCGCCGCCGCGCATCCGTCGGCGGCGCACCAGACCTCGACCTGGTTGCGGCAGCGCCAAACGGAATCGGGAGCGGCGGCATGGGCGCTTGAGAGCGCCGCGAGCGCGGCAAACAGCATAAAGCCTCCTTCGCTCCGTTTCGGCCCCGCCGAATAGCCGCTCCGATTGACAGCCCGCAAGGCCGACCCTAAGACGGCGCTCCCAACCTGGAAGGGGCTGTAGCTCAGTTGGGAGAGCGCCTCGTTCGCAATGAGGAGGTCAGCGGTTCGATTCCGCTCAGCTCCACCATCCCTTCGCCTTGACCGCAACGCCCGCGCCGCCGACAAGGCTCGCGCGGGTATTTTATGACCGATCTCATGCGTTATGCAGCCGCGCTCGCCGGCGCGGGCGAGAAGAAGGGTTTGCCGCCGGTCGAGCGGTGGGACCCGCCCTATTGCGGCGATATCGACCTTCTCATCCGCCGCGACGGCCTTTGGGTGCATGAAGGAACGCCGATCGGACGCGCGCCGCTGGTGCGCCTATTCTCGACGGTCCTGAAAAAGGAGGGCGAACGCTATTTTCTCGTCACGCCGGTTGAAAAGCTCGGAATTAAGGTCGAAGACGCGCCCTTCCTCGCGGTGCTGATGCGCGAGGATGAAAGCGGGCGCCTCGTCTTCACGACCAATGTCGGCGACGAAGTCGCCGCCGGGCCTGACCATCCGCTCGAATTCCGGGAAAGCGCGCGCCCGGGCGAATGGACGCCCTATATTCATGTGCGCGGCGACCTATGGGCGCTGGCCGCAAGGCCTGTATTCTATGATCTCGTCGCGCGCGGCGAAACGCGGGACATCGACGGCGTGGCGCAATTCGGCGTCGCGTCGGGCGACGAATTTTTCTCTTTCGGCCTAGCGGCGGATATTTTTGGCGAAGACGAATGATAAAGATGAGTGAAGGGTTTCGAGAAAATCGTTCGAGCGCGCTCAATGGCGGCTGGCGTTCGCAGATTGAGGCCAATCTGAAGCGCGCCTCAGCGCAGCGCGTGCGCGCGCTTTTCGAAGAGATGAATCCGCATCTCGCCAACGACAAGACCTTCGAGAGCCGCTGGACCAACAAGCGAAAGGACGCAGCCGTCCTTATACCGATTATTGACCGCCCGAAAGAACCGACGGTTTTGCTGACTGTGCGTTCGGCGGATATGCCTTCGCACGCGGGACAGATCAGTTTTCCGGGCGGGAAGATCCATCCGGACGACGAAAGCCCCGTGCATGCCGCCCTGCGCGAAGCTGAGGAGGAGGTCGGCATTCCGCGCGACAAGGTCGACGTCATCGGCACGCTCGGCCTGCATCTTGGCGGCGTCGGCTTCTCGGTGACCCCGGTGATCGGCGTAATCGCGCCCGCGGTCGAATTACGTCCCTGCCCGCGCGAGGTCGCCGAGATATTCGAGGCGCCCCTCAGCTTTTTCGTCGATCCGAAAAACCACATCGTAGAAGAGCGCGAACTTCAGGGCGTCAAATACAATATGTTCGCCGCGCCCTATGGCCGTTATCACATATGGGGGCTCACCGCAGGCATATTGAGATCGCTCGCCGAAATCCTGCGGGAAGGCGAATGAGAGACGAAGCGCTGCGCCCGCTCGCCCCGGAGGAAGCCGCGCGCTTCGCCTGGACAGAACGTCCCTATGTCAAAAAGATCGTCGCCGCGCTGGAAAAAGCGCGCGCGGGATCGGCGCGGTTTGTCGGCGGCTGCGTGCGCGACAGCCTTCTCGGCGTCGAACCGAAGGATATCGACATCGCAACGACGCTGACGCCCGATGAAGTGATCAAGGCGCTCAAGAGCGCCGGCCTCGGGGCCGCTCCGACAGGCGTCGATCACGGAACCGTCACGGGGATCGCCGACCGCACCGGCATTGAGATCACGACGCTGCGCGCGGACGTGGCGACAGACGGCAGGCGCGCCACCGTCGCTTTCACCGACGACTGGCGCTGCGACGCGGAGCGACGCGATTTCCGTCTGAATGCGATTTATCTGACAACAGACAAAAAATTATACGATCCCGTCGGAGGAATCGCGGACGTTATAGCGGGGCGCGTGCGCTTCATCGGCGCGCCCGCGGACCGCATCCGGGAGGACTATCTGCGCATTCTGCGCTTTTTTCGCTTCTCCGCGCGCTTCTCAACGCAATTCGACGCCGAAGGACTCGCCGCCTGCGCGTCGCTGAAGTCGGGCATAAAACGCCTATCGCGCGAGCGCGTGGGCGATGAATTCTCGCGCATTCTCCGCCTGCCGCAGGCCGCGCGCGCTGTCGAGGAAATGGCGAAGACCGGCGTGCTCGCGCAAGTCTGGCCGGCGCGCGCGGATCTCGCCCGGCTCGCCGCGCTGAAACGGATCGCGCCGGAGGCGCCGGCGCCGTTGGGCGTCGCGGCGCTCTGGGGAGAGCGAGGCGACGGCGTCGACGCCGCCCTGCGGCTTTCAAACGCCGACGCCGCGCGGCGCAAAGACGCCATATCGACGGCCGCCCGCATTACGAAGACCATGGATGAACGCGAAGCGCGCGCCCTTCTCTACCGGGCGGGCGCTGAACGCTGGCGGGACGGATTGCTGCTTGCGCGCAGCGCGGACGACGCGCCGGAAGCAGGTTGGGGGGCGCTTCAAACGCTGCCCGAGCGCCGCCCGCCGCCCCGTTTTCCTTTTACGGGCAAGGATGTGATCGCCGAGGGCGTCGAGCAAGGGCCGGCGGTCGCGCGGATTTTGAAAGAGGTCGAGGAAGCCTGGATCGCCGAAGATTTTCCGCCGCGCCAAAGGCTGGAGGCGATCCTCAAAGAGAAAACCGCAAGCGCGATTCAATAAGGCTGCGCATCGGCGTCGTCGTCAGGCCGGGGCGGCTCGACGACCGGCGTTTGCGTCATCGCCTGGTAGATCGGCTCGACAAGCCGAGTCGCAACCTTGTCGGCTTGCGTGGCGACCAATGCGGCGTGATTGCGCGCGTCGCGGTCGCAATACGGAAAGCGGGATTCCGCCGAACGGAAGCCGTCATTGAAAGCTTCGATCATCCGGTCGCGCAAGGCGGGCGCCGGCGTTTCGAGATCGAGCAGCTTTCGCATGCGCTCGCGCCAGACTTCCGATTCCGCGCGGGGGTCGCAAAGCCGCCTGATATGATGAAGCTCGCCGAACGCGCGCGACAGCGACGTCAAATCCTCCGACCGCTGCGCGTAATCCGGCTCTTGCGCAGCGAGCGGCGTTGCAAGACAGAACAGAATGACGGCGGCGAATATGCGCATGGCGGCGTTCATTGCCCGAGAATTATAGCCGTTTTGCGGCGCGAAGATCGAGAGCGCGCCGGACCGCCTGCCGGGTCTTGTCCCAGGAAAGGCGCTCCAGCGCGACGTCAACCGGAACGAATTCCGCGCAGACGGCGTCGTCGGCCGCCTTCGGCTCTCCCGACGTCCATTCGGCGGCGAAGTCGATCAGCAATCGGTGGTCAAGCGTCTCGCCGAGAACCCGTTCGCCGGGCAGCGCCTCAAAGACATCGATGAGGGCGAGAATCCTGATGTCGACCCCTGTCTCCTCGCGCACCTCACGGCGCGCCGCGTCCCGGACGCTCTCGCCATAATGAAGCCCGCCGCCCGGAATCGACCATTGCCCGACAAAAGGCGGCTTGCCGCGCCGGATGAGGAGAATTTCATCGCCGCGGAAGACGACGGCGCCGACGCCGACGCTGATCTGCGTCTGATTCTGATTCCCGCTCATGCGCTCCCATAGGAGCGAAACGCCCCTGCGCGCAATGTCTAAGCCGCCTTGACGAGGTCCGCCCCCTTCTCGCCGATCATGATCGAGGGCGCATTCGTATTGCCGCCGACAAGCGTCGGCATCACCGAGGCGTCGATCACGCGAAGGCCCTCAACGCCCCGCACGCGCAATTGCGGGTCGAGCACCGCCTTCGCATCGCTCCCCATGCGGCAGGTGCCGACGGGATGATAGATCGTGTCGGAGCGGTTGCGGATATCGGCCGCAATCGCGGCGTCATCCGGATCGCGGCCGATATAGAGCTGTTCGCCGTCAAAAGGCTTGAAGGCGGGCGCATCGAGCAACCGGAAAACCATGCGCGCGCCTTTGATCAGCCGGCGCAGATCATCATCATCGCTCAGGAAATTCGGATCGATAGCCGGCGGCGCCATCGGATCAGGGCTTTGCAGCCGCACCGTGCCGCGACTCTTCGGACGCAATACGCAGACATGGCAGGAATAGCCGCCGCCCAAATGCTGCTTTCGGCCGTGATCGTCGACAAGGCCCGGAATAAAATGAAGCTGCACGTCCGGCTCCGGCAAGGCGGGATCGGTTTTCAAGAACCCGCCGACTTCGGCGAGATTCGATGTCAACAACCCTTCGCCCCGCTTCTTATAGGCGAGGATCGCGCCGGGAAGTCGCGAGATCATCGAGAAATTCATTCCGATAGTGTCCGGCGAGCGCGTCCGCCGAAGCGCGATGTAGTCAAGATGGTCCTGAAGATTGCCGCCGACTTCCGGCGCGTCATGGATGACGTCCACGCCGAACTCTTTGAGATGCGCCGCCGGGCCGATTCCCGAAAGCATCAGGACTTGCGGGGATTGGAACGCGCCCGCCGCAAGGATGACTTCGCGGCGCGCCTTCACGAACTCCGTCTTGCCCCCGCGGCGGAACGAAAGGCCGGAGGCGCGCCTGCCGTCGAACGAAACCCGCTCGGCGCGCGCGTCCGTGATGACGAGAAGATTGTCGCGCCCGAGAGCCGGCGCGAGAAAGGCGGCCGCGCTCGAACAGCGACGACCGTTTTTCTGCGTCACCTGATAAAAACCCATCCCTTCCTGCCGTTCGCCGTTGAAGTCGTCATTCAAGGGCAGCTGCAATTCGCGGCAAGCTTCGAGGAAAACCTCCGAGAGCGGATTTCTATAGCGAAGGTCGGAAACCCAAAGCGGACCGGAGCCGCCATGGCGTTCGCTTTCCCCGCGCTCTTGATGTTCGCTCTTCTTGAAATAGGGGAGCACGTCCTTGTAGGACCAGCCTTCAGCCCCGAGTTCGGCCCAGGTGTCGTAATCGCGGGGGGTCCCGCGAATATAGATCATCGCATTGATCGAACTTGATCCGCCGAGAACGCGCCCGCGCGGCTGAAAGCAGACGCGATTGTTCAGATGTTTCTGCGGAACCGTGTCGAAGCGCCAATTGATCGGCGAATTCTTCCCCTGAAACGCAAAACCGAGCGGCGCGCGGATAAGCGGGCTTGTATCGGGCGGCCCCGCCTCAAGCAGGCAGACTCGAACCGTCGGGTCCTCGGTCAGCCGACTCGCAAGCACGCAGCCCGCCGAGCCTGCGCCGACGATCACATAATCGAATTCGCCCACCGGGCTCGCGCCCGCATTCGCTTCTGCGTTCTTCATGCTCAGATAATCTTTCTAATGAATTTGAGCGCCTGATGCGTTTTCGGCGTGAAGGGCGGCTGCAAGACTTTTCCGCCCGACATCTTCGACTGATAGAAGACCGGCTTCATGTGCGAGAATGTCTCAAAGCCCTTATCGCCATGATAGGCGCCCATGCCGCTCTGGCCGACGCCGCCGAAGGGAAGACGCTCCTGCGCGAAATGCATCAGCGTGTCGTTGACCGTGACGCCGCCCGACACCGTCCGCATCAGGACCTTGTCGCGCGCGGAGACGTCTTCGCCAAACCAGTAAAGCGCGAGCGGGCGGTCGCCGCTGTTCACATGTTCGATCGCCTCGTCAGTCGATGCGACGGAGAGAACCGGAAGGATCGGACCGAAAATCTCCTCTTTCATCATTCGCAATTCCGGCGGCGGCTCGACGACAATCGTCAGCGGCATTTTCCTTTGCGGATGAAGCGCATTGGATGAGCCGACTTCCACGATCCTGGCGCCGGCTGCGCGCGCCTCCTCGACCATTGCTTTCAGCCGCTCGAAATGCCGATCGGAGACTATCGAGGTGTAGTCAGCGGTGGTGTCGATCTCCGGATAAAGATCGCGCGCCGCGGCCGCGATCGCGTCAACGGCCGCATCGCGACTGTCCTTTGGCGCGAGAATGTAATCGGGCGCGATGCAAGTCTGACCGGCGTTCAACATCTTTCCGTAAGCGATCGACCGGCCGGCGCGCGCCAGGTCGGCGCTCGGGTCGAGAATCACCGGCGACTTGCCGCCGAGCTCGAGCGTCACCGGCGTCAAATTTCTGGCTGCCGCTTCGGCCACCTTCCGTCCGACGGTCGTGGAGCCGGTGAAGATCAGGTGATCGAACGGAACAGCGGCGAAGGCCGCGCCCGTCTCCGGACCGCCGACGATCACGGCGGCGACGCTTTCATCGAACTCTTCCGAAATCATTTTCTTCAGCAGATCGCTGGTGCGCGGCGTCAGCTCGCTCGGCTTGATCAGGATTCGATTGCCCGCCGCAAACGCCGCCGCCGCGGGACCGAGCGCCAGTTGAACCGGATAGTTCCAGGGCGAGACGATGCCGACGACGCCGAGCGGCTGGGGCTCCAGCCTGCTTCTGGCCGGCGCGAGATGAAGCGGCGTCGGGACTTTTCGGGGACGCATCCACCGGGCGAGATTCTTTTTCGCAAAGCGCGCCGTTGAAATCGACCCGATAACCTCGGCGATGAGGCTTTCCTCGCTGGCGCGCGAGCCGAAATCGGCGCTGATCGCCTTGACGATATCGTTCTCATAACGGTCGAGCAGCCGCAGCAGCGCATCCAGCCTGGAAAGGCGCGCTTCGCGGGACGGATAAGGGTCTTTCAAGAAAGCTTGTCGCTGCAGGGCGAAAAGCCGCGCGATCTCGCGCTCGCCGACGGCGGAATCTGCGGGTCGGGCGGTGTCTGGCATGGCGCGCTCCGTTTGCGTCAGGGCTACGCTAACGGTTTGAATTTGCAGCGCGGCCGAGGGCGAGTCTACCGCGCAGCGCAGCGCGCCCTTTGCGCGCCGCAACACAAGCCGCAACAGAAAAAGGGGACGGCGGCGCCGTCCCCTTTTGCGAACCTTCTTCGGTCAAAGCCGCCGGGGCTATCGCGCCTCGCAGGCCAGGCATCGCGCATAGACGCCATTGGGATCGTTGAAGCTCTTGAGAAGATCGACGGTCGACTGGGTGTCTTTCACGAGCGCGGCGAAAGGCGAAATCGTGCGCGCTTTCGCGATCGCCTGGTCAACGCCCGCCATGGCGAGGATCCTCGCCTCCGCGCCCTGGAACAGCTTTTCAAACGGCGTCCTGCGATCGATCTCGTCGATGACGTCGTAATTGTCGAGCTTGGCGAGCTTGGCCGCCGCAGCGATCGCATCGTCGAGATCGCCCATTTTGTCGACCAATTTCAGTTCAAGCGCGGTCTTCCCGATCCACACCCGGCCCTGCGCGATGGAATCGACGTAATCGGGCTGGAGGTGGCGGCCTTCGCTGACGACGCTGATGAAACGCCGATAGCCCTGCTCGACCGATTGCTGGATCACATCGGCGCCGGCCTCCGGCAGCGGGCCGATTCCGGTCGCCAATAGCGGCGAGAGCGCAGTCGTGCCGACGCCGTCGACATGCACGCCCGCCCAGGCGGCCGTGTTTTCATAGGTCGTGATGAGGCCGAATATGCCGATGGATCCGGTGATCGTCGTCGGTTCGGCGAAAATCTCATCGCCCGCCGAGGAGATCCAGTAGCCGCCCGAAGCGGCGATCGACCCCATGGAGACGACGACCGGCTTGCCGGCCTTTTTCAGCGAAAGAATTCCGTCGCGAATGATTTCCGATGCGAAGGCCGAGCCGCCGGGGCTGTCGACCCGCAGAACGACCGCTTTCACATTGTCGTCGTCGAGCGCCTTTTTGAGATAGCCGGCGATCGTGTCGCCCCCGGCCGCGACGCCTGGTTCGGCTTCGCCGTCAACGATGTCGCCGGCGGCGGTGACGACAGCGATATTCGGCGCGGGCCCGTCTTTGTCGTCGCCGTCGACCGCCGCCAGATAGCGGCGAAAACCGACGCGCTTGAACGACTTGCCGGATTTGTCCTCGCCGAACATCTTTTTGAGATACGCAAGTTGTTCGGGGCGGGACTCCAGCTTGTCGACAAGACCGTAATCGAGAGCGGCCTTGGCGAAATCGCCGTCAGACTTTTTCATGATCGCGCCGAGATCGTCGGCGTAATGTTGAATCGAGCCTGCCGGCAAACGCCGCGCCGCTTCGATGTCCTTGGCGTATTCATCCCACATCACGCCGAGAAAAGCGCGGTCCGCTTCTTTGGCTTCGGGCGACATGTCGTCGCGAATGAAAGGCTCGACCGCAGACTTGAAGGCTCCGACGCGGAACACATGCGTCGTGACTTTCAGTTTCTCTAGGAGCGATTTCAGATAAACGCCATAGGCGCCATAGCCGGGCAGGATGACCTGGCCGTAGTCGTGCATGAGGATTTCATTGGCGTGAGCGGCGATCAGATATTGCTCCTGGCTGTAGCCGTCGCCGATCGCGACGACCTTCTTGCCGCCGGCCTTGAAGTCGTCGAGCGCTTTCGCAATGTCGTGAATTTTCGTCGCGCTCGTCGCCGGCACGTCGAGCCGGGAAAGATCAAGGACGATCGCCTTGATGCGGTCATCGGTCTTGGCTTCGCGGATCGCGGTCAGAACATCGCTGAGCTGCACCTGCGGCGGCTTGTCATAGCCGTAAGCGTTGGCGAAGAGCTGCTGGAGCGGATCCATTTGCCTCGCCTGTTCGACAAGCACGCCCTGCGGATTGAGCAGCAGGGCCGATCCCGGCTGAATGGTCGCGCCTGCTCCCGCCTTGCCGCCGGCGACGCCGTTTGAAACACTGACGATGACGCTGACGATCAGGAACATCAGGACGAGGCCGATCAGCCCCTGCAGCAAGAGCAGGATGCCGATCAGAAACTTGCCGAAGCCCTTGATGAACCCCCAAACCGTAAAATTGTGATCTTCTCCAGACACCGAAAACCCCTGTTTGAGACGGCGCCGCGCGGGGCGGCCCGACCGGCCGACGCCCGCAAGCCGGGCGTGATATGGTTACAGACCCCTCTTAACGTCGCGATAATCCGGCGAAAGGCCGCAGACGGTCTCATGGTAGAGAGAATGGGCAAGGCCGGGCAAGGGGCAAGTCGGCTGCGACAATGCGTTCGGAACGCCCGCCGGACAGTTGTGATTCCCCGCCCGCCTCGTGCTAAGCAAAAAAACCCGCAATCAGAACCGCTTAGAGTTGGAAATCCCCATGGATGAAACAGACCTCGCTCGCGAATTCGAAGACATCTCCGGCAAATTCGCGGCGGCGCGCGAGGCGTTGGAAGAAGTGGTCCTGGGACAGGAAGAAGTGATCGCGCTGACGCTTGCGACCCTTGCGGCGGGCGGGCATGGGCTGCTTGTCGGCGCGCCGGGGCTCGCCAAGACGCTGCTCGTGACGTCGATCGGCGAATTGATGGGTCTGTCCGCCAAGCGCGTGCAGTTCACGCCCGATCTCATGCCTGGCGACATATTGGGCTCGGAAGTGCTCGAAGAATCCGCAAGCGGCCGGCGGGAGTTCCGTTTCATTCCGGGCCCGATCTTCTGCCAGCTGTTGATGGCGGATGAAATCAATCGCGCAAGTCCGCGCACGCAATCGGCGCTGTTGCAGGCGATGCAGGAGCTGCATGTCACAGTCGCAGGCGCGCGCCATGACCTGCCCGCGCCCTTCCATGTCCTCGCGACGCAAAACCCGATCGAGCAGGAAGGAACATATCCGCTGCCCGAAGCGCAGCTCGACCGCTTCCTTCTGCAAATCAATGTCGATTATCCGGATGCGGGCGCGGAGCGGCGCATGCTCGCCGCGACAACCGGCGCGCAGACCCGGAAGGTTCGAAACGAAATGACGCCGGCCGATCTCATGCGCGCGCAGGCGCTTGTTCGGCAGATCCCGATCGGCGCCCAGATCGTCGATGTCATTCTCGACCTCGTGCGCCGCGCACGCCCGACCGCTGACGCCGATGAGCGGGTGAAAACGCTTGTCGCCTGGGGGCCGGGCCCGCGCGCCAGCCAGGCGCTGTCGCTGGCCGCTCGCGCGCTCGCGCTTCTCGACGGCCGGCGCGCGCCGTCGCTCGATGACGTCAAACGCCTTGCAAAACCCGTTCTGCGCCACCGCATGGCGCTCAATTTTGCGGCGCGGTCGGAAGGAATCACGGTCGACGATTTTATCGACGAGGTGACCGCAAAGTCGTTCGAAGCGCAGATGAGATCATAGTCAGTGTGCAGATAAAGGCGCAATGCCTGTCATGAATGCCAAGGCGACAGACCAAACGCGGGTCGAAACGATCCGGCGCGAAGCCGAAGAGGCCGCCGCGCTTTTTCCCGCGCTGATGGTCGAAGCCGAGCGTGTCGCGCATACCGTCGCCGCCGGAATGCACGGGCGCCGGCGCGCGGGACCCGGCGAGACGTTCTGGCAACATCGCGCCTACGGTTTCGGCGATCCTGTGAGCGCGATCGACTGGCGCCAGTCTGCGCGCGCGGCTGACCGGCTATATGTGCGCCAGAACGAATGGGAGGCCGCCGCAGCCGTCTGGATCTGGCGCGACCCGTCAGCCTCGCTCGATTACGCCTCGCAGCGCGGGCGCCCGACCAAGCGCCGGCGCGCGAATGTCCTGGCGACCGCGCTCGCAATCCTGCTCACGCAGGCGGGCGAACGAGTCGGGCTGATGGGCGGGCGCGACCGGCCGTTTCACGGACGCGCGGCGCCGTCGCGCTTTCTCGAAGCGCTCGCGGCCGCGTCCGGCCAAACCGAGACGCCGCCGCCGGCGCAGCTTTCGCCCGGCGCGCGCGTCGTTCTCCTCAGCGACTTTTTCCTTGAGCCGGAGATCATCCGAGGAGCGGTCGCCGATTATGCGAGCGCAGGCGCGCGAGGCGCGCTTGTGCAAGTCGTCGACCCGGCCGAGGAGGATTTTCCCTTCGTCGGCCGGACAGATTTTCAGGATACGGAAACGCGCGAGCATCTTGTCTTCGGAGAAGCGGGGTCCGTCGGCGGCGCCTATCGCGCGAAGTTCGCCGCGCACCGCGCCTTCATGCAAGATCTCGCCCGACGCTTCGATTGGACGTTCGTGGCGCACCGCACTGACC
Organism: Alphaproteobacteria bacterium; assembly: GCA_016125425.1. Lineage (GTDB taxonomy): Bacteria > Pseudomonadota > Alphaproteobacteria > Caulobacterales > Parvularculaceae > Amphiplicatus. The sequence continues at coordinate 19,295 of WGLT01000005.1, forward strand.
GTCCCTCCGAAAGCGCGCTGCTGGCGCTCTTCGCCGCCCTCGCCGATATGAAGGGCCTTAAATGAGGAAGCCGCTCTAATGGGCTTCGGCGCCCTCACATTCACGTCGCCCTTGATTTTGGCGGCGCTGCTGGCTTTGCCCGCGATCTGGCTGCTCTTGCGGGCGACGCCGCCGGCGCCGCAGCGCGTGCGCTTTCCCGCCTTCATCATTTTGCGGCAGTTAAAAACGTCCGAGGAGACTCCGGAGCGGACGCCGTGGTGGCTTCTGCTTTTGCGACTCTTGCTCGCGGCGTTCGTCATTGTCGGTCTCGCGGGGCCCGTCCTCAATGCGCCCAAACCGGCGGTCGGCGCCGGACCGCTCGTTTTCGTGGTCGACAACAGCTGGGCCGCTGCGCCCGGCTGGCGCGCGCGCGCCGCAGCGCTCAAAGCCGGCGCCGAACAGGCCATTCGCTCAAAGCGCGCCGTCTTCATACTGACGACAGCGACGCCGCCCGGAAAGGACGCGCTCGCGCCGCTCACCGGCGAGGAAGCGCGCGGCGTCGCCGATGAAATCCGGCCGGAGCCGTTTCGCGCGGACAGAAGAGCCGCGCTTTCCGGCCTCGCCCGCCTCGACGCGGCCCTGTCGCATCAAAAAGGCGCGCCGGAAATCCGGTGGCTGAGCGACGGCCTCGCCGGCGAGGGCGACGCCGCGTTCGCGGCGGCGCTCGAAAAGCGCGGCGATCTCAGCGTGTTCGCGGACGACAAGACGCCGACGCTGATCCTGCGCGCGCTCGCGCCGAGCGCAGCGGGGCGCCGATACAGGATCGAGCGCCTTGACGCCTCGACGCCATGGACGGGCTCGCTGGTCGCGACTGCGCGCGACGGCCGCGAGCTTGTCCGTCAGGAAGCGGCCATGAAGGTCGGGCAAAAAACCGTCGATGTCGCGCTCGACCTTCCTCTCGCGCTGCGCAACGACCTTCAAAGCGTCGCGATCGACAATGTCGCCTCGGCCGGCGCGGTCCAACTCGCCGACGCGCGCGACCGACGCGCGCTTGTCGGCCTCATCGCCGGCGCCGACAGCGCCGGCAGCGAACTTCTTTCCGGCCAATATTACGTGAAAACCGCGCTCGAACCCTACGCCGCCTTTCAGACCGACACGCTCGACAATCTGTTAAGGTCGGACGTCTCCGTCATCGTCCTCGACGATGTCGGCCGTCTTCGCGCCAATGACGCGGACGCGCTGAAAGCGTGGATCGAAAAGGGCGGCGTCGTCATCCGCTTTGCAGGTCCCAATATCGCAGCGGCCGCCGAAGACAGCGAGCCGGCGCTCTTGCCCGTGCCCTTGCGCGGCGGCGGACGCGCGTTCGGCGGCGCGCTCACCTGGGAGACGCCGCAACCGCTTGCTTCATTCTCGAAAGACGGCCCGTTCGCCGATCTGAAGGCGCCGCCTGATGTCTTCGTGCGCCAGCAGGTGCTCGCCTCGCCGGGCGGGGAAACGAGCGAACGGACATGGGCGAGCCTCAAAGACGGCACGCCGCTGGTGACCGGTGAAAATATCGGTCAAGGCGTGCTCGCCCTGTTTCACGTGCCGGCGACGCCGGGCTGGTCGGACTTGCCGATTTCGTCCGTTTTCGTCGAAATGCTCCGGAAGCTGACATTTCTTTCAACGCTCGGACCGGACAGAAACGAGGCCGCTGCGCAGGCGCGGCTTGCCCCCTTGCGTATGCTCGACGGATTCGGCCGCTTCAAACGCCCCGCGCCCGACCAGCAGCCGATCGCGGCGGCCGACGCCGACAAGGGGCCGGCGCCGGGCCGCCCGCCGGGGCTTTACGGGGCGCCCGAGGCCCCGCTCGCGATCAATGCGGCGAACCCGGGCGACACATTCGCGCCCTTCGCGCTTCCGGGCGTCAGGGTTCAATCCTTCGCCGCAAAGCCGCCGACGCGTCTCGGCGCGCCGCTTTTCGCTCTTGCATTGATCTTGCTGCTGATCGACGCGCTTGCGACGCTGCTCCTGAGCGGACGCCTGCGCTTCGCCGCCGCCGCCGCGCTGGCGTTCATGGTCGCCCTTCCCGCTGGCGGCGATCTGCGCGCGCAGCCCGTCGACGCGCCGATAGACCAGAAAGCGGAAGCCGCCGCGCTGCACACGAGGCTTGCTTATGTGAAAACCGGCGATGCGGAAGTCGATCGCATCTCGGAACTCGGCCTCGCCGCGCTCAGCCGCGAGCTAACCCGCCGCACCTCGCTTGAGCCCGCCGCTCCCGCCGCCGTCGACCCGGAGACGGATGATCTGTCCGTCTATCCGCTGCTGTATTGGCCGATCGTCGCCGGCGCCGCGCCGCCCTCGCAGGAAGCGCTCGCGAATATCGAGAACTTCATGCGCTTCGGCGGACTTATCATTTTCGACACGCGCGACGACGAGCGCGCCGTCGCCGGCGCGGACACGCCCGAACAACAGGCCCTGCGCGGCATTCTCGGCCAGATCGACCTTCCCCCGCTGACGCCGTTGCCGAAGGACCACGTGCTGACGAGATCCTTCTATCTGCTCGACGGCCTGCCGGGCCGCATGAATGACGATCCGGTATGGGTGCAGTCGAAAGGAACAGCGAATGACGGCGTCACGCCGGTTATCATCGGCGGGCGCGACTGGGCGGGCGCCTGGGCGGAAGATCGCTTCGGCCGTCCGCTTCGGCCGATGACGCAAGGCGGGGCGCGCGCGCGCGAACTCGCCTTCCGCGCCGGCATCAACATGGCGATGGTCGCCTATACCGGCAATTACAAATCCGATCAGGTGCATATGCAGATCCTGATCAAGCGGCTCGGTCGCCGATGAACGCGATCGTATTCGAACCGCTCTTGCCTCTTTGGGCCCTCGCCCTTGTCGCCGTCGCGGCGGCGCTGATCGGTCTTGTCCTTTTATGGCGCGGCGCGAGAGGCGCTGTGCTGCGGATAATCGCGCTTGCCGCCCTTGTCGCGCTTATCGCCAATCCCCAGCGGCGCGTTGCGGAAACGACGCCGCTCGACGACATCGCCGTCATCGTCACCGACGAAAGCGCCAGCCAGACGCTCGACCATCGCGACAAGGCGACGATAGCGGCGGCGAGCGATCTCGAGACTCGCCTGAAGGCGCTCGGCCATGTCGAGATCGCGCGCGCAAGCGCGACAGGCGAGGACGAAACAAAACTGATAGAAGCGATTGAAAACGCGCTGGCCGGCGCGCCGCGGGCGAGGCTCGCCGGCGTCTTCGTCATCACCGACGGACAGGCCAGCGACGCCGCCAGAGCTGCGGCGCTGGCGCTCGACGCGCCGGTTCATATTCTGCTCACCGGCCGCGCCAATGAGACGGACCGCAAAATCACGCTGGTGAACGCCCCGCGCTACGGCATCGTCAAGGAATCGGTGAAGATCTCCTTTCGCGTGGACGATCTCGGCCCCGATGACAAGCCGCTCGATGAAAGCGGCGACGCCGACGTCACCTTGCGCATTGACGGAAAGGAGATATTGAACCAGCCGGTTCCGATCGGCGCGGAAGTCTCCTTCAACGCCCCGCTCGACCATCCCGGCAAGCTCATCATCGAGCTGGAGGCGGCGCCGCGCGCAGGCGAACTCACGACGCGCAACAATACAGCCGTTCTGCCCGTGACGGCGATCCGCGACCGGTTGCGCGTGCTCCTCATTTCCGGCGAGCCGCATCCGGGCGAGCGCGTCTGGCGCAACCTTCTTAAATCCGATCCGGCGGTCGACCTCGTGCACTTCACGATCTTGCGCCCCATCGAAAAAGGAAGCCCGAATGAACTGACGAGCGAACTCGCGCTCATTCCGTTTCCGCAAGACGAACTCTTCATAGACAAGCTCGCCGAATTCGATCTCGTCATCTTCGACCGTTACACCTATCGCGGGGTGCTTCAGTCCTATCACTTCGACAATATCGCGCGTTATGTGGAGAATGGCGGCGCGGTTCTGATCGCCGCAGGCCCGGAATATTTCGGACCTTTAAGTCTCGCCGACCGGCGCAATCTCGCCTTCATCCTGCCGGCCTTGCCGAGCGGCGAAGCGAAGGAAGGCCCGTTCCGGCCGCAGGTCACGAAAGAGGGCGAAAAGCATCCGGTGACCGCTAACCTGCCGGAAGAGAATTTCTGGGGCCGCTGGCTCAGGATCATGCCGGTCGTCAAGCGCGCCGGGGAAACGCTCATGCAGGGCCCCGGCGGCGCGCCGCTGCTCATATTGAACCGCGTCGGCAAAGGCCGCGTAGGCCTCCTTCTGTCCGATCAGGTCTGGCTGTGGGCGCGCGGCTTCGACGGCGGCGGTCCGCATGCGGAGCTTCTGCGGCGCGTCGCCCACTGGCTTATGAAGGAGCCGGAACTCGAGGAAGAACAGCTTTCTCTCGCCGGCGTCGGCGACACGCTGGTGATCTCGCGCCGTTCGATGCAGGACGCCCCCGGCCCCGTCGAGCTGACCGATCCGTCCGGCGCGGTTCGCAAAATCGCGCTCTCCGCCGACGGGCCCGGAAGATTCAGCGCCAAACTGGAGCACGCCGCGCGCGGGCTGTATCGCGCGCGCGACGGCGATCTGTTCGCCGTCGGCGCGGTCGGTCTCGCCGCCGCGCCCGAATTCGAAGACGTCGTGTCGACCGGACTGAAATTGAAGCCGCTCGCCGACAGGACGCATGGCGGCGTATTCGAGATCCGCCGGGGCGCGGACGTCGCCTTGCCCGCGCTTCGCCGGGTCGAAGCGGGCGCGCGCGCATTCGCTGGATCGGGCTGGGCCGGAATCGAAAGCCGCAGGGCCTACAGGACGGACTCAGTCTCGGATGCTCCTCTGGCGCCCGCGGCGGCCTGGCTCGCGCTCATCGCGGCGGCGCTGGCCGGCGCGTGGTGGCTCGAAGGCCGCGCGGGACGTCCCGGATCGGGATCGTCCGTGAAAGATATCAAAATGTAAGAGCCGCCTTAACGACGCATCAAACACCTTCCCGCTAGGCTCGGACGCAATGGCAGAGGGAGCGTCGGCTGGTGTTTGCGTTGAAGAAGTCGCAGGGCGAGTCTAAGTCCGCGCAAAAATCTGCGAAGAGAAATCCGCTCAGTTTGCTGCTCGGCCGGAAGGCGTCGGACGACGCTGACGCCATGCCCGAAATCGATGTCGCCGCCGGCCTCAGCCGCATTCTGAAATCGACGCCCGCCCCGCCCGAGAATCAAGACGCCGTGTCAATCGACCCGATCCGCGAGGCGCTCGCCTCGATCGAAGCGGCTCTTTATTCGATCGATACGGTGCGCGACATTATCGAGCAAGCTTATGAAGTCGCGCTCTCGGCGCAGGAAGTCCAAGACGCCGGCGGGCGCGCGCTTCTCGCGGAGAGCTATGACGAGCTTCGTCTGTCCATCAACAAGACGATCGACGGTCTCGACGAACGGGCGGCGTCTTTGATCGGCAAGACCCAGCGCAATCTCGACGTGAAGCTCGGCGGCAAGGCGCATTACTCCGTCTCTCCGACGCGTCTCGACGTTTCGGCGCGCGGTCTCAATCTCGAACCGCCGCGCGACGCTTTCGCGACTTTTGAAGAAATCACCGAAGTTCTCGGCCAGCTTGATTCCGCCCTGAAAAAGGCGGACCGCGCCGCCGCCGGCTATTGCCGCGACGCGCAGTTCCTGATCGCCCGGATGGCGCAGGCGGCCGCGGCGGCCTGACCTTCAGCCCCTCTCCGCCGGCACATCATAGACGCACGCCTCGCCGATCGACGGGCGCGAAACCTTGACCTGCGCGAGCCCCGGAAATTTCGTCCGCAGCCGGCGCGCGGCGAAGCGGCAGATATTTTCAAGGGTCGGTTTGCCGAGGCCCTCCACCTCATTCAGCAGCCGGTGATCGAGTTCGGCTTTCAGCGCCTCCAGCGCCGCTGCGACATCCGCAAGGTCCGCGACCCAGCCATGCTCGCTGTCGGGCTCGCCCTCGATCGCCGCCTCCAGCGTGAACGAGTGGCCGTGCATGCGCGCATAAGGACGCTCCTCGCTGTCGATGTCGAGGAAGTGCGCGGCGTCGAATGTGATCGACTTGACGATGCGCAAGGGGCGCTCTCCGGCCGTGTCTGTTCGAATCTAGCGAATTCCGATCAGCTTGTGCGTCTGGAGACTGAGACGCCACCGCGGATGGGCTTTGCAGTATTCGATTGCAGCGGCTCTATGCCGGGAAAGAGACGGCCCGTCCATAGGCTGAAGGAAGAAGTGGTCGAAGGCGAGGTCCTCGAACGCCTCCGGCTCCGCGCCCGCTTGCGGATAAACCAGTTTCAGTTCGTCGCCCGCGCGCTGAACAAGCGGCGCGCCCGCTTTTGGGCTGACGCATATCCAGTCGAGGCCGGCCGGCGCGGCGACAGTCCCGTTCGTCTCAACGCCGATTTCGAATCCGCGCCGATGCAGCGCATCGATCAGCGCGTCGTCCGCTTGGAGAAGAGGCTCTCCGCCGGTGCAGACGACGAAAGGACGGGCTCGTTTATCTCGCGGCCAGACGGCCTCGACCGCCGCCGCGAGCGCATCGGCGGATCGAAATTTCCCGCCGCCTTCCCCGTCGACGCCGACAAAATCGGTATCGCAAAAGGCGCAGGTCGCAGTCGCACGATCGTCTTCGCGGCCTGTCCATAAATTGCAGCCCGAAAATCTGAGGAAAACCGCAGCGCGCCCGGTTTGCGCGCCCTCGCCCTGAAGCGTGTAATAGAGCTCCTTGACGGAATAGATCGTCACTTCACCGTTTCCGGAGCCGCAACGCCGGCGCAGTACTCGCTCCAGCCTTTCGCGCGAAGCTCGCAGGCCGGGCAGTTTGCGCATCCATAGCCCCATGCGTGGCGATGCGCCCTGACGCCGCGATAGCAGCTATGCGAGTGCTCATTGATCAAATCCACGAGCGTCTTTCCGCCAAGCTCTTCGGCGAGGCGCCAACTTGCGGCTTTCGACCTGCGCATAAGCGGCGACTCGAACGCGATCGCCGCATCCATGCCGAGCCTCAGGGCCTCAGCCTGCGCCTGAAGGGCCGCCTCACGGCAATCGGGATAACCTGAATAATCCGTTTCGCACATGCCGCCGACGAGAACGCCCGCGCCGCGCCGATAGGCGAGCGCGGCGGCGAGCACCATGAATGCGAGATTGCGGCCGGGCACGAAAGTCGTAGGCAATCCGTTATCCGCAATGGCGATTTCGACATCGCGCGTCAGCGCCGTCTCGCTGATGCGGCCGAGCGCTGCGAGATCAACGAGCGTGTCGCCCTCCCACTTCTCCGACCACGCTGGAAATCGCCGGGCGATTTCGCGACGAATCGCCGAACGCGCGCCCAATTCGACTGCGTGGCGTTGCCCGTAGTCAAATCCGACCGTTTCGACCGACCTGTAGCGGTCGAGCGCCCAGGCGAGCGCAATCGATGAATCCTGACCGCCGGAAAAGAGAACCACCGCCTTATCGGCTGCGAGGGCGTACATCACTTCAGACCCGCAATTGCGTCCGCGCGATTGCCCTCCCCCTGCGCGGAAATGGGGATTTACGCCGTGCGACCTTCTGGCGCAACATCCCCGCGATGAACTTTCTCTATGTGACAGCGCCCGATCGCCAGACCGCCGAAGCGCTGGCGCGCGGCCTCGTCGAGGCCCGGCTCGCCGCCTGCGTGAACGTGATCGGCGCAGCGACTTCCTTTTATCGCTGGCAGGGCGCGATCCAGTCGGCCGAGGAGACGGCCCTCATCGTCAAGACAACGGCCGAGGCCGCGCCGGCCGCGCGCGACTTCATCATGGCGCGCCATCCTTATGAGACGCCCTGCGTCGTCGCCTTGCCGATCGACGAAAGCCTGTCGAACGGCGCCTTCCTGCGCTGGATCGCGGAGGCGACGGACCCCGCGACGGGGTGACACCTATGGATTGAAGGCCGTTTTCAGTACAACCATTTTTTAATAAATTACGCGCATAAGTTGTATCCGTGGCGTCGGTTCAGCCCTTGCCCGATGCCCGGCCGCCGTCTCCCCATTACCGCCCGGCCGGGCTGCCCCGCACCGCGCCGCCAACGCGCTGATCCCCTTGTCCAGCGCGGGTACAGGCCAGCGCCGCGGGTCCGAAACCAAAATATTGAGTCGGACCCGCGGCGCCCCTGCCGCCTGGCTCCTCAATCCACGACGCCACCGCGCGCCAGACCTTCTCGGCCTCGAGGTCGCGAAACAACAGATGCCAGCCTTGCGGAAATTCAATCACGTCGACGCTGCCGCAAAGCCGCTTTGCGGTCGCCGCCTGAGTAGCGACCGGAATGATCTGATCCTTGGCGCCGTAAAGGAAAAGCGCGCGCCCGCCGACTTCCCCGGACGCGCGCCAGGCGTCGCCCATCAACCGCACCACGCCAAGCACCGCGTCGATCCGCGTCGCCTTGATGACTTGCGGATCGGCGAGCATGCCGCGCAGGACCGGAATATTATCCGTTGACTGACGATGCGCGCGCTCGCCGGTGAGCGTCTTGCCCGGGGCGAAAAACGCCGAGATATTGAGCGCGATTCGATAGGCGAGCGGCAGGCGCGAGCCGCCCCAGACACCAGGCGCGGCGAGGATCGCCCCGTCGACGTCGAGAAGGCCCTTGTCTGCGGCTTCCAGCACCACCGAACCGCCCATGGAGTGCCCGAGCACGTAAACGGGAAGCCCGGGATATTGCGCGCGCAGCGCGGCGATCGCGGCGTTGAGATCGGAGACGAGCGCGCCCTCGCCCGGCCAATGGCCGAATTCTGGCGACCGGCCGAAACCGCGCTGATCATAGGCGTAAGTCGTAATGTCCGCATGCTCGGCGAGCCAGACGCCGAGCCCTTCGAAAGCGCGCGCATAATCATTCATGCCGTGCAACGCCAGCAGGATCGCTTTCGGGCGTTCCGCGCGCCAGACGCTAAGGCCGAGCTCGGCGCCGTCGCGCGCGACGAAAAATCCGGTTTCGAACGCCGGCGTCTGACGCGCCGGCGGCGGCGGCGGGAAATGAACGCACGCCGGCAGCGCCGCCAGGGCGAGCGCAAGAAAGAGCGCGCGCAACGTCAAACCATCGCGCTCCCGGCGAGAGATTCGTCCTTTTTCTGAACCTGCGTATTCGCGCGCGCCATCCTGCTTACGACCTTGCCAGCGATAGTGGCGCGCCCATTGTAAGCGCGCTCGCGCGCGGGTCGATCCATTGGGCGCGCGACGAAAAGCGCCGGACTCCGGCGCGACGACAGACCCGGCCGCCCGAGTTACAACCTGAAGGCGAACAATCGGCCTTCGCAGCGCGGCCGGAATGGCAACGCCCGCCCCGGGGAGAAAGGGACGGGCGTTGCGCAGAGCGGGCGCGCCCGGTCCCATTTTAAATGGGCGCAGCCCCACTTAGCCGAGATTTTGTTAAAATATCCGAAACATTACACGAAGGCGACAGACGGGCGGAACGGCCGCGCCGGCGCTGCAGGACGCAGCGCTGTCAGCACCCGACCTTAGCGCCCCACTCGAGCCGCTCCAGCATCGCCTTGAAGGCGCGTCGCTCTTCCGGAGTAAGAACCGCGATAAGCCGCGCTTCATAGTCGAGCGCGAGCCGCGCGATGCGCTCGAACAACGCGCGGCCGTCGCCGGTCAGCGCAAGCAAAACGACCCGCTTGTCGCGCCCGTCGGGGCGCCGCTCGACAAGCCCCTTTTCTTCAAGCGAAGCGGCGGCGCGCGAGACCGCCATCTTGTCCATCGGCGTCAGCGCGACGACGTCGCGCGCGGCCATTTGATCGGCCTGGCTGACGACGGCGAGCACGCGCCATTCCGGAATGGTGATGTTCTCCGCCGCATAGGCGTCCGAAAGGCGCCGGCCGATCAGGTGACCGAGCGAAACGATGCGGTAGGGAAGGAAGTCCGAAAGGATGAAACCCGCTTTCGCCTTTTCTTCCGTTTGCGGAGCTTCCGCGGCTTGGCTCATTTGTGCTGACCTCTCGCCCATGGACCCTTCCTCCCCCGCATTCGGGGGAGGAGGAGAACGCCGCGCCGCGACCTCTTTCACGGCGCCTCGATTTCGTTCAGGCGCTCGCTTTCAGAACGCCGCGGCGAATCTGGTCTTCTTCTATCGATTCGAAGAGCGCCCTGAAGTTTCCTTCGCCGAAACCTTCATTGCCTTTGCGCTGGATAATCTCGAAGAAGATCGGACCGATCGCATCCTGCGTGAAAATCTGAAGCAGCAGGCCCTGACCTTGCGTCGGCGCGCCGTCGATCAGGATGTGATTCTCGCGAAGACGCGCCAGATCCTCGCCATGCCCGCCGATGCGCTCGTCGACTTTCTCGTAATAGGTCGACGGCGTCGTCTGAAACGGCACGCCGCGGCGGCGCAATTTTTCAACCGTTTCATAAATATTGTTCGTTCCGAGCGCGATATGCTGAATCCCTTCGCCGTTATAGCGCGCGAGGAACTCCTCGATCTGCGACTTGTCGTCCCGGCTTTCATTCAGGGGAATGCGAATCTTTCCGCAGGGGCTCGTCATCGCTTTGGAGACGAGACCCGTCAATTTGCCTTCGATGTCGAAATATCGGATTTCGCGGAAATTGAAGATGCGCTCATAATAATCCGCCCACTTGTCCATATTGCCGCGATGGAGATTGTGGGTGAGGTGGTCGATATAGGTGAGGCCGGCGTCATTCGCTTTCGGATCGGCGCCCTCAATCGGCTCGAAGTCGACGTCGTAAATGGTGCGCGCGCCGTAGCGGTCGACGAGATAAACATGCAGGCCGCCGATTCCTTCGATGCCGGGAATGTTCAACTCCATCGGCCCGGCTTTCGCCTCGATCGGTTTTGCGCCCCGCCTCACCGCCTCGGCGAACGCTTTGGCCGCATCCTTGACGCGGAACGCCATCGCATTGGCGCCGGCGCCGTGCCGATCGCGGAAAACGCTCGGCTGGCCGGTTTTCTCGCGATTGAGGAGGAAATTGATGTCTCCCTGCCTGTAGTGGAGGACGTCCTTCGAGCGATGCCGGCCGACCGCCGTAAAGCCCAGCGTTTCGAAGAGCTGTTCGAGCTTTTCGGGCTCGGGGCCCGTATATTCGACGAATTCGAATCCGTCGGTGCCGATGGGGTTCTCGAAGAGGTCGGGCATGGTCCCGCTCCTTTAGCTTCCGGTTTTTCGATGTGGCTCCGCCGCGCCCGTTTGCGGACCCGGCCATTAGTAACAAATGTTACCAATTCGGGACGATCGGCGCAAGTCGCGGCATTCCCGAACGCTTTTCTTCACGCTTCCTTCGCAAACTCGCGCCCGGGCAAGGGGGCGGCATGGACTGGCTCTCAGGGCTTTGGACCCTTCTCAGCGCTATCTCGTCGGAGCTTGCGGCGACGCCGCCGCGCATCTTCGCCGCCGCCTGGGGGCTCGGCGTGTTGTCGACCCTCGTCTTCTATGTCGCGCTCGCGGCGCTGCGCTTTGCAGTTTCGAGCCGGCGCATGAAGACGGGCCGCAAGCTGTGCGTGTGCCTCACCAATGAGGACGGGACGGTGCGGCTCAACGGCGCGACGATCGAACGTCTCGGCCTCACCCGCGCGCGCGGCCAGCGCGTCATCGTGACAAGCCTGCGCCCCGCCGGCAAGAGCTACCGGCGCATCGCGAGTTCGATCGAAAATCTCGGCTGGCGCGCCGATCAGACCTTGAAGGCGGGCGTCATCGAGATCTCCGAGCGCTCGGCCGCCAAGCTCTGGAAGGGACAGGCCGTCAACAGCGGCGACGAAGTTTTTCTCGATCTGAAGCGCTATCAGCTCAGCGGGTTCGCCGATTACTGGATGAATCCGGAGCCGCGCACGCGATTCGCAAATCGTTTCGCCGTTTATCTGACTGCGCTGGTTTTTCTGGTGCAAATCGTCGTTGATCGCACCTATTAAATGAGATGGGTCAAGGATGAGAGGCGCCTATGAAGCTCTTCGGTTACTGGCGTTCCGGCGCGACCTATCGCGTGCGGATCGCGCTTGCGCTCAAAGGTCTCGACTATGACTATGAGCCGGTGAATCTTCTGAAGGGCGAGCAGCAAGAGCCCGCCTATCTTGAAAAGAACCCGCAAGGGCTTCTTCCGGCGCTCGTCGTCGACGACGGCCCGCCATTGACGCAATCGCTCGCCATCATCGAATGGCTCGACGAGACGCGCCCCGAACCGCCGCTTCTGCCCAAAAGCGCGCGAAAGCGCGCCGAAGCCCGCGCCATCGCCGACGTCATCGCCTGCGAGGCGCAGCCTCTGCAAAACCTCCGTATCCAGAAATATTTAAGGCATGAGGCGAAGTTCGACGAGGCGGGCGTCAAAGCGTGGCTCGAAACATTCGTCGGCGGCGCGCTCGCCGTCGTGGAGAAATTGCTCGGCCGCAGCGCCGGGCGATTTTGCGTCGGCGACGCGCCGACCATCGCCGATATCTGTCTCGTCCCGCAAGTCTACGCCGCCGCGCGGTTCGGCGTCGATGTTTCGAAATATCCGCGCCTTGCCGAGATCAATGCGCGCTGCCTCGCGCATCCCGCTTTCGAGAAGGCGCATCCCGACAATCAGCCGGATGCGGTGAAAGCTTGACGCCCGGCGCGGAAAGACAGTTGATTTCCGCCGCTGCGCCGAACCGTCCCCGAGGAGATCACGAGCAAGCATGAAACCTCTCATCTTCGCCATTGGCGACCGCAAGCCGAAAATCCACGAAAGCGCCTTCATCGCGCCGGGCGCCGTCATTTGCGGCGATGTCGAGGTGATGGAGAACGCCTCCGTCTGGTATGGCTGCGTGCTGCGCGGCGACACGAACAAGATCGCCATCGGCAAGGGCTCGAACATCCAGGACGGCACGGTCATCCATGTCGACGATCCGATGTGGGGCGGCTCGCCGACGATCATCGGCGAGAACGCTCTGATCGGGCATCGCTGCATGCTGCACGGCTGCACGATCGAAGACGGCGGCTTTGTCGGCATGTGCGCGACGGTGCTCGACCGCGCGACCGTCAAGACAGGCGCCTTCCTCGCGGCCGGCGCCTTCCTCGGTCCCGGCAAGACAGTGCCCGCCGGCGAGATGTGGGCGGGAATGCCCGCACGGAAATTCCGCGATCTGAAAGAAGGCGAAGACAAGTTTGCCCTGATCGGCGCGGCGCATTACGTTGAGGAGGCGGCCGCGCACGCCGAAGCGCTCGCCAAATTAAAATAACAAGCGCGGGCGCCGGCCGGCGCCGAACGGAGGGGCCATGACTGCGGCGACAACGGCCGAAGCGCCGAAACGGAATTCGCGCGAATTGCTGGTCGTCGGCGCGTCGTCCCTCGGCGCCATGTTCGAGTGGTATGACTTCTTCCTGTACGGCTCGCTCGCGGCCTATATCGGCCGGCACTTCTTCTCCAATGTCAACGAGACGACGGGATTCATTTTCGCTCTCGCCGCGTTTGCGAGCGGCTTCATTGTGCGCCCGCTCGGCGCGCTGGTCTTCGGGCGCGTCGGCGACATTGTCGGGCGCAAAAACACCTTTCTCGTCACCATGGGCGTGATGGGTCTCTCGACTTTCGTCGTCGGGCTTCTGCCCGGCTATGACGCCATAGGGATCGCCGCGCCGATCATTCTCGTGGGCCTGCGTCTTCTCCAGGGTCTCGCGATCGGCGGCGAATATGGCGGGGCGGCGATCTATGTCGCCGAGCACGCGCGCGCCGACCGACGCGGCCTCAATACGAGCTGGATCCAGACGACCGCGGCCTACGGCCTTCTCCTCTCTCTCGCGATTATCATGGGCGCGCGCGCGACGATCGCGCCGGACCAGTTCGCCGCATGGGGCTGGCGCATTCCTTTCCTGCTGTCGATCATCCTGCTCGCCGTTTCGATCTGGATTCGGATGAAACTGAATGAGAGTCCCGTTTTCCAGAAGATGAAGTCGGAGATGGCGACGTCGAAAGCGCCCTATGTCGAATCCTTTCTCAAATGGCCGAATTTGAAAATTGTGCTCATCGCGCTTCTCGGCTGCGTCGCGGGTCAAGCTGTCACCTTTTACACCGGCACTTTCTATGTGCTTTTCTTTCTTGAGCGCCTCGTCAAGGTCGATCCCTTTACGACCAATCTCATTATGGCGGCCGTGCTTGTCATCGGCTCGCCGATCTATGTGTTTTTCGGCTGGCTCAGCGACCGCATGGGCCGCAAGCGGATCATCATGGCGGGACTGCTGCTCGCCGCGCTCACCTATTTCCCCGCCTTCAAGGCGATGACAGCGGCGGCGAATCCGGGGCTGGCGCATGCGCAGGCGACAGTTCCCGTCGCCGTTTACGCAAACAAGGCGGATTGCTCTTTCCAGTTCGACCTCATTGGCCGGAATAAATTCGAGGCGCGCGCCTGCGACGTCGTGAAAGCCTATCTCGCCCGGGAAAGCGTGAATTATGAAACGAAGCCGCGGGAAGCGGGCGCGCCCGTGCGGCTTGAAATCGGCGATCAAATGCTCGTTGCGCCGGACGCCGCGGCGATGGACGCAAAAGAGCGCGCTGCTGCGATCGACGCGTTCCGCGCGCAAATCCGCGGCGCGCTGACCGCCGTCGGCTATCCCGAAAAGGCCGATCCCCGATCGGTCGACACGCCGCGCATAATCGCGATTGCGCTCTGGCTGATGCTGGTCACGACAATGTGCTACGGGCCGATGGCCGCGATGCTGGTCGAACTTTTTCCGGCGCGCATCCGATACACGTCCATGTCCGCGCCCTATCATATCGGCAATGGCTGGTTCGGCGGCCTGATGCCGACGACCGCGTTTGCGATCACCGCCGCGACCGGCGATATCTACGCCGGGCTCTGGTATCCCGTGATCATCGCGGCCATGAGCTTCGTCATCGGCCTGTTGTTCCTGCCCGAAACGCGCGGGCGGCCTGTCGAACACGTCTGAAGGAGGCGCGGGCGTCGGGCGGAGCTCCGGCGCGGAATTCGCGCGATCCGCGTCCGGACGAGGGTTTGCGGCCGGTCAATTTCGCCAGGGCCGTCCCGGTTTAATAGTCTTTCGGCCGGACACTGATTGAACCGGCGAGTCAGCCGTTTCCAGGAGCAAGCGAGACGACTGCGAGCGACGCGGAAAAAACAGCGGAATCAGGCGCCGAACGTGATCTGGGTTGAAAAGGCGCAAGCCTGGTTTGAAAAAACGCCGAATTGGCGGATCGCCGCCGGCGGCGCGCTCGGACTCTTCGTTTTCTTTCTCGCGATCCGTTTCGTTGTCCGGCGTCTTGAAAAAGCGTATCCGAGAAAGGATCCGACCGCTTCATCTCCGACCTGCTCGAAACGTTTGCAAAAACCTCGTCGTTGTTTCTGCTCGCGCTCGCGCTCTATTTGCCCTTCAGCTATCTGGAGATGCCGCCCAAGGTCCGCGCTTCGGCGGACACGGTATTCGTGTTTGTCGTCGTTTTGCAGGTCGCGAACTGAACGGTCAACTTCATCACGCAATTGGCGACGACCTATGCGCGGCGCAGGGCGGCGCGCAATGTCGGCCTCTCGAGCGCCCTGTTTCTCATCCGCTGGGCGATTCGGACTATCGTCTGGTCGGTCGCGTTTCTGTTTCTGCTCGACAATCTCGGCGTCAATGTTTCGGCGCTGATCGCCGGGCTGGGCGTGGGCGGCATCGCGCTCGGCCTCGCATCGCCAGGCGTTATTCGCGACCTCCTCGGCTCCTTGTCCGTCATTCTCGACCGTCCGTTCGTCATCGCGATTTCATTGTCATGGGCGACGTATCGGGCACAGTCGAGGACATCGGCATGAAGACAACGCGCCTGCGAAGCCTTGTCGGCGAAGAGATCATCGTGCCGAATTCGGACCTCTTAAGCGGGCAGATTCACAATTACAGGCGGATGAACGAGCGGTCGTCACATTCCGCATCTCGCTCCATTATCTCCTCACCGCCGACGAAGTGAACGCGGCGAAACACATCATTCAGGAAGTGATCGAGCGGCAGGACAAGGCTCGCTTCAGATATTGTCTCTTCAAGGCGTTCACTGAAAGCAGTCTGATCGTCGAATCATCCTATGATGTGCTCAGCCGACGGATGATGGACTTTCTGATGACGCAGGACGCCGTCAGCCTGCAAATAAAGAGCGAGTTCGAGGCAAAGGGGATTCGATTCGGCCGGCCTACGCAGCGCGTTATCCTGACGCGAGAGCCTGCGGCGCCTGAGCGCGCGCGGCAGGCGCCGCGCGAACCCGCTCCCGAAAACTCCGTATAGTCTTAGTTTTGCTGCTGGGCGAATCTCGTGCGGCGGCTTTTGCGTGCTTGTTCTTCGTCGTAAACTCGGTCGAATCGCGCCCATTCATCGAGATGCGCCAAGAATGCAACCGGCCTTTGCAGATTAAGCGCTTCACGTACCTCTTCCATCGGCAACTCGAGGAATCTTTCCCAGTCCGCGGTCGCGACGTCTTTGCAGTTGCTGGCTATGCGGTTCGCTTCGGCGATGCATTTAAAGATGGGCCGGCGGGGCGTCCGCCGCTTGACTTCTGCGCCCAACAAATAGGACAGGGTTCGCAGGCCCGCACTCCGGAACTGCACGCCCTGAAATTCGAGAATGCAGACTTCGCCCATTGAATTGCGCGTATATCCGACCGCCGAATGCAGCAGGTCGTGCATGTCGAGCAATCGATAGTGAACGAGCGCCCGCTCCTCCCCAAGCGCATCCAGATTGCGGCCGGCGCCGAGATAGGCCGCGCGGAATCCGTCTGGAGTTACGCCCTCCATCCAGGTCGATTTATAATACTCGCGCCCGAGTGTGCCCTCCGGCAACCCCGCCAAAAAATCGATATCTGAAACCCTGTCATATAAATTGCGCTTTTCGGCAAGGATTTTGGCTCCCGCTTCGAGCGCGCGAAACCGCTGATAGGCAAGCTCGTACCAGCAGGTGTCAATCGCGTCCCGAAAGATAGTAACCTGCGTCGTGTCTTCCTTGTTATCGATAATTGCCAGAATGGCGCGCAACGCTTTCAGCGGCTGAAACGGCGTATCAAAGCTGGGTTGGGTCACATTCCCACCCCCCAAAAAGGCCAATTTGTCCTGCCCCCAAGAGAAAGCCTAGACTTCAAGAAATACAAGTCAACCGCCAGAAGGCGGCGGCGACTAAACAGCGATTTCGAATTTCGCTTCCGTTTTCGCCTTCACCTCTTCAACGCTCACCTCCGGGGCGAGTTCGACAAGCGTCATTCCCTTGCCGCGTTCCACATTGAAGACGCCAAGATTGGTGATCACCATATCGACCACCGCCTTGCCGGTGAGCGGCAGAGAGCATTCGTGAAGAAGCTTTGAATCCCCCGCCTTGGAGGTGTGATCCATAACAACGACGACTTTCTTCACGCCTGCGACGAGATCCATCGCGCCGCCCATGCCCTTGACCAGCCTGCCCGGTATCATCCAGTTGGCGAGGTCGCCTTTTTCCGAAACCTCCATCGCGCCGAGAATGGCGATATCTATATGGCCGCCCCTGATCATCGCGAAGGAGTCAGCGGAGGAGAAATAGGACGTGCGCGGCAATTCAGTGATGGTCTGCTTTCCGGCGTTGATGAGATCAGGATCCTCTTCGCCTTCATAAGGGAACGGGCCCATGCCGAGCATGCCGTTCTCCGACTGCAAAGTGACGTCGACTCCGTCAGGAATGTAGTTCGCGACAAGCGTCGGAATGCCGATCCCGAGATTGACATAGAAGCCGTCTTTCAGCTCCTTCGCGGCGCGCTCGGCCATCTGATTGCGATCCCAGGGCATTTCGTTCTCCTTACGGATTAATCTCGCTCGTAGGTTCCGGTCAGCGTCGCCTTGGCGAGCGCTGCCGCATTGAGAGCCGTTTCAATTTCGGAAGCCTTGGCGCCGGCGGGAAAGTCCGGCGGCGATGCGCCGAGCGCCCAGATCGTGAAGACATAGCGATGCGGCCCCGACCCGATCGGGGGGCAAGGGCCGTCATATTGCGCCGCGCCGAAATCGTTCATCCAGGCCTTTGCGCCCGGGGGAAGAGCTGCGCCCTTGGCGAGCGAATCGACATTCGCTGGGATGCCGAAAACCAGCCAATGCGACCACTTGTTCGGCTTCACGCTCTCGTCGATCATGGTGAGCGCGAAACTGCGCGCGTCCTTCGGCGCGCCGCTCCAGGACAGCTGCGGCGAAATATTTTGCCCGCCGCAACGCGCGTAAACCTGCTCGCGCGCAATCGCCCCGCCATTCTTGAAGTCGGCGCTTGTCAGCTGCATCGATGCGGCGGGGCCCGCAGCGAGGACGACCGAAAGGACTGCAAAAGCCGTTTTCATCAGCGTCTCCCAAGCTGTGAACCCTTGGCCGCAACCGTCATTACCGTCCTGCCTGGCGCGGGCGCGTCGTACGCTGCTCGATGCGCTTTTCGTGCGCGCCCTGAATGATTCGATGCACGTAAATGCCGGGCGTATGGATGCAATCGGGATCGAGCGCGCCGAGCGGCACGATCTCTTCGACTTCGGCGATCGTCACCTTGCCGGCGGTCGCCATCATCGGATTGAAGTTCCGCGCGGTCTTGCGGTAGACAAGATTGCCTTGAGGATCGGCTTTCCACGCCTTGACGATCGAAAGATCCGCAACCAGCCCGGTTTCAAGAATATAGGTCTCGCCGCCGAACTCCTTGTGCTCCTTGCCTTCGGCGATCAGCGTGCCGACGCCGGTCTTCGTGTAAAAGCCTGGAATGCCCGCGCCGCCAGCGCGAATACGTTCGGCGAGCGTTCCCTGAGGATTGAATTCCAGTTCAAGCTCGCCCGACAAATATTGCCGCTCGAACTCCTTGTTCTCGCCGACATAGGAGGACACCATCTTCTTGATGCGCTTCTCCCGCAGAAGAACGCCAAGCCCGAAATCGTCGACGCCGCAATTATTGGAGATGACGGTCAGGTTCTTGACGCCGGAATCCCGCAGCGCCTCGATCAGGTTTTCGGGGATGCCGCAAAGACCGAACCCCCCCGCCATAATCGTCATGCCGTCGAAGATGACGCCGTCGAGCGCCGCCCTCGCGTCCCGGTATTGCTTCTCCATCAGGACCTCCTTGCCGGGCGACCGGACTAGCGCAAAAGCCGCCCGGGGTCCATAAACGGCGGCGATGACAATCGTCGCCGAGCTTGTCGAAGATCCGGCGTGGCTGCCCGAAGCCTTCGATCCGGCGCGGGACGCAATCGCCTTTGCGCGCATCGACCGCGCCGGCCTCGCCAAGGAGGCGTTTCTCGACAAGCGCATGGCGGGCTCGGTGACGGCGCGCGCAACCGCGCCGGCCGGTGACATTATCGCCGCCAGCGCCCGCTTGCCGCGCCGCCCGCCGCCGGCTTTCATTTTTCATACAGCCTTTTGTTGCTCGACTCTGCTGGCCCGGGCGCTCGACCGGCCTGAGTCCGCGCTCGCCCTCAAGGAGCCGAATATCCTGTTAGATCTCGCCAACGCCGCGCGCGTCGACGAGCAACTGAAACGCGATCCGGCGCGGTTTCAAAGTCTGTTTCGCGCGGTCGCCGCGCTGTTGGCGCGCCCGCATGCGGGCGAAGAGCGCGTCGTCGTCAAACCGACCAACACCGCTTCAACCTTGCTGGGGTCGGCGCTTGCGATCGGCGCTCCTGCGCTGCTGCTCTATGGCCAGTTGCGCGACTTCCTGATCTCAATCATTAAAAAAGGCGAAGAAGGCCGCGCATTCGTCCGCTTGCAGTACAATATTTACGCGCTTGACGGCGCAGGTCTTGCGGCTATTCCGCCGCGCCAGGCGATGGGCTTCACGGATTTGCAAGTCGCCGCCGTCGTCTGGCGCCACCAGATCGAACAATTCGCGCGCGTGCTTGACGGCGCGCCCGCAGCGAGACTCGCCTCCCTCGACTACAGAAAGTTGCTGGAAGCGCCGGCGGCCGTCCTGACAAGCGCCGCCGATCATTTGCGGCTGCCTTTGGACGAGGCGGCGCTGACAGCAGCCGCTGCGAGCGATGTTTTCGCGCGCAATTCGAAATTCGCCGATCAAAAATTCGACGCCGCGCAGCGCGGCGCCGACGAAGCCGCGCTCGCCGAGCGGTGGAAATCGGAACTTGATCTTATCGTCCGCTGGGCGGCGGGGCTCAATCTCGGCGTCGAAGCGCGCCTTCCTCTTCCGCGTGCGCTTTCAGTCTAGATCGCGGCGGGACGCAAAATACGCAAGCGTCCCGTCTCCGGTCGAGCGGGAGGAGGACGACAGTTATTGCTTCGCAGGCGTCGGGCCGGATTTTGCAGCCTTCTTCAGGAACACCGCT
Organism: Alphaproteobacteria bacterium; assembly: GCA_016125425.1. Taxonomy (GTDB): domain Bacteria; phylum Pseudomonadota; class Alphaproteobacteria; order Caulobacterales; family Parvularculaceae; genus Amphiplicatus. The sequence continues at coordinate 39,458 of WGLT01000005.1, forward strand.
TCGTGCGCGTCGCCTTTTGCTTTCCAGCCAAGTTCGACCTGTTCGCCGGCTTTCAGCATCGCCATATTGTACTTTGCAGGCAGCGAATAGGTCTGGCCGTCATCGAGCGTAATCGTATGTTTCGCTGCGTCGACGGACTTTATCTGTCCTGACGCCGCGGTGAGCGAGTCGACCGCCCTCGCCGTACGGACGCCTTTCTGCACCGTGTAGGCGACTTCGACCGCTTCGCCCGCGTTCAGCGTCGAGACGTCGACGCCCGCCGGCAGCCTATAGGTCCGGCCGTTGTCCAACGTCACTGTCTTTGCGGAGGCGTCGACCGACTGCACGTCGCCGCCCGCATGATATGTTCGCTCCGCAGCGGCGAAAGCGGGTGTGCACAAGAGCGCGCTCGCCGCGGCCGCGGCAAACCATTTCATCTTCATGGAAGTTTCTCCGGCTTATATTTTCATGGGCGAAGGCCCAATTAGTCGCCACCGTCATTCGGCGTCGCGTCGCGAGCAGACCCCCTGCCCGCCGGCGCCTATCGGTACGCCGGAGACCGTATACTCCACGATTCTCCCGTATTCAATCAGAATGCGGATTAAATCGAGTTTAAGGAATATTTCCCGCCCTTCAACAGGCTTTGTCTGCGCGCTTTTGCCGCCTTGCGTATATGGCGGCGCGCCGGCCGGCGCCTTCGCGCAAGCCTCCTTTCCGCGGAAATTCGGGGCGTCCGCGAGCGCACAATCCTCCCGCCCGGCGAAACGAAGTCAGGGTGCGACGAAACGAAGCGGGGAGATCGGCTTGCGACGAAACGTTTCCGAGACGGGCTCAATACAGGCCGCGCGGCCTTTCAGGGAGCGCGGACTGAAACTATCTGAGCCTTCATTGAGAGAGGAGAGCTCCAATGATGAAACTGATTTCATTCATGCTCGCGGCGACCGTGGTCGTCGCAGCGCTTGCGCCGGCGGCCTATACCGCCGTCTCGCTTGCGTAAACCGATCGGGCGCAATAAAGCGGCTGCGAAGGCCCGACGCGCCGACGCCAACCAGACCCCGGGGAATGATAATGAACATTCGGCCGGGGTCTTCTTTTATCCGCAAGGCTGTCAGAGGGTCTTTTCTATCCGGGTGCGGAAGGCTTCGAAATCTTCCGGCGTGTCGACGCCCGGCGCGGCCTCGCCCACAAGGCGGGCGAAAATCTTCTCGCCCATTTCGAATATCCGCAATTGCTCCAGCCGCTCGGTCTTTTCGCGCCGCGCCTCCGGCGCAGCGGCGAAACGCTGCAGGGCCTCCGCGCCGAATGCGTAGACGCCGATATGCAGAAACAGCCCGCTGGCGGTTGGGCCCGGCGCGGCGCGCGTAAAGTCAAGCGCCTCGAACGCATCTCCGCCCTCGTCGATCGCCGCGCCAAGCCTCGCCTTGACGGCGGCAGGATCGTCCGGGCGCGCCGTTTTCGGAAAGGGGCAGACGAGAGTGGAGCAAAACGGCGCGGCGCGCGCCTGAAGTTCGATCAGCCTGTCGATATGGGCCGGATCGATCTCCGGCTCGTCGCCCTGAACGTTGACGATAATATCCGCATCGAGCGATCGCGCCGCCTCCGCCGCGCGCGACGAGCCGGAGCTGTGCGCGCTGTCGGTCATAAGGGCTTCTCCGCCGAATTCTCGAACCACGCGCGCGATGCGCGAATCGTCGGTCGCGACAACCACGCGGCTCGCCGTTTTCGCCGCCGCCGCCCGCTCATAGACATGCCGGATGAGCGGCTTGCCGCCGGCTTCCAGCAGCATTTTTCCGGGCAGGCGCGTCGAGGCGTAGCGCGCGGGAATGATAATCGCGGCTTTCACTGCCGAACCCTCGCCGCCGCAAAACCGAGCGCGAAGACGATCGCCGGATAGCCGGCGCCGGCCCCGGCGGCGTCGGCGAGCGCGTCCGCCAGCTCGGCGTCCCGCACCCCGCCGAGCATTTGGCCGATTTCAAGCGCGCCGCCATAGGCGGCGAGCGCGGCGACCATCAGCGCGCCGCTTTGCGCGATCTTGAGGCGCCCCAGCGCCGCCGCGGCGCCGAGCGAAGCAAAGGCGAGAAAATGCGCGACCTTGTCGCCGAGATCGGCGTCGCCGAACAGCGTCCTGGCGATCCAGCGCGCGATATCCATGCCCGGCTCCGTCTCCCGGACATCCGGCGTCAGAATGAGCCAGGTGACGACGATGAGGATCACGATGAACAGCGCCCGCGCCGCGATGATGAGCTTCACGCGCCGGCCCCGGTCTTGGCCCCGGCGAGCTTGCGCTCCCACTCAATCGCCGAGCGCACGATGAAATCGATGTCGTCATAGCGCGGACGCCAGTCGAGCACGCGCTTGATCGCGGCCGAGTCCGCGATGAGCTGCGGCGGATCGCCGGCGCGGCGCGGCGCGATTTCATTCGGCAGCATTTCGCCGGTCACGCGCTCCACCGCCTCGATGACTTCGAGAACCGAGTAGCCCCGGCCATAGCCGACATTGAGAGTCGCGGATTCGCCGCCCGCGCGCAGGCGCTCCAGCGCCGTCAGATGCGCCTCCGCAAGGTCGCTGACATGCGCGTAGTCGCGGATCGCCGAACCATCCGGCGTCGGATAATCGGCGCCGTATATTTTGAGGCTCTCCTTGCGCGCGCCGACTGCGATCTGCGCCGCGACCTTGATAAGGTGGGTCGGCTTGCCGATTTCGCCCGCGCGGCCGCGCGGATCGGCGCCCGCGACATTGAAATAGCGCAGGATCATATAATTGAGCGCGTGGGCGCGCGCCGCGTCGGCGAGAATGCGCTCGCTCATCGACATCGACGCGCCGTAAGGCGTGATCGGTCTGACGGGCGCTGTCTCCGACACAGGCGTAAGATCCGGCGTGCCGTACACCGCCGCCGTTGATGAAAAGATGAATCGGCTGATCCCGGATTCGACGCACGCCTCAAGCAGAGCCAGCGTGTTCATCGTATTATTGCGATAATAGGCGAGAGGATGCTCGAGCGATTCGGGAACGAGGATCGAGCCGGCGAAGTGGATGACCTCGCTGACCTGCTGGTCGCGGAAAACGCGCGCAAGCGTTTTCTTGTCGCCGACATCGGCGACAATGAGCGGCGCGCCCTCCGGCACAAGCGCGCGCGAGCCTGTCGAAAGATCGTCGAGCGCGACCGCCTTCTCCCCCGCATCGAGCAGCGCGAGCAGCATATGCGCGCCGACATAGCCGGCGGCGCCGGTGACGAGGACGCTCATCGCCTCACTTCCTCCACGCCTGAACCATCCTCCTTCCCGATGCTGCGACTGGTTAACGCCGCCGTCCGGGCGGCGCCGGTTGACCCGATCGGCGCCAATCTCGCTAGTATAGGATGATTGCAACGCCGCGTTGACCCGATGCTCAAGAATCTTTTCGCCGGAAAGCCAGCCGGAGCGCGCGCGCCCGAGGGCGTGCGGCTGTGCGCCGTCGGGGACATCCATGGCTGCGCGGACCTTCTCGACCGCCTGATGGCCGAGATCGCCGCCGATGAGCGGCGCGCCGGGCCGGCGAGGCTTATTTTTCTCGGCGATTATGTCGATCGCGGCCCCGACAGCCGCGGCGTCGTCGAGCGTCTTGTCGCACTCTCTCGCGCGCGGCCGGACTCGGTTTTCCTGAAAGGCAATCACGAAGCCGCGCTTCTCGATTTTCTCGAGGCGCCGGAAGAATGCTCCGGATGGCTCGATTGGGGCGGCGAGGCGACGCTCGAAAGCTACGGAATTCGCGGCGCCGCCTCGCAGGCGCCGTCAAAACTCGCCGCAGCGCTTCGGCGCGCCCTGCACGGCGCGCATCTCGACTTTCTGCGCAGCCTGAAGGTCAGCGCGGCGTTCGGCGACTATTTCTTCGTGCATGCGGGCGTCAAACCGGGGGTTGCGCTCGACGCGCAGGACGAAACCGACCTGTTGTGGATTCGCGGCGCATTCCATCGCGCCGCTCCGGCGGACCGCCCCGACAAGGTCGTCGTCCACGGGCATCAGCCGGTGAAACAGCCGCTCGACGCCGGTTGGCGGATCGATATCGATACGGGCGCGTGCTTCACCGGAAAATTGACCGCAGTCGCGCTCGAAGGCGACACGCGCCGCTTCTTGTCCACCTAGCTCGCGGCGCGCGAAGCATTGTCGGCGACGAGGCGCGGGCCGCCTGCGGCGCTCAGGATCGCCCGAAGGGTCTCGACCCCGCCCGAGCCGTCGCCGACCGCAACCGTTTTCGCCAGTTCGGCGACATAGTTATGCGCATGAATGACATGCGGCTCCGGGCTTGCGACGATCATACGCGCGCCGAGCAGGATCGCCTCGCGCCAGCGCTCGAGCATTTCGCGTTTGAGCGCGGCCGGAACGATCAGATAGCCGGGCTCGGCGGCGCGGCTTTCGGTTTCGGAAATAACGTCCAGTCGCCCGAGCGGCGCGTCGCCCGCCGCGCCGACAGCGGCGGTCACGACGCCGGCTGCGCGGCCGGCCCAGGCGAGGAGCGCCGCAGACTGCGCGCCGGTTCCCAGCAGATGCGCGCAGTCCCCCTCCCGCCCGGCCCGCTCCAAAAGCGCGATGAAATCCTCGCGCGCCTTTTCCGCGCGGCGCTCAAAAGCCTGATAGGGCGGCGCCAGCCGCAGGGCGAGCGCATTCTCCTCGTCCCACAAGCGCGCCAGGCGCTCATACCAAGGATCGAAATCGTGATCGTCGACATCGGCGTGCGTGAGAAAAAGACGGACGGAGCCGCCTTCTTTGTCCGTAAGCCCGCCGCGGAAGATCTTGAGGCCGCTGTCGCGCGCGAGTCTTTCGAGAACGGCGAGCGAGTAGACGGCGGAGGCGGCGCCGATGACGGGCTCGATCGCCGTCCTTGTCAACGTCATCGGCGCGTAAAGCGTTTCGAGAACGAACACCCCGTCCGCTGACAGCAGAGACTTTACGCGCGCGAGGAAGGCGCGCGGCTCGTCGACGCGCTCGAAAACGGAGATCGCCGTGATGATGTCGAATTTCTTGTCGCCAAAGGCGCGGTCGAGTTCGGCGGACGGAAAAGCCGCGCGCGCCGTCCACGCCCATTCCCCGATCGCCTCGACGCGCTCAGAAGGGTCGACGCCGAAGCGGTCGACCCAGCGCGGATAATAGGACAGCAGCGCGCCGTCATTGCAGCCTATGTCAAGCGCCGCGCAGTCGCGTCCCGAGATGAGCTCCAGCGCCTCGGTCGCCGCCGCGCGCAGATGGTGGCGGACGGACGCGAACCGGCCCGACGGCGCCTCATTCTCCAATGGCCGGTTGTAATGGGCCGACTGGAGAAGCCCGCACGCGAACGCATCCTTGGTCATGTCGCAAAGGACGAAATCCGTCGACTGCTTTTGAAACGAGGAAAAGACTCCGCGCGCCTCAAAGACTTGCGAAAGCGAAGCCGGAAGCGAAAAGGCCGGCGTCAACGCTTTTGACCCGCAAGCCCTGCATTCGGTGATCTCTTTCACGCTCCGCGCCCTTTCCGCTTTTCGCACAGAATCGAGCGGCGTGGTAAATTCCGCGTAAAGGAGGCGCGTCATTTTGAGACAACGCGCCGTCAACGGAGGTTAAGGAAGTCTTTCGCTCAGGCGAATGCGCGCCAGATGAGCCAACCCGCCGTCGCAAGGAGCGTCAACATCGTCAGAGCTATGCCGACGCTGCGTCCCGCCGACCAAATACCCATGCCAAGGCCCGCCAAATGGGCGATCCGTGCAAAGAGGAAAGCGGCGCCGAGCGCATGAATCACATAGGCGGATACGCCGAGAGAAGCGAGCGTGAAGAGCCCCAGCAAAGCCGCCCACGCATATTCGACGTAATTCGCTTGCGTGCGGATCGCTTTCAGCATGTCCGGATTTCCGCCGTCGCCGAGATTGATCTTGTATTTGACGCGCGCCTGCCCGACACGCGCGCTGACGTAAATGAGGAGAAAGATGTTAAGGCCGATCCACAAGGCGGCCGCCTGCAATGACGTCATAAAGCGCTACCCTCCCGATTATCGTTCGCGATTGGCTACGGCTTTCGCGCATATTGCGCGCGCTCGCAAGCCGCGCGCGCGCCGCGGGACGCCTGGAAGACGATTTGCCGGCGCACCGCGAAGACGACGATGAAGCTCACGGCGATCGCGACAGCCTTGCCGGCGATCGGCGATGCGCCGAAATATCCCGTGCAGAGCGCGATCGTCGCCGCCGTCACCCACAGCCCGACAAGCCCGCTGACAACGAATTCCGCTGCGAGCCGGATATGCGACTTGTCGGCTCCGCGGGCGACGAACACAAATCGTCTGGAAAGCGCATAATGCAGGCTCGCGCCCGCGCCGTAGCCGATCACGCCCGCAAGCACCGCATTCAGTCCGGCCCGGAGCAGGACAAGATAGACGCCCGAATCGAGCGACAGCGACAGCGCGCTCGCCAGCGCGTAACGGCCGAGCTGCCCCGGAAGCTGCAACGGATTGAGCAAGAGCCGCGCGAGCGAGGCGGCCCTGCCGGGCGTCTCCTGCGGCCGCGCAGACGGCGTCATTCGACCGCCCCGGCCGGAACGCGCCCGGGCGTCAGGCGAACGCTCGCAAGCGCGTCGCGCGCGCCCGACGCGCCTTCCTCATGATATTCCGCATCCTCATTGACGGACCAAATGTCGTAGAGGGCTTCGCCGGCCAGGATATTTCTGACGGTCAGCATCGCCGTCATCATGGCGTGGTCCTGATTGTTGTATTTGTGCATACCGTTTCGCCCCACGAGATGCAGCCCCGGATAGCGGGCGGCGAGCTCTTCGCGGATCGCCTGCACATTTCGCCGATAGTCTTCGTCATAGACCGGATAGGCCTTTTTCTGACGCACGACGCAGCCGTCTTTGACGGCCGAGTCCCCGACGAGACCGATCGCGGCGAGCTCGCGTCTTGCCAGCGCAATCAGCTCATCATCCGACGCGCTCCACAGACCGTCGCCCTCGAAACAGAAATATTCAAGACCGAGACAAGTCAGTTTTTCGTCGGGGACCATTTCGGGCGACCACGACCGGAAATTCTGTATCCGTCCGACCTTCACTTTAGGATCGTGTATGTAGATCCAGTTATCGGGAAAGGAATGCGCGCCGTCGACGACGAGCGCGACCGTGATGAAGTCGCGATAGCGAAGGCCTTCCGCCGCCGGCCGGCAATCCGGCGCCGGTTCGAGCGCCGCGATCAGCTCGCTGATCGGCGCTGAGGAGATAACGTCGCCCGCCTCGATGCAAAGGCCCGAACCGTCCCGGCGCCGCGCCGTCACGCGCCACCGATCCTCCGTCCTTTGCAGACGATCCAGCGTCGCGCCCATGTGAATGACGCCGCCTTGCGCGCGCGTCTTTCGCGCCGTCTCCTCCCACATCATTCCGGGGCCCCGGCGAGGATATTGAAAACTCTCAATCAGGGTCTTGATGACGGCGCCGTCCGGTTTCGGCGCCGGGCGCGCCTTGATCGAGCGGCGCACGCCGTCGAGAACGGCGCTGACGAGATCGAGCCCCTTGATGCGCTGCGCCGCCCAGTCGGCCGAAATCTCGTCGCAACTCATGCCCCACACTTTCTCAGTGTAGGTCTTGAAAAAGATCGCGAACAGCCGCTCCCCGAACTGATTCGCCACCCAGTCATGAAATGACGCCGGATTCCTTTTCGGGAACGTGCGCCGCCGCATATAGGACAAGACGCAGCGCGCGCTTTCGAGCGGACCGAGATTGGCGAAGGCTTCGAACGCCTTGAGCGGATAGGAATAGAATTTGCCGGCGTAATAAATGCGCGACAGGCGCGGGCGCTCGATGAAGTCATCGGGCAGCATGTCGCGCCAGAAGTCGACCACCTCTTTCGATTTGGAGAAGAACCGGTGGCCGCCGATATCGAACAGAAAGCCCTTGTAATTTACGGTGCGGCTGATTCCGCCGACATAATCGGGATCCGCTTCGATCACCTCGACGGAAACGCCTTCCTTGCTCAAAAGATAGGCCGCGGTCAGTCCCGCAGGCCCGGCGCCGATGATCGCAACCTTTTTAGCTTCGACCACGCTCGCCCCTCTCGCGCGTTTCGCTTTCGCCGGCGTGTTTCCGGCCTCCGACGCATACGGAAGCGTCAGCGTAGTTTTGATCGCCCTCAATGCAAAGACACATCCGACGGTTTCGCCGCCAATTGCGGGATGAATCGATCCGTCTCGCCGAACAGGATGAGGCTCAGCGGAAGGAAAAACAGCACGAGATCGGCGTGCGTGAAAAGTCCGTGGATCTGCGAATGATTGCTCAGGACCTCATACCAGACGAAAGGCGAAAGCGCGAGCAGCGCCAAGACCGGGGCGCGCCGCAACAACGCCGCCGCGCCGCGCCGGCGCGCGGCTTTCGCGAAAGGCAGCGCGCCGAAGACAACGAGAATGACCGCCCCCCACAGACCCTTGAACACCTCGAAATTCTCCTCGATCGCCGCGCCCGGCCACCATTTGACGGATTCATAACCGCCATGGATTCGGAACAGCGCCGTATCGACGATATCGCGAATGGCGTGCGGGCCGACGACGGCGAATGCGAGAAGGAATTTCGCGCACCACAATCCCGCATAGCCGGCGAACCAGAAGCAACCGATCGCCGCCAGCCGCTCGATCTGCGCGCGCGGCGCAGGCATGTCGCCGCGCCGCGCGAGATAGAAGAAATAGACATAGGCCGGCAAGCCGAACGTCAGAAGCGGCGTCGAGAGAAGATCGACATAAGACGTCAGCGCGCCAATCAGGAAAAAGGCGAGGAACGGATCGCGTTCATAGGGACGGCGCGCGCTGGCGAAATAGATCGAGGCGCCGAGCATCACTATCCACGGCGCGGCTTTCGTCCACAAAATGAGGAAGCCGCCATAGTGAACGAAGAAAAACGGAAAAAGGACGGCGAGCGCGAATTTCGCGCCGAAATCCCTGTACAGCCGGAATGCGAGCGCAAAAAACAGAAGAACCATCGCATTGAAAGTCAGCATACGCAGGTCGTGATAGGAAAAGATCTCGAGTATCGGCCGCGATATCGCGGCGTAACCGTGCCAGTAGCGGAAATAATCGATGCGCCGCGCGCCTTTCGATTCCTCAAGCAGGGCCTGAAACGGCGCGCAATGCGAAACCACCGGCGATTTAACCGCTTCCTCGAGCGCATTTTCTCCGCGCGCGCCGGGAAGGCCGAAGCTCATGCCGAGACATTCCGTGCTGAAATCGATCTTGTGGCCGGTGAAATCATGCGGCCGTTCGGCGGCGAAAAGCGGCGCGTCCTCGCGAAGATGTTTGAGTATCGGCTCGTCCGGCAGCGCGCTTGCGCCTGCGACCGCCAGAAGAAACAGCGCAGCGAGGACGGGCGTCGCCATCAGCGCCTGTAGCGCGCGGGCGATCACTGTCGCCCGGGTTATCGCGGCGGTCTTCCTTTCCCTCGCCATGCCGCCCCCCGCCGCAGATCAGCTTTTGAGACGCGCGATCAGTTTGCGCATGAAGACCGTCGCGGCTTCGACCTGCTCGAGCGAGATGAATTCATCCGCCTGATGCGCCTGGTCGATCGATCCCGGTCCGCAGACGACGACGGAAAAATCGGCGTCCTGGAACTGGCCGGCCTCCGTCGCATAGGAAACGAAGCCGGTCGAGTTGAGGCCGGTCAGGCTCTTTGCAAGATCGGCGGCGGCCGTGTCCGCGCCGCGCCCGAGCGGCGGCGCGTTGGTGATCTGCTCGGTGACGATGCGGCAGGACGGCGCGCGCGCGCGCATCTCCGCCTCGACCGCTTTCGCATATTCGGAAAATTCGGCGAGCGCGGCCGCGGCGGAATCGCCGGGTATCGACCGGCAGTCCCATCTGAACGAACACGCGCCCGCCATGATATTCACCTGCGTGCCGCCTTCGACGACATTGACAGTGACCGTGGTGTAGGGCGGCGTAAACGGACAATCCGGATCAGCGCGCGCCGCGCGCGCCTCGCGCATGGCGGCGAGTTTTACGATCAGCTTGGCGGCCGCCTCAACCGCCGAGACGCCGCGGTCCGTCTGGCTCGAATGCGTCGTAAATCCCGTCACCGTCGTTTTGAAGGACGCAATGCCCTTATGGCCTTCGATGACTTTCATCATCGTCGGCTCGCCGACGATGACGGCGTGCGGCGCGGGAACATTGCGCCTGATCTCCGCGATCATCCGCGGCGCGCCGAACAGGCCGATCTCTTCGTCATAAGACAGCGCAAAGATGATCGGCCGCTTCAGATCGGCCTTGGTCATCTCCGGTACGAGCGAAAGCGCGATGGCCGAAAAGCTCTTCATATCGGCCGTGCCGCGGCCGTAGAGCTTGCCGTCTTTCTCGACGACTTTGAACGGGTCCGTCGCCCAGGCCTGACCCTCGACCGGCACGACGTCGGTGTGGCCGGAAAGCACGACGCCGCCTTCCGTCATCGGCCCGACAACCGCGTAGAGATTGGCCTTGTCGCCCTCGTCATTATAGACGCGGAACGTCTTGGCGCCCGCGTCTTTAAGATAGGCCTCGACATCGTCGATGAGCGGGAGATTGGTCTTGGACGAGGTCGTGTCGTAGGCGACGAGACGCTCGATCCATCGGCGCTGGGCGGAGATATCGGTCATGACGCGACCAAAGCCTTAAACGCGGCGCGGCGCAACTACTCCGCCATCACGAAAGGCTCCAGCCCCGACAGGCGCAGCGCCGTTTCGATCTGCGGGCGCTTGCGGGGCGCGAGGCCCCGCACCGCTTTCGCGAAGGCTTCGATATGCGCCGGCGTCGTGCCGCAGCAGCCGCCGACGATATTGAGCAGTCCCGATTCCGCCCATTCCCGAATATGGGCCGTCATCGATTCCGGCGTTTCGTCGTAATCGCCGAACGCATTGGGCAGGCCTGCATTCGGATAAGCCGAGACATAGCAGTCCGCGACGCGCGCGAGCGCGGCCACATAGGGGCGCATGAGGTCCGGGCCGAGCGCGCAATTGACGCCGACCGACAAGGGTTTCGCATGACGCACGGCGTACCAGAACGCTTCCGGCGTCTGCCCGGACAGCGTGCGGCCCGACTGATCGGTAATCGTCACCGACAGCATGACCGGAATTTCAAAACCGAGCTCGTCGAACAGCGCCTGAACCGCGAAAACGGCCGCCTTGGCGTTCAGCGTGTCGAATATCGTCTCGATAAGGATCGCATCGGCGCCGCCCTCGATCAGCCCGCGCGCGGCCTCGCCGTAAGCCTTGGCGAGCGTGTCGAAATCGGTGTTGCGCGCGCCGGGATCGTTGACGTCGGGGGAGATCGACGCGGTGCGGTTGGTGGGGCCGATCGCGCCGGCGACGAAGCGCGGCCGGTCTTTCGTCGCGGCGGCGTCGGCGCATGACCGCGCGAGCCTGGCGCCTTCGCGGTTAAGCTCGAAGGCGAGCGCCTCCATGCCGTAATCGCCCTGCGCGATCGTGGTCGCTGAGAAAGTGTTCGTCTCGATAATGTCGGCGCCGGCGCCCAGATAGGCGTCATGCATGTCGCGCACGATCTCGGGGCGCGACAGAACCAGAATGTCGTTATTGCCGCGAATGTCCTGAGGCCAGTCCCTGAACCGCGTCCCCCTGTAGCCCGCCTCATCGAGCTTGAAGCTCTGAATGAAGGTCCCGGAGGCGCCGTCGAGCACGAGAATGCGCTTCGTCAGCGCGTCCTTCAGCGCGGCGATCCGGGCCTGTCGGCCGGGAAAGGAATCTTTGGCGGGATCGAACATTCGGAGCCTCCGGATCGGATCATATAAAGAAATCTTTATATGATTGGCAAGGGATTTCGCCCGGCGCGCTTGCGCCGCGCGGTGAAAGCGGCTGATCTTGCGCGCCAATAAGTAAGAATGGAGGGGCGGTTATGGCGTTCTGGTCGCGGCGGAAGTCTATCGACGATTTGACGAACCGCGAGGCGCCGGACCGGCTGAAGCCGACCCTCTCGGCCTGGCATCTCGTCCTCCTCGGCGTCGGGGCGATCGTCGGCACCGGCATTTACACGCTGATCGGCGTCGGCGCCGACAAGGCCGGACCGGCGGTGATGCTGTCCTTTGCGATCGCCGGCGCGGTTTGCGCCTGCGCGGCCCTCGCCTACGCCGAACTCGCGACGATGATGCCGGCCTCCGGCAGCGCCTACACCTATTCCTATGCGTCGATGGGCGAGCTCATCGCCTGGATCGTCGGCTGGGCCTTGATTCTCGAATATTCGGTCGTGTGCTCGGCGGTCGCCGTCGGCTGGTCCGGCTACGCCGTCGGCTTCCTGCGCGGAATCGGCGTCGATCTGCCTGCGGCGATTTCATCGGGACCCAGCGCGGCCGCGCTCGCTGATTTCTTCGCGAGATTCGGCGTGCATTTGCCGCCCGCGGCGACGGATGCGGGCGGCGTGGTCAATCTTCCGGCCATCGTCATCATTTTCGCTGTCGCGTCGCTGCTGCTCGTCGGCACGCGCGAGAGCGCGAACGTCAACAGCGCGCTCGTCATCGTGAAGATCGCCGCGCTCGCCGCCTTCGTCGCGATCACCTTGCCGCGTTTCGACCCGGCGCATTTCACGCCTTTCATGCCGAACGGATTTCTGTCGCATGGCGAGCGCGGCGTCATGGCCGCCGCCGCGATCATCTTTTTCGCCTTTTACGGTTTCGACGCTGTCTCGACTGCGGCGGAGGAGACGAAAGACCCCGGCAAAAACCTTTCGATCGGCATCGTCGGCTCGATGGCCGTCTGCACCCTGATCTATATGGCGGTCGCCGCCGCCGCGATCGGCGCGATGAAGGTCGGCGATTTCGCCAGGAGCTCCGAACCGCTTTCCTTTATTTTAAGGACGCTCGGCCATCCGGGCGCGGCGGGGCTGATCGCGGGCGCCGCCGTCGTCGCCTTGCCGACCGTCATCCTCGCTTTCATGTACGGGCAGAGCCGCATCTTCTTCGTGATGGCCCGCGACGGCCTGCTGCCGCGCCGACTTGGCCATGTCAGCAAGCGCGGCGCGCCGGTCGCCATGACCATCGTGACCGCCGTCATCTGTTCGGCGATCGGCGGCTTCCTGCCGCTGGCGGATATCGCCGCGCTCGCGAACGCCGGCACGCTCGCGGCGTTCATTGCGACATCGATTGCGCTGATCGTGCTCCGCCTGCGCGAACCCAATCGCGCGCGCCCGTTCAGAACGCCGCTCGCCTTTGTCGTCGCGCCGGCGGCGATTCTCGGCTGCGGCTATCTCTTTTATAATTTGCCTGAGGTCACGCAAAAGCTGTTTTTTGTCTGGATGGGCGCGGGTCTCGCCGTCTATTTTTTGTTCGCGGCGCGGAACAGCGAGCTTGCGAAAAAGGCCCCCGCGCAGCCGGCGGACTAGGAGCCGCCGCGCAAGGCGGCGCCGACTCTCTTCGCATACCGTCTCTATACGGAGAATGCGAGCCGCTTCTGGAACGCCTCGCCTTTCGGATCGAGCGTGAAATTCGCGGCGACGGAAAGGCGCGGCGCGTTCGAAAAGTGCGGCGTCACTTCGTGCCAGAGAAAGGCCGGGAACATGATCATGAGCCCGGGCCGCGGATACACGCGCGCATAATGCTGCCAGCCGCCCATCAGCGATGCGTTGAATCGCGGATCGTGCAGGATGAGAACGCCTTCTTCCGGCCGCCAGTAATCGGTCATCGAGGAGCCGTGATCGACCAGCGGACGGTTTTCGAAGGCCGGCGTATTCACATAATAGACGGCGGCGACGTGCGCGACGTGATTATGCGAGGGAACGTAATGACGCGCCGGAGCGACGTTCGGGAACATCTGCATCGCAAGATCGAAATCGCCCGTCCACCCGACCTCGCGGCAATACGCCTTCAGTTTCTCCGTAAACAGAGCTTGCAGGCGCGCGAAAGCGGGAACCTCGCCGGCGAGATCCATGAGATTCAGGCTGTCGGACTGCTCCGCCTGATCGGCGCGCGAATAGCGCGGGTCTTCAAGGAAATGCCGCTCGATGTCGGCGTTCATGCCCGTCTCGCCGAGCTCGAAGGTCATCAGCGTCGTCGGAAAAAGATCGTAGCGCGCGCCGGAACCGCTCATTGCCCGCCATAAACCCGCAAAACGTCGACGCCGCTATAGCAAACCATTTGACGGCGCAAAAGGGATGGGCGAATCTGGGCCATGCTCAAATTCGTCCGGGTCATCGCGGGCGCCGACCCGAATTATGAACGCCGCCTCCAAGGCCTGCAGGACGTATTCCTGAAAGCCTTTTCCTTTCATCCGGGCTACGCCGAGAAAATCGCCGGCTACGCGGAAGGACGTTTTCCGCCCGGCGCCGAGGTCATTATTCTCGCCGCGCTTGACAATAAGGGCGCCGTTCTCGGCTTCACCGTCACCTTTTATTTCTCGGACATTCGCGCCGCCTATCTCGACTATCTCGCCAGCGATCCCGGCCGCGCGGCGCGCGGCATCGGCGCGGCGCTTTACGAGACGATGCGTGACGACATGCGAAAACGCGGCGCGCGCCGGCTGTTTCTCGACGCGCTGCCCGACGAGCCGGCGCTGAACCGTCATCCCGGCCTTCTCGCCGACAATAAGCGGCGCATGGCGTTCTATGAGCGGCTCGGCGCGCGTCCGGTCCTCGGCACAGCCTATGAGACGACAGTCACCCCCGCCAATCTCGGCGACCCGAACATGCTTCTTTACGACGCGATGGGCGATGAAAAGCCCCTGTCGCGGCGCGCGCTCAAAGCCGTCATTGAACGGATCGTCACCGCAAAGACCGGACTGACGGCGGAAGAAGAGCCGCTGAAGAGCCTGCTCGCCTCCGTGAAAGACGACCCGGTCGTCATCCGCGCGCCGCGCTATCCGGCGCCCGCGCCGAAGCCCTTTCCCAAGCTCGCCCAGCCGATCGACATCGTCATCACCGCCGACGACGCGCCGTCGATCGAGCATTCCCCTTTCAAGGGCTATTACGAACGCCCCGCCCGCGTCAGCGCGGTGCGACGCGCGCTCGAAGGTCTTCCGACAAGACAGCATCCGGCCGAGCAGACAGGCATGAGCGCCATCGAAGCCGTGCATGATGCGAGAATGATCCAGTTCATCCGGGAGACGGCGGAGAAAATCCCCGACAAGCGCATCATCTATCCGGAAATCTTTCCGCTGCGCTTTCCGGAACGCCTGCCGCGTAACTGGGAGATGCGGGCGGGTTATTTCTGCGTCGACACTTCGACCCCGCTGACCAACCGCGTTTTTCGCGCCGCGCGCCGCTCGGTCGACGCAGCGATGACGGCGGCGCGGCTCGTCGCGCAAAAGAAGACAAAGCTCGTCTACGCCGTCGTGCGCCCGCCCGGACACCATGCGGAGCGCCGCGCTTTCGGCGGCTTCTGCTATTTCAACAACGCCGCGATCGCCGCCAATTTCCTCGCCAAATCCGGTAAGGTGGCGATGCTCGACGTCGATCATCATCACGGCAACGGCGCGCAGGATATTTTCTATCGGCGCGCGGACGTTTTAACGGTCTCGATTCACGGCCATCCGGAGTCGAGCTATCCCTTCTACGCCGGCTTCGACGACGAACGCGGCGAGGGCGAAGGCTTGGGCTTCAACCGGAACTATCCGATCAGGCCGGGAGTCGACGACGCCGGCTATCTCACCGTGCTCGCCCGCGCGCTGCGCCGTATCGACCGGTTCCAGCCGGATTTTCTTGTCGTGCCCTTCGGCGTCGACATCATGCGCGGCGATCCGACCGGCGCTTTTTACGTCACCGTCGACGGCATGGCGCGCATCGGCGCCGCGATCGGCGCGCTCAAGGCTCCCACGCTCGTCGTGCAGGAGGGCGGCTACAATCTCTCCAATCTTCGCCGCGGCGTCCGGGCGTTTCTGTCGGGGCTCGCAGGCGCCAAGGATCTCCAGCGCTAGCGGCTCGAGGCGTCGGCGGGCGCTATTTCACGTCCAAGAGTTCGACTTCGAAAATCAGCGCCTGATTGGGGCCGATGCCGGCGGCCGGCGCGCCCTTCTCGCCGTAAGCGAGATCGGGCGGCAGGAAGAAGCGGAATTTGTCGCCCACATGCATCAGCTGCACGCCCTCGGTCCAGCCGGGGATCACCTCGCCGAGCGGAAACTCCGCCGGCTCGCCGCGCGCATAGGAGGAATCGAATTCCGTGCCGTCAAGCAGCGCGCCTTTGTAGTTCACCTTCACGATGTTCGCATCGGTCGGCTGCTTCCCGCCCGGCGGGCCTTTCGAGAGCACTTCATATTCAAGCCCCGATTTCGTCGTGACGACGCCGGGCTTTTTCGCGTTGTCGGCGAGAAATTTCGCGGCTTCTTTCGCGTTGATCTCGGCGTTCGACACTTTCAAAAGCTCGACGTCGAAAATCAGCGCCTGATTGGGGCCGATCGGCCCTGCGCCTTTCGCGCCATAGGCGAGCTCCGGCGGAATGAAGAAGCGGAACTTGTCGCCGACATGCATCAGCTGCACGCCCTCGGTCCAGCCCGGAATGACCATGTTGAGCGGGAAAGTCGCCGCCGCGCCATGGGCCTTGGAAGAGTCGAACTCGACGCCGTCCGTCAGCGTGCCGACATAATTGACGGTGACGATATCGCTCGCCTTCGGGCTGAGGCCGCCTTCCGGCCCTTTTTCGAGCACCATATATTCAAGGCCGCTCTCGGTCGTCTTCACGCCGTCGCGCTTGGCGTTCTCGGCGAGGAATTTTTTCGAGGCGGCGAGATTGTCGGCGGCGATCCTGGCCGCGTCTTCGCCTGCCTTGGCCTCGCCGGCCGCCGTCTGCGCCGGCTCGGCCTGCGCCGTTTCGTCCTTCGCGCCGGCTTTCGCCGCCGTCTCATCCTTCTTGCCGCAACCGCCAAGCGCGAGCGCCGCCGCCGCGCCGGCGAGCAAGATCGAGATCCGTTTCATCGTTCTACCTGTCATGATCCATGAATGCGCCGCATGCGCGGGCGGACCCTAGGGCGGGCCGCGGAAGAGGAAAAGGCGCGGACGAAGATTTTCCGCGCCCCCGCCATATCTAGTGCAGGCGAAACAGGGCCCCGGTCCCGATCTCCGCGGCCGAAATGATCCGCTTGCCAGCGACGCGCACCGAATGCAGCGGGCCTTCAAGCTCGCGCACCCAGAATTCAAGGAAACGCGAGAGCACCGGGAATTGCGGCGCGATGTCGTAGTCCTGCCAGACATAGCTCTGGAGCAGGCCCGGATGATCGGGAAGATGGTAAAGGATTTCCGCCGTGGCGAGTCGGTAGCCCTCAAGCTGCCGCTTCAGGATGGGATCGCTTTTCATACGCTACACCCCGCATGACGCTATTGTTACAGCGCGAATCTTGAGGAAGTCTGAGCGGCGGCGCAAGAGCTTTGTTTTGCAATAATGTCAATAAAAACAGTTTGTTAGCAGCCCCTTTGCGCCTTTGCTGACAGCGGCCGCGCCTAACGCCCCGCCCGGCCGTTGCGATTTTTTCTTTACATCGGGCCGCACGTTTCTTATGTGGCGATTTCGCCAATCCCATGGGACCTCTCCGCAAGATTGGCGCTTGGTAGAAGCTGCTTTTGCGAGGTTCCATGAGATGGAAAGGCCAAAATCCGCGCTTGCGCTGGTCCTAGCTGCCCGACCGGACCTTCCCGTTTATTGCGTGCGCCCTCATGCCGCCAAAAAGGCGGCGGACTGGTTTGCGCGCAATTTTCCGGGCGACGTTCTTTACGCCGTAAAAGCCAATCCGCATCCGGCGGTGCTCGACGCTGTTCGCGCCGCAGGCGTGACCTGGTTCGACGTTGCGTCCATGCCCGAGGTCGAATTGATCGGCGGACGCTTCCCCGAAGCGACGATGGCGTTCATGCACCCGGTGAAAGCGCGTTCGGCGATCCGCCGCGCTTATGCTGAATTCGGCGTCCGGATTTTCGCGCTCGACAGCCATGACGAACTGCAAAAGATCATCGCGGAAACGAATGGCGCGAAGGATCTCAACCTCGTCATCCGTCTCGCAGTCTCCGGCGACTACGCAGAGCACAAGCTTTCCGGCAAATTCGGCGCGGCCGGTCCGGAAGCGGTGATGCTGCTGCGCGAAGCGCGCGCGCATGCCTGCGAACTCGGCGTCAGTTTTCATGTCGGCTCGCAATGCATGCGGCCCGAAGCATGGCGCATCGCGATGGAGTCGGTTTCCGACATTATCCGTCAGGCCGGCGTCACGGTCGACATCGTGGATGTCGGCGGCGGCTTTCCCGCAGCCTATCCGGGTCTCACCCCGCCGCCGCTTTCGGCCTATGTCGACGAGATTCGCACCGCTTTTGAGGCGATGCCGGTGCTCGAAAACGCCGATCTGTGGTGCGAGCCGGGCCGCGCGCTCTGCGCGGAGGCCGGCAGCCACATCGTCCGCGTCGAGCTGAGAAAAGGCGATGCGCTCTATCTCAACGAAGGCGGCTATGGCGCGCTTTTCGACGCCGCTCATGACGGCCTCGTCTATCCGACGAAGCTGCTGCGCGCGAAAGGCGGGCCGCGCCGGCCGCTGAAACCGTTCCGGCTTTACGGGCCGACCTGCGATTCGATTGACGCGCTGAAAGGCCCGTTCTTCCTGCCGGGCGACGTGCATGAAGGCGACTACATCGAATTCGGCATGACGGGCGCCTATGGTTCGGCGCTGGCGACCAAGTTCAACGGCTTCGGCGAATATATCGAGGCGCAGGTCTCGGACGCGCCGATGCTGTCCATGTACGGCCTCGCCAGGGCGCCGCATTCGAATGTCGTCGCGATGGCGAAGTCGCGGTAATCGCTCCCCGCGCAGACGATTGCTTCAGTCCGGCGATGCGTCGGGCGCCCCTGATTTCGATCACGGGCGCCCGCCTCGCCGATGCGCGGGCGCTAGCGCGGAATGAAGCTGAGAAAAAAGGCGATCACGCCGCCGAACGCCAGAACGAATCCGAGCAGACCGACGCCGATGATTTTTCCGCGCGTGAAGACCATATCCAGAAATCCGGAATATTCTTCGACGCCGGCCTCATTGCGCCGTTTCGCCAACATCCAGTTGCTGTACATCAAAATAAAGACGCCGACGGCGAACGCCGCCAAAGACAAAACGAAATTCATTGGCTCCCCCTGCTGGATTCGGTCCCGTAGAGACCGTATCGGGCGTTGACGATTGTGTCAGCCCAAAAAGGCGCCCGGCGCGATCCCGCCGCGCGCGGCCGGAGGAAGAGGCCCGCCCTCTCGCCCGGCCCGCAGCTTTTTCCGGCGGGCCACTTGCGGGGCTGCGTCGCCGCCCTATATAGCGCCCCTTATCACGGCCCTCCGCGCATCGTTCTCGATGCGGCCCGGATCCGGTTTCCAACTGGACTGAAAGGACCGACCTCCATGACCAGACCCGCCGACAACCGCAAGGCCGAACTGCTCGCCCAGCCGGTCGAGCATTTCGACATCACGAAATTCGACGCCCGGCCCGTCATCGACGCCTGGGAGAAAATGTCGTTCGCCTCGCGCGACGCCGCGCGCGCCGCGCGCATCCTGAACGCCGCGCTCGAAGACAAGAAATGCTCCGTCATCCTGACCCTCGCCGGCTCGACATCGGCGGGAGGGTGCATGCATGTCTGGCGGGATATGGTGAAGAACAACATGGTCGACGCCATCGTCGCCACCGGCGCCTCGATCGTCGACATGGATTTCTTCGAAGCGCTCGGCTTCAAGCATTATCAGGCGCGCGAAATTCCGGACGACCGCACGCTGCGCGATCTTTATATCGACCGGATTTACGACACCTATATCGACGAAGAAGATCTTCAGCATTGCGATCATACGATCAAGGAGATCGCGGACTCGCTTCCCGAAGGCCCGATCTCCTCGCGCGAATTCATCCGCGCGATGGGCGAATGGCTGAGCCGGGGCAATGCGAAAAAGCAAGGCTCGCTGATCGAGGAGGCCTTTAAAGCCGGCGTTCCGATCTTCTGTCCGGCGTTTTCGGATTCCTCCGCCGGCTTCGGTCTCGTCAAGCACCAGGTCGAACGCATGAAGGCGAAGAAGCCTTACGTCTCCATCGACTCGGTCGCCGATTTCCGCGAACTCACCGAGATCAAAATCCAGGCGGGCACGACCGGCCTGTTCATGATCGGCGGCGGCGTTCCCAAAAACTTCGCGCAGGACACGGTGGTGTGCGCCGAAATTCTCGGTCATGACGACGTCGAAATGCACAAATACGCCGTTCAGATCACCGTCGCCGACGTGCGAGACGGCGCGTGCTCTTCCTCGACGCTGAAGGAGGCCTGCTCCTGGGGCAAGGTCGACGTGGCGCTCGAGCAGATGGTGTTCGCCGAAGCGACGACGGTCGCGCCGATGATCGTCTCCGACGCCTATCACCGCGGCGCCTGGAAAGACCGTCCGCGCCGCCGCTGGGCGAAGCTTTTCGAATAGCGATCCGTGGACTGACGCAGCGCCGGCGAAGGCGCGCCTAGGGCGCGCCTTTTTCTTTCCGCGCGAGACGCGCGATCCGGTAGGCCGCGCAGGCGCCGACATAGAAAAGCTCGATCTCGAAAGCGCGATTGAGGACGACCGCCAGCCAGTAGATCGACGGCGGCGCGGCCATGCCAATCAGATCGTGCAGCACGAGAAGAGCCTGCATAAAAAAAAGCGGGACAGGAAACCGCCTGCCCCGCGACATGATGAAAAATGCGATCGCCAGTAAGAGGTCGATCCCCGCGAAGGCGAAGCACCGAAGATCATCGGCGACCCACCGCCAGACCGCGACGGAGGCGATCCAGCTCGACGCCAGCAACTGCGCCGCCGCCACTATCAGGGGCGAACGGGCCCGGTCAGCGAGCGCGAGGAGCGCGCCGCACAGGGCGGCGTAGAAGACAATGACTATCCAATGCCCAACAGCGATGCGACTACCTGCGGCGGATCGCTTTTCGGAATGCCTCCCGAGGCGTGGAGCATGCGCGCTCCCGCCTCGATCGCCGAGGCGTTGAGCGAAGCATGGGCTGCGCCGGTCACTTCCGCCAGATGCATCAGGGCGTCCCGGAGGCCGGCGAGGGCCGAGGACGCCTCCGGCGCGGCGAGCTTGCCGTCGGCCGCCTGGGCCGCGCTCGCCCCGGTCGCCAGCACCGCGGCCAGCGCGGCGAGTTGTTTCTCGAAACGCAACAGGACTAGCTGTTCCTTACGGATATCGGTCATAGTCGCTCCTTGTTAACCTAGGGTTGTATACGTAACAAGGATGCAACTTTAACGTGAGTCTCTGGCCCCGCCAGAAGGCCGCGTGCTATGCGGGAAGGCGCAGTGAGCAATAACGAAGACGCCTATGCGGCGCGGATAGCGCGGAATATGTGGCGGATGGCGAAGCGCCGGGCCCTCTCGGCCCAGCGGTTTGTCAGCGCTGAAGCCGCGGTTTCGCCTCAAGGTAGAGGATCGACGCCTGGCGCGCCGCCTCATCCAGGCGCGCGCGCGGCAGGCGAAGGCCGGGGCAGTCTTTCAGAATTTCTTCGAGCACTGGCCGAAGAGCTTGCACAAGACGATCGGGACCGCGACGCGTCGTGACCGCGGTCATCGCGGCGTAAGTGTTGGCGACCGCTTCGGCGGCCGCCTCGATCAGCGCATCGGCGGGCGGTCGGCCGCGTCCCTCCGAGACCCGCTCCAGCGTGTGCCGCAAAACCTGCGCAAGAAGCGCGACGTCGACATCGCTCTCTTCGAGGCGCCGCCCGGCGAGATCGGGCACGGCCGACTCGTCCGCGCCGAACAGCGCCGCCATCGACACCGCGCCGCCCGTCGCCTCGACGATCCGCCGCGCGATTTCAGGTCGCGGCGCGCGCTCGCGCGCGATAATCCGCGACAGCGTGCGGCGGCTCACCCCGATGCGCGCTGCGAACGCCGTCAATGTGTCGCCCGTCGCGGCGATATAATCCTTAAGCGGATGGGGCATGGCCTTCCTCAACGCGCAGTCGGCGCATCATTCTCGGCTTTGCAAAGGATGATGTTAAGGCCAGTCCGAGAATAGGGTGAAACGGGCCGAAGCTCGACGCCAATGCGCCGGATATTCCGTAATCTTCCGCCCTTTCTGCGGCGAGGGGGGAGCTTAGCCGACGGATCGGGGCGCAACAATGTCTGCTTGAAGTGAGACTTTATTCGGTCGGCGGCCCGCTGCTTCAATCCGCCGGCCCAAAATGCTAAGGCCGCGCGATGGCGCCGCTTCTCCAATTGTCTGACATCCGTCTCTCTTTCGGCGGCGAGCCTTTGCTCGCCGGCGCGGCGTTGTCGGTCGCCCCGCGCGAGCGGATCGCGCTCGTCGGCCGCAATGGCTCGGGAAAGTCGACGCTGCTGAAAATCGCGGCCGGCCTTATCGATTTCGACGGCGGCGAGCGTTTCCTCGATCCCGGCGCGATCGTCAGCTACTTGCCGCAGGAGCCCGATTTCGCCGGCTATCCGACGGTCGGCGCCTTCGCCGCGGCCGATCTCAACGAGGCGAGCGACCGGCAGGCGCCGGCGCGCCTGCTCGACGCCTTCGGTCTCGATGCGGCGGCGCCGACAGCCTCGCTGTCCGGCGGCGAGGCGCGGCGCGCCGCCATCGCGCGCGCCCTCGCGCCCGGGCCCGACATCCTGCTGCTCGACGAGCCGACCAACCATCTCGACCTTCCCGCGATCGCCTGGCTTGAAGACTATCTCGCCGGTCTGGCCGCCGGGATCGTCGTCATCAGCCATGACCGCCGCTTTCTCGAAAACCTCACGACACGGACGGTCTGGATCGACCGCGGCGCGACGCGCCAGCTCTCGGCCGGGTTCAAGTCATTCGAGGAATGGCGCGACAGACTGCTGGAAGAAGAAGAGGCCGCCCGCCACAAGCTCGACCGCAAGATCGCCATGGAGGAGGACTGGGTTCGCTATGGCGTCACCGCGCGCCGAAAGAGAAATGTCCGCCGCATGGCCGAACTCGCCGAGATGCGCAAAGCCCGCCGCGAAGAGCGACGCGCCGCGGGCGCCGTCGCCTTCTCCCTCGCCGGCGGCGAAAAATCCGGCAAGCGGGTCATCGTCGCAGAGGGCGTTTCAAAGCGCTTTGGCGACAAGACGGTGGTCGAGGGCTTTTCGATCGAGATCGCGCGCGGCGACCGCATCGGATTCGTCGGACCAAACGGCGCCGGCAAGACAACATTGCTGAAGCTCCTGACCGGCGCGCTTGAGCCCGACGAAGGAAAGGTCCGGCTCGGGAGCAATCTTCAGATCATAACCCTCGACCAGCGCCGCGCCTCGCTCGAAGCGGAAATGCGCGTTGCGGATGCGATCACCGACGGGCGCGGCGACTGGGTGACGATCAATAACGAGCGGCGGCATGCGGCGAGCTATCTCAAGGACTTCCTGTTCACGCCCGAACAGTTCAAGGCGCCGGTCTCCTCGCTGTCCGGCGGCGAACGCGGCCGCCTCGTCCTCGCCGCGGCGCTCGCCAAGCCGTCCAACGTGCTCGTGCTCGACGAGCCGACCAACGACCTCGATCTTGAAACGCTCGACCTGTTGCAGGAAACGCTCGCCGCCTATGACGGCACGCTGCTTCTCGTCAGTCACGACAGGAGCTTTCTCGACCGCACGACGACGTCGATCGTCGCGCCCGCGCCGGACGGAAAACCCGGCCGCTGGCTCGACTATGTCGGCGGCTATGACGACATGATCGCGCAGCGCGGAAGCGCGCCGGGCCTTGAAGCGCGCGCCGTCGCGCCGGCGGCGAAGAAATCGCAGGCGAGCCCGCCCAAAGCGCCGCCGGCGAAAACGAAACTCAGCTACAAGGAAAAGTTCGTACTCGAACAATTGCCGGGAAAGATCGCGGCCCTGGAGCAGGACATCGCAAGGCTGAAATCCGCGCTCGCCGACCCCGGCCTGTTCGAGCGCGACGCGCGCGCCTTCAGCATGGCCGCCGCCGATCTCGCCGCAGCGGAAACCGCGCTCGCCGCGGCCGAGGAAGAATGGCTCAATCTCGAAATGAAGCGCGAGGCGAGCCTCGGGCCATAAACCATCGTCAAGAGTTCATTAAGTCTCCGTTAAACGTCCTGCTTTCAACTCGCAGGCACGGAGGAACGAGGGGCGATCGACAAAATGGGCGCGCCAGACGCGACAGTCCTCGCCTATCGCGAGACTTGCGATACGGTGACCAAGGAATACCCTCTTCGCGTGGCGACCACCGCCTGCGTCGCCTGGATCATCGCCGCAATTGACGCCCCTGCGGCGGCGTTCTTCTGGTGGACCGCAATGGCCGCCCTGCTCGCCGCCGAGGCATTGTCCTATCGCAGCATTTTTCGCGAAGAGCGCGCGACCATTCCATTACGGATCGTCGCCTACCTTGCCGCGCTGAGCGCCGCCTGCTCGATCGTCTATACTTATCCGGTTTGGGCTCTTCTGGCCGACGGCGCGCCTGCTTCGCTTTTTGCAGCGGCCGCCTTTATGGCCGGCACGCTGATTCACCTGACTGTGCACAATGCGAACACCCGCCTGATTTACTCATCCGCAGCAATGCCGATTTCTCTCGTATTCCTCGCGGTGGGAATTCGCCTTTCGATGAGCGTCGGCAATCTCATTCCTTTCGTGACCGTCTTGCTTTTTCTGATGGCGATGATCGCGGCCTATATGGGAAGACTTGAGAGCACTCGCCAGATCAATCAAGCGATGGCTGAAGCGCTTGCAGAACGCGAGGCCGCGCGTCGCGCGAGCGAAGCAAAATCGCAATTCCTCGCAAAGATGAGTCATGAGCTCAGGACGCCGCTCAACGGCATTCTCGGCATGGCGCAGGCTCTCAAGCAAGGAGCGGTTTCAACCGATCAGAAGGAACAAGCCTCAATCATCGCGTCTTCGGGCGAAATGTTGCTCTCTATTCTCGGCGAGATCCTGGATCACGCCAAAGTGGAATCCAACCATTTCGTGCTGGAGGCGCACCCAGAGAATATCGATGAGATTATTTCTCAGACAGTCTCGCTATTTGAATCTGCGGCAGCGAACAAAGGCGTGCTTCTCAGCCTCGACCGGTCCCAGCTTGATGAAAGGCACTTGCTGCTGGACGGCCCGCGCCTGCGGCAGGCATTGACAAATCTGATCGCCAACGCCGTAAAGTTCACTGACAGCGGCGCCATTCTCGTCAAGGCGTCTGCAAGGCGCAGGCCCGATAGCGTTCAAGTCGATGTGCGCATCGACGTCCGCGACACCGGCATCGGCATCGTGAAGGAGGATTTTGACCGTATATTTGAGGCCTTCGAACAGGCCGACAATTCTATCACGAGGCGATATGGCGGCACGGGACTCGGCTTGGCTATCTGCCGAGGCATAGCGCAGGCAATGCGGGGAGACGTTTCCGTCGTCTCGTCGCCCGGAGAAGGTTCGACATTCTCACTAAGCTTCACGACTGAAATCTCGACAGCGTGCGAGCCTGCTCGGAACGCACGCGCCGGCGGGATGCAGACCGGGGCGCGCGTTTTGCTCGTGGAAGACATAGATGTGAATCGAAAAGTCGCGCGCGCCATCCTCGGACCGGTCACGAAGAACATAGTTGAAGCTGAAAACGGCGCGATCGCCCTCGAAAAGCTAAAAGAAGAATCATTCGACGTCGTGCTGATGGACATGCATATGCCGGTCATGGACGGTTTTGCGGCCACCAGAGCGATACGGAATTCAGACGCGAATTGGTCCGCCATTCCGGTGATCGCCCTTACCGCGGCGGCGAGCGAAGAGGACAAGAGGCGCTGCTTTGCCGCTGGCGTGACGGCTTTTCTCAGCAAACCGATAAAAGCCGACGAACTGATCGCGATGATTTGCAGCCATGTCGAGCCGGGCCAACAAGAGGACCTTTCCCGCAAGTCGGTATTTGCGTGATTTTCCCGAACGCCGCCGAAGGAAGAATGGCTCAATCTCGAAATGAAGCGCGAGAAGCTGGAATAGCGCGCGACTCTTTCGTCAATGCGCTCAATTTTTCCGGATTGCGAACGAGATAAACGGCGCTGATGCGAGCGCCGTCTGTCGCGATACTGATCGTCGCGTCAAGCAGATCCCCCGAAAATTGCAGGATCGCCGGCTCGCCGTTGACGCGCGCAAACGCGTGCCTAAACTTCACCCCTCTCGTCTTCGCCTTGCGCCGGATGCCGACAAGGAACCGCGCGATCCTGTCGGCGCCGGAAATCGGATTTAACGCCGCCGCCTTAAGGCCTCCGCCGTCGGACAGCGCGACTGCATCAGCGGCGAGCAAATCGCGCAGTCGGTCTTCGTCGCCTTGCGCAATGGCGGCCGCAAAACTCGCAAGCAGCGCCTCGTGCTTCTCGCGCGGCGCGGCGTATTTCGATCTTGCGGCGCGAACGGATTTGCGCGCCCGTGCGGCGAGCCGCCGGCAGGCGGCTTCGCTTTTTCCCAACGCCGCAGCGACTTCGGAAAACGGCGCCTCGAACACATCATGGAGAAGAAACGCAGCGCGTTCCGACGGCGACAATCGTTCGAGCGTCAACAAAAGCGCGAAAGACAGATCATCAGCAAGTTCGAGCGCTTTCGACGGCGAAAGCATGTCGGCGTCAAAAACCGGTTCTGGCAACCAAGGACCGACATAGACTTCGCGCTTGGCGCGCGCGCTTTTCAACTGGTCGAGACAAAGCCGCGTCACGATCCTGACAAGGAAAGCATCTTCATTTTCAACCTGCGCAGGATCCGTCTGCGCATAACGCAGCCATGCCTCCTGCAAGATATCTTCGGCGTCGGCGCGGCTCCCGAGCATGCGGTAGGCAAGCCCGAGGAGCCGTCCGCGGCGAGCGCCCAGGGGATCGCTTTCTTCCCTCATGCGGCCTCTTTGACGACAGCGACCATGCGGTCGCCCACCGATACGCGCTGGCAGGTTTTGGCGTAGCCGAGCGCGCCTTTCACCATCGGGAAGAGCCGCCCGGCCTGCATGGCGAGGGCGAGATCGATGAGGCCCGCCTCGCCCCAGCGTCGGCGGATTTCCTCTCGAAGCGCCTCGTCTTCGCCGGTTCGTCTGGCAACCGCATCTGCAAAACGGAAAGCGAGCGCAACGTCGTCGGACATGGCGGAGACGTTGCGCGTCAGCACGGCCTCGATCTGACCGGACGCGACGCCCGCCTCCTCGGCCATTTTGACGACGAGTTGGGCGCAAGGCCCGCAATCCTCGGCGAGCGTTCCGACGATTTTCGACGCGTACCATGCGTCGACCGGCGCAGCTTCGCGGTGCGCAGCGATATCCGTGACTTTGGCGAATTTCGAGAACGCCCTCGGCGCCGCCCGTAGCATGTGGCGCATATAGGAAACATCATAGTCATAACGCGCGCCGAATGCCTTCAACGCCTGATCTGTCACGAAATTCAGCATAGAACGCTCCTCTTTCAGACCCGGAAGAGCGGCCCACATGGCGAGCGCCGCAGGAAAAATGACGACGACAGCGTCGAAGGCCGCGTGCGGATCGGCGCCGCCGATCACAGCCGCGAGATGAATGAGGCCGTGCAGGCCGATAAAAGCGGCCCCGGCGAGCCCGGCCGGCCACAGCGCACGCCGCCATGCGCGCAGGGCCATGCCTGCGCCAGCCGCCAGGAAGGCCGCGCCGACATCGGCGACGAAATGCCCATTATAGGGTCCGGTCTCGGAAACACCGGGAACGGATCGATACCACTCGGCGCCAAAGACGAGCATTATCACGCCGTTCACGCCGGCGAAAAGCGCGATCGCGCCGGCAACCCACCGCTTCGCCATTTTCGTCTCCTCTTTTCATGATTTAAGACGAGCGAGCAGGGTCGGATGTGACGCGCCGGAAAAATTTTTTTTTCGAGAAAATCGCCGGATTCAGACCCGCTCCCGCGCGCGCACGATCGTCGTGTCTCCGAACTGTACGGGCGTCGCGGCGGCCGGACGCGCCTTGAGAAGGGGCGCCGCGCTTGGCGGCAGACCGAAGCGGATCCCCGAGACCATCCAGTCCTGCGGCGACGTCGCTTTCATCGTCACCGTGAATTCCGCGCCGTCGCAGGCGCGCCCGGCGCAGTCAATGCGTTGCGCGCCGACGGCGCCGAAGGGAATCGTTTCATCGCCCGCGCGGAAGGAGACCGCTTTCGCCGACTCCGGAATGCGCAGCCCGATCCAGTCCGCGCCATGCGCGGCGATACGGATGCGCGCTTGGCGCGTGCCGTCGACGATCCTGTCCGAAAGGAGGGCGATCTCCGGCGCGGGCGCCTCGACATAATCCGCGGGCGCGGCGGGCCAGCGGCCGAAGCCGGGAATATCGGCGAAAGCGAAAGGCGCGAGCGCCGCAACCGCTTTCGGCGGCGGCTCGCCGCGCGGGCCCGTCATCACCCATTGCGCGCTCTTTGCGTCGGCGTCGACGACGTAATTGATATTCAAGGGCGCAGGATCGGCGGTCGAATAGGCCGGCAGCCACAACGCCGCGCAAAACGCAGCCGCCAAGCCCGCCGCGGCGGCGAGCGCCGGCGCGGCGCGCGCGCGCATCTCGTCGCCGAAAGCGAGCGGGGCGGCGACCATCATGATCAGGCCGGCGCCGAGCGCGAAGACGGCCGCCGAGCCGCCGCCGAGCGTCACGCCCGCCATATAGAGCGCCGGCGCGACGAACAGGAGGGCGAGAAGCGCGGCCGCGCCGGCGAACGCGGTCTTGGCCGCCCCGGACTGAAAGCCGATGAGGACGCCGATCCCCCAGACCAGCAGCGCCGGAGCGAACAGGATCGACGAGCCCGGCGCGACGAACCAGAGTCCGGCGCCCGCCGCGGCGAACCAGAACCAGGACGCAGCGCCGGCGCGCTCGCGCCGCGCGCCGCGCGCGAGCAATCCGAAAGCGAGCGCGGTCGCGAGGGCCGCGCAGAAATAGCCGACGAAAACGATCGCCTGCGGATGGGCGTACCAATAAAGCGCTTCGCGGCGCAGGCCGGCGATGATGGTTTGCGCGAGCCAGCAGGCGCCGGCGGCGAACGCCAGAAGCGCGGGCGGGGCGAGCAGCGCGCGCAGCGGTCGCGGCCCGCCGGCGCGGAAAAAGGAGAATGCGCCCGCCGCCAACCCGAACAGGAGGACGGCGCCGCCCGCCCATTGCGGCATGACGATCAGCCAGCGCGAAAGCAGGTCGGCGAAGATGACCTGACTCTCGCCGCCGCGCTTTTCGCCGAGGAACGCCTTGACGGCGCCGAGCGCCTCGCGCCCTGCATGTTGCACGCTTCTCGGGTCAAGCGCGGCGAGATTGTCGCGCGGCGTGTGATAGTGCGAGAGCCCTTCGACGAGCGCCATATTGAGCGCGTCATAGCCTTTCGGCAGGAATTCCGTGACATCCGTGTCGTTCGGCAGCAGACGGTAGATGTCCGTCATCATCGAGTTCGAAAAAGGCCGCCGCGTCCCTTTCCGATAGGCCGCAAGGTCGGCGCTGTTCGGCTGGCTCGTCTGGAACATCACCGCCGGGCCCTTGTCGCCGCGCGCCTCGACATTCACCACGGCGGCGATTTTATCCGCGAGCGGATCTTTCCGGACGAAAGAGCGCGCGCCGAGGAGGCCCATCTCCTCGCCGTCTGTCAAAAGGAAGGTCACCGGCCTTGCGGGAGGCGATTGGGAGAACAATTTCGCGATTTCGAGTTCGACGGCGACGCCGAGCCCGTCATCGGCCGCGCCCGGCCCCGCGGGGACCGAGTCGTAATGCGCGGCGAGCATCACCGCGTCGCCCGCCTCAGGGCCGGCCCGGAAGACGATATTTCTGACGCGGGCGCAGAAGGCCCGCCGCCATTTCGGCCGCGTAAAGCAGGAAAAATCGTCGCGAACCTCCGGCGCGTATCCCATCGCTTCGATCTCGGCGAGAAGCCGCGCGCGCACCGCGTCATTGGCCGCCGTGTCGACGGGATGCGCCCGCTCGTCGCCGAGGACGCGCGCGAGCCGCGCGATTGCGCGCTGCGTGTCGAATTCTCCCGGGCCGGGCGCGGAATCGACTTTCGGCAAGGACAGCGCAAAAGGCGTCAGCGCGAATGCGATCAGAATGGCCGCGATGATGACGATCATTCCGAGATCGCCGCTGCGCGCGCTGTTTTCCAATTTCCCCCCCTTGCGTAAGTCCTGTCGGCCGGCTTTCGCCACCTGCGATCGGCGCCGTTACGAAAGCGTGGCGCAACTCCTTTCGGAAATAAAGCGCCTAGGGCCAGAGCGAGGCGGGATGGGAGCCGGGCGTGATCTGCTCCTTGCGCAGGGCGAAGCTCACCATCGACACGCCGTTGTCCTCGCGAATGATCCCGGTGACGAAGCCGTCCGGATAACAGCGCAGGCTGGTCGGCTTCAGCACCGCATTCCCCCAGCCGCGCAGCATGATTTCGATATGACCGTCCTTATAAAGAGTAACGTCTTCGATATCGGCCTTGCCGGCGTCGAAGCGCGCGCCCGCCGCTGACTTGCGGTCGCTGAAAAGAACCTTGAACCGGCCGACGAGCGAATCGCCGCTCCAGCCGAAGGCGCCTTCCGAATAGGCGCTGTGCCCCCAGGGGTAATTGGTCGTCGCGCGCGACTGGATCTTCACGCGCGCCATTTTCGCGCCGATGCGATGGGCGCCCTCGCTCGCGCCCTTGTTCGCATTCACATAGCTCCAGAGGTCCTCGATGAACGCGGCGCAATCGACGCTCTCTCCGATCGGACGGACCGCTTCGAGATTGATCTCCGGCTTCGCCGTCTCGATCTGTCGGGAGACGGGCGGCGGCGTTTTTTCGAGAACGCGCTGGGTGGCGTCCTGCGCGAGGACGGGCGCGGCGAGCCCCGCGCACAGGGCGCTGGCGCAAAACATCAGGCGTCGGTCGGTCATGGCGATCGGTCTCCCCTTCGATCTTCCGCCGGCCAGCTTAGTCCGCCCCCGGCCCGGGGGCGAATCGGCGGCGCAGCGGCGATTAACGGCGCGCGCTTTTTCCTCTAGGATCGGGCCTTGGGGAATGAAGCGGGGTATCGCGAGATGGCGCTCCTCGAGAGCCTGAAAGACCGCCTCCGCCCGCAGGCGGACCTGGCGGGCGGGCGCGAGGCGCCGGTCGCGCCGAAACTCGCGCTTGAGGCCCGCAGTCTCGCCGAACGCATTCTCGGCCGGCGGGCGCCGCGCCTGCTCAAGGCTCTCGGCGGGCGCGACGATATGGCGCCGCCCGACCCGGCCAAGACGCTGTTTCCGGCCGAAGAGAGCGTTCCCGGCGACGCCCGTCAGCCGCTCGGCGGCGCGCTGCAAATGAGCGCGGCGGCGATCGATCGGCGCGCGCATGAAGTCGCCGGCGGCGCGCGCCGGCTCGCTGCGACGCTCGCCCGGCGCATGGAGGGCGAAACGACGCTCGTCGCCCTCGCCTTTCGTTTCCTCATCGCCATGGTCTGGCTCGCGCTCGCCGCCGCCCTGTTCTGGACCGCAAGAGTCGGCGCGGAAGCGTGGATGGGCCCGATCGCGGGCGTCGATCGCGCCGACGCGGCGCGCCTGGCCTGGGCGTTCGCGCTTTCGGGCGCGGCCGGCGTTCTCGGCGCCTTTCTGATCGCCTGGACGGTGTTCCTGACCGGCGCCGGCGACAACAGGCGCGTGCGCGACGCCGCCGGCGCGCTCGGCGAGAAAGCCGCCGAGATCGCCAGGGATTTCGACTCAGAGCTCGGCCGGCTGCGCGGCCTCATGGATCGCAATGACAAGAACCCGGCCGCCGCGGTCGACTTTCTGTCGCGCACGCATCTGGTCGCGCTCGAAGCGGCGGTCTTCTTCCGGTCGATCGGTTTTCTCGCCGAGCGCGACGGCGAGCTGGACGAGTTCCGCGACTTCATCGCACGCCGCGCACCGCGCGCGGCCCCGAGCAACGCCTTCCTCCCCGGCTTTGTCGCCGGCGCCATCCTCGGCGCGGCGGCGATCCTGCTCATCTCTCCGGCCGCGCCGCCCGAATTTGCGCATATGCGCCTGCCGCTTGAACGCTATCCGTTGCTGCTCGCCGCGCTCGTCGGCGGCGCATTCGTCTATGCGCTGACGCGCCTGGCCGTCGCCGCCTCGGCCCGCATTTTCGTCGCCTCCGCCGAGCGCGAGGCCTACGCCGCCGCGCTCGACGCTTTCCGCGGCGGCTATGTCGCGCAAAAGGCGCCGCGGATCGAATCGGTCATCCAGCGAATCGAGGACGCGCTCGACGTCTACAAGGCGCGCCTTGCGCCGGCCGCGAAAAAGAACGCGGCCGCGCCGCGCGAGGACGACATCCCGGCCTGGCGCAAGCCGCCCGAGCCGCCCCGATTCGTCGAAACCGGCTTTCAGGCGGCGCCCAAAACCTTCCTCGCCGACCCGCCGGCGGCGCCGGAGGGGCGTTCGCGCAAACTTTTTTCGGGGCGGGGGCCGGAGGCGAAACGAAGCCTTGAGAGGCTCAAAAAGCCGGACGGCGCTTAATCCTTTAGGCGCACTCCGTGCGCTGGGTTAAGACTTTCTTCACTAAAAAAACATGGCCTGTTGGTAACTTCATATTGACGGGGGCCGGGGCCTCCATCACTATATGTTGTGTCGATGGCGATGGCGGCGGGGCCGCCGGGAGATCTCCGAAACTCCCGGAAAAACCTTCGCCCGGAACCGTCGACGCTCCAGGGAAAATCGAGGCGACCGCGCCGGCACGCGGGCCCCTATCGGGCTATCCGGCGTTGAGCCCTCGCGCGCTCTGGCGACGGGCGAAACGAAAAAACGGGGACACGCATGTCATTGTCGAGCGACGCCGCTGAACGCCTTGAAGCAGTCAACGCCCCGGAGCGCGCCGAGGCGCCCGCCCGGTCGGCGCGGCCCGCGCTCAAAGTCGTGCGCGACATCAAGCTTGACCCCTCGCGCGACGCGCTGCTCACCGATTTCGGCAAGAAGACGCTGGACGACCGCTATGTGCTGCCGGGCGAGTCCTATCAGGAGATGTTCGCCCGCGTCGCGAGGACCTATGGCGACGACGCCGACCACGCCCAGCGCCTTTACGACTACATCTCGAAAATGTGGTTCATGCCCGCAACGCCCGTTCTGTCGAATGGCGGGGCCAATCGCGGCCTGCCGATCTCCTGCTTTTTGAACGCGGTCGGCGATTCGCTCGACGAGATCGTCGGCGTGTGGAACGAGAACGTCGCCCTCGCCTCGAATGGCGGCGGCATCGGCACCTATTGGGGCGGCGTGCGCTCGATCGGCGAAAAGGTGAAGCACGCCGGCCAGACCTCCGGCATCATCCCCTTCATCCGCGTCATGGATTCGCTGACCCTTGCGATCAGCCAGGGCTCGCTGCGGCGCGGATCGGCCGCCTGCTATCTCGACGTCCACCACCCGGAAATCGAGGAGTTCCTCGAAATCCGCAAGCCCTCGGGAGACTTCAACCGGAAGTCGCTCAACCTGCATCACGGCCTCAACATCACCGACGAATTCATGCGCGCGGTGCTGAACGACGAGGAGTTCGCGCTGCGCTCGCCGAAGACGGGCGAGACGATCCGCACCGTCAGCGCACGGAAATTGTGGCAGAAGATCCTCGAAATCCGCCTGCAGACGGGCGAGCCCTATCTCGTTTTCTCCGACACGGTGAACCGCCAGATGGCGGCGCATCAAAGAAAGCTCGGGCTGAAGGTTTCGACCTCCAATCTCTGCTCGGAGATCATGCTGCACACCGGCAAGGATCATCTCGGCAATGACCGCACGGCGGTGTGCTGCCTGTCCTCGATCAACGCCGAGAAATATGACGAGTGGAAGGGCGAGCCGCAATTCATCGAGGACGTGATGCGCTTCCTCGACAATGTGCTCGAGGACTTCATCACGCGCGCGCCGGCCTCGATGGCCAAGGCGGTCTACTCCGCCAAGCGCGAGCGCTCGGTCGGCCTCGGGCTCATGGGCTTCCACTCCTTCCTGCAATCGAAGGGCGTTCCCTTCGAGAGCGCGATGGCCAAGGCGTGGAACATCCGCCTGTTCAAGCATATCCGCATGGGCGCGGACGCGGCCTCGGTGAAGCTCGCCGAAGAGCGCGGCCCCTGCCCCGACGCCGCGGAAGCCGGCATGAAGCAGCGCTTTTCGCACAAACTCGCGATCGCGCCGACCGCCTCGATCTCGATCATCTGCGGCGGCTGCAGCCCTTGCATCGAGCCGATCCCGGCGAATGTCTACACGCACAAGACGCTTTCCGGCTCGTTCACGGTGAAGAATGTCGCCCTGCAAAAGCTGCTCGCCGAAAAGGGTCAGGACACGGACGAAACCTGGACCTCGATCCTCGAGCATGAGGGTTCGGTCCAGCATCTCGATTGCCTGACGCAGGCGGAGAAGGACGTGTTCAAGACCGCCTTCGAGATCGACCAGCGCTGGGTGATCGAGCTCGCCGCCGACCGCGCGCCCTATATCTGCCAGGGCCAGTCGGTGAACGTCTTCCTGCCCGGCGATATCGATAAATGGGACCTCCACATGCTGCACTGGACGGCGTGGGAGAAGGGCGTGAAGTCGCTTTATTACTGCCGCTCGAAATCGGTCGCGCGCGCAGGCTTCGCCGGCGGCAAGAAGGCCGCCCCGGCCGGCGCGCCCGCCTCAGGCGTCGAAGCGATGATGCAGGCCGCCGCCAAGACCGATTACGACGAGTGTCTGGCTTGTCAGTGAGATAAAGGGTGGCTTTAGTTCGAAATTTTGTGCGCAGGAATATGGATCGCAACTCGATCCATAAGGAAATTGAAGCGACCTACACACCCTTTCACACTGACGGCAAAACATTTCTTCAGATCGATACCTACGGCACAAAAGAACGAGAAAATCCGGGCAAGAAGAGTCAATCACTGCAATTAGATAAAACCGGCGCCGCAGCCTAATTCGCAATATTGAAGCGCGAGTTTGGATTCAAATAGGTCAAAGCGACGAAACAGCCGACTGCAGTGAGGCGGCGCAATGCGCTTAATGACCAAGTTACCACCCAAAAATTCAGCGACCCTCCACGCAATCGCTGATCGACCGGCAAGCGTAGGGCGCATTAAGCCGCAGGCGTAATGCGCCAATCTGATTCTGCAACGGCGCCTCGCGCTTCGCTTGAGGGCCATGCTCGCCCTAACCTCCGATCATTCCCGCGAAGGCGGGAATCCAGCGCTGACTCTCAGTCCGGGTCCCCGCCTCTCGCGGGGACGATCGGGTTGAGGGGGTAACGACAAAATCAAATTGTCATTCCGGGGCCGCGTCAGCGGAACCCGGAATCCAGATAACGAAGTCGGTGACACATGCTGGATTCCGGGTTCGATCCTGACGGATCGCCCCGGAATGACAAGCCGCAGGGCGCCCCGAGACATTCGCCGCAGCGCGCCCGTTCGGAACTTAACCCGAACGAACTCCCCCGCCCGCGGGGGAGAAGGCAACGTCATCCCGCACGCGCTGCGACACGAAGTGTCGCCGAAGGCGATAAAGGGAGGCGTCATCCCGGATGCGGCGCGGCATGAAATGACGCGCCGCTGGTCCGGGATCGCCCTCGGCATATGGCTGGCCGATCCCGTGTCTGCGCCGCAGCGTTGCACGCTGCAGCGCGCACGGGATGACGGTTGAGGCCACTCAAGAAAACCACGCCCGTCATCCCGCACGCGCTGCGACACGAAGTGTCGCGGCGCAGATGCGGGATCGCCCTCGGCATGTGGCTGGCCGATCCCGTGTCTGCGGCGCACCGCTTCGCGCTGCGCCGCGCACGGGATGACGGCTCTCAATTAACCATAAAATTTCACAATTCCGGACCCCCGAAACCCGTCGATTCGCCAATTGGTTGTTTACGGATTATCGAGCGGTTTCAGCCG
>WGLT01000011.1 GCA_016125425.1 Alphaproteobacteria bacterium
CCTTGTTCGACAGCCTTGATCACCCGCGCGCGAAGCGCGCCATCATATCCGTAACCCATTCGATCCTCCCGTCATTCAACGGAAAAACCGAATCACTGTTCGACCAAATTGTGAATCACCAGCCTAACAACCGGCTCTAGCGAGGCGCGCGCCGTCGGCGCTTCAAGCGCGCGAGGACGCCCGCCCTTGGCCCCGACGCCTGACGGTTAGGGGGCCGGCGGAGCGGATTCGTCCGCGCGCGCATTCCCGCGCCGCATGAAGAGATAGACAGGAACGCCGGCGGCGAGCAGCGCCAGCCCCCAGAGCACGGCCTCCAGCCCGGCGCCGTAAATCGCGCAGAAAGAATAAACGGCGGCGGCGAGTCCGACCCCGACGAGCGCCGGAGCCGGCGCAAATCCGCGCTGCTTCAGAACCATCGCCGCGAGCGAACAAATGAGATACATGAACAGAGACGATGTCGTCGACAGCAGCAGGACGAAGGTGAAGAGCGCCGTCATCGACTTGGCGTAATTGAGCAGCACGACGACGGTCAGCAGCGCGCTCGAGACGACATGCGCCCTGACCGGCGTTCCGCGTGCGGATGTCTTGGCGAGGAAGGACGGAAACACCCCGTCGCGCGCCATCGCGTAAGGCACCTCGCCCTGCACCAAAATCCAGCCGTTCAAGGCGCCGAAGCCGGAAATAGCGACAAAGATCGCGAGAACGACTCCGGCGCGCGGATCGAGAAAACGCGACACGAAATCAGAAAACGGGGCGGCGGACTTTGCGACTTCGTCGGCGGGCAAGAGAAGAACGACGGCCGAACAGGTGACGAGGTAGAAAAATCCCGCAAGCGCGGTTCCGAACATCGTCGCGCGCGGGATCGTCCGCTCGGGGTCCTTGACCTTTTCCGCCGGAATAGTCGCGCATTCGAGCCCGAGCAGCGCCCATAAGGTAAGCGTCGCGGACGCCGTGATCGCCGGAATCTTGATATCGGCCGCGCGCAGCGGCGCGGCATGCGCGGCGTGACCGCCGGTGAAGACGAGCACGATGGCTATAATCATCACGGCCGCCAGCGGAACGAGCTTCAACAGCGTCGTCGTCAGCTGCACGCCGCCCGCGAGAAAGGCGCCGCGGCAATTGACGGCCGTCAGTATCCAGACGGCCGCCACGCAAATGATCGCGGGCAGGCCTGGCGTTTTGGCGATCACCGGAAAGAAGACCGACAGATAGCTGACCGTGCCGGTCGCGACCGCCGCATTGCCGACCCAGACCGAAATCCAATAGCTCCAGGCGACGAGAAAAGCGGGCGCGGGTCCGAAAGCGGCGCGCGTAAAGGCGTAGGGCCCGCCCGCCTTGGGCATCGATTTCGCTAGCGACGAAAAGGAATAGGCAAGGCACAGCCCGCCGGCGATGGTCACCAGCCAGCCGAGGACGCTGTTCCAGCCGAAGGGGGCGAGCGTCGCGGGCAAAAGAAACACGCCCGAACCGATCATGTTCCCGACGACAAGCGCCGTCGCCATCCAGAAGCCGAGCGATTTCGTCGGTTTCGCCGCTGTCACGGTCGCCTTTCAGATCGTCGCGTCGAGAAGCTTCAACCGGCCCGGCGAAAAACACAAGCGCGGGATCTTGTGATCCCGCGCCCGGTCCGCCCCTTGCCCGCGATCGTCTAGAATCGCTGGCCGAATCTGACGCCGATCGTCCGCGGACGGTTCGTGCCCGTATAGGCGCGCTGGCCGCAAGTCGTGATCGTACAGGCGACGAAATCGAATTGGTCGGCGCGCTTGTCGAAGGCGTTGGAAAGATAAGCCTCCAGCGACCAGGACCCTTTCTTGAGGCCCGCCGTGAAGTCGGCGATCACATAGCCTTTCTGGTCGCCGAGAATGCTTTGGTCGAGGACGAGCAGACTCGACCGGCTGTTTGACTGACCGGACACGGTTCCTTGAATATGCGCCATCGCCGAGCCGACCGGCCATTCATAGCGCGCGGTAAGATTACCCTTGAACCGCGGCACCACCGGCAGGCGCGTGCCGTCAGGCGCTTCCGGAGAAGGACAATTCGTTTCCGGCAAGCCCGTTGTGGTGTTGACAAAACCGCAATAATTCGCGGTCAGCTTGGCGTCGGTGATCGAGAACGCGCCGTCGAAGGTGAGGCCGTCCACCGGCGCCCAGGTCGCATTGCCCTCGATGCCGAGAATGCGCGCCTGGTTGGCGTTCTTGATCTCGGTGAGGCCGTTCTGGCCGAGGATCGGGAACTGGAAGTCCTTCCACTTCTCGAGGAAGAAAGTGGCGTTGAAGATCAGCTGATCCGCCCACTGCGTCTTCCAGCCGACTTCATAGTTGATGAGCTTGTCTTCGAGATAGGGCGGCAGCGTGCCGCGGCGGTTGACGCCGCCAGGCCGGAAACCGGTCGAATAGGTGAAGTAAAGCATCTTGTCGCCGGTGACATGATAGGTGAGGCCGAGCTTGTGGGTCTCGCCCGTATTCTGCACCGTCTTGTCGAGGTTCGTACACGGAGAACCCGGCACGATCGCCGGACCGAAACACGCGGCGACGCCCGTCTTGCTGCTCACGGTGTCGTTGTAGCCGAAGAATCCAACGAGCGAGTTCTTGTATTTGTAGCCGCGAACGCCGCCGACAAAAGTCAGCTTGTCGGTGAGATCGAATTCCGCCTGGCCGAAGATCGCATAGTCGCGATCGGTTCTCGTCTGTTCGGTCAGCCAGATCGTATCCGTCCAGCCGGGCACTTCGAGAATGTCGGCGAGATTGTCGACCTTGTAGTCCTGCTGGATGTCATGAACCTGATGGTTCATGAACAGACCCGCAGTAAAGCGAACGCGTTCGCCTTGCGGGGACTGGATGCGCAATTCGTTGCTGTACTTCGTAAAACCGTCTTCGCCGACATAATATTGCGTCGGGTCGATATAGTCGGTCGACCCGCCATTGCCGTAGAAATACGCGCCATAGCCGTAAAGCACGTCGTAATAATAGGCGTAATCCGTGTAGTCATACCGGGAATCGATCTGACGCTTCAGATAGGCGCCGGCATAGGTGAGATCGAAATTGCCGATCTTGCCTTCCAGCGTCAGCGCCGCCTGCACCCAGCGGTCCTTCGAATAATCCGGGTTAAAGCGGTTCACCTGAAGGTCGCCGACTTTCGGATCGAAGGCGAACACGCCGTGAACGATCTGCTGCTGGCCCATGACGGTCGGCGTCATCGTCCAGTTGTCGTCGAGGTCGATCTTCAATGCGGCGCGGCCGCCGACGGTTTCGACGTCGTTGAAATCCTTCTTGACGAGATTGGCGTTGGTGCGCGTGATGCCCGACGTGGGATAAGTGCGCGAACCGAGAACGTTGTCGATATAGCCGGCGTCTTTTTCGTAATAGCCGACGAGACGGATCGCCGCGCGGTCCGACAGGGGCTGGTTCATGAAGCCTTCGAACTGATAGCCCCAGCCGCCGTGATCGACCTTGTTGCCCTCGAAGTCATAGCCGGCCTCGAATTTCGACGTATCCGGCTTGTTGGTGATGATGCGCAGCGTGCCCGATTCGGAGCTCGCGCCGTAGAGCGTGCCCTGCGGGCCGGCGAGCGCTTCGACGCGCTGGATGTCATAGATATGAACGGGCAGGAAGCCGAGAATGGTCGTCACCGGCTGCTCGTCGAGATAGACGCCGACGCTGGGCAGGGAGGCCGAATGGTTGCCGTCGCCGCCGCTGGCGACGCCGCGCATGTATAGGTTGATCGCCGAAGGGCCGGTCGACTGAAAGCTCAGGCTCGGCAAAAACTTCGAGTAGTCATTAAAGTCCGCGACGACGAGCTGATCGAGTTTTTTCGTGTCCATCGCGATGATCGACAACGGCACGGACTGGATGCTTTGAGCGCGTTTTTCCGCGGTGACGACGATGACGTCGACGCCGCCTTTCTTCGCGGCCGGTTGCGTGTCCTGCGCGCTGGCCGGAGAGGCGATCGACAGCCCCGTCAGCATGGAAGAAGCGAGAAGCAATCCCTTGACCATGGGCGCCGCGGCGCGTCCGCGCGCTGTGCGTGTTTGCTGATTCATCGGCTTTGCCATGCCCCTCTCCTGCCCTTGGGTGCGCGGTTCAAAACCGCGCGATGAGGAGGCAGCGTAATCCGCGGCTCCCCCTGTCACAATCTTGTTGCAATTGCGAAGGGCGATTTTCTGGCGCGGTGTGGCGCAAACGTTCCTATTTCCTGTGCGAATAGGGGCCGCGACAGTCGGCTATGGCGTCTCAGGATAGGCGTCGAGGACATCGCCTAGCGCCGCCTTGAGCGGGCCGAGCCATGGTTCGTAATGGCGCCACTGGTCGAGGCCGGCGTCGCTGATCGGCCGGCGGACCTGTTCGGAGCTGGCCGTCCGGATGGCGCGCTCCGTCTTGTGAAATTCGAGACAGGCGGGTTCGAACGGGACGCCGCAATAGTCGAGCATCCGCCGGATCTCCCCCTCGGGGTCGGCGACGAGCTTTTCGTGAATGACCCGATGGACGGCGCCGGGCAACACCTCGTCGAAATGCTTCATCAGGAAGACATAGTCGCGATAATAGCGGCCGATGCGATCGAGGCCGTAGGAAAAATACTGCCCGTGGGCGAAATGCTGCTTGAAGCCGGAGAAACAGCAGGCGAGCGGGTGCCGGCGCGCGTCGATGATTTTCGCATTCGGCAAAATCAGCCGGATCAGCCCGATATGAGAAAAGTTGTTGGGCATCTTGTCGATGAAGAAGGGCTTGTCGGTCTTTCTCTGGACGCGCGTGCGCTCGATATACTCCGCGCCGAGCTCGGCGAGCTGGTCGGCGGACAGTGTCGCGACGATCTCGGGATATTTTGATTCCTCGCTCGCCCTCGATCGCCCGCCGAGTCTTTTTGCGATGGACATGATGTCGGGCAGCTCCGAAGTGCCCTCGATCTTGGAATGGCTCGACAAGATCTGTTCGATCAGCGTCGAGCCGGCGCGCGGCAGGCCGACGACGAAGATCGGATCGGGCGCCGGGCATCCCTGCCCTTTCCGCTCTTCAAACAGGGCGCGCGTGAAGACCTTGCGCGGACGATCAAGCCGTTCGGTGGCGTCCTCTTCGTCATAAATGATCTGCGACTGGCGCAGCGCGTTGGCCTTGTCATAACACGCGAAGGATTCGGCGTATTCGCCGCGGTCCTCGAGCGCCTTGCCGAGCGCGAAGAGAAGGTGCAGCCGGTCCTCTTCTTCAAGGTGAGCGCGCGCAAGCGCCGCCCGCATCGCCTTGATCTCCTCGTCCTCAAACCGGAACGTTTTGAGATTGGCGAGGCTCCAATAGGCCTCGCCCAGCGTCGGCATCATGCGAATCGCACGGCGATAGGCCTCGATGCATTCTCCGGTGCGCCCGACGGTTTTGAGCGCATGACCGAAACTCATCCATGATTTCGGCTGGTTCGGATATTCTTTGAGAAGGATCTCGTAATTCCGGATCGCTTCTTCAAATTCGCCGATGCGCACGAGGGCCGCCGAATAGAGCGTGCGGTAATTCGGATTGCGCGCGTCGGTCTTCAATAGGGTGCGCGTCTCTTCGAGAGCCTCCGCCACATTGCTCACACGCAACTGGACGATGGCGAGATTGTGTCGGGCGGCGGCGAAGCTTGGCGACAATTCAAGGCACCGCTTCAGCAAGGTCACCGCATCATGATAGCGCCCGACCCGCGCGGCGATCTCGGCCAGCATGCGGATCGCGGCGACATCCGTCGGATGCTGTTTGAGATAATTGCGAGTCAGCTGTTCGGCGACGGCGATGCGTCCGTCGACCAGCGCGCTGGCCGCTTCGAGCAGCACGGGATCCTTGGTCGAGGACTTTATATGCCGCATATAGGCGCGGTCGGCGCCTTCGATGTCGCCGGCGAGCGTGAGCTGGTCGCCGAGCGCGCGCCAGCCATTCGCCAGCGCCGGATCGATCGAAAGAGCGCGCTCGATCTCCGCAATCGCCTTTTTGCCTTCGCCGAGCGCGGCGAGCGCAAGGCCGAGTTCGAGCCTGGCTTTCGCCCATTTCGGATTGCGGGCGAGCGCTTTCTCCATCGCCGCGCGCGCCGCTTCGGGGTCGCCTTTGCGCCGTTGCGCCGACGCGATCAGGACTTCGGCGTCCGGCTGGCCGGGAATGACCTTCAGGATTTCGCGCGCCTGCTCTTCGGCGAGATCGGGCGATATGGCGAGAAGGCGTTCGGCGTGCTCGAGCGCGACGGCGAGCGTGCCGGTGGGCTCTTCAGTCTTTGGCTGCGCGTTCGTCATCCCGCCTCTTTCCCTTTCGGGCCGATGTTAGAGGGGCCGGGCGCGCCGCGGCAAGCCGTCAGCGTTAACGCCTTCCGCCGCGCGGCGCCTATGCGCGCTCTTCCAGGAGAAATGTCATGCCG
Organism: Alphaproteobacteria bacterium; assembly: GCA_016125425.1. Taxonomy (GTDB): domain Bacteria; phylum Pseudomonadota; class Alphaproteobacteria; order Caulobacterales; family Parvularculaceae; genus Amphiplicatus. The sequence goes on from WGLT01000011.1 coordinate 6,367, forward strand.
CCGCTTTCGGCGCCGCCGACGAGCGCGCGAAATCCCGTGAAGAGCTCGCGGCCAAGGCCGAAGCGCTGGCTTTCAAGATCGGCGGCGGCCGGCGCGCGCGCCGCAAGCTCCGCTTCGTCGACGAGCAATTCGAGACGGCCTTCGTCCGCGTCGAGACGGATGATGTCGCCCGTTTCGACTTTGGCCAGCGGACCGCCGTCGAGCGCCTCCGGAGTCAAATGGATCGCGGCGGGCACCTTGCCGCTCGCGCCCGACATGCGCCCGTCCGTGACAAGCGCGACTTTGAAGCCGCGGTCCTGCAAGACGCCGAGCGGCGGGGTCAGCTTGTGAAGCTCGGGCATGCCGTTGGCTTTCGGCCCCTGAAAGCGGACGACGGCGATGAAATCGCGCTCAAGCTCTCCTCGTTTGAACGCCGCCATCAGATCGTCCTGCGAGTGAAAGACGATGGCGGGCGCCTCGACGGCGCGCCGCTCCGGCTTCACCGCGGAGACCTTTATGACAGCCCGGCCGAGATTGCCGGAGAGAAGCGCGAGGCCGCCCGTCGGCTGGGCGGGATCTGAGACCGGCCGCAGAACGTCTTTATCCGCCGACCGCGCCGCGGCCGGGCGCCAGGCGACCGCCTCTCCCTGGAGAAAGGCTTCCTCCGCATAGAAACGAAGCCCCTTCCCCATCGACGTCGTCACATCCTCGTGGAGAAGCCCGGCGTCGAGAAGTTCGCGAATGACGAAGGGCAGCCCGCCCGCCGCATGGAACCGATTCACGTCGGCAAATCCGTTCGGATAAATCCGCGCGAGCAGCGGCGTCGCACGGGAGAGATCGGAGAAGTCGTCCCAGTTTATGATAATGCCGGCCGCGCGCGCCATGGCGACCAGATGGATCGCGTGATTGGTCGACCCGCCGGTCGCGTGAAGACCGACAATGGCGTTGACGATCGCACGCTCGTCGACGACTTCAAAAAAGGGAATGTACCCGTCTCCGAGCGCGGTCATCGCGGCGACGCGTCTGGCCGTATCCTTCACGAAAGCCGCGCGAAGCGGCGTGCCCGGATTGACAAAGGCCGAGCCCGGCAGGTGCAGCCCCATCACCTCCATCATCATCTGATTGGAGTTCGCCGTGCCGTAGAATGTGCAGGTCCCGGGCGAATGATAGCTCGCGCTTTCCGCGGCGAGGAGCTCGTCGCGCCCGACTTTGCCTTGGGCGTAGAGCTGGCGAACGCGCGCCTTTTCGTCATTGGCGAGACCCGATGTCATCGGCCCCGCCGGCAGGAACATGACCGGGAGAAAGCCAAAGCGCGCCGCGCCGATAAATAATCCGGGTACGATCTTGTCGCAAACGCCGAGCATCAGCGCGGCGTCGAAAACATTGTGCGAGAGAGAAACAGCCGTCGCGAGCGCGATAACGTCGCGCGAGAACAGCGACAGATCCATGCCGGGCTGGCCCTGCGTGACCCCGTCGCACATCGCAGGAACGCCGCCCGCCACCTGCGCCGTCGCGCCGACTTCGTGCAGCGCCCGCTTGATCATTTCCGGATAAGCGCCGAGCGGCTGATGCGCCGACAGCATGTCGTTATAGGCGGTCACGATCGCGACATTGGGGCCGCCGCCTTGGGCGAGCGCCTTTTTGTCCTCCGGCCCGCAGCCCGCCGCGGCGTGGGCGAGATTGCCGCAGGAAAGAACGCGCCGGCGCGGCCCTTCCCCCGCCTGATCGCGCATCAGCTTCAGATAGGCGTCGCGCGTCTTGCGGCTGCGCTCGCGAATCCGGTCAGTCACGCGCGCCAGCGTTGCGTTCAATTCAGCCATATCCGTCTCCTCAAGGCGACCAGCACGCCCAAAGATCGGGCCTCGCCCGAAGAATGGCGCGGACCGGCATGTCTTCGACAGGTCCGGGTCCGAGAGCCCGCTCGAATACGGCGCGCTTTTCGTCTCCTGTTAGCATCAAGATAATGAATCGGGCGTCCTTGATCGCCGATAGCGTCAGCGTCATGCGCGCGACTTCCTCGCCGGTGACCTCGCTCCTGCGCGCGCGAATGGCGCAAACGCGGTCCTCGCTTTCAAGCGCCCTTTGTAATCCGTCCGCATACGGAAACCAGGAGGCCGTATGTCCGTCCGGCCCCATGCCGAGAACAACCGCGTCAAACGGCTTGCGGCGTTCGCCAAGTCTTTCCGCGACCGCCGCGACGCTCTCTTCGGGCGTCTTTGCGTCGGCGTAGAGCCCGGCGATGCGAAGGTCTCGCGCCGCCGCGAACGCCTTTCGGACGAACCCCTCATTCGACCGCGGATGCGCAAGCGGCGCCCAGCGTTCGTCGACGAGCGTCAGCCGGATCTTCCGCCATGGCAAAGGTTTGGACGCGAGCGCCTCATATGTCGCGCCCGGCGTCGCGCCGCCCGACACAGCCACTTCTCCGGAGTCTTCCCCCGAGGCGCCGCTCGCCGCCGCCGCGGCGATCAACTCCGCCAGACGCGCCGCCATGTGTTCGCGCGAGGAAAAGACGATCAGCGCCGGTTCAGACGCCATCGAACCACTCACGGCCATCGCGACCGAGAAGCACCGCCGCGCGGTTGGGCCCGTCCGTTCCGGCGGGATAAGGCAGCACCCGACCGCCGTCGTTCTCCCAAGCCTCGAGGATGCCGTCGACCCAGGACCACGCCGCTTCAACCTCGTCGCGCCGCATGAACAGGCCAAGGTCGCCGCGCACCACCGCCATCAACAGCCGCTCGTAAGCGTCGGGATAGCGTTCGGTGAACGTCGCCGCATAACTGAGATTGAGCGGCACATAGCGCAGGCGAAGCCCGCCCGGCCCCGGCTCCTTCGTCATTAGCAGCAGCTTGACGCCTTCGTCAGGCTGCAGACGAATGACAAGGCGCGTCGGCGCAAGCTTGCCCGCTTCCTTGCCGACGATCGAATGCGCGACGTCCTTGAACTGAATGACGATCTCAGACTTGCGCTCGCTCATGCGTTTGCCGGTGCGCAAATAGAAAGGCACGCCCGCCCAGCGCCAGTTGTCCACATGCGCCTTGATCGCGACGAAGGTCTCCGCGCGGCTCGGGCCGCCGAGTTCTTCTTCATAGCCTGCGACCGGTTCGAGATTGACCGAGCCCGCCCGATATTGTCCGCGCACCGTGTCTTCGTCGGCGCACTTTGCGGTGAACCGCCGCAGCGCCCGAAGCACCTTGATCTTTTCGTCGCGCACGGTGTCGGCGACGAGATCGAGCGGCGGCTCCATCGCGACGAGACAGAGAAGCTGCAACAGGTGGTTTTGCACCATGTCGCGCAGCGCGCCCGACTTGTCATAATAGGCCGCGCGGCTTCCCGCCCCGACCGTTTCGTTCACGGTGATCTGAACGTGATCGATGGCGCTCGCATTCCACACCGGCTCAAAGATCGAATTGGCGAAGCGCAGGATCAGCAGGTTCTGCACGGTCTCCTTGCCGAGATAATGGTCGATCCGGAAGACCTGCCGCTCCTCGAAACTGCGCCCGACCGCGTCGTTGATCGCGCGCGCGGAGGCGAGATCGGAGCCGATCGGCTTTTCGAGGACGACGGCCGTTTCCGGCGTTTTCAGGCCCGCCTTGACGATGTTCGCGGCGACATCGCCATAGAGCGAAGGCGGCAGGGCGAAATAGAAAACGCGCTTCTTTCCGGGCGCGGCGTCGAGCTCGCCCGCGAGCCGCGGCCAGTTTGAATCGGCCTTGTCGACATCGAGCGGGCAATAGGAAACGCGCTCGATGAATCCCTTCCAGGCCGTTTCGTCGATCTCCTCCTTCGGGAAAAACTCGATAAATTTCTCGCGCACCAGCGCGCGGTAGGACGCCGCGTCAAGTTCGGAACGCGAGGCGCCGACAATCCGCGAATTTTCAGGAATCTGCCCGTCGCGCCAGCGGTGATAGAGCGCGGGCATGAGCTTCCTCAGAGCAAGATCGCCTGTCGCGCCGAAAACGACGCAGTCGAAAGGTTCGACCGGAATCAGTTGCGACATGGCTATGCTCTTCTTCTTGTTGATCGCCCCTCATTTCAAGATTTTCGGAGGCATTGCAAGAACTTCAATATCCCCCGGCGAAGCTTGGAAGAAAAAGCTTATGGCAGCAGGAAATCGCGTCGATCGTCCGGATGCGGGCGATCAGCGCTTGTTCGGGGCGCGCGGGCTTTCCGCGGCCGCCGATCCGGATTTGGGAAACAGGTGCTCGACGACGCCGCGCACCAGACGCACCGCCGCCGCCTTGTCGAGACCGGGGTTGAGGATGTTGCGGATGCCGATCCCCTGGAACAGCGCGATCAAAAGTTCGAGGCGCGTTTCGAGATCGTCCGCGTCGACCGCCTCCGACAGGCAGGCGAGAACGCGCCCTTTCATTTCCTCGTCCGTTGCGCGCAGGATCGAGGCGATGGCCGGATTGCGCGTCGCTTCGGCGGTCATCTCCAGCATCAGGGCGGACCAGAACGGATCGGTGCTTGAATCGACGCTCTCTTCGAGATTCTCCACCATCAACTCGACCGCCCGCCCGCCGGCCCGTTCATAGCTTTCGAGCATCGCCTGCTTCTCGTCGACATGCGCGCGGACCATTTCGGCGATGATCTGCTCCTTACTCTCGAAATAGTGATAAATATGCCCGGGACTCATCCGGGCTTCCTTGGCTATCTGCGCCATGCGCGCGCCATGAAATCCGCTGGCGACAAAGCAGCGTTCCGCGGCCTGAAGCAGGCGCTCTCGCGCTTCGCCGCTCTTCGCCGCCGCCTCGCTCACCGCCATAAGTCCGCCTGTCTCATGATGCGTCGCAAAAAATTATCGCCGCCGCCGCTTGACTCTGGTTCGACGGAGATAGAATAAACGTTCGCTCTAATCAAGGCGCGCAAGCCGCCTTTAACCATCTGGCGCTTATTGGGGTCCCAATTTCGGGGAATCGAATGTCCGTGTTGTGTAACAAGTCTCTGGCGATCGCGCTGGCCGCGCTGGCTTTGGCCGCAAGCGGTTGCGGCGCGAAGACCCAGAAGGACCCGCAAGCCGCCTTTCCTGCGCCCGAAGTCGGCGTTGAAACCGTCGCGGCGCAGCCGGCGACGCTCACCGTCACGCTTCCCGGCCGCACCGCCGCCTATCAGGTCGCCGAGGTCCGGCCGCAGGTCTCCGGGATCATCGCCCAACGCCTCTTCAAGGAAGGCGCGGCCGTCAAACGCGGCGACCCGCTCTATCAGATCGACAAGGCGCCCTATGAAGCTGCGCTCGAAAGCGCCGAAGCGGCGTTGCAACGCGCGAAGGCCGTCGCCGCCGCGGCGGAGGCGCGCGCGCAGCGCTATCAGCGCCTCGTCAAGGCGAAGGCGGTCAGCGAACAGGATTTTGACGACGCCGTCGCCGCGGCGCGTCAGGCGCGCGCGGACGTCAAAGCCGCGGAAGCCGCGCGCGACAGCGCCAGCATCAATCTCGACCGCACCACCATCAAGGCGCCGATCGACGGCCGCATCGGCCGCACGCTCGTCACCGTCGGCGCGCTCGTCACGGCTGATCAGGCGCAGGAGCTCGCCGTCATCAACGCTCTCGATCCGATCTATGTCGATCTCACCCAGTCGAGCGCGGAGATTCTCGACTGGAAACGCAAACTCGCCGCGGGTGAGTTGGCGACCGATGACGGCAACGAACTCGACGTCACTTTGCATCTGGAGGACGGCAGCGATTACGAGCGCAAGGGCAAGCTTGAGTTGAAAGAAACCAATGTCGATCCGGCGACAGGATCGGTGACCCTCCGCGCTGTCTTTCCGAATCCGGACGATCTCCTGATGCCGGGCATGTTCGTGCGCGCGGAAGTCGTGGAAGGCGTGCGCAAGGACGCCATTCTCGCGCCGCAAGCCGCGATCATGCGCGCGCCGGACGGCGGCGGCCTCGCTTATGTCGTCGGACAGGACGGCAAGGCGGAGCAGCGCCGCGTCGAAACCGGCCGCGCCGTGGGCAACCGGTGGATCATCCTCGCCGGTCTTCAGCCGGGCGACAAACTCATCGTTGACGGCTTCCAGCATTTCAGGCCGGGACAGCCGGTCAAACCCGTAGAGACCTCCAAAGTCGCCGCCGGCGCTATAGAGGGCGGCGGACCGAATAGCGGCCTCAGATAGATCAGAGCCGAAGGCGGTAAAGCGTGGCGAATTTCTTCATAGGCCGGCCGGTTTTCGCCTGGGTCATCGCGATCATCGCGATGCTGGCGGGCGCCATTGCGCTGATGGGCCTGCCGATCGAGCAATATCCCGACATCGCGCCGCCTTCGATCACGATCAGCGCGACCTATCCGGGCGCATCGGCGAAATCGGTCGAAGACGCGGTGACGCAGGTGATCGAGCAACAGATGAAGGGGCTCGATCATCTCAAATATATCTCCGCGGATTCGAGCGCGGACGGCCGCATGTCGATGACGCTGACCTTCGAGTCGGGGACCGATCCCGACATCGCGCAGGTTCAGGTTCAGAACAAGCTCGCGCTCGCCACGCCGCTGCTGCCGCAGGAAGTTCAGCGGCGCGGCGTCGTCGTCAACAAGGCGCGCTCGGGCTTTCTCATGCTGGTCGGCCTGACGACGACCGACGGATCGATGTCGCGCACCGATCTCGCTGATTACATCGCGACGAACATGCAGGACCCGATCAGCCGCGTTCAGGGCGTCGGCACCGTGCGCATCTTCGGGTCGCAATACGCCATGCGGATTTGGCTCAATCCGAACGCGCTCGCTTACTACAAGATTTCTCCGTCCGATGTCGTAAACGCTATTCGCGCGCAGAACACGCAAGTGACAGGCGGCGAGCTCGGGGGCAATCCGAGCGTGCCGGGCCAGGAGCTTAACGCGACCATCACCGTTCGTTCGCTCATGCAGACGCCGGAAGAGTTCCGCGCGATCTCGCTGCGCACGCTGCCTGACGGCTCGCAAGTGACGGTCGGCGACGTCGCCCGCGTCGAGATCGGCAGCGATTCTTACGGATCGAACGCCGAATTCAACGGCACGGCCTCCTCCGGACTTGCGATTCAGGCCGCGCCCGGCGCCAACGCGCTTGAGACCGCGCGCCTGGTAAGGGAGCGCGTCGAAGAGCTCGCGCAGTTTTTTCCGCCGAAGATGAAGGTCGTCTTTCCCTACGACACGACGCCTTTCGTCCGAGAATCGATCAAGGAAGTCATCAAGACGCTGATCGAAGCGGCGTTCTTCGTCTCCGTCATCATGTTCCTTTTCCTGCAGAACCTGCGCGCGACATCGATCGTGATGGTCACCGTGCCGGTGGTTTTGCTCGGCGCGATCGCCCTTCTCTACGCCTTCGGCTTCTCAATAAACACTCTGACCATGCTCGCCATGGTTCTGGCTATCGGACTGCTCGTCGACGACGCGATTGTCGTTATCGAGAACGTGCACCGGATCATGGACGAGGAAGGCCTGCCGCCGCTGGAAGCGACGCGAAAATCCATGTCGCAAATCACTGGCGCGCTGATCGGGATCGGCGCGTGTCTCTCCGCCGTTTTCGTGCCTATGGCGTTTTTCGGAGGAACGGCGGGCGTCATCTATCGTCAGTTCTCCATAACGCTGGTTTCCGCCATGGCGCTCTCGGTGATGGCCGCCATCATCCTGACGCCGGCTTTGTGCGCCACGATGTTGAAGCCGCACGACGCCAGCGCAGACCCCAAGCCCGGCTCCCTGCGCGCGCGGCTGTCGCGGCCGCTGCGCATGTTCAACGCCGGCTTCGCCTCGACCGCAAAGAGTCACGACAAGGGCGTCGGCCTCCTGCTTAAACGGCCCGCCCGATTCATCGCGATTTTCGCTGCGCTCAGCCTCGCGACCGGTTTCGGCTTCGCGCACATCCAGCAGTCTTTCCTCCCCGACGAGGATCAGGGTCTCATGCTCGTCCAGGCGCAATTGCCGCCGGGCGCAACCAGCGAGCGCACGTCCGCGGTGATGGATCAGATCAAGAAATATTTCCGCGAGCACGAAGCAGACACCGTCCGCTCCTATTTCACGGTGACCGGTTTCAGTTTTTCCGGAAGCGGACAAAACGCAGGCATGGCGTTCGTGCAGTTGCGCGACTGGAGCAAGCGCAGAAAGCCTGGACAATCCGTGCAGGCGATCGCCGGACGCACGATGCGCGCGCTGTCGACGGTCCGCGACGCGCGTATCTTCGCCTTCATGCCGCCCGCAGTTCCGGGACTCGGCCAGGCCAACGGTTTTAATTTCTACCTGACCGATCGCGGCGGACAGGGCCATCAGGCCCTGATGGCCGCGCGCGACGAACTCCTCACTCTCGCCAATCAGGACCCGAGGCTGGTGGGCGTGCGCGCAAACGGCCTCGAGGACGAGCCGGAATTCAAAGTCAATATCGACTATCAGCGCGCGGAGGCGATGGGCGTTTCGCCGTCGGATGTCAACACGACGCTCGGAACGGCGCTGGGCGGCGTCTATGTGAACGACTTTCTCGACCGCGGGCGCATCAAGCGCGTCTATGTCGCAGCAGACGCGCCCTACCGCATGACGCCGGAAGATCTCAAAATGTGGCGTGTTCCGAACGCGACGGGCGAGCTTGTGCCGTTCTCGTCCTTTGCGACGACCTCGTGGACATACGGTTCGCCCAAACTCGAACGCTATAACGGCGTGCCCTCGCGCGAAATCATCGGCTCGACGGCGTCGGGCGTGAGCTCCGGCGCGGCGATGAAAGCCATCGAAGAAATCGCCAGGAAGCTGCCCCAGGGCTTCGGCGTCGACTGGACGGGAATCTCCGCCGAGGAGCGCGAGACAGGCGCGCGCGCGCCGGCGCTCTATGCGCTGTCGATCCTTGTCGTCTTCCTGTGTCTCGCCGCGCTCTATGAAAGCTGGTCGGTGCCGGTGTCCGTGCTGCTTGTCGTCCCGCTCGGTCTGATGGGCGCCGTCATCGCGGCCTATTTGGGCAACCTTTCCAATGACATCTTCTTCCAGGTCGGGCTTTTGACGACGATCGGGCTTTCGACGAAGAACGCCATCTTGATCGTCGAATTCGCAAAGACCCTTGAGGAACGGGGAAGAACCGCGTTCGAAGCGGCGCGGGAGGCGGCGCGCGTCCGGCTGCGTCCTATCATCATGACCTCGCTCGCATTCGGCCTCGGCGTGCTGCCGCTCGTGATGAGCGCGGGCGCCGGCGCGCGCGGGCGCAATGAGATCGGCGAGGCGGTGCTCGGCGGCATGCTGACGGCCGCCGCCCTCGGCCTCTTCTTCACCCCGCTCTTCTACGTTCTCGTCCGGCGCATCTTCGCCGGCAAAAAGGCGCCGGCGGCAGCGGCATCGGCGCCCGCGGCGGCGGAGTAGGCCCATGGCGCGCGCATCGCTTCCGCGTCTTGCGGCGCTTCTGCTCTCCGGCGCGGCGCTCTCGGCCTGCGCGGGCATGGCGCCCAAATATCACCGGCCGATTTTCCCCGCGCCGGATATTCTGCCTTATGCGGATCAGCGAACCGGCGAGGAAGCCGCGCTCGTCGGATGGCGCGACGTCTTCACCGATCCCAAATTACAGGCGCTGATCAAAGCCGGCCTTGAAAACAACCGCGACTATCGCGTCGCCATCCTGAATGTGGAAAAGGCGCGCGCGCTCTATCATGTGCAGCGTTCGGCGCTTGTTCCGAACGTCGATGCGACCGCTGGCTATTCGCGCCAACGCCTCGGGCCGAACGCATCGACCGGCGTCGTCGGCCGGCAGACCGCAGGCGGCGGGACACCGACGATTATCGAGCAATATAATGTCAGCGGCGTCGTTTCTTCCTACGAACTCGATCTTTTCGGGCGGGTGCGAAGCCTCAACAAACAGGCGCTGGAGACATATTTCGCCACGCGCGAAGCGCGCAAGGCGGCGAAGGTCACGCTCGTTTCCGAAATCGCGAACGCCTATTTCGCGCTCGCCGCCGATCGCGAGCTGCTGGCGATCGCAGAACAGACTTACAAGAGTCAGCAGGCCTCGCTCGAATTGACGCAGCAACTCGTCGACAACGGCGTCGGCACCGACCTCGACGTATCGCGCGCGCGCACGTCGATCGAAAGCGCGCGCGCTGACGCCGCACGCCTTCGAGCGCAGGTCGACCGCGACGAAAACGCGCTGCGGCTTCTTGTGGGCGCGCCGCCCCCCGGCATCGAGGAAGAGCGCCGGCTCGCCGATATCGCGCTTCGCCGCGACATTCCGGCAGGCGTCAAATCCGATATTCTTCTGGGGCGGCCCGACGTGCTCGAAGCCGAAGACAGATTGAAAGCCGCCAACGCCAATATCGGCGCCGCGCGCGCAGCCTTCTTCCCCCAGATCCTGCTGACGACGAGCGCCGGAACAGCGAGCGCCGATCTTACCGATCTCTTCGCGCCGGGCGCCGGCGTCTGGCGCTTTGCGCCTCAGATAAACCTTCCGATTTTCGCCGGCGGACGCAATCTCGCCCAGCTCAAAGGCGCACGGGTCGACCGCGACATCGCCATGGCGAATTACGAAAAGGCGATCGAGTCGGCTTTCCGCGATGTGGCGGACGCGCTTGCGACGCGCCAGACTATCGACGAACAGCTCGACGCGACCGTCAATCTCGCCAAAGCCGCCGCGAAGACGTTCGAACTTGCGCAAATGCGTTTCAAGGAAGGAGTCGACAGCTATCTGTCGGTTCTCGACGCGCAGCGCGCCGACTATTCAGCGCGCCAGCAGCTTGTCGCGGCGCGCCTCGCGGAAGCCTCGAACGTCGCCGCGCTTTACGCCGCGCTTGGCGGAGGATTTGACGAGAATGACCAGAGCGAGAGCGCCCGCTAGCGTTTTTTCTTCTCGGCTTCGGCGACGCGGCGTTTGACGGACAGAAAGCTGTCCGGACTGACCGAGATCGAATCAATCCCGCACTCGACGAGAAATTCGGCGAATTCGGGATGATCGCTCGGCGCCTGGCCGCAAAGACCGGTCTTTGCGCCCGCTTCGCGCGCTTCGGATATTACGCGCGCGATCATCCACTTCACGGCGGCGTTTTGTTCGTCGAAGAGTTCGGCGAGCGCTTCGGAATCGCGGTCGACGCCCAGCGTCAATTGCGTCAGGTCGTTCGAGCCGATCGAAAATCCGTCAAAGCGCGCCGCGAATTCCTTGGCCAGAATGACATTTGAGGGGATTTCGCACATCACGAAGACCTTGAGACCGGCCTCTCCGCGCTTGAGGCCGTTTTTGGCCATCACTTCCAGCACGCGATCGGCCTCGCCGGGCGACCGGCAGAAGGGGATCATCACGATGACGTTTTTGAGGCCGATCGTCTCACGCAGGCGCTTGATCGCGCGGCATTCGAGCGCAAAGCCCGGCGCATAGCGCGGCGAATAGTAACGCGAGGCGCCGCGAAAGCCGATCATCGGATTTTCCTCCTTCGGCTCGAACTCGGCGCCGCCGAGAAGCCCGGCGTATTCATTCGTCTTGAAATCGCTCATCCGGATGATGACGGGATCGGGCCAGCGCGCCGCCGCGATGCGTGCGAGCCCCCGCGACAGACGGTCGACGAAGTACTCCGCCTTGTCGTCATAACCTTCCGTGAGCGCTTCGATCTCGGCTTTCGCCTCTTCGTCCTTCAATGAGTCGAATCCCAGAAGCGCCATGGGATGAATCTTGATGTGATTGGTGACGACGAATTCCATGCGCGCGAGCCCGACGCCGTCCGCAGGCAAGCGCCACCAGCGGAACGCCGCGCCCGGATTGGCGAGATTGAGCATGATCTTCGTTCTGGTTTCGGGCACGGCGGCGAGATCGAGCTCTTCGGCCTCGAACTCGGCGATTCCTTCGTAGACAAATCCTTCATCGCCTTCCGCGCAGGACACCGTAATCTCCTGCTCGTCATGCAGGACTCGCGTCGCGTCGCCGGTTCCGACGATCGCCGGCAGCCCGAGCTCGCGGCTCACGATAGCGGCGTGGGAGGTTCTGCCGCCGTGATCGGTGATGATCGCCTTGGCGCGTTTCATGATCGGCACCCAGTCCGGGTCCGTTGTTTTTGTCGCAAGGATGGCCCCGTCGACGAAGCGGTCGATATCGCGCGCGCTGTCGATTACGCAGACCGGGCCCGCCGCGACCGCATCGCCAATGCTGAGTCCGGACAGCAATTTCCGCCCTTTGGATTGGATCCGATAGGTCTTGAGCGCGCCCGCCTCGCGCCGCGACTGCACGGTTTCAGGGCGCGCCTGCACGATAAAGAGCTCGCCCGTGCGCCCGTCTTTCGCCCACTCCATATCCATCGGGACGCCATAATGGTCCTCGATGATCGTCGCCCAGCGGGCGAGCGTCAAAATCTCCTCTTCGTCCAGAACGAACGCCGCGCGTTCGGCTTTCGACGTCGGGACGTTTTTTGTCGGATGCTCGCCGCTCGAGGCGTAGACCATTTTCCGGCCTTTGCCGCCGCGCTTCCGCTCGAGGATGGGCGACAGCGCGGCGTCGCGCAGCAGCGGCTTGAACACAGCGTATTCGTCGGGGTCCACTGCGCCCTGAACGACATTCTCGCCCAGTCCCCAGGCGGCGTTGATCAGAACGACTTTCGGAAAGCCGGTTTCCGTGTCGATCGAAAACATGACTCCGGCGCCGCCGAGATCGGCGCGCGCCATGCGCTGCACGCCGATTGAAAGCGCCACTTTCATATCGTCAAAACCCTTGGCGCGCCGATAGCTGATCGCGCGGTCGGTGAAGAGCGAAGCGTAGCAGCGACGGCAGGCGTCGAGCAGCGCGTCTTCGCCGCGTATGTTCAAGAATGTCTCTTGCTGGCCGGCGAAGCTCGCATCGGGCAGATCCTCCGCCGTCGCGCTCGATCTTACCGCGACATCGGCGTTCTCCATTTTCGCGCGCCGGCACAGTTCGCGATATTGCGCGACGATTTCGCCTGAAAGTTCGACAGGCCAGTCAGCCTTCAGAAAAGCGTGACGGATCGCGGCGCCGGTCTCTGCAAGACCCGCCTTTCCGGCGTCCAGGCTTTCCAGCCGCGCGGCGATTTTCTCTTTCAGCCCGTTCGCCTCGACGAATCGCCAATAAGCGTCCGCGGTCGTGGCAAACCCGTCCGGCACTTTGACGCCCTTGGCGGACAGATTGGCGACCATCTCGCCGAGGGAGGCGTTCTTGCCGCCGACTTTCGGAACATCCGCCCGCCGCAGAGACTTAAACCAGATCGTGAAAGGGGCGGATTTCGCCATACCGGCCTCCCTCGAACGCTGCGGCGGCGCGCTTCGCCGACAAATCGCCGCCATAATCGGGCGGGCGTCGAGCCGCGCCGCCTCGGCGACTAGCATGCGGCGCAAGGACCCGGCTTGAGACAAGTCAAAACCTTTGGGCGGCGCGGCGAATCCTAGTCCGCCTCGTCTTCAAGATCGTCGTCGAGAAGAATACGCTGGGCGGCGCCGTCGAGATCGTCATACTGGCCGCTCTTGACCGACCACATAAAGGCCGCAAGGCCGAGACCGCCGAGAAAGAGGGCGATCGGAATCAGGTAAATCAAAACGCTCATGGCTTCGCTCCGGCCGGCGCGGCGAGGCGCAGCGCGTTCAGCGTCACGGCGATCGACGAGCCCGACATGGCGAGCGCCGCGATCAGGGGCGTGACAAACCCGAAAGCTGCGAGCGGCACCGCGCAGAGATTATAGAACGCGGCGAAGGCGAAGTTCTCGATCATGCGTCGACGCGCCTTGCGCGCGATGTCGACGGCGTCGACGACCGGCGCGAGGGTATCGCCCTGATAAACGAAATCGGCCGCCGCCTGGCTCGCATCCGCGGCGCTTCCGGGCGATAGCGAAACATAAGCGGCGGCGAGCGAGGGCGCGTCGTTGAGGCCGTCGCCGACCATGGCCGTCTTCGCGCCTCTCTCCGCCAGCGCCTCGATGACGGCCGTCTTCTCTTTCGGCGTCACGCGCGCGCGCCAATGCGCAACGCCGAGCTGGGCGGCGATGCGCGCCGCGGGCGCCTGAAGATCGCCGGACAATATGGTCACGGACAATCCGCGCGCCTCGAGCGCGCGCACAACAGCGCCGGCGTCGGCGCGAAGCTCGTCCTCGAAGACAAAGCGCGTCGGCGCGCCGCCCTCGAAGGCGAACCATGTCTCTGTTTGGGCCGAACCTTCCGCCGCCGGCGCGCCGCACCATACAGCTGCGCCGAGCCGCGCCTTGCGTCCGTCTACGACGCCCTCGACGCCGAAACCGTGATGCTCGACGGCGTGTTCGGCGACGACGCCCGGCCCCGCCGCCGCAACGATCGCCCGCGACAGCGGATGACGGCTCGAGCGCGCCAGCTTCGCCGCCGCTTCAAGCGTCGCGGCCGGAATTTCGCCGGCGTTCGCGAGCCGCTGGCGCCCGCGCGTCAAGGTGCCGGTCTTGTCGAATATGATCGCGTCGGCTTTCGCGAGGCGCTCAAGCGCATCGCCGGATTTGACGAGCACGCCCTTTCGGAACAACCGGCTCGTCGCGACGACCTGCACCGCCGGCGCGGCGAGGCCCAATGCGCACGGACAGGTAATGATCAAAACGGCGATCGCGTTCGTCATCGAAACGCGAAGCCCCGCATCGACGAGAAAATACCAGACGCCGAACGTCGCGAGCGCGACGGAATGTACGATCGGCACATAGAGCGAGGCCGCCTTATCGGCGAGGCGCACATAGCGGCTCTTAGTCTGCTCGCCTGCTTCGATAAGCCGGGCGAGATCGGCGAGGAGCGAGTCGTCCGTCGTCGCGCTCGCGCGCATCACAAGCCGCGAGGAAAGGTTGAGCGCGCCCGCATGCAGTTTCGCGCCGGTTTGCATGGCGACCGGCGCGCTTTCGCCGGTGACCAGCGAGACATCCACATTGGAGCGCCCTTCGATAATCTCCCCGTCGACCGGCGCGCGGTCTCCGGGCGACAGCAGCAATATGTCGCCCGGGCGGATTTCGCGCGCCGCGACCGCGCGCGCCATATTGTCCGCATCGAGTCGCGTCGCCGTCGGCGATTGCAAGGCGAGCAGATCCTGCGCTGCGTCGCGCGCTTTGGCGCGCAGACGATGATCGAGAAAGCGCCCGATCAACAGGAAGAAAAGCAACATCATCGACGCGTCGAAATAGGCGTCGACGCCGCCTTTCGCCGTCTCATAAAGGCTGAGCCCCAGAGCCAGCAGCACGGCGAGCGAAATCGGGACGTCCATATTGGCCCGGCCCTTTCGGAGCGCGCTCACGGCCGACTCGAAAAACGGCCGGCCCGCATAGGCCGCCGCCGGCAACGCGATCACGGCGGAAAGCCAGTGGAAAAGCGTGCGCGTCGTCGTCTCCATCTCGCCGTTTTCGCCCGCCCAGACCGCAATCGACAGCAGCATGACATTCGCCGCCGCGAAGCCTGCGACCGCGAGGCAGCGCAGCAATTTGCGTCCTTCGACGTCTTTTTCGCGCGCGGCGGCGTCCGGGTCGAAGGGCGCGGCGCGATAGCCGAGCGAGACGACCTTGTCGACGACCGCCTTCGGCTCCGCCGCATTCGCGCGCCAGGAGACGGACAGCTTGCCGGTCGAGAGATTGAGCCGGGCCGATTCGACGCCCGGCAGCGCTGAAACGCCGCCTTCGATCTTCGCAATGCAGCCGGCGCATTTTGCGCCGAAAACGGCGAGCTCCAGCGTCGAGCGTCCGTCCTTGCGGCGCACGAAAGGCGCGGGATCGGCGACCGGCGCAGCCTCGCTCGCCGGTTCAAGCCCGCTCGGACAGCCGGGGCTTTCCTCGACGAAACGCGCCGTCGTCGTCACAACATCAGCCTTTTTTCCAGTTCGAAGCGCTCGCCCTTGGGCGAAACCGCGACCGCCGTGAAATCCCACAGGCCGGCGCCCGCCTTCTGCGCGCGCGCCACATAGGCGCCGCCGACGCGTTCGAATTCAAGCGACTGATCCTCGCCCTCATGGGTCGTGCGCTTCAGCGCGCCCTTGACGTCGAGATCGGGGATGATCGCGCCGTTCCTGTCGCGGTAGACGACATCGATCAGCACTGCATCGCCCTCGCGCTTGATCCCGGAGATCTCCGCCGTCCAGCCGAGCGCGGCCTGTTCGGCGCGCTCTTCGATCTCCTGATTATAATTGAGGCCCTTGATATAGGGATGCATCACCTCCTCGCCGGGAAAGGTGTCGAGCGCGGTGACGATGAAGTAGGCGTTGACCGCGATGACGACGCCGAAAAAACCGACAAGAATCAGAAGAACATGCCAGCCATTCAGTTTCTTCGTCGCAGTCATCAGCGCGCCTCCGTCAGGAAAGTCGACCGCCGGGTCGCTTTTTCTCCGGTTTTGGGATCGACAAGGGTGAAGGTCAGCGGGAACGTCGCGTGATCGGCCGAACGGGGCGGGACCGTCACGAATATGCGCATGGAGCGCACGTCATCGCTCGGGGCGACGATTTCGGCGTGATCGCCTTCGACAGTTTCGCCAACTGCCGAAAGCTTGACGGGCCGGTCGGCGTCGACGCGGAAAACGAGCGGGCGTTCGCCGCGCGCGCGATTGACGATCTTGATCGTGAAGGCGTTGCGGATCGAGCCGTCGGAAAGGCGCACGAAGGGCGGCGTCCGGTCGCGAAGCGCATCGACTTCAAGCGTTTGCCGGTTCGCGAGCGACCACGCCATCACGCTTGAAATGGCGAGCAGCAGCACGGCGTACAGAATTGTGCGCGCCCGGACGAGTCGCGTGGCGGGTTTTTGGCCTTTGGCCCGACGGTCGATATTCTTGTCGGTGTCGTAGCCGATGAGACGTCTCGGACGGCCGACCTTCTCCATAATCTCGTCGCAGGCGTCGATGCAAAGGGCGCAATTGATGCATTCGAGTTGCGCGCCGTCGCGAATGTCGATTCCCATCGGACAGGCGGCGACGCAGGCTTTGCAATCAACGCAGTCGCCCCGCCCTTCCCAGCTTTGCCCTTTTTTGTGCGCGCCCCGCGGTTCGCCGCGATCGCGCTTGTAAGTGACTTGCAGGGTTTCGGCGTCTGTGAGCGCCGCCTGGATCCGCGGCCAGGGGCACATATAGGTGCACACCTGCTCGCGCATCGAGCCCGCGAAGATGTAGGTCGTCAGCGTCAGAAGACCCAGAAAGAAATAGGCTGTGAACGGCGCCTCGCCGGTAAACAGCTGAGGAAAGATCGTCGGCGCGTCGTGGAAGTAGAATATCCACGCGCCGCCCGTCGCCGCGCCGATCAAAAGCCAGAGTCCGTGCTTGAGCGCTTTCTTGCCGATTTTCTCGGCGTTCCATTTCTGTTTGGCGAGCTTGATCCGCTGGTTGCGGTCGCCTTCGACGAGGCGCTCAACCGCGATGAACAGGTCCGTCCACACAGTCTGCGGACAAGAGTAGCCGCACCAGATTCGTCCAAACAGCGCGGTCGCCAGAAACAGCGACAATGCGGCGATCACGAGCAAGCCCGTCAGATAATAAAGTTCGTCCGGCCACAGCTCGATAAAGAAGAAATAAAACCGCCGGTGCGGGAAATCGACAAGAATCGCCTGATCCGGCGCGCCCGGCCCGCGCGGCCACCGCACCCAGGGCAGGATGTAGTAAACGCCGAGCGTCGCGCAAAGCACGAACCATTTGAGGCGCCGGTAGAAACCGCGGACCAGCTTCGGATAAATCGGCGCGCGCGCCTTGTAGAGGCGGCGGCGCGCAGCGCTGTTCACCGCGTCGACATCATAGGCGGCGACGCTGTGCGACGCGTTCGCCAGCCCGGCCCCGCCGTTTGCGGTCGTATCGCTCATAGTCGTACGCAACCTTTCGGGTCGGCTATTGCCCGCCGCCCAGCGAATGAACATAGACCGCGAGCGCTGTGATCTGCTCCTCGGAGAGACGGTCCGCCCAGGCCGGCATGACGCCGCCGCGGCCATACATCAATGTCTGGCGGATTGTCTTGCGGTCGCCGCCATAGAGCCAGATATCGTCCGTCAGGTTCGGCGCGCCAAGAGACTGATTGCCCTTGCCGTCCGGCCCATGGCAGGCCGCGCAGGTTCCGGCGAATAGGGGCGCGGCGCGTGCGACCGCGGCGGGATCGGCTTCGCGCCCGGACAAGCTCACCACATATTCGACGAGATCGCTGATCTGGTCCGGCTTGAACACGCCGTCCTTGCCGTAGGCCTGCATGACGTTCACATGCGCCTTGGGATTACCCGAGCGAACGCCATAGCGGATCGTCTGCTCGATCTCGGAAAAACTCCCGCCCCACAACCAGTCGTCATCGTTGAGATTTGGAAAGCCCGGCGCGCCTTGCCCGCCCGCACCATGACAGGTCGCGCAATTATCGCCGAAGATCGAGCCGCCGGCGGCGAGCGTATATTGCAGCAGATCGGGATCTTTCTCGATATCCGCGATCGAAGGCGCGGCGAGCAGGCGGTTCATGGTTTGGGCGCGCTTGGCGTTGAATTCCGCAACCTCGTTCTCGACGCGATCGCGTTCGGAATAGTTGCGCAGGCCTTTCGCATAGCCCGTGATTCCGGGCCAGGACGGCATCAGGATCCAGTATACGATCGATACTGCGATCGTCCCATAGAATACAAGGAGCCACCAACGCGGCAGAGGATTGTTGAGCTCCTTGATGCCGTCCCACTCATGGCCCGTCGTCTCGACGCCCGAGTGCTCGTCGATTTCCTGCTCAGCCATTGTTGTCGTCCTCGTCCTCCAGGGGAATTCGGCGGGCTTCTTCGAATTCCTGACGGTTCGCCGGCGACAGGGCGTAGGCGAGAACCAGGATGAAGGCGATCACGAATAGGATCAGGCCGCCCGTTTGCGCAAAATGCGAAAGCTGCTCATAGGTCGGCTTCACCGATCGTTCTCCTTCGGTTCATAGGTCTTGAAATCGACCATTGTGCCGAGCACCTGCAGATAGGCGATGAGCGCGTCCATTTCGGTGATTTCCGACGGATTTCCGTCAAAGTCGCGCACATTCGCCTTCGGATAACGCTTCATGAAGGCGTCGTAATCGTCCGAGAAGGGATTAACCTGCGCTTCAAGATCCTTTTTCGCAAACTCGATATCCTCATCCGTATAGGGAACGCCGACGGCGCGGTTGGCTTTCAGCCGCTTGGCGATGTCCGCATAGGACAGAGGCGTTCTGTCGAGAGCGTCATAGGGCGGCATGATCGATTCCGGCACGACGCTCCGCGGGTCGATCAAATGCTGGCGCTGCCATGCGTCGGAATATTTTCCGCCGACGCGCGCGAGATCGGGCCCCGACCGCTTCGACCCCCACTGGAACGGATGATCGTACATGCTCTCGGCCGCGAGCGAATAATGGCCGTAGCGCTCCACTTCGTCGCGCAACGGACGGATCTGCTGGCTATGACACACATAACAGCCTTCGCGCACGTAAATATCGCGCCCCGCAAGTTCGAGCGGCGTATATGGCCTCACGCCGTCGACCTTTTCGATCGTCGACTTCAGATAGAAGAGCGGCGCGATTTCGACGACGCCGCCGACGGCGACGACGAGAAGAATGGCGACCGTGAGCAGCAGGCCGTGCTTTTCGAGGATTTCGTGACGATTGAGCATCTCGGCCCGCCCCCTATTCCGCCGGCGCGGCGGCGAGACCGCCCGCCGGCGCCTGTTCGCGCGCGCTTACGTCGCCGCGCGCGGTGCGCCAAAGATTGTAGGCCATGATGGTCGCGCCGATGAAAAACAACCCGCCTCCGAGCGCGCGGATGATGTAGTAGGGATGCATGGCGGCGACCGTCTCGACGAACGAATACTGAAGAAAGCCAAACTGGTCGTAAGCGCGCCACATCAGGCCCTGCATGATGCCGGACACCCACATCGAGGTGATGTAGAGAACGATCCCGATGGTCGAAATCCAGAAGTGCCATTCGACGAGCGCGTTCGAGTAGAGGCGCTTCTTCTTCCAGAGCCAGGGAACGAGGCAATAGAGCGCGCCGAAGGAGATGTAGCCGACCCATCCAAGCGCGCCCGAATGAACGTGTCCGATCGTCCAGTCCGTATAATGGGACAGGGCGTTGACGGCGCGGACCGACATGACGGGCCCCTCGAAAGTCGACATGCCGTAAAAGGCGACCGAGACGACCATCATGCGGAGCACCGGATCGGTTCTAAGCTTGTCCCAAGCCCCCGACAGGGTCATCAAGCCGTTGATCATGCCGCCCCAAGACGGCATCCAGAGCATGATCGAGAACGTCATGCCGAGCGTTTGCGCCCATTCCGGCAGCGCGGTGTAGTGCAGATGGTGCGGACCCGCCCAGATATAGATGAAGATCAGCGACCAGAAGTGAACGATCGAAAGGCGGTAGGAATAGACCGGCCGCTCGGCGCGTTTGGGAATGAAATAATACATGATGGCGAGAAAGCCGGCGGTGAGGAAGAAACCCACCGCATTATGGCCGTACCACCATTGCACCAGGGCGTCCTGAACGCCGGAGAATAATGAATAGCTCTTCGACTCGGTCAGCGAGACCGGCATGGAGAGATTGTTGACGATGTGCAGCATGGCGATCGTCACGATGAAGGCGAGATAGAACCAGTTCGCCACATAGATATGGGGTTCTTTCCGCTTCAGGAGCGTGCCGAGAAAAACCGCGAGATAGACGACCCAGACAATCGTCAGCCACAGATCGGCGTACCATTCGGGCTCGGCGTATTCGCGCGACTCGGTGATTCCCATCAGATAACCGGTCGCCGCGATGACGATGAAAAGATTGTATCCCCAAAACACGAACCAGGGCGCGACGCCGCCCCAGAGGCGAGCGCGCGTGGTGCGCTGCACAACATAGAATGACGTCGCGATAAGAACATTGCCGCCGAATGCGAAAATGACCGCGGATGTGTGCAGCGGCCTCAGCCTGCCGAAATTCTCCCAGAGCGCGTCCGGCAGATACATGAAATGCGGGAAGGCGAGTTGCAGCGCGATGACGAGGCCGACGAGAAAACCTGCAAGGCCCCAGAACATCGATGCGATCACGCCGGCTTTGACGACGCCGAACATGTAGGAGGACTTGTCCGAAACGAGCCCGCCGTAATGACGCACGCCGAGCGCAAAGCCGCCGATCAGAAACGCCGCGAGAAAGACAAATGCGTGGACCTGCATTTTCGGATCGCTGGTCCGCGCCGCAACGATCAGCGCCAGAAGCGACGCAATCGCCAAAAACACCCCGAGAATCGGTCCGTCATATCCGTCGTCGGCGCCGGGAGCCGGTCCCGACGCCTTTCCGCCCGGCGCGCCGCCGGCAGTGCCTTTTTCAAGCATGAATTGGTCGCCCGCTCTGTGCTTTATAGATGCGTCGGTTTCAGCCGCCCGCTCCGGCGCTCCCCTTGGCCGATTTGCCCTGATACGCCTTTGATTTCGGTCAAAGCGCGCGGACGGCTGCGACAATCAATGCCGTGACTCGGCGCAAGGCGAAAGTCCGCACGCCCATAAAGCGCAGCGCCCTTCCCGTGCGCCGCTCCCCATTCGCCGTTAACGATTGCTCCGATCCGCCGGGCCCGACATCCTGCGGCAATCCGGCGCGGCGGCGCCCCCCGAAGGGCGGATTCGGTCTCGCGCTCGGTCCCGTCTCAAAGGGCCCGCCGGGCCAGCCATTCGCGGCTCATAAGCATTTGCACGTATGGCGGCGGCGCCCGCCCGCCCCTACGGTTCCCCTTGCCGACGACCCGTGCGCCCGCGAATGGAAAGCCCAGCCATCTGGACAGGCGGCGGGCTTTGGCCGAGAAGAAAAGCCAGACAGGATCCGCCAACCATGTTCGACGACTACGAGCGAGAGATGCACGACCGGCTGCGCGATCTGGCGCTGCGGGGAGAGTATCGGTATTTCGCGCGGATGGAGCGGCGCGCCGGAGCGTTTCCGCAGGCGACGGCGTTAGGGATGTGCCCGGATTTCCGGAAGTTTTACGGGACGGGATTTGCGCACGAGCTTCACCCTCTCGATCTTGCGCGCGAGGCGGTGGTTTGGTGCTCGAACGACTATCTCGGCATGGGCCAGAGCCGGATCGTGAAGGACGCCATGCACGCGGCGATCGAGGCCTATGGGGCGGGGGCGGGCGGCACGCGCAACATCGCCGGCACGACGCTTCTCCATGACGAGCTGGAGGCCGCGCTCGCCGAGCTTCACGGCAAGCAGGCCGCGCTTGTCTTCACCTCGGGCTTTACGGCGAACGAAGCCGCGCTGTCGACGCTCGGCGCCATGTTCGAGAACTGCGTCATCCTGTCGGACGCCGACAATCACGCCTCGATGATCGCCGGCATCCGCCATTCGCGCGCCGAGAAGAAGATCTGGCGGCACAACGATCTGGACCATCTTGAAGACCTGCTCAAACAGGCCGGCGGGCGGCGCAAGATCATCGCCTTCGAGAGCGTCTATTCGATGGACGGCTCGATCGCGCCGGTCGAAGCGATCTGCGACCTCGCCGACCGCTACGGCGCCTTCACCTATCTCGACGAGGTGCATGCGGTCGGCATGTATGGCGCGCATGGCGGGGGGATCTCCGAGCGCGACGGCGTCGCCCATCGCGTCGACATCATTCAGGGCACGCTCGCCAAGGGCTTCGGCGTCGTCGGCGGCTATATCGCCGGCGACGCGCTGGCGATCGACGCGGTCCGGAGCTTCGCCCCGGGCTTTATCTTCTCGACCGCCGCCCCGCCGGCCGTCGTCGCCGGCGCCCTCGCCTCGGTGCGCCATCTCATGGCCTCAAACGCCGAGCGCGCCGCCCATCAAAGCAATGTCGCCGCCGTCAAGACACGCCTCAAGCGCGCCGGGCTCCCGCTCCTGGACAACCCAAGCCATATCGCCCCCGTCATGGTCGGCGAGGCCAGGCGCTGCAAGCAAATCTCCGACGCCCTGCTCGAGCGCCGCGGCGTCTATCTCCAGCCCATCAACTATCCGACCGTGCCGAAAGGAACGGAGCGGCTCCGTATCACGCCGACGCCGCTCCACACCGACGAGCAGATCGACCACCTCGTCGACGCCCTCGCCGCCGAGTTCGCCGCCCAAGCCTGAAACCCAAATCCTCCAAAACGATAAGAGGGCGGAAAGCCCGTCTCCCTTTACGGATAAAGCCGCGTCGAGTTCCAGCCGTCCTTGCCAGACCGCGTAAAAAGCAGCCGGTCATGAAGTCGGAACGGCCGGTTCACCCAGAACTCGATCTCTTCAGGAACAAGCCGGTAACCGATCCAATGATCCGGACGCGGTACGTCTTTTCCTTCGAATTTTTTCTCCATGGCGGCGATCGCCGCGTCGAGCGCGGCGCGGTCGGCAAGCGGCGCCGACTGTTTTGACGCCCAGGCCGCGATGCGCGCGCCGCGGGCGCGTTCGGCGAAATAGGCGTCCGCTTCGAGCGTCGGCAATTTTTCGACCGGCCCCCGGAATCGAACCTGCCGGCGGATCGATTTCCAGTGGAAAAGCGCCGCCGCGCGGTGATTGCCGGCGATCTGCCGGCCCTTGGCGCTCGTCTCCGACGTGTAGAAGGACAGGCCTCTAGGATCGAAATCCTTGAGCAAGACCATGCGGACATCGGGCGCGGCTTCACGATCGGCGGTGGCCAGAGCCATCGCATTGGCGTCGTTGATCTCATGCGCGCGCGCGAGCGCGAACCACTGCTCGAAAAGCTCGAACGGGTCGGCGCTCGTGAAGACCTCGCCCTGATCGGCGTCGGCGCTATAAGCCTCCTCGCTCGGGGTCGGCGGAATGAAAGGCGCGCGGGGCATGGTCTCTCCTTGGCCTCGCCCATGGATTAACCCAAAGGGGGCGGGTTGTTCTATATAGTGCTAGCCGCCTGCAATGCCGGGGAGAATTGATGTCCGTCAACACTTTCGGCCGAATCTTTCGCGTGACGACCTGGGGCGAGAGCCACGGGCCCGCGATCGGCTGCGTCATCGACGGCTGCCCGCCGGGGATCGCCCTGACCGAAGCCGACATTCAGGCGGCGCTCGACAGACGCAGGCCCGGGACCTCGAAATTCGTCACGCAGCGGCGCGAACCGGATGCGGTGAAGATACTCTCCGGTGTCTTCGAAGACGACCGGACGGAAGGACCGCGCACGACCGGGACGCCGATCAGCCTCATGATCGAAAATGTCGACCAGCGCTCAAAGGACTATTCCGACATTCGCGACAAATATCGGCCGGGACACGCCGACTTCACCTATGACGCGAAATACGGAATTCGCGATTATCGCGGCGGCGGGCGCTCTTCGGCGCGCGAGACCGCGCCGCGCGTCGCGGCCGGCGCCGTCGCCTCGAAAGTCATTTCTTCTCTTTACGGAGCAAAAGCGACGATCCGCGCCTGTCTCGTCGAACTCGGCGGGATTCCGATTGACCGCGCGCGCTTTGACTGGACGGAGACGGAGAAGAATCCCTTCTGGTGTCCGGACGCCGGGACTGCGAACAAATGGGAAGAGGCGTTGGAGGCCGCGCGCAAGAGCGGCTCCTCGCTCGGCGCCGTCGTTGAGGTGGTTGCGAGCGGATTTCCGGCGGGCCTCGGCGCGCCGGTCTATGGCAAGCTCGATGCGGACCTCGCCTTCGCGCTGATGTCGATCAACGCCGCGAAATCGGTCGAGATCGGCGCAGGGCTGGAAGCCGCGCGCCTCACCGGCGAGGAGAACGCCGATGAAATCCGCATGAAAGACGGCGCGCCTCATTTTCTTTCGAACAACGCCGGCGGCGTTCTCGGCGGCATTTCGACCGGTCAGGACATTATCGCGCGTTTCGCCGTGAAGCCGACATCCTCCATCCTCGCCCCGCGCCGGACGATCACGAAAGCCGGCGAGGAGACGGAAATTGTCACGAAAGGCCGTCACGACCCTTGCGTCGGGATACGCGCCGTCCCCGTCGGCGCGGCGATGATGGCGCTCGTCCTTGCCGATCACGCCCTTCTGCACCGGGGCCAGTGCGGATGAGCGCGGCGAAGAAATTACGCGCCTATCGTTTCTCGAACACGCAGACCTTCGTAAGAAAGGCGATCGCCTCGTCTTTCCTTTTCAATCCCGCTTCCGAAAACAGCGTCGCCAGATCGGTGCGGCAATAGCTGTCATAATAAGGCTCGTGAAAAGCGCGCGGGAAGTTTTCGAGCAAAATGTCGAGGCCCGGCTCGTCGCCATATTGGATCGTATCGACCTCGATCAGCGCGCCGCCGGGTTTTAGAATGCGGGCAATCTCCCGGGCGACGGATTTGCGTACGGCCGGCGGCAATTCGTGAAAGAGATAGACGGCGGCGACAATATCGACGCTGGCGTCGGGCAGACCTGTCTCCTCCGCATTGGCTTCGAGGTAACGCATGGCCCGCGCGCCCGCGAGCCGGCGCCGCGCCGCGCCGAGATAGGCGGGCGAAAGATCAAGCGCCGTCGCATGGAGAAGCGGCCAGTTGTCTTTGACTTCTTCGAGAAATCCGCCCGTGCCGCAGCCGAGATCGAGAAAGGAAAGCCGGGCGGTATCGCGATCGCCGATGGCGCGGCGAATTGCGGGCAGAGCCTGACGGCGCATCGCGCCGGCCGCGCCGGTAAACAGGGTCTCAACCTGCATGTCATAGCGCTCCGCCGAACTTTCCGACAGCCAGCCGTCCGTCTGATAGTGAAAATTCTGCAGATAATAGCGCGGCAGGCCCCCGTCCCGACCTTCGCCCAGCACTTCCGAATGACCGCGCGCTTGACGGCGGCGGGCGACGGCGCGCGCGTCGGAAAAATAATCGCGGCTTTGCGTCAGCAGGCGTTTCAAGGAAGGCGCACGCCGCGCCTCGCGCGGCAATTTATATTCGCCGCGTTCGATATTGCGCCAGTCGGCGCGAAAAAGCTCTCGGAAGGAAGTCTTTAAGCGCTCGCGGTCGAGCGGTCCGAATTCCTCCGCATAAGGCGCTTCGCCCGGTCTCGTGAGCGGTCCCATGAACCGCCGGCCCGCGATATAGTGGCCTGTAAACCAGGCGATCCGCGCCATTTGCGCGGCGGCGTAGCGCGCCCCTTGAACGCCGCGCGCAAGCGGCGATCGGGAAAGCGCTGGGCGCGCGCGCGGCGCATCGCCGGCCGCTGTCATCGCTCATCCTTTCACAAACGCGGCTGCGAGTTCGATATGCGGAGAATAGACGAATTGATCGACCGGCGTCACGCGGACGAGCCGATAGCCGCCGGCGATGAGGATGGCGGCGTCGCGCGCGAATGTCGCCGGATTGCAGGAGACGGCGGCGACGGCTGGAACCGGCGATTTCGCAAGCGCTTCCGCCTGGGCCGCCGCGCCCGCACGCGGCGGATCGAAAATGACGGCGTCGAACCGATTGAGCTCCTGCGCCGACAAGGGCCGGACGAAAAGGTCGCGCGCTTCGGTCCTGACCGGATTAATCGCAACGCCCGCTGCTTGCGCATGCGCGGCCGCGGCGGCGAGCGCCGCGATCGCGGATTTGTCGGCGTCGGCGGCGAAAACGGTCGCCTCGCGGGCGAGCGGCAACGCGAAGGCGCCGCAGCCGCAGAAGAGATCGGCGATCCTGCGCGCGCCGCGCGTCGCCTCGCGAACGAGCGCGAGGAGCGCGGCCTCGCCTTCCCGGCTCGCCTGCAAAAATCCGCCCGGAGGCGGCGTCGCCTGCATGCCGTCGAAATCAACAAGCGGGACGCGCAAGGTCAACAGAGCTTCGCCATGCAGGGAAAAGCGAAGCCCGCCCGCCGCTTCCAACGCCTTGCCGAGGCGCTCGAGGTCGGCGCCGCGCGGCTCCTCGACATCGCCGCCGATATCTATGTCGAACCCGTTGTCGCAAAGCGTCACGGAAAGGCGGAACGCATTCGCCGGAAATGCGCGCGCGAACGCGCGCAGTTTCGGCAAGGCGGCCTGCAGCGTCGGATGCAGTACGAGGCATGCTTCGACCGGCGCGACATCACGCGTGCGTCTTTGCTTGAATCCGATGATCGCCCCATCCTTCGCCTGACGCGCGGTGAAAGTCGCCCGTCGACGCGAGGCGGCCGGAGTCGCCGTCAATTCTTCGACCGGCGCCTCAACGCCGGCGCGGCGCAGCGCTTCGACCACGCGTTCGCGCTTCCAGTCGCGATAAAAGTCCGCATTCACATGCTGAAGGGCGCAGCCGCCGCAAACGCCGTAATGCGGGCAAGGCGGCGGCGCGCGATGCGGGCTTTCGTCGAGCGTTTCAACGAGCGTTCCGCGATCGCCGCGGATGTCGACAACCGCGCGATCGCCCGGCGCTGTCAGCGGAACGAAGACGGGTTCCCCGTCGAGAAGCGCAACGCCGTCGCCTTGCGCGCCGATCTCGCCGATCTCGAGGACGGCGCGGCGCGCCGCCTGCGGCTTATGCGGACTTGATCGCGCCAATGAGGAATTCCCTGTTTCCGTCTCCGCCTTCGATAGGACTGTCAATGAGGCCGAGAACCTTCCAGCCATTCGCGGAGCAAAAATCCTTGATGTCATCGGTCAACGCCGCGATCGCCTCGGGCGAAGCTTTCACGATCCCTCCCTTGCCGATATGAGCCGGCCCCAACTCGAATTGCGGTTTGATCAGCGCAGTTAAAATCGCGCCGGGCGCGCACAACGCCATCGCCGGCGGCAGCGCCTTTTTCAGGCCGATGAAGCTTACGTCGCAGACAAGAAGATCGATCGGCTCGGGAACCAAGGCGCGGGTCAAGCTCTTCGCATGGGTTTTTTCGAGATTGACGACGCGCGCATCCTCAATGAGCGCAGCGTGCAACTGACCCGTTCCGACATCGACGGCGTAGACCTTTTTGGCGCCGCCGCGGAGCAGGACATCCGTGAAGCCGCCGGTCGAAGCGCCGAGATCGAGGCAGACCTTTCCCGCAGGATCTATTTCAAACGCGCGCAGCGCTGCGTCGAGCTTCACCCCGCCGCGCGAAACATAATCATGCGCGTCGCCGGCGACCTCGACTCTTGCATGTTCCGCAATAGGCGCGGACGGTTTTGCCGCGACAACGCCGTTCACACAGACAAGCCCCGCCTTGACGGCGGCTTGCGCGCGCGCCCGCGACGGGAAATGGCCGTTTTCAACAAGATACATGTCGAGACGCATCGCGTGGCTCGTTCGAAATCGCAGCGGTTTTCTAACAGGCGCGCCGGATTGTGCGCCCATTCGCCGCCCGTTTCGCATCTTTACTTGCGCTGCGTAAGTCTCAATCTGGACGGCGCTAGCGGGCGTTCCGGGGGCGACAGGCCATGAGGAGCGCATCATGACGAGATCATCGGACCGCTATGACACTTCGCGCTGGACAGGCGAAAACGAGCCGAGCCTGCTTGAAGCGCGCATCCTGTTCGTGATTTTGGCGATCGGCGCGATCGGCTTTCTCATCATCGGCGCGGCGACGCTTTAAGCGCCCGCCCGCTTCGGGGAATGAGCAAGGTTCGGGAATGACGGTCGACGCGGCTGCCGCTCGCGAGGCCGCCCGCCGGGCCGGAGGCCGCTATATCCAGCGGCGCACGCGCTTTTTGTATGCGCGATAGTCGTCGCCGAACTGCCGCTCCATCTTTTCTTCTTCAAACGGGATGCTGACAAAATTCGTCCACAAAACGTAAACAGCGAGCGAAATGAGCGTGGTCGCCGTTCCGACAATCAGGCAAAGCCCGGTCATCAAGACCAATATGCCGAGATACATCGGATTGCGCGTGAAGCGGAAGGGACCGCCCGTCACCAGCACGGAGTTTTTCGGCGAAGCGGGCATTATTTCAGCGCCTGCCCGCGCGAAAGTAAGCCGTCCCCAGCCGGCGAGCGCAATTCCGGCCAGAACGAGCGCGACGCCGACAGCCGTCGATTGAAGCGCGCGCTCAAGACGGAGCGCAGCGCCCGCGCCCCAGCCGGTCAAAAAGAACAGGAGCGCCCAGATCGGCGGCGGAATAACCACCCAGATCGAAGGTTTGCGAACCGCCTCCGTCATCCTCCCCTCCTTCGGGTTGGGACTCTACAGAAACGCAAACGCAATGCGACAGGCGCCTCAGCCGCGCAGATTGATCACCGCCGCGGAGCGGCCGAGCGTTTTCAGCGCCGTTTCGACGATATGCGGCGCATTCAAACGCGCGGCGTCATACATCTTTTCCGGCTTGTCCTGGTCCTGGAAAATATCCGGCAAGGTCATCGTGCGCACCTTCAGCCCGCCGTCGAGCATGCCCTCATCCGACAAGAAGTGCAGGACGAATGCGCCGAAACCGCCGCGCGATCCTTCCTCGATCGTCACCAGCACCTCGTGGTGACGCGCGAGCTGACGGATAAGATCATGGTCAAGCGGTTTGGCGAAGCGCGCATCCGCGACCGTCGCCGAAAGCCCGTGCGCCTCGAGCGTCTCGGCCGCTTTCAGCGCCTCCTGAAGACGCGTCCCGAGCGAAAGGAGCGCGATCGAGGACCCCTCGCGCACGATTTTTCCTTTGCCGATTTCGAGCGTTTTGCCGCGCTCGGGCAGATCGACCCCGACGCCCTCGCCGCGCGGATAACGGAAGGCGATCGGGCCCTCGTCGTAAGCGGCGGCGGTCGCGGTCATATGCATAAGTTCGGCTTCGTCGCTCGCCGCCATGAGCACCATATTCGGCAGGCAGCCGAGATAGGCGATATCGAAAGAGCCGGCGTGGGTCGCCCCGTCGGCCCCGACAAGGCCGGCGCGATCCATCGGAAAACGGACCGGAAGATTTTGCAGAGCCACGTCATGGACGACCGAGTCATAGGCGCGCTGCAAAAAGGTCGAATAGATCGCGCAAAACGGTTTCATGCCGTCGGCCGCCAGGCCCGCAGCGAAGGTGACGGCGTGCTGTTCGGCGATCCCGACGTCATAGCAGCGGTCCGGAAAGGCGTCGGCGAACATGTCGAGACTCGTTCCCGAAGGCATCGCCGCCGTGATCCCGACGATTTTCGGATCGTATTCGGCTTCCTTGATGAGCGCCTTGGCGAAAACTTTCTGGTAGCTCGGCGCGTTCGGCGTGCCCTTTTTCTGTTTGCCGGAAATGACGTCGAATTTGACGACGCCGTGATATTTGTCGGCCGCCTCTTCCGCCGGCGGATACCCCTTTCCCTTTTTGGTTACGACATGGACAAGCACCGGCCCGTCCTTCATGTCGCGCACATTTTCGAGAACCGGGATCAGATGGTCGAGATTGTGACCGTCGATCGGGCCGACATAATAAAAGCCGAGCTCCTCAAAGAGCGTGCCGCCCGTCACCATGCCGCGGCCGTATTCCTCCGCCTTCGCCAGTTTTTCGAAGACGGCCTGCGGCAGCCGCTTCATGAACTGCTTCGACAGCTTCCTGACACGCTGATAGACGCCCGAAGACGCCGCGCGCGCGAGATAGGCGCTCATCGCGCCGACCGGCGGAGCGATCGACATATCATTGTCATTCAGGATGACGATGAATTTCGTTTTCAGATGTCCGGCGTTGTTGAGGCCTTCATAGGCCATGCCCGCCGACATCGAGCCGTCGCCGATGACGGCGATCGCATGGTTGTCCTTGCCGAGATGGTCGCGCGCGCGCGCAAAGCCGAGCGCCGCCGAAATCGAGGTGGCCGCATGCGCCGCGCCGAACGGGTCGTATTCGCTTTCGGCGCGCTTGGTGAAGCCGGAAAGGCCCCCGCCCTGGCGCAGCGTTCGGATGCGGTCGCGCCGTCCGGTGATCACCTTGTGCGGATAGCATTGATGGCCGACGTCCCAGACCAGCCGGTCGTCCGGCGTATTGAAGACGTAATGGATCGCCGTCGTCAGTTCGACCACGCCGAGGCCGGAGCCCAGATGTCCGCCGGTCTCCGACACGGCGTCGATCACCTCCGCGCGCAGCTCATCCGCGAACTGGCGGAGCTGGCTCCGTTCGAGCTTGCGCAGATCGGCCGGATATTTCACCTGATCGAGAAGCGGCGTTTCGACCGGCATCTGAAATCCCCTTGGTTCGGCCCGTCAGGGCGTGGATGCGACCGCCCCCCGTCCGTTCGGCGGACGGCCAGCGTCGGGTTGACCTTCCCTTCTAGTGCTTTTGGGGGATTTCTCCAGCCCCAAGCAGGCGAAATTGGGGCCGCAAAACGCGCAGAAAGAGCGCCTAGTCGAATTTCGCCGGCTCGATCCTGGGCGCCGCGCCCTCGGCGACGACGATTTTATCGATCCGCTCCTGCGCGGATTTGAGTTTTCTCTCGCAATGGGCTTTGAGCGCCGCGCCGCGCTCGTAAAGCGCGATCGAATCCTCCAGCGGCACGTCGCCGGATTCCAGCTTGCGGACGATGTCCTCAAGCGCCTCGAGGGCGTCCTCGAAGGAGACTTTGGCGAGGTCGTCGGGGGTCTTGGCCATCGGGTCTGTCTTGCCTCGGGTCCTGCGGAAAGACAAGCGGCCCGCGCCGCACGGCGGCGGCGATCAGGCTCCGGGGCCGAAGGGGCCGAGGGCGCGGCGTGCGATTGGTCGATTGAACCGGGCCGGCCGATCGACGATACTCCGGGGGCTTCAAGGACAAATGGGGGTCAAGGTTGTCCGAGAGGGCGCACCGGCGCGGGGCGGAGCGACGCCTCTTTTGGCGTGTTCTGACGCAGGCCTCGCGCAAGGCGGCGCATGGCTTCCGACGGTTCGGGCTGGCGCTGAAGCGCCGCGGCGCAGGACGCACCGCGCCAGGACGCGCGATTGTCGATCTGCTCCTTTTGCCGTCCGATGTGATCCAGATCGCGGACCAGCACTGCGCGTTTTTCGGGCGGTTTCCGAATTTCGTCCGGCAGCAGACTTTCACCGAATGGCTGAATGTGTCGAAGGTGACGCGGAGAAAGCCTCATTACGTGAAATTCGCCGACAAGCTCGCTATGCGCGAATTCGCGCGCGCGCGCGTCGGCGACGACGTATTGACGCAACTCTATTGGAGCGGCGTCGATCTCCTGGATGCAAAATCGGCGCATCTGCCGAACAAGTTCGCGCTCAAGGCGAATCACGCCTGCGGAACCAATCTGTTCGTCGAAGACGCCGCCTCTTTCGATTGGGCCAAGGCGCGCGCGCTCACGCAAGAATGGCTCGACAAAGACCACTCCGCGTTATTCGCGGAATGGCAATATCGCTGGATTCCGCGCCGGCTTTTTATCGAGGAGTTTCTGGAAGACGCCGAAGGAAAAATTCCGGTCGATTACAAATTCTTTTGTTTTCACGGCCGCATCAAAATCATCGAGGTCGATCTCGGCCGGTTCGCCAATCACGTCCGCGCCTTCGTCGATCGCGACTTCAATCGGCTGCCGCTTGAATGCAAATACCCGCAGGCGCCGGGCGAGGTCCCGAAACCCGATCACTTCAAGGAAATGCGGGAGATCGCCGAGACCCTGTCCGCGGGAGAACCCTTCGTTCGCGTCGATCTTTACGATGTCGGACGACCGGTTATCAGCGAGTTGACCCTGCACCCCGCAGCGGGGCTTACGCATTTCAAGCCGGCCGAATGGGACCGGCGCCTTTATCGATATCTCTTTGAGTGAGCGGCCTCGCCGCTACTCCGCAGCCGCCGCGGGCGAGCGCGCGGTCGCGGTTTCGCCGGCGACTTCGTAAACGCGCCATGACCAATAGTGATGGCCCCCGTCGCTCGACGTCTGCCGCCAGCCGGCGCGCTTCAATCGCCGATCGAGCATCCAGTTCAGGAAACCATGCGCGCAAAGCAGCACGTCGCCCGCGCGGGCGTGCTCGCCGAGCCGCTCGACGATTTCCGAGACGCGCCGCCAGGCTTCCCGCTCCGATTCGACCCCCGGGGGCGCATAGCCCATGCACCAAAGGGCGCGACTGACGACGCCCCACTGCCCCGGCGACAGCTTGATGAAATCGGGCGCGGGCGGCGGGGGCAGCGGCGCCTCGACATAGATCGGATCGGCCGGCACCTCCCGCGCGCCGAGCGTCACCTCGCGCGCCGTTTCGATCGCGCGGGGCAGCGTCGAAGACAGGACCGTCTTCGACGTTTTCGCCATTTCTATGAGCGCTGGCGGCGGCTCCTCATCTGGATGGAGGCCGCTCGCATCGTAGCGCGCCCACCAAGCGCCGTAGTCCTTCGCGGAGATCTTGAGATTCCGCGCCAGGTTCGGCCGGCCGTGCCGGACGGTGATAATGCGGCCCGTCATGAAAATCCCGCTTCGCGAGCCGGCTTTATCGCCCGCTTTTCACGCCGCCATCAAGGCTTTGACATGGGCTGCGACCGAGCTTGCGAGCGCGGCCGGGCGATAGCCGCCTTCCAGCACCGAAATGAGACGGCCCGCGCAGGCCTGTCTCGCGACGGCGGCGATTTCGCGGGTCACCCACACGAAGTCCTCCTCCGTGAGAAAAAAGCCGCCGACCGGATCGCCGCGATGGGCGTCGAAGCCGGCCGAGATCACCACGAAATCGGGACGAAAATCGGACAGGGCCGGCAGCAGACTTTCTCCCCAGGCGCGGCGGAACCCCTCGCCGTCGGTTCCGGTTTCGAGCGGCGCGTTGGCGATGTTGTCGAACGCGCCGCGGTCGCTCGCCCTTCCGGTGCCCGGGAACTGCGGATGCTCATGACTCGACGCGTAAAACGCGTTTTCGTCGTTCCAGAACGCCGCCTCGGTGCCGTTGCCGTGATGGACGTCGAAATCGACGACGGCGACCCGCCTCGCGCCATGGACGGCGCGCGCATGCATGGCCGCGATCGCGGCGGCGTTGAAAAAACAAAAGCCCATGGCGCGACCGGGGAGCGCGTGATGGCCGGGCGGGCGCGAGGAAACGAAGGCGTTGCGGGCCTCGCCGGCGAACACGGCGTCGACGGCCGCGCAGGCGGCGCCGGCCGCGCGGGACGCCGCCTCGATTGTGAACGGCCCGATAAAGGTGTCCGGATCGAGCCGCAACACGCCTTTGGCGGGCGCGACCTCGGAAAGCGCCTGCCGATAAGAGCTTTTGTGGATGCGTTCGATTTGTTCGCCCGTCGCCATGGGCGCGGGCTTGCGGATCAGCGGCGCGAAATCCTCGCCGCCAAGCGCGGCCTCCACCGCCTGATAGCGCTGCGCGTTCTCCGGATGACCCGCCGGCACCTCATGCGCCGCGAAGGCGGCGTGGGAGAATAGCAATGTCGTCATCGCTCGCCTGTCATCCGGGCTCGACCAGCCATCCGCAGCTAATTAGGGTCGACGCGCTATCAAAGCCAGCCGTCGATGAGGGCTCCATGAAAAATTTCGCACTAGGCGCGCTGGCGCTGATCATCGCTGTAACGGGACTGTGCATCGGCCGCGCCTTGATGCTGCCCGCCCCGCCGAAAGGCGCGGCGCCGGCGACGATCGCGATCGACTCCGGCCCCGTCGCGGCGCATCTGGCCGAAGCCATCCGTTTCAAGACGATCTCCTGGGGTCTCGACAAACCGCTCGACGCGGAAGCCTTTGACGGCCTCATCGAGTGGATCGCGCGAACTTATCCGGCCGCCAATGCGGCGATGACGCGGGAGATCGTGGGCGGCCATTCGCTGGTCTATCTCTGGAAGGGCGCAAATCGGACCGAGAAGCCGATCGGCTTTATCGGCCATCTCGATGTCGTGCCCGTCGAACCAGGCACGGAGAACCTCTGGACGCATCCGCCTTTCGCCGGCGTTATCGACGGCGGCGAAGTCTGGGGGCGCGGCGCGCTCGACAACAAGGGCCCCTTCATCGCGCTGCTTGAAGCCGTCGAGCGGCTCGCAGAAGCGGGCTTCAGGCCCTCCCGCGATATCTACGTCCTTCTCGGGCAGGATGAAGAACTCGGCGGCGACAACGGCGCCGGAAAAATCGCCGAAACGCTCAAAGCGCGCGGCGTGCGTTTCGCATGGATGGAGGACGAGGGCGCAGGCGTCGTCAAGGACCTCATTCCCGGCGTCGACGCGCCGGTCGCCCTGATCGACGTCGCCGAAAAAGGGAGCGCGACGTTGCGCCTCGTCGCGCGCGCACCGGGCGGGCATTCGTCTGCGCCCGAAAAAGACACGGCAGTCAGCATCGCCGCGCGCGCCGTTCTCGCCGTCACCGATCATCCCTATCCGTTGAAATTCGACGACGACATGATCGCGTTCCTTCACGCGATCGCGCCGGAGACAGGCTTCGTCCAGCGCGTCGCGCTCGCCAATCTTTGGCTGACCGCCCCGCTCGTCAAAGCCAAGCTCGCAAAGGATCCGGCGGCGGCGGCCTCGATGCGCACGACGACCGCCGCGACGATTATCAGAGGCGGAACGAAATCGAATGTCCTGCCGCAGGAGGCGACGGCGATCGTCAACTATCGCATCCATCCGCGCGACAGCGTCGCCGGGGTGAAAGCGCGCGCCGAGCGCCTGATCAACGATGAGCGCGTCAAGGTCGAACTCGCCGGCGGCCGCGAGCCGAGCCCGAAATCGCCGACGGACAACGAAGGCTACGCCGATCTCACGGCTTCGACGCGCGCGGTCTTCGGCGCCGTGCCCGTCGCGCCGTCCCTTCTCATCGGCGGTTCGGACAGCCGGCGCTATACGGGCGTTTCGGACGCGAATTACCGCTATATGCCGTTCACGCTGACGCCAGACAGTCTCAAGCTGTTTCACGGAACAAATGAGCGCGTCAAAATCGACGACCTCGCGCGCGCATCGTTTTTTTACGAGGACCTGATCCGCCGCGCAGCGGGCCGGTAGGGCGAGGCCGGCGGGCGACGAACCGTTGCGCCGGCGCTATCCGTTTGCCGAACAGCATCCTATCTTTCGTCATGAACGAAAGGAGCGTCTAAGGTTATCGACGCCGATCCCTTCGCGATCGTCCGGCGCCCAATTTATACGGGCCTTCTGACCGGCGCCTTCGCCCTCGCCGCAATCAAGGGAACGGCGCTCGCCGCCTTCGGTTTCGCTCTCATCGTCCTCGGCTTTTGGATGAAAGCCCGGCTTGAAGAAAAGCTGTTGACCCACTCGCTCGGCGAGGAATACGCCGCATACCGGGCGCGCACGCCGATGCTGCTCCCCTGGCCGCGACCGAAGAGACGCTAGGCCTCGTTGCGACGGCCGCCGCGCGAATGTTCGGGACGATCTTGAAAAATCTCGCCAAGTCCGCGCGACTGGCGTAGGCAGCGCGTCAAAGGCTGACCGCTGGAGCTTTCCTATGCCGCAATACGACATGATGCTGCTCGATCCGGAGGACGCGGAGGGCGCGGACATCATCCGCCATGAAGCGGGCAAGCCGGCGCGCGAAGGCGGCGGCGACGAAACCTATCGCTGCGGCGGCTGCAAGACGAAGCTTCTCGTCAATGTCGCCCATCACGACGCGCACGGCGTCGTCGTCAAATGCGGCAAGTGCGGGCGGCTCAATATCGAGCCGCATCATCACCGCTGACGCCGGCTACATGCCGAGCATGGACGACGCCAGCGTCTCCTTCACGCCGGGCGGCGGCTCATTCGTCTCCGGCACGAAGAAATCCGGGAACAGCTTCTTCGACGGATCGATCCGGTATTTGTCGAAATCGCGCACGCCCTCGGCGTAAAGCAGGCTGTCGTCGATGCAGAAATTGCCCGTGAAGGCGCGGGCGGGCTTAGTCAGGATCGCATGGGCCGCGTCGCCCATGATATCGACGCTGCGCGAGCCTTTCATCATCGCATCGCCCCCGAGCGCGAACTCCACCGCGGCCGTTGCAATCGTCGTCCTCGGCCAGAGCGCGTTGAAGGCGATTCCGTCGCTTCGAAACTCCTCGGCCATGCCGAGCACGCAGATCGACATGCCGTATTTCGCCATCGTGTAGGCGACATGCGGCGCGAACCATTTGGGGCTCATGTCGAGCGGCGGCGAGAGCATCAGGACATGCGGGTTCGCAGCTTTCTTGAGATACGGAATGCAGGTTTTGGAGACAAGAAACGTTCCTCGCGCGTTGATCTGGTGCATCAGATCCCAGCGCTTCATCTCGGTCGCCTCCGTGCCGGTGAGCGAGATGGCGGACGCGTTGTTGACGCAAATATCGACGCCGCCGAATGTTCGCGCCGTCTGCTCTACCGCCTCCTTGACGAGTTCTTCAGAGCGGATGTCGACGATCAAGGGCAAGGCCTTGCCGCCCGCTTTCTCGATCTCTTCAGCGGCGGTGTAAATTGTGCCCGGCAGATGCTTGTGCGGCGTCGCCGTCTTCGCGGCGATTGCGATATTGGCGCCGTCGCGCGCGGCCCTGAGCGCGATCGCGAGACCGATGCCGCGCGAGGCGCCGGTTATGAACAGCGTCTTTCCTTTAAGAGTGGTCATGCAATGTCTCCGCTGGCGCGAAGACATCAAAAGCCCTGATACGGTTCTCCATCAAGGATTTTCGACAGCATTTTTTCGGTATGTCGCGCCTCCCACCAGAAACCGCACATGGCGAGCGCCCACATAAACAGCATCATCAGGAAAGGCAGCAGCCGCGGATCGAAGGGAAAACCCGCATCTTCAGGGCCCGGCGGCGCGACGGCGAACGCCGCCCCGAAAGCGGCGGCGAGCAGCGTCCACAACGCCATGAACGCGAGCGCGAGCCGGCTCAGGCGTTGCCGGACTTCGATTTTCACGCCGCCGCTGCAAGGCTCGAAGCGTCCGACGATCACCGGCAGGAAATTGTTCCTGTAACGCACGAGCGGCCAGATCTTGAATCCCTCGGCGGTGACGGCGCCCTCATAGGGCTGCGCGGGCCGCGGGGAAAAGGGCCAGACTCTCACGGCGCGCCATTTCGGTCTCGCGACCGATGAGACGAGCGCCGCCTCGATCTCGCCGACGGATTTCGGCGTGACAAGCGTGAAACGGTCGAACGGAAGCGTTCTCATGTTTCGCTCTCTTCGCCCCGCCCGCGAGTGCGGGCGCGCAAGCCTTCATGGCTGATCGCAGTTTCCATAGGAAACATTAATAAATTCGCTGTGCGGAGCGGTCGGCGGGGGAATCGACGGGCGGGCGGCGATCGCGGCGCGCGCCTCCGCCATCGAAGTGATGCGTTTTACGATTTCAATGCAGCGCGTCTCGCCGACGAAGTTGCGCGTCACCCACAGCACGCTCAAAGCCACATGGTCTTCTCGTATCACGCAGCCCACGCCATGTTCGTCTGCAAATTTCTTGATCATATGCAGATCATCCATCGCGCAATGTTCCCCACGCCGACAGCGCATTCGATATTCGAGTGAAGCAAGAGCGCGGCACGTTGCTTCACGGCGCCGGCGAGCGCAAGTCGCATAGCGAAAAAATTATTCCGCAGGCCGAAATAGTTACAATTTTATCTTTTCAATTCAGGACAGCAGCCCGCGCGCCGTCTCGATTTTGCGACGCCCCGCAGGCGCGGAAGGAAACGCGCAGCACGTCGATTCTGGGCGCGGCCAGAAAACGCAAGGGCAGATCGACCATTCCCGTGCCTGACGTGACGAAGACGCGGGTCGCGCCGACGTCTTTTTCTCCGTAACGCGTGACGAGGCAGGCGAGCTTCGCGATATGACATGTGAGTCCCGGCAGCCAAACCTGCCCGCCATGCGTATGGCCGGCGACCAGCAGATCGGGCCGGCCGGGGCCGGGCGGCAGACCGTAGATCGCTTCCGGGTGGTGGGCGAGAACGATGCGAGGAACAGGCGAAGCATCGGCGACGAGGCTTTTGTCTTCGTTATCCAGCCAGAGTTCGGAAAGGCCGACCAGATCGACCGCCGCGCCGTTCAATGTGATGTCCGCGCGCTTGTTGTCGATCATGCGCACGCCGTCTTTTTCTAGCGCCGCCGTCAGCTGCGCGCCGACATTGGGGCCCGACATGCCGACATCGTGATTGCCGAGAACCGCGTAGACAGGCGCGCCGACCCGCCCGAGCGGGGCGTAAGTCCGCGCGAATCTCTCCGGCGCGAGAAAATAGTCGAAGTCGCCGGCAATCATCGCTGCGTCTGGCGCAATCTTGCGAAGCCGTGCGGCGATGCGCTCGATCGAAACGGCGTTCGGATAAAGGCCGATATGCATGTCGGAGAAAAGCGCGATCGTGAACGACCCGGCTGCGGGAAAACAGCGCTTCAGCTCGATGTCATGATCGACCGTCAGCAGAAGCCGCGGCTCGACAAAGCGCGCATAAGCGATCGCCGTCATGGGCGCGAGAATGAGTCCGGCGATGATCTTCTTGCGCCGCGGCCGCCGCGCAATCATTCGTATCAAGATGAATGCAGCGGGGAAATACAGCCAGCTCGCATAAAATACGAAGAGTTGCAGATATTCGAAAAAGCCGAGCGCGTTCACATCGTCGTCCGGCCTAGCGCGAGAGCGTGAGCGGATCGAGCCGCGCCACGCTGGCGGCGCCCGCCTTCACGGCGCCCGTCAGCCCGACCGCCTCGGTCAGATAGACGTCCGCGAAGAAACGGGCGATTCCGATCTTGGCGGCGAGCCAGGCCTTGTCGGCGCCCGCTTCATTCACGGAAAGCGCGGCGGCGACGGCCCCGCGGGCGAGGTAATAGCCGCCCGCGACATTGCCGAACTGTTTGAGATAGGGCGTCGCCGCAGCAAGGGCGTCGTCGGGGCGGCGCGCAGTCGCAAGCAGCCAGTCGGTCGAGTCCGACACCGCTTTCGAGGCTTCGAACAATCGCTCGCCGATCGCTCTGATATTTTCGCGCTTGCTGGCTTTCAGGATGATCGCCTGCTCGCGCACATTCTGCAGAAAATGGCGCGCCGCGGCGCCGCCGTCGCCCTGCAATTTGCGCCCGACGAGGTCCATCGCCTGAATGCCGTTCGTGCCTTCATAAATCGCTGCGATGCGAACGTCGCGCATGTGCTGCGCCGCGCCCGTCTCCTCGATATAGCCCATGCCCCCATGCGCCTGCACGCCGAGCGATACGACGTCATTGGCTCGGTCGGTCGACCAGCCTTTCGAGACCGGCGTGAGGAGCTCTTCGAGCGTCTTGGCCTTGGCGCGGTCCTCTTCTCTTTCCGCATGGCGCGCGAGGTCGTAGGCGACCGCATTTGCGTAACAGATCGCGCGGGAGGCTTCGGTGAGCGCTTTCATCGAATAGAGCATGCGGCGGACATCGGCGTGCTCATAGATCGCAACCATCGGCCCGGTCTTGACGCCCGGCGCGCGGCCCTGGCGGCGCTCCTGCGCATAAGCGAGCGCGCGCTGGAAGGCGCGCTCGGAGACGCCGACGCCCTGCATGCCGACGTCAAGGCGCGCCGCGTTCATCATCACGAACATGTTTTTGAGGCCCTTGTGCTCTTCGCCGAGAAGAGTGCCGTAGCATGCGTCTTTTTCGCCGAAGGCCATGACGCAGGTCGGGCTGCCATGCAGGCCCATTTTCTCCTCAAGCTTCAGGCATTGAACGTCATTGCGTTCGCCGAGCGAGCCGTCCTCGTTTACGTGAACCTTCGGCACAAGGAACATCGAGATGCCGGCCGTGCCCTCCGGCGCGTCGGGAAGCCGCGCGAGCACGAGGTGGACGATATTGTCCGTCATATCGTGATCGCCATAGGTGATGAAGATCTTCTGTCCCTTGATCTTGTAGCGGCCGCCGCCAGCGGGCTCCGCCTTGGTCCTGATCCCCGACAGATCCGAGCCCGCCTGCGGTTCGGTCAGGTTCATCGTGCCGGTCCATTCGCCGGAGACCAGCTTCGGAAGGAAAAGGCGCTTTTGTTCGCCCGTGCCGGCGTGAAGGATCGCCTTGACCGCGCCCGTCGTCAGCGTCGTGCCGATCGCAAAGGACATGCAGGCCTGGTTGAGCCCGTCGACCAGCGCCAGCGCGAGGGTTTGCGGCAGGCCCTGCCCGCCCCAGTCCTCGGGAAAGGCGAGCGCGTTCCACCCGCCCTCGACATATTGCCTGTAAGCTTCCTTGAACCCCGGCGTCGTCCTGACGACGCCGTTTTCGAGCCTGGCGCCTTCGCGGTCGCTCGCTTCGTTGAGCGGGGCGACGGCGTTTTCGCAATATTTCCCCATTTCCTGGAAGATCGCGT
The DNA here is from genome assembly GCA_016125425.1 of Alphaproteobacteria bacterium. GTDB lineage: Bacteria > Pseudomonadota > Alphaproteobacteria > Caulobacterales > Parvularculaceae > Amphiplicatus. The sequence continues at coordinate 47,058 of WGLT01000011.1, forward strand.
CGACAATGTCGTCCGACAGGTCCGGATAGGCGCCGGAGCGGGCGAGCGCGTCGAACCCCGCCATATGATCGAGCGTGAAGCGCATGTCGCGCACGGGAAAGGCGTAGGTCATGACGGCGTCTCCCTTGAGAGGCGCCGTAGTTTTATGAGGATCGCGCGCTGAAGGACAGAGCGGGCCGCAGCCTTAACCAAGCGGCGCGTTCGCCGGCGCTTTCTTCGCCCGCCCCATCGCCCAAGCGTAGCAGAGCCCGATAAAGCCGAAGAACAGCGCCGCTCCGATCTGCCATTGATAGGGGAAATTCGCCGGAACGAGGCCGAGCGGGGCCTCGCTCGACGTCGCGACGATGAGGCCGGCGAGCAGCACGCCGAAAAGGCTTTCGCCGACGATCATGCCGGAAGCGACCAGCGTCGCGAGCCTTTTCGAATATTCGGGATTGGGCGTCTTCTTCGTCCAGCGGTCATAAACGAAGCCGATGACCGCGCCGACGACGACGGGCAGGGTCGCGAACATCGGCAGATAAATGCCGATGCCGACGGCGAGCGGCGGCAAGCGCACCCATTTCAGAAGACGCATCAATTCATCGAGCAGAATGAGCCCCGCTCCGACAGCGGCGCCGACGCCGATCATCGTCCAGTTAAGATCATTGCCGATGACGCCTTGCGCCAGCGCGGCGATCAATGTCGCCTGCGGGGCCGGCAGGGGCTGCGAGGTCACTGTGTCGATATTCGGCGCGCCCGCAAAACCGAACGCATGCGCGAGCAGGTTGAGGATCGGCGGAATGACGACCGCGCCCGCGACGACGCCGACGATGAGCGCCCATTGCTGCGCGCGCGGCGTCGCGCCGACAAGCTGACCCGTCTTCAAATCCTGTAAATTGTTGTTCGAGATGCAGGCGATTGCGAACACGATCGCGGTCGAAAAGAGCGCGTAGGCGATCAGGGCGGATTTCGCCTCCGCCGTCTGCGGCTGCGCGACGACGGCCATAAGCAGCGCGCAGATGACGATCGCCAATATGCCGATGCCGGAAATCGGGCTGTTCGAAGCCCCGATCAGCCCCGCCATATAGCCGCAGACGGCGGCGATCAGAAAGCCGCCGAAAAAGACGAAGGGCAGCGCCGTGACGACAAGCGTGACGCCGTCGGCGTCCAGCGGAGTCGAGGAGAGAAACTCGTAAAGCACATAGCCCGAGATCGCGAGGCAGATCATCGTAATCAAAATGATCGATCCCGGCGACATATCGAGATCGCGCCGGTTCGCCTCGCCGTTCTTCGACGCGCGTGAGGCGGTGACCGTTGAAAGAATGCCGGAAACGACCGGCCCGCCGAGCTTGATCAAGGTCCAGATGGCGGCGACGCCGATCGCGCCCGCGCCGAGGAAGCGTACCTGATGGACCCAGACGTCTTCTGCGAAAGCCGCGGCTGATACGCCGGGATCCGGCGTCATGACCGAGGTGAGGATCGGCAGCGCGCCGAAAAAGGAGATGACGAGCCCCAAAAGCATGGCGAGGCCGACGGAAATGCCGACGAGATAGCCGGCGCCCGCGAGCGCCAGGGAAAAGCTCATCGAGAAGCCCGAACCGACATTGCCGCTGACGGCGAAGAATTTTTCAATTGTCGAACTGGCGACCCGCGTCGCCGCGATGACGGCGAGCCCAGCCGAGGCGACGGCGCCGTAGACCACGGCCCTCAGGCCTTCGCGCGCTTCGCGCGTCGCTTCGCCGCGCGCCTGGTCGCCGACCTGCAGAACCTCCGCCGCTGCGACCCCTTCCGGATATGGCAGGTCCGAAGTCGTCACCATGGCCCGGCGCAGCGGGATGGTGAACAAAACGCCGAGCACGCCGCCCGCCGCGCAGACCAGAAAGCTCTGGATGAAGGGAAAGCCGCGCCACCAGCCGACAATAACAAGCGCGGGAAGGACGAAAATGATCGCGGCGAGCGTGCCGGCCGCGCTCGCGACCGTCTGCACGATATTGTTCTCCAGGATCGTCGAATTCTTGAACGCCGACAGAACGGCCATGGAAATGACCGCCGCCGGGATCGAGGTCGCGAAGGTGAGGCCGACCTTGAGGCCGAGATAGACATTGGCGGCTGTGAAAATGAGCGTGATGAGAACGCCGAGAATGACGCCTCTGAGGGTGAATTCGAGCACGCGCCCGCCTTGTTTGTTTTCGGACAAGACCGCCCCTCCTTTTTGTTATCTCCGCCGGTTTGAGGCCCGGAGAGTGTCACGCGCCGCGGCGCGAGGCCAGCCCCGGCGCTTTCGCGCGGCACAATGGCTGGCCTCCGCGGTCCCGCCGCTCTAATCATCGCGGCATGACGACGCTCGACTGGCAGGACATAAGGCGCGCCGCGGAGATCCTCCGCGCAGGCGGTCTTGTCGCGATCCCGACCGAGACCGTTTACGGCCTCGCGGCGGACGCGACGAATGACGACGCGGTCGCGCGCATCTTCGAGGCGAAAGGCCGGCCGCGTTTCAATCCGCTCATCGTGCATGTGCGCGGCATGGAGTCGGCGCGCGCGCAAGCCGAATTTTCTCCGCTGGCGGAAAAACTCGCCGGCGCGTTCTGGCCGGGACCGTTGACCCTCGTCCTGCCGCGGCGTCCGGACGCCAGCGTGTCCCTGCTCGTCAGCGCCGGGCTCGACACGGTCGCGCTGCGCGCGCCGGCGCATCCCATCGCGCGCGCGGTGATCGAAAGAACGGGAGCGCCCCTCGCCGCGCCGAGCGCCAACAGGTCGGGCTCCGTCAGCCCGACTTCGCCGGCGCATGTGCGAGAGAGCCTGGGCGACAAGGTCGATATGATCCTCAACGGGGGCCCGTGCGCCGTCGGTCTTGAATCGACGATTCTCAAGATCGAAGGCGAAGAAGCGAAATTGCTGCGACCGGGCGGAATCGCGCTGCGCGATATCGAAAATGTCATCGGCCGGAGCGTGATACGCGCGGACGGCGCGCGGATCGAGGCGCCCGGCATGATGACGAGCCACTATGCGCCGGAATCGCGCCTGCGCCTCGACGTCGCGGCGCCTGAGCGGGACGAGGCCTATCTCGCCTTCGGCCCCGTCCCGGCCAGTCATCCGCATACGCTCAACCTGAGCGGGACGGGCGACCTGCGCGAGGCGGCCGGCAATCTCTTCGCGCATCTGCGCGCGCTGGACGCGCTCGTCCGCGAGAAGAAGCTGAAGGGAATAGCTGCCGCGCCGATCCCGCAAGAGGGTCTCGGCGAGGCGATCAATGACCGCCTCGCAAGGGCCGCAGCGCCGAGGCCTTAGGCAGGCTTGCGGAATCTCAGCGCGAACTGATCCGTATGGCCGCGGATCGACTTGTCGAACACCGCGATATTATGCGGATCGTCCGGATTTTTCAGGAAGTCGCCTTCCGCGTCGAGAACGAAGCCCGCCTTTTCGGCGGCGGCCTTGACGATCGCCGGATCGATTCGGTGCAGATCGTTGCCTGTCGTTTGCGGCGCGCCGTTCTCGGCCCTGTGATCGATAGCCACGAAAACGCCGCCCGGTTTCAGGATACGGAATATCTCCGCGTAGGTCGCATCGACGTCTCCGAGATTCACATCCGCTGACGGATGAAAATAAAGTTCGTGCGGTCCCCAAACCCAGGTGACCACATCCTCCGTTCCGTCTTCGGCGTCGAGATGGTCGAAATTCGAGATCGACTCGCGGACATTGGCGAGCCGGTCATCCGCGAGGCGCGCCTTGATGGCGTCGCCCACAAATTTGAGGATCGGCGGCGGATTCTGCATGACGACCGAGCCGTTCGGTCCGACCGCGCGCGAAACCATTTCGGTGTAATAACCGCCGCCCGCCTCCATCTCGAAGACATTTTCGCCGGGCGCGATCATCATAAAGGCGAGCGTGGCCGCCGGCTTTCTGTTCGCGTCATTGGCGCGGTCCGCTTCCGGACGCGCGGGGTCGGCCACGGCGGCCGCGGCGATCGCATCGTAGTCGGGGGCCTGCGTTTCGCTTGCGGACGCGATCGCATCGCCCGCGTCTTTGGGCGCGGCGGCGTCGGCTGTCGCGGCCGGCGGCGCCGTCTCGGTCTTCTGGCCGCAGGCGGCGAGCGCAAGCCCGGCCGCGCCGGCGCAAAGAATCAAACGCAATTTTGTCATTCAATCTCTCCCAAGCCTGTTTGCGGAAGCGCCCCGTCGCGACGCTCTATACAGGGTTTTGCGGAGACAGGTGAACGGAATTCCGGAAATCGCTTGACGCGCCGCAGCGCGCGGCAAAGATGCGCGGCTATGACAGCCCCCGTTCCATTCGATCCGCCGTCCGCCGAAGCCGCGGCCGCAATTCGCGCGGTCGTCGGCCCGAAAGGCCTCGTCGAAGGGGCGGACCGCGCGCCTTTCCTCTCCGAATGGCGCGATCGCTGGCCGGGCGAGGCCTCGATGATCGTCGCGCCGGCGTCGACCGAGGAAGTGGCCCGCGTCGTCCGGATCTGCGCCGATCACAAAATCGCGATCACGCCGCAGGGCGGCAACACCGGCCTCGTCGGCGGCCAGATTCCCTACGGGCCGGAAATCCTCCTGTCATTGAACCGTATGCGGAAAATAAGGGAGGTTTCGCCGCTCGGCGCGACGATGACCGTCGATGCGGGCGTCACGCTCGCCGCCGCGCAGGACGCCGCGCGCGCGGCCAATCGCCTGTTTCCCCTCTCCATCGGTTCGGAAGGCTCTTGCGAAATCGGCGGCGTCATTTCGACCAACGCCGGCGGCGTGAATGTTCTGCGATACGGCAACACGCGCGATCTCGTGCTCGGAATCGAAGCGGTGCTGCCGTCAGGCGAAATCTGGAACGGTCTCAAACGTCTGAGGAAAGACAATACCGGTTACGACCTGAAGCAGCTCTTTATCGGCGCGGAAGGAACTTTGGGGGTCGTCACGGGCGCGGTCCTGAAGCTGTTTCCGCTGCCCTCAGTCTTCGTGACGGCATTCGCCGGCGCGCCTTCCGCCGAGGCCGCCGTCGCGCTGCTCGCGCTCGCGCAGGAAGAGACGGGCGGCCTCGTCTCGAGCTTCGAGCTGATGTCGCGCCAGGCGCTCGATCTGGTGTTGAAGCATATTCCGGGAACGCGCGACCCGATGTCCGCGCCCTATCCCTGGTATGTGTTGATGGAGGTCTCGGCCGCGGGCGGCGATCTCAGGACTGTCGTCGAGGCGATGCTCGCGCGCGCCATGGAGAAGGGCCTGGTCCGCGACGCCGTTATCGCTGCGAGCGAGCGCGAAGCGAAAGAATTCTGGCGGATGCGGCATTCCATGTCGGAGGCGATCAACGGCGAAGGTTTGGGCGCCCGCCATGACGTTTCCGTCCCCACCGCCGATATTCCCGCCTTTCTCGAAAAGGCGGACGCGGCGGTCGAACAGATCGCGCCCGGCGCGCGCGTCGTCGCCTTCGGCCATATCGGCGACGGGAACATTCATTACGACGTCGTGCCGCCGGAGGGCGAAGGCAGGCGCGCGCTCGATGAAAAGCGCAAGGATATCGAAGCGCGCGTTTATGATGTGATCGCCTCCTTCGACGGCTCGATATCCGCCGAACACGGCGTCGGCCGACATAAGAGGGATGCGGTGGCGGCGCGCAAAAGCCCGGTCGAACGCGCCATGATGCGCGCGGTGAAAAACGCGCTCGACCCGCAAGGCATCATGAATCCGGGCAAGATGCTTTAGCGCTGCGCCGCCCGGACGGACGATATGGCGCATTCGACACAGAACGCCGGAAAGCGCCTCTTCCAGGCGAGGCGTCTCAAGGCCGGCGCGAATGACGACGGCAAGCTTTCCTGAAGGAGTTGCAGCAATTCAACCGGGACGACTAACCCTGCTTTGACCGGCGTTCCGGCGGCGCGATATTGATCTTTGCCGCCGCCGGCGCCATGCCGGTCTCATGCTGACCCTTCTCTCGCCCGCCAAGAACATGAATTTCGATCCGGCGCCCGGCGCGCCGGCCGCGACGCAGCCCGCGCTTCTCAAAGAGGCGGTCGAACTCGCGACCGTCGCAAAGAAGCTGTCGGCGAAGCAGATCAAGAAATTGATGGATCTTTCAGACAAGCTGGCCGAGCTCAATTATGCGCGCTTTCAAGCCTTTCGCGGCGACGGCGGCTCGAACCTCGCCAAGCAGGCCGCGCTCGCTTTCAACGGGGATGTCTATCTCGGCCTCGACGCCAAAACCATGAGCGCCGACGACTTCGCCTTTGCGCAGACGCATTTGAGAATCCTGTCGGGACTTTACGGCGTGCTTCGGCCGCTCGATGCGATCGAGCCTTACCGTCTCGTCATGGGCGCGAAACTGAAGAATCCGCGCGGAAAGGACCTTTACGCCTTTTGGGGCGACCGGATCGCGAAGGCAATCAACGAAGCCGCAGCCGGCCACGCCGACCCCGCCGTCGTCAACCTCGCCTCCCAGGAATACTTTTCGGCGGTCGATCCGAAAACGCTGAAAGGCCCCGTGATCACGCCGTCCTTCAAAGAGGAAAAAGCGGGCAAATTGCGTTCGCTGCAATTTTACGCCAAGCGGGCGCGGGGCCTGATGGCGCGCTGGATCATCGACAACAGGATCGACCGCGCGAGCGAGCTCAGCGCGTTCAGCGCGGAGGGCTATGCGCTCTGCAAGGACCTGTCCGACGAGTCAACCCTCGTCTTCACGCGCCCGCAGCCCAAGGCGAAGGCCGCCTGAGGCGAATCGGTTAACGCGGCCGGCGGCGGCGCCGTGCGGGCGCCCGACGGCCAATTTCTTGCTTTCATTGCAATGCAGTAGGATCGCCGCCCGACCCGGGCTAGAAAGAGCGCCTGCAAGCGGAGTTCGCCATGTGCGGCATTATCGGCATTCTCGGGACAACGGACGTCGCGCCGCTGATTGTGGACGGCCTGAAGCGCCTCGAATATCGCGGCTATGACTCGGCCGGCGTGGCGACCATCGACCACGGCCGGCTCGACCGCCGGCGCGCGCCGGGAAAACTCGGCAATCTCCAGGCCGCGCTCGACGCCCGGCCGCTCGCCGGACGCACCGGCATCGGCCATACGCGCTGGGCGACGCACGGCGCGCCGAACGAAGCCAATGCGCACCCGCATTCGACGCCGCGCGTCTCGGTCGTCCACAACGGCATCATCGAGAATTTCGCCGAGCTGAAGCGCGAGCTTGAAGGATACGGACGGCGCTTTGAATCGGAAACGGACGCCGAAGTCTGCCCGCAACTCATCACGCATTATCTCGAAAGCGAGAATGTCGGTCCGGTCGAAGCGTTCAGGAAGGCGATCGCGCGGCTCAAGGGCGCGTTCGCTTTCGTCGCGATCTTCACGGGCGAGGACAACCTCATGGTCGGCGCGCGCAAAGGCAGCCCGCTCGCCATCGGCCGGGGCGAGGGCGAGATGTTTCTCGGATCCGACTCTTACGCGCTCGCGCCCTTCACAAATCGCGTCACCTATCTGGAAGAAGGCGACATCGTCGTCGCGACGCGCGAGGGCTTCGAGATCTTCAATGAGCGCGGCGAGAAAGTCTCGCGGCCGGAGATGATTTCATCCGCGGCCGACGCGCTCGTCGACAAGGACGGTCATCGCCATTTCATGGCGAAGGAGATACACGAGCAGCCGGAAGTGATCGCGCACACGCTGTCGCGCTATATCGACGCCGCCAATGAGACGGTGCGCCTCGCCGAAAACGCGTTCGACTTCTCAAGGCTCAGCTCACTGACGATCTCCGCCTGCGGAACCGCCTATTACGCCGGTCTGATTTCAAAATACTGGTTCGAAAGCTGGGCGAGATTGCCTGTCGAGATTGATATCGCGTCCGAACTTCGATACCGAAGCGTTCCTTACAAAGATCAAGGGGGCGCGATATTCGTCTCGCAATCGGGAGAGACGGCGGACACGCTCGCCGCGCTCCGCGAAGCGAAGGCGCGGGGACAAAAGATCGCCGCCGTCGTCAACGTTCCCGAATCCTCGATCGCGCGCGAAGCGGACATCATATTCCCCATGGCGGCGGGCCCCGAAATCGGCGTCGCCTCGACCAAGGCTTTCACCTGCCAGCTGACCGCGCTCGCGGCCATCGCAATCGCGGCCGGCCGCCAGCGCGGGACGATCGACGACATGGAGGAAAGGCGGCTGGTGCGCGCGCTGCTCGAAACGCCGCGGCATGTCGCCGAAGCGCTGCGTCAGGCGGGCGCGATCGAAGCCATAGCGAACGACATCGCCAAGGCGCGCGACGTTCTATACATCGGCCGCGGCGTTTCATTTCCGCTCGCGCTCGAAGGCGCGCTGAAGCTCAAGGAAATCTCCTATATTCATGCGGAAGGCTACGCCGCCGGCGAATTGAAACACGGGCCGATCGCGCTGATCGACGAAGAGCTTCCCGTCATCGTCATCGCGCCGCCCGACGCCCTTTTCGAAAAAACAATTTCGAACATGCACGAAGTGATGGCGCGGGGCGGCAAGGCGCTGCTGATCTCCGATCGCGCCGGCATCGCGGCGGCGGGAGACGGCCTGTGGGCGTCGATCGAGGCCCCGACGGTCGAACCCATACTGGCGCCGATCGTCTACGCCGTGGCGATTCAGCTTCTCGCCTATTACACCGCGACAAATAAGGGCACCGATGTCGACCAGCCGCGCAATCTCGCAAAATCGGTGACGGTGGAGTGACGGATCGCATCGTCGTCACCGGCGGCGCCGGATATATCGGCAGCCATGTTTCGGTCTCGCTTCTTGAAGCGGGCAAGGCGCTGCTTGTCATCGACGACTTTTCGAATTCCTGCCCCGAGGCGCTGAGACGCATCGAGGAGATCGCGAACGCCAAGATCGAATTTCTGAAAGCCGATCTCGCCAATCCGGCGCTTGCGGAGAAAATCACCGAAACGGTGCGTCGTTTCCGTCCGTCCGGGGCGGTGCACCTCGCCGGCCTGAAAGCCGTCGGGGAGTCGGTCGAAGAGCCTGCGCGATATTACCGGGTCAATCTGAATTCGGCGCTCACGCTCGTCGCCGCGCTTGAAGCGGCGGGCGCAAAACGCCTTGTTTTTTCGTCGTCGGCGACTGTCTATGGCGACCGCAGTCAGAGTCCTGTCAGCGAGTCAGCCGCGCTGGGCCCGACCAACCCGTACGGCCGCACGAAATTCTTCATCGAAGAAATGCTGCGGGACATCGCACGCGCCGATCCCGAATGGAAAATCGCCAATCTGCGCTATTTCAATCCGGTGGGCGCGCACGCCTCAGGCCGCATCGGCGAAGACCCGAACGGGGTTCCGAACAACCTCTTCCCCTTCATCGCGCAGGTCGCCGTCGGACGGCGCGACAAGCTGAAAGTCTTCGGCGGCGACTACCCGACGCGCGACGGCACGGGCGTGCGCGACTACATTCACGTGAGCGATCTCGCCCGCGGCCATCTCGCGGCGCTCGACTATCTCGCGCGCGAAAAGTCGCCGGGCGTGATTGACGTCAATCTCGGAACGGGCCGCGGCTATTCCGTTCTCGAAGCCGTCGCCGCGTTCAAACGCGCCTCCAATCGCGACATTCCCTATGAGATTGCGCCGCGCCGCGATGGCGACGTCGCTGAAATCTACGCCGACGCCGCGCTCGCCGAGCGTCTTTTCGGCTGGAAGGCGGAAAAGTCGATCGAGGAGATGTGCGCCGACACCTGGCGCTGGCAAAGCGCCAATCCGGACGGTTACGGGCGCTAGAGCCGCCCGCTTGTCGCTCACGCGCGCCGCGTCTAAACCAGGCGCGACCTTCAAGCATCGGAAAGCCCTTCGCCATGAAGAAGACCCGCACGGAAACCGACAGCTTCGGCGCGCTCGAAGTCCCGGCAGACAAATATTACGGCGCGCAGTCGGCGCGCTCGCTCATCAATTTCGCGATCGGGACCGAGACGATGCCGGCGCCGCTCATCCGCGCGCTCGGAATCGTCAAGCGCTCGGCCGCGCGCGCCAACATGCAGCTCGGCGTTCTCGATCCCGAACTCGGCCGCGCCATCGAAAAAGCCGCCGAAGAAGTCGCTGAAGGCAAACTCGACGATCACTTCCCCCTCTCCGTCTGGCAGACAGGATCGGGCACGCAGTCGAATATGAATGCGAATGAAGTGATCGCGAATCTCGCCATCCAGTTTCTGAACGGCGTGATGGGAACGAAATGTCCCGTCCATCCGAACGACCACGTCAACAAAAGCCAGTCGTCCAACGACACCTTTCCGACCGCGATGCATATCGCCGCGGCTGAGGAGATCACGCGCCGGCTGATCCCGGCGCTTCAGCATTTGCGCGACGCGCTGAACGACAAGGCGGTCGCATTCAAGGACATCATCAAGATCGGGCGCACGCATTTGCAGGATGCGACGCCCCTGACGCTCGGTCAGGAGTTCTCCGGCTACGCGCAAATGGTCCAGAACGCGGTCGAGCGCGCCGAGGCCGCGCTGCCGCGCCTCTATCAGCTTGCGCAAGGCGGCACCGCTGTCGGCACCGGCGTCAATTCGCCGAAAGGCTTCGCCGAAAAATTCGCCGCGGAGGTCGCGGCCTATACGAAGCTTCCCTTCGTCACGGCGCCGAACAAATTCGAGGCGCTCGCGACGCACGACGCCCTGGTGGAGGCGCATGGCCAGCTCAACACCATCGCCGTATCGCTGTTCAAAATCGCAAGCGACATCAGGCTGCTCGGATCGGGCCCGCGCTCCGGCATCGCCGAAATCTCTCTGCCGGAAAACGAGCCCGGCTCCTCGATCATGCCGGGCAAGGTCAATCCGACCCAGTGCGAAGCGATGACGATGGTTTGCGCGCAAGTGATGGGCAATAACACGACTGTCACTTTCGCCGGCGCCAACGGCCATTTCGAGCTTAACGTCTTCAAACCGGTGATCGCTTACAATACGCTGCAATCTATTCGGCTCCTTGCTGACGCCTCGATCTCCTTTACGGACAAATGCGTCATCGGGATCAAAGCGAACGAAGCCCGCATCAAGGACCTGATGGAGCGATCGCTCATGTTGGTGACGGCGCTCGCTCCGATCATCGGCTATGACAAGGCGACGGAGATCGCCAAGGCGGCGCACAAGAACGGCACCACCCTTCGCGAAGAGGCCGCGCGTCTCGGCTATGTGTCGACTGAAGAGTACGACCGCATCGTCCGGCCGGAAAAAATGGTCAGCCCGTCGTAACACAGGCGACAGGGCGCGCCGCGCGCTTTAGCCCGGACCCCGGCCGAGGAGGAGTCCGGACCATGCCTGTTTCAAAAAAAGACAGCGTCCGCGCGCCTTAAAATCAGGATAAACCCGTCTTAACTTTCGAAGCGCCGGCGATAACGTTCATTCTGCCCGGGGCCGTCCGGCCGGTTCTGGACCGCTTCTTGCTCTTTCGAGAAGCGCGTCGGGCCCGCCGCCCGCCGCGAAACGACGATATGAGGTAATTCCATGGCTGAGACCGCCAAATCGCCGAGTCAGGTTCGCCTCGCGCTCGCCCAATTCCTGTTCGCGCACGACACGGATATCGAGACGCTCTACAAGGCGCTCGGCGCCGACATCGCCGCCTGCGACAACGAGGCCGTCTCGCACATGGCCGGCATTATCGACGGCATCACGCTCGCAACCACCAAGATTCGCGAACGCGGCCTCGACAACTGGACCAAGGGCTAAGGCCGCCCGCGCGCTGTTGATCGCGCCGGCGGATTCGGCGAAGGCTGCCGCCTATGCGCAAACGATCCATCGCGATCAAAGGCCACCGGACCAGCATCGCCCTCGAACCGGCGTTTTGGGAGGCCCTTGAGCGCCTCGCGAAACGGGACGGGCGGTCGCTGCCGCAGCTTATCGCCGAAATCGACCGGGCGAGACTCGCCGAGACGCCGCCCCCGGGCCTCGCCTCCGCCTTGCGGGTCTACGCGCTGAAGCGCTCAGGCGCCGGCGACGAGACTTAGGGCGGGCCGGCCGAGCACGAGCTGGGCGTAAAGCCGGCCGACCTCTTCGGCATAGCCTCGCATCATCGGGCGCACCTGCGCGAAATCCTCGACCTGCGCCGCGCGAGCAAGCAGAGCCGCAAAGCGCGGGCGAACCGGCTCTCTTTGCGGGTCGGACCAGCGCGCGAGCGCGCGCGCTGTCGCCAGCCTCGACCAGAAACTGCGCGCGGCCTTCAATGTCTCCGCCACATTGGCGGGGAGCGCGCCGGCCCGCGCCAGAATATCGAGCGCGTTGTCGGCGGCGGTCTCCTGCACGCCGGGCTGCGCCGCCGCATGCCTGTAGATCAGTGTACTGATGATAAGCTCCACATCGTGAAGCCCGCCTTCGGCCTGGTCGATATCCCATTCGGACGATGCGCGGTCGCGTCTGAGGCGTTGCGCGCGCGCGCGATCGAGATCGCGGAAGAGAACGTCCGCGCGTTTCGGATTGGCCACCGCCGTCCGGAGCGCGCCGCGCGCGGCGGCCTGGGCCTTGTCGGCGCCCGCAATGACGCGCGCTCGGGCGAGCAGGATCTGGTCGTAGGCGACCGCCTCCGACTGAACGAAGGACTTGTAGGCGGCGATGTCCGGCGCAAGACCGCCGGCGACGCCGCCGGGCCGGTGCGAAACATCGGGCGAAATCGCAAAGAAGCCTTCGCCGAGCCCGTCGAGCGCCTCCATATAGCTGCGCGCGAATCCCTCGCGGGCCTCCGCGCCGCCATTGGAGGCGATGAAGCCGAACGTCGCCGGCGCGCCGGGAAGGCCGCGGCCCGGGCCGTCGAAGACATGGAGCGCGATCCCGCCCCCGCCCTGGGTCGATTTGGCCACGCTCGCAAATAGCTGCGCGAGCGTCGCATTGCCGATCTGCTCAAGCGCCTCAGCCGCCGCATCGAAAGAAAGGTCGCCGGCGGCGGCGTAGAGCGCGACGCGCGCAATGCTCTGGCGCCGCCACGCCGCGATCTCCGCGACGGGCGCGCCCGATTTCGGCGGCGCATAGCGCGCGAGCCATTCCTCGCCTGATTGCGGGACTTCGTCGCCGCGCTCTTCGAAAAAGAGCGCCGAGAGCTGCTTATCGCCCGCCAGCGGCGCGGTCGCTTCGCCGAAACAGCCCAGCGCGGCGACGACGCCGTCGCGCACGCGCCCGGGTTCGGCGACCTTCGCCAGAACCGCTTCCTCCTTGTTCGATCCCCGCACGATGTCGTCGAAGAGGCGCACCGCCGCATCCGGGTGCTGCGTTTCGCCGAAGGCCGTGAGCAGACCCGGGGCGATCGCGGAAAAGCGCTTGGCCTTGTCCTCGCCGCCGGCCCAGTGATCGACGAGGCCGGAAAGCCCGGCGCCGTCTTCAAATCCGAGATCTTCGAGTTTGTCGATGTCGTCGGCGCTTTCGCCCGCGGATTTGAAGCGTTCAAAGACCGCATGCGGACCGTCAAGCAGGCGCTGCAGGCAATTGCGCGCATCCGCCTCCACGCCCGCGAGAAGCGCATCGAGGGATTGGGGAGAAGAGAATCCGCAAAGATCGGCGAGCGCTTCGCATTCGTCAGGCTGCGAGGCGCCATAGGCCGCCGCGCCTTTCATCATCTGCGCCCGCGCGACAAGCCCCTGAACGAACTCGTCCGCGGCGATGAGCCGGTCCGCAAGACCGCGCGCGAGCACGCCGGACTTGGCCGCTGTTTCAAACGCGACGCGCGCGCAGGCGGTGCGGAAGATCGGACGCGCCGCGCCGAAGCCAAGGCGGAACGTGTCGGCGATCGCACGCAAGGGCGCGCGCGGATCGGCGGAATCGCGCAGCAGCATGGCGCGAACGCGGTCGGTCAGCAGATTTTGCGAGTCCCAGATCGTCTCTTCGACCTGTTCGAGAAAGGCGCCGCCGGCGCGCCGGTCGCCCGCCACGACGCGCGCCGTCGCCATCCACGCGCGCAGGCCGTCCTGTTGGGGCGCGGCGAGATTGGTCGCGGCGCGCGCCTGCGTTTCGGTGAGCCCCGCGCCGCTGACGCCGGACCCGAAGGGCGTCTTCAACGCGAAGATCGGATAATCGCCGGGCTTTCCTTCAAAAGCTTCGCGCAACTCCGCGCCGATGCGGACAAAGGCCCGCTCGGCCATGCGCGCGGCCGGACCGTCAAACAAGGTCTGGTCATAGATCACGGCGACTTCGAGCGGTCCATAGGGCGCGAGATCTTCATGCGCGAAATCGCCGCCGGCGAGCGCAAAGATCCCGCGGGCCGGGCCGTCGGCCTGCTCGAGCGCGAGTTCGCCGCGATTGATCGCGCCGCGCACAAGCCAGCCGACCGCCGTCTCGATCAGCCGCTCGGCGAAATCGGCGCGCGCCGCGGTCGCTTCCGCCGCCGTCCAGGCGCCCGAAATCTCCGCGAGGCCGATCGCGAGATCAGCGCGGCATTTGACAGGCGAGAGCGCGCCGTAAAGCGCGTCGGGGCCGCCGACGCCGGCGTTTAAGGATGCAATATCGCGCGCGGCTTCCGCGATAACCGCCGACGCGCCTTCGACCAGCGCTTCATAGGCCGAAGCCGGATATTTAAGACACAGATCGGCGAGGCGGCGGGTCGAGCCGAAAACCCGCAACATCACGAGACGGCGGTCGGGCCGGTCGATCGGCGCGCCCGGATCTTCGCCGAGCGCCTCGGCGAGCGCGCGCCGCCATCGGGCGACGCCCGACGCCGCGCGGCTCGGGTCGATGCAATCGGCGGTCTTCGCTTCCCTTGAAGCGGCTCCGGCGGGCGTCGTCGGCGTCCGTGCGGTCATATCTCGCGAGGCCCCCTATAACGGCGGATGTTTGGGGCGAGTGTGCCATGCCGGGATGAACCGGGCCTTAACCAGGTTGGGACAGTTCGAGGAAATTCGGCCTTACCCCGCGGTCCCGCCCCGGATTGACGGATTTGTCATGAGGCGGATGAACGCGCGCGCCGTCAGAATCGTCCTGTCGCCATGGCGCGGAAGATTCTCCATCGCTTCTCAAGCGCAGAGGGCCCGCCTGTTCGCGCCGCATAGAGGGGCGTCAGCGCGAAATGCAGGGCCGCCGGGCACGCCTCGGCCGAAAGACCGGCGAGAGCCTTCGCCGCCGCTTCATGCTGGGTCCGCGCGCGGTCTTTCGCCGCGGCGGCCAGCGCCGGGGCGAGCGTCTCGGCGCATCGCGCCAGCGCATAGGCGCTCGCCGCTTCGCGCAAAGGACCATCGAAGCGGGGGTCTTTCTCGCCCAGGAGGCGTGCGGCGGCCGGGGCGAGATAGGCCTCGCAAGCGCGGGCCCAAGAGGCGAGCGCGACGATGCTGTCAAAACCCGCTTCATATAGCAGGCGCGCGCGCGCCTCGATTGCGGCGTCGAGATCGAGGCGCGTTTGATTGTCCACCGAATCCGCGATGTCGATCGCTGTGAGAACGGGGTGCGCGCGCGTTTTCGCCGGCGAGCGCGCTTCGTCGATCGCTTCGCGCCACCATTGAAGCCGCATTTCTCCGAGCGCCGGCTCGCTCACGCGGGCCGGCGCCGCCGCGATCTCCTGATGCAATGCGTAAAGCGAAATCAGTCGCCGACGCGCCGCAGGAGGCGCATAGCGCGCCGAGAGCCAGCGGTCTTCGTCCCTTCGGCGCACCAGATCGTCGCAATAGGCGAATCTGTCTCTCGCCCTCGTGTTCACGCTTCGGTCTCACCCCGGTTGACGGCGCGCGCGCGGGCGCTACCTAAGACCCTGCAGCCCATCACGCAAAGAGACGAGGTTCGCCAATGCCCATCACCCTTCCCGACCTGCCTTACGCCCAAGGGGCGCTCGCGCCGCACATCTCCGCGCAGACTCTCGAATTTCATCACGGCAAGCATCACAAAGCCTATGTCGACAAGACAAACGAACTGATCAAGGGCGGCAAGCTTGATAACGCGCCGCTCGAAGAAATCGTTCGCGCCGCCGAAGGCGAGAAAAACCAGGCGCTCTTCAACAATTCCGCGCAAGCCTGGAACCACAGCTTTTACTGGAAGTGCATGAAGCCCGGCGGCGGCGGCGCGCCGACCGGCGACGTCGCGCGCGCGATCGAAAAGAATTTCGACGGCTATGACGCATTCAAGGCGGCTTTCGCGGACGCCGGCGCGACGCAATTCGGCTCCGGCTGGGCCTGGCTCGTCGCCCGCAAGGGCAAGCTTGAAGTCCGGAAGACGCCGAACGCGCAAGTGCCATGGACCGAGAAGGGCGTGACGCCTCTCCTCATCATGGATGTCTGGGAGCACGCCTATTATCTCGACTACCAGAACAGGCGGCCAGCCTATATTTCGTCATTCCTCGACAATCTCGTGAACTGGGACTTCGTCAACGAGAATCTGGCGAAGGCCTGAACTCGATCCGGAGACGGATGTTACGCCCTGCGCGACGCGCAGGGCGCTTCGCCTTGCTCACCGACACAGGTTCTCGGCGTTCATTCCCTCGCCTGCGAGCTTCATGTCCGCAGGCAAGGCGCTCCATGCGGCCTCGATTGAAAGCTTCGCCTGCGAAATTTCTTTCTTGAAGCCGGGATAGGCGCGCTGCTTCCAGTCCGGCAGCGCCGTCTTTTCCGCAAGGCGCGCATCGATCAGTTTTTCGGCGCGGCCTAAGGCGAATCGCGCCCGCGCGAGATCCTGCGGGAAACCCCACCCTTGCGCATACATCAGCGCGAGATGGTAATACGATATCGGGTCCGATTTCGTCAGCGCGGCGTCGCAAAGAAGCCGTCGCACCTCGCCATGCGAGAGCCAGCGCGTCTGCTGATCGCCGTAATAGGCCTGCGCCTTTTGCGCCGCCTCGATCGTCGCCGGGCCGTAGTCGTTGTCGGGACCGTTGACGAAAGTCAGCCAGCCCATCGCTTCGAGACCATACTGAATCGCCGTCGTCAGACTGCGCTCGGGCGCGCCGTTCGCGTCTCCGAAAGAGGCGAGTTTATCGAGCCGGCCGAGCGCCGCCCAGTTCTCAAGCTGCGCCATTGAGCCGGGCGATGTCTTTAACAGGCGCTCCTTGTCGAACGCCGCCGATATTCTTTCTTGGGGCGACAGCGCGGCGAGGCGCGTCTCGCTTTCCTTGGCGATGTCGCGCGCAGCCGATCCGTATACGGCGCTCATGCTCGATGACTTGAAGGCTTCATCGGCGGCCTGCCAGGCGGCGGCGGCGAACGCCGCATCCGCATCGAGGCTCGGGCAACTGGTCATTTCCGCAAGACGGAGCAGGCCGAGCGGGCCCATGCGCGAAAGCTCGTCGGAAAGCGCGTCGCGCGCGGTCAGCCGGTCCTGTTCGGTCGTCTCGGCGCTGATCGCCTCGAATCGCCGCCGGAGTTTGGCGTCCTGCTCGCGGCGATATTCCTGGAAACGTTTTTCGCGATGCGTCCATTTCTCCTTGCCGGTGACGCCGCCGAATCGCCGGAAGGAAAGATCGCCGTTTTCCTTGAGCCTGCGCGTGAGCTTGTCGCGATGGATGGCGACCGGCGTATCCGAAGCGTCGCAAACGCCAAGCATCAGCCATTTGAGCGCATAGATCTTTTCAGCTTGCGTCAGCTCGCCGTGATGGTCCGGGTAGGCGCATTGGCCGATCGCATATTGAGCGTGCGGATCGCCGCCGATCGCCGCCCATTCAAGAATGAGATGCGCCTCAAGGTCGTACTGGTCGGCGCATTTGACTTCCTCGCCCGCCCTGGCGGCCGTGCTCGCCGCCAAAAAACCGAGCGCAAACAAACACGTAACGACGCGCATGCAACTGGCCCCCGCCCTGGTCGCTCCTCCGGTCCGCGATATTAATGGCGAAGGAGGGCCCGCGCAATCAGGGCGCGGCGGAAGCGGGCTGAGCCGACCAGTCGCGCTTGATCCCGGTCGCAAGGAGGATCGGCGAGGCGATGAAGATCGAAGAATAGGTGCCGATCATAATCCCGAAGATCATCGTGATGATGAAGCCGCGAAGCACCGGGCCGCCGAATATCAGCAAGGCGAACAGCGCCATCAATGTGGTGCCCGACGTCATGACGGTTCGCGACAGGGTCGAGTTGATCGCGTCATTGATGAGTTCCGGCAGGGGCTTCTTTTTGTATTTTCTAAGGTCTTCGCGAATCCGGTCGTACACGACGACCGTGTCGTTCACGGAGTAACCGACGATCGTCAACAAGGCCGCGATGATCGGCAGGTTGAATTCGATCTTCGTCAAGGCGAGCATGCCGAGCGTGATGAAGACGTCATGGACCAGCGCGACGACGGCGCCGAGGCCGAATTGCCACTCGAAGCGGAAGGCGATGTAAATCGCCATCAAAACGACGGAGAAGAAAACCGCCTCGACGCCGCTTTTGACGAGTTCGGCCGACACCGTCGGGCCGACCACCTGAATACTCGGGAAGGTCGTGCCCGGCCCTAACAGCGATTTCAGCGAATCCTGCACTTTTTGCGACGCGGATTGCTGCGCCAGCTCTTGGGCGCGCGCGTCCCCGCCCTGCGCCGTCTGCTCCTCAATGAACACAATGACGCCCGACTTTCCGCCGGACGGATTGCGGATCGCCTGCACCGAAACATCGCCGAGCCCGAGCCCGGCCAGCGTCGCGCGCGTCTTGCCGATGTCGATCGGATTCTCCGAGCTCACTTCGATCGTGATGCCGCCGCGAAAATCGACGCCGAAATTGAGGCCGGTCGTCGGCAGCTCCATGATCGAGGCGAGCGCCGCCAGCGCCGTGACGCCGAGCGCCACCCAGCGCCACTTGACGAAGGGAATGTTCGTGCTGTCCGGAACGAGTTTCAAAAGCATCGCAGGCGCCCCTTAAATGTGCAGCGTTTTCGGGCGCCGCGAGAGGACGTAACCGCCCGCCATCAGGCGCGTCAGGAAATAGGCGCTGAAGACCGAAGTGACGACGCCCACGGCGAGCGTCACCGCAAACCCCCGGACCGGTCCGGCGCCGAGGAAGAACATAATAAGCGCTGCGCCGAAGGTCGTCGTATTCGAGTCGATAATCGCCGACATGGCGCGCTGGAAACCGATCTGCACGGCGTTGACCGAGCCTTTGCCCCCCTTCGCTTCCTCCCGGATGCGCTCAAAGATCAGCACGTTCGCATCGACCGCCATACCCATCGTCAGGACGACGCCGGCGATGCCGGGAAGCGTCAGGGTCGAACCGAACAGGGAGAGCGCGCCCGAAATCAAGATCACATTCGCGATCAGCGCGAGGTCCGCATAAATCCCGAAACGCCCGTATGTGACGAACATATAGACCGCCACGATGATGTAGCCGGCGATCATCGAAATCGCTCCGGCCTTGACCGAGTCCTTGCCGAGAGAAGGCCCGACGGTGCGCTGTTCGAGCGTCGTCAGAGGCGCAGGCAAGGCGCCGGAACGGATCAGCGTGGCGATCCGGTTCGCTTCGTCGGGCGAGAAATCGCCGGTGATGCGTCCGCTGCCGCTCGGAATGGCGGACTGGATGACGGGCGCTGAAATAATCTCATTGTCGAGAACGATCGCAAACCGTTCGCCGATATGGTCGCGCGTATATTCGGCGAAGCGGCGCGCGCCGCGGCTGTCGAAAGCGAAATTGATCTGGAATCCGCCGCCGTCCTGATTGATGCCGGCCGACGCGCTCTGCACCATGTCGCCCGTCACTTCCGGATCGGAGTAAAGCACGAGCGACTGGCCGGCCTCACGGCTGCTGGGCGAGAACGGCACGACCATGCGGCCCGGCGGCACGAGTCCGTTTTGAATGTCCGCGGGGTTCACCGTCGAGTCGACGCGGTGAAAGCTCAGCTGGCCGGTGCGGTTGACGAGACGCTTCAGCTCTTCCGGATCGCTCGTGCCCGGCGCCTGAATGACAATCCGGTCCGACCCCTGCGGCTGAATCGAGACTTCCTTGTTCCCGCCGGGATCGATCCGGCGGCGCACGACCTCAATCGAATCGGAAAGCGCTTGCTGCGCGAACTGCCGGCGGGCCTCCGGGGTCAGGGTGACGATCACCTGATCGCCCTTTGTCGAGACCGTATAGGGCCGTGTCGTTTGCAGGAGCGCGCCGCCGCGGGTCGCCTCTCTTGCGCGCGCGGCCGCATCATCGACCTGCGACGCGTCGCGCACGCGGAAGGAGATGACGCCGTCATTTACATTCACGCTCGGCAGCGCCGCGAGGACGATCCGGTCCTTGCCGCCGATCGGGCGCATGGCGCGCTGGATTTCGGTTTTCACGCCGGTCAGGCGATCGGAGATCACCTTGTCCGTGTCGACGCCGAGCAGAAGATAGGAGCCGCCGCGCAAATCGAGGCCGAGATTGATGACGCCCTTGGGCAGGATTCCCGGCAGCGCGTCGCGTTCCTTGGCCGTCAGAAAATTCGGAATTGTGAAGAGAACCCCGAGAAGCACCACGCCCAGAATGGACGCCGTCTGCCATTTGGAGAATTGAAGCATGGTTCAAACCCGGCCGGGGCGCGGGCGCCGCGCCTCGGCTCCCGCTTTCTATTGATCGTTTGCAGGCTGAGATTTTGATTTGACGTCGGTGAGCGTCGCCTTCAGCACTTTCACCACGACATTGTCCGCGATCTCCACCATCACCTCGTCGCCCTCAAGGACTTTCGTCACCTTGCCGACGACGCCGCCGGCCGTGACGACGGTGTCGCCGCGGCGCACATTCTGCACCATCTCCATATGCTTTTTCCGCGCCTGCTGCTGCGGGCGGATGAGCAGGAAATAGAAAATCACAAAGATGAAGACCAGCGGCGCAAGCTGAATGAGCGGGTTTGGCGCCGCGCCCGTCGGCGCGGGCGTCTGCGCGGCGGCGGCCGCGGCGGCGAGCAATAGATCCATCGGCGTCTTCTCTCCTCGTGTCGGGAGGGTTCGAATATCGCGGGCGAGCCGCCGCGAGGCCCCTCGCCCCGCGGGGCGCAGGGCTCGCGGATATATAGCGATAAGAGAGCCGGTTGCAACGCGCCGACGGACCCCGCCCTTGAGGCGATGAGCCGCGTTCGGCCGCTCAGGCGGCCGTCATCGCCTCTTCCATGGCGAGAATCGCCTTCTTGCGGGCCGCGCCCCAGCGGTAATTGTGAACGACGCCGCTCGACAGAATGACGCGGTGGCAGGGAATGAGCAGCGAGATCATATTCGCGCCCACGGCGGCGCCGACGGCGCGGCCCGCCCGCGGCGCGTCGATCATCCTCGCGATTTCGCCATAGGTCGCCGTCCGCCCGAGCGGAATTTCAAGCAAGGCCTGCCAGACCTTGAGCTGAAAATTCGTGCCCTGCACGTAGAGGCCGAGCGGGCGGTCGAGCGGCAGGCCGCGCGCGAAGGCGAAAGCTTTCGCGGCGAGAGGGGCGACGAACGCCGCATCCTCGACGAAGCTCGCGGCGGGCCAGTCGCCCTTCATGTCCTCGACCTGTTCGGCGAGCGTCCTCGCGCCTTCAAAGCTCAGCCAGCATATTCCTTTCTCCGTCGCGCCGATCAGCGCGCGGCCAAATGGTCCGTTAGCGGAAGAATAGCGGATCGTTTCGCCCTCGCCCTTTTTGCGATAGGCGCCCGGCGTCATCGCCTCGGCGACGAGGAACAGATCGTGAAGACGCGACGGGCCCGACAGCCCCGCCTGAAAAGAGGCCTCCAGCACGCTCGCGCCTTCGCCGATCGCGCGCCGGGCCTGGCGGGCGGCGAGGAATTGCAGAAAACGCTTCGGCGAAACGCCCGCGCCCGCCTTGAAGACGCGCTGGAAATGCGCGGGGCTCATGCCGACGACCGCCGCCGTTTCGTCAAGGCTCGGCGCTCGATCGAAATTCTCGACGAGGAAGTCGATGGCGGCCGCGACCGGGGCGTAGCCGTCGGCCCGGACGCTCAAGGGGTCGGCGAGTGGGGCGAGGGACATGGCGGGCGCATCCTTGCCTGGCTTTGACCCCATATGCGTCTTCCCGCCGCCCCCCGCCCACCCGTTTCTTGCGGGGCCGTCTTTACCGGCTCTTAACCTTGAGGACGCGTTAATGCGCCCGAAGGAGACGGGCCATGAAAGACCTCCATTATATCCTCGGAATCGGGTTTTCAGGGACTGACATCTGGCGGGCGATCATCGTCGCCTTCTTTCTCGCCATGCTCGCCGGCAAGAAGCACAGCGTATGGGCCGTCGCGCTCGCCGCGCTGGCGATCGACCGCTTCATCTGGCCGGTCATCGCCATGGCGGTCTCGGGCGCGAACATCCATACGGTCTATGCGACGATCGCCGGCTTCGGCGAGACCTTCGTCAGGGATCTCGGGCTTTACCTTGTGCGCTATCTCGGCCTCACCGTGATGATCGCAGCGTTTGTCGCGGCGCGGGCGCGCCTGCACCAGATGATGCCGGCGAAAAAGGGCGGACGTCCCGCCGCAGTCTAGACCTTGGCGAACGCCAGCACGGCGTTGAGGCCCCCGAAGGCGAAGGAGTTCGACACGGCGAGGTCGAATTTGCGCGGCTTCGCCTCGTTCGGCGCATAGTCGAGATCGCAGGCCGGGTCCGGCTCGTCGAGATTGATCGTCGGCGGCGCAACATTGTCCTTCAGCGCCATGATCGCGGCGATCGCCTCGATCCCGCCCGCCGCGCCGAGCAAATGTCCGTGCATCGACTTTGTGGAGGAGACGATCAGTTTGTCGGCGTCCGCGCCGAAAGTCTCGCGGATCGCCTTCGTCTCGGTCGGATCGTTCAAAAGCGTGCCGGTGCCATGCGCATTGACATAGACGGCGCCGGGATCGGCGATGCGGATGTCGTTCAGAGCGAGCTTCATCGCCGACGCCGCGCCGTTCACATCCGGATTGATCATGTCCTTGCCGTCGGCGTTCATGCCGAAGCCGACGATCTCCGCGTGGATGCGAGCGCCGCGGCGCCTGGCCCGCTCATATTCTTCGAGGAAAAGAACGCCGGCGCCTTCGCCGATCACGAGCCCTTTCCGGTTTTTCGAAAACGGACGGCAAAGCTCGTCCGACATGATGTGCATCACCTTCCACGCAGTGAGCGCACCATAAGTGAGGATCGCTTCAGCCGCGCCCGCAAAGCCCTGCTCGGCCGCGCCCGAGCGAATCAGATCGGCGCATACGCCGATCGAATGCGCGCCGGAGGCGCAGGCGCTTGAAATCGCAAAGGCCGGACCGCGCGCGCCGAAGCGGATCGCAAGGTGGCTCGCCGGCGCGTTCGGGATGATCTTTAGAATCGACAGAGGATGCGGCCGGCGGCCCTGCCGGATCATCGTGAAATAGCTTTGGTCGGACGTCATTTGCCCGCCGATGCCGGTGCCGATGATCACCGCCGTGCGCGCGCTCAAAGCCTCGTCGATCGTCGCGCCCGAATCGGCGAACGCCTCGTCGGCCGCGGCGATCGCAAACTGCGCGAAACGGTCGGCGCGCTGCGCGTCGCGCCCGAGTTCGGCGAGCCGCGATTCAAATCCGTCGACGGGCGCGACCGGCGCGGTGACGGCGAGGTCGTCCGCCGGCCCGATCGTGCGGCGCGTCACGCCGCATACGCCCTTTTTCGAATTCTCCCAGAATTCGGCGACATTGGCGCCGGTGGCGCAAACGCCTCCCATGCCGGTGACGACGACGCGGCGCGTCATGAGCGAGATCCTATTTCGGCGCGGCGAGCTTTTTCACCGCATCGATGAGATCGCCCACGGTTTTCATTCCTTCGAGAGGATTTTCATTGGCGTTGAAGGGCACCTCGATGCCGAGTTTCTCTTCAACCTCGTAGATGATCTCGACGACGGCGAAGGAGTCGATGCCGAGATCGGCCACAGGCGTATCGCGCGACAGCTCGCCCGCCAGCCCGACCGCGTGCTCCTTCACGATTTCCAGCAGCGCCGATTCGATATCCGCCATGCTCACCCCTGTTTTCCATGCGACCAGGCGATAGAGCGGGATCGCCGGATTCGATAGATTCCCTAGCGGCCGCGCCGCACGCGAGATTCCCTAGCGGCCGCGCCGCACGCGCGAAAGCCCGTTTGGACGTGTTTTCGCCCGGCGCTCCAAGGGTTTATCCCATGCCGGGCGCGCCGTCCACGGCCGGGGCGGCGCTGCCCCGCGCTAATCGCGGAAGTTCTTGAATTGCAGGGGCTGCTCGATCTTGAGGCCCTTCACAAAGGCGATCACCTCCTGGAGGTCGTCGCGCTTTTTCCCGCTGACGCGCAGTTCGTCGCCCTGGATCGCGACCTGCACCTTGAACTTCGCGTCCTTGATCTCCTTGACGATCTTCTTGGCGAGATCCTTGTCGATTCCCTCTTTCAGCTTCACCTGCTGACGGACCGACTGGCCGGCGGCGGGCTCTTCCTTCTGATAGTCGAGCGAGCCGGGCTCAACGCCCCGCTTTTGCAGATGGCCCTGCAGGATCTCGCGCATCTGGCGCAGTTTCATGTCGTCGTCGGCGAAAATTGTGATCACGTTTTCGGCGAGGTCGACTTTCGCCTTCGAGCCCTTGAAATCGTAGCGCGCGGCGATCTCGCGCATGACGTTCTGCACGGCGTTGCCGGCTTCGGAGAGATTGATTTCGGAAACGATGTCGAATGAAGGCACCCGATCCTCCTCTCCCTGCTTTTCGATTCGGCGCGACCGCGGCAGATTCCGCTTTCCGAGGGGGCGGATCAAGCCTTACCCGCGCTGCGCCGGCATGAAGCGCGGATTCCTGAGGAGCCCCGCCGAGATGAGCGAGACGAGAACGCCGACGGGGAAGATCTCCGCGAAGGTCATCGGCCAGCGGTAGAGCGGGTTGGCGTAGTTCTTCTTGAACTCGTCCATCTGCGCGGTGAATTTCTCAAGCGCTTCGCCGCCGACGCCCTTGGCTTCCTGCTGCGCGATCATCGCCTTGGCGTAGGCACTGGCGAAATCGAGATGCGCGACCGCTGTCGCCGTTTCCCAGGAAATCACGTAGATGACGCCGGCCACCGCGCTGATCGCGAGCCCCATGCCGAAAGCGGGCCAGAACTTGATGACGCCGCCGAGCTCCCTATCCCGCCGCCGCTTGATCGCGACGAACACCGCGCTGAGCCCGACCAGCATCGTCAGGTAACCGATCAGCATGCCATATTGCGTGTCGTGCCCGCCTGCGGCGATGACGAAGATCGACAGCGGAACGCCGACAATCAGACCGGCGAGCGCGCCATAGATGAAAACGGTGCGAAGCATGAATGTCCCCTTCTAAAGAATCTGCGCCGTCATCAGCCGCGCGCCCGGCGCGCAGGGCAATCGCCCAAAAGGGTGATTTCAGCAAAACCGCCCTGTTGCCGCCCTCTCAAGGAACAATGCCGAGTTCGCGCGCCCGGTTGATCGCATCGACGCGGCCTTTCGCGCCGAGCTTTGCGAAAAGCCGCGCGATGTGCGTTTTGACGGTGTTCGGCGAAACTTTGAGAACGAGCGCGATCTCCTTGTTGGAGCGGCCCGCCGCAACCTCTTTCAAGACCGTCATTTCGCGCCGGCTGATCTTCAGTTCGGCTTGCGCTGTCGGATTGCCGTCAAAGACGGGGGCGGCGCGCCCGCCGAAAACACGCGCGCCGACAAGGACGCCGAGCCCGAGAAATCCGGCGGCGATCAGACAGACGTAAATCTCTCCGGGCAGAGCGCGCGCAAGGCGCTCATAGTCGAGCCATTCGAGGGCGAGCGTTCCCGCGGCCAACAGGCCTCCGTAAATCGCCGCCCGTCTCCACATCGGCTCTCTCCCCTGCCGGACGAGCTTAGCACGGGTCCATCAGCGGAAATAAGCGTCAGACGGCCTGTAAGCCGGGTTCTGTGCCCCTTTCGGGGCGGCGACCATTCCTCTGGGACCGCGCTTGCGCGCGGCCTCTAGCAACCAACCCGGACCGCTCGGCGCGGAGACGCGCCTGCCGCGAGGGCGCGCGGTCCCTATTCGGTCTTGCTCCGGGCGGGGCTTGCCATGCGCGGCCGATTACTCGCCCGCCGGTGCGCTCTTACCGCACCTTTTCACCCTTGCCGCGGCCGAAGCCGGGCGGTTCGATCTCTGTGGCGCTATCCCTCAGGCGGTTCTTGAGAACCGCCCGGCCGGGCGTTACCCGGCGCCCTGTCTCCGTGGAGCCCGGACTTTCCTCGAGCCTCGAAAGGCCCGCAGCCGCCCGGCCGCCTGACAAGGGGGGTGTGCGCGCGAGGACCGGCGAGGTCAAGGCCGGTGCAGTTCGGCGGCCTCGGCCATCGCGTCCCGCGCCCAGACGAGCGCGGCCTTCGTCAGCGGGTCGAACCCCTTGCCGAGCGAGGCCGGACAGAACCGGCGCTGGAAGGCGAGAACGGCGGCGGCGGGCGCCGGCACGCCCGGCGCGGCGTCCCCGGCCTCGTAACCGATCTCCCGCAGCGCCGCGAGCGCCTCCGCATACGGAACAGTTGCGTCCGGCCCGCCTTTATACGGACCGACGGCGAGGCCTTCTGCGGCGAGCCGGCTCCACGGAAAAAGTTCGCCCGGATCTTCCTTGCGCGACGGCGCGATATCGGAATGGCCGAGAACGGACGCAGGCGACACCCCGCCATGGCGCGTTCGGATATCGCACAAAAGCGCGACGACAGCGTCGATCTGCGCGTCCGGGAAAGCGCGATAGCCCCATTCGTGGCCGGGATTGACGATCTCGACGCCGACCGAGCGCGCATTGATCGCGCCCTCGCCTTTCCAGCTAGAAACGCCGGCGTGCCAGGCGCGCGCCTCTTCGGCGACAAGCGCGTGCACGGTTCCGTCCTCTTCGACCAGATAATGCGCGCTCACGCCGGCAGCTTCGTCGCGAAGGCGCGCAAGCGCTTCGGCGCCCGTCGGCATGCCGGTGTAATGCAGCACGATCATGTCGATCGCCCGGTCGCGCGCGTCGAAATTCGGCGAGGGAGAATCGATGCGTTTCACCAGCGCTCCTCAATGCGCGCGTTCAGCTTGCGCGTCGGCGACGACCGGCTCGGGCGCGCCCGGCTCGATGATGCGTCCCTTCGGCGTGCGCAACAAGATGACGGCGACTCCGGTCAAGGCGAGCGCCCCGCCGATCAGAAACCGCGCCGTCAGCGGTTCGCCGAGCAACGCGACCCCGAATGTCACAGCGAAAACGGTCGTCAGCAGGACGCTCGGCGCGACCTGACTCACCGGCAGGCGCTGCAGGAGCCAATAATAGGCGGTATGGGCGAAGATCGAGGCGAAAAGGGCCGAATAGACGACCGCGCCCGCGACCAGCGCCGGCGCGCCGTCTTTCAGAGACCGGAACTGGCCGTGCTCGAACAGGGCCGTCGAGGCCCACAGCGCCGCTGCGCCGAAAACGGCGTACCAGGAAAGCAGTTGATGCGGCTTCAGCCCCTTGGTCTTGACGACGAGAATCGCCCCCAGCGCCTCAGTCAGCGCCGCGCAGGCGACAAGGCCGACGCCGAGGCTCGCCGGAACGCCGCCCGCGCCTGCGCCCTTGCGCCCGAGCGCAATGACGGCGACGCCCGAGAAGGCGAGCGCGACGCCAAGCATGCGCCGCCAGCCGACCTTCTCGCCGAGGAGGACGACCGACAGCAGCGTCGCGAACGGCGTGTAGAGCTCGAGGGCGACCGCGCTCGCCGAAGCGGGCGCATATTTCAGTCCCGTGAAGAGCAGCGCGTAATTCAGCCCGGCGAGACAGAGACCGGCGGCCGCGAGACGCGCCATAGCGCCCGCGCGCCAGCGCAGGAAGGGCGAGAGCAGAATGGCGACGAGCGTCATCCGGAGAGCGGCGTAGAAGATCGGCGGCGTCGCGGCGACCGCCGTCTTGACGACGACGAAATGAAATCCCCAGACGAGGCTTACGCCCAGCAGAACGATGAGTTGGCGCGCGCTCAATGCGCCCTCCGCAAAAAGGCGCGCCCCACGGCGCGCCTTCGCAACAAATAGCAGACCCCCGCCGAAGCGGGGGTTCTTTATTTATCGGGGGAAAAGAGCTTTTTAGGCCGTCTGGCGCTTCCTGGCGCGCGCGAAGCCAAGGCCCGCGAGACCGGCGAGGAAGAGCGGCAGCGCCGCCGGAAGCGGAACCGGCTCATAGCTGAGCGCTGCGACAGCGTAGTCATTATTGCCATTATCGCCAAAAAGATTGGCGGCGGTGAATGACACAAAATTGGTCAGCACGCCCGTGATAAAATTCAGCGCCGCAAATCCGCTTAACCCGCTATCTTCGAGCTCAGCCGCCGAGATTGTCGCGCTTCCGCCCTGCCATGCGATCGTAGCGGCTTCTGCGCCACGATTCGAATAGAACAAATCGAGAACAGCAACGCCGGTCAGCCTGACCTGCCGGTCGAAAGTGACCGTCAGCCATTCTCCTGTTTGCAAGGTGTTCGGAGCGCCGCCCGTAATCTCATCGTCGCCGACGCCAAGGCCGTCGATTTCACAAGCGAGGCCATGTCCGAAGCATGAGCTTCCGTCTTGGGCTTCGTTATTCGTAACCACGCCATTAGAGGTAATGGCGTAGCTGACCCCGGCGACAGTGCCGGTCGGCACGCCGGCGGCGCCTGACGTGAAATCCAGAAGCGCCGCATTCGCGGCGCACGCGAGCGTCAACGCTCCCGCGACAGCGCCGGCCGCAAGCAATACACGCATAGATTCCCTCAAGGAAAGACTACCCGCATAGCGTTAGTCTTACCAAAAATTTAGTCAATACGGAAAACGCTCATTAGCTTCGCCAGCACGAAATTTTACAAATTGAAATATAATTAAATAACGTGAGCGGCGAGTACATGAATCGATCCGATAAAATGATGGAGACACGATGAAAAACCCCCGCCGAAGCGGGGGTTTTTTATTTATCGGGGAAGAGAGCTTTTTAGGCCGCCTGGCGCTTCCTGCCGCGCGCGAAGCCGAGGCCCGCGAGACCGGCGAGGAAAAGCGGCAGCGCCGCCGGAAGCGGAACCGGCTCATAGCTGAGCGCCGCCACGGCGAAGTCATTCGCCCCGTCATCGCCATA
>WGLT01000029.1 GCA_016125425.1 Alphaproteobacteria bacterium
ACCATGGAGGAGGGCACGCTCTCCAAATGGAACGTCAAGGAGGGCGACAAGGTCTCCGCCGGAGACGTGATCGCCGAGATCGAGACCGACAAGGCGACGATGGAGGTCGAAGCGGTCGACGAGGGCGTCGTCGGCAAAATCATCGTGCCGGCGGGAACCGAAGGCGTGAAGGTGAATGCGCCGATTGCGGTTCTCCTCGAAGAGGGCGAGAGCGCGGCGGACATCAAGGATATCGCTGCGGCCAAGGAGAATGGCGCAACGGTGTCCGCTCCCCCGCAAGCGGCGGAGCTGTCCGCGAAGCGGACTGAGGGGGCCAAACAGGCGAGCGCCCCCCCTCCGTCGACTGCGTCGACACCGCTCCCGCAGGCGGGGGGGGAAGCGGCCAGTCGCTCCAATGGCCGCATTCACGCCTCGCCGCTCGCAAGGCGGATGGCGAAAAATGAAGGCGTCGATCTCGCCGCCCTCGCCGGGTCCGGGCCGCATGGGCGCATCGTCAAGCGCGATATCGAAAAGGCGCTGAAGGAAGGCGTCGGCAAGGCCGCGCCCGGCGCCGCGACGGTTCATGCCCCGGCGAGCGTCGATCCGCGGCTTTATCCGCCAGAGAGCTATACCGCGATCAAGCTCGACGGCATGAGGAAGACGATCGCCAAGCGTCTGCGCCAGAGCTTCAATGACGACGTTCCGCACTTCCCGCTCAATATCGATATCGAGCTGACGAAGCTGCTCGCGGCGCGCGCCGCGCTCAACGCCGCCTCGCCGAAAGACGGCGAGGGCGCGTACAAGATCTCCGTCAACGACTTCATCATCAAGGCGTCGGCGATGGCGCTGATGAAGGTGCCCTACGCCAATGCATCCTATACGGAGGACGCCCTGCTTCTCCACAAGCACGCCGATATCGGCGTTGCGGTCGCGATCGAGGGCGGTCTTATCACGCCGATCGTCTGGAAGGCGGAGACGAAGGGTCTCAAGCAGATATCATCGGAGGTGAAGGATTTCGCCGCGCGCGCGCGCGCCCGCAAGCTGAAGCCGGAGGAATATCAGGGCGGCACGTTCTCCGTGTCCAATCTCGGCATGTACGGAATCACCTCTTTCGCCTCGATCGTGAACGAGCCGCAGGGCGCGATCCTCTCGGTCGGCGCGGGCGAGGAGCGGGCGGTCGTCCGGAACGGCGAGATCGTCATCCGCAATGTCATGACGGTGACGCTGACCTGCGACCATCGCGCGGTCGACGGTGCGGTCGGCGCGGAGTTCCTTGCCGCGCTCAAGCAGTTTCTCGAAGAGCCGGCCTCGATGCTGCTCTAGCGCGCGGTGAGAGACTTGAGGCCTCTCAACGTCTCGCGGTCGACGAAATAATTCGGCAGTTCGAAGCGGGGCGCGAGCCGCGCGACATTCTCCGCCGTGTAGATTTCGCTGATCCGGTCCGGCAGGGCTGCGAGGCCCTTCTCCTTCAAGAGCGCGTAGAGAATTTCGTTCTGGAAATAGCGTTTCGAATAGCGCTTCAGCCGGCGGCGATAGATTGCGAGATCGCGGAAATTGGCGCCGAGGGGATCGAATTCGAAAAACGCGCCGGCCGCGACGGCGATGCGGTCTCTGTGCGTATCGTCCGTACCGCCCTTGAAGTCGGTGACGAAAACATAGCTGAGAAGCCCGTCTTCGCCCACAGAGCCGACCGGCAAGCGGATGTTCCGTTCGCGAAAAATCGAGAGCGCCTTGCCTGAGATCGCGTAGAGATTGCCGCTGAGGTAATGCTCGCGGAAGAGCCGCGCCGCCCAGGCCTTGCGGCTCCGGCCCGCCGTCGGCAACGCCGCCGCCGCATAGGCGCGGGGCGAGCCCTCGAAAGCGAAAGCGAGCGATTTGAAGGCGGCGCGCGACGGCTGAATGTCGCCGTCGATAAAGACATGCATGTCGGCCTCGCCGGCGATGCGATGGGCGTATTCGTTCCAGGCGTTCGATTTGTCGGCAAGGGCGAGTTCGTGGACACGGATGCGCGGATCAGCCGCGGCGATTGCGCGCGCGACGCGCGCCGTCTCGTCGCGTGAGCCGTTCTCCAAAACGTGGACGACGTAATCGCCGCCCGCCGCCGCGCCGTCGAGCGCGGCGAGGCAGCGCGGCAAAAGCCGCTCCTCATTATGGGCGAAGATGCAGACAGACCAGACCAAGAACCACCCCGTCGCTGAGGCCGCGGGGGGCGACCTGCAAAATCGGGGCTAATTCGCGTTAACGCTAGTTCCGCCCGCGGCCGCGCGCCTCCGCCTCGTCCTCGTCAGCCTCTTCCTCGCGGTCGTAATTCGTGTCGCGTAGGGGTTTGGCGAGCCATTTCGGGAGGCGTTTTTCAATTTTGTCCATCTGACGGTCGAACCAGCGCCAGCGCCGGCGGATCCAGCGGATGAAAGACGGCGCCACCGCGGCCAGCAGAAAAAAGCCGATGAGCGCCAGCCCGAAGCCGAACGGGACAGGGGAGATCGAAAGCAGCAGGCCCGCCGCAATCAGAAGGACGGCGAACAGGGCGAGCGCAATTTTGAAAACGGCGAGCAGCAAGGGCGCTCCCGCAGCGACGGCGCGGGCATTCCCGCAGACGCGGGCGCCGGTGTCAAATCGGGGCGCCAGACGCGCTTGAGACGCGCCCGGCAAAGCCTATGATTGGCCCGAAAGCGGCGCATTGAGCCAAGGGAGACATTCATGCCCGATCACGGCGAACGGCCCGAACCGCGCGCGAAATTCCGCGCAATGACCGAAGGCGTGCAGGAGGACTGGTCGATCATCGCCGGTCAATTCCTGCCTTTCGCGATGAATGGCGGCAAACGCGTGCTCGACCATTTGCGCCTTCTCGCCGGCGATTATGGCGGCTTTCCGGTCGACCGGCTCGAACACAGCCTGCAGACCGCGACGCGCGCCCATCGCGACGGCCGCGACGAGGAATATGTCGTTTGCGCGCTTCTCCACGATATTGGCGACACGCTCGGCGCCTATAATCACCCCGACATCGCGGCGGCGATCGTCAAGCCGTTCGTTTCAGAAGAAAATCACTGGATGGTCGAAAAACACGGAATCTTCCAGGGCTATTATTTCTTTCATTATATCGGCCTGGATCGCGATATGCGCGAACAATTCCGCGGCCATAAATATTTTCAGCACACGGCGGAATTCTGCGAGAAATACGACCAGGCGGCGTTCGACCCCGACTATGAATCAATGCCGCTCGAAGCCTTCGAGCCGATGGTGATGAAGCTGTTTCAGGCCCCGAAGCGGTCGATCTACGCGGACGCCGCGGCGGAATGAGTCACAGCGGGCGCGAGGAACGAAGCCGCCTTTCGGAGAGGAATTCATAGTCCGGCGCGCAGGCGGATGCGAGACGCTCCAATTCGTCGGGAAGGACGAGGGGCGCCTCGGCGTGCGCCCGGAAGCCGGTCGATGCGTTCACCGCGTCATACCAGTGCGCCGCCCACGGTCCGTCCGAAGCGCGCGGGCCGGCCGGCCAGGACAGCATTTTTTCGCTGAACGGAATATCGAGCGCGGCGCAAAGCGCTCGCATCATCGCCGGCGGATCGGCGAGAACGTCCGCCGCGTCGATGACGACGCAGTCCCGTCCCTTCGTCTCGAGGAATTCGAGTATTCGCCGCTCAACGGCGAAGCTTTGCGCGACGGGCGCAACCTCGTCCGCTTTTTTTGCAAAAGAGGCGATCATCCGTCTCGGATCGCGAATGAGCAGAAGCACGCGCCGGGAGACAAGCCAGTCAAGCGGCTCGCCGGGAGGATAATGATAGGCGATGTGCTTTTCGAACTGGATCGTTCTTTCTTCCGGGAGCGGTTCGTCCAGCAAACGCCGAACTTCCGCCCATTCGCCCGGTTGCGCCCTCAGCGTCTCGGCGCGATAGGGATGATCGGCGCCCGAGACCCGGAGATAACAGGCGTAAAACGGCTCATCGACGACGATCGTATCGGGCCGGTTCTCGAAGGCGCGCATCATCGTCGTCGAAATGTTGCGCGGGCCGGACCACATTGCGATGCGGGTCGTCATCGCCCTTTCGCCGCTTCTTCTTCGACGCGCGCCTTGTAAAGCTTTTGAAGTCTTTCGACCATGGGCCCGCGTCCGTTCGAAATCTTGCGGCCGTCGATCTCTCCGACCGGCGCGAGCCCTGCGAATGTTCCGGTGACAAACGCCTCCTCGGCGCTGTAGGCGTCGTGCAAAGAGAAATTCTTTTCGCGCGCGACCAGGCCGTTGCGTCGCGCAAGCTCCAGAACGAGGCCGCGGGTGATGCCGCCAAGGCAGTAATCGCCCGAAGACGTCCAGATCTCGCCATCCTTGACGATGAAGAAATGCGTTGAATTGCAGGTCGCTACAAATCCGTGCGGGTCAAGCATCAAGGCCTCGTCGGCGCCCGCCTTCGCCGCCTGTATGCAGGCGAGAATGCAGTTGAGCTTTGAGTGCGAATTCAGCTTCGGGTCCTGAACGTCCGGATAGCCCCGGCGCACATGCACGGTGAAGAGACGTTTCCCCTCTCGCGCCGTCTCGGGAAGCGGCGTCTTGAACTCCGGAATGATCACGATCGTCGGCGCGCTGATTGTCGCGCGCGGGTCCTGATAGGGCGTCGCCTTCACGCCGCGCGTCGCCATCAGGCGGATGTGGACGCCGTCATGGGCGTTGTTGGCGTCAAGACACGCATAGAGGCGCTTGGTCAGGGCTTCTTTTGTCAGACCGAGATCGAGATCGAGCGCCTTGGCGCCTTCCCAGAGCCTTTTCAGATGCCGGTCCAGAAACACGATGACGCCGCGCCCGTCCGGCCCGGCATGTACGCGCAATCCTTCCCACACGCCGTCGCCGAGAATGAATCCTGAGTCGAAAACCGAAACTTTCGCCTCGGCGCGCGGGAACAACGTCCCATTGACGTCGATTAGGATGGCGTCATTGCGCGGGTCCGGCGCGTAGGCATGGGTGGAATGGGTCATAGCAGGCCTCGTCGTCTTGGCGCGTTACATCACGGATCGAGCGCATGCGTCCAGAGGCGCTCCCTTGCGCATGCGCGCCGGCGCGATCAAGATCGGACCGGGACCGGGCAGTCAGGCGAGAGAGGGGATCATGAAGAAATCCGTTATCATGGCGGCCGCCGCGGCTGCGCTGTGCGCGT
Organism: Alphaproteobacteria bacterium; assembly: GCA_016125425.1. Classification (GTDB taxonomy): domain Bacteria; phylum Pseudomonadota; class Alphaproteobacteria; order Caulobacterales; family Parvularculaceae; genus Amphiplicatus. Next base: position 5,127 of record WGLT01000029.1, read on the forward strand.
GCTCTCCGGCGTCGCCGCCCAAAACAGATGAAAGCGCATCCGCGCCGTCCGGCGATTACGCCGCGCAAGGCGTCATCGCGCAGTCGCTGCCGGAAATCTCCGCCGCTCTCGCAAAAGGCGAGACAAGTTCTGCGGCCTTGGTGAAGGCGTATCTCGCGCGGATCGACGCCGTCGACAGATCGGGCCCGGCGCTTCAGGCGGTGCTGACGCTGAACCCCGAGGCGATACGACAGGCCGAGGCGTCCGACGCGCGCCGCAAGGCGGGGGCGGCGCTCGGCCCTCTCGACGGCGTTCCCGTCCTTCTCAAGGACAATATCGAGTCGAAAGATCCGATGCCGACGACGGCCGGCGCCCTGGCGCTCGAAGAAAATGTCACCGGGCGCGATTCGCCGCTCGTCGCCGGGCTCAGGGCGCAAGGCGCCGTCATTCTCGGCAAGACGAATCTCAGTCAGTGGGCGAACTTTCGTTCGAACTGGTCCATGAGCGGCTGGTCGGCGCTCGGCGGCCAGGTCCGGAATCCGCATATGCTCGACCGCAATCCCTGCGGATCGAGTTCGGGCTCCGGGGCGGCGGCGGCGGCCTCGCTGGCGGCCGGAACGGTCGGCACCGAGACGAACGGATCGATCACCTGTCCGTCGACGGTGAACGGCGTTGTCGGCTTCAAGCCCACCGTCGGTCTCGTATCGCAGAAATATATCGTGCCGATCTCCTTCACGCAGGATACGGCGGGGCCGATGACGAAAACCGTCATGGGCGCGGCGATGATGCTGAACGCCATGGCGACGGGCCCGGCGAAGACGGACTATGTGGCGGCGTTGAGGCCGGATGCGCTCAAGGGCGCGCGGATCGGCGTCGCGCGCTTCGCGCAGGGGTCGAACGATAAGATCCGGGCGCGCTTCGACAAGGCGCTGAAGGCGTTGCAGGACGCCGGCGCGGTTCTGGTCGAGATCAAGGCGTTCAAGCCCGACGCCGGTCTCGGAGACGCCGAAGGAAAGATTCTCCAGACCGAGTTCAAGGCGAGCGTCAACGATTATCTCGCGCATGCGCCGGATGCGGTGAAAACGCGCGATCTCGCCTCGCTTATCGCCTTCAACAAGCAACACGCCGATGTCGAGCTTGTCCTGTTCGGACAGGATGTTTTCGAGGACTCGCAGAAGGAGGGCGGGCTTGACGATCCGGCATACAAGAAAGCCATGGAGACCGCGCTGAAAGCCGCGCGCGAGGACGGCGTAGACAAGCTGATGAAGGAGAATGGCGTCGATGCGCTCGTTGCGCCGACGGGGCCGATCGCGCCGCCCGTCGATCCGGTCAATGGCGATGTCTGGCCGGATTTTCCGGGCATAGGCTCTCTGGCGGCGATCGCGGGCTATCCGCATCTCACCGTGCCGATGGGCGCCGTCGATCAATTGCCGGTCGGCCTTTCCTTCGTCGGAACGAAGGACGAGGACGCGAAGATATTGAGCTATGGCTACGCTTTCGAACAGGCGACGCACTGGCGCCCCGAACCGCGTTATCTCAAAAACGCCGAAGCCATTCCCGCGATCGCCGCAGCGATGAAGGCGAAGGGCGGGGCGGCGAAGGCGCGGCCCTGAAGCGCGCTCAAAATCCCGCCGGCGCCGCGGCTGCGCTTATTGCAGATTGTCCGTGCGGCGGATGAAGTCCGCGACGTTGTCGTGCAACGCCTTCAACGTCGGCAAATGCACGTAAACCATGTGCCCGGATTCATAATAGCGGTATTCGATATTCTTCTGCAGCTCCGGCGGGATCGCCATATGGTGCATCTCGAACCAGCCTTCGAAATAGGGCGTCGAGACGTCGAAATACCCGCCATTGACCATGACCTTGAGGTCCGGATTGCGCTTCATCGCCGCGGCGAGATCGGGCAGCACGTTGGGAAGCGCGATCAGCGGCTTGCCGGCGCCCGGCGGCTGGTGCTTGTAGTCCCAGCTTCCATAGACCGGAATGCCGGGCAGGAATTTCTTGTCTTCGCCGTAATGGAGCGCGGAGCGCACATAAGCGTTCCACGCGGCGACATAGGCTGAGGAGATCGCCGCGCCCTGCGGATCATAGGCCGCGATCTTACTCAAGGGGTCCATGGCGGGGCCGGTGAAACGCGTGTCGAGCGTGCCGGTCGTTTCCTCCCTGTCCTCAAGGATTTCCTTTTGGAATGCGCCATATTCGATGCGCAGATTGGCTTTCAGCAAATAGGCGACCGGCAGGCCGGTATAGGCGCGCAGCTTTTCGGCCATCGCCTTGCGCGCCTCGGCGCTGAGGCTGTTTCCCTGCATCAGCGCATGCGCATAGTCATTCGTCGCGAAGTTTTCGACTTCGCGCAGAAACGCTTTCAAATCCTTGGGCTGACCGGGCAGCTTTTTGTGATACCAGGCGGTCGCCGCGTAGGTCGGCAGCGAGACGATATAGGGCGCATCGATCGCGGGATTGAGTTCGGGATCGTCAGGGCACAGATCCCAGTTCAAAATGTCCGACAGCAAAATAACGCCGTTAAGGTCGATCGACTCGCGCTGGAGCGCAAGAGCGAGCCCCGCGCCGCGCATCGTGCCATAGCTTTCGCCGAACACATATTTCGGCGAATTCCAGCGATTATATTTGGAGAGAAAATCACGGATGAAAACGGCGAAGGCGTGGATGTCCTGATCGACGCCGTAGAATGACTTCTCCTTGTCCTTGCCGGCGATGCGGCTGAAGCCCGTTCCCGGCGCGTCGATGAAAACGAGATCGGAGGCGTCGAGCAGGCTCTCGCCATTGTTGACGACGGAATAGGGGGCGGCCGGGGTGTGCGTATGATCGCTCGTCTCGACGCGGCGCGGCCCGAAGGCGCCCATATGCAGCCAGACGGAGGATGAGCCGGGCCCGCCATTAAAAAGAAACGTGATCGGACGATTGGCGGCGTCCGCGCCGCGCTTGAAATAGGCGACGTAGAACATCGACGCTTCGGCGGTCGGATTGTCCTTGCCGCCGCCGCCTTTTGCATTCGCGCCTGACAGGGCGTCGTCCCAGCCCTTGGGGTGGACGACAAGCGTGCCGGCGACGGCGTGATAGTCGACGCGCTGGCCGCCGACGGTCACCGAGCCGTCGCTTTCGCTCTGCGTGGGCTTGAAGTGCGGCGCGGCGTTTTCGCCGCTCGAGTCATCGGCGGCCTGGGCCGGAACGGCGAGCGCGCAAGCCGACGATAACGCCATGAGTGCGCCTGCGACGCGCAAGACTCTCCGCCGTTTTGTCATTTCGAGGAATCCCATGATTCAAGCCCTCCCAAGGCGGGGCGGACGCTAGCATGGTTCCGGCCGGGGTTGGAACGGAAGAATCGTCCGTTGAGGCGCAGCGCAGCGGGGCGCATGCCCAAGAGCGCGGCCCCGGCGCTCACACGCCGCCGCTGTTTCGCATGATCCGAAACGCGCGAGAGGATCAGGGCGCTGATTTCTCCGCGCCGGAAGGATCGGCGCCGAGCGCTGCGAGCGCGTCTTCCAGAATGTTTTCGACGCCTTCGAGATTGAGGACGGCGCTGAGGATAAACGAATATTGATTGCGGAGGTCGGCCGCGACATCGGGGTCGCGCATGAGCGCGTCGGCGACCCTTTTCAGCGCAGCGGGATCGGCCTCGAATGCGCAATCTTTGACAAAGCCGACGATATCTCCCCATTCAGTGCGTACGTCGCTGCACTTCGCGCGCATCTCGGTCTGCATCGAGATCGGGATAATACGCCGCACGGTTCGCCGATATTCGGACTTGAGTCCCTCCTGATAGATATCGAGAGCGACGTTAAATGCGTAATAGGCGGAAAGTCGCGAGTCTGCGGCCATGCTCGGCAACAGGTCGAGGTGGCCGGAAGAAACGATCTGATCCCATGTTGCGCGCACCGGCGCGCTATAGGTCAATTCCGAGGCGCGATACGCGTTGACGACAAGCGCGCGCGGATCGGGATCGGTCTCGTCGAGAAGCTTATCGGCCTTTTCTATGCTTTTGATGACATCGCGGTAATAGCCGACTTCCGCGCGGACATACACAAGGTCCGCCTTGAGGTCGTGCGAAAGCCGTTTGACGTATTCGTGTCCGAGCCGCGCATCAGCCTGCGCCGTATTCCAATTCGACACTTGCGTGGCCACGAATACGCCGGCGACGACGATCACGAAATCGAGAAACACCGCTGTCCAGTGTCGCCTTTTTACATGCTCGATGACGCGCGAGAGAATCATGGCGCGTCTTTCCCCAAGCGGCGCGCAAGGTTCGCCTCCAGTCCCTGCGTCGCGGCGCTCAATCTCAGGGTGAGGCTTGCATTATTGACGGCGATCTGGCCGCGCCAGGCGAGCCGGGGGACGATTTCTTTCCAAATCTCGGCCTCCGGCGGGGCGGCGAGAGCGGCGCCGCCGGCGGCGTAGAGGGGGGCGGCTTTCGCCTTACTCATGAACGCCGACGAGATGACGGCGGAGGGCGGCAATTGCATGGTCATCAGGCCGCTGTCCCAGCTGCGCGGAGGGATGCCTTGGCTCGCCATAAATCCGTTAAAGGATTGATCGACAAAAGACGCGTTGTTCTTGTCGAGCGCCGCCTCGAGTCGGCTTGTGCTGTAAAAATAGGAAATGATCGCCCTGCGCAGCGCCGGATCGGAAATCAGCTCGAGTTTGCCTGAACTCTGGAGATCGAGAAAAGTCGGACTTTGCGTCCGCAGCGTGCGGCGCACGGTCAATTCGCTCAATCCGATGTCAATTTTCAGCGCCCGGTCGGCGGACCGGTCGTTCCGGATCAGATCGAAAACCCTGGCCGCCAGCTCGGCGTGAAATTTCTCGAATTCGATCTGCGCGTTGATCTCCGCCTCGATATTGTGAAGGTCGCCCAGCAATTGCCTTAGATATTCCGTCTCAGCGCGCCTGTCGGCGGCGTACTGGTTCCAATTGGATACCTGCATGCCGAGAAACACGCCCGCCACGACAATGGCGAAGTCGAGAAACACCGCCGTCCAGTGCTGGGCTTTCATGTGGTTGATGATGCGCGAGAGGATCATGGCGCAGCCTCGATCGGCGCGCTGTCGGGATGAAGGCGGCGCTCGGGCATTCCCTAACCGCCCGTCCCGACGGGCTGGCCGCACTCGAAATCATCCTCGCCGAGAGGTTTGCAGATCGCCGGAAATCCGCGTTTCTTCCAGAGATCGAAAAGGCCGATACGTTTCACCTCGGCCTTCCAGCGCGGGTTCTTCATCGCGAGCGGCGGCGCGTACATGATGTTCGTGTCGAGTTGATGAGGCGCGTTCCAGCTTTGCTCGATCGCGCTCATCAACGCTGCGCCGTCGCCGAGTTTGACCGCGATATCCAAATCGAATCGCGCTCCGTACACGCCGAAAAGCTTTCGTAAGGCCTCGTCGTCATTCCACGCAGCCTGAATCGCCTTCACAGCGTCCGACCTGGCGCCTGGAAGAACGCCGAGCGCGGCGGCCTTTTCGGCGACTGTGGTCGCGTCTTCGAATCTGCCCGCTTCGATATAGGCATGCAGGAGGTTGAGATACCCGACGGTGAGAGCGGGCGAAAGCGAGATCGCTTTTTCAAACTCGGCGATTTGTCTGTCGACGTCGCCGAGCAAAACGTAAGCATTCCCCAGCGTGTCGTGATAGATTCCGACGAGAGGATCGTTCGCGATCGATCGCGCCGACAGAGCCGCCGACTGTTTCGCGTATCCTGCGATTTGAAGCTCCTGCGCCAGCGTGTCGAGCACTTCCGTATTGTCGGGCGCCAGTTCTTTCGCCTTGTCGAGCGCCTCAAAGCCGGGGACCCATTTCAGATCGCGCACAAGCGCGCTTCCCAAATAGCCGTACGCCTCAGCGTCGTTCGGATCGAGCGCGATGGCCCGATCCGCGGCGGCGACGCCGATCGCGCGCCAGGCATTGTATGTCTCGGGCGGGGTGTCGAGCGGTTCGTAATATTCGAGAACGCCGTATATCGCAGAGAGCGTCGTCCATGCCGGCGCGAAATTCGGATCGCGCGCCGTGACTTCATTCAGGAGCAGCAAAGCGCGTTCGAGATTTGCGCGTCCGCGTTTGCGGAAGAGTTGCTTGGCCTCCAGATATTTCTGATAGGCGACGAGGTCCTTGGTCCGGTCGGGAACGAGTTCGTCCTTGGAAAGACCGAGCGAGAGGGCGAGCTGATTGGCGACGGCCCGCGCGATCTCGTCCTGAACTTCGAAAATATCGGTGAGCTTTCGGTCATAGGTTTTCGACCAGACATGGAAACCGTCCGCGGTTTTGACGAGCTGCGCGGTGATCCGCACCGTGTCGCCGTCTTTTCGGACGCTGCCTTCGAGGACGTGATTGACTCCCAGAGCCTCCCCGATTTTTCGCAGGTCTTCATTCTTTCCCTTGAACTCAAAGGAAGACGTGCGGCCGGCGACCTTCAGATTGGGGATGCGCGCGAGGACATTCAGGATTTCCTCCGAAATGCCGTCCGAAAAGTAGCCTTCATTTTGATGCTGCGACATATCGACAAAGGGCAGAACTGCGACAGATTCGCCCCTTTTGCCGCGGCCAGCGCCGGCGTCGCCCGCCAGGAAGCGCTCGCTCACGATCAGCACGCCGACGATCGCCAGGCCGGCGAGGATTGCGTAATCGAGCTTGCGGCCGGTCCGGGCTGAAATGCTTTCCTCTGCATCGACATTTTTGGTCAGTTTGACGCCTTCTGGCGTCACTTCGAACGCCCAGGCGAGGACAAGAGCGACCGGAAAGCCGACAACGAGGAGCAGAAGAACACCCTTGCCGAATACGGGCGGCAGGCCGAGGATCGGCGCGACATTGGCGACGACCTGCGTCGTAAGCCAGGCGACGACGAGATAAACGCCAGCCACGCGGAAGACGTTTCGTCGCTTCAGCTCGTCAAGGAATTGCAAGATCGAGGCTCCCCGTCCGCGAAGACGCTAGCACGCTTCGCGAACAAGGGAAAATGGCGGCTGATCAGCGCTGTCTCCGGCCGGGCTGCGGGGCGCGGGCTGAGCCTCCGGTTTTCCGCGCACGGACGGCGGCAGGGCGCGCCGCCGTTGAATTGCATGGCGTCCTGCGCGACGCCGGCATTGGCGAAAACGCGATAAAACGACGCCGCGGTCGCGTCCGAAGCGGCGTCCGACGGCGCAGGCTTCAGAAAACGACCTGGACTGCGCGGCCTATCCGGCGAGGCCGAACCGCCGCAGCGCCGCTCTTGCGATCGGCTCGCCCCATTCCTGCACGAAATGGCCGGCGTCGGCGACTTCCATCGGCTCCGGACAGCCCTTGATGAATTGACGCAGGAAATGCATGGCGGGCGGGCCGAGCACCGGGTCCTGCATGCCTACGCCCATGAAGCTCTCTCCCTTCCAGTCGTTCCGCCAGAACTTCCGGGCACGGAGCGATGTCTCGACGCCTTCCTTTGAGAGGGGCGTTAAGTCCGCCGCGCCCTTCTCCTTCAGCATGACGAGTTCCGGGAAACGCCTCACGCCGCCTTTATAACTCTGGTCGGGATAGGGCGCGGCGTAGGCCGCCGCCTCTGCGTCGGAGAGGATGGGCGTTGCGCGCTTCATCAACGCGGCGATGTCGAGATCGGGCTGCGAACGGTTGAAGGCGCGCCACATCGCAAAGCCCTCAGGCGCTTCTTCGCCGGCGGGCAGACCCGTATTCATCACGAGAAGGCGCGTGTATCGCGCCGGCGCCTCCATCGGGAGCGTGAGGCCCAGGACGCCGCCCCAGTCCTGGCAGACGAGGCAGATATCCTTGAGATCCATTTGCTCGACAAAAGCGAGCAGGTGATTGCGGAAGAAATGATAGGTATACGTCTCATCTTGGGCCGGTTTGTCCGAGCGCCCGAAGCCGAACATGTCGACGGCGACCGCGCGGCAGCCCGCGCCTGTAAAGACCGGGATCATCTTGCGGAAGAGATAGGCCCAGCTCGGCTCGCCATGAATCATGAGGAAGACCGGCGCGTCCTTGGGGCCCTCGTCGACATAATGCAGCCTCAGCCCCTCAAAGCCCTTGAGGTCCTCGATATAATGCGGCGCATAGGGCCAGCCGGGGAGGTTCTCGAAGCGCGCATCCGGCGTGCGCAGGGCCTTGATCGTCATGGGCGGGTCTCCTTCTGTCGGCCGGAAAATTGTAGGGCGCGGCCCGGCGTCGGGCCACGCCCGCATGCAGCGGCGCGCAAGGCCCGCCCTCTATGGTCTGGCGCGGCGGCGCGCCTGCCCTTATGTAGGCGGGGCGGCGCGGCCCCGCGGGCCGGCGGCGAGGGAGTCGAGCATTGGACGTCGCAACGAACCGGGAAGAGAGCGCCGTTCCGCCGCTGCCCATGGCGGAGGCGCGGCTGATCGCGCGCCGCTTCGCCGAGCCCGATCCGAAAATCTACTGGCCGGATTTTCTTCTGAGCGCGGCCGCCGGCTGGGGCGCATTCGCCGGCGCGGCGCTGTCGCCCCTGTTCTCGCCGCTGCAATTTGCGCTGATCGTCGTCTCGGCGCTGGCGCATTTGCGCGCGGTGCTGTTCACGCATGAGCTGGCGCATCTGAAGAAGGGAACCTTCGGGACCTTCCGCTTCGTCTGGAACATCGTCGAGGGCATGCCCTTCCTCGTGCCGTCCTATTCCTATACGGGCGTGCATATCGATCATCACCGGCCGGGCGTTTACGGCTCGACGCGCGACGGGGAATATGTGTCCTTCGGCGCGGGCCGGCCGTGGCGGACGGTCGGCTATGTGCTCTTGTCTTTCGTTTTGCCGCCGCTCCTGGTCGTGCGGTTTCTTGTCCTCACGCCGCTCTCCTGGATCGTCCGGCCCTTGCGGAGCGTCATCTGGCGCCGTCTCTCCTCGCTCGCTATCGACCTTTCCTATGACCGCCATCCGCCGAACAAGGAGGACGACGAGACCTGGCTTGCGCAGGAGACGGCGACGGCGCTGCTCGTCATCGCCGTTGCGGCGCTGATCGGGACCGGCGCGCTGCCGCTCTCGCTCGCTTTCGTCTGGTACGGGGTGACGGCGACGATCCTCTTCGTCAATTCGATCCGCACGCTCGGCGCGCACGCCTATCGTTATTCGGGCGATGCGAAGGTGACCAAGCAGGAGGAATATCTCGACAGCGTGAACGTGCCCTCGGGCGACATCCTGTCGAAGCTGATCGCGCCGGTCGGGCTTCGCTTCCATGCGACGCACCACCTCTTTCCGGCGACGCCCTATCACAATCTGCCGAAACTGCACGCCGCGCTCGAAGCCGAGCTCTCCGACAATCGCGCTTACCTGTCGACCTCGCGCAAGAGCTTCGCCGACGCGCTCCGGCGCCTGTGGAAGGACGCCGCCGCCGCCGACCGGCGGCGCGCCGGCGAGAGGGCGGACGCGGCCGCCTGAAATCCGTTCGAAAGCGCCCGCGCGCCGGTTTCAATCCGCGCGCGCGCGGTTATAGTCCGCCGCGCTTTCCCCGCGGCGCGTCCCCCGCGCCGCAGCTCCCATAGAACGAAGGACAGACGCAATGGCTGAGAAGACGTGCGACCTCGCCGTGATCGGCGCCGGGCCCGGCGGCTATGTGGCGGCGATCCGCGCCGCGCAATTGGGCATGAAGACGATCATCGTCGAGCGCGACCGGCTGGGCGGCGTCTGCCTCAACTGGGGCTGCATTCCGACCAAGGCGCTCCTCCGCACGGCGGAAATCTACGGCTATATGCAGCATGCGGGCGATTACGGCCTTTCGGCCGGGAAGATCGGCTTCGACCTCGCCGCCGTGGTCAAGCGCTCGCGCGACGTCGCCGCCCGGATGGAGAAGGGCGTCGCCTTCCTGATGAAGAAGAACAAGATCGAGACGGTGTTCGGCGCGGCGAGCCTCGCCAAGGCCGCGGGCGCAGGCGCCGCGCCGCTCGTCAATGTGAAAACGAAAGACGGCGCCGAGACCATCAAGGCCCGGCATGTCATCCTCGCGACCGGCGCGCGCGCCCGAACGATCCCCGCGGCGGGCCTTGAACCCGACGGCGAACTTATCTGGACCGCGCGCGAGGCGATGACGCCCGACACCATGCCGAAAAGGCTGCTCGTCATCGGCTCGGGCGCGATCGGCATCGAATTCGCGAGCTTTTACCGCGCGCTTGGCGCGGAAGTGACGGTCGTCGAAATGGTCGACCGGATTTTGCCCGCCGAGGACGAGGAGATTTCAAAACTCGCCGAAAAGCAGTTCAGGAAGCAGGGGATGACGATCCTCACCGGCGCGACGGTCGAAAAACTGGAGAAGGGCAAGGCGAGCGCGAAGGCGACTGTCAAGCCGAAAGACGGCAAGGCGGAAACGATCGAAGCCGACCGCGTCATCCTCGCCATCGGCATTAAGGGGAACACGGAAAATCTCGGGCTCGAGGCGCTCGGCGTCAAAATCGAGCGCGGGCAGGTCGTCGTCAATCAGTGGCTGGAGACGGGCGTGCCGGGCCTTTACGCGATCGGCGACCTGTGCGGCGCGCCCTGGCTTGCGCACAAGGCGAGCCATGAAGGCGTCATCTGCGTCGAGAAGATCGCCGGTCTGAAGAATGTCCATCCGATGGACGTCACGAAAATTCCGGGCTGCACCTATTCGCATCCGCAGATCGCCTCCGTCGGCCTCACCGAGGCCAAAGCGAAGGCGCAGGGCTACAAGACGCGCGTCGGGCGTTTTCCTTTCGTCGGCAACGGCAAGGCGATCGCATTGGGCGAACCCGAAGGCCTTATCAAGACCGTCTTCGACGACAAGACGGGCGAGCTTTTAGGCGCGCATATGATCGGCGCCGAGGTGACCGAGCTCATTCAGGGCTATGCGCTCGCCCGCCAGATGGAGGCGACCGAGGAGGATATCTTCCACACCATCTACCCCCACCCGACGCTGTCGGAGATGATGCATGAATCGGCGCTCGATGCGTTCGGACGAGTGATTCATGTGTGAAATCAGTCTGTAGGCTGATTGATCTTGGGCGTGGAGAATAATCGTCCAAATTAATCCTGAACGAAGAGAGAGCAAGCATAGGGCGGGTTGAGCGGAGCGATACCCGCCATCTTTGCCGCTGGCTCCGTGCGGCGGGTATCGGCCTGCGGCCTCAACCCGCCTTATGGTGCTACTCAATAAACCACCCCCGTCATCCCGGATGCGGCGCGGCATGAAATGACGCGCCGCTGGTCCGGGATCGCCCTCGGCATATGGCTGGCCGATCCCGTGTCTGCGCCGCAGCGTTGCACGCTGCGCCGCGCACGGGATGACGGAGGTGTCTGCGCAGCACCGCTTCGCGCTGCGCCGCGCGCGGATGACGGTTGATCCGGCCCTCTTAAGAAACCGCACTCGTCATCCCGCACGCGCTGCGACACGAAGTGTCGCGGCGCAGATGCGGGATCGCCCTCGGCATGTGGCTGGCCGATCCCGTGTCTGCGCCGCAGCGTTTCACGCTGCAGCGCGCACGGGATGACGACGTTGCAGATGCGGGCGTTGCACGCTGCGCCGCGCACGGGATGACGGCTCTCAATTAACCATAAAATTTCACAATTCCGGACCCCCGAAACCCGTCGATTCGCCAATTGGTTGTTTACGGATTATCGAGCGGTTTCAGCCGGCTAAGCCTCAAAATTCGATAT
>WGLT01000016.1 GCA_016125425.1 Alphaproteobacteria bacterium
GGACTTCGAGAAAGAATTCCTGCGCCATCTCCACGGCGAACACGGCGATCTCCTGAAGACGATCCGCGAGGAAAAGGCGCTTTCGGAAGCGACCGAGAAAAAGCTGGTCGACGTGCTCGACGCGTTTGCGAAACGGTTTGCATGAGAATAAGACAAGCACTTGGGTCAATGGCCATGTTGCTGCCGTTAACAGCGTGTAGTGACCATGCAAGCTTCGTACGCAGCAAGTTTTGCGAGGGAGCCGCGGACATGATTGCTGTCGGCGCGCTAGATTATCGACCACCTTACAAGAAGAGCGAAGCGCAAATCCTGATTTTGGCGAACAGGGCAAAGGATGACTTCAAGGTTGCAAACTGCGACCCGGCCCTAATCTCCGAAAGTTATGATCGCTTGAGAGCTGGCCCAGCAAAGTTTCTGCCGAAAGGCGGTGATTGATGCCCTCCCTCAAAGCCCTCAAAAACCGCATCGCCTCCGTCAAGTCGACGCAGAAGATCACCAAGGCAAAGCAGATGGTGGCTGCGGCGAAACTGCGCCGCGCCGAAGAGCGCGCGAGTGAGGCCCGTCCCTATACGGAGCGGATGGAGGCGGTGCTCGCCAATCTCGCCGCGGACGCAAAGGACATGCCGGGCGCGCCGGGGCTTCTGCGCGGGACCGGCAAGGACGAGACGCATCTTCTCGTCGTCGCGACGGCCGATAAGGGACTTTGCGGCGCCTTCAACTCCTCGATCGTGCGGCTCGCGCGCGAGCATATCGCCCGCCTTCAGCGCGAGGGAAAACGCGTCAAGATCATTACTGTCGGGCGCAAGGGCAATGACCAGCTAAAGCGCCTTTACGGCGAGGAGATCGTCTGGAAGACCGATTTTACGCAAATCCGTCAGATCGGTTTTCATGAGGCGCATGCCATCGCGCAAAAAGTGCTCGCAATGTTCGACGCCGGCGATTTCGATGTCGCGACGCTGTTCTTCGGCAAGTTCAAATCGGTCGTCAGCCAGATTCCGACGGCCCAGCAGATCATCCCGGCGGTCGCGCCGGAAGGCGCGGCCCCGCCCGACCTCAAAGGCGCGGTCTATGATTATGAGCCGGACGAGGCGGGCATTCTGAAGGCGCTGCTGCCGCGCTATGTCGCCGTGCAGATCTTTCGCGCGCTGCTTGAAAACGTCGCCTCCGAACAGGCCGCGTCGATGACCGCCATGGACAATGCGACGCGCAACGCCGGGGAGATGATCGACAAGCTTTCGCTGCAATATAACCGCGCGCGCCAGGCGCAGATCACCAAGGAGCTGATCGAGATCATCTCCGGCGCCGAGGCGCTTTAGGGCCGCTTATGGATCCGTCCGCCTATAAAGAGCTCGCCGATCTTGAGGGCGCGCATTGGTGGTTCGTCGGGCGCCGGCGAATCTTCGACGCGCTCCTGGACAAGCTCGACCTGGCGGAGGATGCGCGCATTCTCGAAATCGGCTGCGGAACGGGCGGCAATCTCGAAATGCTCGCGCGTCATGGCGCGCTTTACGCCGCCGAATATGACGACGGCGCGCGCGAAATCGCGCGCGCGAGGAAGGTCGCGCGCGACGTCGCGCCCTGCCGCCTGCCGGACGAGATTCCGTTCTCGCCGGAGAAATTCGATCTCATCGTTCTCTTTGACGTGCTCGAGCATATCGAAGACGACGTCGCCTGCCTCAAGGCCATTCGCGCGCGCATGTCGGAGCGCGGCTGGCTCGTCGTCACCGTGCCCGCCTTCCAGTTCCTGTGGTCGGGCAATGACGAGCATAATCATCACTTCCGGCGTTATACGCGCGCGCGGCTCGAGGCGGTCGTGCGCGCGGGCGGCTTCGGGCCGGCCTATGCGAGTTATTTCAATTTCTGGCTGTTCCCGGCCGTCGCGGCGGTGCGGTTTGCGAAGAACGCCTTCTTTAAAGACCGCGAAGAGGCGCGCAGCGATCTCGCCTTGCCGACAGGGCCCTTGAACAACGCGCTCGCGTGGCTGTTTTCGAGCGAGCGCGTCGCCATGGGGCGTTTCAGCCTGCCATTCGGCGTTTCCTGCATCCTGAGCGCGAGGCCGGCGGCGTGAAGATGGATTTCGCTTTCACGGGGATCGGATGACAGCGCGTCTTAACGTTCTAGTTCTGGCCCCAATGTTCGATGGCGCTGACAGCAAATGGCTCGATGACTTCGTTTGCTCTGAATTATATGCGATTGAAAAGGCTTACCGGCGACGCAAACAACGCTCCTGGCACCAGAGGGGCGCAAGGACGCCGCTCGCCGAATGGATCGAGTTTTTGGATTATGCGCGTCGCGCTTTCGCCAGGAAGCCGGACATCATTGTCACTGTGTTTCCGGCGGTGGCTTTTGCAGTGGCTGTGTGGAAGCGCGTTCTGTTTCGTCGAACGCCCATCATTGCGTGGGCGTTCAATATCGGGTCTACAGCGAGCGCGCTAAAGGGCCGGCTTGCGGGAATTGTGCTGAGGGGAGTGGATCTATTCGTGGTGCATTCCAGGGAAGAACGCCAACACTATGCGCGCTGGCTTGATCTTCCGGTCGAGCGCTTCCGCTTTGTTCCGCTGCAGAGAGGCGGGCGCAAATTCCAGCGGAAAGAGGAGACAAGTCAGCCCTATATGCTGGCGATGGGTTCGGCCGGTCGAGATTATCAGACCCTCATTGATGCGACGCGCGATCTCGGCGCGCGCGTTGTTATCGTTGCAAAACAAGACGTGCTGCGCCCGCTCAAACCTCATTCTGATGTTGAATTTTGCAGCAATTTGTCGATGAGCAAGTGCGAAGAGCTGCTATCGGCCGCACGGCTAAATGTCGTGCCGATATCCAATGTCGACACTGCGTCTGGGCAAGTCACATTTTTGATGTCGCTCTGCTATGGCGTCCCGACAGTCGCGACCGACTGTCCGGGCACGCGCGACTATCTGACCAATGGCCATGACGCGCTATTGGTTCCGGCGGGAGATGCGGGAGCGCTTCGTTCGGCGATCAAATGGCTGTGGACGAATGAATCCGAGCGGGCGCGGATCGGTCAGAACGGCCTGCGTACGTGGAAAGAGCGGTTTTCCGATCCGCCGGCGGCCGCGGCTCTCGAAGAGACACTCGAATTTGTTAGGTCGCGAACGGCAGGCGCGCGGGTTTAATGAGCATCAGAATGATGAATTTTTTGTGTTGGAGTGAGAGTCAACCAAGCGCAAAGCGCGATGGCGCCCTGATTTTGCGCACATCTGGCGCAGTCTGTGCGCCGGCTTGTGCGCGCGTTTTCAGCGCTTTTAATTATGACGCGCAGCTGCGGCGTCGGGGGCGCTTGGGCGATGCGGACGCCCTATCTGAGGGGGTTCATAATTTTCATTTTGCGGCTCTTCGGCCGCGGAAGATATCGCAGGCGGCGCGCTTTGCCGGCGCCGCGGTCTGGCGAGCTTTACGCAGCGAACAAGGGCTTTGAGGGAAAAACCGTCACAGCCTTTTATGAAGTCATCGACGAAAGAAGAACGAAGGACCAAGTCATGAGCAAAGAAGGTCGTATCAGCCAGGTGATCGGCGCCGTCGTCGACGTCGTTTTCGACGATCACCTGCCCGCCATTCTGAACGCGCTGGAGACGGAGAATCACGGCCAGAGGCTCGTTCTCGAGGTCGCCCAGCATCTCGGACAGAACACGGTCCGCACGATCGCCATGGACTCGACCGAAGGCCTTGTGCGCGGTCAGGCGGTCAGGGACACCGGCGCGGCGATCGCGGTGCCGGTCGGCGACGGCACGCTCGGGCGCATCATGAACGTCATCGGCGAGCCGGTAGACGAAGCGGGCCCCATCCAGTTCGAGGAAAGACGCGGCATCCACCAGGAAGCGCCGCCTTTCGTCGAGCAGTCGACAGAGGCGGAGATCCTCGTCACCGGCATCAAGGTCATCGACCTTCTCTGTCCCTATGCGAAAGGCGGCAAGATCGGCCTCTTCGGCGGCGCGGGCGTCGGCAAGACCGTGCTGATTCAGGAGCTGATCAACAACATCGCCAAAGTGCATGGCGGCTATTCGGTGTTCGCGGGCGTCGGCGAGAGGACGCGCGAAGGCAACGACCTCTATCACGAGATGATCGAGTCGGGCGTGAACAAGGACCCGAAGGAGCATGGCGGCTCGGCCGCGGGCTCGAAATGCGCGCTGATCTACGGCCAGATGAACGAGCCGCCGGGCGCGCGCGCGCGCGTGGCGCTCACCGGCCTCACCGTCGCCGAGCATTTCCGCGATCAGGGGCAGGACGTTCTCTTCTTCGTCGACAACATCTTCCGTTTCACGCAGGCCGGCTCGGAAGTGTCGGCGCTCTTGGGCCGCATTCCCTCGGCGGTCGGCTATCAGCCGACGCTCGCGACGGATATGGGCGCCCTGCAAGAGCGGATCACGACGACGACCAAGGGGTCCATCACCTCGGTGCAGGCGATCTACGTGCCGGCGGACGACCTCACCGACCCCGCGCCGGCGACGTCGTTCTCGCACCTTGACGCGACCACGGTTCTCAATCGCGCGATCTCCGAAAAAGGCATCTATCCGGCGGTCGACCCGCTCGATTCGACCTCGCGCATTCTCGACCCGCGCGTCGTCGGGCAGGAGCATTACGAGACCGCGCGCGCCGTGCAGGGCATTCTCCAGCGCTACAAGGCGCTGCAGGATATCATTGCGATCCTCGGCATGGACGAGCTTTCCGAAGAAGACAAAACCGTCGTCGCGCGGGCGCGCAAGGTCGAGCGCTTCCTGTCGCAGCCTTTCGACGTCGCGCAGGTTTTCACCGGGTTCCCGGGCATTCAGGTGCCGGTCGAAGACACGGTGCGCTCCTTCAAGGGCCTCATCAAGGGCGACTACGACCATCTGCCGGAAGCGGCCTTCTATATGGTCGGCTCGATCGAGGATGCGGTCGCCAAGGCCGAGCGGCTCGCCAAGGAAGCGGCGTAAGAGAAGCGAACAGGAAACAGGGAGCAGCGAATAGAGATTCGGAGCCGGGCGGTCGGTCCGCCGCCCGCTATTCGCCAGGTGACTCAATGCCAGACAAACTTCACTTCGATCTCGTTTCGCCCGAGCGCCAGCTTGCGTCCGAGGATGTCGATCAGGTCGACGTTCCGGGTACGGAAGGCGTCTTCGGCGTCCTTGCGAACCACTCGCCCGTCATGTCGGCGCTCGCGCCCGGCGTGCTCAGGATCCGGAACGGCGCGGAGGAAAAGCGCATTTTCGTGCGCGGCGGCTTTGCGGAAGTGACGCCCGCGGGCCTGACTGTGCTCGCCGAAGAAGCGATTCCAATCAGCGAGCTCGACGCCGAAGCGCTGGCCGCGCGCATCAAGAACGCAGAGCAGGATCTCGCCGATGCGGACGCGTCAGCCGAGACCAAGGAGCGCGCCGCCGCCGAACTTGCTCAGCTCAGGCAGTTGCAGGCGGCGCTTTAGGCCGTCGGCGGCTCGCCGCATTCGGCCTCGTCGTCGCGCGTCTGCGTGAGGCAGATGCGTTCGACGTCATCCAGTATCGACTGACGCGGCGCTTCGTCCGGATTAGCGCGCGATTTTCGATTATCGCCGCCCGCTCTAGCTGCGCTGCGCGCCGATTGTCTTCAGCCGCAGCGCCATCGCGTCGGGCGGCGGCGCTTCGACGACAATGGGCGCCTTCGCCTTCGAGATCGGAATCACGACGCGGCGCGCATGCAGCATCATCGGGCCGGCGCGCTCCTCAGGCGATAAATCTCCATACTGAGGATCGCCGAGGATCGGGCAGCCGATCGACGCCAGATGAACGCGGATCTGGTGCGTGCGTCCCGTCTTCGGCTTCGCCTCTATGAAAGAAAGACCGGCTTTCGATCCGAGAACGCGATAGGTCGTGCGCGCGTCCTGTCCGTCTTCGGCGATCTCGACGCGCCATCCCGTGCCGCGCGTCATTTTCTTCAGGGGCGCGTCGATCGTTCCGGAAAGTTTCTCCGGCGCGCCTTTGCAGATCGCCCAATAGGTCTTTTCGACACGGCCTTCATTGAACAGCTTTCCGAGCTTTCGGAGCGCCTTCGGGTGGCGGCCGAGAACGAGGCAGCCCGATGTGTCGCGGTCGAGCCGGTGCGCGAGCGCGGGCGGGCGCGGCAGGCCGAATTTGAGCGCATCGAAATAGTTTTCGAGGGTGTCGCCGCCGCCGGGCCCCGCATGGACGGGAAGGCCGGCGGGCTTGTCGATCACCAGCATCAGCCCGTCGCGATAGAGAATGCGCGAGAGGAGGAAATCGGCGGGACGGGCGTTCATCGCCGCGAACGAAGAAAATCCCGAAGCGGGGCGAAGGCGCGCGTGACCTCCTCATAGACATGACGCTTGAAGGGAACGATGAGGCCCGGCGCTTCTTCGAGCTCGCCCCAGCGCCAGTCGTCGAATTCCTGATGCGCGTCGGCGGCGAGGTCGACTTCGCTGTCCTCGCCTTCAAACAGCATCGCGGCCCATTTCTGGCGCTGACCGCGCCAGTTCCTCTTTTTGTAGCCGGCCGGAAAATCGTAGAGCAGCCAGCCCGGCGTGATCAGGATCAGACGCGCGCTCGCAACGCCGGTTTCCTCCTTGAGCTCGCGATGCGCCGCCGCGCCGTAGTCTTCGCCGTTATCGACGCCGCCTTGCGGAAATTGCCAGCGCCATTCGTCGGGCTCGGCGGCGAATTCGCTGATGTCGGAGAAGTCCTGGACGCGCCGGCCGAAAAAGACGCGGCCCTGGCGGTCAAACAGCACGATTCCGATATTCGGCCGGTAATGCTTCAAATAGTCTGCGGCGTGCATGTTCGGCGCTCGCTGTCGGCTTATCCTGCGCCGTCATAGGCGGATTTCCCCGCCGCGGAAACCGCCCGAGCGCTAGCGCGAGGCGATGACCGCAGAGGCCGGCGCGAGCGCGACATGGCGCGCGCCGAGCTCGCCCGTCCAGTCGACGATGGCGTCGATGGCGGCGGGATAAGCGTAAGTCTTGCCGAGCGCGGCGCCGCGCTCTTTGGCGATGCTTGCGAGATCGTCGAGATCGCGCGCCGCCGCCCTTTCGTCATCGCCGTCCTCGCCGGCCGTGACAATCCGGTCGACCCGCGCCACCGAGCGATCGTCGCCGACCGCGCGCCGCGCTGCGCCCGTATCGTCGACATAGGCGACGCCGATCGATTTGAGTCGCGTCAGAATCGGGGCGATCGCGTTCTTGTCGGCCGAGAATTTGCCGCCGAGATAGTTGGTGGCGGCGAAATAGCCGGGAAAGCGCGACAACAGCCAGTCGAGGCGCTGCAGATTCTGCTCGGCCGTGCGCGAGGTCAGAAGCGCTGCGGGACCGAGCGATTCGGCGCCGCCCCCATAGCCTTCCATGGGCAGTTCGATCATCACTTCATGACCGGCCGCGCGGGCCTTTTCGGCCCATTCGGGAAGGTTCTTCGCATAGGGCGCGAAAGACAGCGTGACCTCCGGCGGCAATTCCTTGATCGCTCTTTCGGTGATCGCCGCATTGAGACCGAGCCCGCCGACAATCAGCGCGACGCGGTCTTCGGCCTCGCCTGTCTTGTCGGGCAGCGCGTAATAGGACGAGGCGCGACGGCCGTCGGCGGCGATTTTCGGAATGGGTCCGAAACGGGTCTGCTGCTCCAGCGCTGCGATCGGCTCGGCGACGCGAACGCTCGGCGCGACATAGGCCGCCGTCTGCGCCGAAACCGCGCCGGCGGGCGCGGGCGCGTCATCGGGGTCGCGCGCCGGCGCGCCGTCAATCGTGATTCTGATCGCGCCGGGCTGCGCCAGCATTCCATGATCCGTCTGCGGAAGAGCGGCTTTCGCCGGCGCGCCGGCGTCGTCGCCCAGCATGTCGGAAGCGGCGAGCGAAGGCGGCTCGACAGGCGGCTCGCCCTCGCGCAGCGCCGGGCCCGCTTTGCCCGGCAAGACGGACTGCGTTTTCGGCCCCTTGTCTGCGGCGGTCGCCGGCTCGGGCGGAGCCAGATGCTGGATTTCGGGGCCGAGCGCGAGCGCGACGCGCGTCGGCGCGTTGACTTTCGACCCGGCGGCGAGGAGCGCGAGGCAGAGCATCAGCGCCCCGGCGCCCGAAATCATCCAGGCCCAGACCAGCCGGCCGAAGACCGGAAATCGCAAGCGTCGGCGCAGGACTTGGCTCATAGGGCTTTCAGCGGCCATCGCCCCGGCGGGCGTAAGCGGCTCCTTTCGCGACCGAACCCTAGGAACCCCAGGGTTAACGGATCGAAAACAGACGGGGCGGCGGCGGCGAATTGTCCTTTTCGGCGGGCGCGCTGCGGCGTGCTGTCGGGGGCCCTGCCATTGGCGCGCCGACCGGGGTAAAAGCGGAGGGAGGGGTTCCGGCGCGGGAGGCGCTATGTCGCTCATCACCAGAAGAAGGGCGCTCCAGGCGGCGCTGCTCGCAGGCGCGGCGTCGTGCTCGAAGCCGGTCAAAAAAACGCCTTTCACGGCGTCTTCGTCGGCGGCGGGCGGCCTGTTCGCGCATGGCGTGGCGAGCGGCGATCCGAGCGCCGACGGCGTCGTCATCTGGACGCGCCTTTCTCTGCCGGCGAGCGAGGACGCCGCGGCGGAAATCAGCGCGCCCTGGGAGATCGCCGCCGACCGGGCGTTCGCGACGATCGTCGCCTCGGGCGAGGCGACGACGAGCGCGGCGCGCGACTACACGGTCAAGGCGTATGTGTCGGGGCTGAATCCGGGAACGACCTATTATTACCGGTTCAAGTCGGGCGACGGCGCCGTCTCGCCCGTCGGCCGCACCCGGACCTTGCCCGCCGGCCCGCTCGAGGCTGCGAAATTCGCGGTGCTCACCTGCTCCAATTATCCGTTCGGCTATTTCAACGTCTATGATCTCGTTTCGCGCCGCGACGACATCGACGCCGTCATCCATCTCGGCGACTACATCTATGAATACGGGCCGGACGGCTATGGCGGCGAAGAGGGCGCGAAGCTCGGCCGGCCGCATGACCCGCCGCATGAGCTTTTGACGCTCGCGGATTATCGCCGCCGGCATGCTCAGTACAAGGCCGATCCCTCGACTCAGGCGATGCACGGCGCCCACCCGATGATCGCGATCTGGGACGATCATGAGGTCGCCGACGATTCATGGGTCGGCGGCGCGGAAAATCACCAGCCGCAAACGGAGGGCGATTGGGGCGCGCGCGAACGCGCCGCCATCCAGGCCTATTTCGAATGGATGCCGATCCGCGAGCCCGAGCCCGGCCGCCGGCGCGAAGCGATCTTCCGGTCATTCTCTTATGGCGACCTCGTGACGATCGTCGCGCTTGAGTCGCGCCTGATGGCGCGCTCGCAGCAGATCGACTACAACGAGATCGCGCCGAAGCTGAAGTCGAAAGAAGACGCGCAAAACTTCGTCAAAAACGTTCTGGGCGATCCTTCGCGGCGGCTT
Source organism: Alphaproteobacteria bacterium (assembly GCA_016125425.1). GTDB lineage: Bacteria > Pseudomonadota > Alphaproteobacteria > Caulobacterales > Parvularculaceae > Amphiplicatus. Next base: position 9,380 of record WGLT01000016.1, read on the forward strand.
CTGGGGGCGGCGCAGGAGGCGTTTGTCGGCGCGGCGCTGAAAAAATCCGTCGAGGCCGGACAGCCCTGGCGGGTCATCGCCAATCAGGTGATCATGGCCGACGTCGTCGCGCCCGATCTCAATCCGCACGTTACGGAAAAGGATATCGAAGAGCTTCAGGCCCAGTGGTCGCAGGCGCGTTCATTCATCAAGACATCCGCGCTCGGCCTGCCGATGAACTTCGACGCGTGGAACGGCTATCCCGCATCGCGCGAGCGTTTCTACAAGACCATTCGCGAGGCCGGCGCGGAGGGCGTCGTCGTCGTCACCGGCGACTCGCACACCTGGTGGGCCAACGATCTTTTCGACGCAGACGGCGCGCATGTCGGGATCGAGCTCGGCGCCCATTCCGTGACGTCTCCATCGCCTTTCCGTCGCGAATTTCTCGGCGGCAAGGGAGCCGAATACGCGCTGCTCACCAACAAGGAAAATAAATGCGTGCGCTATCTTTCCGGCGAAAATCACGGCTATATCTCGCTCGAAATCGGGCGAGACCACGCGGTCGCGCGCTTCGTCGCCGTCGATAATATCGAATCGCCGAATTACAACGCTTTCGATCAGGCGACCTTCAAGATCGCCAAGGCCAAGGACAGCGCGCGCTTCGCCGGGATGAAGGGCGGCTCCTTCAAGGAGGAGATCCTGTTTTAGGCGTCAGAGCGCGCCCGCGATAAAGGTCGGCGTCGTTTCGATATTGAGCTGGCCTTCGAGTCCGGCTTCGCGGTGGACGGCGATTTCGCGCCATTCGGGCGAGATCGACATCTCCCAGAGCGCCTTGCGCGAGGGATATTGCGCGAGCGCGACCTCGTCCCACAGCGGCTCGCATGCGCCGAGCGCAAGGAAAGAGACGTCGCCCGCGTAAAGCACCTTGCCGCCATGTTTTTCGACGAGCTTGGTCACGGCGCGGCCGTAAATCTGGTAGGCGGCGCGGCCCGTCAGATCGCTCTTCCGCCCGTCGGCATATTGCGCCTTTTCGCGGAATTTCAGCAGATTGACCATGACGATCGGCCCGCCGGGTCCGGGCTTTTGCATGTCTGCAATCTGCTCCGGACCCGGATAAACGGCGTTGGCGAAGGCGCCCGCCATTATGCGACCTCGAACAGGCCCGCTGCGCCTTGCCCGCCGCCGATGCACATGGTGCAGACGACATATTTCGCGCCGCGGCGTTTTCCCTCGATCAGCGCGTGGCCGACCATGCGCGCGCCCGACATGCCGTAAGGGTGGCCGATAGAGATCGCGCCGCCATTGACGTTCAATAGCTCGTTCGGAATGCCGAGCTTGTCGCGGCAGTAAAGCACCTGCACGGCGAAGGCCTCGTTCAATTCCCAAAGGCCGATATCGTCCATTTTGAGATTGAAGCGCTTGAGAAGCTTCGGGACCGCGAAGACGGGGCCGATGCCCATTTCATCGGGATCGGCGCCGGCGACCGCCATGCCGCGGTAAATCCCGAGCGGCGCGAGCCCGCGCTTCGAGGCCTCTTTCGCCTCCATGACGACCGCGGCGGAGGCGCCGTCCGACAATTGCGAGGCGTTGCCGGCGGTGATGTATTTGCCCTCGCTGACGCGCTGGCCGCCCTTGAAGACGGGTTTCAGGCCGGCGAGCGCCTCCAGCGTCGTTTCCGGGCGATTGCCTTCGTCCTTTTCGAGCGTGACCTCGGTCTCGCTTGTCTCGCCCGTCTCCTTGTTGACGCGCTTCATGACAGCGGAAAGAGGAACGATCTCATCGTCGAACTTGCCCGCGGCCTGCGCGGCGGCGGTGCGCTGCTGCGATTGCAGCGCGTATTCGTCCTGCGCCTCGCGGCTTACGCCATAACGCTCGGCGACGACTTCGGCCGTCTCGATCATCTGCATATAGGTCGCCGGCAAATGCTCGACGAGCCAGGGGTCGGGCCGGACGAACATGTCGGCCGTCTGATTCATCGAGATCGATTCGACCCCGCCGCCGATCGCGATTTGCATGTTGTCGACGATCACTTGTTTCGCCGCCGTCGCGATCGCCATCATGCCCGACGCGCATTGGCGGTCGACGGACATGCCGGCGACGGTGACGGGCAGGCCGGCGCGCAAAAGCGCCTGGCGCGCGACGTTCTGGAACGCCGTGCCCTGTTGCAGGGCCGCGCCCATCACGACATCGTCGATCTCTTCAAGGTCGATCTTGGCGCGCTCGGCGGCGCTTTTGATCGCATGCGCGCCGAGCGTCTGCGACGTCGTTGCGTTGAATGCCCCGCGATAGGCTTTCCCGATCGGCGTTCTCGCGGTCGAAACGATGACGGCTTCCCTCATGATTTCCTCCCCCGGGTCGGAACGGGGCCCTCATGGCCCATGGCTTTCATCGCTTTCGTAATGAAGCGCTGGCCGGAGCCGGCGCTCGATTCGAAATAATGAATATTGTCGGTCGACGAGATTTCGTCCCAATGCGCGGCGATCTCCTCCGGCGTCTGTTTTTCGGGCGGCAGGTAAATCCCGTCCGTCTCGACGACATAGGCGCGCGCATAGCCGCCCGCCGAACAGGCCAGAATGGCGCGCGAGGGCGCGTCCTCGCTGACGAGGAACAGCGCGCCGGCGGTGATCGATTCCGGCGTCATCAGGTCGAGCGCGGCTTCGGGAATGCCGATGTCGAGCGTCATGCGCGTTTTCGCCGAGGGAGAAAGAAGATTGATCCGTATATCGTATTTCGCGCCTTCGAGATGCAGCGCGTTCATGAAGCCGATCATGCCGGCTTTCGCCGCGCCGTAATTGGCCTGTCCGAAAATGCCGTGCAGTCCCGAAGGGGAGGACGTGCAAAGGATCCGGCCGTAATTCTGGTCGCGCATGATCTGCCAGACCGCTTTCGTGCAGGTGGCTGTGCCGATCAGATGCACGTCGATCACCGTTTTGAAGTCGGCGAGATCCATCTTCGCGAACGTCTTGTCGCGCAAAATGCCGGCGTTGTTGATGAGAATGTCGACGCGGCCCCATTTCTTCATGGCCGCCTCGACCATGGCGGCGACCTCATCCGCCCTGGTGACATTGGCGCCGTCGGCGATCGCCTCGCCGCCCGCATCCGTGATCTCCTTGACCACGGTTTGCGCGGCGGTGAGCGAACCGCCCGTGCCGTCAACGGCCCCGCCGAGATCGTTGACGACGACTTTCGCGCCGCGCCTTGCGAGTTCGAGCGCATGTTCGCGGCCGAGGCCGCCCCCGGCGCCGGTGACAATGGCGACTTTCCCGTCGAATCTGACAGCCACTTTCTACTCCTCGATGTTGACGATGATCTCCGTTTTCACCGAATTCGCGATGAAGCAGTGCTCATGCGATTCATGGTGCATTTTTTCGAGCGTCGCGCGGTCGACGCCCGCGCCGGACGCAAAGGCGATGCGCGGATTAAGGTCGATGCGCGGAATCCAGAACCGTCCGGTCCCGAATTTCTCCATATGCCCGACAGCGCGGTCCTCATAGGAATCGACGACGAGGCGCTTTTTCGACGCGATCGCGATGAATGTCAGCATGTGACAGCTGGCGACGGCGGCGACGAAAGCCTCTTCCGGGTCGACGCAGTCGGGGTCTCCCCGATAAGCGGGCGCCGCCGCGGCGGGAATGTCGACGCCGGAGTCGAAGCGCCAGAGATGGCGCCGGTTGTAATCTTCATAGGCGAAGCTGTCGGTCGTCCGTTTCCAGATGATTTCTGCGACATGTTCCGACATGAGCGCCCTCAGAGCACCTGCATGGTCAGCCATTCGGCGACCAGCGCCGGCTTGTCTTCGCCCTCGATCTCGACCTTGACGCCGAACTTGAACGCCCACTGGCCGGGCAGGCGTTCGTCCGCGGAGATCAGGGTGAAACGCCCGCGCACGCGTTTGCCCGTCTTCACCGGGTTCAAGAAGCGCACCTTGTCGAAGCCGTAATTGATCCCCATCCGAACGCCTTCGATCCGGACGACGACGCCGGCGGCGAGTTGCGACAACAGCGAAAGCGTCAGAAATCCATGGGCGATCGTGCCGCCGAAGGGCGTCTTCGCGGCGGCCTCCGGATCGACATGAATGAACTGGTGGTCGCCGCTCACATCGGCGAACTTGTTGATCTTGTCCTGGTCGATCAGCACCCAGTCGGAAACGCCGAGCTCCTTGCCGATATAGGATTTGACTTCGCTCGCTGGAACACTCGCCATTCTTCTTCTCCTCGGCCTCAAGCGCCGGTCGCGCTTGGAGGTTTATGCCTCATTTGGAAGCGTTTTCCAGAAGAAAAGCGGCCTTGAGGCGGCGCGCGCCCGCGCCGGGGCTAATATCCCCGCATCTGCGCGATGCGGTCGGCGTGGAAAGCGAAATCGCCGAACATCTCCTGCGCCACGCGGATCCGCTTCATGTAAAAGCCGATGTCGAATTCATCGGTCATGCCGATGCCCCCATGCATCTGCACCGCCTCCTGGCTCGCCAGCTTGGCGACTTCCCCGGCCTTGGCCTTGGCGAGCGAACAGGTCGCCGGCGCCATGCCGAAATTGTCGTCAAGGTCCTGAAGCGCTTTCAGAACCGCCGACTTCATCAGTTCGATCTCGGAATAAAGATGCGCGGCGCGGTGCTGGAGCGCCTGGAAAGACCCGATCGGGCGGCCGAACTGTTTGCGCTCCTTGAGATAGCTCACCGTCATTTCAAAAGCCTGCTGCGCCGAGCCTGACATTTCGGCCGCGAGCCCCGCGCGCCCCGCCGAGAGAACGCCTTCGAGCGCTTCATAACCGCCGTCGACTTCGCCGATCACATCGTCGCCCGTCGCTTCGACATTTTCGAATTTAAGGCGCGCGGCGTTGCGGGAGTCGATCATCATGGTGCGTTCGGCCGAAACGCCCTTCGCCTTTGCGTCGACGAGGAAAAGCGTGAGTCCTTCTTTTTCGCCGGGGCTTCCGGCCGAGCGCGCCGCGACGATCACCTTGTCGGCGACATGACCGTCGGCGACGAAAGTCTTGTCCCCGGAAAGACGGAAACCATTGCCCTGCTTTTCGGCCGTCATCGCGATTTTGGCCGGGCCGTGCTTGGATTTCTCGTCGACGGCGAGCGCCATGACGAGATCGCCCGCGGCAATCTTCGGCAGATGCTCCTCTCTTTGCGCTTCGGCGCCGAATTTCCTGAGCGCGGTCGCCGCGAGTATCGAGGTCGACAGGAACGGCGAAGCCGTCAGCGTCCGGCCCATTTCCTCTGCGAGGACGCCGGCGCCGACAAATCCGAATTCCGAGCCGCCATATTTTTCATCGACGATGATTCCGGCCCAGCCCATCTCGGCCATTTCTTTCCAGAGCGCTTTCGAAAATCCGGTCGGATCATTCGTGTCGCGCAGCTTTCTGAGCGCCGAGACGGGCGCCTTCTCGGCGAGGAAGCCGCGCGCCGCGTCGCGGAGCATTTCCTGTTCTTCGGTGAGGACGAGAGGCATGCGTTTTTCCCAGTTTGTCGCTTAAGCGTCCGGCAATTCCAGAATGCGCTTTGAAATGATGTTGAGCTGGACTTCCGATGTTCCGCCCTCGATCGAATTGGCTTTGGTTCTCAGCCACATGCGGGCGAGTTTGCCGTCCTCGGTGCGCGGACCCTCCCATTCGAGCTGGGCCGAGCCGCCCGTATCCATCGAGATTTCAAAGCGCCGCTTGTTCAGCTCGGTGCCGTAATATTTAAGCATGGACGACTTGGCGCCGACGCCCTGACCGGCCTTGGCTTCGTCCTTCATCCGCTCCATGGTGAGGAGAAACGCCCAGCCGTCGATTTCGGTCTGCGCGATCTTGGCGCGCAGCATCGGATCGGCGAGACGGCCGCCCTCAAGGCCGATCTCCTGGGCCGCGACTTCGCCGAGACTGCGATTGGCGTAGCTGCCCGACCCGCCGGCGCCGATCATCTCGCGCTCATGCGTCAGGAGATATTTCGCGACGTCCCAGCCGCGATTGAGTTCGCCGACGACGGACGACACGCCGTCGCCATAGCTCTTCGGCACTTCGACATTGTCGAAGAAGGTTTCGCAGAAGGGCGACTTTCCGGAAATCAGCTTGATCGGCTTCGTCGAAACGCCCTTCGACGCCATGTCGAAGAGGATGAAACTGATGCCGAGATGCTTCGGCGCCTTCGGGTCGGTGCGCACGAGGCAGAAAATCCAGTCGGCCTCGTCGGCGTAAGAGGTCCAGATCTTCTGGCCGTTGACGAGCCAGTGATCGCCCTTGTCCTCGCATTTTGTCTGAAGCGAGGCGAGATCGGATCCGGCGTTCGGTTCGGAATAACCCTGGCACCAGCGAATTTCGCCGCGCGCCACCGGCGGCAGGAAGCGCGCTTTCTGCTCATGCGTTCCGTATTTCAGGAGCGCCGGGCCCAGCATCCAGATGCCGAAACTTTCAAGCGGCGAACGCGCGCCGATGCGCCGCATTTCCGCCTTGAGGATTTTCACTTCCTCTTTCGAGAGTCCGGCGCCGCCATATTCCCGCGGCCAGGCCGGCGTCGTCCAGCCCTTGGCGGCCATGCGGTCAAGCCAGACCTTCTGGGCCTCGGACTTGAATTTCCAGTTGCGCCCGCCCCAGCAGATGTCTTCTTCGCCGCGCAAGGGCGCGCGCATCTCCTTGGGGCAGTTTTCCTCGAGCCAGCGCGCGGTCTCGGCGCGGAATTGTTCCAGATCGGCCATGAAAAGAGCTCCCGAAAAGCGGGCTCCATGTTGGCCATGGGGCGCGCCGGCGCAAGCGCTTTGCGCAGTCGGGCGCGGGCTAGACCTTCAGCGCGGGCGGATGCTGGAGCGCGATCATGCGAATGGTGATCTTGTCGAATTTCTGCGTGCCGAGGCGCGGCAGGCGCGACGGCGATATCCAGAAGCGCTCGGGCGCCTTGAACTCGGCGAGACGCTTCAGGAAATGCGCGCGGAATTTTTCAAGATCGATCGTGTGGCCCGGCTTCGGATAAACCGCGATCCCCACCCGCTCGCCGAGCTTTTCATCGGGAACCGAGAATACGGCCGCCTCCGCGACGTCGTCATATTCATAGGCGACCTGCTCGACTTCGAGCACGGAAATGTTCTCGCCGCCGCGTATGATGATGTCCTTGATGCGGTCGACGATATAGAGATAGTTCTCTTCGTCGAAACGCCCCAGATCGCCGGTGCGGAACCACCCGTCGGGCGTTATCGCGCTCTGGGTTTCTTCGGGAAGGTTGAGATAGCCGCGGAAATTGGCGGCCGTCCGGATCCAGATTTCGCCGACCTCGCCGGTTTTCGCTTCGCCGGTCTCGGTCATGATCTTGATGTCGCAGGCGGGCGGCACGGGCTTGCCGGTCGAATCGGGATGATCCTGGTATTCCTGCAGGGAGATCACGCAGCCAAGCGCGTTCGTTTCGCTTAATCCGTAGCCGGACGAAGGATTGGCGCCCGGGAATTTCTTCTTGAGTTTGGCGACCTGATCGGGCGGACGCTTGGCGCCGCCCGAAGCGAGATCGATCAGACTCGGCATCGTCTTGTCGCCCGCGACGAGCATCATTTCATACGATTGGCTCGGCACGCCGACGAAATTCGTCAGCTCGTATTCGTTGATGAGGTCGATCGCCTGCCTGGCGTCCCAGCGATACATCATCACCATCTTGCGGCCGATCAGCCACGAGAACATGAACAGCGAATGCGATCCGGTGACGTGGAACAGCGGCACGCCGAGCAGCACGCCCGGATTATCGCCGAGCGGGCTTGCTCCGTCGCGCGCCTCGCGAATGGCGGCGGCCACAAACGCCCATGACAGAAGCGTCGTTATCGCGCCGCGATGCGTGAGGATGACGCCCTTCGGGTTGCCGGTCGAGCCGGATGTGTAGACGATGGAGAAATCATCGTCGGGCGCGATATCGACCATGGGGGGCGTCGTGTTCTGGCTCGAGCCGATGACTTCCGTATAAAGATGGTCCGCGCCTTCGCCCGCATCGCGCGCGAGAATGAGCGTCAGCCCGAATTTTTCACGCAGGGGTTTGAGGTATTCGAGGCGCTTGCCGTCGACGAAGATGAGTTTCACGCCGCAGTCGCCGAGCGCGTATTCGAACTCTTCCGTCTTCCACCACGCATTCAGGGGAACGACGACGGCGCCGAGCGAGATCACCGCCATATAGGCGACGCACCATTCGGGGTAGTTTCGCATGGCGATGGCCACGCGGTCGCCCTTCGAAACGCCGAATTGCGTTTTCAGCGCGTCGGCGAGGCGGCAGGCGCGCCGCCAAGTCTCGGCGTAGCTGAGGCGCTCGCCTTCATAGATGATGAAGTCCTTCTCGCCGTGCTGCGTCCCATACATGAAGACGCCTGCAAGGCTTGGCGGCGCGTTTTTGAAGACCCGGTAGGTAAGTCCCCGGATCTCCGCCTCGCCGACCGCAAACAAGGGTTCTTCGGCGAGAATCCGCTTCTTCGCCGCTTCGAACTTTTGGGGATCGACGAAAATGTCCTCCGCCATCGGGCGCGTTCCTCCTGTGACCGCCGTCTCTTCTACCGGAGAAGAAAGCGGCGCGGAACAGCGGGCGGCGCCTCGATGTCAGGCGCGCGCGAGACGGGCGGCGCCGAGACGCAGGGCCGACAGCGCGGCCGACTCCGCGCCGCGCGGCGTTCCTTCCGCGCGCCAGAGCGCGAGATGCGCGCCGGCGTAAACGCACGCCCCGACCGCGATCTCGATCGCAAGACGCAGCGCGGGAGAGGCTTGCGCGAAGCCGGGCAGAAGGGGAAGCGCGATTCCGAGAACGAGCGCCATCGCGCCCGTTGCGGCGAAACTCCGCCGCGCGCTCCAGAACGGCTCCCAGAAAGGCCGGCCGCTCGCGCGCGCATAGACGCCAAGATTGAGCGCAATATGAATGAAGCCGCAGAGCGCGCTCGCAAGGATCGCGCCGGCGAGCCCGTAGGCGACGGACGCCCAGACGAAGAGCGGAAAGCGGGTGAGGAAGAACAGGGTCTCGCGGAGGAAGACAAGGCGCGTCAGGCCGCGGGCCATCGCATAAAACTGCGTCGCCACCAGCAGCGTCTGAAGGCCGAGCACGGGCGCCAGCATTTCAACAACCGGAACCGCGGGCGCCCATTTATCGCCGAGAAGCAGCGGAATGAGATCGCGCGCGACAAAGGCGAAGCCGATCGCCGCCGGCATGGCGATCGCGCCGAGCGCTTCGACGCCGCGCAGGAAGGCGAGGCGCATGCGTTCGAGATCGCCCTGCATGGCGGAAAGCCCTGGATAAATCGCGCGCGCGATCGGAACGGCGAGTTCGTTCGTCGGCAGATCGGCGAGCTGCATGCCGACATAATAGTTTCCGGTGAGCGAGGCGCCGACCGCGCGCGCCAGCACGAAAGCGTCGAGCTTGTTGTTCAGCGCCGCCATGAAAGACACGCCCGTCAGCCAGCCGGAAAAGCCGAGCACCTTCTGCAGCGAGGCGAAAGTCGGGCGCGGCAGATAGGGCCGCCAGACATAGGAAAGGGCGAGTTGCAGCGCGCCGCCGGCGAGAAAGCCGGCGATGATCGCCCAATAGCTGCGGAAGGCGATTGCGACGGCGATTGAAGCGGCGACGCCGACGAATTTGATCAGCGCGCTCGAAAGAAACTCCTTTGAGAAATCGAGCGCGCGTTCGAACTCGAAATAGCGCGGATTGACGAGGCCGTTCATCGCGGGATAGGCGGCGATCGCGGCGAAGATCGCCGCCATGCGCGGGTCGCCGCAGAATTTCGCGGCGAAAGGCGCAGCGATCAGCAGAATGGCGGCGATGGCGAAGCCCCGGATCGCGGAGAGGGCGAACAGCGTGTCGAGATCGCGCCGGTCTGCGTCGCGAAACTTCACGACCGCCTGCGACACTCCGATATCGGAAAAGCCCTGGAGCAATTGCATGGCGGTGAGCCCGACCGCGACGAGGCCGAAATCCTCCGGCGCCAGCAGCCGGGCGAGGACGATCGTGTTAACGAAACCGAACAGCCGCATCAGCGCCCGGGCCGCGACAATGAACGCCGCCCCGCGCGCCGCGCGGCCCGCAAGACCTGTCATTTTGGCTCCGTCTTCCATGTCTTAAGGGGCCGCCGGCTCCGCGCCGTCCCGCCCGATGCATGGATTGTTCCGCGCGACGTCCCGGAGGCGGCGCGCCTCTTGCGCCTCGCTGCGGCGCCGCTATGGTGCGCCCCCGTTTCCCGGCCGAAAGAGCGATACGAAATGACGCACGCGTCCGCCGTCATGACCGTGATGATGAACGCCGCCCGCAAGGCGGCGCGGGGGCTGCGCCGCGACTTCGGCGAGATCGAGGCGCTGCAGGTGTCGAAAAAGGGCGCGTCCGATTTCGTCACCGCCGCCGACATGCGCGCGGAGCAGACCATTTATGAGGAGCTGTCGAGGGCGCGGCCGAAATACGGATTCGTGATGGAGGAGCGCGGCGAAATCGAAGGCGCCGACAACTCCAATCGCTGGATCGTCGACCCGCTCGACGGCACCACCAATTTCCTGCACGGCCTGCCGCAATTTGCGATCTCGATCGCGCTCGAGCGCGACCGTCAGCCCTATGCGGGCGTCGTTTATAATCCGGCGACGGACGAACTGTTCTGGGCCGAGAAAGGCGAGGGCGCATTCGTCAACGACCGGCGCATTCGCGTATCGGGCCGGCGCGATCTTGAAAGCGCGCTTTTCGCGACGGGCCTTCCCTTCAAAGGCCGCCCGGGGCGCGAGCGCTCGCTGAAGGAAGCCGACCGGGTTCTGTCGGAGACGGCGGGCATTCGCCGCTTCGGGGCGGCGGCGCTCGATCTCGCCTATGTCGCGGCGGGCCGCTTCGACGCCTATTGGGAGCGCGGGCTCAACAATTGGGATGTCGCGGCGGGCGTCGTTCTGGTGCGCGAAGCCGGCGGCGTCGTCACCGAAATCGAGGGCGGCGCGCGCCCCGCGCTCACGGGCTCGATTCTCGCCGCCAACGCCGAGATCTACGAGCAGGCGAAAGCGCTTTTGAACTCCGTCTAAAACAGTCCGGCGATCAGGAAATTGTTGTAGACGACCCAGGCGTTCACGGCGATCGCGGCGATGAAAATCGCCAGGACGATCCGGTGCGGAAACCACAACACCATGAAGCTGATCACGCCCTGAAGCGCCAGTTTGGCGATGATCCAGCCGAGCCCCAGATTCGCCATCGCCGCGCGCAAGACGGGATTAACCTCTTCGCCGGCGCCCGAATGCACGCTGAGAATGGTGGAAACGATATCCGCGACGCCCACAATATTGTAAATGACGACGGCGATCGCCGCGATCAGCCCGGCGAGGCGGTTTTTGCGCGAATGGTGCGCTTCGTCGATCAGCCGGCGCCGGCGTTTTGCGGAAATGATCGACCAGACCAAAACTTACCTCCTCTTAAGCCCAAAGGCGGCCCGGAACGCGACAGCGAGAGGCCAATCGGCGGCGACGCGCGCGCGCCCGCAATCGACGGGGCGGGCGCGCGGGGGTAGACTGCAAGAACCATGACGACAGCGCTGCGCAAGAGTCCACAGAGCGCGCCGAAAGCGCCGGCCGCGCCGCTCGCGATCGGCGCGGCGCGCCTCGTTTTGCTGTGGGAGCGAGTCTGGCCGCCTCTGCCGGCGATCCTTGCGCCGGCTTTTTTGATACTGATTTTGGGCCTTTTCGGGGTGTGGCGGCTTGCGCCGGCCTGGCTCCATCTTGGCGCGCTCGTTTCGGCGGGGCTGTTAACCATCGCCGCGATCGCCGTTTTTGCGCGCCGCCTGCGCTGGCCGACCCGCCGCGAGGCGCTTGAACGCCTCGAAAGGGACGGGCGGCTGGCGCACGCGCCCTTGCAGGCGCTTGAGGACCGTCCTTTCGGCGCGAGCGCCGACCACCCGCTCTGGCGCGCGCATATGGAGGATATGAAAGCGCGCGCCCGCGCCGCCCGGCTCGGCGCGCCGCGCAAGAGCGCCGACGCGGTCGATCCCTTCTCTTTGCGCTTTCTGGCGCCGGGCCTGCTGCTCGTCGGTCTGGTCGCGGCCGGGCCGGAAACGGGCGCGCGCGTGGCGGAGGCCTTTTCGCCTCAACCGGGCGGCGCGAACGCCGCCGCGCTCGCCGATGTCTGGATCGAACCGCCCGCCTATACGGGCAAGGCGCCCATCTATCTGCTGCGCGCGGGCGAGACGGTCGCCGCCGAGCGAGGGCAAATCGACGCGCCGCAAGGCTCAATCGTCGTCGCGCAAGGCGGCGCGCGCGCCGTTCGCCTCGCCTTGCGCACGGCGAACGGCGAAGCGAAGGGCGCCGCCGATCCGAAATCGCCCGGACGGACGACATTGACGCTCGCAAAAAGCGGCGTGTTGACCATGCGCGTCGCCGGCGCCGCGCGCCGCTGGCTGATCGGGGTTCTTCCCGACAGGCCGCCGACGGTCGCCTTCGCGGGCGATCCGTCGACGACCGACGACGCGCGTCTCGCCGTCACGCTGTCAATCGACGATGACTACGGCGTCGTCTCCGGCGAACTTAAAATGCGGCTCGATCCCGACCAGCAGCGTCCGCTCGACGCGCCGCCTTTCGACGAAGAGACGATCCGTGAACGAAGAATTGTCGCGCTCGACGGCCTGACAGGCAAGTCGGGCGACCGGAATTTTGATCTCGACCTGCAATCGGACCCTTGGGCGGGGCTCGTCGTCATCGCCTCCTTCGTCGTCAAGGACGGCGCCGGACAGACCGGAGAAAGCGACGAAAAGACGTTTCGACTGCCCGCCAAGCCCTTTTACAATCCGCTCGCGCGCGCCGTCGTCGAACAGCGCCAGACGCTCGCCGTCGCGCCGAGCGACTGGCCGCGCGCGGGCCGATCGCTCGACGCGCTGACGCTCGCGCCTGAAAAATTCTACGACAGCACGACCGACTATCTTTTGATGCGCGCCGCCTTCTGGCGCGTCATGCGGTCGAGCGACGAAGGCTTTTCCGGCGTCGTCAATGAATTCTGGCCGCTCGCTCTCCAGCTCGAGGATCAAGCGCTCGAGCTCGCGCGCCGCCGCCTCGAGGCCGCGCAGGACGCCCTCAGAAAGGCGCTGGAGGAAGGCGCGAGCGATGAGAAGCTGAACAGGCTGGTCGAGGAGCTGCGCGCCGCGATGCAGGATTATCTGCAGGCGCTCGCCCAGTCCGGCGAGAAGATGGCCGATAGCGGCGCGTCGGCGGCGCAGACGCTCGATCCCGGCGATCTCGACAAAATGCTCGACCAGATCCGCAATCTCGCGCAATCGGGCGCTGAGCGCGCGGCGCGCCAGGCGCTCAACGATCTTTCGAGCATTCTCAACAATCTGCGGCTTTCATCGGGCGCGGGCCGCGGAAGCGGCCAGAGCGGACAAGCGAGCGGAGGTCCGGCGAGCGAAGCGGGCGATCTCATCGGGCGCCAGCGCGATCTCGCCAACCGTTCGTTCGAACGCGGACAATCCTACGGCGCGCGCGGCGGCGATCTTGCGGGCGAGGAAGGCGGCATCGCCGGCGATCTCAAGAAGCTTCTCGACAAGCTGCCGAAGCAAGGCTCGGCCGCCGATCCCGGCGGCAAGGGCGCGGCCGCGCTCGGGGAGGCCCTTTCTTCCATGCGCGAGGCGCAGGATGCGTTGAACGCGGATAATTTCGACGCGGCGGGCACGGCGATGGAGCAGGCGATCGCCAAGCTTCGCGACGGGGCGGAGGCGCTGGCGGAGGCGCAGATGAAACAGGCGCAGGGCCGGAACGGATCGGAAGGCGCGCCGTCAGGACAGGCGCTTGATCCGCTCGGCCGGCCGATCGGCTCGGCTTCGGGCCAGGGCGTCGATATTCCGGAAAAAACCGAACAGCAACGCGCGCGCGAAATTCTGGACGAATTGCGCCAGCGGCTTTCCGACGGCAAGCGCGATCAGGACGAAATCCAGTATCTCGAACGCCTGCTCGAGCGGTATTAGCATCCGCCGCCGCAAGGCCGGGACGCGATCTCGCCGATGAAGGATTTGAAGGTTCGCTGTGGCGAGATCATTCCGATCGCGCGCAACCATGGCTCGGTGGGCGAGGCGGACGGCTCTAGCCGCCGCGCGCCTGATAAATCCGGTGTTCGATGATGTGCATGCCGCAGTCGGCGACGGTCTTCAGCGTCATGAATACGGGCAATGCAAGGCCCGCGACCGCGCCGCCGAAAATGATCGCGAGATGCATCGGCAGGATGCGGATATAGGGATAGAACATCAGCGTACCCAGATTGGGCTTTTTGTCGCGAAAGTCGCGCGCCGCATTGTGACGCAGCGAAAAGACATGCGAGGCGGCGAGGCCGGCGACGGCGAATGCGGCGAGCGCGGCGCTGAGCGCCGGACGCGGCTCGATAGCCGGATGCGACATCGTCGAGAGAAAAACCGCGTAAACGAAATGGAAGAATCCGTAATGGAAGGCGAAGAAGACCGCTGTCGAACGCGCGGCGGCCCGCGTCTCCGGCACGGGCTTGCCGTTGCTGGTCAGACCTTTCGTGGTGAAGTCCTTTAAATTCCATATACGGACGAAATTCGTCGCGCCGATCGTGACCGACTGCCACCAGTAGATCCACATCACGTCCGCCGCAGACCAGCGCTGGGCGACGGCGAGAATCATGGACAGGAGATTGCCGGCGATGATTCCGAACAGCGAGGGATCAAGCAGGGCGCTTTTCGCGCGGGGCGGCGGAAGCGTCGTCTCCATCGCTCCGCTCTCAACTGACGCCGATATAGGGAAGGCCGCGCCCGCGCCCGCCTTCGTCCATGCCGTAGCCGATGATGAACTCGTCTCCGGCGGCTTCGAAGCCGACATAATCGGCCGGGATGTCTTCGCTGCGGCCCGTCGCCTTGCGGATGAGCACGCAGATTTTCGCTGCGGCCGCGCCGCGGTCCAGAACCATGCGTCGCGCGAAATGAAGGCTCCGTCCGGTGTCGAGCACGTCGTCGACGATCAGAACCGAGCGGCCTTCCAGCGAAAGGGAGAAGTCTTTGAGCAGCGTGACGACGCCGGACGACGCGCGCGCGCCGCCATAGCTCGACAGCTGCACGAAATCGACATCGGGGTCGGCGCCGGTGCGGTTGAGCGCGCGAAGAAGATCGGCGGCGAAGACGAAAGCGCCGGTCAGCACCGGCGCCATCAGGAAATTCGCGGGCAGATCGCGCGCGATCTCTGCGGCGAGCGCTTCGATCCGCGCCTTCACATCCGCTTCGGAGAACAGCACCCGCATGATCCGCCCCTTCCCGGCCAGCCCGCACGCTCGCAAGATTACCGCTCCCGCCGCGCCGTCAAGGGCCGAGGCGGGCCGATTACTCGTCGCGCTTCAAAAGATCGCCGATTGCGGTTTTGTGCGCCGGCGCCGCCGGCGCGAAGGAAAGCGAGACCTCCGCAACCCCTTCCGGCGCCGGCGCGCGCGTTGAAAAGGCGGCGCTTTGGCCCGCGGGCACATCCGCTTCGTCGAGTTTGAAGGTCCAGCGCGACAGCAATTCGCCATGCGCGCCGAAGGCTTCGGCCTGCATCAGGGGCGTTTTCGCCGGAGCGGCGCCGTCATTCTTGAGCTCGCCGGTGATTTCGATCGTCGGTCCGCTCGTCGACATGGCGAGGCGATGGGCGACATTCTCGATCTTGAGGCCGTAAGGGTTGGCGTCGATTCCGATCACGGCGTAGGCGCCCGCCGCTTTCGGCCACATGACGACAATTTCGTTGCGGAAGGCGTAAGCGATGAAAGCGCTCGCCGTGACCGCGCCGACCCAGGCGGACCAGCCGAGCGCGCGCAGCGGCGTCAGGCGGTTTTTCTCGCGCGCTTCAGCGCGCCTGCGCGCCTTCCTGATAGCGCGCTCGAGCTCTTTCGGCTGCACGCGCAGCGCTGTGAAGAACTCCTCATTGAAAACGCGTTCGGCGATCGGCGCGAGATCGTCGAGGCGCGCCAGCGCGGTCGCGCGGCGGCGTTCGGCGCGAAGGCGTCGTCCGAATCCCCGCGCGGGCTCGTCTTCGTCCTCGCCGATGTCCTCGAAATCCGCGTCGACAATGCGCGCTTCGCGCGTTTCGCGGCGCATGTCTTCAAACGCGTCGTCCTCGAAACGCGGATAGTCGTCGCGGCGCGCATGGCGCTCGCCGCGACGTTCGTCGCGCGCGAACAGACGATCGTCATCGTCATCGTCGTCATGATCGAATTCGCGCCGTCCGCCCGTCCGGTCCCGGCGTTCTTCGGCGGCGCTCTCGCGCGCGGCGCGGGATTCTTCGGCGATGCGATCGCGCCAGCTCATCTCGCGATGGTCGTCGTCGCGTCTTGATTTCGGCCATTCGTCGTCATCGCCGCGCGCGCTTTCGTCGCGCGCATCGCGCCCGTCCCGCAAGCCGCCGCGCCGCGGCTCGTCTCGCGCTGCGTCCTCGCGTCCGCGGCGGAAGCTCCAGAAGGAAGACTCTTCGTCCTCGGCTTCGCGCAAGCTTTCGCGCGCAGGCTCATTCCTTTCGCCGCGATCGTTGCGGGCCGGGCGATCCCCTTCCGGGTCCCGCCATTCGTCGCGGCCGCGGCCTCGCGCCTCGCGCCGGTCTTCCGGCGCGCGTCGGTCCCGGTTTTCGGAAAAAAGCGAATCGCGCGTTCTCTCAGCGCGCGCGTTGTCGTCGGCGTCATGTTCAGCGAGACGCGCCTCGCCTTCGTCGTTTTCATCGCCGCGCGGCGCGTCTTCGGGGCCGCGTCGGCGGTTATCGGCGGTTTCAGCGCGCTGCGCCTTGACGCGCGGCGCCAGAAGGTCTTCGACAGGCGCCGGCGCCGGGACGAACCAGCTCACCCCGCAGGCCGCGCAGCGAACCGACCGCCCGTCCGGGAGGAAGCGCTCGTCATCCACGTCATAGCGCGTGGCGCAATCAGGGCAGGAGATTATCATGACGGCACAGAATCAGGGTTTGTCTGACGCCCGCGGCGCAGAGAACTGAATGGCGGAGGGAGACCGGAGGGTGATCGTCGGCCTCGACAATGTCGGCCTGTCTTATGACGGCGAGCCGGAAATCCTGCATGATCTCTCTTTCGCGCTTGGCGAGGGAGAATTCCGCTTTCTGACAGGCCCTTCCGGCGCCGGCAAAACGTCCTTGCTGAAACTCATCTATCTTGCGCATCGGCCGACGCGCGGGCGTATCGTTCTCTTCGGCGAAGACGTGACCGCCGCGCCGCGCGAAGCCTTGCCCGCCTTGCGTCGGCGCATCGGCGTCGTCTTTCAGGAATTCCGTCTCCTCGACCACCTGACCGCCTATGAGAACGTCGCGTTGCCGATGAAGGTCGCCGGCATTAACCAAAGCGAATACCGGGAAGACGTAAGGGAACTCTTAAATTGGGTCGGTCTCGGCGACCGCATCGATGCGCGCCCGCCTTCGCTGTCCGGCGGCGAAAAACAGCGCGTCGCGCTGGCGCGCGCGCTGGTTTCAAAACCCGATCTCATCCTCGCTGACGAGCCGACCGGCAATGTCGATCCGGCGATGGGCGAGAAGATTATGAAACTCTTCATAGAACTTAACAAACTGGGCGCCGCCGTGATCGTCGCCACTCACGACATCTCGCTGATCGAGGCGCTCGGCAAGCCGACGATCAGTCTGCAGAACGGCCGGCTTGTCAACGGCGCGCCGAAACCGCTGAAGCGTGAGAGCGCATGAACCAGGCGCAGGACATAGCGGAGCGCTTCGTCAAGACCGCCGGGTCGGACGGCCCCGAACAAGCGCCGCGCGCGCGGCGCGGCCTGTTTCGCCGCTGGCGCTCCGAGCCGCTCCTGCCGGAAGCGGGGGCGGGCGGCGCGCCGCTGACCGCGGTGATCGCGGTGATGTCGTTTCTCGCCGCGCTCGCGCTTGCGGCGTTCCTGTTCATCATCGACGCCACAGCGACCTGGACCAACGAATTAAAGAGCGAGGTCACGGTGCAGGTGAAGGGCGCCAGCGCGCAGGAAATCGCTGATGAGACGCAGGCGGCGCTCCGCATACTGAATTCCACCGCCGGCGTTCTGGAGGCGCGCGCCGAGCCGCCCGAAGCCGCCGCGAAGCTGCTCGAGCCGTGGCTCGGCAAGGGCAATATCGGCGCCTATCTCAACGTGCCGGCGCTGATCGAGGTGCGCGTCAGCGATGAGCTGCGCGGCGACCTTGAGGGCTTGCGGACGCGACTCGCGGCGGCCGCGCCCGGCGCCGTGCTCGACGACCACGGCCGCTGGCACAAGAGTCTGGCGACGGCGGCGCGCTCCGGCGAACTGCTCGCCTTCGCGGTCTTCGCCTTGATCATGGGCGCGGCGTGCTCCATCGCGATATTCGCGGCGCGCGCCGGACTCGCCGCAAACAGCGAGATCGTCGCCATATTGCATCTCGTGGGCGCAACCGACGATTTTATCGCCAATGAAGTGCAGCGGCGCTTTTTCATGATCGGGCTTCGCGGCTCGCTCGCCGGACTCGTCGCGGCGATTCTGGCGCTCGCCCTTGTCGAACTCGCCATGCGCGCCGGGACGGGCGGGGCCGGTTTCGCGCCGACGCTCGAGGTCGGTCCGTGGCTCGCGAGCGCCTTGCTCGTCGTGCCGGTCTCGCTGTGCCTTGTCACCGCGTTCACCGCGCGCGTCACCGTTCTGCGCGCGCTCGGCAAGGAGCTGTGATTGCGCGCGTCTCTGGACCCCTTTGGCGAAATCCGGTTATCGTTTGCTTTCCGCCGCGGCGGACTGAGCGGTTGACGGCAAGGCAGGGACTTTCGTGCGGCGTATATTGATCACCATCCTCGTGCTTGCGCTCGCTTGGGGAGGGGGGCTCCTCGTTTTCATCGCGCATGTTCCGCGACTCGCCGGCCCGCCCGACGTCAAGGCGGACGCGGCCGTCGTCTACACGGGAACCGGGGGCGCGCGCATCGCCACGGCGATGGCCGTGCTGGCGAGCGGCGCCGCCAAGCGCCTTCTCATCTCCGGCGTCAATCCCGAGACGACGCGAACGTCGCTCGCCGCGCTTTGGCGCGGGGACATGGCCGATTTCGACTGCTGCGTCGATCTTGGCGTCGAGGCGAAATCCACCGAAGGCAATGCGCGCGAGGTGCGCGACTGGGCGCGCGCGCACGGCTTCAAAAGTCTGATCCTGGTGACCAGTGATTATCATATGCCGCGCGCGCTGCTCGAAACCCGCGCGCAGCTTCCGGACGTCGCCATCATCGCCTATCCGGTCGAGTCCGGCTATCTCGGAAAGAACGGCCGACCGGCGAATTTCGCCGCCTGGCGCCAGTTTGCGCTCGAATATTCGAAGTTCCTGGCCGTTCGCCTCAAGACGCTCGCGCCTGCGCACGCATGACGACCGGCGCTGAGGCGTGCGCGGAATTTCGCAATGCGCCGTCAAAGCGCGCCCGCTGGACACTATGATCCTCGCCCGCATTCGCACCTATGTCTATTCCCTCTATCTCGTTCTCGCGACTGGAATCATCGCGGTCCTCGCGCTGCCGACCTTGTTGATGCCGCAAAGCGCCACGACCCGGGCGATCCGGATTTGGGCGCGCGTCTTGCTGTTCGGGCTCAGAACGATTTGCGGGGTCGGTTACGTCGTCGAGGGAAAAGAGAATATTCCGAGCGGCGCCGCCATCGTCGCGGCTAATCATCAGTCGATGTGGGAGACGATCGCGCTTTTCTGCGTGCTGGAGAATCCCGTCGTCGTCTTCAAAAAAGAGCTATTACGGGTGCCGGTTTACGGGTGGTGGGCGCGGCGCTCCCGCTCCATCCCCGTCGACCGGTCCGCCGGCGCCAAAGCGATCCGTAGGCTGACGCAGGTCGCGAGAGAGCGGCTCGCCGAAGGTCGGCAGATCGTTCTGTTTCCGGAAGGCACGCGCGTGCCGCTCGGGCAAAGGCGCAAGCTGCAGCCCGGGGTCGCGGCGATCTATCTCGGCGCCGACGCGCCATGCGCGCCCGCCGTTCACAATTCGGGCCGTCACTGGCTGTTTCCAGGCGGGGTCGGCGGGCTCAAAATTCCCGGAACGATCACGCTGCGCTTTCTTCCGCCCATTCCGCCCGGCCTGCCGCGAAAAGACTTCACGGCTGCGCTGGAGAGCGCGCTCGAATCGGGGCGCGACGATCCGCCTGCGGCCCTTCGCGACGAGGGCGCGGCGCATGAAGGGGCTGCGGCATGACGGCGCGACGACGGGCCGCTTACGCTGCGCTCTTCATCTTTCTCGCGGCGGCGGCCGCCTATGCGCTGTTCTGGGTCGCGGCGGCGAAAGAAATGCAGAAGGCGATCGCGGGCTGGGCCGGGGCTCAACAGGCCGTAGACCTATACGTCGCCTACGGATCAATTCGCGCGGAAGGGTTTCCGGCGAAATTGCGCGGCGTTGTCGACGAGGCTGTGATCGGCGACAGGCAGGGCCGCGGCTGGCGCGCGCGCGCCCTGCGGGTCGAAGCGAATCTTCTTTCGCCGCGCAGTCTCGTGCTCTCAACGCAGGGCGGCCAAACGCTCGACGCGGGGCGCTACGGCCAGTGGCGCATTGACGCGCCGGACGGGCGCGCGCGCATCAGCGCGGCGGGAGCGAACGGTTGGCGGCTCGCCGTCAGCGCCGGTCCTTGGGTCGTCGAGCGTCTCGACCGGTCGCAAAAAGCGAGCGCGGCGAAGCTCGATTTCGCGCTTGCGCCCGATCGGCATGATCCGACCCGCATCGAGGCGCGGCTCGAATTGAACGACGCGACGATCGCGTTCGGGTCGGAACAGGCGGCGATCAAGACGCTGAAGGCGGAAATCGCGATCGCCGCCGCGCCGGCTCTCGCCGAGGGCGCGCCCGCCTGGCGCGCGGCCGGC
The DNA here is from genome assembly GCA_016125425.1 of Alphaproteobacteria bacterium. GTDB lineage: Bacteria > Pseudomonadota > Alphaproteobacteria > Caulobacterales > Parvularculaceae > Amphiplicatus. The sequence continues at coordinate 30,089 of WGLT01000016.1, forward strand.
GGCCGGGCCGATATCGGCGCGTTCAGGCTGGAGGTCGACGGCGCGACATTGACGGCGACCGGCGCGCTCTCGCTCGATGCGGCGGGCTTTCCCGAGGGCGCGCTTGAGACGCGTATCGCCAATCCCGGCGCGCTCGCCCTTCTGCTCGGCAAGTTCGGCGCGCTCGGCGCCGAGGACGCCAGAAAGGCGCAGGCGAGCCTCACCCTCGCCGCGCTCGCCGGCGGCGGCGAGCTTTCCGGTCTGCTCGTCTTCAAGGACGGCGCGGTCAGTTTCTCCGGGATCCGGCTTGCGCGTCTGTCGCGCGTGCGATTCGGGCCGGCTCAGCCGTAGAGCGCGCCGCGCGTCGGCGGGGCGGAGCGGTCGTCGACGAGCTGGGCGAAACGGTCGAGATAGATCGCCCCTTCCGGCGTTTTTTGCACAAGAACGATCCGGCGGTCCTTTTCGTCCCGAACACGGCGCACGAAACGCAAAATCGAGAGCGCGTCGAGCGCGCGCGATATCGCCGGCTTGGGGACTTTAAGATCGCGGGCGAGAGCGCGCACGGTGTGCGGCCCGGGATTGAGGTAGACCGTCATCAATATCGCCCACTGGCGCATCGATAGATCCGGACCTTCCGCGCGCACGGCGTCCGCCATCACGTCGCGCCATAGTCCGAGTGTTTCTATTGCCGACATCGCTAGATCGCCCGTGAGGCGCCACGCGCCTCCCTCACACGAACCGCACGGTGCAACCGTTCGCGCGATGAGAGCAAGTGGGTAAAGCGGCGCGCTCCGGTCGGTCAGGCGCGGCCGTAGCGCGCCTCGATCAGACGATAGAGCGCGCGGATGGCCTGGGCTTCGCCGCCGGCCGGCCGGCCGGGCGCCGCCTTGGGCCGCCAGGCGAAAATATCGAAATGCGCCCAGGCTCCCGCGGACGGGGCGAAGCGTTTCAGGAACAGCGCGGCGATCACCGAGCCGGCGAAGGAATTGCCGGAGACGTTGTTCACGTCGGCGATGGGCGAGGACAGCATCGAGTCATAGGGGCCCCAGAGCGGCATGCGCCAAACAGGGTCGGCGCTTTCCTCGCTGGCGCGCGCCATCGCGGCGGCGAAATCTTCGTCGTCCGTATAGAAGGCCGGCAAATCCGGACCCAGCGCGACTCGCGCCGCGCCGGTCAGCGTCGCCAGCGTGATCATCATCTCGGGCTTGTCCTCCGCGCCGTAAGCCATGGCGTCGGCGAGGACGAGGCGGCCCTCGGCGTCGGTGTTGCCGATCTCGACGGTGAGGCCTTTGCGGCTCTTCAGGATGTCGCCCGGCCGATAGGCCGCGCCCGAGATCGCGTTCTCCACGGCCGGGATAAGCACCCGCAGGCGGATGTCGAGGCCTGCCTCCATCGCAAGACGGGCGAGCCCGAGCGCGTTCGCCGCCCCGCCCATGTCTTTTTTCATGATCAGCATCGACGCGCTTGTCTTGATGTCGAGCCCGCCTGAGTCGAAACAGACGCCCTTGCCGATAAGGGTGACTTTGGGCGCGTCGGGCCGGCCCCATTTGAGGTCGATGAGCCGCGGGGCGGCGGCGGCGGCCCGCCCGACGGCGTGAATCATCGGAAAATTCCGGGACAAAAGCTCGCCTCCCGCGATCACCTCGACATCGGCGTTGAAGCGGGCCGCGAGCTTGCGGGTCTCATCCTCGAGCGCGACGGGCGACATGTCGCCGGCGGGCGTGTTCACAAGGTCGCGGACGAGAGCGACGGCGCCGGCGATGCGTTTCACATCGGCGATGTCGACGCCTTCGGGCGCGATCAGCCGCGCTTCTGCGGGCTTTTGTTTCTTGTAGCGATCGAACCGGTAGCCGCCGAGAGCCCAGCCGAGCGTCGCGCGCCGGGCTTCGGCGCTCTCCATTTTCTCTTTGAAGTAATAGTCGCCCTCGGGCAGGCGCTCGGCGCAGGCCGCCGCGACAAAAGGATCGCTTCCGTCGCCGACGCCGAGAAGCACCCCTTCCCTGGCGGCGAGCACCGCGCCCGCTTCGCCGGCGAAGCGGTTGGCGCGAGCGAGCGCGGCGAGCGGCTCGGGCAAGTTGGCGATCGCGGCCTCGTCCTTTTCAGCGATGCGGAAAATCGGCGTCGCGGCGGCGCGCGCCGCCGGTTCGTGGGGTTTCAAGAGCGAGTCGTTCATGGCCGCCTTTGTCAGTTTAGCCGCAATCGGCTTTCGCCAGACATGCGGCCGCCTCGCCGCCGGGTCAAGCAGACGCAGCCGGCTCGCCGGCCGGCTTGTACAGGCTGTCACAATTCTTTTCTATTGTGCCCGCCGAAGACATGAGGATCGATCTGATGAAGTTCGCCCGCCTTGCCGCTCTCTCGCTGCTTGTCATCTCCGCCGCCGGACAGGCGGCGGCGGCCGAGGCGCGTAATATCGTGCTCTTCGTGGCCGACGGATTGCGTTATGGCAGCGTCACGCCGGAGCGCACGCCGGTCATGGCCAAGCTGAAGGCGGAAGGCGTCGACTTCGCGAACAGCCATTCGCTCTATCCGACGCTGACGACCGTGAACGCTTCCGCGATCGCGACCGGCCATTACATCGGCGACACCGGCGATTTCGGCAATGTGATGTACACGGGATTTCCGGTGATGGCGGACGGCGGCTCGCCGGTCGCCTTTCTCGAGAATGATACGATCCTCGCCGAGATGAACGCGCACTATGACGGCAATTACATCAATGAGGCGTCGCTGCTGGAGCGCGCGCGCAAGGCCGGCTTCGAGACCGCCGTCATCGGCAAGCTCGGGCCGACGCGCATACAGGCGCTCACCGCCTCGCATCTCGGCGTCGATACGATCGTCATCGACGACTGGACGGGCAATGACGCCGGGATCGCTCTGCCGCCCGGCTATCCGTCGGCGCTGCGCGCCGCTTTCATCGAAGCCGAAACGCCCCCCGTCAGCGTGCCGAACTTCACGCAACAGATGCACTTCGCCAAGATCGCGACGCGCGTCATTTTGCCGAAGTTCAAGGAGTCGGGAAAACCCTTCGTGCTCGTCTTCTGGTCGCGCGATCCGGACGCTTCGCAACACGGAACGCGCGACAGCCTCGGCGAGGTCAATCCCGGCATCGACAGCCCGACGGCCGAAGCCGGCGTGCGCGACGCCGACACTTCTCTCGGCATGATTCTCGAGGCGTTGAAAAAGCTCGGACTCGACAAGACGACGGATGTTTTCGTGACGGCCGACCACGGTTTTGCGACGATCGCCAAAAGCAGCGTGACGAGCCCGGCGGCGAAATTCACCAATGACGACTGGAAGCCGCTGCGCGACCTGCCCAGCGGCTTTCTTGCGATCGACGTCGCGTCGGCGCTGAACCGCCCCCTTTACGATCCGAATGACAGCTTTCGGCCCGTCGACTACAACAACGCCGAAACGCTGAAACACGGCGCGGGCTATATCGGGCTCGACCGCACGCATCCTGATGCGATCGTCGCGCCGAATGGCGGCTCCGGCCTGATTTATCTGCCGGGCAAGAAGGCGCGCGAGAACGCCGACGCGATCGTCAGCTTTCTGCTCAAGCAGGATTATGTCAGCGGGATCTTCGTCAACGACAAACTCGGCCCGATTCCGGGAACCCTGCCGATGAGCGCGGTCAATCTGATGGGCGAGGCGAAGACGCCGAAGCCGTCGATTTACGTGAACTTCCGCTCTTTCAAAACCAATTGCGACGATCCGCTGATGTGCACGGTGATCGTCGCCGATACGAGTCTCAAGACGGGACAGGGCATGCATGGCTCATTCAGCCGAGCCGAAACGCGCAATTTCATGGCGGCGATCGGTCCCGACTTCAAAGCCGGCTTCGTCGACGAAGCGCCGGTGTCGAACGCCGATATCGCGCCGACGCTCGCCCATCTCGCCGGGATCAAGATGAAATCCAAAGGAAAACTTAACGGGCGGATCATCACCGAGGCGCTGAAAGGCGGCGCGCCGGTCCAATGGAGCAAGGAGACCGTTTCCTCCGAGCCCGGCGAAGGCGGCCTCAAGACCATTCTCAACATGCAGACGGTCGGGAAGACGCGTTATTTCGACGCCGCCGGCTTTCCCGGGCGCACGGTCGGGCTTACGGAGCAGTAATGACGCTTTTGGGGGCGCCGTTCAAAACGCGGTAAACTGCTTAAGCCTTTGTTGATTACATTCCGCAATGATGCCGCGGGAAAACGAATTCGTCCCGTCGTTACTGAGGCATCATTATGGCCGTCCGAAATTCCGCGCGTTCGGGATATGTCGTTCTTGGCGCTTGCGCGCTCTTGCTTTCCGCTTGCGCGACCGGGCCCAAGGGCCATGTCCTCGACGGCAAGGCTGATTACAAGGACGCCGTCGGCGTCTTCACGAGCCCCGAGGCCGACCCGAACTCCCTCGATCCTGTCGCCGCCGCAGCCTATTGGGGCTCGCGCTATGACGCGCAGCCGCAAAGCGCCGAGACGGCCGTCAGATACTCCGCCGCATTGAGAAAGATCGGCTCCGTCGACGAAGCGATCACCGTCGCGACGAAGGCCGCCGAACTGCATGCGGACGATCCTTCCGTCAATCTCGAGGTCGGCAAGGCGCTGGTCGAAGGCGGGCGCGCATTCGAGGCGGTGCGCTATCTCGAAAAGGCGACGGCGAAAAAATCCAATGACTGGCGCGCTTTGTCCGCCTACGGCGTGGCGCTCGACCAGATCGGCGAACATGACACCGCCCGCGAAAAATACGACGCGGCGCTCGAAATCAATCCGAGCGCGGTCACCGTGATGAACAATAAGGGCCTTTCCTACGCGATGTCGGGTCAGCTCGACATGGCGATCAAGACGCTGCGCGTCGCGGCGGCCGAGCCGGGCTCGGACGCGCGCGTGCGGCAGAACCTCGCGCTCGCTCTGGCGATCAAAGGCGATTATCCCGAAGCGGTGCGCCTCGCCCGTTCCGATCTGCCGCCGCAGATCGCCGATAACAACGCCGCTTATTACAAGGCGCTCCTGAACCAGCCGGCCTATTGGCAGTCCTACGCCGATGATCAGGTGAAGACGCCGGATTTCGACGCCGCGCCGGCGTCGGCTGCGCCCGACAAGGCGCCGTCCACGCTGACGCCCCCGAAGGAAAATCCGAAGCCGTCGAAGGACAAGGCGGCGCCGGTCGCGCTCGGCGCGCCCGCAACGCCTGCGACCAAGGCCTCGGCGACGGTCGCGGCGCCGGCCGGGGAAGACGCAGCGCCCGATCTCAAGAGCAACTAACCCGCTGAAAGACCTGAACGCGGCCGCCTTCGGGGCGGCCGTTTTCTTTTCAGGCGCAGGGTCCCTCGATATCGAGGGCGCGCGGCTGGCGCTTGCAGAGCCATTCGCTATATAGCGTGGCATGAAATTCCTCGATCGCGCGAAAATCTATGTCGAAAGCGGCGCCGGCGGCGCCGGCTGCCTGTCCTTTCGGCGCGAGAAATTCATTGAATTCGGCGGGCCGAATGGCGGCGATGGCGGCCGCGGCGGCCACGTGTTCATTGAGGCGGTCGATAACCTCAATACGCTGATCGATTTTCGCTATCAGCAGCACTATCGCGCGAAGAACGGGCGGCCCGGCGAGGGCCAGGAGCGGACGGGCGCGGACGGCGCCGATCTCGTCATCAAGGCGCCGGTCGGGACCCAGATTTTCGAAGAAGACGAAGAAACGCTGATCGCCGATCTGGACCGTCCGGGCGCGCGCGCCCTTCTCGCCAAGGGCGGCAATGGCGGCTTCGGCAACGCGCATTTCAAATCCTCGACGAATCGCGCGCCGCGCCGGGCCAATCCGGGTCTGCCGGGCGAAAAGCGCACAGTCTGGCTGCGCCTTAAACTGATCGCCGATTTCGGGCTTATCGGCCTGCCGAACGCCGGCAAGTCGACATTTCTCGCGGCGGTGACGGCGGCCAGGCCGAAGATCGCCGATTATCCGTTCACGACGCTTCATCCCGGGCTCGGCGTCGTTCGTCTTAATGAGGGTGAAAGCTTCGTCCTCGCCGATATTCCGGGGCTTATCGAGGGTGCGCATGAAGGCGCCGGGATCGGCGATCGCTTCCTCGGTCATGTCGAACGCTGCGCGGCCCTGATCCATCTTGTCGACGGAACGCAGGAAGATGTCGCGGGCGCCTATCGGACCATTCGCGGCGAGCTTGCGGCCTATGGCGCAGGGCTGGAGGACAAGCGCGAGATCGTCTGCCTCAATAAGGTCGACGCTTTGGCCGATGAAGAACGCGCCCAAAAATTGAAGGCGCTTTCAAAAGCGGCCGGCAAGCCGGCGCGCGCGATCTCGGGCGTTTCGGGCGAAGGCCTGCAAGCGCTCTTGCGCAATCTCATGGCGATGAAGAAGGGCGAAATCGAAGACGCGGAGGAAGAAAGCGCCGAAAACCTTCAGTGGACGCCCTAGGCCGGCCATGATTCCGCAGCGCCACGCGCATCAGAAAATCGGCCTGCTGGGCGGCTCCTTCAATCCGCCGCACGCGGGCCACCGCGAAATTTCGCTTCTGGCGCTTCAATGGCTCGGACTCGACGCCGTTTGGTGGCTCGTCAGCCCCGGCAATCCGTTGAAGGACCCGACGCAGAACGCGCCCTACGAAGAGCGCCTTGCGCAAGCGCGCAAGATCGCCAGCCATCCCGCAATCGTCGTGTCGAATTTCGAAGCGCGGCGCGGCCTTCAGTATACGGTCGATACGCTTGAGGCGCTTGTCGAACTCTGGCCCCAGATCGAGTTTGTCTGGCTGATGGGCGCCGATAATCTCGCGACGATCGATCGCTGGCGGGACTGGCGGCGCATTTTCGCGCTTGCGCCGGTCGCGGTTTTCAACCGGCCGGGATATGAAAAGGCGGAGAAAGAAAGCGCGGCGGCGCAGGCCTTCGCGGCGTTCCGTCTGGACGAATCGAGGGCGGGCGAGCTTGCAGGCGCAGAGCCTCCGGCCTGGATTTTTTTTCACGACGCGGCCAATCCCCTGTCTTCGACGGCGATCCGGGCGCATCGCGCGGCGAAAGATTAACCTTAAGCGCCTTGATCTCCGGGCGGGCGAGGCAAATCTATGGGGCGGAGCGGCCGCTCGCCGTGTCGCCAAGGCAACACTGGGCGCGGGCGGCGCGCTTGGCCTGGCGCCGGAACGGCGGTAGGCTTTCGCTTGCGAGGAGGCGCCTCGCGTAAAGATGGAGGCAAGCGCTGAGTTCTCAGCCCGGTATGGCGGCGGACCGTAAAGCCGCTTTGAAACTTGTGCGACCGAATGGCTCCGACGGCGCTGGCGCGCCCGAGGCCGAAAGCGAGCAGGACGGCGAAGGCCCGTCTAGGCTCGCCGCTCTTCCGCCCGAAGAGCGCAGTCGCGAAACCCTCGACATCGTTCTCGCAGAACTGGACGACGACAAAGCCGAAGACGTCGTAACGATCTCTCTTGAGGGGAAATCGGACATCGCCGACGTCATGGTGATCGCGTCGGGCCGTTCGCAGCGTCATGTCGGCGCGATGGCCGACAAGCTCCTGCGCCGTCTCAAGGAGGCCGGGCTCGGCCGCGCCCGCATTGAGGGCGCGCCCGCTTGCGACTGGGTGCTGATCGATGCGGGCGATGTCATCGTCCATCTGTTCCGTCCCGAGGTGCGCGCCTTCTATAATCTCGAGCGCATCTGGTCTGAGGCGGCCCGCGCGCCCGCTATGCCGGACGCCTAAGCGCCGGGGAGGGCGAACCGTCCGATGCGGCTGATCCTCGCCGCCGTCGGGCGGCTCAAGTCCGGCCCTGAAGCCGATCTTGTCGAAGACTATGCGGGGCGCATCCGCGCCGCCGGCCGGCCGATCGGCGTTTCCGATTTTTCGATTGTGGAAGTCGAAGCGCCGAGGGGGCTCGACGGCGCGGCGCGTCAGGCGAAAGAAAGCGCGCTTCTGCTCGGGGCCGCCGCCGACAAGGCGCGAAAGATCGTTCTCGACGAGCGCGGGCGCTCGCTTTCGAGCGAGGAGTTCGCGCGCACGCTCGCCGACTGGCGCGACAACGGCGCGGGCGAAATCGCTTTTCTCATCGGCGGCGCGGACGGTCATGACCGGACCGTGCGCGAATCGGCCGATCTGTTGGTTTCTTTCGGCAGAGCGACTTGGCCGCATATGCTTGTCAGGGCGATGCTATGCGAACAGGTTTATCGGGCGATGATGATTCTTTCCGGCCACCCTTATCACCGCGCATGAAGATGCGCCGGCTCGCGATGATCGTTTTGGCCGCGCTCGCCGCTTCGCCCTCGGTCGAAGCGGCGCCGGGCCAGCGCGCGGACGAGTTGAAGGCGATCGAACAGAAGCTGAAGGAAAAACAGGCCGAAGAAAGCCGTCTGAAAAACGAAGCCCAGGAACGCGAACAGGAAGTCGCGGCGCTGCGATATCGCCTCGTCGAAACCGCCAATTCCCTGCAGGGAGCGGAAAAGCGAATGGCCGACATCACCGCGGAACTGGCGCGGCTGAGCGCGGAAGAGGACCGGCTCAAGGCGTCGCTCAAGACCCAGCAAGCCAATCTGTCGGATGTGCTCGCGGCGTTGCAGTCGCTCGAACTGGCCAAGCCCCCCGCGCTGCTCGTCTCGCCGGACGACGCGAACAAGGCGGCGCGCGCGGCCATGCTGCTCGGCGACGCGGCGCCTCAACTGCAAAAACGCGCGGACGCGCTGAAGGCCGATCTTGATCGCCTCGCCGAACTCAAAAAGGCGCGCGACAAGGAGCGCGCGGCCTTCCAGAAAACTAATGAAGAAATCCAATCGCGCCGGGCCGTCCTCGCCGAACTTTTGCAGAAGAAGCAGGCCGAACGCGATGTCGCCGCCTCGCTCGCCGCGGCGGCTCAAAAGGAAACAGCCGCGCTCGCCGCGCGCGCAACCTCGCTCAGGGATGTGATCGACCGGCTGGAGCGGCTCGCCCGCGTCATCACGCCTCGCATCAAGCCGCCGCCGCCGCGCCCCGATCAGCCTGTGGTCGCATCGAGCGAAACGCCCTCGCCGGACCGGCGGGCCGAAGCCTTCCGGCCGGCCCGGCCTTTCATCGAGGCGCGCGGATCGCTGAAGCCGCCGGTCGTCGGCAGGGTGATTAACGTTTACGGGGCCCCGCGTCCCGAGGGCGGGCGCTATGAGGGCCTCCGATTCGCCGTGGCCGATCAGTCAATTGTGACCTCGCCCTATCAGGGAAATGTCGTCTTCGCGCGCGCCTGGGGGGCCGTCGGCAATTTGATAGTTCTGGACGTCGGCGGGGGCTACCATATACTTCTTTTAGGGGTGAGCGCCTTTCTGGTCCATGAGGGCCAGCAAGTCGCTGCAGGCGAGCCGCTCGGACTTATGGAAAGCCCCGAGCCCGGCCAGGAAGCGAGCTTGAACTTCGAGATCCGCAAGAATGGCGAGCCTGTTAACCCGGCTTTGTGGCTGGCCGGAAACAATGGCAAGGAGACCGGCTTTTGACCGCCTTGCGCGTCCGGACGCATTGCCATCGGACGAGCCATGGCGGAAGGATGGGCCGAAGCCCGGCTCGTGAAAACGGGACCGCCGGAGAAAGTACAGGATGAAAGACGTGCATACTGATAAGAAATCCCGCCGCAAATTCGGCCTCGTCGCCTCGACGGGCGCTCTCGCGGCGGCGGCGGTCGGCGGGGCGCTGATCTCGGCGGCGCTTCTGTCCGGCGGGTTCGCGCGGTCGACCATTTCCGCCGACACCTTCCGCCAGCTCGACCTTTTCGGCGAAGTGTTTGAACAGGTGCACGAGAATTACGTGACGCCGCCCGACGACGCCGCGCTGATCCGCGGGTCGATCGACGGCATGATGTCGAAGCTCGATCCGCATTCGAGCTATATGAGCCCGGACGAATTCGCGGACATGCAGGAGCAGACGCGCGGCAGCTTCGCGGGACTCGGCATTCAGGTCGTTATGGACAATGACGGCCCGGACAAGGGGCTGGTCAAGGTGATCGCGCCGATCGACGATACGCCGGCCGCGCGCGCCGGCATGCAGCCGAACGATCTCATCGTCGCCATCGACGGCGAAAAAGTGCAGGGCATGACGATCGATCAGGCGACGTCGAAGCTCAAAGGGCCGAAAGGCACGCGCGTTGAAATCTCCGTCGTTCGCGATCGCGACAAGCCGCCCTTCAAGCTTTCGCTCATCCGCGACATCATCACGGTGCAGTCGGTCGCTTCGAAGGTCGAAGGCGACTTCGGCTATATCCGCATCGCGACCTTCAGCGAGCAGACGGAAGACGGCCTCAAAAAGGCGATCAAGGATCTCAACAGGGAGATCAAGGGCGGCCCGAAAGGCATCGTCCTCGATTTGCGCTCCAATCCCGGCGGACTTCTCGATCAGGCGGTCGCCGTGGCCGACACATTTCTTGACGGCGGCGAAATCGTTTCGACGCGCGGTCGGCGCCCGAAAGACACGCTGCGCGAAATGGGAACGCCCGGCGACGAACTCGGCGGCAAGCCGATCGTCGTCTTGATCAATGGCGGCACCGCCTCGGCGTCGGAAATCGTCGCCGGCGCGCTGCAGGACCGCAATCGCGCGCTCCTTCTCGGCACGCGCTCCTTCGGCAAAGGAAGCGTGCAGACGGTGATTCCGTTGCAGAACGGCGCGCAGGGCGCGTTGCGGCTGACGACGGCGCGCTATTACACGCCTTCGGGCCGTTCGATTCAGGCGCGCGGCATCGAGCCGGATATCGACATGCCGGTCGTTTATCCGGGACAGGATGAAAACGCCAAGCGCACGCGCGAGGCCGATCTTCCGCACGCTCTTTCAGCCGAAGGCGCAGCGGCGCCCGAAGAGCCAAAAGAAGAAAGCGGCGACAAGTCCTCCGTCGAACCGGTGAAATGCCCTGAAGGCAAGGATTGCCAGCTCGAGCGCGCGCTGGCTCTGCTCGCCGACGCGACGGGCTATCGCCGCGCGCTGGCCGACGCGGGCGCAAAGCTTCATCAGCAATAACGCCCGGCCTCCGATTTGACTGAAAAAGCCCGGTCGCGAACGACCGGGCTTTTTTCGTTGCGAGACGGATATGCGGACGATGCGCGCCCGAGAACGGTTTGTCGGGCGAATGGCTCCATTCGTCGAATGTCCGCCCTGCGGCGGCGCGCTCATATTGCGCCGGGCTCTCGACAGGACGCGGTTCCGCGCTAAGGTGCGCGCCGAATGAAGACCGGGTGCGGGGCTCCTGCCATGAAACGATATCTGTGGATCGTGACCGCCGTCGCGGCGCTCGCGGCGTGCGAAAGAGGCGGCCAAAAGCCGGCGGAAACGACGCCGGCGCCGGCTGCGAAGACGGAGACTGAAACGGCCGCGCCGACGCCGGCGCCGGAGAAGGCGGACGCCGCCGCGTCCGCCGCCATGGACGCGCGGATCGTTCGCCCGCCGAGCGATCCTTATCCGTCCTCTTACAAGCCATATCCGTCGAAGCCGACGCTCATTGTCGGCGCGACGATACTGACCGGCACGGGCGCGCGGATCGAGAACGGCGCCATCCTGATGCAAGACGGCAAGATCGCGGCGGTCGGCGCGGCGGGCGACGTCAAAGCGCCTGAAGGCGCGGTGCGGATCGACGCCGAGGGCAAATTCGTCACGCCCGGCATCATCGACATCCATTCCCATCTCGGCGTTTACCCTTCGCCCGGCGTCGATTCGACGGCGGACGGCAATGAAATGACCAATCCGAACACCGCGAATGTGTGGGCGGAGCATTCGGTCTGGCCGCAGGATCCGGGATTCACGCGCGCGCTCGCGGGCGGCGTTACGACGCTGCAAATTCTGCCGGGGTCGGCCAATCTCTTCGGCGGCCGCTCTGCGATCGTGAAGAACGTTCCTTCGCGAACCGTGCAGGGCATGAAGTTTCCGGGCGCGCCTTACGGGCTCAAAATGGCCTGCGGCGAAAACCCGAAACGCGTCTACGGTCAGAAAGGCGGCCCGATGACGCGCATGGGCAATATGGCCGGCTATCGCGCGGCCTGGATCGAGGCGGCCGCCTACAAGAAAAAGTGGGATGACTATTACAAGGCGGCCGAGAAATTTTACGCCGACAAGGGCAAAAGCAAGGACGGCGACAAAAAGGGCGATGAGGACAAAAAGCCGCCCGAGCCGCCGACGCGGGACTTGAAGCTTGAAACCCTGGCCGGCGCGCTCAATGGCGACATCCGCGTCAACATGCATTGCTATCGCGCCGACGAGATGGCGCAGGTAATCGATATGGCCAAGGAGTTCGGCTACAAGGTCGCCTCCTTCCACCATGCGGTCGAGGCCTACAAGATCGCCGACATCCTGGCGAAGAACGATATCTGCGCGGTCGTGTGGGCGGACTGGTGGGGCTTCAAGCTGGAAGCCTATGACAGCGTCCGCGAAAACGCCGCGCTCGTCGACGCTCAGCCGAATGGCTGCGCGATCATCCATTCCGACAGCGAGATTTTCGTGCAGCGTCTCAATCAGGAGGCTGCGATGGCGATGGCGGACGGCAATCATATGGGGCTTAAGATCCCCGAAGAGCGCGCCATCGAATGGATCACGCGCAATCCCGCCAAGGCGATGGGCATTCTCGACAAGACGGGAACGCTGGAGCCGGGCAAGATGGCGGACGTCGTTTTGTGGAGCGGCGATCCGTTTTCCGTCTATACGCGCGCGGAAAAGGTCTTCATTGACGGCGCCATGCTTTACGACAGGCTGAACGAGAAGCTTTCTCCGCGTACGGATTTTGAACTCGGTCAGGCCATGAACGGCCCGACGGGAGGAGCAGGACAATGACGCGTATTCTTCCCATTCTCGGCGCGCTGGCGCTCGGCGCGGGGCTTGCGGCCGCGCCCGCCCATGCGCAGACTGTTCTCATCCAGCATGCGAAAGTGCAGACGATCGGCCCGGCCGGCGTGATTGAGGACGGCGACGTTCTCATCAATAACGGCGTCATCGCCGCGGTCGGCAAGGGCCTTTCCGCCCCCGAAGGGGCGAGCGTCATCGATGCGTCCGGAAAGGTCGTGACGCCCGGCTTCTTCGCGCCCTATTCGCAGATCGGCATCGAGGAAATCGGCTTCAGCGCCAACGCCAACGATTCCCGCCCTGACGACGGCTTTCCGATCAACGCCTCGCTCGATGTCGTCGACGCCTATAATCCGAATTCGAGCGTCATCGCGATCACGCGCGCCGGCGGGATTACGCGCGCCCTGACGGCGCCGGTGCCGGGATCGTCGCTTTTCGGCGGCGAAGCGGCGGTGATCGATCTTTCGAGCCGCGTCGCCTCGGTGACGAAGGAGAAGGCGGCCGAGATCGCCGTTCTCGGCGATCAGGGCGCCCAGCGCGCCGGCGACACCCGCATGGGCGCCTGGGCCTTGATGCGGGAATATCTCGATGCGGCGATCGACTACGCCGCCAATCCGCGCGATTACGTGCAGCGCAAGCACGACAATGATTTCAAGATTCGCGATTTGCAGGCGCTCGGGCCTGTTATCGCGGGCCGCCAGCCGCTTCTTGTTTATGTCAACAGCGCGGCCGACATCCGCAATCTTCTGCGCCTCAAAAGCGCCTATCATCTCAATGTGATCATCATCGGCGGCACGGAAGCCTGGCGCGTCGGGCGCGAGCTCGCCGCGGCCAATGTGCCGGTGATCGTCGATCCGCTCGAGAACTTGCCCGAGCAGTTTGAGGATCTCGGCTCGACGCTCGCGAATGCGGCGCGGCTCAATGCGGCGGGCGTCAGGATCGCCTTTTATCACCAAGACGAATTCAATGAGCGTCTTCTGCCGCAGCTTGCGGGCAACGCCGTTGCGAACGGGCTTCCCTATGACGCCGCGCTCGCCGCGCTGACGATCAATCCGGCGATGATGTTCGGCCTCGGCGACCGTCTGGGCTCGCTCGAGCCCGGCAAAGCCGCTGACGTCGTGATCTGGGACGGCGATCCGCTCGAACTGACGACGCGGCCTGTCGCCGTGTTCATCGACGGCCGGCGGATGTCGATGGAGAACCGTCAGACGAAGCTGCGCGACCGCTATAAGGATTTGACTCGGACCGACCTGCCCTTCGCCTACAAGGGCGGGAATTAGGCGCGAGGCGGGGCGCATCGGGCGGCGGCGCGGCCTTGCCGCCCCGCCGGTTCCGGGCGTAAGGCTGCGCCATGAGCGAACGCCTTTCCATCGCCATCGCGCAGATCGCGCCGACCGTCGGCGACATTGCGGGCAATCTTGACAAGATCCGGACGGCGCGCGCAGAAGCCGCGCGCGGCGGCGCTGATCTTGCGGTTTTCTGCGAACTCGTCGTTTGCGGCTATCCGCCCGAGGACCTCGTCCGCAAGCCCGCTTTTCAGCGCGCCTGCCGGGCGGCGGTCGAAGAGCTTGCGAAAGCGACCGCCGATGGCGGGCCGGCCATGATCGTCGGCGCGCCCTGGCGCGACGGCGAGGGGCTCTATAACGCCGCCTTTCTCCTCGATGCGGGCGAGATCAAGGCCGTCCGCTACAAGGTCCGTCTGCCGAATTACGGCGTGTTCGACGAGCCGCGCGTCTTTACGCCGGGTTCGGACTTTCCCGCGCCGGTTCCGTTTCGCGGCGCCTCGCTCGGTCTGATGATCTGCGAGGATATGTGGATCGAGGGCGCCGGCGAAAGTCTCGCTGCGGCGGGCGCGGACTTTTTCATCGTCCCGCACGGCTCGCCTTTCCGCACAAGCGCGCTGGAGGAGCGCGCCGCCGCCGCCCGCGGGCGGGCGAGGGCGACGGGTCTTCCTTTGATGTTCGTCAACCAGCTTGCGGGGCAGGATGAGGTTCTTTTCGAAGGCGCCGCTTTCGTTATGGACGGCGACGGCGAAATCCGATTCCGCGCGCCGCAATTCGAACCGGGCGTGTTCCTCACGCGCTGGGAAAAGCAAGCCAATAGCTGGCGTTGCGTCGAAGGGCCTGACGCAATCTGGGTGCGCGGCGAGGAAATGATCTATCGCGCGGTCGTTCTCGGCGTGCGCGATTATATCGAGAAGAATCATTTCCCGGGCGTTGTGATCGGGCTTTCGGGCGGCGTCGATTCGGCGCTCACCGCGGCGATCGCCGTCGACGCCCTGGGTCCGGGCCGCGTGCGCTGCGTGATGATGCCCTCGCGCTACACGGCCAGGGAGAGCCTTGAAGACGCCGCCGACTGCGCGAAACGTCTCGGCGTTTCCTATGAAACGATTCCGATCGAGCCGGCTGTTGCGGCTTTCTCCTCCATGCTCGCGCCGGCTTTTGACGCGCTGGCGCCGGACACGACCGAAGAAAACATCCAGTCGCGCATCAGGGGCGTCATCCTGATGGCGCTTTCAAACAAATTCGGTTTGATGGTGCTGACGACGGGCAACAAATCGGAGATGTCGGTCGGCTATGCGACGCTCTACGGCGACATGAACGGCGGATATAATCCGCTCAAGGACATTTACAAACTGGATGTCTACAGACTCTGCCATTGGCGCAACGCCCGCCGGCCGGAGGGGCTGATGGGGCCCGCCGGCGCCGTCATTCCCGAACGGGTCATCGCCAAGCCGCCTTCGGCGGAATTGAGGGCCGGCCAGCGGGACGAGGATTCGCTCCCGCCTTATGCGGTCCTTGATCCGATCCTTGAGCGGCTCGTCGAAAAGGAAATGGCTGTCCGGGACATCGTCGCCGAAGGATTTGACGAGGCGACGGTCCGCCGGATCGAACATCTTCTCTATGTCGCCGAATACAAGCGCCGGCAGGCGCCGCCGGGCCCGAAAGTCACGGCCGTCAATTTCGGCCGCGACCGGCGCTACCCAATCACGAATGGATGGCGGGACCGGGGCTAGGCGGGCATTTGACGCGCCCTTCGCGAACGCGTAACCACTCGCGCTTTCCACAGCGTTGAAACCGCAATCAAGCCGATGACCGTCACCGTTCGTTTCGCCCCTTCGCCCACCGGCAAGCTGCATGTCGGCAATATGCGCGCCGCGCTCTGGAACTGGCTTTACGCGCGCGGGCGGGGCGGCAAATTCATCCTCCGCATCGACGATACGGACGAAGAGCGCTCGACCAAGGCCTATGAGGAAGGCATAAAGCGCGACCTCGAATGGCTCGGCCTCTTCTGGGACGAGACGTTTCACCAGTCGGCGCGCTTTCCGGAGTATGACCGCGTCGCGGACGCGCTGCGCGAGCAAGGGCTTCTCTATCCCTGTTACGAAACCGCGGAGGAGCTTGAGAGGAAGCGCCGCCTTCAGCGCGCGCGCGGGCTGCCGCCGGTCTATGACCGGGCGGCCCTTCAGTATACGGAAAGCGAGATTGAAAAGTTTCGCGCCGAAGGCCGCAAGGCGCACTGGCGGTTCAAGCTGTCGCACAAGCCGGTCGAATGGAACGACCTTATCCGCGGCGCGACAAGCGTCGATACGGCGAATGTGTCGGATCCCGTCCTCATTCGCGAGGACGGCATGTACCTTTACACATTACCGAGCTGCATCGACGATATCGACTACGGCGTGACGCATGTCATTCGCGGCGAAGATCATGTGACGAACGCCGCCGTGCAGATCGAAATCATGCGCGCCTATATTGCGATCAAGGGCGCGGGCGCGTTGCCGTCATTCGCTCACCATTCGCTCCTGATCGGCGCCGACGGGCAGGGATTGTCCAAACGCCTCGGCTCGCTTTCGATCGAGGCCATGCGAGAGGACGGCCTCGAGGCGGCGGCGATCACGAGCCTTCTCGCGCGTCTCGGCACGTCGGAGGCGGTGACGCCTGAACCCGATCTCGCAAAGCTCGCCGCGAGTTTCGACCTGTCGAAGGTCGGGCGCGCGCCGGCGCGTTTCGACATGGCGGAGCTGGAGGCGCTGAACGCCAAGCTTTTGCATGAAACGGCCTATGCGAGCGTCGCCGGGCGCCTCGAGGCGATCGGCGTCGACGCCGCCCTGTGGGACGCCGTTAAAGGCAATCTCTTGCGTTTGAATGACGCGGCGTACTGGCGCGACGTCGCTCGCGGCGAGATTGATCCGGTGATCGAAGACAAGGCCTTCGCCGAGGCGGCGGCCGGGCTCGTCCCGGATGATCCGCTGACGGAGGAGAGCTGGGCCGCGTTTGCGGATGCGGTTTCGAAGGCGACCGGCGCCAGGGGAAAGAAACTCTATATGCCGCTTCGCCTTGCGCTGACCGGCGTCGCGAAGGGCCCGGAAATGGCGCCGCTCTTCGCGTTGATGGGAGCCGAAAAGGCGCGCGCGCGCCTTCGCGGCGAACGCGGCTGATCTATTCGTCCTCGCCGGCCGGCGCGCAGTGGAAGATTTCCGAAGCGTCGTACTGGCAGAGATAATTGCCGAAGCTCGTCCGCGTCAGGTTCATCGATTGGCCGGCGCGCGGGCGCAGGTAGAGCTCGGTCGCATCCGTCTGCCGCCATCGCGAACCGTCCTCGAGAACGAAGATCACGCCGCCGCGGCTTGTCTTGTCGATCCGGGCGATCGTCGATTTGATTTTCCCGTTGCGGTCTTTTTTGCCGCCGAAAACGCCGAGAAATCCGCCCGTCTTCTTTTCTTTCCCGGCCGGCGCTGCGGGCTTGTCTTGCGCGGGCGCAACGACAGGCGCAGGCGCGGGATTTCGCGGCTCGTCGGCCGCATGCGCGTCGCGCCCCGCCGCCGCGGGGGCCTTTTTCGCCGACGTCTCGTCGATCACGGCGTCATAGCATTGCGCGCGTTCGGCGGCGTCCGGAATCGACCGGCAATATTTCAGCGCAAATTCGACCGTCGCGCTTTGCGCCGCCGCGGGCGCGCTGCAAAAGACGCCGAGCGCGGAGAATCCCAAAGCGCCCAGCGCAACGTAAAATCTGTTTGTGATGTTCATGCCCGCTCCGCATCTTCGGGCCGCCGGTCCGCGCCGGCGGGCCTTCCGCCTCCGCCGCTTTCATATAGCGAAGACGGTGCGGCGAATAAGAAGATTTTGTGACAGGCGCGCCGCACGCTCAGGCAAGCGCGGAGACCTTGCCCTTTTCCATGACCGCGAAGATCTCTTCTGGCTTGTCGACAAAAATCACATCGCCAAGAAGCTCTTTCGAGGCGAGTCCCATGTCGATCATGTGCACAAAAAGCGCCTTCAAGGGTCCCCAAAAATTCTTCTGATTATAGAGGATGATCGGTTTGGAGTGCAGGCCGAGCCTCGCCCAGGACAACGCCTCGATCAGCTCTTCAAGCGTGCCGATTCCGCCGGGGAGCGCGCAGATCGCATCCGATTCCTCGAACATCAGCATCTTGCGCTCATGCATCGTCTTCACGACCTTGTGGTCGACATTTTCGAGAATGCCCTCGAGTTCGACGAGGAAGTCGGGGATGACGCCGAAAACCTTGCCGCCGGCGTCGCGCGCGGCGCCCGCGGTGACGCCCATCAGGCCCATCTTGCCGCCGCCATAGACGATCCGAAGCCCGCGCCGCGCGGCCTCCTCACCGATGAATTGCGCAGATTTGATGAAGTCCGGATCGCGGCCAGGACGCGAGCCGCAGTAAATGCACAGAGATTTCATAATGTTGCGTATTCTTTTGGTTGCACGCCATTGTACGCAGGATTCCGCGCCGGTAAAGTCCGTAAACCAAGTCGTTAACGCTGACGCTGGAGGGGCCCCGATGCGCGTCGTGATCATATTCATCTTGCTCGTCGTTCTCGCCTTTATCGCATTCAAGGCGGCTGAAAGGTATCGTCTTGTTCCTCCGCCTTCAGAAACGACGACTACGGAAGTTTCAAAATCTGCGACGGAGGAAATCGGCGCAGAAAAGCCGAAAGCGAAACTGCCGGGATTCGACATCGTGCGCGTCGATCGCAGCGGCTACGCCGTGATCGCAGGACGCGCGAAGCCGAATTCGGAAGTGACGGTTTATGCAAACGGAGATTCTCTGGCGACAGCCGCTGCGGGCGATGACGGCTCTTGGGCGCTTTCGACGTCGACGCCTCTCGACGCCGGACCGGTCGAACTGACCTTGTCCATGACGACGCCCGACGGCGAAACGGTGCAGTCGGACGAAACGATCATCATCTACGTGCCGGAGCGGCCCGGCGACCGGCCCTTGGTCTTGAGGACGACGCCCGGAGGGGCGAGTCAGGTTCTGCAGGAGCCGCGCGACGCGGCGGGCGGTCTTGGCCCCCTTACGCTCGAGACGATCGATTATGACGATTCCGGCGCCGTGATTTTCACCGGCCGCGCCGAACCGAGACGTATGGTGCAGATATTCATCAACAAGCAATTTCTTGATCAGGGCACGTCCGACGAGAGCGGGCGGTGGTCGATCTCGCCGACGCAGCCGGTCGCGCCGGGCGTTTACACGCTGACCATCGTCCAGCTCGACGACAAGGGCCGGCCCGCTTATGCGATCGAGCTGCCTTTCGAGCGCGCGCGTCCCGACCAAATTGAAATCCGCGACGGCAGGGTCGTCGTGCAGCCGGGCAACAGCCTGTGGCGAATCGCGCGGCGCGCATATGGCCGGGGCGCGCAATACACGATCATCTATGAGGCGAACGCCGATCAGATCCGCGACCCGGACCTGATTTACCCCGGTCAGATCTTCGAGGTTCCGGCCGCGAACGACAAAGCCAAAACGGACGAAGGGGCCGAGAAAAAGGATGGCGGTCAGTAATAGGCGTAATTGCTGACGCCCGTCGCCGGCGCCTTGTTCAAAAGCGCGCCTGCGATCTTGGCGTTGGTCAACAGCCGGCGCGCCTCGGCGAGGTCGCTCGTTCTCGTCGAGCCGCTGGCGGCGATCATCAGCACGCAGTCAAGTTTCGGCAGAAAGGCAATGGCGTCATCGCAGCCGAGCAAGGGCGGCAGATCGAAGATGACGGTTCGCGCGCCGTATTCGTTGACGCAGCGATTTATCAGTTCGTCCGCACGCGGAGAGCTTAGATGTTCGGCGCCGCGTCGGGAGACGCGTTCATTGCCGATCAGCAGAACGTCCGGCAAATCCGGTTTCACAGTCACGTCGCGCAACGACTTTTTCCCTTCGAAGAAATCGAGCACGGAGGGAACGCCCGGAAGCCCCAGATATTTCGCCACGCTCGGCCGATAAAAATCGAGGTCGACGAGAACGGCGCGCGAGCCCCGCTTCGACCCGATGGCGATCGACAAATTGATCGCCGTGACCGTCTTGCCGGCCCCCGAATTGGGCGACACGACGCCGATCGTTTTCCAGCCTTCGGTCTCCATTTTCTGGAGAAGGCGGGTTCTCAATACGCGATAGGCGCTGAGCACCGGATCGTGTTCGTTCGAAATGATCCTGTGCCGCCCGAATTGGTCGAAATCGCAATGCACCCGGGCGAACGCTTCCGTTTCGAGCGCGGGCTCATGTTGAAAACGCGCATGCGGCTCCAGCGCCGGATTCGCCGACCCGGCTTGTCCCGGGGCGATCCGCTGTCCGCCGCGCGCGCGCGTTACCGCTTCTCTGATCCGATCCATCGACTAGACTTCCTTCATTGCGGCGGCCGACGCCGGGGGCGCGCCAAGGCCCGACTCGAGCGCGGCGCCGGTCAAAAATGCGAGCGCGGCGATCGCCGCGGCCGCCGCCGCAGGCCCGCCCCGCGCATTTTTCTTGCGGCCCTTTTTGGAAGGCCGAGCGGATTTCTCGTTCGGAAAATTCGGAATGACGGCGATCGGCGGCGCGTCCATGAGCTTTTCAAAATGCGCGCGTCCGCGCACCGTCGGCGACAGAAATTCAAATCCGAGCGCGGTCATGCCGCCTGCGCCGAAGGCGGCGAAGATCGCAAGCACGCTGAGCTTGACGCGCTGCGGGCTTGACGGCTTTTCAGGACGCACGGCCGGATCGAGAATGGAGAACTTTTCGGCTTTTTGATTGTCTTCGAGATTTTCCGCGAGCTGCGCATCCTGCTGCTTCGACAGGACTTCCTGATACTCCTTGAACGTATTGTCATAGTCTCGCATCAGCGCCTGCAGGCCGCGTTCGACCTCCGGGGTCCTTGCGATGCGGCCCTGCAGATCGGCGATTTTCGCCTTCAGCTCCTCGCGCTGCTTTTCAAGCATGGCGCGTTTGCTGTTCGCGATGGCGAGGCGGCTTTGCAGCTGGGCGCTGACCATGTCTCCGCCGCCGCTCGACGTCGCCTCGGTGACCTTGGCCGACAGCGCGTTCTGGAGCCGCTCGACTTCCCTTTGTCTGTCCGCAATTTCGCCTGGACTCGCTTTATTGCTCTTCTCCGCTTTGTCGAGAGCGAGTTCGGCCGTCGTCAGCTGATCCTGCAGTTCCTGAATCTCGCGACTCGGTCTCATTTGCGCTTCGAGGGCGGCGATCTGATCCTTGACCGCCTTCACATTGGGATGCTGGTCCGTGTAGATCGAGCGTAACTGGGTCAATTGCGCCTTGAGCTGGGCGAGCTGTTTGGCGGGGCCATCCTCGCCCCCTGCGCCGGCGAGATAGGCCGCAAGCTGGGACTGCACATAGCGCGTGTCCTGATCAAGCGCCACGATCTGGCCTTCGACGGTTGCAAGATCGTTGGTCGCCTGCGTCAACATGTTCAGATGCATGTTCAATTGTTCGGGGAGCGCGCCTGAATTCGCCTCCTTGTAGTCGGCGATCTTCTTGTCTATCTGGGCGACCGACGCGGCGAGCCGCTTGGTCTGGTCCTTGAAGAACTCCGTCGTGTTTGAGGCGCCGGCCGTCCGTGTCCTGACGTCCTCGGTCAGAAACAGCGACATGAACTCGTTCGCCACCTTATAGGCCTTGATCGGGTCGCGATCGATGTAAGAAACGTTGAACGCGATCGTATTATCGCGCCCGCGTCCGCCGCCGCCCTGGGCGGTGATCAAGGAAACATTGAGACGCTTGCGCATGCGTTCGACGCGCTGCGTCTCCGACAGTCCGAGTTTTTTGGGAAAGAGCTCGTATTTGTCGGAAATCTTGAGCAACTGATCGCGTGTCATGACGCGCTGCTTGATCATCTCGATCCGCTCTTGGGCGAAGGACTGGATCGTGGAGCGAACGAGATCGGAGGGGATCTGGGCCGATTCGACGAGAATCGTGCCCTGCGCCGTATATTTCGCCGGCAGCAGCATGACTGTCAGCACGCCGAGCGGCGCGAGGATCACGACCGGGATGAGAAAGTGGAAGATGCGCCGCTTCGCAATGATGATGGCGTCTTCCAGGGTAAACTCGTCGCCCATTTTTCCTCTCGTCTCGAATGCGGCCGCGCGCGATCGTCCAAGGCGGACCGCCGCGCCCCGGAACGCCTGCAAGTTGCGAGCCGCTGATAGGCGGTCTCCCCGCCAGCCTGTCCCAGCCTAGCGAGACGGCCGGGAGCCTCGCAAGGCGGCGCGACAATCTTAGCGCTCCTGCCGCTCACCCTCCTAGCAAATAGCCGGATCGGCTATGCTTTTGCGCCGATCTTCCCCCGCGCGGCCCGAATTGGCGCGGGCCTTGCTCGTCGCATTGCAGCATCAGGGTGTAAGATTTATGACCGCGGCGGGTCCCGAATTGATCCGTCGCGGCGGAAAAAGGCCGACGCCGCTTATGGGTTCGAACCAAGCCCGCTTGGAGACGGACGCCGACCGCGCCGACGCGCGCGCGCCGCAGTCGCCGGTTGCGGGTTTTCCCGGCCGGGACGATTTCGACCGCGACGTCTGGTGCGTGCTCGGCCTGCCGATCGACCGGATAGACCTCGCCGGCGCGGCGGCGGCGGTCGAGGAGGCTGTGCGGCTGCCGCGCCCGCTCAATATCGCCACTCCCAATGTCAACTGGCTGGTGCGAGCCCTCAAGGACAGGCAAGCGCGCCGTCTGGTGCTCGACGCCGACCTCTCGCTCGTCGACGGCGCGCCCTTGGTCGCGGCGGCGCGCCTTCTCGGCGCGCGGCTTATGGGCCGCGTGGCCGGCTCCGATTTGTTCGAGGCGCTGCGCGCGCGTCCCCGTCCGCCCGGTCGGCGGCTGCGCGTGTTCTTTTTGGGCGGCGAGGCGGGGACGGCCGAGAGGGCCGCAAAAGCCCTCGCCGACGAGGGCGGTCTTGAGCCGGCGGGCTATCTCAATCCGGGTTTCGGCGATGTCGAGTCCATGAGCGGGGAGGACGTCATCGCCCGCATCAATGCGGCTTCGCCGGACTTTGTCGTGGTTTCCTTGGGCGCGGCGAAAGGCCAGGCCTGGATCGCGCGCAACAAGGACCGACTGACGGCGCCGGTGGCGTCTGCGCTGGGCGCCGTCGTTAATTTTGCTGCGGGAACCGTGCGCCGCGCGCCGCGCTGGGTGTCGCGGATCGGCTTCGAATGGGTCTGGCGCATCGGCGCCGAACCCGCCCTGTGGCGGCGCTACGCCTCGGACGGGGCGGCTCTGACGGCGATCGCGGCGAGCCGGCTTGTCCCGCAACTGCTCTGGGCGCGGCCCAGACGCCGGGGCGCGCCGGCTTCGGCGACGCTGGAGAACGGACCGGGCGGCGTCATTATCCGCCTGGCGGGCGATCTCGTCGCCGGCGATCTCGCCCCGGTGCGGACCGCCTTTCGCGCGGGCGCGGACGCGGACGGCGATGTCAGCCTGGATTTCTCTCGCGCGGCGGGCATGGATCCGGCGTTTCTGGGACAGGTCCTGATGCTCGAAAAGCGCCTCATTCGGCGCGGCGCTGCGCTGCGCGTCTTCGGGCTTTCTCCCGCCGGCCGCGCGCTGTTCAGGGCCAATGCGATGGATTATCCACTCGCTGATGAAAAGCCGTCCGCTGCGCGCCAGGACGTGACGAATTGCGGGAGAGCCGAGAAGATGCGAGGACAACAGTGAGTATGCCGAGGGGAGACAAGATGCCCAGTACCGATTTGAACGTCGCCGTGCGCCGTCCCTTGCGGCTGGTCCGCGCCGCCATTGTTCTTTGTTTCGTGGCCGCCGCCGCCTGCGCCTCGCCGCAGGAGCGCGTCGCCAAATACGCCGCAAGCGGCCAGAGCTATCTTGAAAAGGGCGATCTTGGGAAGGCGAAAATCCAGTTCCAGAACGCGCTTAAGATAGACGAAGAAAACATTCCTTCTTTGCTTGGCCTCGCCGAAGTCGCCGAGCGTCAGCACGAATTCCAGACCATGGCGGGCATTCTCCAGCGCGTCGTCCGGCTCGATCCGAAGAATGTCGACGCCACGATCAAGCTCGGCAAACTCTATTTGATCGGGGGCGACCAGGCGACGGCCGTCGAACTCGCCGACAAGGCGCTCGCGCTTGCGCCCAACAATCCCGAAGCGCTGTCGCTCAAAGCCGCGTTGCAGTTAAAGCTCGACGACGCCGCCGGCGCGACCGAATTCGCAAACAAGGCGCTCGCGCTCGATCCGACCAATATCGAGGCGGTGACGGTGATCGCGGCCGAACGCGCCAAGGCCGGCGATTCCGCGTCGGCGCTCGCGGCGATCGACAAGGTGCTCGCCGAGAAGCCGAAGACGGCCATCCTGCTGTTGCTGCGGATCCAGCTGCTCGAGAATCTCGACCGCAAGGCCGAGCTTCCGGCGGCCTATAAGAAACTGATCGAATTGTTCCCGGATCAGGCTCCCTATCGCCAGCTCTATGCGGCCTATCTGATGCGCCAGAATGATTTGACCGGCGCGCGCAATCAGTTCGAAGAAATCGTGAAGCTGACGCCGGGCGACACCGAGTCGATCCTCAATGTGGTTCGCGTCGATTACAAAATCGGCGGGGCCGACGCCGCCAAGAAAACCTTCCAGAAATATCTCGAAGCCTCGCCCAAAGACGACAAGCTGCAATTCGCCTACGGCGATTTTCTCCGTCAGCAGGATGACTATGCGGGCGCGGAGAAAGTCTACGCAGCGATCGTCGAGAAAAATGACAGCCAGGAGGCGGTGCTGCACGCCAAGAATGAAATCGCCGGGCTGCGCCTGCTGGAGGGAAAAAAGGACGAAGCTCGCGCCATCGTTGATGAGATCCTGAAGGCGGACGCGCGGAACTCGGACGCTTTGATCAAGCTCGCCGGATTGCAGGTCGACGACAACAAACTCGACGACGCCATCGCCAATCTCAGAACTGTCCTCGCTGACAAACCGGATTCCGTGCAGGCGAAATTGATGATGGGCACTGCCTTCGAGAAGAAAGGCGACATCGATTATGCGACCGGCCAGATGGCGCAGGCGGTGGAGACCAGCAAAAACAGCGTCACCGCGTCGCTCGTATTCGCAAAATTCCTGATGCGCCACAACGATCCGGGCCGGGCCGAACAGGTGCTGCGAGACTGTCTCGACAAGCATCCGGGCGATGTCGAAAGCCTGAAGCTTCTCGCATCGATCCAGCTCATGCAGCAAGACTGGCAGGGAGCGGAGGAAACCGCCAAAGCGATCGAATCGGCGAATGCGCAGGACCCTTCGGTCAATCGTATTTTGGGCGCGGCTTACGCCGGGCTTGGCGATTACGGCGGGGCGATCGACGCGCTGAAGAAAGCGAACGAAGAAACGCCTTTGTCGGGCCGGCCGCTCGCGGCGCTGGTGCGCATTTATCTCAAGGACGGCAAGGCCGCGGACGCCGAAAAGATGCTGCAAGGCATGATCGCGTCCGACGCGAAAAATTACGAGGCGATCGTTCTTCTCGCTCAGGTCTACAAAACGCAGAAGGATGAGGCGCAGTTCCGGTCGACCCTGAAACAGGCGATCGCGGCCGCGCCCGACCGGCTCGAAGCGGTCGAGATGCTCTATCGCGATTATATGATCAATAAGGATCCGGACGCGGCGAAACAGTTTCTCGACGATCAGCTTGCGTCCAAACCGGACAATGACGGCGTCAAGATTCTGAAGGCCGATTATTTCATCGCGACGAACAAGCCGGAGGAGGCGATGGCGCTCTATGCGGATGTGCTGACGCGCCGCCCGAACGATTTAATCGCCTCGAACAACTATGCGAGCCTTCTGAGCGAAACGAAGGACGACGAAGCGAGCCGCGCGAAGGCGCTTCAGGTGGCGAGCGTCCTCAAGGACGCCCAAAATCCGTATTTTGTCGATACTTACGGCTGGGCGCTCTATCGAACGGGCGACTATGCGGGCGCCGTGAAGGCGCTTGAGAAGGCCTCGGCCGGCGCGCCCGCCATGGTTGAAATAACCTATCATCTCGGCGCAGCCTATGCGGCGGCGGGAGACAAAGAAAAAGCGCGCGCGGCGCTCCAGAAAGTCGTCCAAGCGGGCGATACGCCGTTTCTCGAGAAGGCGAAGGCTCTTCTGGCGAAGAACGGGCAATGAGGCGAGAACGATCAAACCCTGCGCTGTCCGGTTCCGCGACGCTTTTGAGACGGGATCGCGCGCAGGCGAGCGAGGGAACGGGCCGGCCGTAAGGCGCTATCCAGAGCAACGGCGCGGAAGCGAGACATGTACGAAGCATTCTTCGGGCTGAACGAAAAGCCGTTCTCCATCCAGCCGGATCCGTCTTTCCTGTATTGGGGGCGGAGCCACCGGCTCGCCTACGCCATGCTCGAATACGGCGTGCTCAATCACGCCGGCATTTCGGTTGTGACCGGCGAAGTCGGCTGCGGGAAGACGACGCTGGTTCATCGCCTTCTCGACCAGCTCTCCGATACGCATTCGGTGGCGCTCTTGTCGAATATCCAGCAGGGGCGCGGCGATCTCTTGAGCTGGGTGCTGATGGGCTATGGCCAGCCCTTCGCCGGCAAGACGCATGTCGAGCTGTTCTCGCAGCTCCAGAATTTCTTCATCGACGAATATTCGAAAGGCCGGCGCGTCGTTCTCATCATAGACGAGGCGCAGAATCTTTCGATCGACATGCTTGAGGAGCTGCGTCTGTTGTCCAACATCAACGCCGGCAAGGATCAGCTTCTTCAGCTCATTCTCGTCGGACAGCCGCAGCTCAAGGACATTCTGAACCGCCCGGAGCTCCTGCAGCTCGCCCAGCGCGTCGGCTCCGATTTTCACCTGACCCCGCTCAGTCCGGTCGAGGTCGATGCGTATATCGATACGCGGCTGTCCATCGCCGGCGCGCGTCAGCGCATTTTCACCGAAGACGCCGTCGCGCTCATCGCCGAACAATCTCGCGGCGTGCCGCGCGTCATCAACATCATCGCAGACACGGCCCTCGTTTACGCCTTCTCGGCGCAAGAGACGGTGGTCGACGCAGACACGATCCGGAACGTGATCAAAGACAAGGCCGAATACGGCGTGTTCGGGCTGCCTCGCGTCGACGCGCCGGCGCCTTCCGACGATGATGGCGGGCCGACGGCGTTCGTGCGGCGCGACCAAAGCGCGCGCGCGCCCGCCAAAAAAAAAGCGGCGCCACGTGAGCCGGCGATCGATGACGCGCCGCGCATGCCGCAAACCCCGCCGCGGCAGCGCGGACGGTCCATGACGCAAAGGGCGGCGGCGCTCGCGGCCGCTGCAGAGCCCGCCGTCGTCGCATCCTTCAGCCGCCCGACCAACGATCCGGCGCCGGCGCGCGCTGAAGAAGAGCAGATATTTGCGCGCGATCGGGTCGAGTCGCTTGAGGACTACCGCCGCGATGAAGCGGTGATGCGCGCGCCGGCGCATGAAGGGCCGCCGCAAGCCGATGCGCCCGAAACCTCCCATCTCGCCGGGCTTGTGATCATCGGCGGCGAGGGTTCGCCGCTCACCACCATCGCTTCGGCGGGCGGAGCGGCGCGCATCGTCTATGTCGCGCGTTCGCCGGACGATCGGGATCTCGACGCAGTGCGCGCGGCCGGCGCCGACGTCGTCGCCATCGCCGACCGGGCGCTTTCGCCGGGGCGGGCGCGCAACGCCGGCTACCGGCAATTGAAGCGCGCCATGCCGAATCTGTCTTATGTGCAATTCGTCGAAGCGGGCTTTGTCCTCGATCCGGCGTGGCTCGACGCCGCGATCGACTTCATGGAGCGCCGCCCCGAAGTCGCCGCCATAGAGGGGTTTGTCCGCGAGCGTTTTGCGAAGGGGTCGGCGTACAATGCGGCGGCCGAACGCGAACTCGAAAACGAGGAAGGCGAAATCCAATCCGCAGGATCCAACGCTTTCGTGCGCGCGGAGGCGTTTGAAGCCGCCGGCGGCTTCCGCGGCGATCTGCCGGTCAATGAAACGCGCGATCTTTGCGTGCGGCTGCGCCGCCGGGGCGGCCATATCTGGCGGCTCGACGGCTTGATGGGCCAACGCGATTCCGGTCTCGACGGCTTCGGCGACTGGCTCGCCCACGCCGAACGCCTGGGCTACGAATATGCGCATGGCGCGGCCCTGCATGGCGCGCGGCCGGAGCGGCTATTCGCGCGCGAACAGGGGCGCGCGCGATTCTGGGGCGCGATCATGCCGCTGCTCATTGCGCTCGGCGCCGCAGGCGGCGGCCTGGGCGCCTACAGAATTTTGCCTTTTATCAATCCGTGGGCGGTCGCCGGCGTCGTTCTCGCCGCGGGCTTTTTTATCTATGTCACGCGCATATTCGTCATAGCCTGCCGACGCGGGCCCATGCGCGCGAGCTCCTGGGATTACGCATTCCTGACCACCGTCGGTCACTTCGCCGAAGTCCTCGGCGTCTGGCGATTCCATTTCGGCGGCGCAGAAGCGCGGCGCGCGAAGCGCCGCGCGGCATGACCTGCGGGTGAAGGAATTCAACCCGAATGAAGGTCGCATATCTTGTGAATCAGTATCCGGGCATCAGCCACACATTCGTGCGCCGGGAGATCGCCGCGCTCGAACGCGCGGGCCTTACCGTGCGCCGCTACGCCGTGCGCCCGTCCAGACAGGCGGTGATCGCAGACGAGGACAAGGCGGAAGCGTCCCGGACACGCTATATACTTCGTACGCCGATAATGCAGTTGGCGGGCGATATTCTGGCGTCGATCGCCGCCGCGCCGATTTCTTCGGCGCGCGCTTTCGCCCTCGCCGTGAAGCTGGGCTGGCGGTCGGAGGCGGGTCTTGCGCGCCACCTCGTCTATTTCGCCGAAGCGGCCGCGCTCGCTCGCTGGATGCGCCGCGAAAGACTCGCGCATGTGCATGCGCATTTCGGCACCAATTCGGCGAGCGTCGCCATGCTCGCCGCGCGGATCGGCGGCGCCGGGTTTTCAATGACCGTGCACGGGCCGGAGGAGTTCGACAAGCCAGGCCTTATTGGCCTGCCTGAGAAGATCAGGGCTTCCCGCTTCACCGCAGGCGTCTCGTGCTTCGGCATGAGCCAGCTTCGCCGCCTTGTGGGACCGGAATGCTGGGAGCGCATCAAGATCGTTCGCTGCGGGGTCGAAAAAACGTTTTACGAAGGCCGCGAAACGCGCGCCCCGAGCGCCGATCAGTTTGTCTGCGTCGGACGGCTGTGCGAGCAGAAGGGCCAGTTGACCCTGGTCGAAGCCGCGGCGCTTTTGAAAGAGCGGGGCCGTCGGTTCGCGATAACGCTGGTCGGCGACGGCGAAATGCGCGGCGCCATCGAGGCGGCGATCGCCCGGCGCGGCGTCGCCGATCGCGTACGCATCGGCGGCTGGCGGACGCCGGACGAAGTGCGCGCATCCATTGAAGGCGCGCGCGCTCTCATTCTGCCGAGTTATGCGGAGGGCCTGCCGGTTTCGATCATGGAGGCGTTCTCCCTCGCACGGCCCGTCATCTCGACATATATTGCGGGCATTCCGGAGCTTGTCATTCCCGGCGAAAACGGGTGGCTGGTTCCGGCGGGCGACGCCGAAGCGCTGGCGAATGCGATCGCCGCCGCGCTCGATGCGCCGGACGCCGATATTCGCGCCAAAGGCGAGGCCGGCCGCGCCCGCGTCGCCGCGCAACACGATATCGACGCGATCGCGCGGGAGTTAAAGGCGCTGTTTGCGCCCTATGAGGCCGCCGCATGACGCCGCTTCTCGAAGCTCTCTTCGCAATTCCGGCGCTCGTTCTTTTCGCGCTGGCCGCTTTTTTCGCGCTTGAGGTGCTCGGCGCGCTGCTGCCGGCGCGGGCCGCCCCGCGGGGCGCCGCCGGGCGTGTCGCGGTGGTCGTCCCCGCGCATAATGAGGGCGGGCATATTCTGCCGACGCTCGCCGACATCAAGGCGCAATTGAAGGAGGGCGACAGGCTGATCGTCGTCGCCGACAATTGCGATGACGACACGGCGGAAGTGGCGATGCGGGCCGGCGCCGCCTGTCTCATTCGCAATAATCCGACGCTGCGGGGCAAGGGTTTCGCGCTCCAGTTCGCGCTCGACAAGCTGAGGGAGGATCCGCCCGATGTCGTCGTCTTTCTCGACGCCGACTGCCGGCTTGGCGAGGGCGCGCTCTCCAAAATCGCGGGCGCCGCGGCGGTTTCCGATCGCCCCGCCCAGGGACTTTATCTGATGCAGGCCGGCGAAGGCGCGCCGGCGAACAGGATGGTGGCCGAATTCGCCTGGCTGACGCTGAACCGGGTCAGGATGGCGGGGCTCTCGACCCTGTTCGATGTCTGCCGGCTCACCGGCTCCGGGCTGGCGCTGCCCTGGCGCATCGCCGAAGGTCTCGATCTCGCCTCGGCGGAAATCGTCGAAGACCTTGCGCTCACCGCGCAACTTGTGTCGGCGGGCGAAGCGCCGGTTTTCGTGCAGGATGCGACGATCACGAGTGAATTTCCGTATTCGGACGAAGGCGCGGTCAATCAGCATGCGCGATGGGAGCACGGATCGCTGCGTTTTGCGCTCAAGCGCGCGCCTGCGATGCTGGCCGACGCGGCGGGCGAAGCGGATATCCGAAAGGCTGCGGCGGCGATCGACATGATCATGCCGCCTTTGACGTTGTTCGCAGCCGCGCTCGTCGCGGCGACGGTCGCAAGCGCGCTGCTCCGCGCGCTCCGCATTGATCTGCCGCTGGAGCTTTGCCTGAGCGCGACCGGGCTTTTCGGCGCGGCGGCGCTCGTCTCCTGGATTGTCTTCGGCAGGCAGGCGCTGCCGCCTTCGGCTTTCGGCGCCGTATTCGGTTACGCCGCCGAAAAGGCGAAGGTCTATGGCGCGCGGGCCCGCGCGACGACGGCGGCCTGGACGCGCACCGACCGCGACGGGCCGGGAGCGGCGTCATGACCGCCGACGCGGAAAGGCTCGGTTTTGTCGCGATTGGCCGCAATGAAGGCGAGCGGCTGAAGCGCTGTCTCGACTCCTTGCCATGTGACGATCATCCGGTCGTTTACGTCGATTCCGGTTCGAGCGACGGCAGCGTCGAGGCGGCGCGCGCGTCGGGCGCGGTCGTCGTTGAACTGGATCCGTCGAAGCCGTTCACGGCCGCGCGCGCCCGCAATGAAGGCTTCAACCGTCTTCTGGAAATCGCGCCGCAAACTGAATTTGTGATGTTTATCGACGGCGATTGCGAACTGGCGCCTGGCTTCGCCGCAGCCGCGCTCGCCGCATTTGAGAACGCGGCCGACATTGGCGTCGTCTCCGGGCGGTGCCGCGAACGCAATCGCGACGCGACGATCTACAATCGTCTTTGCGATCTCGAATGGGCGGGCCCCATCGGTGAAATCCGCGCAACGGGCGGCATTTTCATGATCCGCCGCGCTCTCTTTGAGCAAATCGGCGGCTTCGACCCCGCCATTATCGCCGCGGAGGACGACGAACTTTGCATCCGCGCGCGCGAGGCCGGCGCGCGCATCTGGCGCGTCGGCGCGGATATGTGTTTTCACGACGCGGGAATGACGCGGTTCGGGCAATGGTGGCGGCGCGCGGTGCGCGCCGGTCACGCCTACGCCCAGCTCGGGGCGGTGCATGGCGGCTATTTCGCGCCGGAGCGCTGGCGCGCCATCGGCTGGGGCCTCGTCCTGCCGCTCGCGGCGCTGGCGGGCGTTCCCTTGACGGGCGGCTGGAGCCTCGCGGCGCTGCTGCTCTATCCGGCGTCTTTCATTCGCACTCGGAGAAATCTTGTCCGGCAGGGCGCGACGCCGGATGACGCCGGACTTTCCGCGGCGTTCTTAACGCTTTCGAAATTTCCAAACCTCATCGGAATGGCGGATTACTGGCGCAAGCGCCTCTTTCGCCGCCATGTGGGGATCGTCGAGTACAAATGATGACAGAAGAAACGAACGCCGGGCGCGGAGCGACGATCGGGGCGGGATTCGTCGGCGCCGGCTATATCGCGAGCTGGCATGCGGCGGGGCTGCGGCGCGTTCCGGGCGTGCGCCTCGCCGGCGTCTTCGACGCCGCCAGGGCCGCCGCAGACGCTTTCGCTGCGCCGCGGGGCGTGCGGGTTTTCGGGTCGCTGGACGAATTGCTGTCGTCGCCGGAAATCGACTGCGTCCACGTTCTGACGCCGCCGGCCTCGCATTACGCGATCGCGCGCAAGGTCGTCGAAGCCGGCAAGCATTGCTTCGTTGAAAAACCGATGACGCTGGAGGCGGGCGAGGCGCGCGCGCTCGCGGATCTCGCAAAGGCGCGCGGCGTCGCGCTCGGCGTCAATCACAATTTTCTGATGCTTCCCGGTTATGAGCGTTTGCGCAAAGACGTCGAAGCGGGCGTGATCGGGCCGGCGGATTCCTTCGCGGCGAATTGGCGCTATGCTTTCGCGCCATTGCGGTCCGGCCCCTACGGCATGTGGATGTTGCGCGAGCCGCAAAACATGCTCTTCGAAATCGGCGCCCATCTTTATGCGTTTCTCGCTGATCTCTTCGAAAATTTCGAAACGCGCGACGTATTGCTGCGTTATCCGATCGAGATGCCGGGGGGCGTCACGCAATATCAGGGCTGGCGTATTTCCGGTCTCGCCGGCGAAACCGCCGCGACGATCGACATTTCGCTGATCGAAGGCCATGACGAGCGTATGGTCGAATTGCGCGGGCTCGGCGCGGCCGCGCGCGTCGACTTCGCCAACGACGCCTATGTTCTCTCGCGCGCGCCGATGGGCGACATCATTGCGGGCCCGCTCGGCGCGCAGCTTTCCCTCGCCGGGCAAGCCGTGCGGACGGGGGCGGCGAACGCCGTCCGACAGGCCGCTTCGCTGAACGATCTCGCCCCTTACGGGCTTTCCATCACGCGCGCCTGCCAGAGCTTTTATGCTTCGCTCGCCGGTCGCGCGGCGCCGGATCGGCGCCTCGGGGCCGATCTTGCGGCGCGTTCGATCGCCATGATGGCCGAAGCGGCCGCCAAAGCCGCGCCGCAATTGCGCCGCCGCGCGAGCGTGACGGCGATCGGCGCGCGCAAAAAGCCGACCATGCTGGTGATCGGCGGCGCCGGCTTTATCGGGCGCCCCCTTGTGGCCATGCTCGCCGATCGGGGATTCGGCGTGCGCGTTTTCTCGCGCGGAAAGCCGACGGGCTTCGAGCGCGCGGACGGCCGCGTCGAGCTTTTCACGGGCGATCTCAAATCCGAATCCGACCTCCTCGCGGCGATGGACGGCATTGAGGGCGTTTTCCATCTCGCCCGCGCGACGGAGAACGACTGGGATGGGTATCTCAGAAACGATGTCGCAGTGACGCGGCTCATCGGCGAGTGCTGCATTAAGGCGGGCGTCAAGCGCCTCGTATATACGGGCACGATAGACAGCTATGACGCATCTCGGCCGGATCGTCCGATTACAGAGGAAACGCCGTTCGAACATCTTGAGGAGCGCAATCTGTATGCGCGTTCGAAAGCGGCCTGCGAGGCGGCGCTGACGGAGCTCGCCGCCGAAAAAGGCCTGCCGCTCGTCATTGCGCGTCCGGCGATCGTGATCGGAAAGGGCGGGCCCTTGCAGCATTGGGGAATCGCCATGTGGCGCGGCGCGACCAGTTGCCGGCTCTGGGGGGACGGGGCGAATATCTATCCGTTCGTCTCCGTCGAAGACTGCGCCGACGGACTCGTCAGGACAATGACAACGCCCGGCGTCGAAGGCCGATCTTTCAATCTTGTCGGCGAACCGCTTCTGTCGGCGAAAGAGTATTTCAGCGAGATCGGCCGGTTTTATGGCGTCGAATTCCGCGCCGCGCCGACGCCGATCTGGAGCTATTACGCGACCGATCTCGTAAAATATTGGGCGAAGCGGCTTCTCGCCCGGAAAAAGAACGTCGCGCGTCCGAGCTATCGCGACTGGAAATCGCGCGCAAAGCTCTCGACCTTCCGTAATGACGCGGCGAAAACCGCGCTCGGCTGGGCGCCCGAAACCGACCGGGCGCGCTTTGTCCGCTCGACGATCGTCGAGGCCAATCTGTTCGGCGTCGGCGTAAAAAACGCGCCGTCCGGCGGGGGCGCCGCGCCGGCGGCGGAAGCGCCGCAAGAGGCGGGCGAGATGTCTCGCGCCGGCGGATCATAGATGGCCGAAGCCGGGAAAGAGCGCGCGCCGCGCATATTGACGGTCATCGTCAATTACAGGACCGCCGATCTCGTTGCGGCGCATTTTAACGCGCTCGTTGAAGAACGGCGCGAATTGCCCGGCCTTTCTGTCGCGATTGTGGACAACGCTTCCCCCGGAGAGGATTTCAAGAAGCTGCAAGCGCTCGCCGCCCGCGAGGACCTTCGCGATTGGGTCGAAGTCATCGCCAGCCCAAAGAATGGCGGCTTCGCTTTCGGCAACAATCTCGCGATCCGGCCTGCGCTCCGCCGTCCGGCGCCGCCCGATTATGTTTTTCTCCTCAATCCCGACGCCTATCCGAGGCCGGGCGGGCTTTCGACCCTTGTCAAATTCCTGGAGCGAAATCCGCGACTCGGAATCGCCGGCCCGCGTCTTGAAGACGCAGACGGAACTCCGCAAAGCTCCGCCTTCCGTTTTTTTTCAATCGCCGGCGAATTCGAAACCGCAGCGCGCACCGGGCTGATCTCGCGATTGCTGTCGGGCGCGCGCGTCGCTCCGCCGCCTTCCGACCGGACGGAACGCGCTGACTGGATCTGCGGCGCGGCCGTTTTGATCAGGCGCAATGTTTTTGACGCGATCGGCCTCTTTGATGAGGATTATTTTCTCTATTTCGAGGAGACCGACTTCATGTTGCGTGCGGCGCGCGCAGGCTGGCAGACATGGATCGCGCCCAAGGCCCGGGTCGTGCACCTGAGGGGCCAGTCATCGGGCGGCGATGTGCCTGGCCTGCCGGCAAACGGGCCGGCGCCGGCCTATTGGTACCACTCTCGCGCCCATTACTTTCGCAAGAATAAAGGCGCCCTATACGCTCGGGCGGCGGACGCCGCCTGGCTCGCCGGCGCTCTCTTGTATTCGGCGCGGGCAAGACTCTTCGGCGACGGCGACGCGGCTTACTGGGCGGCCGTCCGGCGCTTCGCCAAGAGCCAGTTCGGCGGCGGGCTTCCCGCCGAGCCCGGGCGCGCGCGATGAAGGCGAGGGCGGCGCCGTTTTGGGACAGCGAAAATTTCGTGGCGGCCGGGCCGATCGCGCGCGGCGCCAAGGTTGCTGCATAGGAAGCGGGTTCACGGGGAAAGACCATGTCGTATATCGAGATTTCCGATTTGGAACACGGCCTCTTTGACGCCGAGGCGATGAAGGGGAAAGGCGGCGATCTGCATGACGCCTATGTGTCGGCGACGCCGTTTCCGCACATCATGATTGACGACTTCATCACGCCGTCGATCCTCGAGGCGTGCCTTGAGGCCTTCCCCACGCGGCCCGACCCGGACAGTCAGAGCTTCGATAGGGCGCAGGAGCGCTACAAGACATCCTACAATCCGGATTATCTCTCGCCGCGGGTGCGCTCGTTCTTCTATTCCCTGAACTCCCGGCCCTTCATTGAATTTCTTGAGAATATGACGGGGATTAAAGGCCTCATCCCCGACCCCTATTTTCTCGGCGGCGGGTTTCATGAAACGTTCGAGGGCGGACATCTAAGCGTGCACGCCGACTTCAATCTGCACGGGCCGATGAAACTTGAGCGCCGGCTCAACCTGCTCATCTACCTCAACAAGGACTGGAAAGCCGATTATGGCGGCTCTCTGGAACTCTGGGATGAGAAAATGACGCGTTGCGTCGAGACGATCGAACCGAAATTCAATCGCTGCGTCGTCTTCTCGACCAACGCGAAAAGTTTTCACGGTCATCCGGCGCCGATCCGTCATCCCGAAAAGAAATCCCGCCGGTCGATCGCGCTGTATTACTACACCGCCACCTGGGACGGGAAAGCGCGTCCGTTCACGACGCAGTTCAAGGCGCGTCCGAAGACGGAGGACAAGGTCGACTGGACCGTGCGCCGCGACGAGATCATGCGCGATATCCTGCCGCCGATCGTCATGCGGGGCCTTCGCCGTCTCGGATTGCGTTAGGGCGGAATCCCGCGCAGTTGACCGGGTGCGATTCAGCGCGGCGCGCATGACGAGGCCGGCTTGCGTCCGGCCTCCCATTCGCGTCTGACGTCTTCGTCCGTCTCGTCTCCGGCCCGGCGAGCCCTTTGCGCTTCGAATTCCGCCGCGCTGAGAAGCCGGCTCAGGGCCCAGACAGCAGCCCCGCGCACGAGCGGCGACGCATCGTCAAGGCGCGCTTCGGCGACGTCGGCGAGGCGGACAAGTCCGGAATTGCCGATCGCGATCATCACATTGCGCAAAAACCGGTCGCGCCCGGTCCGCTTGACCGGCGAGCCGGAAAAAAACGCGCGGAACGCTGCGTCGTCTAGCCGGGCGAGCGCTTCGAGCTTCGGCGCATTCAGCGTCTCGCGCGCATGCAGCGCGGTTTCGCGCGCCTGCGCGGCGAATTTGTTCCAGGGACACGCCGCCAGACAGTCATCGCACCCATAGATGCGATTGCCGATCGCCGTTCGAAATTCGCGGGGGATCGGTCCCTTGTGTTCAATGGTAAGATAGGAAATACAGCGACGCGCATCGAGTTGATAAGGCGCCGGAAAAGCGCGCGTCGGACAGATGTCGAGACAGGCGCGGCAGGTTCCGCAATGATCCGGTTCCGGCGCATCTGCGGCGAATTCGAGCGTTGAAAACACCGCCCCGAGAAAAAGCCAGGATCCGCGTTTCTTCGAGACAAGATTGGTGTGCTTGCCCTGCCAGCCGAGTCCGGCGCGCGCGCCCAGCGGTTTCTCCATCACCGGCGCGGTGTCGACGAAAACTTTCACCTCTCCGCCAAGCGTTTCGACTATGAACCGCGCGAGCGCTTTCAACTTCTTCTTGACGACGTCGTGATAGTCGCGGCCGCGCGCATAGACCGAGACGGCGCCGCAATCCCTTTTTGCGAGAACGGCGAGCGGATCCTCCCGCGGCCCGTAATTGAGTCCCAGCATCACGACGGAGCGCGCTTCGGGCCAGAGATTCCGCGGCGCCGCGCGCTCGCGGCTGCGCGCCGCCATCCATTCCATGTCCCCATGGCGCCCGTCGGCGAGGAAGCGCGCAAGGCGCTCAGTCTGCAAAGGCGGCGCATCCGCGTCGCAAAAGCCCGCGACGTCGAATCCAAGTTCGAGCGCGCGGGCGCGCACGATTTCGGCGCGCTCGGCCGGCGATCGCTCAGAAGTCGAGATCGTCATAATGCGAGGGCGGCGGGGCGCCCTCCAGGCGGTCTGCGAGTATCGGCCGAAAGCTCGGCCGACATTTCATCCGGAGATACCATTCCTTGACAGTCGGGAACTCCGACCACGGAACAGCGCTCACATAGTCATTGGCCGACAGATGCGCCGCCGCCGCGACATCGGCGAGAGTCATTCTCTCGCCGGCGAGCCAGGCGCGGCGGTCGAGCAGCCAGGCGAGATAGTCGAGATGCCAGCGCATGCGTTCCGCGCCGGCCCGATAGGGCTCCGGCTCAAGGCGGCGCGCGCCCGCGAGTCGCTCGTCGACGCGGCGGCGCAGAATGAGCTGGTTCACTTCCGATTCGAATTTCCGGTCGAACCAGTGGGCGATGCGCCGCGCCTCGCCGCGCGCGGCTGACGTGGCGGGCAACATGGGGGCCGCGCCATAGGCCTCTTCGAGATAATCGGCGATGACAAGGGCGGGCGCGACCGCGACCTCCCCGCCGGTCGGCGGCTCGTCGATAAGAACCGGAATTTCGCCCGCCGGATTGCGCGCCAGCAATTCGGCCGGTTCGCGCCAGGGCGGAGTCTCGACGAGACAAACCGGCAGGCCTTTTTCGGCCAGTAAGATTCGCGCCATCCGCGAGCCGGGATCGAGCGGCATGTGCAGCAAGGTTCGCATGGCGGGCGACCCTATAGCAGACGTCAGAAAACAGAAGCCACAGATACAAAAATTAACGCGGGCGAGCGGCGCGCCGCCCCGCCGCCGCCCGGCAGACCCCTTGCTTTGCTTTGCCTGTGACCGGCGCCGTCCGGCGCCGCTTTGGAACAGCCTGCGGGCGAAAAGGACCATGGATGAGCGAGGCGAGGGCCGAATCCCAGTTTGACGCAGCCTGGCGCCGGCCTGCGCCCCGCGCGCGCCGATTCGCCATGATGCTGTACGGCTGGCGCCAGCCAGGCTGGGTGTGCCTGTTTGCTCTCCTCGCCGCCGCGCCCTTCGTCTTCGCGGCCTTCCTCGCCCCGGCGCTGCTGAGCCTCAAGCCGACCGCTGAGATGATCGGGCCGATCGCAGACGCGCGCGCGATCGCGGCGGGCGGCGCGCCGTTAAAATCCTCGTCTGCGCCGTTCTACTCATTGCTTCTCCTCGCCGCCGACCGGTTTGCGGATTCTCCGGGGCGCATCCATCTTCTCGCCAAGGGGATCGCCGCCGCGCTCGTCGCCGGACCGCTCGCCTATCTTTGCGCGGCGCGGTTTCCCGCAGCCCTTTCGGTGCTGATGACCGCCGCGCTCGCCGCCTATGCCGCCGCGCCTTTTTCCGGACCGCAGGATGTCGCGCTCGCCTTTTTCATCGTCACGGCGACCGCGCTCATTTGTTCGTCTGCGGACAATAGCGCTTCGCGAGCGCGGATAGAGGGAGTCATCGCTGCGGCCGGCCTCGTCATTCTCTGGCTGTTGAGTCCGGCCTTTTCTCTGGCCGGCTTTGTGACGCTCGCATTTTCGCCGCTCCTGGCGGGTCTTTCGGGCGCATCGCGCTATTCCCTTGCTGCGATTCTCTTCGTGGCGGGCGCGCTCCTGATCGAAGCGGCCGCGCCCGGCATGAACATCGCGCGCGCGCACGCGGCCTCGGCGGTGTTTTCCGCGCGGGCCGCAGTCGGGGGCGAAGGCGCGATCGCGCTGACGGGCATGGCCGCCTCGGGCGTCGTCGTCATCGCCGCCGCCGCCATATTCGGCGGGCCTGAACACTGGCGGAGCTGGGGCGCAGGCGCGGGGCTTCTCCTCGTCTCGCTGGTCGCGGCGCGATTTGCGGAGGCGAACGCAACGCCGATCATTGTGATGGCCGCGGCGCTCGCCTGTTTTTCGACCGCTTCGCCGTTTTATGACGGGATCTTCAGCGGTCACGACCGCGCAAGCATTTCGATCGCCGTCGCAGCGGCGAGCCTCACCCTTTTCTGGACCGGCGCGATTGCGGTTCACGCCGCCGGCCAGTTCTTTCTCCAGCACCGCACGACTTTGGGCGCGCCTGAGAATATCCGCGCCGAACTCGGGCTTGTGCAGCCCGGAGGGCCAACCATCGCCCGCTGGATCGAAGAGGGCCGGTTCTCGACGCCGGAGGCGCGCGATCTTTTCGCCCTCGCGCCGGTCGACCAGTCCGAAATGCTGCTGGAGGCGGCGGCGCACGCCAAGAAGATTGCAAGCTACGGCCTCGATGTCGCGATCCTCACGGGCGCGGACGCCGCCTGCGTCATCGCCGAAAAACGCGCCTGCCGCCCCAGCGGCGAAAAGGCCGCAAACAGCGCCAAGGTCGTCTTCGTGCCGCGCCTCGATCTCGACCCGTCCACGGCGGACGCGAAATTGAATTCGCAGGCGCTGCTCTACACCGAATTCAAGCTCGTCGAGCAAACGCCGCTGTGGGACGTGTGGGTGCGCCGCGGCGCCACGCTGCCCGAAGACGCATTGAAGGGTCTCAAGGGAGCGCTCTAGCCGCGCCCCACGCTATGAAATGCGGATTATCGAATCCGCGGCTCTTTTTGCCGTAGCGCAAAGGCTCTCCGGACGGATAGACCTCGACGCGTCCGCCGGCGGCTTCGAGCACCGCCTGGCCCGCGCCCGTATCCCATTCCATGGTCCGGCCGAGACGGGGATAAACATCGGCCGCGCCCTCGGCGATGAGGCAGAATTTGAGCGACGAGCCCGCGGCGGCGAATTCTGCGATTTTGAGCGTTTTCAGGAAATCGTCGGTCTCCGGCGAACGGTGGCTGCGGCTTGCGACGGCGACGAGCCCCTTTTCCGGCGCCGGCCGCGCCGCGATCGCCTGCTTCGGCCCCGCCGCGCCCTGTTC
This sequence comes from Alphaproteobacteria bacterium, assembly GCA_016125425.1. Taxonomy (GTDB): domain Bacteria; phylum Pseudomonadota; class Alphaproteobacteria; order Caulobacterales; family Parvularculaceae; genus Amphiplicatus. The sequence goes on from WGLT01000016.1 coordinate 70,098, forward strand.
GTCAATGTCGATGCGCAACGCGCCCAACGAACGCGCGCCGGCGTAAAGACGCCGGATCGCCGGCGCATAGACGACCCCGAGGACCGGCTTTTCATCGCGAACCAGCGCGATATTCACCGTGAACTCGCCATTGCGGCTGATGAACTCCTTCGTTCCGTCAAGCGGATCGACGAGGAAAAACACCGAGCCGAGATCGGGAATGCGCCCCTCGGCGGCGCTTTCCTCAGCAAGCACCGGAATGGCCGGCGCAAGCGCGGCGAGCCCTCTCAGGATTATCTCCTCGCACAGACGGTCGGCCTCAGTGACGGGCGAGGCGTCTTCCTTCTTCTCAAATCCGAAATCCCCGGCGTACACGCTGAGCGCCGCCGCGCCGGCTGAGAGCGCCAGATCGATCAGCGGCTCAAGAAGCCGCGCGTCCTCGTCGCGGGAAGGGCTCAAGATCGGTCTCCAATCGCGGGAAAGAAAAGGCTTATTTGAATGCGACGATCGTGAAGGCCGCCGTCTGTTGGGGCGTTATACCGCCGGCCGGAATGACCCTGTCAACAATCCATCCCTCCTGGGCGAGATCGTTCAGCTTGGTCTCAAGCGCCTGCGCGGCTGAACGCGCATAAGCCGCCTCGTCGGCGAACAGGCCCCAGGGTCTGCGTTTGGCGTCCCGCCAGCTGACATGGAAAGAGGCGAACTGCTTCGACATCCGAACACCACCTGCCGTTCGCGATCCGCCTCCAGCGGACGCTGTCGCGTTAACGATTGCTAACCTATCGCCAAGTCCGAGGCGCGAAAAGGCGCGCGATGCTGCTGCGATGCAAAACAACCCTTGCCAAGGGGCCGGCCAACTGGTCTTTTGCATGGCGTTTGCAAGGGCTCGCCCAGACCCCTGACAGGCGAAAACCGAACACGGACGACACTCCATGGCGGAGTCCGAGCTGACAAGCGCCCATGATTTCGAGCCGACCGGCGCGCGTCACCGCGCGCCGATGGCGCGGGCCATGTCGGGCGACATCGTGCAGTTCATTGACTTTCTGCTGGTCGTCATCGCGTCGATCGGCGTTGCGGTTTACTACCACACGCAGGTGATCCTTTCGGATTTCGACTTCCAGCGTTACGCCGCAGCCGGAATCGTCGGCGCAACGGGGATCACGACTTTGCTCAGGCGCGACGGCTATTACGAATTCGAGCGGCTCGTGTCGACCGCGGGCGTGATCCGGCCGATCGCCGGGCGCTGGTGCCTTGTCATTCTCGGGCTGCTCGCTTTTGCGTTCTCGCTGAAGATTTCTGAAGGTTTTTCGCGTTTCTGGCTCTTCGCCTGGACCGGTTCGACCTACGCCCTGCTGATAGGCACGCGCATCGTCGCGGCCGTCGTCTTGCGGCGGACGGCGCGCGAGGGCGGCGTATTCGCGCGGCGTATCGCGCTCGTCGGCCGGAATGCGGACGCGGAAAAATTCCGGGCGCTCGCGCAGTCGACGGAGCGCGCCATTTCGATTGTCGGCGTTTACGACGCGCGCGCCGCCGCCGACGCGCCTGACAGTCTTTCGGCGCTCTCTCACGCCGCGCGCAACGGTGAGATCGACGACATCGTCATCGCCATGCCCGACGCGTCTCATGCCGAAATGAATGCGATCGTCGCGCGCCTCTCCATACTGCCGGTTTCGATCGCAATCTGCGCCAATGCGCACTGGCTCGATCATACCGGCGGCGAAATCGTGAAAATCGGCTCGGCGCCGCTGCTTAATCTCTATCGCCGCCCGCTGGAGGGCTGGGGGAGCCTTCTCAAGACGATTGAAGACAAGACCCTGGGCACGATTGCGTTCATCCTGGCGCTGCCGGTTCTGTTGATCGTCGCGGCCGCCATCAGGCTTTTCGGCGGACCGGGGCCGGTTTTTTTCAAGCAGAAGCGTCACGGCTTTAACAACGAAGTGTTCACGATTTATAAATTCCGCACAATGACGGTTGAGGAAGACGGCGCGAATATCGAACAGGCGAAGAAGAATGATCCGCGCGTGACGCCGATCGGCAGGATTTTGCGCCGCACGAGTCTCGATGAGCTTCCGCAACTCATTAACGTTATGAAAGGTGAGATGTCGCTGGTCGGCCCGCGCCCCCATGCGCTCGCTCACAACCACGCCTACGCCCAGACGATCGAAAATTATTCCGGCCGGCACAAGATGAAGCCCGGCATCACGGGCTGGGCGCAGGTGAACGGTTATCGCGGCGAGACGTCGGAAAATGAGAAAATGGCGGAGCGCGTGCGCTACGATCTCGAATATATCGACAATTGGTCGCTTTGGTTCGACTTCAAGATACTGGCGCTCACCGTCGCCGCAGTGCTATTCCCCAAAAACGCCTATTAGGGCCTGGCGATTGACCGGGCTCAACGCCAGCAGTCGAATTTAAGGACGCCGCGATGCGCGTAGCGATGATCGGAACCGGATATGTGGGCCTTGTCTCCGGGGCCTGTTTTGCTGATTTCGGCCATGAGGTCGTCTGCGTCGACAAGGATCGCGCCAAGATCGATTTGCTCGAGGCGGGCAAGATTCCGATTTTCGAGCCAGGCCTCGATGCGCTCGTCGCGGAAAACGTCGAGGCGGGACGGCTTTCTTTCACGACCGAACTCGCCGCCGCAGTCGCCGGCGCGGACGCGGTTTTCATCGCCGTCGGCACGCCCTCTCGCCGCGGCGACGGGTTCGCGGACTTGTCTTTCGTCTATGCGGCCGCTGAGGAGATCGCCAGGGCGCTCAACGGCTATTCGGTGATCGTCACCAAATCGACCGTTCCGGTCGGCACCGGCGCGGAGGTTGAGGCGATCATCCGCAAGGCGCGGCCGGACGCGGATTTCTCCGTCGTCTCCAATCCGGAGTTTCTGCGCGAAGGCGCCGCCATCGAGGACTTCAAGCGGCCGGACAGGATCGTCGTCGGCGCCGAAGACGAGCGCGCGAAGGAAGTCATGCGCGAACTCTACCGGCCGCTCTTCCTCAACGAAACGCCGATCGTATTCACGAACCGCGCGACGTCGGAGCTGATCAAATACGCCTCCAACGCCTTCCTCGCGACCAAAATCACCTTCATCAACGAGATGGCCGATCTTTGCGAGCGCGTCGGCGGCAATGTCCAGGAGGTCGCTCGCGGGATCGGCCTCGACGGACGGATCGGCGCGAAATTCCTGCATGCGGGCCCAGGCTATGGCGGGTCGTGTTTTCCGAAAGACACGCTTGCGCTTGTCAAAACGGCTCAGAGCGTCGGCGCGCCGACAAGGATCGTCGAGGCCGTCGTCGAGATCAACGCCCGGCGCAAGAAAGAGATGGCCAAGCGCGTCATCGCGGCGGTCGGCGGCGAGGCGAAAGGCAAAACCATTGCGATCCTCGGCCTTACATTCAAGCCGAATACGGACGATATGCGCGACGCGCCGTCTCTTGATATCGTTCCCGCCTTGCAGGCGGAAGGCGCGATCATCCGCGCGTTCGATCCGGCCGGCATGGGCGAAGCCAAAAAGCTGTTCACGGACGTCCAGTTCTGCGAAGGTCCGTATCAGGCGATCGAAGGCGCCGACGCCCTGGTGCTCGTCACGGAGTGGGACGAATTCCGCGCGCTCGATCTTGACCGGGTGAAGAGCCTGCTTGTCTCGCCGACGATCGTCGATTTGAGAAACATCTACCGGCCGGCGCAAATGGCCGAGCGCGGATTCAACTATTTTTCGATCGGGCGACCGAACGCGCAAGCCGCCGGTTAAAAACCGGATACCGCCGCGGTCCGCGCGCCCGGCTTCGGCGCGGAAGGCGCCTCTCGGCCGGTCGTCAGAGCCAGCCCTTGCGCTTGAAGAAAAGCAGCGGCAGCACGGCTGACAGGATCATCAGGGCGACCGCGAACGGATAACCCCACGGCCATGATAATTCCGGCATGAGGTGAAAATTCATTCCGTAAATCGAGGCGATCAGCGTCGGCGGCATGAACGCGACCGCAACGACCGAAAACGTCTTGATGATGGCGTTCTGCTCGATATTGATAAGCCCCAGCGTCGCGTCGAGCAGAAAAGTCGTCTTCTGCGACAGGTAAGAGACGTGCTCGGACAGCGAATGCGCGTCCCGGGCGAGAGTCTTCAGCCGCGCGCGCAATTCCTTGTCCATTCTCTTGCCGTTCGCCGCCTGCTGCGCGCGCTGATCGGCTTGCAGGCTGAGAAAGCCGAACAGCCGGTCGAGCGTGACGAGGCTGTCGCGAATCTTTGACGTGACGTTCTCCTTGCGACCGAGCTCGACGAGGGCCCGCTGGTAATCACGCGTCTGGTCGGACAGCTTGGCGCGCTCCCGGAATATGTCGCGCGAGAGCGTGTCGATGTCGCCTGCGACGCGCTCCAAAACGTCCGCCAGTCGATCGACAACGGCTTCAAGCAGGCCGACCAGGATGGACTCCGCGTTGACGCAGCCGATCTGCGCTTTTTGCGCGCGCGCGACGAAACCGGTGATGACCCGGGGCTCTTCGTGACGAATGGTCAAAAGGCGCGGGCCGGCGAGCGCAAATGTGACGGGCGAGATAAGAACATCGTCGCCGTCGCTGTGGGAGATGATGAGCGCGGTCATGTAGGAGACGTCGTTCTCGACATAGAGCCGGCTCGAGACCTCGATCTCGCGCATTTCTTCGGGCGTGGGAATGTCGAGGTTGAGGGCGGTTTCGAGCGCGGTCTCTTCTTCCGGGGTCGGCCGCAAGATGTCGATCCAGACGGCGTTCGCCGTTTCAGCGAAGAGATTATCGAGCGGGCGGAGCTTGCCGTCAGCGACCGCGTAACCTGAAATCATCCGGCCCCTCCCGGCGGCGATCGGCGTCCCAGGCCGTCCTCTTGCCACGCTTCAGCGCGGATGGGAATGCCGCAGACCGCCCGCTCACCGAGCGTCCGGCGCGCCCCAGCCGCCGCCGATCGCTGCGAACAGATCGATCGACGCCGTCAGACGGTCGAGACGGCCCTGCACGAGATTGTCCGAAGCGCTGAAATATGTCGCCTGCGCGTTGAGCAGGCTCGTCAGGTCGTCCGCGCCGCTCTTGTAGCGGATCTCGGCCAGCGCCAAGGATTTGTCCGCCGCATCGCGGGCGAGCGCGAGCTGCGTCTCGCGCGCCTCCGCGGTCCTCAATTCGGTCAGCGCGACCTCGACATCGCGCAGCGCGTTCAACGTCGCCTGACGGTAATTCGCGATCCTTTCCTCGACGCGCGCCTTCGCGCCGGCGAGATCGCCTTCAAGCCGGCCGCCGGAGAAGATCGTCTGCGCGAGCGAGCCGGCCAGCGACCCGACGACGCTCATTCCTCCGGTCAGGCTCGCCGCTGAAACGCCCGCGGACAGGTCTATCTGCGGAAAGAACGCCGCGCGCGCCGCGGCGACATTGGCGTCGGCGGCGGCGATCGCCGCTTCGGCCGCTCTAAGATCGGGGCGGCGCAGCAGAAGGTCGGACGGAAGGCCGGGGTCGACGCGCGGCGGGGTCAGCGAAAGAATGTCGACGTTCGGGCCGCGATATCCTTGCGGGGCGCGCCCGAGGAGCGCCGCCAGCGCCGTCTCCTCGCTCTCGACCTGCTGCTCAAGCTGGGGAATGCGCGCGCGCGCATTGGCGATCGCCGTTTCCTGGCTCGCCATGTCGAATCCGGAGACCGCGCCGGCTTTGTACCGCACACGAACGATGTCGTAGATTCTTTCGGAGATGCCGAGATTGGTTTTGGCGACCTCAAGCTCGCTGCGAAGCGCGTTAAGCCGGAAATAGCTCGCGGCGACGTCCGTCTGGATGGTGAGCGCGAGCGCGTCTTGATCGAAAGCGCTGCCCGCGTAATTCGCCTTGGCGGCGCGGCGGTTCGCCCGGTTCTCGCCGAAAAGGTCAAGCTGGTAAGACGCGTCGGCGCGCGCCGAGGTCGAAAACCGGCCGAGATCGTTGTCGCTGTTGGAGGAGGCCGACGCCCCGCCGCTCGCCTGAGGCAGCAAGGCGGCGGTCGCCGTCCTCACGGCGGCGCGCGCCTGTTTGACACGCGCGACGCCCGCCGCGAGGTCTTGATTCGCCGCGAGCGCCTGCCTGATCAGCGCGTCGAGATGATCGTCGCCGAAAGCGCGCCACCAATCGGCCTCGGGTTTCGGCGCGCCCGGTTCCGCGTTGTCGTAGGCGGCCGGCGCGTCGACGAGGTCGCCGGCCGGCCTCGGCGCCGTGGCGCAGGAAGCGATCAAAAGCGCGATTGAGAGCAGGAGGAGCCTACGCATGGCCTATTCCGAAGCGAGCGCGGCGACGGGATCGAGCCGGGCGGCCTTGCGCGCCGGCATGTAACCGAACACGAGACCGGTCGCGAGCGCGGATGCGAATGCGATAATAGCGGGCTCGGGCGTGATCGCGATCGACATGCCGCCTTTCGACAGGACGAGCGACACCGCGAGCCCCGACAATACGCCGATGACGCCGCCAAGGCCGCACACAACCAGCGCCTCGGTATTGAACTGCACCATGATATCGGAGCGGCGCGCGCCGGTCGCCATACGGACTCCGATTTCGCGCGTGCGTTCGGTGACCGAGACAAGCATGATGTTCATGACGCCGATCCCGCCGACAAGCAGCGAAATCGCCGCGACCGAGCCGAGGAGAAGCGAGAATGCGCCCTGCGTTTCTTCGACCGACTGGAGGAGCGAGGCTGTGTTCCTGAGCTGAAAATCCTCCGTTCCGTGACGGGCGAGCAGCAGAGCCTGTGCGGCGTTCTGGGTGTCTTCGATCTTTTTCGTGTCTTTTACCGCGATTGTGATGTCGGACAGATAATTCTGTCCGAAAATGCGCATCATGCCCGTTGAGATCGGCAGCACGGCGACGTCGTCCATGTCCTGCCCCCAGGCCGTGGCGCCCTTGGGCGCGAGGACGCCGGCGATCTCAAACGGCGCGTTGCCGATGAAAACGAATTTTCCGACGAGGTCGCCCATGTCCGGGAACAGGTTCTTCGCCACCGTCCAGCCGAGCACGACGACATTGGCGCGGCGCATTTCGTCTTCGCTGGTGAAGAAGGCGCCTTGCGCCATTTTCCAGTCCCGCGCGCTCAGCCAATCGGGCGTCACGCCCTGAATGGTCGTCTGGTAATCGATTCCGTTGGCGCGCAGCGTCTCGCGGCTTTGCCTGCTCGGCGCCGCAGCCTTCACATTGTCGAGTTCGGCGATGGCGGCGGCGTCCTCCATGGTCAGCGTCGCAATGGCCGCGCCGCGCATGCGCGTTCCGGGCGCGCCAGGCCGCACGAACAGAAGGTCCGATCCCATCTTCTGAATGCTCGACACGATCTGCTTTTGACTGCCTTCGCCGATCGCGAGCATCGCCACAACGGCGGCGACGCCGATGATGACGCCGAGCAAGGTGAGCGCAGTCCTGAACAAATTTGCGCGCAGAGAACGGAATGCGATCTTCACCGCCTCGCTGATCTGGGTCGTCAGCGCCGGTTCGCTTACATGTTTTCTGTAGGCGAGCGTGCGTTCGCGCGATTCTCGCGCGCCGGAATCGCGCACGATTTTTCCGTCCCTGATCTCAATGATGCGGCGCGCGCGGGCTGCGACGGATTGTTCGTGCGTAATCAGTATGATCGTTCTTCCGGCCGCGTGCAGGTCTTCGAACAGCGTCAGCAATTCTTCGCTCGACGCCGTGTCGAGCGCGCCTGTCGGTTCGTCGGCGAGGATGACTTCGGCGTCGTTCATCAAGGCGCGGGCGATGGACACGCGCTGCTGCTGGCCGCCCGACAATTCGCCGGGCTTGTGGCGCATGCGGCCCTCGAGGCCGAGTTTTGCGAGAAGCTCGCGGGCGCGCCTTTCGCGTTCGGCGAGAGACGCGCCGGCGTAGATCGCCGGTATTTCGACATTTTCGAGCGCCGTCGCGTTCGTGAGAAGATTATAGCGCTGGAAGACAAAGCCGAATGTGTCGCGCCGCATTGCGGCGAGCGCGTCGGGCTCAAGGCCTGCGACGTCGACGCCGCGCACGCGATAGGTTCCGCCGGTCGGCCGGTCGAGGCAGCCGATTATGTTCATCAGCGTCGATTTGCCGGAGCCTGACTGGCCGATTATGGCGACAAATTCGCCGGCCTCGATCTTCAAGGTGACGTCGTCCAGCGCGCGAACGGTCGTATCGTCCGCGCCGTAATAGCGTTCGACTGCGTCAAGTTCGAGAAGCGCGCTCATGGGGTTCAGCCTCTTCGGCGGAAGCCGCCGCCCATGGGTCGGCGTCCGCCGCTTCCGGCGCGCGCGTCTTTGGGGATCACGACGGCCTCGCCGGTGACGACCTCGTCGCCGGGCTCCAGCCCGTAGAGAATCTCGGCGTCGGCGCGATTTTGCAGGCCGACAAGGACGGGCCGCGGCGCCGGCTTGCCGTTCTGCATGACAAGAACCATTTTTCGCTGCGCGTCCGGGCGCTCCGCGAGAATTTTCTGCATCGCCGCGCGGCGCTCGGCCCAGTCCTTGACTCGTGCGGGTGGTTCAGCGGCGCGCGCCGCCATGATCGCGCCGTCCGAACGCGAGGGCGCGCCGCCAGCCTCCGCCGACTCGCCGGACTCCCCGGACTTTCGCCGGCCGCGTCCTGCGGCGAAATCGGGGGCCTCGCGCAGCGCTGCGACGGGGGCGAGCACTGCGTTTTTCGCGCGGCCGATGACGAAGAAGACCTGCGCGGTCATGTCAGGCTTCAAGGTGTCGTTCTTGTTCTCGACGTCGAGCAGCGCCTTGTAGAGGACGACATCATTGACAGTCTCCGGCTGCGGCAAGACCTGCCGGACAGTGGTCTCCCACTTCTTTGTCATGTCGCCGATTGTCGTGAAATAGGCTTCCTGTCCGGATCGGACGCGCAACACGTCGGCTTCCGAAACATCCGCCTCGACCGTCATGACGGAGAGATCGGCGATGCGCAAGATCGTCGGCGTCGTCTGGTTGGCGTTCAGCGTTTGTCCGACTACGGCCGATTGCGAAACGATCGTCCCCGACATGGGCGCATAGATCTTCGTGTAGCTGAGGCTCGCCAGATCGCCGGTCAGCGTCGATTGCTGGCGCTCGATCTGCGCGTCAAGCTGGGCGAGCTTGGCGGTCTGGACTTTGAGATCGGCCGCCGCCGCCTGATATTCCGCGAGCGAAATCGCGTCCGCGTCGTGCAGCATCTTTGCGCGCGCGGCTTCGGCCTTCGAGAGACTGAGCGTCGCCTCCTGTTGGGCGCGCGAGGCTTGCAGCTCTTTCAGCTGCGCCTGATCGGCTTCGACCTTGGACTTGGCGAGCGTCTCGTCGATCTCGGCGAGAAGATCGCCCTTTTTCACCTTGTCGCCGACATTGAAGAGGAAGGATTTGAGCTGACCTGAAACCTGCGCGCCGACATCGACATATTCCTTCGGTTCGATCTTGCCGGATTCCGAAATCGTCACCTCGAGATCGCCGCGCCGGACGACCGCGGTTTCATATTGCGGCGGTTTTTCGCGTCCGAGCGCGAATGCCGCGATCGCCGCCACGGCGAGCGCTGCGAGCGCGATCAGGCTGTTCCGGCGGGTCAGAAGTTTCGGCATGATTGGCTGGTCCGCATCGCACCTTCACACAAGAAGCGGGTCTAGGCCCCTCCGCCGGGTTAAACGGGTCGGCCCTGCGCTTCCGTCGGAGCGCGGCGGGGTCAATCATGGGACGAAACGCGGCGATTTTCCGGCGGCGCGCTGTTCCCCCCGCGTCCCCGGGCATGGCTGGCTTCAGGCGGCGCGCAGTCGGCGCAGCACGGCTGACCTGCGCTTGGCGCCCGGCTGGGACGAGGGCGGGATATTGAGACGCGCCCGCTCGAGGAGGTCGCTTGTGACGACCGGGGCTTCGGAGCGCAGCGCCGTCTTGCCGTCTTCATCGACGTAAAGAACCGCAAAGCCTTCTTCGGCGTCCAGGGCATGGCGCAACAAGGCCGCATCAAGCCAGTCGATCTCCTCGCCATTCTTTCGAGGACGTCCGTCGCCGTAAATCTCCATCACGACGACATCCTCCCGGATGAGGGCGGCGATCGCGGGTTTCAGGAGCCGTCGCTGCAGGCGGCAGGGCGGGTGATTGGCGCTGGGGCCGATGATGAACAGGGTCTTTCTCGGCGAA
>WGLT01000012.1 GCA_016125425.1 Alphaproteobacteria bacterium
CGTCCGTCGCCGTAAATCTCCATCACGACGACATCCTCCCGGATGAGGGCGGCGATCGCGGGTTTCAGGAGCCGTCGCTGCAGGCGGCAGGGCGGGTGATTGGCGCTGGGGCCGATGATGAACAGGGTCTTTCTCGGCGAAAACCGCTTGGGCTCGGCCGATTTCAGACTCTCTCCGATCCTTGGCAAGAGCGAGGCGCGTCCGAAGAGGAAGGGCAGGACCCCGCCGATCACGAGACACGAAGCGATGAACAGGAATGTGAGACCCATATTGGTATCTTGTATCGTATTGGGCTTGCTGCGCCGTTAAGGCTGCTCAAAGCAAGCAAGGACCGTGCTAGGACCCAGCGCTCCGCCGCGCCGCCGTCAAGCATCCGTTAACCAATCCTCGCGCAGCGGCTCGGTCCGCGTCAATCGCGGGTTTTCTTCACACGCAGCGGTTCCGGCGATCGCCTCGTCATAGAGACCCGCCGGCAGGGCGTAATGGCGCCGAACCATGTAAAGGACCAGCGCGGCGAGAAGCGCCGCGATTACGGCGAACGCCACATCGGCGTTGAGCGGCGTTTGCGTGACGGCCAGCACCGACAGGGAGCCCGCCATGGCGCCGGCCGCATTCGCCATATTGCCGGCGGCCATAATGCGCGAGCGCTCGCGCGGCGGCGCGCGCCGCTGCATCGCCGCCTGCAAGGGGGCGACGTATAGGCCCATCGCGGCCGCGCACAGTCCGAAGCAGAAAGCGAGGGCGCGGCCCGCCGCGCTCGCCGTCAAGACGCCGATTGAGCCGTCGCCGGCGGCGCCGGCTGCGTCCGTCAGCGCCCAGATCGCGAGGGCGGATATCGCGGCGACGCCGGCGCCGAGAGCGGAGAATCCAAGCCCGCTTCTGCCTTTCGACAAGCTTGCCGCGAAGAGCGCGCCGATCCCGACTCCGATCGCGACGACCCCCATGATCGCGGTCGCAAGCGCCGCGTCGCCATGCAAAGAGGAGCGCGCATAGAGAGGGGCGAGCACGGTGATCATGGTTGAAATGTAGAAGAAGAAGGCGGTTCCGAGCATCGGCCGGACGACGCCCGGCGCGGAGAAGGCGAAACCGATCACGCGCGCCGCCTGGCGGGGCGCGTTCCAGTCGAGCTCGATGTCCGGCGCGTCGGCCGGCGCGCGCGGGGCCTTGAGGGCGGCGAGCCAGCCTGCGATCGCCGCGCAGAGCAGGACGGCTGCGATCTTGAGCCGCCCGCCAGGCGCGGCGATGACGAGGCCGCCGACGAAAAGACCGAGCACGATGGAGACATAGAGGCCGGCGTTGCACAGTCCGTTGCCGCGCACGAGTTCGTCAGCGCCCAGATATTTCGGCATGGCGCCGAAGCGGGCCGGACTGAAAAAGGCGGATAGCGCCGCCAGCGCGAACAGGACTGCAATCAGGATTGGGACGGAGTTCAGATAAAAGCCGACGCCGGCGGCCAGCATCATGACCAATTCGCCGAATTTGATCCGCCTGAAGAGCATAGAGGTTTCATATTTTTCGGCGACCTGCCCCGAAATCGAGGAGAACAGCAGCATGGAGACAGAGAAGAGAGAGCCGACGACAGGCACCGCCCAGTCGGCGCCGGCGCGCTGGTCCGCGCCGATCGCGCCGAAGGCGATGCCGACGATGAGCGCCTGACGCATGACATTGTCCGCGAAGGCGCCGAAGGAGAGCGCGGACCACATCGGCCAGAATCTCGTCTGGAGAACAAGCGGTCGCTTCATGCCGCCCGACCGCCGGCTTCGGCGGTTTTCGCCGCCGCGCCGTCTAGAATATGTCCGAAGGCCGCCATTGAATAACCGGATTGCGGGATTTTGAAGGGAAGCCTAGGCGCCCCTGCGGCGGGCCGCAAGGTCAGGCGGGGACATGCGGCTGCGAATTTCCGGTGGTTCTCATCTTGCAAAGCAGACTAGAGAGGTTTGACGACGCGACTTTCGGATTCCGCCCGCCCGCCGACCGCCTTCAATCTCCGTTTGCCGAGCCCCATCGATGCTTTTTTCCATCTTCCTTGTCATTCTGCTAGGCTTCATTGAGGGCCTCACCGAATTTCTGCCGGTGTCGTCGACCGCGCATTTGCTGATCGGCGAACAAGTTCTCGGATTTCACCCGCCGGGGGAAGTCTTTCCGATCGTCATCCAGTTCGGCGCGATCCTCGCGGTGGTCGTCGCCTATTGGCGCAAATTCTGGGACGTCACGGTCGGTTTGCCGACAAAGGCGGAGGCTCGCCAGTTCGCGCTCGGGGTTTTCGTCGCTTTTCTTCCGGCGGCGGTCGCGGGTCTGGCGTTGCACGGCTTCATCAAGGACGTTCTGTTCGACCCATCCGTCTCGCTGATTGTGATCGCGGTCGCGCTCATCGTCGGAGGCGTCTTGATCCTGGTTCTCGAGCGGATCGCGCCCGCGCCGGCTTACAAGGACGGCGACCATCTGCCGCTCTGGAAATGTTTCCAGATCGGCCTTTGCCAGTGCCTGGCGCTGGTGCCGGGCGTGTCGCGCTCGGGCGCGACGATTCTCGGCGGCATGCTTCTCGGCGTCGAGCGCAAAGCCGGCGCGGCGTTCACTTTCTATCTCGCCGTGCCGACGATGCTCGCTGCGACCGTTTACGACCTTTACAAGAACCGCGCGCTTCTCACCGCGGATGCGACGCTCGACATTGCGATCGGATTCATTGTTTCCTTCATCGTCGCCTATGTCGTGGTCAAAACCTTTATTGCGTTCATAGGCCGCTACGGATTGCAGCCTTTCGGCTGGTACCGGATTGCGGCGGGGCTCGCCCTGTTGGGCTATATTGCGCTCGGTCGCTGAGCAGGCGGCGGGACTTGGCCGCGGCGATCGGCTAGTCTCGAACGGTCAGCGATTGTCGGCCGGCTGAAGGAGGGGCGAGATGAAACTTCCGGTTCTCAAGGCCTTTGCGGCGACCCTGGCCTATGCGGGCTCGAACGCGGCGCACCTGCTGAAGGCGCTCTGGCTGCCGGTCCTGGGCCTTGTCGCCGCCCAGCTCTATGTGATGCCGAAACTGTTTACGCAGATGGGCGCGCTCCTCGAGCTCGGACATGGCGCGCGTCCGGAAGAAGTCTTCGCGGCGATGGGCCCTGTTTTCGGCGCGATCGCCCTGATGTTCCTCGCCTCGGCGATATTCCAGCCGATGATCGTGGTCGCAGCGCTTCGCAAGCTGATCCGCGGCGACGATTTGCGTCTTCCGTTCTATTTCAATTATTCGGGCGCCGAACTGCGCGTCCTCGGCGCCTATATCCTGAAATCGCTGATGATCCTGCTGATTTCTATTGTGGGGCAGATCGCTTTCGCGGTCATCGGCGCGCTTTTCCGCGTCTTGGTCCCGAAGGCCGCTTTGCTCGTGCCCGCCTTTGGGCGCGCCGTCGTCAATGTTGTCATTATCTGGTTCCAACTTCGCCTTTGCGTTCTGTATCCAGCGGCGGTCGGGAGCGAGACGCTGGGTTTCGGTCAGGCCTGGGGGGCGACGAAAGGCAATGTCTGGAGGCTTCTCTTTTACTGGGTGTTGATCGGCGTCGCCCTGTTTTTCTTTCTACTGATCGCCTCCATTCCGGGGTGGGCCGGTTTCGCGCCGGTGATTTCAGCGATCGCGCATGGCGCCGCCGCCGCCCACAATCCAGCGGCTGAGCTTGAGGCCGCGAAAACTTTGATGGCCGCTTTTGCAAAAGTCTTGGATCCGAGCGGACCGCATTTTATCGGCGTGGCGGTCGCCCTCTATCTGATGACGCTGACGAGCGCGGCTTTCAACTATGTCTCCAGCGGCGTCGCCTACCGGTTTATCGCCGAGGGGGAATAACGTTTTCGAGAATCCGCCGCGATTGCGTCGCGGATCGGCCGTTTTCGCCGGCGATAAACGCGGCTAAAGACGCAAGAGAGTTCGGCGGAAGGACCAGCAGACAATGTCGGGCGATAATGTGACGGCGGCGGGCGTCAGGGCCGCCGCCGCGCGGCTGAAGGGCGAAGCGGTTCTGACGCCCCTTCTTGAAAGCGACATGCTCAATGAGCGCGTCGGCGGGCGCATTTTGATGAAGGCCGAAATCCTTCAGCATTGCGGTTCGTTCAAATTTCGCGGCGCCTATAACCGGATTTCGCAGCTCGATGATGCGCAGAAGCGCCGCGGCGTGATCGCGTGGTCGTCTGGCAACCACGCGCAAGGCGTCGCCCGCGCGGCGCGGATTTTCGGCGCGCCTGCAACCATCGTCATGCCCGCTGACGCGCCGTCGCTCAAAGCCGAAAAGGTTCGCTATTACGGCGCCGAGATCATCACTTATGATCGTTACAAGGACGACCGCGAAGCGATCGCGCGGCCGATTGCGGAAGAGCGCGGCCTCGCGCTCGTTCCGTCTTACGATCATGTCGACGTTATCGAAGGGCAGGGAACGGTCGCGCTGGAGGCGGCCGAGCAGGCCGCGGCGCTTGGCGCGAAAATCGATGCTTTCGTGGTCTGTTGCGGCGGAGGCGGGCTGACCGCCGGTTGCGCCACGATCCTCGAGGAGGTCTCGCCGAACACCGAAGTCTTCATCGCCGAGCCGGAAGGCTATGACGAAACCTGGGCCTCGATCAAAGCGGGCGCACGGCTGACCGCCGATGTGACGCGCCGGACGATTTGCGATGCGCTCGCAACGCCTGCGCCCGGAGCGCTCACTTTCCCCATATTGAAGCGGCTGGTGCGGGGCGGGGCTTGCGTCACGGACGAGGAGGCCGCCGCCGCCATGGCCTATGCGTTCAAATATCTGAAACTGGTGCTCGAGCCCGGCGGCGCGGTCGCGCTGGCGGCGGTGCTGTCGGGGAAAATTCCCGCCCGGGGCCGGACCGTCGTCGTCACATTGTCGGGAGGCAATGTTGATCCGCCGCTATTCGCTACAATTTTAAAGCAGTTCGGTTGAGTAGCTCTGGTATATCAATGGCTTGGAGCGCCATTGAAATGTTATATAATCTACTTAACTATCGCCTGACGAACGGAATGATCCAATTCACCGTTTGCTAGTCAATCTGCGGCAGGCTGGGGAGCCGCGACCCGGAGTGGAGACGACGAGGCAATGGCCGCACCGAAAGAAGTCCACGCAAACGCCGAAGAAAACACGCGCAAGATGAGCGCGCGCGAATTCGCTGAGCTTGGCGGTCGCAAGCTGGTCTATGTCCGCGCTGTCGTCGCGCGCGACGTGATGAGCGAGCTTGTCGACGAGGACGGCGATCTCGTGATCGAGGTGCCGGAAGACGCCACGCTCTATTCGGTGCATTCGGCGGACGGCGAGCGGATCGCGCTTGTCGGCGACCGCGACCTGGCGTTTGCGGCGGCGCGCCAGCACGAAATGAATCCCGTGAGCGTGCACTAGGCGCGCCCGCGCTTTTTCTCCTGAAGCTCCAAAGAATGACGGTCCGCCGAGGAACGTTACGCGGCGTGAGGCCGGCCGGCGTCAACGGCGATGGCGAAAAGCGCCTCGGCGGTGTCGGCGCCTCTGAGAGCAGCCCGCGCTTCCTCGTCGCGCATCAGGCGCGAGACGCGGGCGAGCGCTTTCAAATGCGCCGCAGTCGCGTTCGCCGGCGCGAGCAGCACGAAGATGAGGTCGACGGGCTGATCGTCCACGGCGTCGAAATCGATCGGCGTTTCGAGGCGTGCGAGCAGGCCGAAGACGCGCGACAGGCCTTCGAGCTTGCCGTGCGGAATTGCGACGCCCTTGCCGACGCCGGTCGAGCCCAGTTGCTCGCGCGCCAGCAGGGTCTCGCGGATGACGTCAGCCGGCGCGCCGACAATCGGCGCCGCGCGTTCGGCGATCATCTCGATCGCTTCGCGTTTGCACCGGGCCTTCAGATTGGGGATGACGCTTTCAGCGCTTAAGAGATCTTCCAGTCCCATCACGACAAAACACCAAACGCTCTTTACGCTGTTCCTGCTGGGTTCTTGACCCTAACCGAACGGCCTTGCCAGAACCTTGCCGCTCTTAGGGCGCCGGATCGATCCAGCCTATATGGCCGTCGCGCCGACGGTAAACAACATTTAACCTTCCATGGGCCGCGTTCTTGAACACGATCGCGTGGCTTTCAGCAAGGTCTAATTCGATGACCGCCTCGCCGACCGTCATTTCCCGCATTGCGGTAGTCTTTTCTGCAACAACAACCGGAGCGGGATTCGGCTCATCTGTCGAGGCTTCGTCTTCATCCTCGGGTAGCGGCGCGAGCAGATAATAGGAGGCCGTCTCGGCGGGGATGGCCGCCCTGCCGTTGAGGTGATGGTTTTTGAGCCTGCGCTTATAGCGCCGCACCCGCTTTTCGAGCTTTTCGAGAGCGTCCTCGAAAGCCGAATAGGCCTCCCCGGCCTGGCCGTGGGCGGCGAGAAAGACTCCGGAATCGAGATGGGCGGTGATCTCGCATTCGATCAGATGGCGCTCTTTGGAGAAAATCACCGAAGCGTCCGCGCCGCGGCCGAAATATTTGTTGACGCCTTCGGTCAGCCGTTCGCTCACATGGGTCTGGAGCGCTTCCCCGAGATCCATATTCTTGCCGGTGAGCTGTATGTCCATTGATCCTCCGCGAAATTTGGCGGGGAGCGGTCGCGCCGCGCCCCGCTCGGCTCTCATCATATCGTCCCCCGGGCCCCGGATTAAAGGGGCTAAATCGCGGTCCGAAGCGCCTGACGCCGGCGCTGCACCGACGAAGGGATATTCAGGGTTTCGCGGTATTTCGCGACCGTGCGGCGGGCGATGTCGACGCCGTCGGCCCGAAGGATTTCGACGATCTTGTCGTCGGAAAGAACGTTTTCGGGGTCCTCTTGCGCGACGAGTTCGCGGATGCGATGGCGCACGGCTTCGGCCGAATGCGCTTCGCCGCCCTCGCTCGATGCGATCGCCGCGGTGAAAAAATATTTCAGTTCGAACAGACCGCGCGGCGTCGCCATATATTTGTTTGAAGTGACGCGGCTCACCGTCGACTCGTGCATCGAGATCGCGTCGGCGACGGCGCGCAGATTCAGCGGGCGCAGATGCTTGACGCCATAGACGAGGAAGGCGTCCTGCTGGCGGACAATCTCCGTCGCCACTTTCAGGATCGTGCGCGCGCGCTGGTCAAGGCTCTTGGCGAGCCAGTTCGCATTCGCGAACTGCTCATTGAGAAACACCTTGTCCTGATCGCGGCTGCTTGCGTTCGAGATTTCCGCGTAATAGCGCTGGTTGACGAGAATGCGCGGCATGGTGTCATTGTTGAGTTCTATTTTCCAGCCGCCGTCAGGCGCCTTCCTGACAAAAACGTCGGGCTCGACGACCTGCACATGCTCCGAACCGTAGGCGTAGCCGGGCTTGGGCGTCAGCGAGCGCACTTCGGCGACCATGTCGCGAACGTCCTCTTCGTCCGAGCCCGTAGCTTTCATCAGACCTTTCAAATCGCCTTTCGCCAGCAATTCAATGTTGTCGATGAAGCGCGCCATTGCGGGATCATAGCGATCGCGCTCGATAAGCTGCAGTTTCAGGCATTCCTTGATGTCGCGCGCGCCGACGCCGCAAGGATCGAAGGTCTGAATGAGGCGAAGCGTCGATTCCACTTGCTGCTCGTCCGCGCCGAGGCGTTCTGCGACAGTCGAGACAGGTTCTCGCAGATAGCCCGCTTCGTCGATGAGATCGATCAAATAACCGCCGATGAAGCGTTGCTGGGGATCGCGCGTTGCGACGTGAAGCTGTTCGGCGAGATGTTCCCCCAGCGATATTTCTTTGGTCAACGTCGCGCCGAACTCGCGTTCGATATCGACCGATCCCTTGCCGGCGCCGACCGACGCCCATTCATTGACGCGAAATTCGCCGCCCGCGTCGGACGGTTCGACCTCGGCGTCGAGCGCCTCCTCGGCCTTCGCGGCTGTCTGGTCGCTTGAAAGATCGAGCGCGGTTTCAGCGTCGCCGGTTGTTTGATCGTCGCGTTCGCGCGCCGCCTCGGCCGGCTCCGCCGCGTCGCCGCTCTCGGCCGCGCGCTCAAGAAACGGATTTTGCTCAAGCTGCTCTTCGACATAGGCCGACAGCTCGAGATTGGACAATTGCAGCAGTTTGATCGCCTGCTGCAGCTGCGGCGTCATGACGAGCTGTTGCGATTGCCGGAATTCGAGCTTCGGAGCTAACGCCACACTGCCCCCTTCGCCTCTTGCCTACATCTGGAACCGGTCGCCGAGATAAACGCGCCGCACGTTTGAATCGTCGACAATCTCGTCCGGTTTGCCTTCGATCAGCACTTCGCCTTCGTGAATGATGTAGGCGCGATCGATGATGTCGAGCGTTTCGCGGACGTTATGATCGGTGATGAGCACGCCGAGCCCGCGCTCGCGCAGATGCGTGACGAGTTCGCGGATATCCGCAATGGCGAGCGGATCAATGCCGGCGAAGGGCTCGTCGAGCAGCATGAAAGCGGGACCGGTCGCCAGAGCGCGCGCGATTTCAACGCGGCGGCGCTCTCCGCCCGACAGAGCCAGGGCCGGCGCGTTGCGAATATGCGTGATCGAGAATTCGTTCAGGAGATCGTCAATCAGCGCCTGCTGGCGATCCTTGTTCTTTTCAACAAGTTCGATCACCGCGCGGAGATTTTGCTCTACAGTCAGTCCACGGAATATAGACGCTTCCTGCGGCAGATAGCCGACGCCGAGGCGCGCGCGCTGATACATGGGCAGGCGTGTGACGTCATGACCGTCGAGCGTAATCTTTCCGGAATCGGCCGGAATGAGCCCGGTGATCATGTAAAAACAGGTCGTCTTGCCGGCGCCGTTCGGACCGAGCAGGCCCACGACCTCGCCGCGCCTCAGCCCCATCGAGACGCCGCGCACGACCGGCCGCCGCTTGAAAGTCTTAACGAGATTCTCGGCGAACAGGCCGCCCTGTCCCTCAACCACTTTGGGCTTGAGGGTCTTGGCCTGCGGCCGCGCCGCCGCCGGCGCCTCTTGGATGTCGGTCGATGGTGTCATCTCTTCGGACATTTAGAGACGCCTCTCTTTAACGATTGATGAAACTAAAGCGGTCGGTCGAGCGACTTGGTATGAAATATGCCTCGGATGCGCGAACCCGTGGGCGCCGTGAAGCGGATGCGGCCGCTGTCGAGCCAATAGATCAGCGCCCCGCCCGTCATCACAGTCTCGCCCTGGGTTACGATGACATTGTCGGACATGGTGATGGAGCGCGCCGCGGCGTCATAGACCGCTTTGTCGCCGGCGATCGCCTCCTTGCCGTTCGAATAGCGAACGTCGCCGATCGCCTGGATCGTCTTGAAGCCGCCGTCATCGCCGAGCGTGGCGATCAATTTCTTCGCGGTCAGAATGCCGTCGCCCTGAACCGCGCGGACATTGCCGGTCCAGGTCGCGATCTTGTTGACGATCTCAAGCGTGTCGCCGGTGATGTCGATCGGCTCGTTTGAATTTGCGACAAGCTGCGCCCCCGCCGGCGACGACGCCGCCAACAGGGCGGCGCAGATCGAAAAAAGAGCCATCCCCCTCATTCGGGTTTCCCCTCCGCCTCTTTGGCCGCCGGTTTTGCGACTTCCTTGGCTTTTTCCGGATAGAGACGCATTCTTACATTTCCTTCGAAGACGACGCGCCCTTCATTGTTATACGCCCGCATTGAATCGGCGCGCAAAGCGCCCGCCGGGCCTTCGCCCTCGACCGTCGCGGGCGCGTGCACTGTTTCGCCGTCGATCGAAACGGTCGCCTTCTGCGTTCTCAGCTTGTAGGCGTCCTCGCCGATGTAATGCTCCAGCGTCACGCCGTCCTCGAGCGTCAGCACTTTCGAATTGATTTCGAAGATTCCCTTATCGGCTGTGACAATGTCTTTAGTGGAATCGCTGGAGGTCACGGCCCGGGGATTTTTGAGCTGGACGATCTCGTGCTGGCCGGGAGCCTGAAGGGCTGTTTCGGTTGTGATCTCGTAGGGATTGCCGTTGTCATCGACGCCGGCGAAGCGCGGGCTCGCCATTTGCAGCTCTTTGGGCGTGGCGTCGAGCGAGGCGAAGTCATTCAGAAAGGCGTCGTCATTGGCGGATTTGCGCGTATTCGCAAGCAGCGCGGCGACGAGCGCAAGGGCGAGAATCGGCAGAGCGACGCGAAGCCTGCGGACCAGAAGCGAGCGGGCGGCGGCCTGCTCGCTGGTGAGCCTCTGGCGAACCGGAATGTCGAGAATGCGGCGCCCGCTCGCGCTATGCACCGCCTCTGCCGCCGTCTCCGCCATCCCGCTTTTTTCCTTGCCGCGCGGGCCAGCCGCGCGAGGCGTTAGAACTCAACCCTTTGGACGTCATATAGTCATCTTGCGGGGTTTTTCACGCAAGGGAGGACGCCGCGCCCCGGGCGGCGATTCGCCTCACGCGTGCGCGAAAATATCGATTTCCTCCCATCCCGCGAGATCGAGCGCAGCGCGGGCCGGCAGAAAGTCGAAACAGGCTTGGGCGAGCGCCATCCGGCCCTCCCGCTCAAGCATGGCGTCGAGCTTTTCCTTGAGCGCGTGGAGATAAAGGACATCCGCCGCCGCATAGTCGATCTGGGCGTCCGAAAGGCTCTCAGCGCCCCAATCCGAGGATTGCTGCTGCTTCGAGAGTTCGACGCCCAGAAGCTCCTTGGAGAGGTCCTTCAGGCCGTGACGGTCGGTATAGGTGCGAGCCAGTTTCGAGGCGATCTTGGTGCAATAGACGGGCGTTGCGGCGACGCCGAGCCACTGGATGAAGGCGGCGAGGTCGAAGCGCGCGAAATGGAAGATCTTGAGCACTTTCGGGTCGCCGAGCAGGGCCTTGAGGCGCGGGGCCTCATAGGTCTTGCGGTCGAGCTGGACGAGATGGGCGTTTCCGTCGCCGGCCGAAAGCTGGACGACGCATAGCCGGTCGCGATGGGGGTTGAGCCCCATGGTCTCGCTGTCGACGGCGATGACAGGGCCGAGATTGAGCCCTTTCGGAAGGTCGCCTTTGTGGAGGGTGTTCGCCATGCCTTCAGCCCGTTTTTCCTTTCGCCGGCGCCCCGCGGCCATAGCACCGCCCGGGGCGCGTGAAAACCGGGCGCTTCCGCCGCGCCTCAAGAAAAAGCCCCGCCGAAGCGGGGCTTTAGATCGGAATTCGGCCGGCCCTATCGCCGCATGATCCCGAGAATATTGAGAATGTGCACGAAGAGGGTCACGAAAGCGCCGTAGAGCGCGAAGGCGCCGAAGATCGAGGCGCGCTCGTTCATGGCTCCGCCTTCGACATACATGGACTTGACCATCTGCGTCTCCCAGGCGGTGACGCCCGAGAAGACCAGCACCACAAGGCACGACGTCACGAGGCTCGCCATCGTGCTGTGGAAGAAGATGGCGTTTCCGATGATCGCGATCAAAAGCCCGACCGTCGCCATGACGAGAAAGCCGCTCATGCCGGACAGGTCGCGTTTCGTCGTATAGCCGAACAGACTCAGCGAGCCGAACACGGCCGCGGTGATGAAAAAGGCGCGATAGATGTCGATCTCGGCGCCGGCGATGCGGAACGCATACAGCATCGGCGCGATGAGGACGCCCCAGGCGACCGCATAGAGCCAGAACAGGCCTTGGGCGGCGGTTTTCGAACCGGAGAAGATGACACGCGGGGCGAACAGGCCGATGCCGAGGACGGCGAAGAAAACGACCCACAGCAGGGGGCCGCTGGCGATCGCGGCTACGATCGCCGGGTTTGACGCCACGGCGAAGGAGACGAGGCCGGTGACGGCCACGGCGAGCGCCATATAATTGTAAACGCCGAGCATGTAGCGGCGCAGGCCCTCGTCGATGACGGCGCCGCGCGCGCCGGCCGCAATGGTCGCGTTCCTGCGAAAATCGTTCATTTCGGGCAACACTCCTTTCGGGCGGAAATGCCAAAGCAATATCGGGTCTTGGCCGGGCCGGTTCAAGGGTTATCGGGCGGCTTCTCGCCGCAGGCGCGCCGCGAAAAAACCGTCCATGCCGCCGGTTTCCGGCCAGAAGGACGGCAGCGTTCTGACCTCGCCGGCGCGCGTTAACGCTTCGCCGAGTCCGCTGATCTCCTCAGGCGCGACGGGCGCCCGCTTCAGTCCGGAATGACGCTGCAGGGCCGCCTCGATCTGGCGCTCGCCTTCCTCGGGCAGGAGCGAACAGGTCGCGTAGACAATCAGGCCCCCCTCGGCGAGAAGCGAGACCGCCTTGTCGATCAATTTCGCTTGCAGTCGGGCGAGCGGTTCGATCTCGTCTTCGCTCCGTGAACGGAGAATATCCGGATGACGGCGCGCGACGCCGGTCGCGGAGCAGGGCGCGTCGAGCAAAATCGCATCCGCCTTTTCCGCCGGCGCCCAGTCAAGAATGTCGGCCTTGACCGTCTCAGCGGCGAGGCCCGTGCGGGCGAGGTTGTCGGCGACGCGCTTGAGACGCGGCCCCTTGACGTCGACAGCGACGACGCGCGCGCCCGATGCGGCGAGCTGCATGGTCTTGCCGCCGGGGGCGGCGCAAAGATCGAAGACGCGCTTGCCCGCGACATCGCCGAGCAGTTTCGCCGGCAGCGCCGCCGCGGCGTCCTGCACCCACCAGGCGCCGTCTTCAAATCCGGGAAGGCGCGTGACTTCGCCCGGCGCGGCCAACCGGATCGATCCGGTCGGCAGAAGCGTTCCGCCAAGCTTCGCCGCGAGCGCGGCGGCCTCGTCTTTGCGTTTCGGCGTGAGATCGAGCGGCGGCTCTTCGCGATGGGCGCGCGCGATGGCGCGCGCCGTCGCCGGCCCATAGGCGCGCTCGAGCCGGCGCCACAGCCAGCCGGGAATGTCGGCGCGCGCCGGCAGTTTCTCGGCCGCGGCCTTGCCGGTTCTGGCGATCTTGCGCGCGACGGCGTTGATGAGGCCGGCATAGCCTTGCGTTTCGCGAAAGCTCTGGGCGAGGGCGACGGCGGTCGAGACGACGGCGTGGTCCGGAAGATCGAGGATCGCCGACTGCGCGGCGGCGAGTCTCAATATTTCCGTCGCGCGCGCCGCGCGTTTCGGCAACGGTTTGTCGACGAATTCGCCGATCAGGGTGTCGATGGTCCCCTGGCGCCGCAACACCGTGGAGGCGAGCGCTCTTGCGAAGGCGCGATCGGCGCCCTCCAGCGCGCCGAAGGAGCGGCAAGCCTCGAGCGCCTCGTCAAGCGGTTTTCCCGACCGGACGAGGGAAAGTATGTCGAGGCCCGCCCGTCTTGCGGGAAGACCGGCGACAGGAGCGGGCGTTTGGTCCTTGGCGCGCATAGGGCGCCTGAAATAGGCGCGCCGCGCCCGGATTGGAAACACTTTCGCGCGCCGCATCGCGCGTCTTTGCCGAAAGAGAGCTTTCGGCTTATGATTTTACGGATGTCGGGGATGAGGCTCGCGCGGGGGCGCAAAAGCGGAGAGGGAGCAGGTGGGGCTCATGAGAAACGCTGTTTTCACTGCATGCGCCTGCGCGGCGCTCGGCGCCTGCGCGACGGCGGGGCCAGGGCCCGCGCCCGCGCCGGGCGATCCCAACGAAGCCATTCTTTCCCATTTCACGACGGACAATGTCGGCGGCGTGCTCTCCGATATGGGCGCGACCTGGCAGACGATGACGGCGCAGAACGGCCAGCCTTATATCGAAGCGAGCCTTGGCGGCGCGCTCAATCTCGTCATTGTGCCGACAGCGTGCGAAACGCCCGGTTTCGTCAATTGCGTCGGCCTCAATATCGTCTCGGTGCTGAAGGGCGCGGCGTTCAATCCGCAGACGGTGACCGCCTTCAATCAGCGCTATCCGTTCTCGACGGCGGGCCTTTGGATCGACGGCACGGACGCCTATATCAGCCGCTATGAAATCTGCGATTACGGCATTCCCCGCGGCAATGTCGCGGTGAGCATCCGCAATCTCGGCATTTTGGCGAACCGGTTCCGCGACGAACTTGCGACGTCCAAAAAGACCGTCAGCCTGCAAGGCTATCCGGAAGATCTCGCCGCGCGCTATCTGAACGAGAAGAATCTCGAAGCGCTCGGCGGCGCTCCGGCGCAAGCCGCGCTCGCGCGTCACGCCGCCGGCGTCGAAGACAGCCTCGAACTCGTCCGGGCGCTGGTCGAACGCGACGCCGCCCCGAGCAACAAGGTGAAAAACATCACCGCCCAATAGCCGGGCCCGTCTGGGGCCGGCGCTCGCCCCTGGCCCGCGCCCGCCGCCGGTCCGCGCGGCGGGCCGCCGCTCGCCGCCATTTATTGTTGAAAATTGGCCGGCGAGAGGGTCTTCTCGCAGATGCACAATGTCCGGCGCAGGCCGGCGCGAGAGGAGGACGAACATGACCAAGCGGGCAGGACTCGAATTCATCGGGGAAGCGACGGACCATGACGAAGAGATCCTGACGCCGCAGGCTTGCGCCTTTCTCGCCGAGCTCGTGAAGGAGTTCGCGCCGCGCCGCGCCGCGCTGCTCGAGGCCAGAAAGATCTTCCAGTCGAAGATCGATGCGGGCGCGCTCCCCGACTTCCGTCCGGAAACTAAATCGGTGCGCGAAAGCGACTGGAGGATCGCGCCCTTGCCGGCCGACCTTCTCGACCGCCGGGTCGAAATCACCGGGCCGGTCGACCGCAAGATGATCATCAATGCGCTCAACGCCGATGTGAAAGTCTTCATGGCGGATTTCGAAGACGCATTGTCGCCTACCTGGCCGAACATCATCGAAGGACAAGCCAATCTGCGCGACGCCGTGCGCCGTACGATCGCTTTCACCGATCCCGCTTCGGGCAAGTCTTATGCGCTCAAGGACGATCCCGCCGTTCTGATCGCGCGCGTGCGCGGTCTTCATCTCGATGAAAAACACGTTCTCGACGAGGGCGTCCCCATACCCGGCGCTTTGTTCGATTTCGCGCTCTATCTCTTTCACAACCACCAGGCGCTGAAGGCGCTCGGAACCGGCCCCTATTTCTACGTGCCCAAGCTTGAGCATTATGAAGAAGCGCGCTGGTGGAATGATGTTTTCGTAGCGGGGCAAAAGCGTCTCGGCATTCCCGTCGGCACGATCAAGGCGACGATGCTGATTGAAACCCTGCCGGCGGTTTTCGAAATGGACGAGATCCTCTTTGAGCTGAAAGACCACGCCGCCGCGCTCAATTGCGGGCGGTGGGACTATATTTTCAGCTATATCAAGACGCTTCGCGCGCATAAGGACCGAATGCTGCCCGACCGGCACTCCGTCGGCATGGACAAGCCGTTCCTCGATGCGTATTCGCGGCTTCTCATCCGCACCTGCCACCGCCGCGGCGCGCTCGCCATGGGCGGGATGTCGGCCTTCCTTCCGGCGAAAACGCAGGAGCAGGACCTCATCAACAAGGAGAAGGTGCGCGCCGACAAACAGCGCGAAGCCGACAATGGCCATGACGGTTCGTGGATCGCGCATCCTGCGCTCGCGGGCGTCGTGAACGAGGTCTATTCGAAAGCCTTCAAGCCGGGAAAAACCAATCAGCTCGACGTGACGCGCGATAATGACGGCGTGATTTCCGCGGCCGATCTTCTTGAGGCGCCCGAGGGGCCGTTCACCGAAGAAGGTCTTCGCACCAATATCCGCGTCGCCGTTCAATATATCGAGGCCTGGCTTGGCGGACTTGGCGCGGTGGCGATCTACGGGCTGATGGAGGACGCCGCAACGGCCGAAATTTCCCGCGCGTCGATCTGGCAATGGATCAAGAACGGCGCGGTCCTTTCGAACGGCGAGACGATGACGCCGGCCCTGTTCAAAAAGGCGCTCGCTGAAGAACTCGACGTCGTGAAATCCGAAGTCGGCGAGCCGCGCTGGAACGCGGGCCGCTTCGGCGAAGCGGCGGCGATTCTCGAAAGACTCTGTCTGCAAGACGAATTCGAGGCTTTCCTGACGCTCAGCGCCTACGAACGACTCGCTTGAGCGGAGACAAAAAAACAGGCGGTCCGCAGACCGCCTGTTCGAGGTTTTGTCTCCCCGTTCTTATAAGAACGAGAATTAGAACGAGAATCCGGCGCCGAAGCCCCAGCGGCGCGGCTCCAGAATAAACAGGTTCTGGAACGTGCCGGAGCTTTGATCACCGTTATAGGCGCCGGTAATGGCGTCGTTATTGGTCAGGTTCTGGACGAAGGCGCGAAGGTACCAGTTGCCGTCCGTCGGGTGGAAGCGGACCTGCGCGTTCACGTAGGCGTAGCCTTTGACGAGGTCCTGTTGTCTCTCGAAGATACTCGTATACATTTTCGACTGGTAATAGGCGTCGACCCGCGGCGTAAGCATAAAGCGCCCGCCCATGGGCATGTCATACTGCACGCCGCCTGAAATCTTGAACTTCGGCGCGCCCTGCATCTGATTGCCCTGGACGTTCTGTTCGATGCCGGGAACGAGCGCATAACTTGTCCCGAAATTTGTATTGACTGTCGGGATGGCCGCCGCGAGCTGGCTGCAAACGCTGAAGGGCGAGGCGGTGAATGTGCCGACGAATGTCGGGTCCGATGCGCCGCGCGTGATGACGCAATTCGAACCGTTGGTGATGTCGGCGATAAGTTCGACATCGGTCCGCCCCGCGGTCGGGTTATGCGGGTCGAATGTCGAAAAGTCGCCAAGCTTGGTGTTGAGATAGCCGGCGTTCATATTGAACTTCCAGCGATCAGTCGGCGCCCAGACGAATTCGCCCTCGAGACCCCAGATCTTGGCGTCGATATTGTCGTTGATCGCCGTGCGATTGACGATCCGCGACACCTGCAGGCCAGTGTAATCGTAATAGAAGCCGGTGAAATTCGCCTGAAGATGGCCGCCGATATTGGATTTGATGCCGGCTTCATAGGCGTTGATGATTTCAGGCTGGAAGGTCGGCGGCACGCCGAATATGGCGGGCGTCGGCGGATTGAAACCGCCCGGTTTGTAGCCACGGGTCCAGGAGGCGTAGAGCTGGGCGTTGTCCGAAGGCGTCCACTGCAGCACGGCCCGGCCGGTCGTAGCGTTGAAATCGCCCTTTTGCGGGATATACGGGTTGAAGCTGTCGAGCAGCGCCTTGACCGACTGCGTGCCGAGCGGAACGAGCGCCGCGGCGCGCGGCAGGCCGGCGGCGTAGGCGATAAAGGAGTCATACAGATCCTGGCGGGCGCGAAGGCTCTTCGTATCCCAATTGTGCCGAACGCCGCCCGTCAGCTTCAGAGTCGGAGCGAGCTGGAAGTAGACCTCGCCGAAGATCGAGTTCGAGTTGAGGTGATTGTCTTGGGTGTCGTTGTAGTAATAGGGAACGTAGAAGCTGCAGCCCGTCGTCAGGGCGCAGGGCAGGGAGCTGAAGGGAGGCGTCGGTCCAAGGCCGAGAAGTTCGCCGCCGACGACCGAGAAATAGTCGAGGGGCGTGGAGGCGACCGCGTAATTGGCGAAACCGTTGGTTTGCAGATGGCTGCCGCCAATCAGGAAGTTGATCGGACCGTCGAAGTTTGAATTAAGGATGCCTTCCACCGACCAGTAGTCGCTTTCGCCGATCGAAAGGTCGATCGAACGGTAGTTGTTTGCCACATCCTGAATATTGCCGCCGATGACCCCGACGCGGCCGTCTGTTCCCGTAATGCCGACGTCAAAGGCGGAAATCGGGAATCCGCCTGCGAAGAGCGCGCCGACGCCCGGGAGAGCCATAGTGGCGGCCGGAACGGAGAAAGCGGGTCCGACGCCGCCGTCATAGTCCATGCTGGTGGCGATCTTCGAGTTTCCGTAGCCAGCATTCAGCTTGAACGTCATCGAGTCGAAATCGTGCTTCAGATTCACCATGAAGACCGACTCTTCGGCGTCGTATTTCGGGTTGGTGTCCCAAGAGACTTGGCGCATGTCCGTCGGCTGCGCAGGCGAAGTCAAAGGCGCCGTCAGAGAGAAGAGCCCATATTGCGGCGCGCCGAAAAAGGCGCCGAAAAACTCATTCGAGGCGGTGTCGGCGATTGTGCCCCTTATGTCGACGCCGTCGAAGGCGCGCGGGCCGTTCGGATCGCACCCGAGCAGCGGCGCCTGCGGGCCGGCTTCGCAGGCCTGCTTCTGATAGCGCATGCGGTTGTCATGCTCTTTCAGATAGTCCGCGGTGAAATCGATCGTCGTGTTATTCGTCGGCAGCCACCGCACCGAAGCGCGCAGGCCCTGAGTGTTGCGGTCGTCGATTTTGCTGTTGTTGTAAAGGTTGGTGGTGTAGCCGTCGCGCTGGATTGTCGTGCCCGCGAGCCTAACGGCGAGACGGTCGCCGAGCGGCAGGTTGAAAGCGCCGTCGACCTTCATGGAATTATAGTTGCCGTATTCGGCGTTGATATATCCGCTGGTCTTTGACGGATCGGCCTTGTTGGTGATGACATTGATGACGCCGCCAGTCGCGTTCCGGCCGAACAGCGTGCCCTGGGGACCGCGCAGGATTTCGACCCGCTCAACGTCATAGAATTCCGTTTCGAACAGGCGCGGCGCGCTCAGGAAGATGTCGTTCATGTGAACCGAGACCGCGTCTTCCGAACTCGCGGCGACAACGAAATTCCCGACGCCGCGGATGGAGACGTTGGAATTGGTGAATTGGCTGCGCGAAAATTGAAAGTTCGGGACGTTGAATTGGAAGTCCTGAGTGCTCTCGATCTGCCGATTCTGCATCTCCTGGCCGCCGAACGCCGACACGGCGATCGGAACGTCTTGCAGGGACTGTTCGGTCCGCTGCGCGGTGACGACGATTTTGTCGTCGAGCGATTGAGCGAGCGCGCCGGCGGCGGCGAGCGCGCAGATTGCCGTACCGGCGAAGAGCCGCGCGGTGAATTTGAAGGCTTTGTCGCGATTCATGGTCAACACCCCTTTGGCGCCCCTCCCTGCGGGGCGTTATGAGACGGGACTGGTCAGCAAGATTCCCGCCGTTACTGTATCATTCGCGCGACTATGCGGCCTCGTCCAGTAATCGAAACAGCATGTCGTCGCTGCAAAGGCGCGGCGTCGCAATTTTGCAACAGCCGAATGCGTTTGCGCGTTTGTGCGGCGCAGCAAACGCGTGGCCGACGGTCGCTTCCTCGCAGCGAGATTTGCCGTCGTCAATTAACAGGCGATTAACGCTGTAAGCCATTGCGCGTCCGTATACGGAAAGCCCCGCCGACAAAACCCGCCCGGCGGGCGGCCACTGTCGCAGAGGCTTTTTCGCGCGCGCGCAGCGCTTTATCCTTGATTCAGGTCATTCACGGGCCGCGCCGCCGCCCGAAAACATGAAACAAGGGGCGCAATCATGACAATCGAACTGACCATGCTCATCTGGACGTCGGCGTTGCTGCTGGCGCTCGTGCTCGCGCAGGCGACGACTGGAATCCTCGCGCAAGGGCTGGGCCCGATGGCGGGCAGCCGCGACGATCTGCCTCCGCCGAAGATATTCCAGGCGCGCATGAAAAGGGTCGTCGATAATCATCGCGAGGGATTGACGATATTCGCGCCCCTGGTGCTCGCCGCCGGCGTTCACAGCCAATGGACCGCGCTCGGCGCGACCCTCTTCTTTTACGCCCGCGTCCCGCACGCGATACTTTATATCGCGGGCGTTCCATGGATCCGTCCGCTGGCCTATGGCGCGGGGATCGTCGGCACGGGCATGGTTCTGTTCGCGCTTCTCGGCGTTGCTTGAGCGCGCGGGCGCCGGCTCTCTTCGCGCGCATGATTGGCCGCGCCGCCTGGCTAAAGCGGCGCGGCCTTGCAGGCTGACAAAATCGACAGGCGGCGGTCAGGCGAGGTCGAAGCGGTCCGCGTTCATCACTTTCGTCCACGCCGCAATGAAGTCATGGACGAATTTCTCGCCGGCGTCGTCCTGGGCGTAGACTTCCGCGAGCGCCCGCAGCTCCGAGTTGGAGCCGAAGACAAGGTCCGCGCGGCTCGCCGTCCATTTCAACGCGCCGGTCTTGCGGTCGCGGCCCTCGAACACATTTTCGTCGTCTGTCGCGCTCCATTGCGTGCCCATATCGAGCAGGTTCGCAAAGAAGTCATTGGTCAGCACGCCGGGCCGGCGGGTGAAGACGCCGTGCTTCGATCCGCCGTAATTCGCGCCGAGCACGCGCATGCCCCCGACCAGGACCGTCATCTCAGGCGCGGTCAGCGTCAGAAGCTGCGCCTTGTCGATCAGGAGCTCCTCGGCCGGAACCGAATATCTCGCCTTAAGATAGTTGCGGAATCCGTCCGCGACCGGCTCAAGATAGGCGAAGGATTCGACGTCGGTTTGCTTTTGGGAGGCGTCGGTCCGGCCGGGCGAGAAGGGCGCCTCGACCTTGAATCCGGCGGCCTTGGCGGCCTTTTCGATGGCGGCGGAGCCGCCGAGAACGATCAGGTCCGCAAGCGAGACTTTCTTGCCGCCCTTGGCTTTCGCGTTGAAGTCTTTCTGAATCGCCTTGAACGCTTTGAGCGCCCTGGCGAGCTGCTCCGGCTGATTGACCTCCCAGTTCTTCTGCGGCTCGAGGCGGATGCGCGCGCCGTTCGCGCCGCCGCGCTTGTCGGAGCCGCGGAAGGTCGATGCGGACGCCCATGCCGTCCGCACAAGTTCGGATACGGATAATCCCGAAGAGAGGATTTGCGCTTTGAGGCTTGCGATGTCCTTTGCGCCGATCAGCTTGTGGTCGACCGCGGGTACGGGGTCCTGCCAGATCAGATCCTCTTTCGGAACTTCCGGGCCCAAATAGCGCGCCTTGGGGCCCATATCGCGATGAGTCAGCTTGAACCAGGCTCGCGCGAAAGCGTCGGCGAATTCGTCCGGATTCTCGTAAAAGCGCCGCGAAATTTTTTCGTAAGCGGGATCGACGCGCAAGGCGATGTCTGTCACCAGCATGGCGGGCGCGCGCCGCTTCGACGCATCGAAGGCGTCCGGTATCGTTTTCGCCTCGCCTTTGGCTACAAACTGATAAGCGCCCGCGGGACTCTTTGTCAGCTCCCATTCATAACCAAAGAGATTTTCAAAGAAATTGTTGCTCCACCTGGTCGGCGTTTCGGTCCAGATGACTTCCGGGCCGCCCGTGATCGCATCGGGCCCCTTGCCTGAGCCGAATTCGCTTTTCCAGCCGAGCCCCTGCTCCTCGATCGGCGCCGCCTCCGGCTCTGGGCCGACGAGCGAGGCGTCGCCCGCGCCGTGCGTCTTGCCGAAACTGTGCCCGCCGGCGATGAGCGCGACCGTCTCTTCGTCATTCATCGCCATGCGTTTGAAGGTTTCGCGAATATCTTGTGCGGCGGCCATCGGATCGGGCTTGCCGTTCGGGCCTTCCGGATTGACGTAGATGAGGCCCATCTGCACCGCGGCGAGGGGGTTTTCGAGCTCGCGGTCGCCGGAATAACGTTCGTCGCCGAGCCAGTCGGCCTCCTTGCCCCAATAGACGGACTCGTCCGGCTCCCACACATCGGCGCGCCCGCCGCCGAAGCCGAATGTCTTGAAGCCCATCGACTCGAGCGCGACATTGCCGGCGAGGACGATGAGATCAGCCCAGGAAATCTTGTTCCCGTATTTTTGCTTGATCGGCCACAACAGGCGGCGCGCCTTGTCGAGATTGGCGTTGTCCGGCCACGAATTAAGCGGCGCAAAGCGTTGCTGGCCGGTCCCGGCGCCGCCCCGGCCGTCGCCGATGCGATAGGTTCCGGCGGCGTGCCATGCCATGCGCACCATAAGACCGCCGTAATGACCGAAATCGGCGGGCCACCAATCCTGGCTGTCCGTCATCAGCGCGGCGAGATCTTTTTTCAGCGCCTTGTAGTCGAGCTTTTTAAATTCCTCGGCGTAATGGAACGCCGGGCCCATCGGGTCGGACAGGCTTGAATTTTGTCGGAGAATTTTGAGATTGAGCCGGTTTGGCCACCAGTCGCTGTTCGAACGCATGCCGGCATGCGTGGCGCCGTGAGCGACCGGGCATCCGCTCGGGATCTTTTCGGTTCTTGCGTCCATGGGAATCTCCTTTGGCGTTTCCAGAAAAATTTTGATCCGCCGGACATTGGTAACGCGGGCGGAAAAATCGATAAAATAGATAATATTGAAGTATTTAATTGGTATAATTGATATACGATCAATAATCAAAAAGCCGCGGCTGCACGGCGATTCGGGAAAGAGCTTTGCTCGAAGCGCCGAAAGCCGATCGAACGCGTGCCGCTTCAGACTGACAGCGAATATCTGGCGGGGCCGCGCGCGAGATGGGCGTCGAACGCGGCCGCGATATTGCGCGCCAGCGGCCGGAAATCCTCGCCGATCTCAATGTTTGCGCCGCGAATCGTCACGACGCCCGCGTCGACGAACTCGGCGAGATCGGCTTGCGGCGCGGGCAGTCCGCGCCTCGCGGCGAGCGCGCGAATATCCGCCTTGAGGTCGCACATCAGCCTTTCGATGATCTCGCGGCGCAACCTGTCCTCGTCGGTGAGCCTGTAGCCGCGCGCGATCGGCGTCCGGCCCGCAAGCACGGCGCGCTCCCACTCATGCGTCGCCGGCGTATTCTGCACATAGCCTTGCGGCAAGCTTCCGATCGCCGAGGCGCCGAAGCCGATCACCGCAGCGGCGTCGTCGGTGGTATAGCCTTGGAAATTGCGCCGCATCTTGCCTTGGCGGAGCGCTCGGGCGAGCGCGTCGTCCGGCTTGGCGAAATGATCGAGTCCGACCGGAACATAGCCGGCCGCTCGCAGCGTCGCCGAAATCGCGCTGGCCTGCGCGAGCCGGGAGGCGGCGTCGGGAAGATCGTCGGCGACGATCATCTTTTGATGCGGCTTCAAATGCGGCAGATGCGCGTAGCCGAAAACGGCGAATCGGTCCGGCTCAAGCTCGAGCGCGCTTTGCGCGGTTTCTTTCGCGCTTTGCGCAGTTTGTCTCGGCAGTCCGTAGAGCAGATCGAAATTGATCGCATCGACGCCGGCGCCGCGCAGAAGCGAGACGCAGTCCGCGACTGTGCTGAAATTCTGAATGCGATTGACGGCGGCCTGCACATTCGCATCGAAGGTCTGAACGCCGAGGCTCGCGCGCGTTACGCCCGACTCAGCGAAGGCGG
This sequence comes from Alphaproteobacteria bacterium, assembly GCA_016125425.1. Lineage (GTDB taxonomy): Bacteria > Pseudomonadota > Alphaproteobacteria > Caulobacterales > Parvularculaceae > Amphiplicatus. The sequence goes on from WGLT01000012.1 coordinate 22,932, forward strand.
CGACGTGGTCCGGCGACAGGCGGCGCGGATCGACCTCGACGGCGATTTCAGCGTCCGGAAGAACGTCAAACCGCCGGCGCAGCCGGTCCATCAATTCCGCAAAGCGCGCCGGCCGCAGATAGGCGGGGCTGCCGCCGCCCCAATGGATGTGGCTCACGCGCGCGCGCTTCGGCAAAAGCCCCGCGACGAGATCGATTTCGGCGAGAAGGACGTCCGCATATTTCTCGACCGGTTCGAGGCGGCGCGTCGCTTTCGTATGGCAGCCGCAATACCAACACATCTCGCGGCAGAACGGCACGTGTAAGTAAAGAGAGACAGCTTCGTCCGCCGGCAAGGCGGCGAGCCATCCTGCATAGTCCGCCGCCGATATCGCCGGGGTGAAATGCGGCGCCGTCGGATAGCTCGTATATCGAGGCGCCCGCCGCTCGGCGTATTTCAAAATCACGTCTTCGCGCATCGGCGTCTGATAGCGCGCCGCGGGCGCGCGCGGTTTTGCGCCAGCGCAAAGCAGCCCCGCATCGGGCCCGGCGTCGCTTTGACGAATTGCCGCAGAGCGGCAGAATCCCCGCGCCGGCTCGGCGGCGCTGATGAATACGGACAAGCGCGCCTTCGCACGCGCCTATGTCCAGGCCCTCATCAGCGACGTGACGGTGAGTGACCGCGAGGTGCGGATTTCAGGGCCAAAGGCCGCGCTGTTGCATCAGACGGCCATGTTCGCGGCCAAGGGCGAACTGGTTCTTTCTTTTGCACAGGAATGGCGCGCCCGAAAGGATTCGAACCTCTGACCCCCAGATTCGTAGTCTGGTGCTCTATCCAGCTGAGCTACGGGCGCGCGTCGCGTAAGCGGGTCGTCGAGGCTCCCGCGAGCGAACCGGCGTTAAAGCGGATCGCGCCCATGAATGCAAGACGGTTCGAGGCGCGCGGACCGGGTCTCAGGCGCGTCGGGCCGCATAGACGCCGCGCGCGACAGCGCGCGCGACGCAATCGGCGGCGAGAAGGCCGAGGCGCGTGAGCGTCAGGGCGTCGGCCGCCGGCCGGCCGCTCTCGCCCGGCGGCGCCAGCACGAAGATCGCATCCCCGTCGGCCGGGCCGTGCGCGGGACGAATGGCGCGCGCGAGCCCGTCCTGCGCCATAATCGCGACGCGCCGCGCTTCCGACTGGCTGAGCGCGGCGGAGACGGCGACGACGCCGATCGTCGTATTGGCGCGCGCCGCGCCCGCCGCCCCTTTCATGTCAGGGGGAAAGTCCGGCGCGCAGCGCCAGTCCCGGGGCGGACGGGCGCCGCCGAACTCGCCGTCCTCTTCGAACGGCCAGGCCCAGAAGACATCCGTTCCCGGCAAGAAAGGCGAGCCGACGCTGTTCACGGCGATAAGCGCGCCGACAATGAGACCGTCCGCCGTTTCGTAGGACGCAGAGCCAAGCCCGCCGGGCCCGGCGCCCGCGCTTGCGCCGAATCCGGCGCCCGCTGCGCCAAGCCGCACGGGCCCGCCGCCGGCCTGTTCGCAGGCGGCGCGGCCAAGCGCCGCGTAGGGCGGGCGCTCGCCCCAATTCTTGTCGCCGCCATTGGCGAGGTCGAAAAGGATCGCCGCCGGCACGATCGGCGACGGGGGAATGTCTTCGCTCTTGAGAACCTGAAAGCCGCGGCCCCTCGCGCCGAGCCAGGCCGCCGCGCCGTCCGCCGCGCCGAGGCCGTAGGACGAGCCGCCGGACAACACGACTGCGTCGGCGCGGTCGACCAGCGTCGACGGATCGAGCAGATCCGTTTCGCGCGTGCCGGGTCCGCCGCCGCGCACATCGCCCGCGCAGATCATGGCCCGATCGGGCAGAATGGCGGTGACGCCCGTCCTGACGCGCGCGTCCTCGACGCTTCCGACCTTGACGCCGGGAACGTCCGTGATGTCGTTGCGCGCGCCTTTCTTCGCCGTCCTCACCGTGATTTCACCGCTCCGGGGCTCGCTCCGCCTGCGCGATCACCTTACAAGTTTCGCCTCGCCAGGAAGAGGGGCCGCCATGCGTCGTTTGATTTTCGTTTCCGCCATCTTTCTCAGCGCGCTTGTCTGGGGCGCCGCGCCGGCGACGGCCGGATCCGCCGGAAAGGCGCCACCCAAGCATTATTTCATCGCCGCCGCGAACCCCTATGCGGTCGAGGCCGGCGCGAAGATTCTCGAGGAAGGCGGAACGGCGGTCGACGCCGCGATAGCGACGCAGGCCGTGCTCGGCCTTGTCGAGCCGCAATCTTCCGGCCTCGGCGGCGGCGCCTTCATGATGTTCTACGACCCCGCGACCGGTAAAGTCGAAAGCTATGACGGCCGCGAAGTCGCGCCGGCCTCGGCGACGCCGAACCGTTTTCTCCATGCGGACGGAACGCCGATGAGCTTCCGCGAAGCGGTGATCGGCGGGCTGTCGGTCGGCGTGCCGGGCGTCGTGCGGATGCTTGAACTCGCGCATGACGATCACGGAAAGCTTCCGTGGAAGCGGCTTCTCAAGCCTGCGAAAACGCTCGCCGCAAAAGGCTTCGTCGTTTCGCCGCGGCTGCATAGGGAGCTGAGCGAGGACGCCGGCCCGCTCAACAAAATGAGCCCGGCGGCGGAATATTTCTACGGACCGGACGGCCAGGCGCGCCCCGTCGGCTACCGGCTCAAAAATCCGGCCTATGCGCGCCTTCTCGCCACGTTGATGAAAAAAGGGCCGGACGCCTTTTACACCGGCGATATCGCCGATGCGATCGTCAAAGCCGTCAATGGCGGCCCGCAGCCCGGCGGCATGACGCTCGACGATCTCAGGAACTACAAGGCGGTGAAGCGCGAGCCGGTGTGCGGACCCTATCGCGGCTATGAAATCTGCTCGATGGCGCAGCCGAGCTCCGGCGGCGTCACGCTGCTGCAGATTCTCGGACTTTTGCAGCCCTTCGACATGGCCGGCGCCGGCGCCGGCTCGATCGAGGCGCTGCATCTTTATCTCGAAGCTTCGAAGCTCGCATACGCCGATCGCAACAAATATCTCGCCGATCAGGATCAGGCCGAAGCCGCGGGCGGGCCGACGCAGGACGAGGTCGACGCGGCGCTTTTGAACCCGGCCTATCTCAAGGCGCGCGCGGCGACGATCAGCAAGACCCGCGCGGCGAAAGACGTCGAGGCGGGCGATCCCTGGAGATTCGCGCCGGATCCGGACGCCGGCAAGTGGAAGGTCGCGCCCGGCGCCTCGCCCGAGCCGCCGTCGACCAGTCACTTCGTCATCGTCGACGGCGAGGGGCGCGTCGTCTCCATGACGACGACGGTCGAGTCCGCGTTCGGCAGCCATCTCATGGCGGACGGAATGATTCTCAACAATCAGCTCACGGATTTTTCATTCATTCCGGAGCGGAACGGAACGCCCGTCGCCAACGCCGTCGCGCCGGGCAAGCGGCCGCGCTCGTCGATGACGCCGGTTATCATGTTCGACTCGAAGGGCGGGCTTTACGGGGCGGTCGGCTCGCCGGGCGGTCCGGCGATCATCGGCTATGTCGCCAAGACGCTGATCGCGGCGATCGACTGGGGCATGTCGATGCAGGACGCGATCGACTATCCGAACATCGTTTATCCGCGCGGCGCGCCGGTTGTCGAAACGGGCGGCTTCGATCCGCAGGTCATCGCCGGCCTCAAGGCGATGGGCCATAATGTCATCGAACACACGCTGACGAGCGGTCTGCACGGGTTCATCGTCAAGCCGGACGGCTCCTTCGACGGCGGCGCCGACAAGCGCCGCGAAGGGACATGGAAAACCGGCGTCGTCAGGAAATAGCCCTCACGCCGGCAATGTCAGCCTGAAAACCGTTCCCGACGGACCGGTCTCCGCAAGCGTCAGCGCGCCGCCATGCGCCCAGGCGATCTCGTGCGCGATCGCGAGCCCGAGTCCCGATCCGCCGGATTTCGACGAGCCGCGGAACGGCTCGAACAGATGCGCCCGCGCGTCATCGGGCACCCCGCCCGCATTGTCGACAATATCGATGACGATCCGGTCGTCCCGGCGGCGCGCGCGGACGGCGACGCGCCTGGCCCGCTTTTCCTCCAGAGCGGCGAAAGCGTCGACGGCGTTTTTCACGAGATTGAAGAGCGCGCGATAGAGCTGGTTTCGGTCGACGACAACGACGAGATCGGCGGGCGTCTCGTTGACGAATTCGATCTCCATCGCTGCGTTATCCTCGAGCGCCTCCTCGACAAGCGTGCGCAGCGAAAGGGAGGTTTTGTCGAGGCTCGACGGCTCCATGCGGCTGTAGCTCAGCGTATCGCGGCTCAGCGCGATCGCGCGGTCGAGCGATTGAATGAGGCGCATCGGCAGTTTGCGCGCGCGCGGGTCCTCGCTCTTGGCGAGTCTGTCCGCCATCAACTGGGCCGAAGCGAGAATGTTTCTGAGGTCATGGCTGATCTTCGATATGCCGGCGCCGAGCGCGGCGAGGCGCCGCCGCTGCGACAGGAGTTCGTAGATGCGCTCCTCGAGCGCGGCGAGGGAGCGCTCGGCGACGCCGATCTCGTCTTCGCGCGCGCACGGCGCGATGATGTTTTGCGGATCGTCGGGATTGGCCTGGAACGCCGTCATATTGCGGCTCAGCCTGCGCACAGGTCTTACGATCAGCCGGTCGAGGCGCCAGAAAACCAGCAGCGCCGTCAATGTCGATATGAAGAGCGAGAGCATGAATATACGGCGCGCATAGGCCTGAAGATCGAGTCGGATCGCGCGCTCCGAGACAATGATGCCGACAGGCGCGCCGCCGCCATAGGCCGGAACGCCGATAACGCGCACCATGTCGTCGCCGCGCGAAAACATGGTCGCCCAGGAATCGGCGATCATTTTCAGCGCGCTTGCGCCGCGCAGATCGATGTAATGCATGGGCGGCGGTTTGTCGGGATCGACATCCGGCGCCATGACGAGAACATTGGCGCCGTCATGGCTGACGGTGACTCCCAGGATATTGGCGGTCGCGAAAAGCTGGCGGGCGACCTTCGGATCGATCATCTCGGCGTTCGGCGCGTCGAGCGCGAGCCCGACGATATAGGCGGCCTCGATGCGCTGATTGAGCCAGTTCGTGCGCTGATAGGCGATCGAGGGAACGAGGACGACGGCCTCTGCAATCAAAACGAAAAGAACCGTGAGGCCGATGAGTTTCGCCGAAAGCGATCGCCTGAAAGCAAGAAAAGAATAGGAGCGGATCATCTTTCGGAGAGTCTGTCGGTATGGCGGGCTCAGTCGAAAGCGGCGAGCAAGCGCGCCAGCGCGCGCGTCCGCGCAGAGAACAATGCCGGCGTATACCACGCCCCGGCGGCGCGTTTTAAGGCTTCGCCGCGCGTCGGATAGGGCGCGATGTAATTGGTGAAAGCGCGAATGGTCAACTTGTTGGCGATCGCGAAGGCGTAGCCGTGGATGAGATCGCCTGCGCCGCGGCCGACGACGCACGCGCCGAGAATGCGGCCTTTGGCGTCGGTGACCGCCTTGACGAAGCCTTTAATTTCGCGCTCAGCGACGGCGCGGTCGTTTTCGGCGAACGGCCAGCGAACGATCTTCGCCTTCGGATCGCGTGAGAGCGCTTCGTCCGGCGAAAGTCCGACCGCGGCGATTTCAGGATCCGTGAAGGTCGCGCGCGGGCACAATGCGTCGCGCCGCGCGGCCGGTATTTTGAAAACAATATTGCGTATGACGGTCGAGGCGTGGTCGCCGGCGAGATGAGTGAATTGCGCGCCGCCAGCAGCGTCTCCCGCCGCGTAAATGCGTTTGTTGGCGGTTTGCAGACGGTCATTCGTTTCAATACGTCCGTCCGTGACAGCCACGCCGGCCTTTTCGAGATCGAGATCGTCGTAAACGGCGCGCCGGCCCGCCGCGACGAGAATATGCGAACCATTGATCGTCTGTCCGCCAAATGTAATCCAAACGCCGGCTGCGTCCGCGCCGACGGAATCGATCTTCTGGTTTTCATAAATCGAAACGCTGTCTTCTTTAAGCGCTTCGCGCACGATCTCGACGGCTTCCGGATCTTCTTTGGGTAGAAGCGCGCTTGCGCTGATCATTGTGACGTCGCTTCCGAGCCGGCGAAACGCCTGCGCCATCTCCGCGCCGACTGGTCCGGCGCCGATGATAAGCAGATGATCGGGGCGCGTATCGTTCGAAAAGATCGTCTCGTTCGTGAAATAGGGCGCTGCGTCCAGTCCCGGTATCGGCGGAATGACCGCTTTGGCGCCGGTCGCGATTACGAAATGTTTGGCGCGAATGACGCTCTCGCCGGCTTTGACTTCGCGCGGGCCGGTAAAGGCCGCGCTGTCGCGGATCACTTTGACGCCGAGCTTTGCGAAGCGCTCCTGGCTGTCATGGGGCGCGATCGCGGCGATCGCATCGCGCACATGCGCCATCGTCTTCGCAAAGTCGATCTGCGGCGCGCCTGCGAAAACGCCGAATTGCGGGGCCTCGGTTATCGTCTTCGCATGCGCTGCGGCGGCGATCAGCGCTTTCGACGGCACGCAGCCGTAATTGAGGCAGTCGCCGCCCATTTCTCCGCGTTCGATCAGAACGACCTTGCGGCCGAGCTGCGCCGCGCCGGCGGCGATCGAAAGCCCCGCCGAGCCCGCGCCGATGATGCAAAGATCGGCCGCAAGCTTCGTTGTCATGACCTGTTCTTTCGCGGGCGTCGGCGCATGCGTTTCGCCGCGACCGGAATGAGCGCGAGCAGGGCGAGGCCCAGAAAGGCCAGCAGCACTTCAGGTTTTGCGAGAACGCCCTGGAGAGACACGTCTTCGCCGGCGTCAAAGGCGGACGCGGCCGCGTTGCCGATGCTGGCATAGACGAAAGAGCCCGGAATGATCCCGAAAAAGGTTCCGATCATGAAATTGCGGAGCCTGACGCCGAGCAGGCCGGCGCCGATATTGACCGCCCAGAACGGAAAGATCGGCGCCAGGCGCAGAAAGAGAAGATAGCTGAGTTCGTTCTCGCGGAAACCCTCCTCCATGGTTTTCAAAAAGCCCCTCGCCCGCCGCCGCAGGAAATCGGCGAGCGCGGTCTTGGCGGCGACGAATATCGCCGAGGCCCCAAGCGTCGCCGCGATGACGACGAGCGGCGTCCCGGGCCAGAGCCCGAAGAGAAATCCGCCGAAAACGGTCAGGATCGACGCGCCGGGAAAGGAGATGGCGACCGCGCCGGCGTAAGCGAGCACGAATACGCCCATAGCGAGCGCGGGGCGGGCGTCGACCCAGGCCCTGAGGGCGTCGCGGTTCTCCCGGAGCGCCTCAAGCGTGAAATAGCGTTGCAGGCCGAGCGCGAAAAAGCCGGCGAGCGCCAGCGCGACGGCGAGAAGCGGCAGGAGCCGGCGCGCGACGGCGGCTCGCTTGTCGGCCTTAGCCTCCATATTCGCCCTCGAGCCCCGCTCGTCGGAGCTTTTTCTTCCTTGTTCGGCCAGAGCGTGCATAGTCCGCCGGCCTCGCGAAAGCACCTTTTTAATGCGGCGGAGCCGGTCACTTCCGCGCGATGGCGCTCCGCGGCTTGACGGCGCCGGGCTTCTTGGCTACGTAGCCGCCTCTTCGCGGCGGGGACCGCCGCCAGGCCAGCGAATTCGCGGGAAAACTGATGAAACGCACCTATCAACCGAGCCGGCTTCGCCGCAAGCGTCGTCACGGTTTCCGCGCGCGCAAAGCGACCAAGGGCGGACGCAAGGTGCTTGCCAATCGCCGCGCCAAGGGCCGCAAGAAGCTGTCGGCCTGACGAAGCCCGCGCCTCCTCCGTCGAGCGGTCCGCCGCTCGCCTTCCTCAAGAAACGCTCGGATTTTCTCGCTTTGAGAGCCGGCGCGCGCGCCGGAGGGCCTTCTTTTCTCCTCGTCCGGCGACGGCGCGGGGACGGCGATCCGACCATCCGGGTCGGGTTCGCGGTGACGAAAAAAATCGGCGGCGCGGTGCTCAGGAACCGCATTCGCCGGCGCTTGCGCGAGGCGGCCCGGTCTGTCCTGCCGGCGCATGGAGAGGCCGGCTGCGACTATGTGCTCATCGCGAGAGGCGGCGCGGAGAGCCGGAAATACGCCGACTTGCTTGACGATTTGAAGCGGGGCCTTTTAAGCCTCGCCCGCAAGTCTACATAGACGCCCGGGGCCGGGCGACGCCCCATCATCACTTAAGAGAGTTCGATGGACCGCAACACAATTCTCGCGATCGTCCTGTCTGCGGTCGTTTTGATCGGCTGGCAGGTTTTTATCGCCGGTCCGCAGCAGCGCGCTTATGAAGCCGCTCAGGCCGCCCAGCAGCAGGCTGCGCAGGCCGAGCAGGCGAAGACGGCGCCTGCGCCCGGAACGGCGCCGCGGCCTGCGGAATCGGGATTGCCGACGCTGAGCGTCGCCGAGGCGCTCGCAAAGGCGCCGGGCCGCGTCGAAATCGATTCGCCGGCGCTGATCGGCTCAATCAATCTCATGGGCGCGCGCATCGATGATTTGCGCCTCAAGAACTATCACGAGACCGTCGACAAGAAGAGCCCGCTGGTGCGCCTGTTGAGCCCGCGCGAGACGAAACACGGCCACTATATGCAGGAAGGCTGGAGCACCTCCGCCAGCTCCGGCGAGAGCGCGGTGTGGACCGCCCCGCCCGGCGCGCGGCTCACCCCGCAGACGCCGGTGACGCTGACGCGCCGCGAGGGCGGGCTTGTCTTCGAGAAGACATTTTCGATCGACAAGGAGTTCATGTTCACGGTCAAACAGACCGTGCGCAACGAAGGGAGCCAGACCGAGGCGGTGACGCCTTACGGTCTCGTCGTTCAGCGGAATATTCCCGACGGCTCGGGCAAATACTCCGTCGTCCGCGAAGGGCCGGTGGCGGTGGTCGACAATTCGCTGCTGCAACGCCTCTACAAGAAAATGGCGAAAGGCGAGAACGTCCCAGAGCTTTCCGGGACCAAGGGCTGGGCCGGAATCACCAACAAATACTGGCTGGCCGCCGCGATCCCGCCGCAGGGAAAGAAATTCACCGCGACCTTGCAGAATGTCGGGACGGCGGCCGAACCGATCTTCCAGGCGAGCTATGCGCTCGACCCCGTTTCGCTTGCGCCCGGCCAGTCGACGACGCTGACATCCTATCTCTTCGGCGGCGCGAAAGTCGTCGACACTTTGCAGGCCTATGAAAAGTCTGTCGACGCGTTCAGCGATCATCCGTCCAAGGACGCGCCGGGCGTGTGGGATCTCGACAAGTCCGTCGACTGGGGCACTTTCATCTATCCGCTGACGCGGCCGATCTTCTGGACGCTGAATTTATTCTACGGCTGGACCGGAAATTTCGGCGTCGCCATCATGATGCTCGTGCTCGTCATCAAGGTGCTGACATATCCGCTCGCCAATCAGGCTTTCGCGTCCATGGCGAAGATGAAGAAGCTTCAGCCGGAGATCAAAAAGCTGCAAGAGCGGTACGCCGACGACAAGATGAAGCTCCAGCAGGAGATGATGGCGCTCTACAAGAAGGAGAAGATGAACCCGCTCGCGGGGTGCATCCCGATTTTCATCCAGATGCCGATCTTCTACTCGCTCTACAAAACGCTGTTCGTCACGATCGAGCTGCGCCATGCGCCCTTCATTCTCTGGATCAAGGATCTGTCCGCTCCCGATCCGACGAGCGTCTTCAACCTGTTCGGGCTTTTGCCGTTCGACCCGACCACGATTCCTTTTATCGGCGCTTTTCTCGGCATAGGCGTCTTGCCGCTCTTCATGGGCGCGGCGATGTGGATTCAGACGCAGCTCAATCCGCCGCCGACCGATCCGACGCAGAAGCAGATTTTCGCGGCGATGCCGATCGTCTTTACGTTCCTTTTCGGGCAGTTCGCGGCGGGGCTTGTGCTCTACTGGTTCTGGAACACGGCGCTGTCTGTCGTTCAGCAATATATCATCATGAAGCGCAACGGCGTCGAAGTGCACCTCATGAACAATCTGAAACTGCCCTGGGCGGCGAAAAACTCCGCCGCAAGCGGAAAGTAGGTGGAAGCGCATTCCGAAGACGCGCTCGAACGGGCCCGCAAGCTTTTCGCGGGTCCGTGCGGGTTCATGCTCGGCGTGGTTACGATGGACGGCCTTCCCGAAGAGGGGCCGACAGAGATCGCCTTTGCGGGCCGGTCCAATGTCGGCAAGTCATCGCTTCTAAATGCGCTCACGGGGCGCAGCGGCCTCGCGCGCGCCTCCTCGACGCCGGGGCGGACGCGCGAAATCAATTATTTCGATCTCGGCGGCGCGCTGCGCCTCGTCGATCTGCCGGGCTATGGATATGCGCGCGCGGGGCGGAAAGACGTCGAGGCCTGGTCGAAGCTCACTCGGGATTTTTTGAGAGGCCGCGCGCCGCTGCGCCGCGTTTGCTTGCTCATTGATGCGCGCCACGGACTCAAGCCCGCCGATCTTGAGGTGATGACGCTGCTCGACCACTCCGCGGTGGGCTATCAGCTCGTTTTGACCAAGGCGGACAAGATCAGGCCGACGGCGCTCGAAGCGCTTGTTCGAAAAACAAGCGAAGCGATCGCGCGCCGACCCGCCGCACATCCGATCATCCGCGCGACTTCGGCGACGACGGGCGAAGGACTCGCCGACTTGCGCGCCGACCTCGCCGCGCTCGCCTGAAGCGCGGCGTCAACACATTCTTAACCCTCTCGCGGGCGGAGTTGTTCGCATGAGCGCGAACGCCAAGCGGAAGAACGAAAACAGCCGGTCGATGGCCGCGCTCGAAGCGCGGTTTCTGAGTTTTCTCGCCGCCGAAAAGCGCGCGAGCCGCTATACCGTGCGCAATTACGGCGCGGCGCTTGAGCGCTTCGGCGCCTTTCTCGCCGCGCATCTCGGCGGCGCGCCCGATGCGCGCGCGCTCGCCCGGCTTGAAGCGCGCGATTTTCGCGCCTTTCTCGCCGCGCGGCGGGCCGAAGGCCTGGATGCGGCGACGCTGAAACTCGATCTTTCGGCGCTGCGCGCCTTCTTTTCCTATCTCCGCCGGCGCGAGGACATCGAGAACGACGCGATATCCGCGGTGCGCGGACCGAAACTGAAAGAGCGCCTGCCGCGCCCGCTCAGCGCCGGCGACGCCGACGCCCTGATCGCGCGGGCGGGCGAGGGGGAGGCTGCGCCCTGGATCAGGGCGCGCGACGTCGCGCTTTTCACCTTGCTCTACGGCGCGGGGCTGCGCATTTCCGAGGCGCTTTCGCTGAAGCAGGGCGACGCGCCTTTCGGCGAACGTCTGCGCATTCTCGGCAAGGGCGGCAAGACGCGCGACGTGCCGGTGATCCCGGTCGTGCGCGAGGCCGCGAGCGCCTATCAGAGGCTTTGCCCGTTTGGCGCGGCGAGCGAAGACCCGCTCTTTTACTCCGTACGCGGCAAGCCTCTATCGGCGCGTCTCGCGCAGGAGACAATGGCCCGCCATCGCCGCGCGCTGGGGCTTGCCGACAGCGCGACGCCGCATGCGCTGCGCCACGCCTTCGCCACGCAGCTTCTCGCCGGCGGCGGCGATCTGCGCGCCATTCAGGAGCTTTTAGGCCATTCCTCGATCGCCGCGACGCAGCGCTACACGAAAGTCGACGCCGAGCATCTGCTGGCTGTTTACGATGCCGCGCATCCGCGGGCGGGCTAGACCGCCTCGCGCGCCGTCTTCGGGCTCTTCAGATATTTCTTCTCATAGGCTTTGACGTCGCGCTTGAGCTCGGGAAGCAGAAGATAGAGCGCGATGATATTCGGAATGCACATGCCGAACAGCATCGAGTCGATGAAATTGATGATCGAGGAGAGCGAGACGGCGGCGCCTGTCGACAAGAGCAGACAAAGCGCGATCTTGAACGTCACATCGGTTCGTTTTGACGGGCCGAACAGATAGGCGGCGGCCTGCGAGCCGTAAAACGCCCAGCTGACCAGCGTCGTGAATGCGAAGAGCAGCGAAGCGACCAGCAAAATATACGGAAACCACGAGAAGGCGCTCGCATAGGCGGCCGAGGTGATCTGGATGCCGACGACATGCTCCTTGAAGAGATAGGGCTCATAGGCGCCGGTGACAACGACGACGAGCGCGGTGATCGTGCACACGACGATCGTATCGATGAACGGCTCCAGAAGCGCGACATAGCCTTCGGTCAGCGGCTCGCTCGTTTTCACCGCCGAATGGGCGATCGCCGCCGAGCCGACGCCGGCTTCGTTCGAATAGGTCGCGCGCCGGATGCCGTTGATGAGCGCGCCGACCATGCCGCCGCCGAGAGGACCGAGTCCGAAAGCGCTTTTGAATATCGTCGAGACCGCTTCCGGGATCGCCGCATAGTTAATGGCGATAATGACGAGCCCGGCGCAGACATAGAGCGCGCCCATGAAGGGGACAAGAAAGCTAGCGACTTTGCCGATGCGGCGTATGCCGCCGAGAATGACGACCGCAACGAGGCCCGCCATGATCACGCCGAAGACGACCGGCGCGTGAATATGCGTCACGCTTGAGAACTGCGCATAGCTCTGATTGACCTGGAAGACGCTGACCGAGGCGCCCATCGCCATTACGGCGAAAAAGACGGCGGCGAATTTGCCGACCGGTTTCAGGCCCCGCCGCGCGAAGACGTCTTCGATATAGAACATCGGCCCGCCGATCGTGCGTCCGTCCGGCTGCACCCGCCGATATTTCACTGCAAGAGAACATTCGGCGAATTTCGACGTCATGCCGAGAAAGCCGGCGAGGATCATCCAGAACACGGCGCCGGGCCCGCCTATGGCGATGGCGACCGGCACCGAGGCGATATTGCCGAGACCGACCGTGCCTGAGAGCGCCGACGACAATGCTTCAAAATGGGAAATCTCCCCGTCGCCGTGATGCGCGCTCTTTGCGCGCGTTACGAGTCCCCAAGCGTGGCTGAATCCGCGCAGGTTGATAAATCGCAGGGAAATGGTGAACACCGCCGCCGCCGTGATCAGCCAGATCACAACGAGCGGCAGATCGACGCCGCCGATCTTCACCGAATAGAAGATAATCGAACTTACAAAATCACTGACTGGGGTCAGGGCGTGGTTGATGCGGTCGGCGAGGCTCCCGGAATTTTCAACTAGCAATCTGATTCTCCTCACCGACGGCAGGCGCGACGATCATACGCATAGTCCGTCCGCAATCGAAAGCGCGCGCTTGCTGTTGACCGGATTTTCAAAATCGCGTTAGCTCCGCTGACCTTGTGTGAGAGCGCTTTGATGTCGCGTACTGGTGGGCGAAACATCGCCATTGGGATATTGCGCTTGCAGACTATCCCCGAACAGGTTCGGGCCGCGAACAGCGAGCCCCAAGAGGTCGCCGGCTTTCTCCCCCGCCGGCGATAAAGGGCGACGCCGTCTTTCGGGGCGGCGTCGCCTCCATCACAGGCCCTTGAGCGCCTGGTCGAGATCGCGCCGCAGATCCTCGACGTCTTCAACGCCTACGGACAATCGGACGAGCGCGTCGTCGACGCCGAGCTCCCTGCGCCGCTCGGGCGGGATGGAGGCGTGTGTCATAATGCCCGGATGTTCGGCGAGGCTCTCCACGCCGCCCAACGATTCGGCGAGCGTGAAGAGCTGCACGCGCTCCAGAAAGGCCGTCGCCGCGTCCAGCCCGCCTTTGAGGAATAATGTTATCATTCCACCGAATGCGTCCATTTGCCGGCGCGCGACGTCATGGCCCGGATGGCTTTTGAGGCCGGGATAGGAGACGCGGCTGATCGCGGGATGGCGCTCTAGCCATTCGGCGAGGACGAGCGCGTTCGCGGCGTGCCGCTCCATGCGGAGCGCCAGCGTCTTCAGGCCGCGCAGAGCGAGGAAGGAATCGAACGGGCCCTGGATCGCGCCGATGGAGTTCTGGAGGAAGGCGAGGCGATCGGCGAGGTCCTTGTCCTTGGCGACGAGAACGCCGCCGACGACGTCCGAATGGCCGGCGAGATATTTCGTCGCCGAATGCATCACGATATCCGCGCCGAGATCGAGCGGCCGCTGGCAATAAGGCGAGGCGAATGTGTTGTCGCAGCCGAGTACGAGGCCGCGTTTCTTCGCGATTTTTGAAATCGCTTCGATGTCGACGATTTTCAGGAGCGGATTGGTCGGCGTTTCGATCCAGACGAGCTTCGTTTCGGGTCTGATCGCGGCCTCGAGATTCTCCGCTTTCGTCAGATCGATATAGCTGAAGGAGAGATTGGCGGAGTCTTTCCGCACGCGTTCGAACAGCCGGAAAGTGCCGCCATAGACATCGTCCATCGCGATGATGTGGCTGCCCGCGGGAAAAAGCTCGAGCATGGTCGAGATCGCCGCCATGCCGGAGCCGAAGGCGAAGCCGCGATGGCCGTTCTCGAGATCGGCGATGCAGCGCTCATAGGCGAAACGCGTCGGGTTCGCGCCCCGCGCATAGACAAAGCCCTTGTGCACGCCGGGGCTCGCCTGCGCATAGGTCGAAGTCTGATAGATCGGCTGCATCACCGCGCCGGTTAAAGGGTCTGGCCCGTGGCCCGAATGGATGACGCGGGTCGAAAAGGCGGGGCGGTTCTTGTTGTCGGTCATGCGAGGCTCCCTCGGGCGGCGGCGCGCTAGCGCCTAGCGCACTTTCAGGCCGCGCCCAAGTGCGCCCCTAACGGGCGCGGCGTTTGATGCGGGTCAGCGCCTCGTCGAGCGCGGACAGAAAGCGCGAGCGGTCTTTTTTCGCGAAGGGCGGCGGGCCGCCGCCGGCCTCGCCGAGCCCGCCGGCGCCCGCGCGCAAATCCGCCATGATGGAGCGGGTCGCGATCGCGCCGCCGATCATATCCGCGGTGAAAGGCTTGCCGTTCGGCGCGATGACGACGGCGCCGGCCTTGAGGCATCGGTCGGCCAGCAGAATGTCGGCGGTGACGACAATGGTCGTTTCGTCCGCGCGGTCGGCGATGAAATCGTCCGCGGCGTCGAATCCGTCGCTGACGACGACGCGTTCGATCAATTCGTGATCTGGAACGCGCAGCGGCGTATTGGAGACGACCGTCACCGGCGCGGCGTAGCGGAAGGCGACCTTGTAGATTTCTTCCTTCACCGGGCAGGCGTCAGCGTCGACGAGAATGCGCGGCTCCGTCATGTCTTACCCTCCGACTGCGTCATCCCGTGCGCGGCGCGGCGCGCCATGACGCGCCGCAGACACGGGATCCAGCGGTTGTTCGCTCCGCAGGATGCCGCTCCCGGATCCCGCATCTGCGCCGCAGCGCTTGCGCGCTGCGGCGCGCGCGGGATGACGGACTATTATTCCGGTCAGCGCAGCACCGCCTTCCGGACCGCCTCTGACCAGCCGACGAAGACTTTCCCGTCCGCCTCGATCACCGGGCGTTTGATGAGAGTCGGATTGGCGGCGAGGAGCGCGAGCGCTTTCTTCGCGTCGACAGTCTCCTTGTCCTTGTCGGGAAGGCCGCGCCAGGTGGTTGAGGCTTTATTGAGAAGCTTTTCCCACCCCGCCGCCTTCGCCCATTTCTCGATCTGCGTTTTTGAAACGCCGTCAGCGCGCAGATCGTGAAACGCGACTTGTTTCTTCTTCGCTTCGAGCGCTTTCAACGCCTTGCGGCACGCATCGCAGGTTTTAAGGCCGTAGAGTGCGATCGCCATGCTTCACGCCACCTGCAATCTCAGATAATTCAACAAGTCCGTACGCGTAATAAGGCCTTCGAACTTGCCGTCTTTCAAAACGACCGCCACATGGCCCTTGGCGAAGACGGGCAGGAGCTCTTCCATCGACTCCGTCGCGTCGAGCGTTTCGACGCGATAGGTCATCGCCGATTTCACGGGATCCTTGAACTTGTCGCGGTTGCGAACGACCGAGAAAAGAATGTCTTCCTCGTCGATAATGCCGGCGATCGAGCCATCTTCATTCAGGACGGGAAGCTGCGAAATGTCGTAGAGTTTCATCCGGCCATAGGCGATCATCAGCGTGTCGTCGGGCTTGACCGTGACTGTCGCGCGCTCTGAATGCTTTCTTGAAATGAGGTCGGTGAGATCGCCTTTCGGCGCGCGCTTCAAAAAGCCCTGATCATACATCCAGTAGTCATTGAACATCTTCGAGAGATATTTGTCGCCACGGTCGCAGACGAAAGCGACGACGCGCTTCGGCGTCTTCTGCTCGCGGCAGTATTTCAACGCCGCGGCGAGAATCGTCCCCGAGGACGAGCCGCCGAGAATGCCTTCTTTCTTGAGCAAATCGCGCGCGGCTTCGAAGCTTTCCTTGTCGGTGATTTCATAAGCGCGGCGGACGCGGCTGAGATCGCAAATGTCCGGGACGAAATCCTCGCCGATCCCTTCGACCAGCCAGGAGCCGACGGCGTTCGGCTTCGATCCGGTATTGACATAGTCGGCGAGGATCGAGCCTTTCGGGTCCGCAAGAACGATCTCGACTTCGGGCGCCGTCTTTTCGAAGAAATGCGAAAGGCCGGAGATCGTGCCGCCCGAGCCGACGCCGGCGACGATTGCGTCCATTTTCCCATCCATCTGCCCCCAGATTTCCGGGCCCGTCATTGTCTCATGCGCTTTCGGATTCGCCGGATTGCCGAACTGATTGACGTAAAAGGCGCCGGTCTCATTCGAGATGCGCTGCGCGACGTCCTGATAATAATCCGGGTGCCCTTTGCCGACATCCGAGCGCGTCAGGAGCACCTCGGCGCCAAGCGCCTTCAGGTGAAAAATTTTCTCCTGCGCCATCTTGTCGGGCACGACGATGGTGAGCTTGTATCCCTTCTGCGCGGCGACAAGCGCGAGCGCGAGTCCGGTATTGCCGGCTGTGGCTTCGACAATCGCGCCGCCGGGCTTCAGCTTGCCTTCCTTCTCCGCCGCTTCGATCATCGCAAGACCGATGCGATCCTTGATCGATCCGCCCGGATTGTTCGACTCAAGTTTCAGGAAGAGTTCGCAAGGCCCGACGTCGAACTTCGACAGTTTCACGATCGGCGTCTTGCCGATGCCCTGAAGCACATTGTCGTAGATCGGGCCGAAGGGCGTTTCGCGCATTAGAAACTCTCCAATGATGTTGTGGAGGACTTAACCCCAAGCCCCCGGGCCGGGCAAGGCGCGCGCCTTACGCCTTGCGCATCGTCCTCGCGCGTTTCAATTCCCGGATGAAAAAGCGCGCAGGATGGAGCGCTTCGGCGATGTCGACATCGACGGCCGCGCCGGCCAGCCCCGCAATCATCTGCGCGGCCGCGAAAGGCGCTGTGACGAGGCCGCGCGAGCCGAGTCCCGACAATATATAGAGATCCGGCAGCATCTCGCCGGGCGGATAATCGCTTTTCACGCCGAGGCGCAGATCGTCATAGACCGCGCCGTAATAATCGACATCGGGCAGCGGCCCGACGAGCGGCAGACGGTCCGGCGTCTGGCAGCGAAGGCTGGCGCGCGGCGCGGAAGCCTCGGCGCGCAGATGCGCGGCCGCCTCCGGCGCGAATTGCGCGACGACCTCGATATTCTCCGCCGTCGCCGCGCGCGAGGGGACGGGTTCTTCGCCGCGCGCGCGTTTTTGATAAGTCGCGCCGATGACGAGGCCGCCGCCCGGCGCGGGAGCGGCGTAGGCGCCGCACGCGATCGCATGCGCAATCGACGGCGCATCGGGAAAAAAGTCGACCTGACCGACGATCGCCGCGAGCGGCAGGGTGCGCGCGGCGTCGAAAGCGAGCGCCTCGACGCCGTTTGCGAGAATGACGGCGTCGAAATCCCTTCGTTCGCCGTTTTCGAGCGCGACGACCGGCTTTTCATGCTCGTGAGCGATTCGGATCGCGCGCGCCCTGACGGTTTCCGCGCCGCCGGCGAGCACGGCGACGAATTTCGCCGGATCGACGACGCCGGCCTGCGGAAAAAAGAGACCCTCATCGCGCAATTCTATCCAGCTTTCCGGAAGCAGCCGCGCTTTGAAAATCTTCTCTTGCCGCTCGCGCTCCGCCTTGTCCTTCGCGCAAAGAAGAACGCCGCATTGCTCGAAGGGCGCGCCGAGATCTTTCAGTAAGCGGACCGTATGAAGATAGGCTAGTCGGAAGAACCGCGCCGCCGCGTCTTCGCCGAGATCAAGGCGCGGCATGATAAGACCCGCAGGATTGCCCGACGCGCCCGCCGCGAGCGCGTCCTTTTCGATGATCGTCGCGATAAGGCCCGCATTGCGGGCGGCGTGGGCAAGGCTCGCGCCGGCGACGCCGCCGCCGATGACGGCGATGCGCGCGCCGGTTTCGAGCCAGCGGGGCCTTGCGTTTTCGAACCAGGGCGCGCGGGGCGCGGGAGGCGCCGGGTTTTCGATTCGTCCCGCGAGCATCTCCTTCTTGCGCCCGAAGCCCGGACGCTTTTCGACCGCGAAGCCGGCCGCCGTCAGCGCCCGGCGCGCCTCGCCCGCCACGGTGAAGGTCGCGAAAGTCGCCCCCGGCGCCGAAAGGCGCGCCGCCTCGCGGAAGATTTCTTGCGACCACATGGCGGGATTTTTCGACGGCGCGAAGCCGTCGAAATACCAGGCGTCGATCCCGGACCGCAGGCGCGCCAGAATTTCGCCCGCTTCGCCCAGCGCCGGCATGAGGACGATCCGCGGCGCGATTTCGATGCAATGCAGGCCGGCCGCCGGCGGCGGGAGGACGGCGCGCAAGCGCGCGGCGCGCGCCGCCAGATGCGGCCAGGCGGCGTGGGCGCGCGCGAGATCCTCTTCGCAGAGCGGAAATTTTTCGACCGTGACATAAAACAGCGTCGCGCCGGCGGGCGCCGTCCGCTCCCACAATTCCCATGTCTTCAGAAAATTGAGGCCCGTGCCGAAGCCGAGTTCGCCGATCCGGAACCGCCTGGCGCTGCGGAAGCGCGTTTCGAGATCGTTCCCGGCGAGAAAAATGTGCTCGGCCTCCGCCTCGCCGTCGCCGGAAAAATAAATGTCGCCGAAGCGGCGCGAACGCGGCGCGCCTGTCTCCCAATCAATGTCGGCGCCTTCAAGGCGTCCGCTATGCTCGCCGCCGCTCATGGGCAAGCCAATAGAGCAAGATCGGACAAAGCAAAACGGGGCCGCCCCGAAGGGCGGCCCCGTTGATGCGCTACTCAGACTGTACGCTTACTTTTGCGCAAAAGGCATGAACTTTTCAAAACCGGCCGGCGCGAAGGCGCCGAGGGATTTTGAGAACGGCTCAAAGGTTTCGCGGGTCGCTTCGAGAGAAGCTTCCGCGAAGGCTTTGGCGCGCTCGACGCCGGCGTCGAGGCGGCCCGTCCAATATTCGCGATGCAGATCGAGCGCGTCCGCGATAGTCCCGGCGCGCGACAGATTGTTGACGAAGTCGACCGCCTCGGCCGTTTCTTCGCGGGCGGCGGCGACGAGCTCTTCGTTCGCCTTCTTGAAGCGCGACTGTGCGGTTTCGAAATTGGCGCGGACTTGATCCATGAACTCCTGCGTCTGATCGCGGAGCGTGTCGGCGTTTGTCGTGAACGCCGCGAACAGCGTGTCGAACTGGTCGTGCGCGCCATTGGCGGCCGATTTCGCGGTCGCGGCGGCTTCGCCGCCGTTCGCCGCGGTCTTGCGGGCGGTGGTCTTCTTGGCGACGGTCATTTCATTCTCCCTCAGGATTGTCGCTGGGGCGCCGGATGCTCTTGTGCGGCGCAACATGAGGGAGCAGATAGGCGCGATTTTGCATTGCAGCAATACCGTGAGAATCACGTATTACTACAATTTATTTCAATTATGGGATGTCAGCTCCGCGAGCGTCTTCTCCGAGGCGTAGCCGTCGGCCGGCAGGTCCCGGCTCTTCTGCCAGGCCCTGAGGGCGCGTTTGGTGCCGGCTCCGATCACCCCGTCGACCGGACCCGGATCGAAGCCTCTTTCCTTGAGCGCCTGCTGCAGCGCTTTGCGTTCGTCGAGCGTGAGCGGCCGGTCGTCCCGCGGCCAGTCGCCTTGGATGATCGGCGCCTCGGCGTCCCGGATCCGCTGGGAAAGCAGGCCGACCGCGAGCGCGTAGGCGGTCGAGTTATTGTAATGCAGGATCGCCTCGAAATTCGGAAAGACGAGGAAAGCCGGTCCTTTCGCGCCGGCGGGCAGGAGCACGCGCGCGCGCAGATTGGGGTCGAAATCGTCGATGAGCTCACCCTTTTTGGCCTCGATCCCGGAGGCCGCCCATTCAGCGAGCGCGCGATGGTGGTCGGAATCGGCGAGGGCGTAGTCGAAACCTGCGGGGAGCGTCACCTCCACGCCCCAAGGCGCTCCCGTCGCGTAATCGGAGGCGGCGAGATAATTGGCGGTCGAAGCGAAGACATCGCCAAGATTGTTCCAGATGTCGCGGCGCCCGTCGCCGTCATGATCGACCGCGTAAGCCAGATAGGTCGTCGGAATGAACTGCGTCTGGCCGAGCGCGCCGGCCCACGAGCCTTTGAGTTGGGCGCGGCTCGCATAGCCGTTTTGAATGATTTTCAACGCGCCGATGAGCTGGCTTCGCCCATAGGCCGAACGCCGGCCCTTCCAGGCGAGCGTCGCCAGCGACTGGATCGCATCGTAATTGCCGGGCAGCGCGCCATAGGACGATTCAAGGCCCCAGATCGCGACGATGACTTCCGGGTCGACGCCATAGGCCGCGCCGATGGAATCGAGCAGCGCCTTGTTCGCCTGGTAGGCCGCGCGGCCGTCCGCCACGCGCTTGTCGGAGACGGCGCTGTCGAGATAGTCCCAGATCGACCGCGAGAATTCCGGCTGATTATCGTTCAGCTTGATCACCCGGTCATCCGCCTTGAGCCCGGTCAGCGCGTCGTCCATCACGGGCTTGGAGATTCCGGCCGCCGCCGCTTCGGCGCGGAAATGCTCGAGCCAGGCGTGGAAATCCTCCGCCCGCGCCGGGGAAAGCCCGGAGCCGACCAGAACCAGGCACGCCGCAACAACCGGAAGCCGCATTCACTCCACCTGTTTCGCCTATTACGCCGCGCGGATTGTCGCCGGCCTGTCTGAAATCTAGTTTAACCGCGCGAGTGCGGTGCCACAAAGGCGAAATCGGCCGCGCGCGCCGCGATCTCCCGCGCGAATCGGCACAACGTCGCTCCCTTCTGATCCAAGCGGGCCTCGCTTAGAGCGGAGTTGCAGCCGTTCAAGCGAAAGGACCCGGTCTTCGAAAGGACTGTATCTGCATGCGTAAGCTCGTTCTTGTCTCGGTCTTCGCCCTTGTCGCCGCCTGTTCGGCGGAAAAGCCGGCCCAGCCGGCCTCCGGGGACGGCGCAGACGAAGCCGCGGCGCCGGCGATTTATGTCGCCGGCCATGACGCGCTCGTCGCGATGAAACAGAAATTCGCCGATATCGATATGGACCCGGATGTGTCTTTCCTTTCCGAGGAGGACAAGCAGGTCGTCAATCTTCTCAATCAGGCCGCGTCGATCATGTCCGAGATCTATCTGCGCCAGCGGGACGAAGACAATCCGAAATGGCGCGCGGAGATCGCCGCGAGCAATCTGACGGACAAGGATCTTCTTCTGCAGCTTTTCGACCTCAATATGGGTCCGTGGGATTCGCTCGATCATGACAAGCCGTTCTACGGCTCGACGGCGCTTCCGGCCGGCGCGGGGTTTTATCCGGCCGACATGACGAAAGACGAATTCGAACAGTGGATCGCCGCGCATCCTGAAGACGAGCAGGCGTTCAAGAGCCCTTACACGGTGATCCGCCGCGACGAAAACGGCGGCCTCAAAGCCATTCCGTATTCTGAATATTACAAGGAATGGCTTGAGCCGGCCGCGGGGCTCCTGCGCCAGGCCGCGCGGATAACGTCGAACGCCTCGCTGAAGAAATTCCTTATGCTGCGGGCCGACGCCTTTCTGTCGGACGACTATTATCAATCCGAACTCGCGTGGATGGATCTCAAGGGCCCGATCGAGGTCGCGATCGGCCCCTATGAGGTCTATACGGACAAGCTTTTCGGCTACAAGACGGCCTTCGAGGCCTTTGTGACGGTGAAGAATCCGGCCGAGAGCGCGGCTGTCGCGAAATACAAGAACTACCTCCATGACATGGAGGCGAACCTTCCCGTCGACGACAAATACAAGAATTTCAATCGCGGTTCAGACTCGCCGATCGCCGTCGCAAACCAGGTGCATGGCGGCGGCGACAACGCCAAGGCGGTGCAGACCGTTGCGTTCAATCTGCCCAACGACGAGCGCGTGCGCGAGGCGAAGGGCGCCAAGAAAGTGCTGCTCAACAATGTTCTCGACGCCAAGTTCCAGACGATATTGCAGCCCATGGCCGAGCATGTGCTCGTTCCCGATCAGGCTTCGCTGCTTGTGAAGAAATATATGGGACTCGAAACCCTGTTCCACGAACTCTCCCATTCGATGGGGCCGGGAACGATCACGGTCGACGGCCGGGAGACGACGGTCGGCGCGCAGTTGAAAGAGCTTTATTCGGCGATTGAAGAAGGCAAGGCCGACGTGATGGGCGCTTGGAACATTCTCTATATGATGCAGCGCGGAGACTTGCCCGCGGCGGAGAAGAACAATTTCCTCGCGACTTATTTCGTCGGCGTCTTCCGCGCCATGCGCTTCGGCACGAACGAAGCCCATGGCCGCGGCGCCGCTTTTCAATATCACTATATGGTCCGCAATGGCGGCGCGGTCTGGGACGCCGACGCGCAGCGCTACCGGATCGATTTCGCCAAGCTTGAGCGGGCGATCAAGGATTTGACGCATGACGTCGTCGTCATCGAAGGAAACGGCGACTATGCGGCGGCGAAAACCTTCCTCGATCAGAACGCCGTCACCGATGACAACGCGAAAGCCGTCATCGCGTCCATGGCGGATATCCCGGTCGACATCGACCCGCATTACAAAGAGAAGATCTGAGACAAAGTCCAAAGGCGCGCGCGGTTGGCGCGCGCCGGCTTCGGGCGCCTCCGTCTGCGCCCCCCGCGCATGAGTGTCGAAATCGGCGCGCGCCTGCCGCTTCAGGCAGTCGCCGTGCGCGCGCGCGTAACCTTCGAGCCGGGCTTGCGGCCGAGTGCGTTCGATATCCACAGGCTCGTTTCGATCAGGCGATCGAGATCGATTCCCGTCGAAAAGCCCGACTGCTCCAGCATGTAGACGACGTCTTCGGAGGCGACATTGCCGGAGGCGCCGGCCGCATAGGGGCAGCCGCCCAATCCGGAAACAGAGGAATCGAAGGTTCTGACGCCTTCTTCGAGGCTCGCATAGATGTTCGCGAGCGCCTGCCCGTATGTGTCGTGATAGTGCCCCGCAAGCGCGGCGACGGGAACTTCGCCGGCGACAGCGCGGATCAGCGCGCGCGCTTGTCCCGCAGTTCCGACGCCGATCGTGTCGCCGAGCGAAATCTCATAGCAGCCCATGTCGTAGAGAGCCTTCGCCATTGCGATGACATTCCGTACAGGGATTTTCCCTTCATAAGGGCATCCCAGAACGCAGGAGACATAGCCGCGCACCCTGACGCCGTCGCGCTTCGCCGCGTCGACGACGGACCGGAAGCGCTCGATGCTCTCGGCGATGCTCGCATTGATGTTCTTTTTCGAAAAGCTTTCCGACGCCGCGCCGAAGATCGCGACGGTGTCGGCCTCGGCCGCGTGCGCGGCGTCATAGCCTTTGAGATTGGGCGCGAGCACGGGATAGGAGACGCCGGGCGCGCGTTTGAGCCGCGCCATCACCTCGTCTGTCGAGGCCATTTGCGGCACCCATTTCGGCGATACGAAGGCTCCGGCCTCGACGGTTCGGCATCCGGCGGCGGCGAGCCGCTCGATCAGCTCGACCTTGGTCGCGACGGAAAGCGTCGCCTTTTCATTTTGCAGCCCGTCGCGCGGGCCGACTTCGACGATCGTGACGCGCTCGCTCATTTCTTTCCTTCCGGCGGCGCCTCAAGTTCGTCGACGCAGACGTCGAGCGCGATTTCGTCGAAATATTCGATGACCGCGTCCTGCATCCGCTTGAACGAGGCGGCGTCCGTCACGCCCGACTCCCTGAAACACTTCCGGCGCGTCTGCTCATCCGGCCACAGCGCATAGGACCAATATAGGCCGTCTTTTCCCTTATGCAGCCTTGCGCCGTAAGAGCCGCATTTTTCGTGGATCAGCTTCGTGCCTTCGCGCCAGGCCGCCTCGAACTGGCGTTCTTTTGCGGGCTCGACCCGCCAGCGATAGAGAATGGCGACGGTCACGGCGCTTCCTCGAATTCGACCAGCAGGTCGCCGTCCTTCACCTGATCGCCCGCCTTGAAGCGGAAGGCTTTGACCCGCCCGTCATGCGGCGCCTTGATCGCGTGCTCCATCTTCATCGCCTCCATGACGAGGAGGACGGCGCCGGCCGGGACCGCATCGCCGGGCGCGGCCTTGAGCAGCGTGACGACGCCGGGCATGGGCGCGGTCAGCGTGCCTTCGGCCGAGTGGTGGCCGAGCGCGCCCGACAAGGGGTCGGGATAACGCACGTCCCAGAAATCGGCGCCGATCCAGAATCGGACGGCCTCGCCATGCGGCGCGAAGGCGACGTCGAAGCGCCCGCCGTCGATCGACAGGCGCAGATCCCGGCCCGCGCGCGCGCCGGAGAATTCAAACCGGTTCGTTTCGCCGCCGGCTTCGCCCTCGCGTCTCAACGCGGCGGAGGCTTTGGGTTCGACGATCGCCTCATAGGCGCCGTCCTTCAAGACGAGCCGCGCGAGCGCGGGCGCGCCGTCGATCTCGATCCAGTAAGCGGCCTTGGCCGGCTTGTTGAGACGGAAGCCCGTCAGCCTGTCCCACGGATCGTCGCCCGCCGGCGCGGCGTTCAAATGCCGATGAAGCAGCGCTGCGGCGAGGACGCGCCGGTCAAACGGCGCCCGCGCATAAAGCGTTTCCGCATGCTCCTCGATATAACGCGTCGAGACTTCGCCTTTTGCGAAATCTTCATCCGTGCTCAGAGCGTGAAGAAAGCGCGCATTCGTTTCAAGACCGGCGACGCGCGTCTCGGCGAGCGCGGCGGCCAGGCGTCCGAGCGCTTCCTCGCGCGTCCCGCCCGCCGTGATGATTTTCGCGATCATTGGATCGTAATAAGGCGTTACGCCCATGCCTTCCTCGACGCCGGAATCGATACGCGCGCGCGTCGGCAGGCTGAGCCGCGTCAGCACGCCGACGGAGGGCGCAAAGTTCTTCTCCGCGTCTTCTGCGTAAAGCCGCGCCTCGAAAGCGTGCCCGCGCTCCTTGATCTCGCTCTGTTTGAGCGGCAGTTTCTCGCCCGCCGCGACGCGCAATTGCCATTCGACGAGATCGACGCCGGTGATCGCCTCCGAAACCGGGTGCTCGACCTGCAAACGCGTATTCATCTCCATGAAATAGACGTTCTCGCCGCCGTCATAGAGAAACTCGACCGTGCCGGCGCCGCGATAATTGACGGCGCGGCCCGCCTCGACGCCCGCTTCGAGAAGTTTTTTGCGCGTTTTCGCGGGCAGGCGGGGGGCCGGCGCTTCCTCGATGATCTTCTGATGGCGTCTTTGTACGGAGCAGTCGCGCTCGAACAGGTGCACGACTTCGCCTGCGCCGTCGCCGAAGATCTGCACTTCGACATGGCGCGCGCGCGGCAGATATTTCTCGATGAGCAGGCGCGAGTCGCCGAAAGCGGACTTGCCCTCGCGCTGCGCGGCCGCGACCGCTTCGGCGAGATCCTTTTCATCGGCGACCATGCGCATGCCCTTGCCGCCGCCGCCCGCCGTCGCTTTCAGGAGAACCGGATAGCCGATGCGCCTCGCGTGCTTTTCGAAAGTCTCGAGCGACTGATCCTCGCCCTGATAGCCGGGCGTCGTCGGCACGCCCGCCTTCTCCATCAGGTCTTTCGCCGCTGATTTCGAGCCCATGGCGCGGATCGTCTCGGCGGTCGGGCCGATGAAGACGACCCCGGCCGCGTCGAGCGCGTCGGCGAAATCGGCGTTCTCCGAAAGAAAGCCGTAACCGGGATGAACGGCCTCCGCGCCGGTCCTCCGCGCCGCTTCGATAACGCGCTCGATCCTCAGATAGCTGTCCGCGGGCGCGGCGGCGCCGATATGGACGGCCTCGTCGCAGGCGCTGACATGCGGCGCGTTTTTGTCGGCGTCCGAATAAACGGCGACGGTTCGAACGCCGAGCGCCCGCGCGGTTCTCGCGACTCGGACGGCGATTTCGCCGCGATTGGCGATGAGGATCTTTTTGAACATTCGTCGCTCTCGATCAGCAGTTCGCCGGGGCTACAAAGCCAGGTCTTCGCCATCCGTCAATCCGAGCCGGCCGCGCGCGGACTTTCGCTTGCCGCGCGCCGGCGCGCAATCGCCCGCCAGGGCGAGGCCGTAACGCGGCATATTGTTATAGAAGGCTTCGTAGCTGCCGGCCGGCACGAGAAAGGTTTCATGCCAGATGCCGACGTCGCCATTTGAGCTGATCGCCCGATTGAAGTCTTTCCACGCCGACAGATGCGGACCGTTCGATTGCGTCGCGAAGGCGTGAAGATGATCGAAACTCCGCCAATACTGGACAAGCATGACATTGCGCAGGCCGAAATGCTGGCGCGCGTGCAAGAGTCCCGCCTCCGGATGGCTTTCAAGCTCGACGATCATTTTGCGCATGGCGTCGGCGACGGGCGCCCATTTCCAGACTTTCCAGTATTTGTTGATGCGCATGCCGATGAGAAAGACGGCGAAATCGCCCTCGATGACGGCGGTCATGCGCTCCTTGACGATCCCGGCCATAGGCTTGCCCTTACGATTTGATCCAGTTCGGTTTGCGCTTCTCAAGGAAGGCGGTCATGCCTTCTCGGCCTTCGGGGCTTGCCCGAAGGCGCGCAATGCGGCTCGCGAGATCGTCGAATAATTCATCCGTATAGGGATGGCGCGCGACGTCGCGGATCAAGGCTTTCGCTTCGCCCTCCGCGCGCGGGCCTGAGGAGAGGATCTGCTTCAACACGCCGTCGAGCGTCGCGTCGAGCTGCGCCGGCATCGCGACCATGTGGACAAGGCCGATGCGCCGCGCGGTTTCGGCGTCGAAGCGCTCGCCGGTGAGGAAAAAGCGGCGCGCCTGTCGCTCGCCGATCGCCGCGACGACGAAAGGCGAGATCACCGCCGGGATAAGGCCGAGTTTGACTTCGGAGAGCGCGAAGAAAGCCTCCTCCGAGGCGATAACGATATCGGCGGCCGCGACGAGGCCGACCCCGCCGCCCATCGCCGCGCCATTGACGAGCGCGATGACGGGCTTCGGCGCGTCGTTGATCGCGCGCAGCATGCCGGCGAGGCGCCGGCCTTCGCGCAGATTGTCGGCGTCCGACATCTCGCCCGCCGCGCGCATCATGTTGAGGTCGCCGCCGGCGGAGAAGGCGCCGCCCGCGCCGGTCAGCACGATCGCGCGCACCGCCTTGTCGGCGGCGAGGCTCGCGGTCTTTTCGGCGAGCGCGTCGATCAGCGCCGTATTGAAGGCGTTCTTGACCTCAGGACGGTTCATGACAAGGCGCGCGACGCCGCGCGCGTCTATGTCGACCGTCAGCACCTCTTCCGCCATCGGGGCGTCCTCCCTTTGCGCCTCCTTATAGAGGCCGCGCGGGATTCGCCAAAGCGCGAAGGGCGGCGCTACATCCTGAAAACGCCGAACTTCGTCGGCTCTACGGCTGCGTTGAGCGCGGCCGAAATGCAAAGCCCCAAGACATCGCGGGTCTGCGCCGGGTCGATGATCCCGTCGTCCCAGCCGCGCGCGGAGGAGTAATAGGGCGAGCCCTGCCGGTCATAGTCGGCGCGGATCTTCGCCTTGAAGTCTTCTTCCTCTTTTGCGGGCCAGTCCTCGCCCTTTTTGAGCCCGTCGCGGCGGACGGTCGCGAGCACGCTCGCCGCCTGCTCGCCGCCCATGACGGAGATGCGCGCATTCGGCCACATGAACAGAAAACGCGGGGAATAGGCGCGCCCGCACATGCCGTAATTGCCCGCGCCGTAAGACCCGCCGACGACCACGGTGAATTTCGGCACGCGCGCCGTCGCGACCGCGGCGACGAGCTTGGCGCCGTCCTTGGCGATGCCGCCTGATTCCGCCGCGCGGCCGACCATGAAGCCGGTGATGTTCTGCAGAAAGACGAGCGGCACGCCGCGCTGGCAGCAAAGCTCGATGAAATGCGCGCCTTTAAGCGCGCTTTCCGAAAACAAAATGCCGTTATTGGCGAGCACGCCCACGGGGAAGCCGTGCAAGCGCGCAAACCCCGTGACCAGAGTCGAGCCGTAAAGCGGCTTGAACTCGTCGAAATCGGACGCATCGACCATGCGCGCGATCAGCTCGCGCGCGTCATAGGGCTTGCGCGCGTCCGCCTCGACCACGCCGTATATCTCCTCGGCGGGATAGACCGGCGCTTCGGCGGGCGCCGTCGCAAGATTTCCAAGTTTTCTCCAGTTGAGGCGCGAGACAATGGCGCGCGCGATCCCAAGCGCGTGATCATCGTCCTCGGCGAGATGGTCGGCGACTCCGCTCTCGCGCGCATGCACGTCGCCGCCGCCGAGCTCCTCGGCGGAGACGACCTCGCCGGTCGCGGCTTTGACGAGCGGCGGGCCGCCCAGGAAAATCGTTCCCTGTTTGCGCACGATGACCGCTTCATCCGACATCGCCGGCACATAGGCGCCGCCCGCCGTGCAGCTTCCATGCACGACGGCGATCTGCGGAATGCCGGCGGCGGAGAGATTGGCCTGATTGTAAAAGATACGGCCGAAATCGTCCTTATCCGGAAAAACCTCGTCCTGCATCGGAAGGAACGCGCCTCCCGATTCGACGAGATAGACGCAGGGCAGCCGGTTTTCGCCCGCAATCTCCTGCGCGCGCAAATGCTTCTTGACGGTCATCGGATGATAGGCGCCGCCTTTGACCGTCGGATCATTGGCGACGATCATGCACTCGACATTATTGATGCGACCGATTCCGGTGATGATGCCGGCGGCGTTGACGTCGCCCGAATACATCTCCCATGCGGCGAAGGCCCCGAGCTCGAGAAAAGGCGAGCCGGAATCGACCAGCCTTTCGATGCGTTCGCGGGCCAGCAATTTTCCGCGCGCCTTGTGGCGCTCGGCGTAGCGCGCGCCCCCGCCCTCGGCGATTTTCGCCGTGTTCGCTCTCAGCTCCTCGACGAGCTTTCCCATCGCCGCCGCATTGGCGGCGAACCCTTCAGAGCGCGTATCGATCTTCGTCTGGATGCGGGCCATGGTCCCTCGCGGTTTTGACGGTGGTTTATCGAAGGTTCGCGGGGAAGGGAACTGCGGCCTGCGCCGGGGTTCAGACGGCGATTTTCTCGAGCGCTTCGCGAAAGGCCGCCGGCAGCGTCACCGGCCGCCGGGTCGCGCGGTCGACATAGACATGGACGAAATGGCCCTCCGCGGCGGGCGCCTCTTCGCCTTGCCTGAAAATCGCGATCTCGTAGCGCACGGAGGAATTGCCGATTTTGGCGACGCGAAGGGCGCCTTCGAGCTTTTCGGGGAAGGCGAGCGGCGCGAAATACCGGCAGCCCGTTTCGACGACGAGGCCGATGACGTCGCCGTTATGAATGTCGAGCGCGCCGGCGGCGATCAGATACTCGTTCACGATGGTGTCGAAATAGCCGTAATAGGCGACATTGTTGACATGACCGTAAATGTCATTGTCCGCCCAGCGCGTCTGCACGGGAAGAAAACGCTTATAGGCGGCGCGGGCGGACGCCATCGCTACAGCGCCTCCGCATACATCTTCAGCGCGTCGTCATAGGCGACCTCGCGCGGATTGTTTTGCAGAAGACGCGTCACTTTCATCGCATCCTCGGCAAGGCGCGGCAGATCGTTATGCGAGACATGCACGTCGCGGAGGCGTTGTTTGACGCCGGTCGCCTTGCAGAGATTTGCGATCTTGGCGATAAAGGCCTCCGCGCGGGCGTCATAACCGCCCGTCGCTTCGGCGCCGATGACGTCGCCGAGCTCGGCGTAAAGCGGCGCCGCGACCTCGGCGTTGAAGCGCAGGACGGGCGTCAGCATCAGCGAATTCGACAGCCCATGCGGCACATGAAAGACCCCGCCCAGCGGATAGGCGAGGGCGTGCACGGCGGCGACCGGGGCGTTCGCGAAAGCCTGGCCCGCGAGCATCGCGCCGAGCAGCATCGCCTCGCGCGCCTGAAGATTTTGCGGGTCTTCGCAGGCGGATACGATATTCGCCGCAAGCAATTTCAGGGCTTCGCGGGCGAGCGCGTCCGAGACGGGGTTCTTTTTGATCTTCGAGGTATAGGCTTCGATGGCGTGGACCATGGCGTCGATGCCGGTCGCCGCCGTCGCCTCGCGCGGCAGGCCGAGCGTCAACGTCGCGTCGAGGACGGCGACATCGGCGAATAGCTGCTCGGCGACGACGCCCATTTTCTGGTCGTCCTCGGTCGTAATGACGGCGATGTCGGTCACTTCCGAGCCCGTGCCGGCGGTCGTCGGGGCGAGGATGAGCGGCGCGCGCGCGTCTTTGACATTGCCGACGCCGTAGATTTCTTCGAGCGATTGCGAGGAATTCATCAGCACCGCAACGATCTTCGCCGTGTCCATCGAGGACCCGCCGCCGATCGCGATGACGCCGTCGGCTTTCGACTCGCGCGCGGCCTCGACGGCTTTTCTGACGACCGGCGCCGGCGGGTCGGCTTCGCACTCGCTGTAAACGCTGGGGGAAAGCCCGGCGGCTTTCAGGCTCTCAATCGCCGGCGCGACAAGGCCCGCCTCCAGAAGAAACGTGTCGGTAAGCAGAATGGGCCTGCGCATCCGGTCCTTGGCGATCTCGCCGAGACGCGCCGCCGCGCCGGATTCGAAAATAATCGTGGGGACGGTTTTGAACTGAAAACCCATGCGCGTCTCACAATGTCCCGTAAAGCCGGTCGCCGGCGTCGCCGAGGCCTGGAAGAATATAGCCCTTTTCATCGAGGCCGCGGTCGAGCGCGCCGGCGAAGATCGGCACGTCCGGATGCGCTTTGGCGAGGGCGGCGACGCCTTCGGGCGCGGCGACGAGCGCGACGAATTTGAGGCGTTTTGCGCCGGCGCGCTTCAATAACGAGAGCGCCATCGACGCCGTATTGCCGGTCGCGAGCATCGGATCGGCGACGACGACCAGTCTCTCGCCGAGGCGATCGGGAACGCGGAAATAATATCGCACGGCCTCGAGCGTTTGATGATCGCGATACGCCCCGACATGGCCGACCGGCGCGGAGGGCATGAGATCGAGCATGCCGTCGACGAGCCCGTTGCCCGCGCGCAGAATTGAAATCAGCGCGACGGAACCTGAATCAAGCGTCGGGAAGCGCCCGCTTTCGAGCGGCGTTTCGATATCGGTCTCGCCAAGTTCGAGATCGCGCGTCGCTTCGTAAAGAAGGAGCGGGGCGATCTCGCGCATCACTTGCCGGAAAAGCGGCGGCGGCGTCGTCCTGTCGCGCAAAATGGTGAGCTTGTGCCGGACGAGGGGATGGTCGACCACGGTCAAAGTCTTCGCCATTTTCTGGTTTCTCCCCGCGCGGGCGGCTGTCATTCGGCGCAGGATCCTATCAGCTTGGGCTCGGCGCCGGAACCGCCTAGACTTTGCGCGTTGACGTCTGGAGGAGCCGGGATGAGCCGCCTGACCGACTGGGACCGCCGCTTCGCCGAACTCGCCTTCCTCGAAGCGAAAAAGAGCGCCGATAATGGCGGACTGCCGATCGGCTCGGTCGTCGCGCGCGGGCAAAGGCTGCTCTCATCGGGCCATAATCAGCGCGTCCAGAAGGGCGATCCGATCGCGCACGGGGAAATGGACGCGCTTCGCAAGGCCGGGCGCCAGGCGAGCTATCGCGACGTCACGCTCTACACCTCGCTTTCGCCCTGCATGATGTGCGCGGGGACGATCGTGCAGTTCAAAATTCCCCGCGTCATCATCAACGATACGAAGAATTTCGGCGGCAACGAGGCCTTTCTGCGCGAGCGCGGCGTCGAGGTGATCGACATCGCGCATCAGGAGTCAATCGACCTGATGGCGCGCTTCATCGCCGAGCATCCCGATCTCTGGAACGAAGACATCATGGAATAGCGCGCCCGCGCGCGCTGTCTTCGCGTTTCAGCTCCGGCGATGCGGCGCGAGGGCTGCGATGACGAGAACGAACGCCGCCGCTGAAAATCCGGCGCCCGCCAGAAAGCTCGCCGCGGGACCGAATTCGGTCCAGACGAGTCCGGCGAGAACGCTGGCGAGAAGCGCCGCCAATCCGCCCGCAAGATTGAAGACGCCGAAGGCGCTGGCGCGCAGAGTCTCCGGCGCGGTGTCTGCGACGAGCTTGGCCAGCAGCCCCTGCGTCAGCGCCATATGCAATCCCCAAAGCGCGATTCCGGCGAAAACGCCCGCCAATCCCGGCGGAAAGGCGAGAAGGCAATCGGCGGCGATGAGAACCCCGAGCCCCGAAAGCAGGAGCCCGCGCGCGGCGATGCGGTCCGAAAGCGCGCCGGCGGGATAGGCGCCGAGCGCGTAGAACAGATTGAGCGCGACAAAAGCAAGCGGCGCCAGCATCATCGACAGGCCGGCGCCGGTCGCGCGCAGAACAAGAAAGGCTTCGCTGAAACGCGCCAGCGATATGAGAACGCCGATCGTCAGCACCCGCATGAAAGGCGCCCCGAGTCTCCTGACGTCCGCGAAACGAAGGGCCGCGCGCGGCGCGGGCGCGCTCTCTGCGCCCGATTCGCGCACGCCCGCGGCGACGACGAGAACGGCGATCCAGGCCGGGATCGCGGCGATCCAGAACACGCGGACGATGTCGTCAGAAAACAGCGCCATCAGCCCGATGGCGGCGAGCGGTCCGGCGAGCGCGCCGGCCGTATCCAGCCCCTGTCTCAATCCGTAGGCGCGCCCGCGGATTTCGGGCGCCGTCGCATCGGCGACAAGCGCGTCGCGCGGCGCGCCCCTGATCCCCTTGCCGACGCGGTCGATGAACCGCGCGCCGAGTACGAGCGCCGGCGCCGTCGCAAGGGGAAACAGCGGCTTGGAAAGCGCCGCAAGTCCGTAGCCCAGAAGGATAAGAGGCTTGCGCCGCCGGAAGCGGTCGGAGACCCAGCCCGAAAAAACTTTCGTCACCGAAGATGTCGCCTCCGCAACGCCGTCGATCAACCCGACGACCGCGACGCTTGCGCCGAGCGTTCCCGTCAGGAACAGCGGCAAGAGCGCGTGGATGATTTCGGACGAGGCGTCCATGAAGAAGCTGACGAGCCCGAGCGCCCACACCGTGCGCGGCATCGTCGCCTGCCGCTGGCGCGCGGCGCGCGTCATGCGTCGACGAGACGCGCGGCGATCGACCGAGCGTCGCCTGCAATGATGACGGCGCCGCCGCCTGCGAGAAACGCCATTCGCCGCGTCGCGCTCATCGGATCCCCCGTTTGTCGTAAGGCTAGGGTAGCGGGCCGCCGCCCGTAAACACAATCAATACGCCTGAAATCGTGACAATGGAAAGCGCGGTCGAGACCGCGATCGCGGCGACGGTTTCTTTTACATAATATCCGTAATGCGTCGTCATCACATAAGCGCCGACGGCGGTCGGCATCGACGTAAAGAGCGCGATCGCCGCGAGATAGTCGTGTTCGGCGACGCCGAGACTGCGGATCGCAGCCTGCGCAAGCAGCGGCAGCGCGAGCATTTTGAGCAACGGAATCGCGGCGATCTTCAGGCCGGACTGCTTCATGTCCGGCAAAGGATGCGTCGCCAGAAAGAGTCCCATCGAAAACAGCGCGACCGGTCCGCCCGCATGGCCGATCAAATCGAAAAAGGCGCGCGCCGGACCCGGCAGCGTCAGGCCGAGCGAAGCGGCCATAAAGCCGAGCAGCGCGCCGTCGACGATGGGATTTTTCAGAGGCCGTATGAAGAACCGCAGCAGCGCTTCGCTTGCGCCTGCCTTTTTCTCGTTTTCGTCGGCCGCCATGATCGAGGCGCCGACGCCGATGATGAGAATGCCTTCGACGAGCATCAGAACGACGAAGGGGCGCGCCCAGTCTCCCACCCCGAGCGCGATCGGCAGGCCGAGAAAAACCGCGTTGCCGACGGTCGATGCGAAAGCGTGCGCGCCGGCGTCGGGCGGCGAAAGCCTGAAAATCCGTCTGCCGATGAAATAGGCGGCGGACATTACGATCAGCGCGGGAACGCCATAGGAGAGGGCGAGCAGCCCGTCTTCGCCGGACAGCCCCTTTGCGCCCGACATCAGGCCGAACAGCGCCGCGGGCATGGCGAAGCGAAAGACGAAGCGATTGAGCGCGGCTGAGTCCTCCGCGGTGGCGAGCTTGAGCCGTCCGGCGAGAAGGCCGGCGGCGATGACCGCAAAGACGGGAAGGGCGACGGAGACGACTGAGGACATGAGCGGCTGGCCGGTTTCGAATTGAACGCTCCGTTCCTGCCGGGGCTTTGCGCTCCGGGTCAACGCATTCGCGCCGCCGGGCCTTCTTGACGGGCGCGGAAGCGGGCTGTATTTAACACATAAGTTAATTAACTGAGAGGTTTAGCCGAGATGTCCGGCGATCCTTTGGACCTGGCGTTCGCCGCCCTCGCCGACCCGACGCGGCGGGCGATTCTCGCCCGGCTCGCCTCGGGGGAAGCGACCGTGAACGAGCTCGCCGAGCCTTTCGATATGAGCCTGCCCGCCGTCTCCAAGCACCTCAAAGTCCTTGAGCGGGCCGGCCTCATCACCCGCGAGCGCGCCGCGCAGCGGCGTCCGGCGAGGCTCGACCCGCAAGGCCTGAAAAGCGTCGATGCGTGGCTCGGACGATATCGCCGCTTCTGGGAGGAAGGCTTCGAGCGTCTCGACGCCTATCTTCAGGAGGTTCAGGCGGATAAGAAATCCGTACACGGAATACGGTAGGAGCTTCGGAGAAGCCGCTGGAATGCGCTGCAAGAGGCCGTCATGAAAAAGATCGCGCCCTGTCTGTGGTTCGACGACCAGGCCGAAGAGGCGGCCGGTTTCTACTGCTCGCTGTTTCCCAATTCCAAAATTGTCCGGATCAATCGATATCCGGAGGCGGGCGGGGATGTTCACGGCAAGGAGGCCGGCTCCGTCATGACCGTCGAATTCGAATTGAACGGCCAGCCCTTCCTCGCCCTGAACGGCGGCCCGCATTTTCGGTTCAATGAAGCCGTGTCCATGCAGATTCCCTGCGAAAGCCAGGCGGAAGTCGATTTTTACTGGTCGAGGCTCGTCGCCGGCGGCGGAGAGGAAGGCCCGTGCGGCTGGGTGAAAGACAGGTTCGGGCTTTCCTGGCAGATCACGCCGACGAAGCTCGCAGAGCTGTTCCACAGCGCGGAGGGCGCGCGCGCCGCCCGCGTCATGACCGCGATGCTGACGATGAGGAAACTCGATCTCGCCGCGCTCGAGGCGGCGGGGAGCGAATAATGTGATCAGAAAGGGAAAGGCGACAATGACCAATACAGTCCGTTTGCACCGCGTCCTCGCAACGAGCCCCGAAAAAGTCTATCGCGCGTTCATTGAAGCGGACGCGGCGGCGAAATGGATGCCGCCCAACGGCTTCACCTGCACGGTGCATCATCAGGAGCCGAAAGTCGGCGGGACCTACAAGATGTCCTTCCGAAATTTCACGACGGGCAAAAGCCATTCCTTCGGCGGCGAATATGTCGAGCTGAAACCGGGCGAGCGCCTCGTCTACACCGACAAATTCGACGATCCCAATCTGCCGGGTCAAATTCAGGTGACCGTGACGTTGAAGAAAGTGTCCTGCGGAACCGAACTTGAAATCGTGCAGTCGGGATTGCCGGACGCGATCCCTGCGGAGGCTTGTTATCTCGGCTGGCAGGAATCGCTCGGCAACCTTGCGAGACTCGTCGAGCCCGAGATCAATCAGTAACGCGCGGCGGCCTGAAGACAGCGATCGCGCCCCGACCGGTCAGGGGCGCCGAAGCCAGGCGGCGGCTAAAATCAGGAGATGAAAATGAAACGCATGCTGACGGCGGCTTTGACGCCGATCCTTCTGCTCGCCGCCGCTTGCGGCCAAGGCGAATCGGCGGCGACGAAGACGCAAATGGCGGCGGCGACGACATTGACGCCGGCCGGCCTCGAGCCCGCGCCCGCCGGCGATTACACGCTCGACAAGGCGCATGCGAGCCTCGTCTTCAAAGTCGATCATATCGGTTTTTCAAACTGGACGGCGCGGTTTTCGAAATTCGACGCGGCGTTGCATTTCGACCCCGCAAATCCCGCATCATCCGCTGTCGAAGCGAGCATCGATGCGTCATCGATCGATCCCGCAAACCCGCCGGAAGGCTTTATCGCCATGCTGACCGGCGAGAAATTTCTCGATGCGAAGGCCTATCCCCAGATGACGTTCAAGACGACGAAGGTCGAAGTAACGGGCGCTAATACGGCGAAAGTCACAGGCGATTTCACCCTGCGCGGTCAAACGCATCCGCTCATTCTGAAAGTCGTCTATAATGGCGGCTACGCCGGCCATCCTTACGAGCCGAATGCGCGCATTGGATTTTCTGCACACGGATCGATTAAACGATCCGATTACGGCGTCGATTACGGCCTGCCCCCGCCTGGGACGACCATGGGCGTCGGCGACAAGGTCGACATCGTCATCGAAGCCGAATTCACCGGCCCGCCGCTGAGGAAGACAGCGGAATGAGAGGCATATTCCCTTCCTTTAAAGGGGGCGCAAGAAAGGGAGCTTGGGCATGGCCGGCGCCGCCGTAAATCCGAGCCTCAAATTGCAGCGCCGGTTCGCCGCGCCGGCCCGCCTTGTCTATGCGGCCTGGACCGAGCCCGAACGCATGCTCGGCTGGTGGGCGACGAAAGACGCCGTCACCCTGCACGCCGAGGCCGATGTGCGCGTCGGCGGGCGCTTCCGCGTTCGCTTCAGAACGCCGGACGGCGAAGACCATGACGTGAGCGGGACCTATCTCGACGTCGAGCCTGAGAAAAAGCTCGTCTTCACCTGGAGCTGGATTTCGACGCCGGAGCGCCAGTCGCGGGTGACGCTTGTTTTCAAGGACGAAGGCGAGAAGTGCCTGCTGACATTGCTGCACGAACAATTCGCCGACGAAGCCGCGCGCGACAATCATCGCACGGGCTGGGCCGAGGCGCTGGATAATCTCGAGACGTTTGTCGCGGCGCGCGCTATCGTCCGTAAAGAAACGAACCCGGAAGGGAGAGAATGACGGCGCCGGACATTTCCATCCCGCGCGCCCGCCTTGGCGCGGCGATCCTTCTTTCCGGCCTCGCCGGCGGCGGCGCCGATCTTCTGAGCGCCTTCGTCGTTTACGGGCTTTGGAAAGGCGTCAGCGTCATGCGCGTCTGCCAGTCCGTCGCGAGCGGCTGGTTCGGCAAGGCCGCCTATGAGGGCGGGCTGTCGACCGCTGCGGCGGGCTTCGCCTCG
This sequence comes from Alphaproteobacteria bacterium, assembly GCA_016125425.1. Taxonomy (GTDB): domain Bacteria; phylum Pseudomonadota; class Alphaproteobacteria; order Caulobacterales; family Parvularculaceae; genus Amphiplicatus. Next base: position 60,179 of record WGLT01000012.1, read on the forward strand.
CATTTCGCCATCGCGATCGCCGCCGCCGCCATTTATGTGGCGGCGAGCTGCAAAATCAGGGTGCTGATCAAAAGGCCGGTCGCATGCGGCCTGCTTTTCGGCGCGGCGGCGTGGATCGTGATGAATTTCGTCGTCATTCCGCTTTCGGCGATCGGCCCCCGGCCGGTCCCGCCGCTCGTTCCCCTGCTCGTATCGATCAGTCTCAATGTCTTGTTTTTCGGGCCGCCGATCGCGCTCGTCGCGCGGCGCTTTGCGACATCGCCCGGCGCCGCCTGAGCGCCGCGTCCCGGCGCGGGGCCGCAAAAAGCAACGGCGCCGATACGCGGCGCCGCTGGAACGCATGGAAGGATATCGTCGGGCGGGGCGGGGGGACATGATTTCCCGGGGGCTGGGGGCGATGATTAACCGGAATCTCCGGTCCGGCCGCGCCCGCCCGACTGTTTCAGTCTCGCGCCCGATTGCGGCGCGCAAAGGAAGGAATTGCGGCGAATTCTTGGTGAAGACCCGTTTACCCTCACGAAGCCGCGAGCGCCTCGGCCCGCCGGCGGCGGTAAACGCTTGCGCCGGGCCGCGGGGAGGGCGAATAATCCCTCCAATGCAGCTTCAGTCCGCCTGTCAGGGTCCGCCCGCCAGAGGCGCCGCGACGAGTTTCACCCGCGCAGAGCTTGCGCGAATTCTCTCCACCTATGGACAGTTCGTCGCCGCGGGCGAGTGGCGCGACTATGCGATCGATCATCTGAAGGACGCCGCGGTCTTCTCGGTTTTCCGCCGCGCCGCGGAAGCGCCGCTCTATCGCATCGAAAAGCGGCCGAGACTCGCCGGCAAACAGGGCCAGTGGCTGGTCGTTTCCATGGGCGGCGTCATTCTCAAACGCGGCCATGATCTTGCGCAGGTTCTGAAGGTCTTCGAGCGCCGGCGGTTGAAACTGGCCGAGTGAGCGGCTCCGTTTCCATTCCGGATGCGGCGGTCGCAGAGGCAGGACAAGGCCGGCCGGCGCGAAACCCCGGCCGCTTCGCGCGGACGCGCATTGCGACGCGCTAGCTTTTGAACTTCCCGAACAGTCGGACGAGCTCCTCGAATTTTTTCTGCTTTTCCGCGGCGCTCCCCGACTTCATCGCCTCGGCGACGCAGGTTGCGGCGTGGTCTTCGAGAACGGCGTCCTCGACCCGGGCGAGCGCCGCCTTGACCGCGCGGATCTGCGTCAAGACGTCGATGCAATAGCGGTCTTCCTCAAGCATGCGCGCGACCCCCGACACCTGGCCGGCGATGCGGTTCAGCCTTTTGACGATCGGAGCGCGGTCATGACAGGCGCGGCTCATTGACATATACCTTATAGGGGTATATGGCATATAACCGGATCCGGACCGGAGGTCAAACGGCATGTGGTCGCGGCGCGCATTCATTCGCGGAACGACGGGGCTCGCGGGCGCCGTCGCGGCGGAAAGCCTGTTTGCGCCCTGGGCGCGCAGCGCCGGGCTTACCCGGCGGCCGGAAGCGCTGACGGGAACGCGATTCGATCTCGCGATTTCGCGCGCGCGCGTGTCGATCGACGGACGCGCGGGAGACGCAATCCTCGTCAACGGCGCTCTGCCGGCGCCGCTGTTGCGCTGGCGGGAAGGCGACGTGATTACGATCAATGTCGAGAACCGTCTCGATGTCGACACCTCGATCCACTGGCACGGCGTCCTTCTGCCGTTCCAGATGGACGGCGTGCCTGGCATGTCTTTCCCCGGCATAAAACCCGGCGAGACCTTCGCCTATCGCTTTCCGGTGAAGCAGTCGGGGACCTATTGGTATCACAGCCATTCCGGGTTGCAGGAGCAATCGGGCCATTACGGGCCGATCGTCATCGATCCGAAGGAAGAAGACCCCGTCGCCTATGACCGCGAGCATGTGATCGTCCTTTCCGACTGGACATTCATGAAACCGGAGCGGCTGTTCTCCAAACTCAAGAAGAACGCCGAAAGCTTCAATTTCGAAAAGCGCACGCTCGGCGATTTCATGCGCGACGCCGGCCGCGACGGTCTTGGCCCGACACTGAAAGAGCGCGCCATGTGGGGCGAAATGCGGATGAGCCCCGCGGACATCGCCGATATCGGCGGCGCGACTTACGCCTATCTCGTCAACGGCCGCGGGCCGGCGGCGAACTGGACCGGGCTGTTCTCGCCGGGCGAGCGCGTGCGCCTGCGCATCATCAATGCGTCGGCGATGACGATCTTCAATGTCCGCATTCCCGGCCTGCCGATGACGGTCGTCGCGGCCGACGGGCAGAATGTGAGGCCGGTCGAAACCGACGAATTCCAGATCGGCGTCGCCGAAACCTATGACGTCATTCTGCATCCTGAGGATCGCGCCTATGCGCTGATGGCGGAGACCATCGACCGTTCAGGCTATGCGCGCGCGACGCTTGCGCCCCGGGCCGGCATGACGGCGCCCGTTCCCGCGCTCAGAAAACCGCCGCGCCTTACCATGAAAGACATGGGCATGTCGCACATGCCTATGGGCGACATGGATACGGCCGGCGGCGGCATGAACGGCATGGATATGTCCGGCATGGACATGGCGCATATGGATCACGGCGCGACGGGTCACGATATGTCCGGCGGCGCCGAAAAGACAATCAAGACCGGCGTCGGCGTCGACATGGTCGCAGCCGCGCCGCAAAACCGGCTGTCGGACCCGGGTCTCGGACTGGAGAATGTCGGCCATCGCGTTCTGACCTACGCCCAGCTTGAAAGCTTTCATCCGAATCCGGACAAACGCGCTCCGGGCCGCGAGCTTGAAATTCATCTCACCGGAAACATGCATCGCTATATGTGGTCCTTTGACGGCGTCAAATTCTCCGCCGTCGAAAAGCCGATCCTGTTCCATGAAGGCGAAAGGCTGCGTCTGACGCTCGTCAACGACACGATGATGTCGCATCCCATTCATCTGCACGGCATGTTCTTCGACGTCGTCAACCGCGACGACGACAGAAAGCCGCGCAAACATACGATCATCGTCAAGCCGGGCGAGAAAGTGTCGCTCGACGTCACCGCGGACGCGGTCGGCGACTGGGCGTTTCATTGCCACCTTCTCTATCACATGGCCGCAGGCATGATGCAGACCGTTGAAGTCGCGCCGCGCGGCGCCGGCGGACATGACATGCGCGATATGCGACATATGCCGGGCATGAAGCACGGGAGCGACGCATGATCCGCTTCGCCTTGACCGCTCTGCTCGCTGTCGTCGTCGCTGCGCCGGCGGATGCGCAAAACGCTGCGGACGCCTATTACGATCCGCAGGAGATGGCGGCGGCGCGCGCGATGCTGCGCCATCACCACGGCGAGACCCCCGCGTGGTTCGCAATGGCCGACCGCCTCGAATATCAGTCCGGCGAGGGCGATCCGCTTTTTTTGTGGGATGCGCAAGGCTGGTACGGCGGCGACGTCAACAAATTCTGGTGGAAGAGCGAAGGCGAAACGGCGTTCAAAGGCGGCCTCGAGGAGGCCGAAGTCCAGGCGTTGTGGAGCCGCGCGATCGGGCGCTATTTCGACTTTCAGGGCGGCGTGCGCCGTGATGTCCGCGACGGGCCTGACCGCACTTACGCCGTGCTCGGCGTGCAGGGGCTCGCTCCCTATTTCTTCGACATCGACGCCGCGGCTTTCATCAGCGGCCATGGCGAGGCGACGGCGCGCATCGAAGTCGAATACGATTTGCTGTTGACGCAGCGTCTTATTTTTCAGCCGCGTACGGAGATAAATCTCTCGGCGCAGGACGTCCCCGAGCTCGGTCTCGGGTCCGGGCTGACCTCGGCGGAGGCGGGCGCGCGACTGCGTTATGAAATCAGGCGACAGTTTGCGCCTTATATCGGCGTCTCCTGGCGGCGCGATGCCGGTCGGACGGCCGATTTCACGCGCGCCGCGGGTGGCGCACCGGGCGCGGTTTCGTTGGTGGCGGGCGTGCGCTTATGGTTTTAAGAACAAGAGCGCGGCGAAAATAAGCGCGCCTTATGTTTGGAAGGAAGGAAATAAGGGGCAGGAAATGAGGTGGGATCGATATGATTGAGCGCGGAGAGTTTCGAAGGTCGGCGCCGTGGATGCTGGCGGGCGCCGCGATCGTCATCGGCCTCGCCGCCGTCATCGGCCTCGCCGCTCTTTATTCCGGCGCCGTCAATGTCGCCGCGGACGTCCCGCATTCAAAGTCTGTCTATTGGCTGCTCACTACGGCGCGCGAACGCTCGGTTGAAGCGCGCGCGAAGTCTGTCGCGGTCCCGAACGATCTTGAAGATCCCGCGCGAGTCGCCGCCGGCGCCGGTCTTTATGCGGAGATGTGCGCCGGTTGCCATCTGGCGCCGGGCGCGGAGGAAACCGAAATTGCGCAAGGCCTCTATCCGGCGGCGCCGCAACTCGCGCACGGAACGGATAAGACGCCGGCGCAGGAATTCTGGATCATAAAGCACGGCATAAAGGCGAGCGGCATGGCCGCATGGGGCAAAACGCATGATGACGAGATGATCTGGAACATGGTCGCGTTTCTGCAAAAGCTGCCGTCGCTATCGCCGGAGGATTACAATGCGCTCGTTGCGAGCGCGCCGGAAGATCACGACGAGATGATGAAAGAACACAAAGGCGGCGATCATCACCACGACGACAATCACGATTGATGGCGAGTGCGCTGCAAACGTAAGACCATGGAGAAAGTTATGAAAATAACCGTTCTCGGCAATGCGCTTTCGTTGTTTCTTCTTATCACGTTCACGTTATGCATTCTCTGGGGGCTGGCGGCGCCCGAGGGATTGCACATGCATCAGGCATGGGAGCGGATGATGCCCGGCTTCCATTTCATCTCGCTGCAAAGCTTTTTGATCGGCGCTGTCGAAGCCTATCTTTATGGCTGGTACGCCGCGGTTGTTTTCGTTCCGCTCTATAACTTCTTCAACAGAGAAAAAGCATGACCGGAGCAAAGCGCCAAGCCGCCCACGAGGCGCGCGGCGGCGACCGTCATGAATGCTGCGCGCCCCTCGAGGGCGGTCATCATCACGCCGCGCCGGCGGATTCGGCGCGCGGCGGGAAATACGACACGGTTCCGCCCGGCTTTTCGGGAACGGTCTACACATGCCCCATGCACCCGCAAGTGCGCCGGACGAAACCGGGATCGTGCCCGCTTTGCGGCATGGCGCTGGAGCCTGAAGGCGTTCCGGCCGCCGGCGAAGAGGAGAACGCCGAGCTCAAAGACATGACGCGCCGCTTCAGGGCGAGCGTGGTTCTGACGCTTCCGCTTTTCGTCTTCGCGATGAGCGATCTCATTCCGGGCAAGCCGCTCGAAACCTTCGCCGCCGCGCCATGGGCGCAATGGCTGCAATTGGCGCTCGCCGCGCCGGTGGTGCTCTGGGGCGGCGCGCCGTTTTTCGCGCGCGCCGTTCAATCGATCCGTACAATGAACCTGAACATGTTCACGCTGATTGGCCTCGGCGTGGCGGTTGCTTTCCTCTATTCGCTGGTCGCAGTCGCTGCGCCGGGACTTTTTCCAGAAGCGATGCGCAGCCACGCCGGGCGCGTCCCGGTCTATTTCGAAGCCTCGGCCGTCATTACGACGCTTGTGCTTTTGGGGCAGGTGCTCGAACTTTCGGCGCGCTCGAAAACCTCGGGCGCGATCCGGGCGCTGCTTTCGCTCGCCCCGCCGACGGCGCGGCGCGTCTGCGAAGACGGCTCGGAAGAAGAAGTCCCGCTCGACGCGCTGCGCAGCGGCGACAAGCTGCGCGTGCGCCCCGGCGACAAGATCCCGGTCGACGGCGAGATCATCGAAGGCCGGTCGAGCGTCGACGAATCAATGCTCACCGGCGAGCCTTTGCCGGTCGAAAAGGGGCCGGGCGATTCGGTCGCCGGCGGGACGGTGAACGGCTCGGGCGGCTTTGTCATGCGCGCGACGCGCGTCGGCGAGGACACGACGCTCGCGCGAATCGTCAAAATGGTCGCCGAGGCGCAAAGAAGCCGCGCGCCGATCCAGCGCCTCGCCGATGTCGTTTCGTCATGGTTCGTGCCGGCGGTGATGGCGACGAGCGCGCTGACATTTCTCATCTGGCTCCTTGTCGGGCCGGAGCCGCGCCTTGCCTACGCCGTCGTCAACGCCGTTGCGGTGCTGATCATCGCCTGCCCCTGCGCGCTGGGACTGGCAACGCCGATGTCGATCATGGTCGGCGTCGGGCGCGGCGCGGAGGCCGGAGTCTTAATCAAAAACGCAGAAGCGCTTGAAATACTGGAAAAGGCGGGCGTGCTGATCGTCGACAAGACCGGCACCTTGACCGAAGGCAAGCCGGCGCTGACGCGCATCGTCGCGGCGAACGGCTTTGCAGAAAGCGATGTGCTCGCGCTCGCCGCATCTGTGGAGCAGGCGAGCGAACATCCGCTCGCCGAGGCGATCGTCAAGGCTGCGAAAGCGCGTGGCGCGACCGTCGAGTCGGCTTCGGAGTTTTCTTCCGTGACGGGCGAAGGCGCTGAAGGCGTCGTTCGGGGCCGGAGCGTCGCCGTCGGCAATGAGAAGATGATGGCGCGCGTCGGCGCGAGCAGTCAGGCGCTCGAAGACAGGGCCGAAGCGCTGCGCGGCGAGGGCGAGACGGTGATGTTCGTCGCCGTCGACGGCCGCGCGGCGGGACTGATCGCCGTTGCTGATCCGGTCAAGAAGACGACGCCGGAAGCGGTGAGGACGCTTCACCGCGCCGGTCTGAAAATCGTGATGGCGACGGGCGACGCGCCGGCGACCGCGCAGGCTGTGGCGCGAAAGCTCGGGCTCGACGACGTGCGCGCCGGCGTATCGCCCGAGGACAAGCGCGATCTTGTGCTGGAGCTGAAGCGTTCCGGCGCCGTCGTCGCCATGGCCGGCGACGGAGTCAATGACGCGCCCGCGCTCGCGGCGGCCGATATCGGAATTGCGATGGGAACGGGGACAGATGTCGCGATCGAAAGCGCGGGCGTGACGCTTGTGAAAGGCGATCTCCGGGGCGTGGCCGCCGCACGCGCGCTCAGCCGGGCGACCATGCGCAATATCCGGCAGAATCTATTCTTCGCCTTTTTCTATAATGCGCTGGGCGTGCCGCTCGCAGCCGGCGTTCTTTATCCGGCTTTCGGTCTGCTCTTGAGCCCGATGATCGCCGCGGCGGCGATGAGCTTTTCGTCCGTATCGGTGATCGGGAATGCGCTGCGGCTCAGAAAGATCCCGCTCTGATCGGCGCGTTGCCGCCGCTACGCGCGGGTTTTCGCAGATCGCTCTAATGCGAAAAGCGGAAGTCGACGGTGAGCGGCGGGTCGAGCGGGTAAGTCGTCGGGATCGTCAGCTCTCCCGGCCGGCATTCGTAAGGATGCTTGACCACGGTGTTGGGCGGCATCGGTCCTGACTGATGCATGACGACCGCGCCGTCTTTCCTGAATTCGGTGTCTTTCAGAATGCTGCTGTCCGAATAGGTCCGGCAAAGCTGATTGTCCGCCGTCAGACAGATCGTTCCCGAGCCGATCGCGGAGATCCGCGTCGTGATGGTAATGCCCGGACTTGACGCCATTTCGCCGGTCGCTTCATAGGCGGCGCTTTCCGAAAAACGGCCGCCCCGCGTTATGTCGAGGTCGATCTCGCCGCGTTGCTGCGTGAATGTCGCCGCGCCGCGCATCATTTCCGCGATGCGCGCCCAGTAAGGGTCCCACTGCGAGGCGTCGCGCACATGCCATGAGCCGACCGCGCAGGCCGGAACAGGCCCCGCGCATTCGCAGGTTTCGCAGTGCTTCTCCTCGACATCGGCGTGGATCGTATAGTCGATGAATTCCGGCGAATTGCGGGTCGACGTCAAAAGCACGAAAATGCGTTTGGGCCCGTCGCAATCGGTTTCGGTTTCGATGACGTCGCCGGGCCGCGCGCGCGTCCAGCGACCGGGCTCGCCCGCATATCGCCAGGACACGGCGACGTCGTCGCCCTCCGGGCCGAGCCCGCTGATGCGGAAGCGCCTGCCCTTGTCGAGCCGCAGGATATAGGCGTCGAGAATGAAGGTCGTCGTCGACAGCGTCAGCGCGCCGGACTCCGAAATCGGATATTGGTCGCGCGCGCCGGGTTCGGGCTGGGCCATCATTCCGCCGCCGGGGTCGGCGATCGCGCGATCCATATAGTCCTCGCCGAACTGGTGAAAACTCTCATTGAAGCCTTCGAGGGAAGACAGCGTCGCATACTGATCGTTAGGATCGCGCGAATCCGGCATGCGCTTGAGGAGCGCTATCAACGCCGGAATTCCGCGGCGGTTCGCATAGTCCTGGAAGAACAGCGCCGTGGCGTAGTCGTGATCGAACAGGACGTGGTCCTGCTGATAGGCGCTCGTCCAGTCATATTCCATATTCACGGACGGATAAACGAGACCCGAAGCCATCTCCGCCGAGCCTTCCTGCCACCAATAGGCGGCCGGCGCGTAGCGTTGCGGAAAGGCGAAGATCTGCACGCAATGAAACATCTCATGCGCGATCACCTGTTTGAATTTCGGCAGTTCGAGCGAGCCCATCGGGCCGCCGCCGTAAATCATCATATCGCAGTGGCGCGTCGGGCGGTCGGCGTCCGTGATCGCTTCGGCGGCGCCGTTGTCGGGATCGGGATCGGGATCGTCGCCGGGCGCATAGGCGACATGGATCGGATGGGTCGTCGCGCCGTCGAGAAAGCCGAGCGCGCGATATTCGCGGAGGGAGTCGCGAACGGCGTCCGCGATCGCGGCGAGGCGCGCGGCCCGCGCGCCGCGAGGCTCGGCGCCCCAGTTCGCCGGGTAATAGAGTTTGAAGTCGCTGTTCGACCCCGGCCACAGCCGGCAGCGCGCCGCCGAATCCGACGCCGCATAGGGGCCGACGGCTGACAGATCGGCGGTCGTATTGCAGTTGATGATATCCTGGGCCGCCCCGGGCCCGGCCCAGAGCGACAAGCCGAGGACCGCCAGAATCGGTTGCCAACGCATCACTCCCCCCCCGCGACGGTCGCCTCAGGTCGAAACTATAGGCGAGGCGCGCGGCGGGCGCCACCGGCGCAGCGCGAGGAAGGCCGGTCCTGACGGCTCTTACGGTCCGGGATCATCGCCGAGAATGCGCCCGCCGTTATTCTTGGGCGGCACGCGGCTCTTGCACTCGAAATAGCCCTGTCGCCAGCCGGCGCGATAAGCGCGGTCGTTCTTGAAGAGATATTCGTCGCGCACGCGCCTGGTCGAGAAGCTCTTCGTCTCCTCCGTTCCGGTCGTGCAGCCGTCGCCATAGCCGGCTTCATAGCTCGGTTCGTTCTGAAGCTGGCGGACCTCGTCAGAGGCGCAGGCGCCGAGAACGAGCAGGCCGGCGAAAGCGAGAAAGACGAGCGGACGCAAATTGGGCACGGCGTTAATCCCTTGTTTACGGCGGCGCCCCCCAGACCGCCCGGCGCCTGAATCGCCGGACTTTCGCGCTTTTGCGCGCGGGCCGCGCCCTGATGTCGGGCGCGAGCCTAGCAGGCCGGAAGGGGCTTCGTCTCTGAAAACCGTCTCCTTTCGGGAAATCCCTCATTAACGGTGTTCCCGCTACAACGCTTTCTTGGCCTCGCCTCTGCGCGGCCGGAAGGACATGCGATGACGACAATAGACGCCGCCGCCGGGCCCGAAGCCCCGGACGATGTGCTCGCTGAGGCTGCGCTCGCGGGGCCGGCCTCGCCGCGCGCGTTGCTGGTCAGGAAGCTCATCGACATTGTCGTACTGCCCGCGTCGCAAATCTCGGCCAATGAGCGCTCGCTCGCCGGCGACATTCTTCTTCAGGTTGTCGGCCGGGTGGAGGAGTCCCTGCGGGCGGAGATCGCCCGGCGCGTCGCGCGCGTGCCCGAGCTGCCTTCGGCGCTTCTGAGAATGCTGCTGCTCGACGAGCCTTTGGTCGCGCGCGAAATCCTGATCGGGGCCGAACACATCCCGGAAGCGCTCCTTATCGAGACGGCGCGTCTGGGCACGACGACGCATCGCGCGCTGATCACGCGCCGTCTCAACTTGACCACAGCCGTGGCCGATGCGCTGCTCGCTGCGCGTGAGTCCGAGATCGCGCGCCAGCTTCTCAAGCGCGACGACTTCACCCTGTCGCCGCATGCGGTCGACATGCTGGTCGCGCGCTCGACGATGGACGCCGAATTGCCGGCCCTGCTGCTGCGGCGGCGCGAACTCGAGCCCGCGCATGGCTTCATGATGTTCTGGTGGGTCGACGGCGAACGCCGGCGGCGCATTCTCGCGCGCTTTGCGCTCAATCGCGGCGTCATTCAGGACGCGCTTGAAGATCTGTATCCGCGCGTCTTCCGTTCGCGTGTCTCCGATCCTTTCGTGAAGGAGATCTTGATCATGCTCGAGCGCCGGCACCGCCCGCGCGGCGCCAATGGCGAAGTCGTGTCCATGGATATGGTGCGGCGCACGCTGCATGTGGCGCGGATTGATCCGTCGCCGGAAGCGGTGCAGGCCGTTGCGATGATCGCCGGGGTTTCGGTCGAACTCGCCGCGCGCGTGCTGCGCGACCCCGGGGGCGAGCCTTACGCCGTCATGTGCAAGGCGCTCGGCATTGCGCGCGACGACTTCTTCGCCTTCATCTCCCATGACGATCAGGGCGCAGAGGGATCGTTCACCCTCGCGCGCGCGGAGGAATTACTGACGATCTTCGATTCGATGGCGCGCGACTTTGCGCGCGCGGTCCTGCGCTATTGGGACTGGGAGGGCAATCCGCGCATCGCCGGCATCGCCCGTCTTGTCGAAGCCGACGCGCCGCCCGTCTAACCTTACGCCGCGTCCTTGAACGCCGCCATCTGGTCGGCGAGCGCCTTCTGGAAGGCGGGCCGGGCCTCGCAGCGTTTCAGATAGGCGTCGAGATTGGGGTATCGCGCGACAAGATCCGTGTGCCGCAGGATCCGAAGGACGGACGCCATCATCAGATCGCCTGCGGTGAAACGGTCCTCGAGATAGTCCTTGTCGCCGAGCCGCGCCGACAGCCGCGACAGTTTCCCGCGCGCGAATTCCTCCGCGCCTGGGCGGCGCTGTTTCGCCCATTCTTCATCGGCGTAAATGAGATCGATCACCGTCAGCGGCTGGACGGCGGGCTCGATCGTATTGAGCGCCGCGAAGACCCATTGCGTCATCAGCGCGCGGCCCTTTTCGTCGTCGGGCGAAAGCGCCGGCGACTTCTTCGCGATGTGGAGCACGATCGCGCCCGACTCGAAAAGGACGAGGCCGTCTTCTTCATAGACCGGCACCTGCGCGAAAGGCTGAAGGCGCAGATAATCCGCGCTTTCCTTTTCTTCCAGAGTGGTGAGGCGCTCTCTGTAAGGAAGCCCCGCCTCCTCAAGCGCCCAGCGCACGCGGTGGTCGCGGACGAGACCCTGCGCGAACGGCGGCGCCCAGCGATAGGCTGTGACGGTGATCATGACTTTCTCCGTTTGGGGTTGGTTATTCGTGGATGTGCGGGCCCGCGACCTCAGCGAGATAATCGCGCTTGCCAAGCGGAACGCCGTTATGGCGAAGGATGTCGTAGGCGGTGACGACGTGAAAATAAAAATGCGGCAGCGTCCAGTCGCGCAAATAGTGAAACCCGTCCGCTTCGAAAACGTAATTTTCGATCAGCGGGAAGGAGACGCCGCGCGCCTCGCCGCCTTCGAAATCGGAGACAAGAAGGCTTTCGAGATAGTCGATCGTCCTGGCGATCCGCGCCTTCATCGAGGCGAAACTCGCTTCCGGCGGATCGAATTTGACGATGTCGCGGCCTGCAAGGCGCGCCGCGGCGTCTTTCGCCATGTCGGTCGCGATTTCGATCTGTTTGACGAGCGGAAACATATCCGGCGCGAGCCGCGCGCCGGCGAGGACGGCCGTGTCGAATTTGCGCGTCTCGGCGTATTCTTCGGCCTTGTCCAGATAGCTGGCGAGATTGCGCAGCATCGGGACGAAGGTTTCAACGGACAGGCGATAGGGCGTCGGCGTCATGATGTTCTTTTCTGTTGAATTTGCCGCTTGCGGTCACATTGGCTTATCGCAATTGACCATCCAGTGCGTGCCGAACCGATCCGTGACCATGCCGAAGCGCTTGGCCCAGAAGGTCTCGGCCATCGCCATGCCGACGTCGCCGCCCTCGGAAAGCCGGGCGAAAATCCGCTCCGCCTCTTCGGGCGTGTCGACACTGATATTCACCGCGTAGCCTTGCGGCTTGGCGTAGCGCCCGCCCGGCGCGTCCGAGCCCATGATCACGGTGTCGCCGGCCGTAAAGCGCGCATGCATCACCTGATCTTTCTGATTTTCCGGCATGGGCGGGGCGTTTTCGCCCGGCGGCATGTCGCGATACGTCATAATCGTCAGGTCATCCGCACCGAGAACTTTTGCGTAGAATTTAAACGCTTCGGCACAGTTTCCGTTGAAAATGAGATAGGGGTTGATCTTCATTATTTCTTTCTCCCGAGGTTGAACAAAGCTCCCGAACGCTACTTCCCTAAAGTCACGACCGGCCGAAATCCGCCGAAGATCATCCGCTTGCCGTCGAACGGCACCGGATTTTTTTCGGGGTCCATGCGCGGGTCAGCCGTCATCATTTCATGCATCTTCGCCATCGCGGCGTCGCGCGTCGTCTTGTCGGGCCATTCGACCCAGGAAAAGACGATCGCTTCATCGTCTTTCGCCCGCACCGCGCGGCGAAAATCCGTGATCTTTCCGTCCGGCACGTCGTCGCCCCAGCATTCGACAATGCGCGCCGCGCCGAGATCCAGGAAAATGCGGTCAATCATTTCGGCGTGGTTGATGAACGTTTCTTTGTTCGCGTTTGGAACGGCGATGACGAAGCCGTCGACATAAGTCATACCACGTCTCCTTTCTGCCCGGCCGCCGGGGCGACATAAGATCTCCCGCCGGGCGCTAGGCGGCGGCCTTCCCCCATTGCATCGACCGGCGCGCGAGACGGCGCATGGAATCGGCGCCGGTCGCGCTCAAAAGCGCCGACAATTCCGCTTGCGCGCGCCGCCAGTCGGGCAGGGCGGCGCGGAGAAGATCGCGGGCCTTCGCCGTCGCCTCGACGATGCGCGCGCGCGCGTCTTCGCCGGGCGCGATGCGCACAAGCCCGCGCGCTTCGAGGCGGGCGAGAATGCGCGTCAGCGTCGTGCGTTCCGCGCCGAGATGGGACGCGAGCGCGCCGACCGACATGGGGCCCGCCTGCAAAAGCAGGGAGAGCGCCGAGAACTGCGTCGATTTGAGACCGTGCGGCTTCAGCGCGCTGTCGAACGCCCGCGTGATCGCGCGCGCGGCTCGCCGTGCGGCGAAGCACAGGCAGTCTTGCGTTTCGGCGAGTTCGGGCGCGCGGTTCATGAAAATAAGTGTATATGCACCTATTGGCGCCCGTCAAGCGGCCGGCGGCGAGCCCGGCGCGGGTCTTTCCTTTCAAAAGAAAGAAGGTCGGGTGAGACGGCTTGGACGCGAGCTTGCGGCTGCCCTTTGCGGCTCATTATCCGCCGCCTTCATCCTTCCCTAATCTTTGCTTCACTTCGCCTTAAGTCCCGCCTGCTATTCACGAAAGCGCGCCGGTTGCGGGCCTTGCGTATCTAGGCTTGCTTCCGGCGCTTCCCGTTTCTCCGGCATTTGATGAAAATTTTCGGCGGCTTCCTGTCGGGAATTTAACAGGCGCGCGCCACGATTGGTCGCGGGCGGCGCCGCCGCTCGGCCATTTCGTGGAGGACGCATGCTCGCGTCGATGCGCGTCATCGTATTCGCTTCGCAAAAGGGCGGATCGGGCAAGACGACCTTGTCCGGCCACATCGCCGTCGAGGCGGAGCGTCAGGGGGCGGGACCGGTCGCGCTCATCGACACCGACCCGCAGGGCTCGCTCGCCAAGTGGTGGAACGTGCGTCAGGATCCGGCGCCCGCCTTCATCCAGTCGGTGTTTTCAAATCTGTTTCAGGATCTCGACCGCGCGCGCGACGAAGGCTTCCGTCTCGTCGTGATCGACACCCCGCCGGCGGTGACGCGCGCGATCTCCGAAGTCGTTTCCTTCGCCGATCTCGTCGTCGCGCCGACAAGGCCTTCGCCGCACGACATGCGCGCCGTCGGCCCGACGGTCGACATCGTCGAGGCGCGCGGCAAGCAATTGGTGTTCGTCGTCAATGCGGCGACGCCGCGCGCGCGCATCACCTCCGAAGCGGCGATCGCGCTGTCGCAGCACGGCACCGTCGCGCCGACCATCATTCATCACCGCGTCGATTTCGCGGCCTCGATGATCGACGGGCGCACGGTGATGGAGATCGATCCCGTCTGCCGCTCCGCGCAGGAGATTTCCGAACTCTGGCGCTATCTCCATGACCGCCTGCAGCGCGCCGACGGCAGCTACAAATCCCAGGACGGCCAGATCGTTCATCCCGCCTTCAACGGCGGCAAGGCGCGCGTCTTCGGACGCCGGGCGGCGCAATGAGCTACGAAGACCGGACCGCCTCCCGCCCCGAAGACGATGACAGCGGCGCGCGCGAGGGCCGTTTCGCCGCCCTGACCGCGGGCCTTCTTGCGCGAAAGGGCGAGGCCGAGCCCGCCATGGCCGCGTTCTCTCATGCTCGCGTCGATCCTGCGTCGGCGCGCCAGATGGAGCCCGGCGCGCGTCATGTCGTCGACAAAAAAACCGCTGGCGAAGAAGAGTCCCCGCCGGTCCATGTCGAACCGATCGACGATGCGCGGACCGTGCGCGAAGAGTGGCAGCGCATCGCGCCGATGCGCGCGCGCAAGGGCGACGACGCGCCGCGCATGGAGCCGAAGACCGCGCCGGAAGAGGGCGAAGCGGCGTTTGCTGAGAATTGCCCGCGCAAGAAGATCGCGGCGTCGACAAAACGCGCCGCCGTCACTTTCCGAATGTCCGTACACGACTTTCTGCGGCTGAAGCTCGCTTCGGCCGAGCTCGAAACGCCGAGCCAGGACATTATCATCGAAGCGCTCGACCGATTTCTCGATGAAAAGGGCGTTGAGCGGCTCGACAATTGCCGCTGCCTCGCCGAGACCGCCAAGGCCTGCGGCGAGACGGAAGCGGCTGAATAAGCGTTGCATTCGACCTAAAACGGATCGCCGCCGGCCGCGGGCGCGGCCGCGCCGCCGCGGCGAACATATGCGCGTCTGTCAAAAAACGAGCGTTATGTCGCCGTTTTCTTCAAGACTGAAATCGCGCAACTGCGCGCAATCGCGTCCGCGAGCGGCCGCGAGCTGGCAGACCGCTGCGTTGATTCCCGCATTCATCCGGTCAAGAACGTCCCCGCTTTGCGCCACGAAGGCGTTGATGGAGGATTCTATGCCCTGGCGTATCTGGTTCTCGGCGTCGCCGGCGAATATGTCGCACAACGCTCCAAAGGCGTTGTTGTGGCAGTAACCGGCGCGTCTGACATCCGCCGTATAGGTCACATGCCCTAGCGTCGTGCGAACATGCGGAGTTCCCGCATTGTAGGTCGCCCGGAACGGAACGGACAGGACAAGATTGTCAATTTCGGCGCCCGCACGGTTATTGCCGTCATCCGGCCCCCATCCGCAGGCCGCATTTTCATGACAAGACGAAACAGCCTCCCTCCCGTCGCTTTCAAAAGGCAGCGCGAGAACGATGGCGCCGTGATCGGCGCTGGCGGCGATCGCTCGCGAGCGCAGATTGATGTCGTTCAGCAGGAACAATAGCGGGTCCCGCCAGACATAGGTCGGAGTGAACCTGATATGCACTTCATCGCCGGCGCCCTCGATTTTCGGCGTATAGTCGATCGTGCTGTCATTCTCGATAAAAGCCCGGAAGGCTTCGGGCCTGCCGTTTCTCGGTTGGCTGTGCGTGCGGTCGTAATTGTTGATTCGAACCGACAGGCCCGATGCGGCGGTCTTCAGAAGCCCCGTCCACAGACCGTTCGCAAGGCGGATGCGTCGATCGGGACCGTCGCCCTTGAGCGCGCCGACAATGAAAGGCGAATCCGCCGGACTCGCGCCGCGATTGCAGGCGATCGTCGCCGCGCCGGCGCTCTGGGAGGCGACATGACACTCGGCCAGGGAGAGAAAGAAAGAAGACGCGATGACGGCGCCTCCGGCTGCGGCTTCCGGGCCGACGCGGACTCGATAGCGCCCGGTCGACAAACGCGTGACCGATTGCGTCGAGCCGTCGCTCGACCAGCTTTGTTCGGGAAGGAGTCTGGCGCCCGCCGCGACGGTTGCGAAACTGTAGCCGGGGAAACCTCGCCGCAAGACAAGCAGAGACGAACGCATGTCGGCGCTCGCGTCGGCGCCGTTCACGCAGCGCACGAGGACATCGATGTTGACTTTCGCCATCGCCGCGCAGCGTCCGTTTGAGCCGTAGGCGGTGGCGAAGGGGACGACGTTCTGTTGCGCAAACGCGCCGAGACGCGCCGAATAAACGCCGGCGCCGGTGCGGCGGAACCGGATCGCCGACTCTCCGAAGGCGTATTGGGGCGAAGCGGCGATAAAGCCTGACGGGCGCGGGTCATGCAGCCAGGCGTAAGCCGTTTCGGGCGCGTCGCTCGCCGCCGCTTTGATTGCGAGCACGGAGAAGCGACGGTTCGCGGGCCGGCCGGCTGCATCGAAACAGGCGATGTTGACGCCGCCGCCGCCCCAGCTTTGTACATTGCAATAGCCGGTGTCGTCGCCATAAAGGCTCACTTGGACATTGGCCCCGGCGTCGGCGACCCGACCGAACGCCACGTGATAGCGTCCGACTGCGCTCCTGGTGATGGCCGCGGGCTGACCGGCGTTGAAAAGATAATCAGCCGGCGCCGGATAGCTGTCTGCGCCCGGCGAACTCGCCAAGGCGTAAGCGATATCCGCAGCGCTTGCGCTTGAAATTGCTGCGATGGCAAAGGCGGTCGCCGCCGCTATCGTCTTGGAAGGGCCAGTCATGTGCGCAATCTCCTCTCGTTGAACGCCGCAGGAGAGGCGACGATCGCAGCGACGCGCGCGGAGCGGCGCGATCCGAGATCATTGGCTGCGTGACGGCGGCTTTCTCCCCCTCTCCCGGGCGAAATGTAAACATAAGAGGCGGCCGAATTGAAGGCCTGCCCGGCGATTTTCGTCCGCATATTCGCCGTTGTGCGCGCATGCGGAAAATCAGGTCATGCTGCGCCTGCAAAACGCGCCGCCTGTTCGTCAGGTTCTGGATCAAAACGAAAGCGGGCGGCGGATCGCCCGCGCCGTCGTTTCGATTTCGGTGTCGGAGTTTGCTGACCAGGCCATCCAGGCTTTCGGGCCGCCGGGCGGGAAGGGCGAGACTTTTCTCTCCATGATTTCAGCGAGAATGCGCGCGACCGTCTTCGGTTCGTCGGCGGGCGTTGAGATGTGGGCGATCATCATCGCTGTTTCTCCGTTTTTTGCCGCCGCTTGCGCGGCGCGCGAGGGGTCTCGGCTGCTGTTTGTCCGGTTGCGGCGTTTTTTTCGGAACAGCGGACGCCGCAAGTCGTCCCGCGCCGTTCCGTTTCTTTTTCCGGCCGAAATGTTCGAGCAGAATCCCGATCGCCTCCGCGCAGACGGGTCCGGACTCAGGGGCCGGCATGGTCCAGTAGTCCTTCAGCGACACCCAGGCGAAGAACGACGACAGGAGCTGGACGAGCGCGGCGAGCTCCCTTTGCTCTTTGGGCGGAAGGTCGGGCCGCGCCGCCTTGATTGTGTTCAGGAACGCCGCCTGCCGTCTGTCGTTCACGGAAAGGCGCAGCGCCTGTCCGTATTGGGAGAAAATTATAGAACGGAGAAGCGTCTCCTCGGGTTCGAAAGCGCTGAAAGCTTTTTTGGGTTGGGCGAGAAGCGCGCCCGGGGTTTCGGGAAAGGCGACGCCGCCCCCGGCCCGCTGATTGATTCTCGGCCAGAGCGCCGTGACGAGCTCTTCGCGCGAAGGAAAGTGGCGATAGACCGTCCGCTCTGTAACGCCGGCGGCTTCGGCGAGGCGCGCGAAAGTGAGGTTCTCGATCGGCTCGGCGGTCAAAATCTCGATCGCCGCATCGAGAATGCGCGTGCGGGTGAGCGCCTTGTGCGCGTCGCGCAGGGGGGCGGGGCCTGCATTCATGTCAGTATCGCTGACACAAGTGATGGCATACTGTCAATACAGATGTCAGTACGTCTGACATTCGGTTCGGCGGCCCGCCTTGGGGAACATTCCGCAGCGTCAAGGCGTTGATTCTCGCGCCGATTCTGCGAGATTGCCCGTCTCGCGACGTCGCGCGGCCCGGGCCCGGGAAGCCCGGATCGCGGATCGGCCCGACGTCGAATGATCAGGAGGCGGGCCTGCGCGCCCTCGCCGCAGAAAGGCTGAGACAACAATATGGGGCGCTATCTCACCCTCGGCTTCGTGCTCGCCGTCATCTGGCTCCTCCTGTCCGGCTATTTCCATAACCCGCTTCTGCTGTCTCTCGGCGCCGTTTCGGTGCTGCTCTCGATGTATCTCGGATGGCGCGCCGGCGCGATCGACGAGGAAGGCGCGCCGCTCAGCGAATTCTCCTGGCGGATCATTCCCTATTGGATGTGGCTCGGCGGCGAGATCGCGAAAGCCAATGTCGCGGTCGCGCGCGAGGCGCTCGCCGTGCGTCCGCGCCTGTCGCCGAAGATCGTGCGCGTGCCGATGACCCAGACGACGAATGCGGGAAAGGTCACCTTCGCCAATTCGATCACGCTGACCCCCGGCACGGTGTCGATCGAATTGTCGAAGGACGAGATCATCGTCCATGCCCTGACCGAGTCGCTCGCGGATATGGACGGCCTTGCGGATATGGGCGCGCGCGTTTCGAGAACGGAAAGGCCGCGCCGATGATCATGTTCGCCGCCGCCGCCGCCGCGCTGCTCGCCGCCATGGCGCTTGCGCTCGCGCGCGCCTTCGCGGGACCTTCGCTTTCCGACCGCGTTCTGGCGGGCAACAGCTTCGGCACCAAGACCGTGCTTCTGATCGGCGTAATGGGTTTCGTCGCGGGCCGGCCGGATTTTCTCGATATCGCTTTGCTGTATGCTTTGCTGAATTTCGTAGCGACGATCGCAATCCTGAAATTCTTCCGCTACCGGACTCTCGCGCGCGGGCTCGGCGCGGAGCCGGAATTCAAGGAAGCCGCGCCGAATAGCGGGGAGGCGCCATGAGCCTCGATCTTCAGACTGTCCGAGAACTCGCCGCCGGGTTCTTCTTCGCGCTGGGCGGGCTCGCCGTTCTGACGGGCGCGATCGGCCTCGTGCGCTTTCCGGACTTTTACACGCGCATGCACGCCGCCGGCATAACCGATACGGCCGGCGCCGGGATGATGATCCTCGCCATGATCATCATGGCCCCGACCTGGCAGGTCGCGGCGAAGCTGGTCTTCATCGAAGCGTTTCTCTTTTTCACGAGCCCGGTGTCGACGCACGCCATCGCGCATGCGGCCTGGCTCGTCGGGCAAAGGCCGATGCTCGGCCCCGATCTCAAGCGCGAGGAGAGCCGGCCATGAGCGCGGCGCTCGCAACGCAGACGCCGAATGCGATCGCCGCGGGGCTCGTTATCGATCTCGCGCTGCTGACGCTTTTGTTCATTGTCGCGGTCAATATCGCGCGCCAGCGCCATCTCTTCGCCGCGGTGATGCTGTCCGGGATCTATTCGCTGCTCTCCGCCGCGTTTTTCGTCTCGCTCGACGCGGTCGACGTCGCATTCACGGAGGCCGCGGTCGGCGCCGGCATTTCGACCGTCCTGATGCTCGGCGGCATGCTGCTGACGGCGCGCCGCGAAAAGCCGGTCTCGCCCAGACGCGCGCCGGTCGCCTTCATCGTCGTCACGCTGGTCGGCGCCGCGCTCGTCTACGCCTCGGTCGACATGCCGCCTTTCGGATCGGCGGACGCGCCGGCGAACCGTTATATCGGCGAGGAATATGTCCAGCGCACGCCGAAAGAAATCGCGGTGCCGAATGTCGTCACGGCGGTGCTCGCCAGCTATCGCGGCTTCGACACCATGGGCGAGACGACCGTGATTTTCACCGCGGGGCTCGCGGTCATATTGCTGCTCGGGATCGGCAGCGCGCGCGGCGGGCGCGCCGTCAGGGACAAGGAGGAGGAAGAATAGAATGGACCACCTGATCCTTCGCGTCCTGACGAAAATGTTCTTCGCGCCGATCCTGCTGTTCGCGCTTTATGTGCAGTTTCACGGCGATTTCGGGCCGGGCGGCGGCTTTCAGGCGGGCGTCATCTTCGCGGTGGCGTTCATTCTGCACGCGCTCGGATTTGGGCTCGAGGCGACGCGCCGCGTCATGCCGCCGCGCGCGCTGCTTTTCGGCATGGTGATCGGGCTTTTGTTTTACACCGGAACGGGCGCCGCGATGATGGCGCTCGGCGGAAATCTGCTGGACTATGAGCAGATCGCCCCGCATTCGACCCATCACGCCGGACAGCACTGGGGAATTTTCCTCGTCGAGTTCGGGGTCGGGCTCTGCGTCGCCTCGACCATGCTGATGATCTTCTACCATTTCGCCGGGCGCGAGCCCGAAATCGATTCCGAGGATTGGTGATGGCGCTCGATTTCATTCTCGAACGCTACAATTATTGGATCTTCATCGTGCTGATGATGACGGGGCTTTACGTCGTCATCTCGCGCGGCAATCTGGTGAAGAAGCTGATCGGGCTCAATCTCTTCCAGACGTCGGTTTTCATCTATTACATCTCGATCGGAAAGATCGCGGGCGGCACGGCGCCGATCATTATTGACGGCGAGGAGGGCGCGCACGGCGCGGCCGGACACGCCGGGGCGGGCGCAGACGCGCCGGCCGGGGGGCTGCACGACACGGCGTCCGGCGCCGCAAACGGGATCGATGCGGACGCCCTCGCGAATGCGGGCGGGCGGGGCGCGGACGCGCCCGGCCTGCATGATGCGCCGTCGGCGAATCCGCCGCTGGCCCGGCCGGCGCCCGAACATGTCGAAAGCGCCATGCGATTTGAGGCCGGCGGCGCCCATCATGACGCGGCCGCGCATGCCGCGAACGCGATCCATCAGGCGACGGACGTTATCTATACGAATCCGCTGCCGCACGTTCTCATCCTCACCGCCATTGTCGTCGGCGTCGCGACGACGGCGGTGGGCCTCGCGCTCGCCGTGCGCATTCGCGAGGCTTACGGCACGATCGAGGAAGACGAACTCGAAGCCGCCGACGACATCGCCGAATTCGGCCATGAAATGGCGAAAGGGATCTGAGATGGCGGGGGCGCTCTCCAGGCGACGGGCGGGATCGTCTCCCCTTGCGAAGGGGAGGGCGAGAGCGGGGGCCGGCCGGCCCTTGGCGCGGCCGCCGCAAGCGGAAGGAATTTCTCTCTTTTCCGGCGACAGCCATGGCGCGGCGGCGCGGGGCGGGCGCCGATGACTCTCGCCGCGCAGCTTCCCGCTTTGCCGGTCATCGTCCCGCTGGTCGCGGCGCCGTTCACGCTGCTGTTCAAGCCGGGGCGCGCGCCCTGGGCCTGGGCGAGCCTCATCTCCTGGATCATTTTCGCCGCCTGCGCCGCGATCGTCGCCCATGTCGCCAATGCGGGCGTTGTTTCCTATCACCTCGGCGGCTGGCCGCCGCCCATCGGAATCGAATACCGGATCGATCTGGCGAACGCGCTGGTGCTTGCGCTTGTCTCGGGCGTTGCGGCGGTGGTCTTTCCCTTCGCCTATCAAAGCGTGAAGGCCGAGATCGACGAGCGCCAGTCGCCTTATTTTTACGGCGCGATGCTGATCTGCCTGACGGGGCTCCTCGGCGTTACGATCACGGGAGACGCCTTCAACGTCTTCGTGTTTCTTGAGATCGCGTCGCTGTCTTCCTACGCGCTCGTCGCCATGGGCGCGCGGCGCGACCGGCGCGCGCTCACCGCCGCGTTCAACTATCTCGTCATGGGCACGATCGGCGCGACCTTTTTCGTGATCGGTCTCGGGCTTCTCTATCAGGCGACCGGCACGCTCAACATGGCCGATCTGCACGACAGGCTTGTCGGGCAGGACAACCGCATGGTCGAGGCGGGATTCGCCTTCATCATGATCGGCATCGGGCTGAAGCTCGCCATGTTCCCGATGCATTTGTGGCTGCCCAACGCCTACGCCTACGCGCCTTCGGCCGTCTCCGCCTTCATCGCCGCGACCTCGACCAAGGTCGCTGTTTATGTGCTTATCCGTTTCTTCTTCACCGTTTTCGGCCTCGACTTTCCGTTTCTTCACGTCGCTTTCGCCTGGACGCTTTTGCCGGTCGGCGTCATCGGCATGTTCTTCGCCTCGATCGTCGCGGTCTTCCAGGAAGACGTAAAGCGGATGCTGGCCTATTCTTCGGTCGCGCAGATCGGCTACATGCTGCTCGGCGTCTCCTTCGGCACGCAGGAAGGGCTCGCCGCCGCGCTCGTTCACCTTGTCAATCACGGCCTGATGAAAGGCGCGCTCTTCATGGCGGCGGCCTGCGTTTTCTTCCGTCTCGGCGATCACCGCTGCCGCGCCTATGAGGGCCTCGCGCGGCGCATGCCGTTCACGACTTGGGCCTTCATCATTTCGGGGCTGTCGCTTGTCGGCGTGCCGGGCACGGTCGGCTTCATTTCGAAATGGTATCTGATCGAGGCGTCGATCGAAGCGCACCGGGTCTGGGCCGGTTTCCTCGTCGTGCTCTCCTCTCTGCTTGCGGTCGTCTATGTCGGCCGCATCATCGAGCTGATGGTCCTGCGTCCGCCGCCGAAGGACGGCCCGCTCGCAGGCGAAATCAGAGAGGCGCCGCTCTCCATGATCATTCCGATGTGGGCGCTCGTCGCAGCGAATGTCTATTTCGGATTCCGAACCGGTTTGACGGCGGGGCTCGCCGATCAGGCGGCCGCTGCCCTGATGTCTTCGGCGGGAGGCGGCTGATGATCTCTCCCGAACTCGCGCTGCCCCTCGCCGTCGTCGTTCCGCTGATCGGCTTTTTCGCGATCTGGGCGCTCGACAAACATCCGAATCTGCGCGAAGGCGCGACCATTCTCACGGGGGTCATCCTCCTTATCCTGACGATTTCGGTCTTTGAGGCCGTCGCCGGCGGCGCGCGGCCGTCCGTGTTCGCATTCGACGTCATTGTCGGTCTGCCGATCGCGTTCTCAGCCGAGCCGCTCGGCGCGCTGTTCGGCGTCGTGGCTTCGGGGCTGTGGCTCGTCAACTCTTTCTATTCGATCGGCTATATGCGCGGCGCGGGCGAAAAGAACCAGACGCGCTTCTACATGGCGTTCGCCGTCGCGATCTCCTCGGCCATGGGCGTCGCCTATGCGCAAAATCTGTTCACGCTGTTCATCTTCTACGAGATCTTGACGCTTTCGACCGTGCCGCTCGTCACGCATAAGGGCGACGATGCGGCGCGCCGGAGCGGGCGGATTTATCTCGGCGTTCTGCTCGGCACGTCGATCGGGCTGTTTCTGCCGGCGATCGTGTGGACCTATGCGATCGCGGGCTCGTCGGATTTCGTTCCCGGAGGCCTTCTGGCCCGACATGTCGATCAGGCGGGGCCGGTCGCCGGCGTGTTGCTCGCGCTATATGCTTTCGGCGTCGGCAAGGCGGCCCTGATGCCGGTTCATCCATGGCTGCCCAACGCCATGGTCGCGCCGACTCCGGTTTCGGCCTTCCTGCACGCGGTCGCCGTCGTCAAGGCGGGCGTTTTCGCGATCCTGAAAATCTCCGTGTATATTTTCGGCGTCGATTTCCTCGCGACGACGGGGGCGGGCAAGCCGATCCTTTACGTCGCCGGCGCCTCGATCATCCTCGCTTCGGCGATCGCGATGAAAAAGGACAATCTGAAAGCCCGGCTCGCCTATTCGACCGTCTCGCAGCTCTCCTATGTGACCATGGGCGCGATGCTGGCCTCGTCCATGGGCGTGGCGGGCGGCGCCTTCCAGATCGCGGCGCATGCGCTTGCGAAGATCACGCTCTTCATGTGCGCGGGCGCGATCTATGTCGGCGCGCACAAAAACAATGTCTCGGAGATGCGCGGCCTCGGCCGCGTCATGCCGGTGACGTTCGGCGCGTTCACGATCGCCGCGCTGTCGATCGTCGGCCTGCCGCCGCTCGCCGGCTCCTGGCCGAAATTTCTGTTGATGATCGGCGCGGCGGATGCGGGCGAACGCTGGGCGATCGCGGTTCTCGTTCTCTCCTCGATTCTCAATGTCGTCTATTTGCTCGGCGTGCCGGCGCAGGCCTTTTATCTGGCGCCCGCGCCGACCGGCGTGAAATCGCGCGGCGCCGGCCCGGAACCGATCGACTGGGGCGCGGTGAAAGAGGCGCCGCTGCTGTGCGTCCTGCCGCCGGTTCTGACCGCCGCGGGCGCGCTGCTTCTCTTTTTCTTCGCCGATCCGCTGTTTTGTTTTCTCGCCCCGCTCGCAGGAGGCGGCTGATGACCGACATGCACGCGCAAAAATCCGACGACAAAGGCTGGGCCGACAGCCCCGGCTTCCGCCGCCTGGTCGTCGCGGTTCTCGTCATCGGCGCGCTCGTTTCGGCCGCGCTCGGCTTTCTTCCCGCATTCCACAAGGAAGAGCTTCACTTTCCGACCGAAGGCAGCCCGTTCCCGACCGAGGAGATTCCGGTCTTTTTCGCGGTTTTCGGCTTTCTCGCCTTCAGCTTCATCGTGCTCGCCGGCCAGCATTTGCGCAAACTCGTGATGCGCGAGGAAAGGTATTACGATGAGCGCGAATAGTTTTCTCGCCGCCCTGCTGATCAATCCGGCGACGATCCTGACCGTCGGCGCCGCGCTCGCCGCGCTCTTGCCGGATTCGCGCGCGGGGCTGCGCCGGCCGTTCGCGCTCGTCTTCCTGGCTTTCTCGGCCGTCGAGCTGGCGCGCCTCGGACTGGGGGATTACGGCGCGCTGACGCTGTTCGGCGCGCCGGCGACGATGATCCGTCTCGATCCGCTGTCGCGCATCTTCGCCGTCGTCTTTCATATCGCGGCGGGTCTCAACATCGTCTACGCTTGGCATGACCGCTCGCGCATGACGGTATTCGCGAGCCTCGCCTATCCGGCGGCGGCCATCGGCGGGGTCCTCGCCGGCGATCTCGTCACGCTCTTCGTCTGGTGGGAGATGACCGCCGTCATTTCGGCGCTGCTCGTCTTTGCGAGCGGGACGCGCGCGAGCTTCACCGCCGGCATGCGCTATCTGGCGATCCAGATTCTGTCGGGCGTCCTGCTCCTCGGCGGCGTCGCGCTGCTATTCGCCGAGACGCATTCCTTCGCCTTCGGGCCTATTCCGCTGCGCGACGGGGCGGGCGATATCCGCCTCTCCGCGCTCCTCGTCTTCCTCGGTTTCGGCGTCAAATCGGCCTTCCCGCTGCTGCATAACTGGGTGCAGGACGCTTACCCGAAATCGACCATTTCAGGGACAATTGTACTTTCCATATTCACGACCAAGCTCGCCGTTTACGCTTTGGCGAGAAGTTTCGCCGGCGAGCCCTCGCTGTTGTGGATCGGCGCGATCATGACGCTTTTCCCGATCTTCTTCGCGCTGATCGAGAACGATCTGAGAAAGGTGCTTTGCTATTCGATCAACAACCAGGTCGGATTCATGGTGGTCGGCGTCGGCGTCGGCACGGCGAGCGCCGTCAACGGCGCGGTCGGCTACGCTTTCTGCAACATCATCTTCGAAAGCCTTTTGTTCATGGCCGTCGGCGCGGCGATGTACCGGACGGGAACATCGAAGGCGACCGAACTCGGCGGGCTATACCGCACCATGCCGCTGACGATGATCTTCTGCCTCATCGGCGCGCTGTCGATTTCGGCTTTTCCGCTTTTTGCGGGCTTCGTCACCAAGGGTCTCATCATCGACGGCGTCGCCGAACAGCGCCATTTCTGGATCTGGCTCGCGCTTCTTTTCGCCTCGGCGGGCGTGCTCGAACATGCGGGAATCAAGATTCCCTATTTCACTTTTTTCGCCCATGACAGCGGCAAAAGGCCGAAGGAAGCCCCGCCGATGATGCTGCTCGCCATGACCGTTTCGGCGATCCTGTGCGTCGGCATCGGGATTTATCCGAAACCGCTCTACGCGCTTTTGCCCTATCAATCGGCGATCGCCGATTACGCGCCCTATTCGCTCTATCATATCTTGGAGCAGAGCCAGCTTCTTCTCTGGGCGGTGCTCGCTTTCGCGCTGCTCGTGCTGTTCCGGCTCTATCCGCCGGAGGTCCCTTCAACCAATCTCGATACGGACTGGTTCTGGCGCGTGCCCGGACGGCGCATGCTCGCCTGGGCGGCCGGCGTCGCGCAGGCGCTGTGGGGATTTGCATGGGGCGTGTTCACGCGCCGGCTCGACCGCTTTATCGCGCGCGTTTACGCCGTACACGGACCGGAAGGATCGCTGGCGCGCTCATGGCCGATCGGGTTCATGGCGCTTGCGACTGCGATCGTGCTCGGTCTTGCGCTTGTGCTCGCCTTCATTTCAAAACTGATAAGCAATACTTAAGGTTAACGATATAGAATTTGTAAAGGATAAGTCCGAGACTTATCCACCCCCTCCGCCGTGGCGTTAGATTCGGAGCCATGATGACAAAGTCCCGGAAGGGACGCGACGACGGAGTATTCGCATGCCGCCGGCCGGACCGAACCCGCGCCTTCCCATGCTTCTCGGCCTCATCGCCATGGAGGCGATGCAGGTTTCGGCGGACGCCTTCAAGGTCACGCTGTTTGATCTGCAATCGAAAAAGCGCTCGCGCGCGCCCGTCGCGATGGCGCGCCAGATCGCGATGTATCTTGCGCATGTCGTCGGCGGCCTCTCGACGGCGGAAGTCTCGCAGGCCTTCGAGCGCAACAAATCGACGGTCACCCACGCCTGCCACATCGTCGAAGACCGCCGCGACAGCCCCTTTTTCGACCGCGAGATCGCAAGGCTGGAGACGGCGCTCATCCGCCGGCTCGATCAGTCGCGCGCAAGCGTGCTGATGCAGGGCGGGTTTGCGTCAGCGCGGCTGCGCCTGCGGCGCAATCTCGAAAAGAAAGGGGCGTAGGCGGCGAAAGGGCGGCGCGCGGCCGGGGTTCGCGCTATGCGCCGCCCGCCATGCGTTCGGCCGCGATCTCGTTGATTTTCTTCACCATGGACGCAAGGCCGTTCGAACGCTGCGGCGTCAGATGCGCGTCGAGATCGAAGGGGGCGAGCGCGGCCTTCGCGTCGATGGCGCGGATCTCCGCCGGCGTCTTATCGGTATAAAGAGCGATGAGAAGCGCGACGAGGCCCTTGACGATATGCGCGTCCGAATCGCCCTTGAACGTCAGGATTTCGCGCCCGTCGCGCATCTCGGGCGCGCAGGCGAGCCAGACCTGGCTCGCGCAGCCCTTCACCTTGTGCGCGTCGTCGCGCAGCGCTTCCGGGTAAGGCTCCAGCGCGCGGCCCAGATCGATCAGATATTTGTAGCGCTCGTCCCACTCGTCGAGAAAGGCGAAATCGGCGGCGATGTCTTCGAAGTCCGGCATGGCGCCGGCATAAGCCCTTGCGCGCGCGGCGGCAATGGCGGGGCGCCTCAGGCGGCGCGGCGCGCGCCGACGACGCGGGCGATTTCGGCGGTCAGGCGCTCGGCGCTGACCGGCTTCGTCACATAGCCGTCAAAGCCCATGGCGAGATAATGATCGATCTGCTGGCGCATGGCGTGCGCGGAGACGGCGATGATCGGCACATGTTCGCCTTTTGCGCGCGCGCGTTCGATCTTGCGGATCGCCTCCATCGCCTCGACCCCGTCCATGCCGGGCATGGAGATGTCCATCAGGATGACGTCGAAACGCTCCTTCTTGAAGCGCGCGAGCGTTTCGGCGCCGTCTTCGGCGAAGGCGAGCTCGCGGCAGGCCGGGCCGATCAGCGATTGCAGCACGGCGCGGTTGACGGTGTTGTCCTCGGCGGCGAGCACGCGAAGCGCGCGGAGCGGAGAGGACGCCGGCTGCGCCGCGCCGGCGGGCTCTGCGGCCGCGGCCGAGGACGGCGCCAAGGGCAAAGGCAGGCGGGCCGTAAAAGTCGAGCCGCGCCCCGGCTCGGACGAAACGCTGATCGCCCCGCCCATGGCGTCGATAAGGCCGCGCGCGATCGAAAGGCCGAGCCCCGTGCCGCCGAAACGCCGGCTGGTCGTGGTGTCGGCCTGGCTGAAGGGCTCGAAAATGCGCTCTGTCTGTTCGCGGGTCATGCCGATCCCGGTGTCGGAGACCTTGATGACGACCTGATCGGACGCCGCGTCGGCGCGAATGCGCACGCGAACGTCGCCGCGCGCGGTGAACTTGATGGCGTTGCCGACAAGATTGTGCAGCACCTGCAGGATGCGGTGCGCGTCGCCGAGACGGGGCGTCTCGCAGCTTTCGCATTCGATTGAGAAGTCAATATTCTTTTCGCGCGCCTTGAGGGCGTGCAGGCTTTCGACCTTGCGCGCGACTTCGCCGAGCAGGAAGGGCGCTTTCTCGATCTCGATGCGGTTCGCCTCGATTTTCGAGAAGTCGAGAATGTCGTTGAGAACGGTGAGAAGGAGGTCGCCCGACTCGCGGATGATCTTCAGCTTCTGCGCCTGCTCGGGCGTGAGGTCGTCGCGGTCGAGCGCGGCGGCCATGCCGAGAACGCCGTTCATCGGCGTACGGATTTCATGGCTCATATTGGCGAGAAAGGCCGATTTCGCCCGGTTCGCCTCCTCGGCCGCGGCCTGACGCTCGAGCGCCTGTTCGCGCGCGGCGCGCATTTCCGCGCTGGCGTGGTAATAGCGCTTGAACGCGATATACAGATGCGCGGCGTAAACGATCGCTGCGAGCAGGATCAGCGCGGCGCCGACCCGGCCCGGAGACGAATCGGTCGCCAGCGCCCAAGCGGGCAGGCCGAAAAAATACAAAGCGTGCGGCGCGGCGGCGGCGATGAAGGTGCGGCGCTCGTGATGGAGATGCAAGGTGACGTGCAGCAGCGCGCCGGAAAGCCAGAGCATGGCGAATATTTTTCCCGGCGTGCCGTACAAGAACCACATCAGCGCCGGAAACAGCGAATAAAGGCCTGTCACCTGCACATGATCGGCGATCAGGATCGCCCAGCCGAAACGGCCCGGCGGGCGGATGCGTTTTTCATCGGCATAGGCCGCCCAGGCCAGCCAATCGACATATTGGCTGACCAGGATGAGGGCGAACCACGCGGCGGCGACGGCAGGGCCGGCGGCGATGTCCAGCGCAATGACGGCCAGAAGGGCGATGGCGAGCCGGGTGGGAAGCTCGCGCCGGCGCGTGACGGCGGTCGCGATCAGTCCGGATAAGGACGATGCATGAGCGCCGCCGCCGTCGGCGTCGCCCGTCTGAGGCGCCAGACTCTTCACGCGCACTTAACTCCCCCGCACGGCTTCCCGACGGCGAAAGGCTAGGCCGATCTGGTTAAGCGCCGCCTGCGCGGTTTATTAAAATTTGAAGCGTTTCGCCCCCGCGCCGCCCCCGCCGGGCGCGCCCGGACGCGCGCCGCGTTCTCGCGGCGCGCGCCGGAGAGGTCGCGCAGGGAAAGCAGGAGGAGCGGGCCGTCAGTTCGCGCCGGCGACCCAGCCGAGGCAGCCGCCGACATCGTTGAGCCCGTGCTCGCCGAGGCAGAACGCTTCTTCATAAGGCGTCCTCGTCGCGGCGATGCATTGCTTCAAAGTGAGCTCGGTCATCGACAGGCATTGGTCGGCGTGATCGTTTTTGGCGTAGACCGCGACGGTCTTTTCATTGAGCCCGCCCGCCGCATAACGCGCGGCGAGATTGAGAACGCGGTCGAGCACGATATTGGCGTTGGCTTCCGAATTGCCCTGCGGCGCGCTCTTTTCGCCCCAGTCGGGCGACCAGGCGTCGCCGGCTTCCTGCAGCTCCGGCGCGGCGACGCCCTTGGTCATCGAGACCTGCAAGGGCGCGATCGGCGCCGGCGTGCGGTTATGGGCGAAGGCCGCCGCTTCGGCGAGGCGCTGCGAGCCCGGGCCGATCGGCTTTTTGCCCCAGGCGGTTTTCTGCATGGCGTAGGCTTGCGTCTTGAAGGCTTCGCCGAGCGCTTCGACGCGCGCGACGTCGCTCGCCGTCATGGCGAGCACGCGCCCTACCGCCTCGTCGGCGCCTTTGAGTTTTCTCGGATAAGTCGGATCGGCGGCCAGACGCGCCAGAAAGGCGTCGGCGCCTTTGAGCCCGTTCTTGTCGCGCCTGTTCGAATTGATCGCCTGCTGGAGCGATTTGGCGAATTCCGGGGAATCGGCCGCGACCAGCGCCGCATAGGCGACCCAGCCGCCCGACAGCGCATCCGGCGAATGGGCCGACAACAGCTTGTGCGCCTCGCGCGTCGCCTGCGGGCCCGTGAAGGGGGTCTTTTCGATCGCGGCGATGTCCTCGCGGAAGCGGACATAATCGGCGGCGCGCGCTTCAAGCGCCGACTCGCCCGGCTGGGCGAGCGACTTGGCGGCGACGCCGCCCGACAGGGCGAATGCGGCGAGCGCCGCGGCGATAAAAGAGGGGCGCGTCATGCGCCGAGGGATAGCATAGACAGACGCCGGGCGGGCCCCGTCCGGCGAGCGAAAACGCAACATAATCCTTCTCCCGTCACCCGACGCCCCGCGCGAGGGGGGCCGTCGCGTCTGACGCTATGCCGGCCCGCCTAAAAATGATTTCGCCATCCTAGACGCATTCGTCTCAAATTCGAGCGGATTAGGCGGCCCGAGGCCGGCGAACTCTGCCGCCGTCCTTCGAATTCTCATGCCTACGCTGCAAAGCGCAATTTGAGGCCGAGTGCTTTTGTTACCTTGAAAATCGTGTTGAAGCTGGCGTTGCCGTCTTCGGAAAGCGCCTTGTAGAGGCTGGCGCGATCAAGGCCCGTGGCCTTAGCGAGATCGCTCATTCCTTTGGCGCGCGCAGCGACGCCGAGAGCTCTGGCGATATACGCCGGATCGTCGCCGTCTTCATCAAACACGGCCTCGAGGAAGGCAGCGATGTCCTCGGGCGTCTTGAGATGTTCGGCCGCATCGAAGCGGCTGAGTTTTACGGTCATGGTCGGCTCCCTTTCGTTCAAATCTTTCATTCCGGCGCGTTAAGCGCTTTTGCGATCTCTTTCGCCTTATCAATGTCCCGCGCCTGCGAGTCCTTGTCGCCGCCGGCGAGGAGGATGATCACGGTCTCCCCGCGCTGGATGTAATAGACCCGGTAGCCGGGCCCGAAATGGAAGCGCAGTTCGCGAACGCCTTCGCCGACAGGCTCGGTGTCGCCGAGATGTCCCGAGCGCTCGATCTTGTCGATTCGCTTCACGATGCGGACGGCGGCTTGCCGATCCTTGAGACCGTCGAGCCAATCGGCAAAGACGTCCGTTTTCAGGACTTCCATGCCGTAACTGTAGGCTATAGGCAACAGATTGCAAGTGAAATCTGTAGGCCACAAGCAACAAATTCCCCGATTGCTGCGGCGCCCCTCTATAAAAGATGGACACCCGCCTCTCCATTAACCCGCCTTCAGCCTTTGTTAACGATCCCGGAGAGATGGTTAGGGAGCACTTAAAGCTTCTCGCCGGATCGTTAATGGCCCTCTCGCTTCTCAAACGACTGTTCTTGCGCCTTGCGCCCGGCCAGGGCGCGGTGTGGGACGGCGCGGCCGGCGCGGCGGTGATGCTGATCGGCCGCGACGGGCGGATCGAGGCGGTTTCGGACGGGGCGGCCCAGCTCGCCGGCCGGCCGACCCGGGCGCTGATCGGCGAAGCCTTCGAGCGTCTGTTCCGGGCCGAAGACCGCGGCGGGGCGCTTCGCGCGCTTTCTCTCGGCGGCGCCGGCGCGCGCGCGCGCGCGCGTTTCGCGGAGGGCGGCGAGGTCGACATCCTGGCGCGCGCCCGTCCGGACGGCAAATGCTCCGCGCTCCTTGTCGAGCGCGCGCTCGACGACGGCGCGGCGCGCGGCGGCGATGCGGGCGAAGACGTCCGGGCGACGGCCGATCTGCTCGCCGATCTCAGCCATGAAATGCGCACCCCGCTCAACGCCGTGATCGGTTTCGCCGACGCCATGCAGAAAGAGACTTTCGGCCCGCTCGGCCACGACAGATACGCCGAATACGCCGGGCACATCCGCACATCGGGCGCGCATCTTCTCGATCTCGTCTCGCAGATTCTCGATCTTGCGAAGATCGAGGCCGATCGATTCGCGCTGAAACGCGAGCTGGTCGACGCCGGCGCGATCGCGCGCGAATGCGCCGGCATGGTGCGCCTGCAGGCGGAGCATGCGGGCCTCAAACTCAATGTGCGCGTCGCCGACGATCTGCCAGAAAGCGCGCTCGACCCGCGCGCGCTGCGCCAGATCCTCATCAATCTGCTGTCCAACGCCATCAAGTTCACAAGCGACGGCGAAGTCACGCTTGAAGCGACGGCGCAGGGCGGGGAAATCGTCTTTACCGTGACGGATACGGGCGTCGGCATGAGCGAGGCCGATCTCAAAAAGCTCGGAAGCCGCTTCACCGCCGCGCAAGGTTTGGGCGTCAGGGGTGCCAAAGGCGCCGGCCTCGGTCTCGCGCTCGCCTATGCGCTCGCCGAACTCCATGGCGGTTCGATGCGGATCGAAAGCGCCCCGGGCGAGGGCGTGAAGGCGACGGTGCGCCTGCCGGTCGCGCCGCCCGCGCGGCCGGAAAGAAGGCGCCGGCTCGAAACCGTGCTGGCGGCCTCGGGCGAGACCGCGCCGCCGCCGGCCATCCTGACCCAGCTCGACCGCATCGAGGCCTATCGGCGCGAGCGCGCCAAAAGCGCGGCCTAGAGAGGTCCCGCCTTTCAAAATCCCGCCATGTAAGGCGCCGTATTGTGAAGCGGCGGGCGCATTCGCCCCCTCGCGCCGGCCGCGAATTGACTTAAATCATGCGCGGGCCCCGGGGGCGATGCGAGAGTGAAATCGAAGGAGAAAGAAGATGAGACTTTCGATCCTCGCCGCCTTGATCGGCGCCGGACTGCTCGCCGGCTGCGAGACGACCGGCTATGCGTCGCAGGAAGAAGCGCAAAGACAGGCTGAAATCGCCGCGCGTCAGGGCGCGAGCGTCGGTCAGGTCTGCTTTACGCGCAATATCGACGGCTGGCGCGAACTCGGCCGCAACGCCATTCTCATCCGGCGCGGTCTGAAAGACTGGTACAAGCTCGACCTTGTCGGCTCATGCGATCCGCGCTGGGCGATGAGCGCGATCGGCATCCGCACCCAGCCCGGCGGCGGCTGCATCACGCGCGGCGATCATATCGAGACCTACACGAACACGCCGATCAAGGGCTCCTGCGTCATCACCGGCATCCATGAATGGAATGAGGACGCGCCCGTCCCGCCGGCGGAGAAATAGCGCCCGTCCGGCCTAGGACAATAGCCCCCAGGCGCCGAAGGCGATCGCATAGAGCGCGATCGTCAGATTGGCGACGGCGTGCGCCGTAATCGCGCCGCCGATCCGTCCCGAACGGTAGAGCGCAATCGCGAAGGCCGCGCCGGAAAGCGCGCCGGCGAGCCAGCGTTCGTGCACGGCGCCGAACAGGATCGACGTCGCCACAAAGGCGGGCCAGGCGAATTTCGCTTCGGCGGCTTCGTCGAAACGGCGCGCCGAAAGCGCGCGGTGGAGATAGCCGCGAAAGGCGAGCTCCTCCGTGATCGGAATGATCGCCGCAGCGCCGACGACGCGCGCGGCGAGCCAGAGCGTCTGCTGGCCCGGCGAGAGCGCGCCGAGATAGGCGCCGAGCGCGCCGTCCTGCGCGGCGGGCGCAGTCGCGATCCACGCCGCGCCGACAAGAAAGCCGATCCCCGCCGATTCCAGAGAGCCTTTCCAGCGCGCGAAGTCGTAATCGCGGCGAAAGGCGAACAGAACGAGCGCGCCCGCCGTGACTTTCAGTCCGTAGAGCGCCGGCGAGGCGTTGGAGAAGGCGGAGATGAAAATCCCCGCCGCCGTCACCGCGAGGAACGGCGCAAGCAGGGCCGCCGCCTTGCGCGCGGCCGGCGACGGCGCGGCGTCGTTTGCGGCCCGCGAAAAGAACGGCGTCTTGTACGAGGCCCACATCAGCGAGAGCGTCACGATCAGGAACATCAGCCAGCCGGCTTCGGAGTGGAAGCCGCCGACCGCGATTTCCGGCGAGACATGCGCGCCGATGAAGATGAGCGCGGCGATTCTGACGCTGTTCAAGAACCAGATCGCGGCGATCCCGACCGGGAACAGAAGAAAGACATTCGGGAATTTCAGCTTGCGGCGGAAGAACCAGAGAAAGATGCCGAGAAAAGCCGTCACCATGCCGACGCCCTCATAGCCCGAGCACTGGGCGGCGATCGAAACCTTGAAGCCGTCCGCGCCGAGAATGCGCGCGCCCGGATTCGAAGTGACTTCGCTTTCGATGAGCGTCAGCAGGAAAGCGGAGACGCGGAATGTCGCCGCCGAGAGCGCGCTCCAGGATGACTGCGAAAGCCAGGCGGCGGCGGCGACAAGCGCGCTCGCGCCGGCCGCGATCAACAGTCCCGGCCATTCGCGCCATGCGGCGTCGCGCCAGAAAGACGCAGGCGCGATCGCGAGCGCGGCGAGCGCTGTCATGACGAGATTGGCGCCGAGATAGAATGAGAACAGGCCCCAGGGCGGCGGTCCGGCCTGCGCGTTGAGCCAGACCGTCAGGACACAGAGCAACGCGAACAGGGACGCGCTCGCAAGAAAGGGCGCGCGCCAGCGAAGGCCGGCCGCCGCGATCCGCCACTGCGCGACAAGCGCGGCGCGGCGCGGCCACAGCACGACCGCGAGCGCGGCGACGAAACAGGGCAGGGCGCGCACGCCCGTTCGCAGCGCCTGCCTGACCGCGAGCCACAGCGGGTCGTCGTCATTGATCGACAACGGATTGAAAAGCGTGGCGAGTACGGGAATTTCGATCGCGGCGAGCAGCAAGACGGGACCTGCGCGCCGGACGAGAGGCGTTCCGGCGCGCGGGCGCGCGATTTCGGCGTCGACGGTCATCGCCGGAAGCTTATGCGAATTCCGCGCCTGCGACGATCCGAGACGCGCGCTTGCGGCGAGGATCCGTCCCAGGCGCTATTTGCGGAATTTCTCGCGAATGATCGCGCCGGCGCCGATAATGAGCGCAAGCGCCATGACGCCGGCGCCGACATCGACCTCCGGCACGCGTTCGATGCCGGCGAAAGCCGGCGCCGCCATCATCGCGAATGCGAAAGCGAGTGCGAATTTCTTCATGATGATCTCCCCTTACCGATTACTTGCGGAGTTTTTCACGCAGGACCATTGCGAGGCCGGCGACCAGAATGAGCGCAGCGATCGCCGGGCCGCCATCCATTTCGGGAACGGGCGCGGTCTGCGCAAAAGCCGGCGTCGCCGCCGCCGCCAGCCCCAAAACGAGCAGGATTTTTTTCATTGATGTCTCCCCCTGAAAAAAATAATCGAACTTGGATTATGCCACTCTTTCCGAGCGACCGCAATTTTTCAACCAATGGCCGAGACGCCGCGAAGCGGTTTCGTTCGGTGCGTGTCCCTGCGGCGCTTGCAATGTCGCAAAAGCGGGCGGAAGCTTGCTCGCGATGGACCTCTTAAAGGGTTGGAACGGCGTTTATTTCCTGATCGCCGCCGTTATTGCGGGCGGGGTCCTTGAACGATTCATCCCATGGCGGCGCATGCCTTTCGATCCTTGGCGCTGGGCGCGCGCGGGCCTTCTCAGCGTCTATGGCGTCATCCTCGTCGCCGCGATCCCGTTCGTGTCGGATTTCGCGCTCGCCTTCCTCGCGGAAAAAAAGGATGTCGGCCTATTCAACATGATCGGCGCGCCGGCCGCCCTTTCGGTCCCCGCGACGATCGTCGTCGTCGACGCGATCGCCTTCAGCGAGCATGTGCTGCTGCATCGCGTATCGCTCTTGTGGCGTCTGCACCGCGCGCATCATTCGGACGTGATGGTCGACGCTTCGACGGCGCTGCGCTTCCATCCGTTCGAGACTTTGTTTCGCGCCGCCTTCGAGGCGCCGTTCGTGCTCGCGCTCGGCCTGCCGCCCGAGGGTCTGCTCGCCGCCTTCGTCGTGCTGTCGGTCGTCAATGTCTATACGCATTTCAACGTGCCGTTGCCGCGCGGGCTCGAACGCGCGCTCGCGCCCGTTCTCGTGACGCCGCGCATGCATCGGCTGCATCACACCACTGACGGCGCCAGTCAGCGCCTGAATTACGGCACGATGTTTTCCTTCTGGGATCGGCTGGCGCGCACGCGCGCCGGACCCGACGCGCTCGCCGACGACGCGGCCTTCGGACTCGAAGCGCCTGAGGCGCCGCCGCGCGAAAGCTTCGGCCAGCTGCTGCTGGATCCCTTCCGCACGCCGCGCCCCGGGGAGCAATGACCGGTTGTCGAAAGCCGCGGCGAATTATGCGATCAAGCAGCGATGACGGAGCCGCGCCTCAAGACCGAAATTCGCGTCGCCGCGCATTTGCGCCGCGTCGCCGCCGCCGGCGCCTTCGCGCATGTCGCGCGCAAGGGCGATCCGGACGCCGGCGCCGTCGCGGTGAAAGTCTTTATGGGCCCCGGCGCTGCGCGGCTTTTCGTGCAAAGCCGCAGCGAGGAGGGCGCCGTCATCTGGCGCGAAGCGTTCGAGACGCCGCAGCCGGAAGACAGGATTGACGCTTTCCTCGAAAAGGAGCGCCGCATTGATCCCGATCTGTGGATTGTCGAAATCGAGGATCGAGAAGGACGGAGCTTTCTGGAGTAAGGCGCAGAGCCGCGAACATAGAGCCGGCCCCGCAGGGCCGGCTCAGTTTCAAAGGTTCTGAACGCGTCAGGCGGCCTTGCCGGCCGCGAGCGCGTGTACGGCTGATGCGTTGAGCGGATTGCCGCCGATCGCCCAGTCATTTTCCTTGAACTCCTTGATGCGGACCCAGGTGACGGGGCGCATCTTTTCGCCTTCGACGGCGACCATGGCTTCCGTCACTTTTTCGATCAGCTCGCGCTTTTGCGACGGCGTGAACACGTTCTCGATGAGGTCGATGGTGACGAGCGGCATTTGACGATCCTTTCGATATCCTGGGGCCGAGGACCGATCCCCGGCGGACAAGGCTTTCTAGAGCCGCTGGCGGGCGCATGCTTGGAGGAAATCTGGAGAATTTCTGGAGATCGCTGATTCGGATATAGTCCGGGCCGATGATTTATTGCTTCGGCGATTTTGAGCTGGATACGTCCAAGGTCGAACTGCGCCGTCAGGGCGCCGCGCAGGCGATCGAACGGCAGGTTTTCGCGCTCCTCTTGCTGCTTGTCGAAAACCGCGACCGGATGGTCTCGAAAGACGAAATCATCGAGAAGATCTGGGACGGGCGAATCGTTTCGGACTCGGCGATTGCGAGCCGTATCAAATCCGCGCGCCAATCGATCGGCGACGACGGCAAGACGCAGAATTATATCAAGACTATTCACGGCCGGGGGTTCCGCTTTGTCGGCGAAGCGATCCTGCGTCAGGACGCGCGCGTCATCGCGCCGTCCGGCGGGGAAGAGGGGGAAGAGAGCGTCTCGATCAGCGCGGCGAAGGCCGATGTGACGGCGGGAAGGCCCTCGATTGCGGTGCTGCCGTTCAAGCTGATCGGCGTGCCGGATCCCTATGCGCCGATTGCGGAGGCGCTGCCGCATGACCTGATCTCCAGCCTGTCGCGGCTGCGCTGGCTGTTCGTGATCGCGCGCGCCTCGTCTTTCCGCTTCCGTTCGGGCGGTCACGACCTCGGCGCGATCGGCCCCGCGCTCGGCGCGCGTTATTGCGTTTCGGGCGATGTCGAGATGGCCGGCGGCAAGATCGCCATCGCGGTCGAGCTTGGCGACACGCGGAGCGGCGCCGCCTTATGGGGCGAGCGTTATGCGGCGCGCTTCGACGACGTTCACGCTATCCGCGAAGAAATCATCGCCAGCATCGTCTCTGCGCTCGAAATCCAGATATCGGCGAATGAGGCGCTGGCGGCGCGCCTCAAATCCCCTGACCAGCTCGACGCCTGGTCGGCCTATCATTTGGGTCTCGGGCGCCTGTATCGATTCAACCGGCAGGACAACGCCGCCGCCGCCGCCATGTTCGAGCGCGCGATCTCGCTTGATCCCGGCTTCGCCCGGGCGCATGCGGGATTGTCGTCGACGCATTTCCAGAACGCCTTTCTGAAATACACGCCGGACAGGGACTCCGCGAGGAAGCTCGCGCGACAATGCGCCGAGCGCGCGGTCGAACTCGACCCGCTCGATCCATTCGCGAATTTCGCGATGGGGCGCGCGTACTGGATCGAAAACGACGTCGCGGGCGGTATGGCTTGGCTTGAGCGGTCGGTTTCGCTGAGCCCGAATTACGCCCAAGGATTTTACGCGCGCGCCTGGGCGGACACGGTGCTGGGCCATGACGCGGCCGGCGAAGAGAGCGCCGATCTCGCTCTGTCGCTGAGCCCGCTCGATCCCTTTCGTTACGCCATGTTGGGCGTCAAGGCGTTCGCCCACGCCGCCCGCGACGAATACGCCGACGCCGCGCATTGGGCCGAGCTGTCGGCGCGCAGTCCGGGCGCGCATGTTCTCATCGCCGCCATCGCGCTCGCCGCCCACGGCTTGAACGGGGACCGCGAAAAAGCCGCCTTCTGGGCGCAGAATATCCGCAAACGCAAACCCGATCTGACGAGCGCGGACTTCATCGAAGCGTTTCCTTTCGAGCGGGAGGACATGCGCCGGCGCATGGCGCAGGCGCTTCAGGCCTACGGATTTTGAGAGCCGGGCGGGCCTGCCGCCGGCGGGCGCCGGCGGCGCGCCGTTCAACGGCGGCGGCGCGACTGGGCCGGCTTCGGCTCACTCGGCCTTGAAGCGCGCCTCGACCGGCTGATGGTCCGTAAACTGAAAATCGAGATCGGTCGTCTTCACCGAAAGCGGCGCCACATTGGGCGAGACGATGAAGCCGTCGATGACGGTCGTGAAGTTTTCGTTCCTGTGATAGGGCCGCTCATTCGTTCTGACTGACGGCGTATCGGGGTCGTAAACCGCGCGCCAGCCGGTTTTCAACTCCTCGAACGGGAAACGATGGATCCAGAAGAGGTATTTCTCCTCCGTCGTCGTCGGCCGGTCCGGGCGATGAAATTCGTAATTCCAGTCGCCGCCGAGAATGACATGCGCGCCCTTCTTGTATTCGGCTTCGGCGAAGGAAAGCGCGGCGCGAAGCTGTTCGAGCCGCACATTCGCGCCCTTGTCGAAGGCGGACAGATGCACCGCCGCAATCACCCACGTCCCGCCGCCTTCGATCGGAATGCGCAGAACCTGCATGTGATAGCGCATTCTCCAAAGGCCCATTATGCGCTGCGGTTCGAGCGGCAGGCTGACGATTTCGCGTTTGACGCCGGCGAGCTTCGTCGACGTGAAAAGCCCGTGACGCAGGCGAAGCGGCGGCGGCATGAGGCGCGTCCTGATGACGGCGGAGAACGCGTTGTCGCGTCCGCCAAGCGCCTTGTTGACGCCGCCGAGCACGTTGACGCCGCGCGTCAGGAAGCCCGAACGCGCCGCCTCTTCAATCAGAACGACGTCATCGTTTCTTGCGCGCGCGAGTTCGTTCGTAATCCCGGCGAGATTCTTTTTTACGACCGCTCTGCTCGGCGGCAGCAGGTGCTTGCCGCCGTCTGCGGCGAAATCGGATTCGGCGCCGAGACCGCCATAACCGATATTCCAGGCGAACAGCGAAATCTCGCCGCCCCGGAGCGGCGTCAGCGACTTTCCGCGCGCTGTCTTTTCAATTGAAACGTCCGTGCTCATCATATTCACATAAACGAAGAAGGCGATCGCGGCGATGATAAGGCCTGCGATGATCGCCGCCGGATGTCGTTTGAGCCCGCCCACAGGACCCCCTTTCGAGCCTCTCCGGCCGCTCAGAGAGCATGATTGAGGCCTTTCATAAAGGGCTACGGCCAGCCGGCGCGGGGAGGCGGGGTGAGGCGCGCATGCAACTTTTGCCCGTTTTTCACGCATTAAATGCTTGTGCGCGCGCGAATCCCGTGATTCTGTCGCCGTCACGATTCGCGCCTTTATCAGGAGAGCATATTCCATGGCTGTGAAAAGAAAGACTGCGAAGAAGGCCCCGGCCAAAAAGACCGCGGCGAAGAAGAAGGCCCCCGCCGCCAAGAAGGCGATGCCTTCGGTCCTGACCCTGAAGCACCTCGCCGCCGACCTCGCGGCCGCGCACGACATGCCGAAAAAGGACGCTGAAGCCGCCCTTTCGGATTTCATCGGCCTCATCGGCAAGTATCTGAAGAAGGGCGCGAAGATCCGCATTGCGGGCCTCGGCATTCTCCAGGTCCGTCACCGTCCGGCGCGCATGGGCCGCAACCCGGCGACCGGCGAGGCGATCAAGATCAAAGCCTCGAAGAAGATCGCCTTCCGTCCGGCGAAGGATCTGAAAGAGTCGATCTAGCCTTAAGGCTGGATGGGGCGAATCACGAGCGCCGGCCCGACGGGCCGGCGTTTTGTCATTCCGGCGCGGCGTTCGCGCGCCCCCGATGAGAGCTTCGCGGGCGCGCAGGCCTATTCGGCTGCGCGCGGCTTCGCGCCGCCCTTTTCCTTCGCGGCTTCCTCTTCCGCGCCGGCCTCCTCGCCGAGCTTGAAGACGCGCGCCTCGAGCGATTTTTCGATCTCGGGATTGCGGGCGAGGCGCGCCGCCGCGCCCTGGACGACGCCGACGATCGCAGTCAGCCCGCCCCATTCGTGAGACATTTTGCCGATAAACCCGATGAGGCTCTTTTGTTCGTCGAGCGAGAGCGCGATGTCGCCGAATCGCCGCGTGAACATCGGGTCCGCTTCGAAAATCGTCCGCGGCAGGGCCTCGAAGACCTCGAGAAACCGGTCGAGAAAGGCCGAGTAGGAGACGACATAGACGACCCCGCCGGCGATTCCGATCGCGCAGATGGCGATGAGGGTCGAGACATTGGTCATGAAGACCGCGCCGTCGACATAAAGTCCCCGAAGCGGGGTATAGAGAATCAACAGGTTCAAGACGAAGATCGCGATTGCGAAGATGAAGACCGGCGACATCTGGTCTTCCGCGCGCTTCAAAAGTTTCATCGCGTCGACATAGGCGAACTCGACCGCCTCATAGCCGGATCGCGGCGAAAGGCTCGCCGCGTGGCGAAGATGGCCGACAATCTCCGCGCCGTCCTTGTTGAATGCGACCGTGTCGAACCAGAACTGCGAGACGATCGTGTAGATCAGGATCATCCCCATGCCGAACAGCAGCGCGGAATAGACGGAATAGATGGCGTAAGTATCCCTGAGGCGCTTTTTGACCGTGGCGTCGGCGTGGTCGACCGTGCGCATGGTGTGGAAGGCGACGAGGCCCGAAACGAAGACGAGGCTGACCAGCGCCACCCAGGGGCGCTTGGCGATGATGTCGAGGAAGCTCCAGGTCGGGGTGATCGCATCGACGATCCACAACAGCAGCGCGCAATAGGCGAGAACCGCGATCTCGCCCACCGCGCCGGAGCAGCGCGCCGGCTTGCCGGCCATGGTGAATTTGAGGGAATGGCGCTCGATCCAGACCGGCCCGGCGCGCCAATAGCTCGCAATCAGAAAGGCGCAGCCGACCGCCCAGCCGGCCAGAAGCCAAATCGCCGTCGTCCAGCCTGTCGCCATGGCCCGCTCGCTTTCGCAAGGACGCTACACAGCGTGCGGAGGATCGGTCAAATCCGCCGGCGCCGCGGGGGGATCGCGTTCGCGCGGGCATGGGAACCGCCGCCGGAAAAACGGCTCCAAATCGTCCAGCAATTGCGCGGTTTTCGCCGCATTCGGCCGCCAGACTCGGCGGCGTCGAAAATCCCGGCTGGGGCGGCCAAGGAGATCGAAATGGGTTCGCTGAAGAAAATGATGCTGGCTGCCGGCCTTGCGCTCGGCGCGACCGGCGTTTCAGCCGCGACGTCCGCCGCTGAGGCCCACGACAATGTGCGGTTTGCTGTTCGCGTGAGCGACGGCTACGGAACCTCGGTCGTGATCGGCGCCGGCGGCGTTTATCTTTATGAGCGCGGCGGCTGGTATTACGACCGCCACGGACGCCGCTATTATTGCGACGGGCGGCGCTATCATCGGGGCGACCGCTATTATCGCCGCGGCGCCTATTACTATTACGACGACGATTATTATCGCCGTCACCGTCGCCATGAATGGCGCGAACGTCATCATCATCATCGCGGCCATGACGACGACTGGCGGCGCTAGGCGCGCCGCGCCCGGCCGCTCATGATACGTGCACGGAGATCGCGCCCGCCCAGAGGGCGCGGCCCTCGCGGAGGAGAGGAGGGTCGCGCCGACCGGCCGCCGGAGGGGGCGGGCGCGCCTTTCGGGGCGAGGTGGCGCAAGCCGCGGCGACAGGCTAAGAGTGCGCATGATGAACGCACGATGTTTGCTCTCCCGCGCCGCGGCGCTCTTTGCGCTCGCCGCCTTGGGCGCCTGCGCCACGCATGAAAGCGCCGGATTCGGCGCCGCCGCCCCGCTCGGCTACGCCTCGGGCTCCGCGCTCGGCGCCGGGCTCGGACCGCGCGAGGAGGCCGCGCTCGCGCGCGCTTTCGCCGCGGCGATGGAGACCGGCGTCTCGGGCGCGCCGACCGCGTGGTCGAGCGGAGACTATCAGGGCTCGGTGACGCCGGGCGGGCGGCTCGTCGCCGGGCTCAAGCCCGATGACGGCGCGATGCTGCCGGTCTCCGCGCCGATCGATCTCAGCTTTCCGCTTGAAACCGAACTCGGCCTTTACGCCGTCACGTCGACGGCGAATGTGCGCGCCGGTCCGTCTCTCAAGGCGCGCGTGCTCGGCCAGCTCGGCGCGGGAACGGCTGTCGACGTCGTCGGCAAGACGCCGCGCGAGCCGTGGATGCTCGTCGCCGTCGACGGCAAGCTGCGCGGCTATGTGCATCAAAGCCTTATGATCCGGGCGCCCGGCGCGGATTTGACGCTGGCGGGCGGGCCGACGCGAACGCCCGTTCTGTGCCGTCCGTTCGAGGAGCGTCTCGCCTATCGCGGCGAGAGCGATCGCTGGACGGGCGTTTCGTGCAAGCGCGACGGGCGCTGGCGCGTCGAGCCCGCGCCCGCGCCGGCCGCGAATGCGCCGGCGATGCTGTCGAACTGAAGCGCGCGCCGCGCGCTCACGGGCGGGGCGCGACAGGACTGCGCCGGCCGAACGAAATCGTCTGCGGACAGATTATTCCCGCTCTTGTACGGACGCCGGCGAACGATCGTCCGGACAGCAAGCGGGCGGTCAGCGCGCGCGTTCGCCGCTGCTCTCCGGCGAGGATCGCGCGGGCGTCGCATCCAGTCCTTCATAGAAGAACTTGATGTCGCGACCAAAGAAGCGCGCGAAATTGAAAAGCGCTTCGGCCGAGACGCGGTTGCGTCCGCTTTCATATTTCTGGATTTGCGCAGTCGAAAGCCCGACCGCGCGCGCGACGCCTTCCAGCGTCATGTTGGCGCGGATGCGCGCTTCCCGCAATTTCCAGCCGATATGAGCGTTGACCTCAGATGGGGCCGGCTCTCTGCGCTCGATCATATTACCCTCTTCGCGCAAAACATTGGTGCGGCGGTCGGCCGCCCTCCGCAGGACATCTGTCCTAAAATATAGAAGCTTTATGCGTAAAACCCCATAGGCCTGATCCCAACTTTTGGGAAGGAAGGCGATCAGGCAAATCAGAAGCGCCGCGCTCGTCAGCAAATTGAGGATCCAGGCGTAGGCGCCGGCGTGCGCAAGGCCCGGCGCGATGGCGGCGGCGAGGTCCGCAATGAACATGCCGATGGCGATGAAGGCCAGGATTCCCGCCCATTTCGCAGGCTCCAGAAATGTCGAACCGCGCCGCAGCGCGACAAATATGAGCGTGAGGGCCAGATCCTGCGCCGCATAGAGCGCCGTCCAGCCCTCGGTCCCGAGCGCGCCGAAGGCGAAGACGGAATAAACGATATTCGAAAAGAGGATGGAGGCGAGAAGCAGGCTGGCGCTGAGGATTTTCGCCTGTCCGCCCCAGAGAACGGCGATGATCGCGACGAGGAAACCGGCGCCGATATAGGCGAATGGCAGGGCGTTGGCGAGGACGACGGAGATCATCGGCCGCGCATGTGCTGACGCGATTGTGATTGCTCTTGAGCCATGATTCCCCCAAGCCGAACCGGCCGGGCGCGATTTTCGCCTTTTCTACCGCGATGGCAAGAGCGCATGGAGCGCGCGCAACGCCGCGCGGCGCGCCGTTGCAAAGCGCGCAAGAAGCGGAATGCAGGGGGGCGGCGCGCCATGCTAGCCTGCCGTTATGGCTCGCTATGAATATGCGCTTTTCGACACCGCGTTCGGGCGGTGCGGCCTCGCCTGGGGACCGGCCGGCGCGCGCGCCGTCTGCTTTCCTGAAGCCGATGATGAAAAGACGGCGGCGCGCCTCTTTCGCCGCGCGCCTGGCGCGCAGGAGGCGCCGCCCCCATGCGCCCTCGCGCGCGCGATCGAGGGCGTCAGGGCGCTGTTTGAGGGCGGGCGGGCGGATTTTTCCGACGTCGATCTCGATATGGAGGGCATCGGCGATTTCGACCGCGCGGTCTATGCGCTCGCTCTCGACATTCCGCCGGGCGCGACGAAAACCTATGGCGATCTTGCGCGCGCGCTCGGCGACGT
Source organism: Alphaproteobacteria bacterium (assembly GCA_016125425.1). Classification (GTDB taxonomy): domain Bacteria; phylum Pseudomonadota; class Alphaproteobacteria; order Caulobacterales; family Parvularculaceae; genus Amphiplicatus. Next base: position 104,680 of record WGLT01000012.1, read on the forward strand.
CGCCTGGGCGCAGCGCGTCGGCCAGGCGCTGGGGCGCAATCCGTTTCCGATCATTGTTCCCTGCCACCGTGTTATCGGCGCGGACGGGCGCATGACGGGATTTTCCGCACCCGGCGGAATCGACGCCAAGCGCAGGCTTTTGAAGATCGAGGGCGCGCTTGCGCCCGATCTGTTCGACTGGCCTTGACGGCGCCGACGCGGCGGTCAGGCCGCCTTGCGCGATCCGACCGGCGGCAGAATCCGCCCGCCGATCAGCGAGATGCGGCCTTCGAAAAGATGCTGGACCAGCGCGTCGAGCGACAACGTGAAGACGTTGTCCTGAGATCCGTTCTTGAAGCAGATCTGGTCTTCGCCGTTGCGGACGATCTCATATTCGCCGAAAGGAACGACCATGCGCCCCTCGTCGGTGTTGTAACAGACATTTTCCCGAACGAGGGCTTTGAACGCAGACGCCATGTGCTCACTCTCCGACCCGACTCGCCTCGCCTGAAAAACCTAGGGTCGAAATTCTTAACGCTTGGTGGCGAGATAGCGACGCAAAGAAGGCGCGCCAAGGGCGTTGCGGTTAATTCCGGTTAAGGCGCCGCGGCGGCGGCATCTCGAATGCGCCCGGAGCGGCGCGGCGCGGCGCTTCAGAACCAGCGGCGGCGCGGGTCGCCGTCGCGGCGGACTTTCTGGAGCCCGTTCAGAACGTCCGTGTAAAAATCGAGCAGGGCCGACTGGTCGGCGTAGGTCGATGTCGGATAGGCGCCGGGGATCGGTTTTTCCGGCATGCCGCGGCTCGCCGCGGTCATGAACTCCTTCCAGATCCGCGCCGGCAGACGCCCGCCCGTCACCTTGTCCATCGGGTGGAAGTCGTCATTGCCGACCCACACGCCGGCGACGAGCTGGGCCGTGTAGCCGATGAACCAGGCGTCGCGCCAGTCATTCGTGGTGCCGGTCTTGCCCGCCGCCACGCGGTCGCCGAGATTGGCGCCGCGGCCGGTTCCCGAATTCATCACCTGAAAGAGAAGGGTGTTCATCTCTTCCGAGACGTGCGGGGACAGGACGCGCGGCGCCGGCTTGTCGGCGTGCTGATAGACGACCTCGTAATTCTGGTCTTCGATGCGCTCGATCGCATAGGCCTGCGGCTTCAGGCCGTTGTCGGCGAAAGGCAGATAGGCTTCGGTCAGCTCCTGAAGGCTCAACGACACGCCGCCGAGCGCGAGCGAGGGCACTTCCGGCAGGGGCGAGGTGACGCCCATCCGCTTCGCCGCGTCGATCACCTTGCCGAGGCCGACATATTGCGAAACCTGCACGGCGATCGTGTTGATCGATTTCGCCAGCGCTTCCGACAGGCGCATCGGACCCTGATAGCCCGGCTCGTAATTGGTCGGCTTCCAGCCATTGATGTCGATCGGCTGGTCGACGAATACCGACTCCGGCGTCAGCCCCGCCTCCATCCCCGCGACATAGACGAAGGGCTTGAAGGCCGAGCCCGGCTGGCGGCGCGCCATGGTCGCGCGGTTGAACTGGCTTTCGAGATAGGAGCGCCCGCCGACCATCGCCCGCATCGCGCCGTCGACGTCATAGCAGATGAGCGCGGCCTGTTCGGCGCCCGCCGTTTGCGCGTCGACGCCGATCACGGACCGGACGGCGGTTTCGGCGGCCTTCTGCATTTTCGGATCGATGGTCGTCGTGATGATGAGATCGCCCGGGCGCCCGCCGACGAGATCGCGCGCCTTCGCCGCGACATAATCGAAAAACCAGCCGATATCGGCCTCGTCATTGGCGTTGGCGATCACCGGCGGGTGTTCGCGCGCCTGACGCGCCTCGAACTCGGTGACGGCGCCTGTCTCGCGCAGATTTTCGAGCACCTGTTCGGCGCGCCGCTCGGCCGCTTTCGGATTTTGCGTCGGCGCATAGGCGGACGGCGCCTGCGGCAGCCCTGCGAGCATCACCGCTTCGGCGAGCGAAACCTTGCGCGCCGACTTGCCGAAATAGGTCTCGGCCGCCGCTTCGACGCCATAGGCGCCGGCGCCGAGATAGATGCGGTTGAGATAGAGCGAAAGAATCTGGTCCTTCGAATAGCGTCCCTCGATCCAGAGCGCGAGCAGGGCCTCCTTGGCCTTGCGCGAATAGGTCTGCTTGAACGTCAGAAAAAGATTGCGCGCGAGCTGCTGGGTGATGGTCGAGCCGCCTTCGACGACATGGCCGGCTTTGAAATTGGCCAGCGCGGCGCGCAGCGTGCCGCGAAAATCGACGCCATGATGCTCGTAAAACCGCCGGTCTTCGGTCGCGATGAACGCCTTCACCAGATAGGGCGGCAGGTCGGAGACGGCGACGGCCTGACCGTAGCGCGCGCCGCGCGAGGCGATCTCCTTGCCGTTGCGGTCGAGAATGGTGATCGAGGGCTGGCGGTTCACGGCCCATAAATCCGCGCCTTTTTCCGGACGCGGCGCGATCAGCACGAAGGCGACGAACAGAAAGGCGATCGCGCCGGCGAAGGCAAGCGATCCGCCTACGGAGAAAAGCTCGATCGCGGCCGTGCGGCGCAAGGAGCGCGGCCTGCTTTCGCCGGCGCCGCCATCCCCCCCTCCGTCCGCCGCGCGGACATCTCCCCCGCGGGCGGGGGAGGAAAAGCCTGCTGCGGATTCATTCCGCCCCCGCGCCTTTTCGAACAGGCCGCGCCGGGGCGCCGTTTCGGCGGGGGCGTCGCCGAGATCGCCTTTCGCATCGGCCGCGGCGCGCTGCGGCTCGGAAAGGCCCGCCGCGCCGCGCCGCGCGCGCAGGCGCTCAGCGAGCCCGCCAAGCGCGCCGGCGGCCGCGCTGGCGAGGTCTTGCGCGGCGGCGAGCGCGGCCCTGGCCGCTGCCCTGACCGCTGCGCGGCCCGCCCGCGCGGCCTCGCCCGCCGCTTTCGCGGCGTCCGATCGCGCTTCGCGCTGCTTGTTCTTTTCTTCGTCCATCGCCCGGCGTGACATGTCGCTTCGTGCCCGGTAGCGGCCTAGCATGGCCGCAATCGGGCATGAAGCGGGGAAAGATTATGGCGCCGTAACCCGGGCGCGGCCTTTTCGGGTCCGAGCCCCGCAAGCGCGATCGCCGGCGGCGGCGCGCCCGGCGGCGTCCGCCCCGGAAGCGGCGCGCATGCGCCGTCCCGCCACCGTCCGCGCCGAAAGGGCGCGCGGCGCCGCGAGGGCTTGTCGATCCGGGCAAGATCGGTGAGACGGTAGAGAAAGACTTTCCGGCGCCCGGCGCGCCGCTCGCCCTTCATTCGCGCCGCATTGTCGATGGCTGTCATGACCGATCCCGCGCCCTTCTGGGAGATAAAGAGCCTCGCGGAAATGAGCCGCGAAGAATGGGAATCGCTCTGCGACGGCTGCGGGCGCTGCTGCCTCGTCGTGCTGATCGACGACGCCAGCGAAGACATTTACGAAACCGATGTCTGCTGCCGCCTGTTCGATCCCGCGAAACGGCGCTGCAAGGATTACGCCGCCCGCCATGCGCGCGTGCCGGACTGCGTGAGGCTGACGCCTCAAAACGCCGGCGCGTTCGACTGGATGCCGCAAACTTGCGCCTATCGCCGGCTCGCGCGCGGCGAAAAACTGCCCGCCTGGCATCCCCTGATCACGGGCGACAGGGAGAGCGTCGCCAAAGCGGGCGTCGCGGTCGATCCCTTTCTCGACAGCGAAGACGATGTGCCGGCCGTGCAGATTGAAGCGCGCATCACCAAGAAGCGATAAAGCGCGCCTTTCCGCCCTGAGCGAAAATAACCCACCAAATTAACCATAAAATTTCACAAAAGCCGGGCCCCTGAAACCGATTGATTCGCCGATTGGTTGCGCGGCGAAAACGAAGCGATTTCAAACCGCTAAGCCCGATCGTTCGATAGATATCGAACAACTTATCAACCCCCCTCCGGGGCGCCCCTATCCTTGGGCGCATGATGAGTACGGATCAAAACCATCCGCCTTCTGACGAGACGCCCGAAACGGCGCTCGCCAAGGCGCGCGCCCTGTGGGCGAAGACGGCGCTCGGCCTCGCCGTGATCGTCAACGCGGACGTTTCGGACCTCGTTGAGGCCAAACGCAGCCGGAAATCCGCCGAAGAGCCCCGCGCCGACGACAGCGCGCTGCTCAGAAACATCTGCTCGGCGGTGATCGCCGCGCAGCGAACCATGGAGCTTGAAGATACCTACGAACAGAAAGTTCAACGCGCCGCTCCCGTCGATGCAGAACGCATCGCAAGAGAGGCGAGACAACGGCTTATCGAATACGGACGCGCCGCCGGACTGCGCATCGCAGCCGACGGAGAAGTCAGCCGGGCTGTTCCGGGGGAGCGTGCGGAATGACTCCCTGTTCGGCCAATTCGTCTGGGAGGTTCTCGAACGCCGCGACGACCAGATCCCGCCGCCCGGCGACTGGACGACATGGCTTCTGCTCGGCGGACGCGGGGCGGGCAAGACGCGCGCCGGCGCCGAATGGATCCGCCGGCTTGTCGGAAGCGCCTGCCATCCTGCGCTCGCGCGCGCCGTCGCGCTTGTCGCCGAATCCTATGCGGACGCGAGGGAGATCATGATCGAGGGACCTTCCGGCCTGATCGCGATCGCGCCCGCGCATGAGCGCCCCGTCTACGAGGCCTCGCGCCGCCGGCTCGTCTGGGAGCATTCGGGCGCGGTCGCGCACTGCTTTTCCGCCGAAGATCCGGACGGCATCCGCGGATTCCAGTTCGACGCGGCCTGGGGCGACGAGCTGTGCAAATGGCGGTATGCGGAGGAAACCTGGTCGAACCTCCAGCTCGCGCTGCGCCTCGGCGAGCGGCCGCGGCAGGTGATGACGACGACGCCGCGCCCGACGAGCCTGCTGAAGCGGCTCGCAAGCGCGCCGACGACGGCGCTGAGCCGCGTCTCGACCTATGACAACGCCGACAATCTGTCGCCCGCCTTCTTCTCCGAGATCGCCGCGCAATATGAGGGCACGGCGCTCGGGCGGCAGGAGCTCTGGGGCGAGATCGTCGACGATATCGAGGGCGCGCTGTGGACCTGGGGCATGATCGAGGCGGCGCGCATTTCTCTGGCGCCCGATCTTGCGCGCGTCGTCGTCGCCGTCGATCCGCCCGCGACAAGCGGTCCGGATGCGGATGAATGCGGAATCATCGTCGCCGGCCGCGCCGGCGAGGGCGAAGACGCGGTCGCTTATGTGCTCGCGGATTGGTCGCTGAAAGCCGGCCCGAGGGCCTGGGCCGAGCGCGCGATCGCGGCCTATGCGGAGTTCGCCGCCGACCGCATCGTCGTCGAGGTCAATCAGGGCGGAGAGATGGCGCGCGCCGTCCTCGCCCAGGTCGATGCGTCCGCGCCCGTCCGCGGCGTGCATGCGACGCGCGGCAAGCGGCTCCGGGCCGAACCCGTGGCGGCGCTCTATGAGCGCGGCCGCGTGCGCCATGTCGGCGCGTTCCCGAAACTCGAAGACCAGATGACGCATTTCGCGGGCGAAGGGCCGGGAAAGAGCCCGGATCGTCTCGACGCGCTCGTCTGGGCGATTTCCGAGCTTATGCTCCGCCAACGGAGCGTCGCGCGGATCAGAAGGGCGTAGCGAGCAGAAAATAGCGAGCAGAAAATGGTTTGTAACATCAGCAATCGCATCACCCGGAACGGGCCGCGCGCCGGCGCTCTGCGCCGCCCGGCGGGAGACGGCCCATGCGCCTGAACCCCTTCGCCGCAATCCGGGAGAAAAAAGCGTCCGCCGCGCGGCCGATGATCGCGCTCACCTCGACCGGCCGGCCGGTCTGGACGCCGCGCGACTATGCGAGTCTCGCGCGCGCCGGCTTCGAACGCAATGTCGTCGCCTATCGCTGCATCCGCCTCGTCTGCGAAGCGGCCGCCGCGACGCCGCTCAAGGTCACGCAGGGCGGCGCGGCCGTCGCTGACCATCCGCTTCTCGCGCTGTTAGAGCATCCGAATGCGGAGCAGTCGGGCGCCGAGCTGTTCGAGGCGTTTTACGGTTTTCTGCAGACCGCGGGGAACGCCTATCTCGAAGCCGGGCTCGTCAATGGCGAGCCGCGCGAGCTTTACGTGCTGCGGCCCGACCGGATGAAGGCGCGCCTGGGCGCGCGCGGCTGGCCCGAAGCCTATGAATACGCCGTCGGCGGCAGGACTGCGGTCTTCCCCGTCGCGGGCGACGGCCTTTCGCCGATCCTGCACCTTAAACTCTTTCATCCGACCAATGATCATTACGGATTTTCGCCGCTCGAGGCGGCCGGAACCGCGGTCGATCTGCACAATGCGGCGCTCGCCTGGAACAAGGCGCTGCTCGACAATGCGGCGCGGCCTTCGGGCGCGCTCGTCTATAAAGGGCCCGAAGGCGCGGAGAACCTGACAGACCAGCAGTTCGAGCGCCTCAAGGCCGAACTCGCCGATATCTATCAGGGGCCGGCCAATGCGGGCCGCCCGCTCGTTCTCGACGGCGGACTCGACTGGCGGCAAATGTCGATGTCGCCCGCCGACATGGATTTCATCAACGCAAAAAGGGAGGCCGCGCGCGAAATCGCGCTCGCCTTCGGCGTGCCGCCCATGCTGCTCGGCATACCGGGCGACAACACCTATTCGAACTATCGCGAGGCCAATCTGGCCTTTTACCGGCAGACTGTTCTGCCGCTCGTCCGAAAGACCGCGGCGGCGCTGACGAACTGGCTCGGAAAGACTCTCGGCGCGCGCGTCGAGGTCGATGCCGGCCATGTCGACGCGCTCGCCGCCGAACGCGACGCGCTGTGGGCGCGCGTGTCGGCGGCCGGTTTCCTGACGGACGCGGAAAAGCGCGCGGCGCTCGGTCTTGCGCCGAAGGAGGGCGCATGAGCGAGCGTCTTCTCCTCCCGGCGCCCGAAATCCGCGTGTCGATCGCGGTCGGCGCGGCGCTGCTGGTTCAAACCGCGCTCGGCCTCATCTGGGCGGGCGGGGCGGCGGTCAGGATCGCCGATCTCGAACGGCGCGCCGACGCGACGAACGAACTCATCGAACGCACCGCGCGGCTCGAAGAACAGGTCGGCGCCATGCGCGCCTCGCTCAACCGCATCGAAGCGAAACTCGACAGGAAGGAGGACGGGCGATGACCGATCTCGTCGCGCGGTTCGAAGGCTACGCCGCGGTGTTCAATGTCGCCGATCTCAATGGCGACATCATCGAGCCCGGCGCCTTTGCGGCCTCGTTGAAAAGGCGGCCGGCCGAAGAGGTGCGCCTTCTTTACCAGCATGCGCCGGAAAAGCCGCTCGGCCGCTGGCTCTCCTTCGAGGAGGACGCGCGCGGGCTCTATGCGGCGGGCGAGCTCGTGCTTTCGTCTTCGCTCGCCCGCGACGTCTATGCGCTGATCGAGGGGCGCGCGCTCGACGGGCTGTCGATCGGTTTCCGGACCGTGCGCGCGCAAAAGCATGATCGAAGCGCGCGGCGTTTCATTCTCGAGGCGGACCTTTGGGAGGTGTCGATCGTGACCTTCCCGATGGCGCCGGGCGCGCGCATCGCGCGGCTCGACGCCCCGGCGCCCGCGTCCTCTTCCCCCCGCGCGGGCGCCGCAGTTTTCGCGCAGGCGCTGAAAGGCGCCGCCGCCATCCTCGAAGCGCGGGGAGGGCGCGCGCCGGGAGCCGCAGACATGTCTCCTCCCCGCGATAGGGATGGAGCGGCGCCGCGGCGGGAGCAGGCGCAATCGTCAGTCAACCAACCAGTGGAGTGAGTGGAGCAGAGTATGACCATCGAAACCAAAGCCGATGTCGCCGACATTCGCGGCGCGATGCGCGAATTCCTTCGCGCCTTCGAAAGCTTCAAGGAGGCCAATGACCAACGCCTCGCCGCGATCGAAGGCAAGAAAGCGGACGTGTTGCTTGAGGAGAAGGTCGCGCGCATCAACAAGGCGCTCGACGAGCAGAAGGCCGCGCTCGACCGCCTGGCGCTCGGCGCGCAGCGCCCCGCGCGCGGACAGGCGGCGGCGCCGGCGGACGAAAAGAAAACCGCGTTTCTGCGCTATATGCGCGCCGGCGACGCGGCGGGCCTGCATGCGCTTGAGGAAAAGGCGATCAGCCTCGGCGGCGCGCCCGATCACGGCTATCTCGCGCCCGACGAGACCGAACGCCTCATCAACGCCGCGCTGCGCTCCGTCTCGCCGATCCGCCAGATCGCGAGCGTGCGCGAGATCGGTTCGAACGTCTTCAAGAAGCCGGTGAGCGTGTCGGGCGCGGCGTCCGGCTGGGTCGGCGAAACCGACGCGCGGGCCGAAACGACGGCGCCCGGCGTGTCGGCGATCGACTTTCCGACGATGGAGCTTTACGCGATGCCGGCGGCCTCGCAGACGCTGCTCGACGACTCAGTGGTCGACATCGAGCAATGGCTCGCCGACGAGACGCAGGCCGAGTTCGCCGCCCAGGAAGGCGCCGCATTCGTCGCCGGGGACGGCGTGACGCAGCCGAAAGGCTTTCTGTCCTATGCGACCGCCGCGGAGGGAACGCAGACCTTCGGCGAGATCGGCTATATCGCGACCGGCGTCGACGGCGCCTTTCCGGCGGCGAATCCGTCCGACATTCTCTTCGATCTCATCTATGCGCCGAAAGCGGCCTATCGCGCCAACGGCCGGTTTGTGATGAATCGATCCGTGGTCGGCGCAATCCGCAAATTCAAGGATGCGAACGGCGATTATCTGTGGCGGCCTTCGCTTGAGGCCGGCGCGCCGGCGAGCCTGCTCGGCTATCCGGTGAGCGAGGCCGAAGACATGCCGGACATCGCCTCGGGCTCGGTCTCGATCGCCTTCGGCGATTTCCAGCGCGGCTATCTCATCGTCGACCGCCAGGGCGTGCGCGTGCTGCGCGATCCCTTCAGCGCCAAACCCTATGTGCTCTTCTACACGACGAAGCGCGTGGGCGGCGGCGTGCAGAATTTCGATGCGATCAAGCTGTTGAAGTTCTCGGCGGCGTAGCGCTTCCCCCTTCGCCGCCAACCCCTCTCCCGCATGCGGGAGAGGGGGCCGCGCCACGCAAGTCGCAAACGACAGGAATAACCAGACATGCCTCTCGAACAAATCAGTCCGCCAGCGGAAGACGCTGTTTCGCTCGATGACATGAAGGCGCATCTGCGCGTCACCGATGCGAGCGAAGACGCGGTGATCGCGGCCTGCCTCGCCGCGGCGACGCGCGCCGTCGAACATCGCGGCGGCCTGGCGCTCGCGGCCCGCGGCTTCCGGCTGACGCTCGACGAGGCCCCGCGCAGCGTGCTCGTTCTGCCGAAAAGCCCGGTCTTTTCGCTCGACGCCGTCGAAGTCCTCGACCGCCAGGGCGCGGCGACGTCGGTCGACGCCGCGCTGTACGATTTCGACTCCGGCGCGCCCGGACGGCTCGTCGCGCGCGGGCTCTGGCCTTTCTCGCTGCGCGGTCTCGGCGCGGTGCGCATCGACTTCACGGCGGGCTGGACGGCGGCGGCCGACATTCCCGAGGAGCTGACGCTCGCCGTCAAAATGCTCGCAGCGCACTTTTACGAGAACCGCGAAAGCGCGGGCGAGACCCAAATCTTTTCGACCCCGCAGGCGGTCGACGCGCTGATCGCGCCCTGGCGGAGCGTCCGGCTATGATCGGGCTTTTGCGCAAGCGAATCGACCTTCTCGCGCCCGCGACGGCGCCGGACGCGGCCGGCGGCCTCTCGGTCGACTGGGCGCCGTCCGAAACCGTCTGGGCCGGAGTCGAACGCCTGTCCTCCGTACGCGATCTTTCCGGCGGCGGCGACCGCCGCATGCGCCGTTTCGCGGCGACGATCCGCTTTCGGCCGGATTTGTCGCCCGGCGGGCGCGTGCGTTTCGACGGCGCCGACTATGTGATCGCCTCGATCGAAAGCGCCGACGCGAAAGAGCGCCGCCTCATTCTGGTTTGCGAGGAGATTCCGTCATGAGCGCTGTGTCCTGGTCGCTGCAAAAAGCGATGTTCGCGCAGCTTGCGGCGGACGCCGGCGTCAAGACCGAGCTTGGCGATCCGCCGCGCATCTACGACGCGCCGCCCTCGGACGCCGTCTATCCCTATGCGGTTCTCGGCGAGGGGCGGGCGAGCCCGCTCGACGGCGTCGACGGCGGCGTCGAGCATGAAGTCCGTATCGGGATCTTCTCCCGCTATCAGGGACGTCGAGAAGTCAAGCGCATTCTCGATGCGCTCTACGACGCCCTGCACGAAGCGAGTTTCGCGGTCGACGGCGCGCATCTCGTCTCGTCGCGGTTCGTTTTCGCCGACGTGTTCGCCCGCGACGCGCAAGGCGGGTTTTCAGGCGTCGCGCGCTTTCGCGTCGTGACGCAGCTGATGTGACGAATGAAGTAAGGAGCAACCATCCATGACAGCTCAACGCGGCAAGGATCTCTTGCTGAAAATCGGCGACGGCGGCGCGCCGGAATCCTTCGCGACCGTCGCCGGCCTCAGGACCCGGACATTGTCCCTCAACGCCCAGCCGGTCGATGTGACGCATTCGGATTCGGCGGGCGGCTGGCGCGAATTGCTGGCGGGCGCGGGCGTGCGCCAGGCCTCGGTTTCAGGCGCCGGCGTCTTCCTCAACGACGCGGCGGCCGAGGCGGCGCGCGCGGCCTTTTTCGACGGCGCGATCCGCAACTGGCAGATCGTCGTTCCCGGCTTCGGGATGATAAGCGGCGCCTTTCTCATCGCCAATCTCGATTACGCCGGCGACCACGCGGGCGAGGCGACCTTTTCGCTGTCGCTCGATTCGGCGGGCGCGCTTTCCTTCACGGCCGCGCCATGACCCGTCCCGGCGAATCGCAAATCGTGATCGACGGCGAGGCGAAGACGCTGCGCCTGACGCTCGGCGCGCTCGCCGAAATCGAGGAGACGCTCGGCGGCGGCGACTTCGAGGCGCTGAAAGCGCGCCTGGCCAATCCGAATGTCCGCGACATCCTCGCCCTGTTGCACGCGCTGCTCGCAGGCGGCGGCGCCGCCGTGCCGATGGAGACGCTGAAGCGCGCGGCGATCGACTTTCCCGCCGCCGCCAATGCGATCGCCGAGACCTTTCGCAGCCTCTGCGCGGAAGGCGGCGGCGAGGCGGGGGCGCCGGGAAAGCCGCCAGGCGCCTGCCCTGGCGCCGATGGTTCGTAAGCGGAGTGACCGCCATGCGGCTTTCCCCGGCCGATTTCTGGAATCTGACCGTCGCCGAATGGCGATGGCTGGCGCAGCCTGAAGGCGATGCGATGACGCGCGCGGAGTTCGAACGGCTCGCAGCGCTCTATCCGGACGCGGGCGTCGAAAGCGCCCCCGGAAACTGAGATGAAGGACAAACGCCAATGACCGATACTGTCTCCGTCACTCTCGACGCGTCGGGTCTGTCCGACGGGTTCGGCCAGGCGGGCGCCGAGATCGCGCGCATCGCGCAGAATCAGATCGCGCCCGCCGCCTCGCTGATCGAGCGCGCCTTCTCCGGCGTCGCGCAGTCCATCGAGCGCGATCTCGCGCGCGCGGCGCTGCACGGCTCGCTCTCCTTGAAATCGCTGGCGAACTCGATCGTGAACGATTTGAAGCGCGTCGCGGTCAACACGCTCGTGCGCAATCCGATCGAGACGTTTTTGACGAACGCGCTGACGGCGCCCTTTTCCGGCGGGCGCGCCGCCGGCGGCTTTGTCGCGCCGGGCGCGTCCTTTCTTGTCGGCGAGCGCGGGCCCGAGCTGTTCACGCCCTCCGCATCGGGACGGATCGGCGCGGCGCAGAGCGCGCCGGTCACCGTCAACATCACGCTGCCCGGCGTCACGGACGCCCAAAGCTTTCGTCAGTCCGAAACGCAGATCGCCGCGAGCCTGGCGCGCGCCATTGCGAGAGGACAGAGGAATCTATGACCAATTTCCACGAAGTGCTGTTTCCCGTCGATATCGCGTTCAATTCCGAAGGCGGGCCGGCGCGCAAGACCGAGATCGTGACGCTGGTTTCCGGGCGCGAGGAGCGGAACTCGCCCTGGGCGGGCTCGCGGCGCAGCTATAACGCCGGCTACGGCGTCAAGTCGCTCGCCGATATCGAGGCGGTCATCGCCTTTTTCGAAGCGCGCAAGGGGCGGCTTTACGGTTTCCGCTTCCGCGATCCCTTCGATTTCAAGTCCTGTCCGCTGGCGGCGGACCCGGCCGCGGGCGACCAGCAGATCGGAACCGGCGACGGCGCGACCCGAAGCTTCCAGCTGACAAAAACCTATGCGAGCGGCGGGGCGGTCTCGATACGGACGATCACGAAACCAGTCGCCGGCAGCGTGCTCGCCGCCGTCGACGGCGCGGCGGCGGCGTTCACGGTCGACGAAACAAGCGGGATCGTCGTCTTCGACGCGCCGCCCCCCGCCGGCGCCGTCGTCACGGCGGGCTTTCTGTTCGACACGCCGGCGCGTTTCGACACCGATCAATTGCGGATCAATCTGGCGGCGTTCAGGGCGGGCGACATTCCGTCGATCCCGCTGATCGAGCTGCTGGCGTGAACGGAAAATGAACAGGGAGCATCGATCAGTGAAGAGGCGGATCAGTCAGCAAACGCGGCCCGGCTTTCCCGGGCCGGCGAAGCGGGAAGGGGGCGTGTGATGCGCGCGCTTTCTCCCGAGTTTCAATCCCATCTCGACACCGGCGCGACGACGCTTTGCACATGCTGGCGCATCGCCCGGCGCGACGGCGCGGCGTTCCGTTTCACCGACCATGACCGCGCGCTTGTCGTCGGCGGAGAAATCTACGAGCCCGATACGGCGGGCGACGGCGCGGCGCTGCAATCGAGCGCCGATCTTTCGGTCGACAATTCGCAGGTTCAGGGCGCGCTCTCCTCCGAGCGCCTCTCGGCCGCCGAACTCGCCTCCGGGCGCTTTGACGGCGCGGCGGTCGAGATCTGGCGCGTCAATTGGGCCGCGCCCGAACAGCGCGTGCTGCTCAAGCGCGGCGTCATCGGCGAAGTCAGACGCGACGGCGCGGCGTTTACGGCGGAAATCCGCGGCCTTTCCGCCGCCCTCGACGAAACGGCGGGGCGCGTCTACGGGCGGCTCTGCGACGCGGCGGTCGGCGACGCGCGCTGCGGCGTCGATCTCGACGATCCCGCCTTCAAGGGCGCGGGCGCGATCATCGAGGCGCTCGACGAGCAGCGCTTCGCCGTCTCCGGCCTCGACGCCTTCGCCGACGACTGGTTCGTCCACGGACGGCTCGACTGGACGAGCGGCGCGAATGCGGGCGCCTCCGGCCATGTGAAGGCGCAGGGCAAGGGCGCCCTGTCGCTCTGGCTGCCGCCGGGCTTTCCGCCCGCCCCCGGCGACGCTTTTGAAGTGCGCGCCGGCTGCGACAAGCGCTTCGAGACCTGCCGGGAGAAGTTTTCGAACGGAGTCAATTTCCGCGGCTTCCACCTGATGCCCGGCAACGACTTCGTCCTGTCCTATCCGCTGCATTCGGAGAAAAACGACGGAGGGAAACTGTCGTGACCGTTCTGTTGGAACTGAAGTCGCGCGCGGACGCGCCTTCGGCCCCCGGAGCCGGCTCCCCCGCAAGAGTCGTCACGCCCGCCCTGATCGTGGAGACCGCGCGCTCCTGGCTCGGCACGCCCTATCGCCACCAGGCGAGCGCAAAAGGTCAGGGAACGGATTGTCTCGGCCTCATTCGCGGCGTCTGGCGCGAGCTTTACGGCGAGGAGCCGGAGGCTCCGCCGCCCTACGGCCCCGACTGGAACGAGCGCGCGCAGCCGCGCGGCGAGCCGCTGCTCGAGGCCGCGCGCCGGCATATGCGCCCGCGCAGCGGCGCGCCCCGGCCGGGCGATGTTCTCATCTTCCGCATCGTCCGGAGCGGGCCCGCCAAGCATTGCGGCGTCCTGACCGGCGAAGCCGCCTTCATCCACGCCTATGCCGGCCGCGCGGTCGTCGAAAGCTGGCTCTGCCGCTGGTGGACGGACCGGCTCGCCGGCGTTTTCATTTTTCCGGGAGCGGAATAATGGCCCAGCTTGTTCTCACCGCCGCGTCTGCGGTCGGCTCGACGCTCGGGCGCGTCGGCGTCGGCGCGATTCTGGCCCGTACGGTCGCCGGAACCGCGGCGGCCTATGCGGCCGGCGTCGCCGAACGGCTCATTTTCGGGCCGCAGCATCGCAAGGTCACGGGGCCGCGCCTCGACGCGCTCGCCGTGCAGGCTTCGACCGAGGGGGCGGGCGTGGCGCGGGTTTATGGCCGCGCGCGTCTCGCCGGCCAGGTGATCTGGGCGGCGAATTTCAGGGAGACGGTCTCCGAGACGACCGAGAGCGCGGGCAAAGGCTCCCGGCTTTCCCCGAAAACAACGGTTACGGAATATCTTTACTCCGTCTCTTTCGCGGTCGGGCTCTGCGAGGGCGTCATCGACCGCGTGGCGCGCGTATGGGCGGACGGCAAGCCGTTCGATATGTCGTCGGCGACCTGCCGCGTCTATCGCGGCGACGAAACGCAAATGCCGGACGCGGCGATCGAGGCGGTTGAGGGGGCGGGGGGCGCGCCCGCCTTCCGCGGTCTCGCCTATGTCGTGTTCGAAGACCTGCCGCTCAAGGATTTCGGCAATCGCATTCCCCAGTTCTCCTTCGAGGTTGAAAAGGGCCTCAGACAGGAGGACCCGGCCGCGCTCGAGAACGCCGTCGCGGCGGTCTGCATGATCCCGGGTTCGGGCGAGTTCGCGCTCGGAACGACGGCGGCGACGCGCGACGCCGGCGAGGGCGTTACGGTTTCGGAGAACGTCCACAATAATGACGGCGTCACCGATTTCGTCGCCTCGCTCGACGCGCTCGAATCCGCATTGCCGAACGTCTCGTCCGTGTCGCTCGCGGTTTCGTGGTTCGGCTCGGATTTGCGCGCCGGCGCCTGCGCGATCAGGCCCGGCGTCGAAACGGCGGCGAAAACCACCGCGCCCTATGACTGGAGAGTCGGACCGACGACGCGCGCGCTCGCCCATGTCGTTTCGCTGCATGAGGGCGCGCCCGCCTATGGCGGCACGCCCTGCGACCGGTCGGTGAGAGAGGCGATCGCGGCGCTGAAGGCCAGGGGGCTCGAAGTGATGTTCCATCCCTTCATCCTCATGGATATTCCGTCCGGGAACGGACTGCCCGATCCCTATGGCGGAGCCGAGCAGGGCGCCTATCCGTGGCGGGGCCGGATCACGGTCGGCGCGAACGACAAGACGGCGGCGGCGGCGGACGACATTGCGGCCTTTTTCGGAAGCGCCGCGCCCGGGGACTTCTCCGTCGTCGGCGGCGAGATCGCCTATGCCGGTCCGGATGAATGGTCGTTCCGCCGCATGATCCTGCATTACGCGCATCTGTGCGCGCAGGCGGGCGGCGTCGACCGCTTTCTCATCGGTTCGGAATTGCGCGGGATTACGACCGCGCGTTCGGACGCCTCGACCTATCCGGCCGCGGCCGCGCTCGCCGCGCTTGCGAGCGACGTGAAAACCATTCTGCCGGGCGCGAAGATCTCCTACGGCGCCGACTGGTCGGAATATTTCGGCCATCAGCCGGGCGACGGGTCGGGCGACGTCTATTTTCATCTCGACGAATTCTGGGCGGACCCGGCCGTCGATTTCGTCGGCGTCGACAATTACGCGCCGCTCGCCGACTGGCGCGACGGCTTCGCCCATCTCGACGCCGAGGCCGGTTACGCCGGGCCCCATGAGCGCGCCTATCTTCAGGCGAATATCGAAGGCGGCGAGGATTACGACTGGTATTACGCATCCGGCGCCGACCGCGACGCGCAGACGCGCTCGCCGATCACGGACGGCGCCTATGGCGAGCCCTGGATCTATCGCGCCAAGGATTTCCGCAATTGGTGGGCGCGCGCGCATTACAACCGCCCGGGCGGCGCGCGCGCCGCCGCGCCGACGGCGTGGGTTCCGGAAAGCAAGCCGATCGTTTTCGCCGAAACCGGATGCGCGGCGATCGACAAGGGCGCCAATGCGCCGAACCGCTTTCTCGATCCGAAGAGTTCGGAGAGCGCCGCGCCGCCTTATTCGTCCGGCGCGCGCGACGATCTCGCCCAGCGCCGCGCGCTTGAGGCCGTTCACGCCTATTGGCGCGATCCGGCGAACAATCCGGTTTCCTCCGTCTACGGCGGACCGATGATCGACGCCGAACGCATTCATGTCTGGTGCTGGGACGCCCGGCCGTTTCCCTTCTTTCCGGCGCTGTCCGATGTCTGGGGCGACGCCGGAAACTGGGAGCGCGGGCACTGGCTCAACGGCCGGGCGGGGCGCGCGCCGCTCGATCTTCTCGTGGCCGCGCTCGCCGGCGCGGCGGGCGCGGTCGAGACGACGGGGCTCAAGGCGATGCTGACGGGCTATCTGATCGACCGGCCGATGAGCCCGCGCGAGGCGATCGATCCGCTCGCGAGCATTTTCCAGTTCGACATGGTTGAAACCGGCGAGGGGTTGCGATTCCAGACCCGCGACGGCGCGCCGGCGCTGACGCTCGGCGCAGGCGATCTCGTCGCGCGCGAGACTGGCGCGATCTCGGTCTCGCTCGCCGACAGCGCCGACCTTCCGGCCGCGTTCCGTCTCGGCTTTGTCGACGAGCAGTCCGACTACGCGCCGGCGGTCGCCGAAGCGCGCGATCCCGGCGCCTTCGTCCTGCGCGAGGCCAGCGTCGAGGCGCCGCTCGTCCTGACCGAGGCCGAAGCGGCCGCGCGCGCCCGGTCGATCCTCGCGGACGCGCATCTGATGCGCGAGACGGCGACCTTCTCCCTGCCGCCGTCGCGGCTCGCCGCCGAACCGGGCGATGTGCTTTATGTCGATGCGGACGGCGCGCCGCGGCGCTGGCGCGTGACGCAGATCGTCGACGGGGCCGAGCGCAAGGTCGAAGCCGCGCGCGTCTCGCCCTCCGTCTATGAAGCCCCGCTCGGGGCGAGCGCCTTCAAGCCGCCGGCGCTGGTCGCCCGCTACGGCGCGCCGCTCTTCGCTGCGCTCGACGCGCCGCTGATCGGCGAGATGACCGACGGCGCGGCGCTGTTCGCCGCCTTCGCCGATCCCTGGCCGGGCGCGGTGTCTTTATATAGACCGGGCGCTTCGGGGCCGGTCCTCGCCGCGAGCGCGCGTGGGCGCGCCGTGATCGGCCGGCTCGACGGCGCGCTCGCGCCCGGCGTTTCGGGGCGCTGGCTCGGCCAGTCGCTGCGCGTGAAACTGAATTTCGGCGGGCTCGCCTCGGCGAGCGAGGCGGAGGTTCTGGCCGGCGCCAACGCGCTTCTCGTGATGACCGCGGCGGGGCCGGAGCTGGCGCAGTTCCGCGACGCGGCGCTGGGGACGGACGGCGTGTGGACGCTTTCGCCGCTGCTGCGCGGCCAGGCGGGGACGGAGGACCGGGCCGCGCTCGGCGCGGCGGCCGGCGCGGCGTGCGTTCTGGTCAACGCCGCGCTGGTCGAGGCGCCCTATCCCGCCGATCTGCGCGGGACGGCGCTCGACTGGCAGGCGGGCCCGTCTGCGGATTACCCCGATACGGCGAGTTTCGCGCATCAGACGCTGACGATGACGGCGCGCTCGGCGCTGCCGCTTTCGCCCGTGCGCCTCGGCGTCCGGGCCGAAGCGGGCGGGCTGCGCCTTTTCTGGATCCGGCGCACGCGCAAGGGCGGCGACAACTGGGAAAGCGAAGTCCCGCTCGGCGAAGCGCAGGAGCGCTATCGCGTGCGCGTTTATGACGGCGCGACTCTTTTACGGAGCATCGATGTCGCCCCGCCCTTCGAGGGCGATCCCTATGGCCGGCCGAATGTTCTTTATACGAATGAAGATATCGCGGCTGATTTCGGCGCGGGCGGTCTCGCCGGCGCGTCCGACCCCGCCTTCGAGGTGGCGCAGATTTCCGATCTTGTCGGGCCGGGCCTCGCCGCGCGGAGCGCGCTGGCGTGAGCGGCTTCAATGAAACGTATACAGATTAAAAACGCCGCTGCGGCGTCTTGCCCGCCGGCCGCGCCCGAACCTTGCCTTTTCGCGCCGCATCGCCTATGTCGAATCGAGGCGGGCGGCGGGCGTTCAGGGCCGCCCCCCGCCGGCGCTGCTCGCGCCGAAAGGCGCAGGCATTTGCCTCAATTCAAAGAGAGCGCCGGGGAGGAAGCGGAAAATTCGCATCGCGGCGCGGCGTTTTTTCGCGCCGCGCGCAGTTATGGATTCGTCTGGAGCGAAGGAGAGACCCATGGGTCGGCTCATCGCCGTCTCCAATCGGACCGCAGCGGACCCGAATTCGCGCGCCGGCGGCCTCGCGGTCGCCCTGTGGGACGCGCTCGTCAAGTCGAGCGGGCTCTGGTTCGGCTGGTCCGGGGCGATCGTCGACGGTCCCTCGCGCGGCGTGTCCATGTTCCAGGACGAGGGCGTCGACTTCCTGCTCGCCGATCTCAGCGAGGAGGAGCGGCAGGGCTTTTATTACTCCTATTCGAACAGCCTGCTCTGGCCGGTGTTTCACTACCGGAACGACCTCGCGCGCTTTGTCGAGGACGATTTCCGCATCTATTCGGCGGTCAACGACCGTTTTGCGCGGCTCGTCAGCGCGCGCGCGCGCGAAGGCGATATCGTGTGGATTCACGACTATCACTTTCTGCTGCTCGGCGCGGCGCTCCGGCGCGCGGGCTGGTCCGGGCGCACCGGCTTTTTTCTCCACATCCCGTTTCCGCCGCCCGAGCTGTTTCGCACCGTCCCGCAGCATCACGAGATCGCCGAAGCGCTGTGCGCCTGCGACGTCATCGGCTTTCAGTCGGCCAATGACCGGGCGAATTTCGTCCGCTATCTCGAGGAATATTGCGACGCGCGCGCCGAACAGGAAAGCGGCTTCGTCAAGGCCTTCGGCCGGCGCGTCAAGATCGACGTCTATCCGATCGGCATCGACGTCGAGAGTTTTCGCGCCAGCGTTTCGTCCGACGCCGCGCAAGCCGCGATCCGGCGCCTGCGGCGCGGGGTCGGGGAGCGCCAGCATGTGATCGGCGTCGACCGTCTCGATTATTCGAAAGGTCTGCCTGAGCGGTTCGCCGCGATCGGCAGGCTGCTCGACGACTATCCGGAAGCGCGCGGTAAGATGACGATGACGCAGATCGCGCCGCCTTCGCGCTCGTCGGTCGAGGAATATCAGGAGCTGCGCAACGAGCTCGACGCCTTGTCCGGCCGCATCAACGGCGACTATGGCGATCTCGACTGGACGCCGCTGCGCTATCTCGTGCGCGGTTATCAGCGCGAAGAGCTTGCGGGGCTGTATTCGGTGAGCCGCGTCGGTCTGGTGACGCCTTTGCGCGACGGCATGAATCTCGTCGCCAAGGAATATGTCGCCGCGCAGGACCCGGACGATCCCGGCGTGCTCATCCTGTCGGAATTCGCCGGCGCGGCCGAGCAGCTGTCCGAGGCCCTGCTCGTCAACCCTTATGATTCCGCCGGGCTCGCCGCGGCGATCAACGCCGCGCTGCACATGCCGCTCGACGAGCGCCGCGCGCGCTGGAAGCGGCTGTTCGAAACGGTCCGCCAATATGACATCGCCTGGTGGCGCGAGAAATTTCTTGCGGATTTGCGCGACGGCGACGCCGCCGGCCCGCGCGATTAGGGAGATCGTAATCCTGCCATGAACGAATGAATCGCCTTATGCGGACAAATCCGCTCTATCATTCGTTCCCGGCCCAATCCCGCTCTCCCTATGACCGACGCCGCACCGCCGAAGCTCCATCCTGATCACGCGCTGTTCCTCGACTTCGACGGCACGCTTGCGCCGATCGAGGACGATCCGCGCGCCGTCGCGCTTCCTGACGATGTGGGCCCGGCGCTTGAGCGCGCCGCGCGGTTTCTCGGCGGCGCGGCGGCGATCATCTCCGGCCGCGATATTCGCGATCTCGATTTGCGCGCGCCGCGCTCGGTGATGCGCATCGGCGCGCACGGCCTTGAAATCGCCGAGGCGGGCGCGGCGCCCGGCGCGGCGCCGCAGCGCGGGCCGCGCGGGCTCGCCGAAGCGCTCGGCGATATCGCCGCGCGCCGCCCGGAGGTCTGGATCGAGGAAAAGGGGCCCGTCTTTGCGATCCACTTCCGCCGCGCGCCCTCGCTCGAGGGCGAAATCCGCGCCGAGGCCGAAGCGCTCGCGCGGCGCTTTCCCGATTACGTGACGCAGGCGGGCAAGATGATTGTCGAAATGAAGCCCAAATCAGCGAATAAGGGCAAGTCGATCGAAAGGCTGATGGCGCGCGCGCCCTTCGCGGGCCGCATCCCGGTGATGGCGGGCGACGACGCGACCGACGAAGACGCCTTCGCCGTCGTCGAGCGGCTCGGCGGAATAACGATCAAGGTCGGTCCGGGCCCGACGCGCGCGCGCTACCGTCTCGCCGATCCGCACGCGCTCGCGCGCTGGCTGATTGAAGCGACGCGTCCGGAGGAAAAAGAGGGGCGGCATGCTTGAACAAAAACCCTCTCTCGATCTCGGCGTTGTCGGCAATGGCGCGGTCGCCGCGCTGATCGACGGCGCGGGCGCGATCGCCTTCATGTGCTTGCCGCGTTTCGACGGCGAACCCGTCTTCAACAGCCTTCTCGGCGGAAAGGGAGTCTTCGCGATCGAACTGGCGAACGCCGCGCGTTCGCGCCAGCATTATGTGAAGAACACCGCCGTTCTCGTCACCGAAATCGAAGACGACGACGGCGCGGCGATCCGCATTGTCGATTTCGCGCCGCGCTTTCAGGCGCGCGGGCGGATGTTCCGCCCCGCCTCGATCATCCGCCATGTCGCGCCGCTCCGGGGCGCGCCGAAAATCCGCGTCAAGGTCGCGCCGCAAGCCGACTGGTCGGGCGAGGTGATGCGTCCGCGGCGCGGCGTCTCGCATCTTTCCTATGTGAACGAGGAATGGGCTTTCCGCGTCACAACGGACGCGCCTCTCTCCTATGTCGTCGCGCAAACGGAATTCATTCTCAATCACGAAGTTTCTTTCGTCATCGGCGCGGACGAACCTCTGTCGGAAAGCGTCGATGTGCTGGCGCGCGAATGGCGCGACCATACGCTTTCGCACTGGCGCAACTGGGCGCGCCGTCTCGCCGTGCCGTTCGAATGGCAGGCGGCTGTCATCCGCGCGGCGATCACGCTCAAAATGTGCGTGTTCGAGGAGACCGGCGGGATCGTCGCCGCGCTGACGACGAGCATTCCCGAATGCGCCGATTCAGGGCGCAACTGGGACTATCGTTTCTGCTGGCTGCGCGACGCCTATTTCACGGTGTCGGCGCTGAACCGGCTGTCTGCGGTCGGCACGCTCGAACATTATCTTCTCTATCTGCGAAACATTGTTGCGCATACGGAGGGCCGGCATATCCAGCCCGTTTACGGCGTTTCGCTGGAGCCGGACCTCAGGGAGGAGATCGTGCCGGGCCTGCCGGGCTATCGCGGCATGGGGCCGGTCCGGCGCGGCAATCAGGCGGCCGAGCACATCCAGCACGACGTCTACGGCCATGTCGTGCTCGGCGCGGCGCAGGCTTTTTTCGACGAGCGCCTGATCGCGCCCGCCGGCGAAAACGAATTCGTCCATCTCGAAAAGGTCGGCGAGCGCGCCTATGCGGTGTTTGAAACGCCGGACGCCGGCATCTGGGAATATCGCGGCCGGGCGCGCGTTCACACCTCGTCGGCCTTCATGTGCTGGGCCGCCTGCGACCGGCTCGCCAAGATCGCGATGAAGCTCGGCAGAAAGGAGCGCGCCGGGGTCTGGGCGAAACGCGCTGCGGAAATCAAATCCGTCGTTCTCGAAAAGGCGTGGAGCGAAAAGCGCAAGGCGTTCACCGGCGCCTTCGGCGAGGACGCGCTCGACGCCTCGGTGCTGTTGATGGCGGATGTCGGGATGATCCCTGCGAGCGATCCGCGTTACGTCGCGACGGTGGAGCGCATCGACCAGGAGCTGCGCGAAGGCTATCACGTCTTCCGCTATCGCGCGCCCGACGATTTCGGCGCGCCGAAAACCGCCTTCACCGCATGCACGTTCTGGCATATCGACGCGCTCGCGCGCATCGGCCGCGTCGAGGAGGCGCGCGCCATGTTTGAGCAGGTCCTCGCCAACCGCAATTCGCTCGGGCTGTTGTCCGAGGATATCGACGCCAGGACCGGCGAACTCTGGGGCAATTATCCGCAGACCTATTCCATGGTCGGCGTCATCAATGTCGCCGCGCGGCTGTCCCGGCGTTGGGAGGATGCGGTCTGAGGGGAAGGCTCTCATGGCGGGCGCAGCGCCTCGCCGCCTGTCATCGGCTTCGACCCGGGGTTCGATCTTAACCTGAAGCTCTTCATTTTCGGGCAAAACATCTTATGTCGAGTAACGCGCCCTTTCGAGGGCGCTCGTCTTGTGTGAAGTATTTCGGGAAGCCGGGGACCGGCCCGGAGGACAGCGGACTTGGCGAAAAACCCTTACCAGGTGCTGGGCGTGGCGAAGACCGCCTCGGATTCGGAAATCCGCGCGGCCTTCCGCAAACTCGCCAAGCAATATCACCCCGACCGCAATCCGAACGACAAGGCGGCGGAGGAAAAGTTCAAGGAAGTCTCGGCGGCCTTCGACATTCTCGGCGACGCCGAACAGCGCAAGCGATTCGATCGCGGCGAGATCGACGAGCAGGGCCGCGAGCGCCCGACCTACCGGCAATGGCAGGGCCGTCCCGGCGCGGAAAGCTATGAAGGGTTTCAGCGCGGCTTCGGCGCGGGCGCCGGCGCGCAAGGCGCCTCCTTTGACGATCTCGGCGACATCTTCGCCGATCTGTTCGGCGCCGGCGCGCGCGGCGCGCATGGCGCGCGCGGGCCGATGCGCGGCCGCGATCTGAGATACCGGCTCGAAGTCGAATTTCTTGACGCCGCGAACGGCGCGACCAAGCGCGTCACCATGCCGGACGGGCGCACGCTCGATCTGGTCATTCCGGCGGGTCTTGAAGACGGCCAGACCCTGCGTCTCAGGGGCCAGGGCGAGAAAGGCCCGGGCGGCGGTCCGGCGGGCGACGTCTATGTCGAAGTGCGCGTGAAGCCGCATCCGGTGTTCCAGCGCGACGGCGCCGACATTCACATGGAGGCGCCGATCGGTCTGAAAGAGGCCGTGCTCGGCGGCAAGATCACGGTGCCGACGATTGCGGGCGACGTGGCGGTCAGCGTGCCGAAGAATTCGAGTTCGGGCGCGGTGCTGCGTCTGAAAGGCCGCGGCGTGCAGCGCGCCAAGGGCGTCGCGGGCGATCAATATGTGAAGCTCAAAATCGTCCTCCCCGAAGGCGGCGACAAGGAGCTGGAAGATTTCGTGCGCGCCTGGTCCGGCGGCGCGCGCGCCGGCGCGAAGAAAAAGCACGCAAGCGCGTAAGCCCGGGCGTTCCGGATCCGGCCGGCGGGCGGCGCCACTCGCCGCGGCCCGCGCCGCCGACTTTCTATCGTCATCGACCTCGCCTATGGTCGCGGGCGGGCGGAAAGCAATGAAGTCAAGGCCTTGAGCGACAAAAGCCCCCTGAAACCGGAAAAGCGCGCGCGCCTGCTCGAATTTCTCGGCGGCCTGCCGAGCGGCGCGGCGGCGAAGCTGTTCGCGGCGATCGAGCGCGACCGCGCGTCCGGGGGCGCAGGCCTGCCGCACGACCTCATCATCGAAACGCTCCGCAAACAGCTGATTGCGCGCGACGCGCCCTTTCCCTCGCGCCCGAAGACCGCGCAGCGCCTCTTCTTCACCCCCTTTGAGGATTTCTTCATCGCATTCCGCGCCGGCAAAAAGCGGCGCGCGCGCATTGCGCGCGCCTCGATCGGGCCGCTCTGGCGCCTCATTCAGGAAGATCCCGCCTGCGCGGGCGCGCAGCGCGCGGCGGCCCAGCTCTCGGCGGCGATCCGCGAAGGCTCGGCGAATGTCCGGGCGTTTGAAGACCAGATGTTCGCCGCGGCGGAGGAAGGCTTCGACAGGCTTTTGACGCATGCGGAGGATGACGCGGCCTTCCGCGACGATCTCGCCGATCGTCTCGGCGGCGAGGCCGGCCTCGAAGATCTCGCCGAGATGCGGCTTCTTCTTTCCGGCGTCGAACATTTGCGCGCGATGCAATCGGCGTTTCCGCGTCCGATCGGCGCCCTGTCGGAGGAAGAGCTGTTCGAGGCGCGGCGCATCTATGCGCGCGCGCGCGCCGACGCGCCCGACGCCGCGCCCTATCTGCTGCTCGCCCTGATCGGCCGGATGGAGACGCCCTGGCGCGCCCTCGCGCTCTATTATCACCTGGCCGGCGCTGAAGACGACGCCGTGAGCAAGGACGCCGGCGTCATTCTCGAAGCGCTGTTCGACGATCTCGAAGGCGCCGCACGGCTTCTCGAACGCGATGCGGCGGGCGATCTCGATGCGGAGGATGCGGCGCGGCGCGTGTCGCATTTCGCGGATTTCGCCGAGGGCCTGGCGGGCGAGGCGCGCCGCGTCCATGACAATGTGGTTCTGAATCGCATCGAAGCCTGCCGCGACATTGCGGCGGAGTCGCTTGCGCGTTTCGCCGAGCAGGCGCTCGCCGCGCTGAGAAGGGCGATGCCGGTGCGCCATGCGGGCGGGTCGTCGAAACTGTCGGCGCTGCGGCCCGACTATTCGCGCCCGCCGGGGCCGGGCGCGACCGCCGCCGCGCGCGAAGCCGCGATGTTTCTGGCGGAGGCCGACGATATCGCGCGCCGGCTCGGCCGTCCCGGCGCCGTCGACGGCGTTTACGACCTCGCGGCCCAGGAGGCGCGCCGCTACGCCGGCGACGTCGTCGTCGAAATCCGCGCCGCCGAAGGCGAGGACCGCGCGGCCGCGCGCCGCCTGATGGAGCAGGCGCTCGAATTCGCCGCGCCGCTCCTGCCGGCGGACGAAACCGCGCTCTTGCGCGAGCGGGCGCTCGCCGCCGCGCACTCCGCTTGAGGGAGACAGGTCATGAGCGGCGGATTTGAAAAGCGCTTCTTCTGGGCGACGCGCCTGTTCACGCTCGTCGCGGTGATCGCGTCGATCGCGGGCGCGCTCTTGATGTTCTATCTCGGCGCGGCGAACACGATCGAGGCGTTCGTTCTGCAAATCCGCCCGTCCGCCGAGGCCGCCGCCGGCCTTCCGGTGAACGAGGCGACGGTCATCACGCTGATGGACGCGCTCGACCGTTTCCTGATCGGCATGGTGCTGCTGTTTTTCGGATATGGCGTGTACGGCCTTTTCATCCGGCCGGAATACGGGCCGCGCGCGCTCGGCCTTCCCGGCTGGCTGCATGTCGAACGGCTCGGCCAGCTCAAGCAGACGATCGCCGAAGTGATCATCGTCGTGCTCTTCGTCCTCTTCCTCCGGGTCGCGCTCGAAGCCTTCCACGGCGGGGAGGGCGAGATGGCGCCCGCTTCGCTCGGCCGCTTCCTCGCCCTGCCGGGGGCGATCCTTCTCCTGTCGGCGGCGCTGAGGCTCGTTCGCCTTCACCCGAAAGAGGAGCCGTCGCGCTGGCCCGTCCGGGACGGCGACAGCGAATAGGGTTTGACAAAATACGGAAAATCCGTATTATACGGATATGAAGCCGTCGCCGCTTGTCCCCGGTCCGCACGAAGTCGTCGTGACGGCCACCGAATTCGCCAAGAATTTCGGCTATTACCGCGACCGGGCGCTGGCGGGAAAGCTGGTCAAGGTGACGAGCCACGGCCGGGTGATCGGGGCCTTTTTGTCGCCGGAGCGGCTAGAGGAGTATGAGCGGACGCGCCGCGCCGGGCGCTGAAGAAATTCGCCCCGGCGGGGAAAGGCGGATTATTCATCGCGCCTTAATTGCTTGACCGTAAGTTACCGGCGGGTCAGTTAACTCCCCGGAAAGGGTCAGGCCGATGGCGAGTCCGCACCGCAAGCCCCGCTGGCGCCGCCGCGCCGACGCGCGCCCGGACGAGATTCTGGGCGCAGCCCTCGCCGAATTCACCGAGCGCGGTTTCGAGGCGACGCGGGTTGAAGATGTCGCCCGCCGCGCCGGCCTCTCCAAAGCCGGCGTCTATCTCTATTTCGCCTCCAAGGACGATCTCCTGCGCGCGCTGATCGAGCGCGAGGTCGCGCCGGTCGCCAGGGGCGTCGCCGCGCTCGCCGAAGCCGGCAAGGCCGATCCGCTCGGCGCCATTCGCGCCATCGTCGCCGCGCTCTCGCAGGCGACGTCCGATCCCGCGCGCTTTGCGGTGCCGCGCGTCGTTTTATCCGTCGCCGGACGGTTTCCGGAAATCGGCGCCTATTACCGCGAGCATGTCGTCGAGCACGGTCTCGGCGCGCTCGCGATGCTGCACAGGGCGGGCGTCGAGCAGGGCGTGTTTCGCGACGTTGATTCGCGCATCGCCGCGCGCGCGCTCGTCGGCCCCGTCATGCTGCATGCGGCGTGGCTGCATGTTCTCGGCGGCGATCCCGGCAAGATGTCGCCCGCCGCGCGCGCCGAAGCGCATCTCGATCTTGTGTTGAAAGGACTGCTGCAATGACCCGCGCGGCTATTCTTGCGATATGCCTGTGCCTGCTCGCGGCCTGCGCCGGGAAGGACGGCGATGTCGTCACCGGCTATGTCGAAGGCGAAACCTTGATGATCGGCCCGCAGGACGCCGGCGCGGTCGCGAGCGTCGACGTGAAGGAAGGCGACAGCGTCGCCGCCGGGGCGCTGTTGTTCTCCATGGACAAGGCCCGCGCCGAACTCGCCTGGAAGCAGGCCGAGGCGACGGCGGCCGCGGCGAAAGCGCGCGCGGCCGACGCCGGTTCGCTCGACCAGCGCGTGGCCGAAGCGGCGGCGCAATTCGAAAACGCCCGCAAAAGCTATGAGCGCACGAAAAAACTTGTCCGCACCCATGTCGCGCCGGGGGCCAGGCTTGACGCCGACCGCGCGGCGTTCGAATCCGCCAGGGCGCGGCTCGAAGGCGCGCGCGCCGATCGCGACGGCGCGGAGTCCGATCTCGCCGCCGCTTCGGCGGCCGCCGCGCTCGCCAAACGCCGGCTCGACGATCTCAGCGTCACGGCGCCGAAGGCCGGAACGATCGAGGAGATCTACCGCAGACCGGGCGAGGTGATCGCGCCCGGCGAACCCGTCGTCGCGCTCCTGCCGCCGGAGAATATGAAGATCCGTTTTTACGCGCCGGAAGAGAAACTCTCTTCGCTGAAGATCGGCGCCATGGTCGACATGTCCTGCGACGGCTGCGCGCCGCGCAAGGCGCGCATCTCCTTCATCGCGGCGAGCCCGCAGTTCACGCCCCCGGTGATCTACAATCTCAAGGAGCGGAAGAAACTCGTCTTTCTGATCGAGGCGCGGCCGGCCGACCCGTCCGGCCTGCATCCTGGCCTGCCGGTCGATGTGAAGCTGCCCTGAGGCTTCGCGCATGAGTTCGCAGGAATTCGTCATCGATGTCCGGGGGCTGACGAAACGGTTCGGCGACAAGACCGTCGTCGATCATTTCGATCTCGCCGTTCCGAAAGGGACGATCTACGGCTTTCTCGGGCCGAACGGTTCGGGCAAGACGACGACGATCCGGATGGTGTGCGGGCTTCTCAAGCCCGACGCGGGCGAGGGAACCTGCCTCGGCTTTGACGTTCTGACGCAGAGCCGCGAGATCAAGACGAATGTCGGCTATATGACGCAGCGCTTCTCGCTCTATGAGGACCTGTCGATCGCCGAGAATCTCGAATTCATCGCGCGGCTATACCAATTGCCGAAGCGCCGGCGGCGCGTGCGCGAAGCGCTCGCCGATCTCGGCCTTTCCGAGCGCGCCCGACAGCTCGCAGGCACGCTGTCGGGGGGCTGGAAACAGCGCCTCGCGCTCGCCGCCTGCATGATCCATTCGCCGTCGCTTCTGCTCCTCGACGAGCCGACGGCGGGCGTCGATCCGAAGGCGCGCCGCGATTTCTGGGATACGATCCGCCGCTTCGCCGACGACGGCGTGACGACGCTCGTCTCAACCCACTATATGGATGAGGCGGTGCAGTGCGACCGCATCGCCTATATCGCTTACGGCAAGAAGCTGCTTGACGCGCCGACGAAGGATATTCCGGCGCAGGTCGGCCTCAGCGGCTACAGTATCTATGCGGATGATCTGTCGGAGGCGCAGCGGCGGCTGAAAGGCGCGCCGGGCGTCGACGTGCTCGCCCGGTTCGGCGCGTTCATGCATGCCTGCGGGCGCGACAAGCCGGCCCTTTCGCGCGCCGTCGACCGGGTGCGCGGCCTCCCCGGCGCGGTCGTGAAGGAGATCGAGCCGGGTCTTGAGGAGGCGTTCATCTATCTGATGGCGGGCGTCGAAGACAATTTCAACGGAGCGTCCGCATGATTTCCGGCTCGCGCACGCTGGCAGTCTTCATGAAGGAGCTGGTGCAGATGCGCCGCGACCGGCTCACTTTCGCGATCATGATCCTCATTCCGATCATTCAGCTCACGCTGTTCGGCTTTGCGATCAACACCGACCCGCGCCATCTCGCGACGGCGGTGGAGCTCAAGGATGAGGGCCCGCTGACGCGCAGTCTCCTCGCCGCGCTGAAACAGTCGAGCTATTTCGATATCGAGCACATCGTGTCGACGGATGAGGAGGGCGAGGCGCTGCTGCGCACCGGAAAGGTCTCCTTCTTCATCGTCGTGCCGCAGAATTTCGAGCGCGATTTCGTGCGCGGAGACAGGCCGCAAATCCTTTTTTCCGCGGACGCGTCCGATCCGGTCGCCGCGGCCGGCGGGCTCGGCGCGGCGAATGAGATCGCAAGGACCGCGTTCGCCGCCGATCTGCCGCGTCTGCGGCCGAAGCTCGCCGGCGCGCCGCCGCCTTACGACATCGTCGTCCACAAGGAGTACAACCCCGCAGGCGTCACCGCCTTCAATATCGTGCCCGGCCTTCTCG
The DNA here is from genome assembly GCA_016125425.1 of Alphaproteobacteria bacterium. Taxonomy (GTDB): domain Bacteria; phylum Pseudomonadota; class Alphaproteobacteria; order Caulobacterales; family Parvularculaceae; genus Amphiplicatus. The sequence continues at coordinate 133,408 of WGLT01000012.1, forward strand.
GCGTCATCCTCACCATGACGCTGACGATGATCACGGCGATCGCGCTTGTCCGCGAGCTTGAACGCGGCACGATCGAGGCGCTGCTTTCGACGCCGGTGCGCTCCGTCGAAGTGATGATCGGCAAGACGACGCCCTATATTTTCGTCGGCGCCGTTCAGGCGGCGATCATCATGATAACGGGGCGCTTCCTGTTCGGCATTCCCTTCGCCGGCGCGCCCGTCGCGCTGATCGCCGGCATCACCGTCTTCGTGTTCACCAATCTGATGCTCGGCTATCTCATCTCGACGGTCGCGAAAACGCAGATGCAGGCGATGCAGATGACCTTCTTCGTCTTTCTGCCGTCTATCCTGCTTTCCGGCTTCATGTTTCCGTTTCACGCCATGCCGGGATGGGCGCAGGCGATCGGCGAATGCCTTCCGGTCACGCACTTTCTGCGCATTGTGCGCGAGGTGATGCTCAAAGGCGCCGGGCTCTCCGACATCGCCGGCGATTTGTGGCCGATGGGCGTCATCTTTTTCGTGATCGCGTCGGCGGCCTTGCGGCGCTTCCGGCGGACGCTGGATTGACGCAGGGGCGCGCGCCGCTTTGACGCCGCTCAAAGCGTTTCGGGGCTGCGCGCGTCTTGTTGGCGCGCGATACGGCGCGAGGCGCGGCGCCGACGCGATTGTGATTTCGCGCGCGCGGGATCCGGCGTTAGGCGGAGACGACGCTTCGCCCCGCAAACGCCCTTCAAGGAGACGCTCGGCCTATGTCGAAAACCAGCACAAAAACGGAATTTCAGGGCAGCCAGGGAAAGCTCGCCGCCGCGCTCGAACTGCCGTCGGGCCGGCCCCGCGCCTTCGCCCTGTTCGCGCATTGCTTCTCCTGCTCGAAAGACATCAAGGCCGCGCGCGAAATCGCCCGCGCCCTGCGCGCCGAGGGCTTCGCCGTCCTGCGGTTCGATTTCACCGGCCTCGGCGGTTCGGAAGGCGATTTCGCGAACACGAATTTCTCCTCGAATATCGAGGATCTCGTCAAAGCGGCGGATTTCCTGCGCGCCGAATTCGAGGCGCCGAAAATTCTGGTCGGCCATTCGCTGGGCGGCGCGGCGATGCTGATTGCGGCCGCGCGCATGCCTGAGGCGAGAGCGGTCGTCACCATCGGCGCGCCGGCTGAGGCCGCCCACATTCTCAAGCAAATCGGCGAAGGGAAAGCAGTCGTCGAGCGGGAAGGCCGGGCCGAGGCGAAGTTGGGCGCCCGCCCTTTCCTGATCAAGAAACAGTTTATCGACGACCTTAAATCGCACAAGGTCATCGACGCCGCCGCGTCGTTGAAGAAGGCCTTGCTCGTCATGCATGCGCCGCGCGACGCCGTCGTCGGCGTCGAGAACGCGACCGAAATTTTTGTCGCCGCCAAACATCCGAAAAGTTTCATCAGCCTCGATGACGCAGATCATCTGCTGTCAAACGCCAAAGACGCGCGCTACGCGGCGACGGTCATCGCGGCCTGGGCGGGCCGCTATATCGGCGTCGCGCCCGGTCTCGTCGAGCCGCGCGAGGCCGAGGCGGCGCCTCCGATCGAGGATGGCGCGCGCGCGGTTGTCGTCCCCTCGCGCCCGCTCGCCGCGGCGCTGTCGATCGACGGGCACGCCTATCTCGCCGATGTTCCGGCCGAAGAGGGCGGAGAAAATCTCGGCCCCAGCCCGACGCGTCTGCTTGAAGCCGCGCTCGCTTCCTGCGGGCTCATCACCATGCGCATGTATGCGGCGCGCAAGGGCTGGCCCCTGACGGAGGCGTCGGTCGATATCCGCCGCGCGCAAGGCCAGGATTCGCACGCCGCGCTCGCCTTTGAGAAAATCGTCAGGGTCGGCGGCGCGCTCGACGGGGCGCAGCGCGAACGCTTGCGCGAAATCGCCGACCGATGTCCCGTGCACCGCATCCTCGCCGCCGAAGTCAAAATCGCCTCGCGCCTCGAATAGGCACCCCCGACCGCGTGAGCGGCTTGGCCGCGTGGCCTTCGCGCGCGCAATCGGCTAGGAGAGAGGCGGGGGGAGGCTGACGCGAAATTCGAAACGGGAGGGATCGCCATGTCGCTGAAAACCTGGATGGGCGCAGCGGCGCTCGCCGTGCTTGCGTTCGCCGCTCCGGCGCAGGCGAAGGAAGACGCCGCGCAGACTGACGCGCCGAACATCTCGCGCGGCGACCGCTATTCCGGTCTTCCCTGGGCGACGCGCTCGCCGGTGCTCGCCCGGCGCGGCATGGCCGCGACGGAGCAGCCGCTCGCCTCGGAAATCGCCGTCAGCATTTTGAAAAAAGGCGGCAGCGCGGTCGATGCGGCGATCGCGGCCAACGCCGCGCTCGGCCTGATGGAGCCGGTCTTGAACGGAATCGGCGGCGACTGTTTCGTCATCGTCTGGGATCCGAAGACGAAGAAGCTCTATGGCTATAACGGCTCGGGCTACGCCGCGAAGGGCCGCGACCTCGCGAGAATGCGCGAAGAGGTGAAAGCCGTTTACGAAAAGGCCGGCATGGCGCCGCGCGATCACATCCCCCCGCTCGGCTCGCTCCCGGTTACGGTGCCCGGCACGGTCGACGCCTGGGGCGCCCTGCATGACCGATTCGGAAAGCTGCCGCTGAAAGACGATCTGGCGCCCGCGATCGCCTATGCGAAAAACGGTTTTCCGGTGACCGAGCTGGTCGCGCAATATTGGGCGCGCAATTTCGCCGCCTTCGAAAAGAACAGGGCGATGATCGAGGAGCTCGACAACGCCCGGCATACTTATCTGATCCCGGACGATAACGGCGGCCACACGCCGGCGCAGGGCGAGATTTTCAAAAATCCCGATCTTGCGAACACGCTTTCCGAAATCGCAAAGCACGGACGCGACGCGTTCTACAAAGGCAAGATCGCCAAAACGATGGACGCCTATTTCCGGCGCATCGGCGGCGATCTCCGATATGAGGACTTTGCGAGCTATCACGGCGAGTGGGTCGAACCGCAATCGGTCAATTACCGCGGCTATGACGTCTATGAATTGCCGCCCAACGGGCAGGGATTCGCCGCGCTTGAAATGCTGCAGATCCTCAAGGGGTTCGATCTCCAGGCGATGGGCGCGGGTTCGGCCGACGCCATCACGGCGATGCTCGAGGCCAAGCGGCTCGCTTATGAGGACCTGGCGAAATACTACGCCGACCCGCATTTTGTCGACGTGCCGATGAAAGGTCTGCTTTCGGAAGACTATGCGAAGGAGCGCCGCAAGCTGATCGATCTGAAGCGCGCCAATCCCGATATCGGCCCCGGCGATCCGCGTCTCTTCAACGGCGACACGACCTATTTCGCCGTCGCCGACAAGGACGGGATGATGGTTTCGATCATCCAGTCGAATTATCGCGGCATGGGGTCGGGGCTTGTCGCGGACGGGCTGGGCTTCATGTTCCAGGATCGCGGCGAGCTGTTTTCGCTGCAAGACGGCGCGGCCAATATCTACGCTCCCGGCAAACGGCCTTTCCACACGATCATTCCGGGTTTCGTCATGAAGGACGGCGCGCCTTTCATGGCCTTCGGCGTGATGGGCGGCGACATGCAGCCGCAAGGCCATGTCCAGGTTCTGACCAATATGATCGATTTCGGCATGAATCCGCAGGAGGCGGGCGACGCGGCGCGCTGGCGCCATTACGGAAACGCCGAACCGACCGGCGAGCCGTCGCAAGGAATCGGGACCGTCGAGATGGAGACGGGTTTCGATCCGGCTGTCAAAGCCGAGCTTGAAAAGCGGGGCTACAAGATCGTTCCCGGCACGGGCGCCTTCGGCGGCTATGAGGCGATCCAGTTCGACGCGAAGAATCACGTCTATTGGGGCGCGGCCGAAATGCGCAAGGACGGGGCGGCGATCGGTTATTGAGCCCGCGAATCTGTACGGGTTTTCACGTGTTTCGAAGCCCGGGCTTAATCATTTACAATTATTAATGGGCGCGGCCCTCTCGCCGCCCTATTGCGACCGCTTAGATTGCCGGCCGTTCGCGGGCGCCGGGGGTCGCAGCCTGGAATCACAGGAGCTTTATCCGTATGGGAATTGGCGGCGCCGGAATTGTGCGAATTTGCGCGGCGGCTTTGTGCGCGTTTTCGGGCGCGTGGGTTCCGGCGTCGGCTCAAACGCCGCGTCTGCTCGCGCCGCCGGCGAGCGCCGCGTCGCTGTCCTTCGCCGATCTCGTGGAGCGGGTGAGCCCCGCTGTCGTCAGCGTGCTCGTCGACCGCGAGGTCGAACCCGGCGAGGCGGGCGGCGATTTGCGCGACTTTTTCGGCTTTCAGAACGGCGATCCCGATGACGGCGCCTTTGGCGGCGCGCCGCAGCCCCAGCGACTTGAAGCGCTCGGCTCCGGATTTTTCATCGACGCGGAAGGTCATATCGTCACCAACAATCATGTCGTCGAGGGCGCGGACGACATCCAGGTCCGCCTGCCGAACGGCGACATGAGAAAGGCCGAGCTTGTCGGCGCCGATCCGCTGACGGATCTCGCGGTCCTCAAGGTCGAGCCGGACAAGAACCAGGCATTCGTTCAGTTTGCGGACGACGTCGCGTTGCGCGTCGGCGACTGGGTGGTCGCAGTCGGCAATCCGTTCGGCCTTTCCGGCACGGTCACGAGCGGCATCGTCTCCGCCATCGGCGGGGAAGGGCGCAACGGCCAGTTCATCGACTTCATCCAGATCGACGCGCCGATCAATCGCGGCAATTCCGGCGGGCCGACCTTCGATCTCGAAGGGCGCGTCGTCGGCGTGAATACGGCGATCTATTCGACGACCGGCGGCAGCGTCGGGATCGGTTTCGCCATTCCGGCGCGGATCGCCAAACAGACGGTCGCGGAACTGATCGACCACGGTTCGGTGACGCGCGGCTGGCTCGGAGTGTCCATCCAGGACATGAACACCGATCTCGCCGCAGCGCTCGGCCGGAAGGACACGAAAGGTTCGCTGGTCTCCGAAGTCCTCGACGGCGCGCCTGCGGCGAAAGCAGGCCTGCAATCGGAAGATCTGATTCTCGCGGTCAACGGCAAGCCGATCGACGACTCGCGCGATCTGACGCGCACGATCGCGGCTCTTCCGCCCGGCGCGACGGCGAATGTGCGCGTCCTGCGGCGGGGCGCGGAGCGCAACATCGCCGTCATGCTCGGCGCGCGCCAGGAAGAGCCGCAACGCGCCGCCCCGCCGCGGCCGGCGAAGGAGGACAGCCTCGCCGCGAGTTTCGGCCTCAAGGTCGGCGAACTCACCGCCGCCATGCGCCAGCAATTCGATATTCCGGACGATGCGGTCGGCGTCATCGTCACCGGCGTGCGCGCGGACAGCCCGGCCGATGACGCGGGGCTGCGGCCCGGAGTCGTCCTGCTCGAAGTCGACGGCGCGGCGGCGCGAAGCGGCGCGGACGTCATGCGCGCCCTCAGCGCGGCGAAAAAGGCCGGCAAAAAAGCGGTCATTGTGAAGTGCCAGTTCGGCTCGGCGAAACAGTTCACGGCGTTGAGTTTCGGGAAGAAATAGCCCCTCGCCGACAGTTGCGTTCCGCATCCGGCCGGCGCGCCGACGGCATGCGGCGGTTTGTTCCTGTCCCTGTTTGAGATAGAAAGCTCCTATGCGCATTCTCGTGATTGAAGACGACGCCGAAGCCGCGGCCTATGTCGCCAAAGGCCTGCGTGAGGCCGGTCATGTCGTCGACCATGCGGTCGACGGCCAGGCGGGCCTCAATATGGCGTCGGCGGGCGACTATGACGCCTATATCATCGACCGCATGCTGCCCAAGCTCGACGGCGTGTCCTTGCTGACGCGGCGGCGCGAAGCGGGCGACGAAACGCCGGCGCTGTTTCTTTCCGCGCTCGGCGAAGTCGACGACCGGGTGACCGGATTCAAGGCGGGCGGCGACGATTATCTCGTCAAGCCTTACGCCTTTTCCGAGCTTCTCGCGCGCGTCGAGGCGCTCGGGCGCCGGCGCGCCGCGCCCGCCAATGTGACGACGCGCTACGCCGTCGGCGATCTCGAAATCGACGTCATCACGCGGACCGTTCGCCGCGCCGGCAAGAAAATCGATTTGCAGCCGCGCGAATTCCGCCTGCTCGAATATCTCATGCGGCATGCCGGACAGGTGGTCACGCGCACCATGTTGCTTGAGAATGTCTGGGAATATCATTTCGATCCGCAGACCAATGTCATCGACGTTCACATTTCGCGGCTGCGCTCCAAGATCGACAAGGACTTCGAAAGGCCGCTTTTGAAGACCGTGCGCGGCGCCGGCTATACAATTGACGACGCAGCTTGACGCCAGCGAAAGACCCATCGGCGCCGAAAGCCGCAAGCTTTCGAAGCGCGCTTCGGCGCGGCCGCCGTTGTGGAAGTTTCCGCCGAGCAAGAAAGCCGGCGCGCCGGCGAAGAAATCGGGCGTCAGACCGGCGCTGAAAGGCCTCGACAAGAAAGACGCGCCCGGCGCGAAGCCCGCCGCCGGCGGCGCGCGCGGATCGGCCTTGCGTCTGCTGCGCACGAGCTCCTTCCGGTTTGCGATGGCGTATGTCGTCGTATTCGCGATCGCGGTCGGCGTGCTGGGCGTTTATATCTACAATGCGACTTTCGGCGTCGCTTCGCGCCAGACCGACGCGCTGATCAATCAGGAAATCGAAGTGCTCGCCGATGTCTTCGCCAAGGACGGCGCAGCGACCCTGCGCCGCGTCGTGCGCGACCGCGCCGCCTGGCGCGACGGCGGCATCTACATGCTGATTGCGGCGCCGTCAGGGGCGGTGCTCGCAGGCAATCTCTCGGCGCTGCCGGTCGAATCGCTGTCGGCGGACGATGACTTCTTCAATTTCAGTTTCGAAAGACAGCGCGCCGATCCGTCGGGCGGCGCCGACAATATCGAGACCCGCCTCGGACGCGGCAAGATAAAGCGATTTCGGGCGAGTCCCGACGCGCAGACATTCTTCCTGGTCTTTGTCGGCCGCGACGTCACCGATCGCGAGCGATTGCTCGAGCGCACGCAGCGGCTGATTTTCCGCCTCGCGCTTGCGACCGTTGCGGTCGGCCTCGTCATCGGCCTTGGATTTTCGCGATCGCTGTTGCGCCAGGTCGACGCGGTGAACCGCACGGCGCGCGCCATTCGCGGCGGCGACCTTTCAAAACGCATCGCGCTCACCGGCGCGGGCGACGAACTGGAAGACCTCGCCGTCAATCTCAATTCGATGCTCGACCAGATCGAGCGGCTGATGACCGGCATGCGCGAGGTCTCCGACAATATCGCGCATGACCTTCGTTCGCCGCTGACGCGCATCAAGGCGCGCCTCAGCGCCGCGATGAAGGGCGACGATCGCGAAAAGGAAGAGGCGCTGCGGCTCACGCTCGACGAGACCGAAAGCATGATCGCGACATTCAACGCCCTGCTGTCGATCGCCCGGATCGAATCGGGCGAAGGCGCGGGCGCGATGGAGGCCGTCGATCTCGTCGCCATCGCGCAGGAGATGACGGAGCTTTATGAACCGGCCGCGCAGGAAGCGGGGTTCGAACTCGTTCTCGACGCCGCGCCGTCGCCGCCGGTCAAAGGCTCGCGCGCGCTGATTTCGCAGGCGATCGCCAATCTGTTCGACAACGCGCTCAAATACGCCGTCGGCGGATCGAAAATCGAAATTCGCGTGCGTCCGTCCGCGACGGCGAAAAACGCCGTCGAGCTTGAGGTCGCCGATAACGGTCCCGGCGTGCCCGCGGAGGATCGCGAGCACGTGCTCCAGAGATTCGTCCGTCTCGAGACAAGCCGCACGACGAGCGGCAGCGGTCTCGGGCTCAGTCTCGTTGCGGCGATCGCGCGCGCGCATCGGGCGAGTTTGACGCTCGACGACGCTCATCCCGGCGCGGACGCGGCCGCGCGCGGCCTGCTCGTCACGATTCGTTTTCCGGCATTGTAGCGCCGCAGGCTGATTCGCTGCGATCATCCCGCCCTTTCCGCCCCCCTTCGCAACACGCGCGCATATTGCGAATCGAGGGAAATCAGGTCTTCCTCGAACTTGCGCCGTAAGACGGCGATTTTCGGCGGCGTCCAGCCGCGCCAAATTTGAGGAAAAAGCCATGAGCAAAGCAGAGTTCATCGCGAATGTCGCGAAGGCCGGCAATATGAGCAACGCCGAGGCGAAGCGCGTCGTCGAACTTGTCTTCGGCGAAATCGAAAACGGCCTCAAACGCGCGCGCAAGGACGGAAAATATGTGATCGGCACGCTCGGCTCCTTTTCGGTGACGAAGCGCGCGGCGCGCATCGGCCGCAACCCGCGGACCGGCGAAGAGATCAAGATCAAGGCGTCGAAGAGCCTCCGGTTCCGTCCGTCCTCTGCGCTCAAGGAAGCGGCGGGCTGCTGACGCGAACCTCATTCAAAACGCGTTCGTCGCCGCGCTTTTCGGAGGAGCGCGGCGTTTTTTTTTTGCGGCCATCGCTTCTTCAAGGGCGCTATGCTGAAATAGACGCCATGACCGACGCCGCACAGACTTCTCCGTTCGCCGAACAGATCAAGTTCGTCCCGCGCGTCTATGACGAAGCGGCCGCGGACCGGCTCGAAGACGCGACGGGCGCGGCGGCGGGACTTTCGCCCGCCGCCCGCGGGCTCTTGCGCGCAGTCGGCGGATGCTCGCCTTATCTGAGCCGTCTCATTCAAAAGGCGCCCGCGCGCTACGGCGCGCTGATGGCGGCGCCGCCGCGCGAAAGCCTTGCGGCGGTCATCGAAGAAGCCGGGCGCGCCGGCGATCTTGCAGACCGCGAGGCGCAAAGCGCGGCCCTGCGCGCGGCGAAGGACAAGGCCGCGCTCCTCATCGCGCTCGCCGAGATCGCCGGCGTCTGGACGAGCCTCGAAGCGGGCGCCGCGCTTTCCGATTTCGCCGACGCGGCCGTCAACGCCGCGCTGCGCGGCGCGCTCCGGGGTCTTGCTTCGAAAGGGTTTGCGGGCGCGGACGCGCCCGCGCCGGAAGCGGAGAGCGGAATCGCCGTTCTCGCCATGGGCAAGCTCGGCGCGCGCGAGCTCAACTACTCGAGCGATATCGACCTCATCGTCGTCTTCGATCCCTCCGCCCCGGCGCTCGGCGATCCGATGAGCGCGCGCGAAATCGCCGTCGCCGCCGCGCGCCAGCTTGTTCGCATGCTGAACGAACAGACCCCGGCGGGTTACGTGTTCCGCACCGATCTGAGACTCCGGCCGGATCCGGGCGTTTCCGCGGCCGCCGTCTCCGTGCGTGCGGCGGAGGCCTATTACGAGGCGCACGGACAGAATTGGGAGCGCGCCGCTTTCATCAAGGCGCGGGCCTGCGCCGGCGACATCGCCGTGGGCGAGGCGCTGCTCGGACGGTTGCGGCCCTTTGTCTGGCGGAAATATCTCGATTTCGCCGCGATCGAGGACATCCATTCGATCAAGCGGCAGATTCACGCCTCCAAGGGCGGCGAGACGATCGAGTTCTCAGGCCATGACATCAAGACCGGCCGCGGCGGCATTCGCGAGATCGAATTTCTTGCGCAGACGCAGCAGCTCATTCTCGGCGGCAAAGACCCGTCATTGCGGCCCCGCGCGACGCTCGACGCGCTCGACGCGCTCGCCGCGGCGGGGCGGCTCGACGCCGCCGCGCTGCGCGAGATTTCCGGCGCATATCGCTATCTGCGCAAGGTCGAGCATCGGCTGCAAATGATCAATGACGAGCAGACGCACCGGATTCCGCGCGACTCGGCCGGCGTCGACCGCCTCGCGGCTTTCCTCGGCGAGAGCGACAGGCGCGCCTTCGAGACGAATCTCATGGCGGCGCTGCGAACCGTCCATCGCCGTTTCGCCGAACTCTTTGAGCGCGAGGAGCGGCTGTCGGGCGAGGGCGGCAGCCTCATCTTCACGGGCGTCGAGAACGATCCGGCGACGCTGGAGACGCTCGCAGGGCTCGGTTTCCAAAGACCCGCCGACATCAGCAACACGATCCGCCGCTGGCACGCCGGCGCGCTTCGCGCAACGCGCAGCGCGCGCGCCAGGGAGCTGTTGACGAAACTCGTGCCGCGGCTGCTCGAGGCGCTCTCCAAGGCGGACGATCCGGATGCGGCGTTCGTCGCCTTCGACGATTTTCTCGCCCGGCTTCCGGCGGGCGTTCAGGTGTTTTCGCTATTCGCCAACAATCCGCATGTTTTCGACGTCCTGATCCGTATCATGACGATCTCGCCTTATCTCGGACGCGCGCTTTCAAGACGCGCCAGTCTGATGGAGGCGATGGTCGAAAGCGAATGGCCGACGCCGGCCGAACCGCCGGAGGCGCTGTCGAAAACGCTGTCAGCCCGGCTGGCCGGGGCCGCCTCTTTCGAGGAGAAACTTAACGAAGCGCGGCGATGGGGCGGCGAGCAGAAATTCGAAATCGCGGCCCAGCTCGTCATCGGCGCCGTCGACGCGCAGTCCGCGGCGGCGCAATTCACCGCGGTCGCCGACGCGGCGCTGGGCGCGCTCCTGCCGGTCGCGGCGGCCGAAATCGAGCGCGCGCACGGCAAGATCGGCGGCGGTCTGTCGGTGATCGCCATGGGCCGCCTCGGCGCCGGAACGTTAACCGCCGCCTCCGATCTCGATCTCGTTTTCGTTTACGATGCGCCGGAAGACGCGCTCTCGGCAGGTCCGAAACCGCTCGATCCGGTGAGCTATTATCTGCGTTTGGTGCGGCGATTGCTAACGGCTCTGTCTGCGGCGACGGAAGAGGGCGCCTTGTACGAAGTCGACATGCAGCTTCGCCCGTCAGGCTCCAAGGGCCCCTGGGCCGTTAGCCTTAACGCGTTCGAGCGCTATTATGAGACAGACGCCTGGACCTGGGAGGAGATGGCGCTCTCCAAGGCGCGCGTCGTCGCAGGCGATCGAGAACTCGGACAAAAGGTCGAGGCCGCGATCAAGCGCGTCCTCACCCGCCCGCGCGAGGCGGGCAGGCTCGCCGCCGATATCCGCGACATGCGCGAGCGGGTGGCGAACGCCAAACCCGCCGCGAGCGTATGGGATCTCAAGCACGCCGAGGGCGGGCTGGTCGATCTTGAGTTCACGCTCGCTTATCTCGCGCTGCGGGACGGCGCCCGGTTCGGCGCGGCGCCTGCGGCGACGCGGGCGAAGATCGAGTTTCTGCGGCGCGAAGGCTCCCTGTCGGAGACGGACGCCGCCGAGCTTTCAACGGCTTTCGAAATGTTCGAGACTGTGATGCAAGTGGGCCGGGCCGCCGTCGGCGACCAGGCCGCCTCTGCGGCCGAAGGCGGGGCGCTGCGCGCGCGTCTGGCCGCCGCGCTCGGCGCGGCGACGACCGGGGAGGCGGAGGAGAGGCTGAAAGCGCGGCTCGGCGCGGTGCGGCGTATCTTCGAGACCGTCGTCATATCGTCAGCATCCGCATCTAAGGTGACGCCGGGGCCATAACCGAAACCTATGAAGACTCGCGCTCCATACGAACTCGCGGTGATCGGCGCGGACGCGGCCGGCCTTGCGGCGGCCGCCTGCGCCGCGCGGGCCGGCGCGCGCGTCGCCCTCGTCGGCGCGCCGGCGCCGGCCCGGCCCAAGGGCGCGACGTCGCCCTCCGTGCCGGACTTCGTATGGCGCCGTCTCGATCTTCAGGATTCGGGGCTGCAATTGCAGCCGGTCGAAGCCTATGTGTCGCTGTTCGAAGACGGCAAGAGTCTCGCCACCTATGCGTCTTCCTCCAAAACGCGCGCAGCGCTCGAGCGCGAAGGCGTAGGCGATTTTCGTCTTTGGACGGATTTTCAACTCGCGCTCACCGCGCTCTGGAAGGAAGGCGGCGAGATGGCGCGCCGCGCGTCGATCAACGGCGCGCGCGCGAATGCGCATCCCCTGCTGACGGCGCTCTCGGCGCCGTCGGGCGAGCGGCTCGCGCAAAAGCTCGCAGCGACCACGGCCGGATTGCTCGATGATTTCTTCACGAGCGAGGAGCTCAAGGTCCATCTCGCCAATATCGCGCTTTCGCCCTTCGGCCTGGGCGGCGACGAGACGGGCTCGGCGCTCGCCGTCGCGTCCTTGAGCGATGCTGCGGGCTGGCGTTCGCGCGCGCGCCGTCGCGCGCCGTCGCTCGAAATCGCGCTCGAAGACGTCGCGAAAGCGGCGGGCGTGGAGTTTTTCAGCCAGAAAATTCTCGACATTCGCGCCGACGAAAAGCTCGCAAAGCTCTCGCTCGACAGCGGCGAGGCGCTGAAGGCGCGCCGCGTCATGGCCTCGAGCGAAGCGGCCGCGGCCGCCGCCGGCCTCAAGATCGCGCACGGCCTCGCTCCGCTTGCGCGCCGCGAAGGCGCGCAGGCCGACATACGCCTCAAATTCTCGAAGGCGCCGCCGCCGCCCGCCGCGGGCAAGCATGCGGTCTTCTTCCTTGCGGACTCGATCGCCTCGATCAGCGAAGCGCGCGACGCCGTGCTCGAAGGCCGCCTGCCGGAGCGTCCGCCGATCTCGTTCGAATTCGTCAAGGATGAGATCATCGTCCGCGCGCCCTATTGCCCGGCCGTGCTGCGCACGGAAGGGGAAAGCCGCGAGTGGACCGAGCAGGACAGGCAGGCGCTCGGCCGCCAGATCGTCGCGCGCCTTGCGCCTTATCTGAACGGCGCGGTCCGCAATATCCGCCGCATCGAGGTGTCGGTGAGCCCGGCCGGCGCGCCGAAAGGCGATGCCGGCGCCGTCGCCGCGCCGCCCCCGGGACATGACGTCGTCGGCGCGGCCGCGCGCCTTGCATTGGATCTTGTCAGTGGCGACTAAGACGGAAGAAACGCGCAAGACCGGCGGCCGGATCGAAGGCGGCTTCGATGCGATCGTGATTGGAGCGAGTACGGACGGTCTCGCCGCCGCCGCCATGCTCGGCAAGGCGGGGTTCAAGACTGTGCTTCTCGGCGCGGGCGGCGCGGCGCTCGACGAGGGTCGGCGTGAATTCGCGCCGGGATTTTTCGCGCTCGACGGCGATCTCGTCATGGGCGCGCTCGACCCCCAGCTCGTCGAGGCGCTCGACCTTTATCGACACGGCCTTGAACTCGCCTCGCGCCGGCTGGAGACCGTGTATTTCTTCGATGACGGCGGCGCGCTGCTGATGGAGGGCGATCTCTACCGGACGCGCGAAAGCGTCGCCGCCATGTCGCCGCGGGACGCTGACGCTTACGCCGATTTTGTCGAGACTGCGCTCGATGCGGCGCGCGCCCTGCGCCCCCTGTTCGAAACCGGCCCGGCGCCGGCGCTCGCCGAAGCGCTTTCCTCCGAGAGCGAACGGTTTTTGTCGGCGTCGAGCGAAGATATCGTCGACAGCCTGTTTGAGGACGCGCATCTGCGCGCGCTTCTCGAAGCGGAAGCCGCGCTGAGGTCGGCGGCGCGGCCGAGCGAGGCCTTCAGCTTCGCCGCGCTGCTGCGCCGCTGGGCGGGCGAGGCGGCCGGTTTGCAGGCGGCTTCGGCTTATCCGGCGGGCGGCGCGCCGGGCCTGCGCCGCGCCCTGCGGCGCGCCGCGCAGGCCGCCAATGTCGATTTCCGTCCCTCCGTCGGCGTGGCGCGCGTGCTGGTCGAATGGGACGGCGCGGCCGGCGTCCAGACCGACGACGGCGGTCAGATCCGCGCCCCGATCGTGGTCAACGCGCTGAGCGCGCGCCAGGCTTTCCTCGATCTCGTCGGGCCGGAGCATATCAATATAGAGTTTCAGGCCGCGCTCGCCGCCCCGGCGCCGCGCATCGCTTCGGCGCGCGTCAACTTCGCGCTCACCGGCGCGCCGGGAGACGAACGCACGCGCGCCAATCTTTCGCGCCGCCTGTTTTTCGCGCCGAGTCGGGAGGGGCTGCGCGGCGCCTATGCGGCGGCGCGGCGCGGCGACGTCGCTTCCCCGCTGGTGATGGAGGCGTTGATCCCGAGCGTTTTCGATCCGGCGCTCGCGCCTAAAAACGGTCTCGTCGTGTCGGCCTGGGCCCATCCCGTTCCTTTCAAAGCGGAAAAAGACGACGCGTTGGCCGAACGGATCGGCGAGGCCGCGCGCGAGACGCTGGAGAAGATCGCGCCCGGCGCGGCGGCGCGGATCGCCGCTGTCGACGTCCGTCTTCCCGCCGACGAGGCGGCCGCGAGCGGCGCGCCGGCCGAAGTCTTCGCCGCGCGCTCAAGCGTTCTCGATCAGTGGGCGCGCGCGCGCCGGTTCGCCGGCGCGAGCGGAATCGAGGGCTATTATTTCTGCGGCCCCGAAGCCGAAATCGGGCGCGAGTCGGGCGGCGGCGCGGGGCGGCGCGCGGCGGCGGCGGCGATGCAGCACGCGAAAATGCGGGCGCGCTCATGATCTTTCCTGCAGACGATCTTTGTCCGGATGATCCGAGACCGACGGCGCTCTATGCGGCCGCCGCCGGCGCGGCGTCGGCCAACAGCTGGACATCGGTGAACGGATGGTCTGTCGCGCGAGTCTATACGAGCCTTGATGAAGAGTATGAGGCGGCGCAAAACGCCGCCGGCGTCGTCGATGCGGGGCCGGTCGTGCGCTACTCGGTGAGCGGCGCCGGGGCGGCCGCATTTCTGGCGCGCGCGACGACGACGCCCGTCGCCGGACTCGAGCCGGGCGAGAGCGCGCGCGGACTGATGCTCGACGAAGACGGCATGGTCGTCGACATCGTCGAAACGACCCGCCTCGGCGAGTCTCTTTATCTGCTTTCCGCCTCGCGTCCGCATGCGCGCCGTCTGCAACTCGCTGCCCGCGGGCTCGACGCGATCGTCGACGACATCACCTCGCGCATCGCCGCGCTCGCGCTGATCGGGCCGGAGGCGCGCGACGTCGCAAGCGCCGCCGGGCTCGACGCCTCGAGCGATCATCTCGCTGCGCAAGGGCGCGTGCGCGGCGTCGAAACCTCGGTTCGTCCTATCCATTTCGGCGCGCTGTCGGGCGTAGAAATCATCTTTCCGCATGAAGAGGCGTTGACGCTCTGGGAGCGCATAAGGCGCGCCCGCGCGCCCCAGCCGGTCGGCCTGGCCGCGCTGGAAATTTTCCGCATCGAGGGCGGCGCGCCGCGTCCGGGCGCCGATTTCGTCCCGGCCGACGAAGCCAGAGAAAAAGACGAACGCCGCTCGCCGGCCGAGATCGGCCTCGACCACCTCGCGCCGACAAATAGCGCCTGGTTCAACGGACGGCGCGCTCTCAAGACGCAAGCCAGGCCCGCCCGCGCGCTCGTCGCGCTGTCGATCGACGCCGAAAGCGCCGCGCCCGGCGCCGCCGTCTTCGCCCGCAAAGGGCCGGCCGGGCGCCTGACCTCGGCGGCCTTCTCGCCGCGCCTCAAGCGGATCGTCGCCTTCGCCGATCTCGCCGTCGCCGCGCTTGGCGGGCCGCTTGAAGTCGCCCTGGGCGGGGGAGACAGCCGCGCCGCGGCGCGAGTCATCGAAACGCCCGAAAGCCGGCTCGCCGCCGCCTTCCGCGCCGGCGCTGCGCCCCGGCCCTGATTCGGCGGCGACGGAATCGGCCTCAGCGCGCGTTCTAGGAGTGCTGGCGGGTTTCAAGCCAAGGAAGACGGTAGGCAAATGAAGAAAATCATCATTTTTTCGGCGCTCGCCGCCGCAGGGTTGATCGCCGGCGGCGCGCTTGCGCAAGGCGGGCAGGGACCGCGCGACAAGGAAAGCCGCTGGGAGCGGCTCGACGCGAATGGCGACGGGAAAATCACGCTCGACGAACTCGACGCCCGCCAAAAGGCGTTTCTCGCCGAGGCCGACGCCAATGGCGACGGCGTGCTCACCAAAGACGAGTTGAAGGCGGTCCACGATAAGCGTCGGGCTGAACGGGCGGCGCTCATGATGGGAGACGCCAATGGCGACGGCAAAGTCACGCGCGAGGAGTTCGAAGCGCGCGAGGCGGCGCGGTTCGCCAAGCTCGACACCAATAAGGACGGCGTTCTCTCGCCTGACGAGCTGGCGGCCGCTCCGCGCGGGCCTCGCCATGGGAAACACGACCGGCGTTAATTACACTGGGCGCGGCTCGCCCTTGGGCGGGCCGCAGCGGGCCCGACAGCCCGGGAGACGACTTGGCTCTTGGCGAGGAGAACGACGAGGCTCTGGTGGCGCGCGCCGGACGCGGCGACCGCGCGGCGGCGAGCGCGCTCGTCCTTCGGCATACGGATCGGATATTCGCCGCGTCCTATCGCATGCTTGGCGATCGGGCGGCGGCGGAGGACGCGACGCAGGAAACGTTTTTGAAGCTTTGGAAGAACGCCGCGCGATGGCGCCCGCAAGGCGCGAAATTCGAGACCTGGCTCTACAAGGTCGCGATGAACGCCTGTCTCGACCGGTTGCGCAAACGCGGCCGGGAGGCGCCAGAAGACGCCGCGCCCGAGATGACAGACGGCGCGCCGCGTGCGGACGATATTTTGATCGCGGCCGAGCGGCGCGACGCGGTCGCGGCGGCGATCGCCGCGTTGCCCGAGCGTCAGCGCGAAGCGATCGTACTTTGTCACTATCAGGAGCTTTCCAATATCGAGGCCGCAAAGATTATGGATGTGAGCGTCGAAGCGATCGAATCGCTGCTCGCGCGCGGCCGACGCGCGCTGAAGGACGCCCTGATCGAGCGGCGCGAAGAGTTGATGGAAGGAGGACGTCATGACGGACCGTCCGTTGTCGTCTGATCGCGAAGCGCGCCTTGAGCGCGCATCGGCCTATCTTGAGGCTTACGGAGCCGAGCGCCGCCGCTGGCCTGAAGAGGCGCATGCGCTCTTCGATCAGATCTGCGGCGATCGCCGCTTCGAAGAAAGACGCAGGGCCGCCGCGCGTCTCGACGAGACGCTCTCCGCTTTCCTCGCGCCGCGGGCGGACGAAGCGTTGAAGGAGCGGCTGCTCGCTTCATTTGACCCGCCGTCCCGGCGCGCCTCCCTCCTGTCTTTCGGCGCGGGCGCCCCGCGCTGGGGCCGGCTTGTTCCGGCGGGGATATTGGCCGGGCTTTCGGCGCTCGGGTTCGCCATCGGCGCGGCGACGGCGAACACCGGCGTCGAGAACGATCCGGCGTTTTCAGCGCCTGCGACTTTCGCTTATCTGAGCGATCAAGGGGACGCCCCCTGGGCGAATGAATGATGAAAACGGGACTCGCCGTCGCGCTTGCGATTTCTCTCGCCGCCAATGTGTTTCTCGGCGGCTTTGTTGCCGGCCGAATCGCCGGCGGGCCGCCGCATGCCGGATTCGCCGACGCGCATCGTCGCGCGCCGAGCGCGGGGATGTTCATGTTCCGCGATCTCGACGCCCTGTCGCCGGAGGGACGCGCGGCGTTTCGCTCGGTATTCAATGATCACCGCGAGGAAATGCGCGGGAATTTTCGCGAAGTGATGCGCCTTCGGAAGGCGTTCATCGATACGCTCGCCGCCGATCAATGGGACCGCGCAAACGCCGAGAAGGCGCTCGATGATTTGCGCAAGGTGGAGAGCAGGCAGCAGACAGAGCTCGGCGAACTGATCGTCGACGCGTTTGAAAAGCTCCCGGCCAAAGACCGTCAGGCGCTCGCCAAGGCGGCGCAGACGCCGCGCGCCGACGGGAGAGGCGGGTTCGCGCGACGCCATCATCGAAGACGCGGCGAGGCGATGCCGCCGCCGCCGGCCATGGGCGACGAACCGCCGCCTCTTGATGGGCCGCCGCCAGACGAAAATTAACAGCGCTTCGCCCTGAGCCGAGCGCTCGCCCCGATGCGGGGGCGATTATCGGCTGCGCGGGCTACGCCTCGACGGTTTCGGTTTCCTGCTTCGGCGCCCTGGCTTCGCGGTCCATGCGCTTCATCGCCTTTTGCAGTTTTTCAAAGGCGCGGACCTCGATCTGGCGGACGCGCTCGCGGCTGACGCCGTATTGCTGAGACAGCTCTTCGAGCGTCGACGGATTATCCTTGAGGCGCCGCTCAGTGATGATGTGCTGCTCGCGCTCATTGAGCGTCGCAAGGGCGCGTTCGAGCATCGACATGCGCATCTCGTACTCGTCCTCATTGGCGAGTTTGGTCTCGGGATTGACGGCGTCTTCATCGACGAGCCAGTCCTGCCACTCGGCGCCGCCTTCGCCGTCGCTGCGCATGGGCGCGTTGAGCGAGGTTTCCTGACCGGCCATGCGGCGGTTCATCGATATGACGTCTTCGGCGGTGACGCCGAGCTTGTTTGCGATGTGCTCGACCTGCTCGGGGCGCAGATCTCCATCATCGACGGCGTCGATCTGTCCCTTGATCTTCCTGAGATTGAAGAACAGCTTTTTCTGCGCGGCGGTGGTGCCGATCTTCACAAGGCTCCACGAACGCAGGATATATTCCTGGATCGCGGCGCGGATCCACCACATGGCGTAGGTGGCGAGACGGAACCCCTTGTCGGGGTCGAAGCGCTTGACCGCCTGCATCAGGCCGACATTGCCTTCGGAGATGACTTCGCCGATCGGCAGGCCATAGCCGCGATAGCCCATGGCGATCTTGGCGACGAGACGCAAATGACTGGTGATCAGCTTTTGCGCGGCGTCGGGATCTCCATGCTCGGCGAAGCGTTTCGCGAGCATGTACTCTTCATCCTTGTCGAGCATCGGAAATTTGCGAATCTCGGCCAGATAGCGCGAGAGCGAGCCTTCCGGCGTCAACGCTGGAGCGGTAACGAGTGCTTTGGCCATCTTACTCTTTCGGGGTCCCCTCGGCGCGTTTCGAACGCGTCTTGAGACCGCTATATAGGAACGCCGCCAGCAAGTTCCAGACTTCAAAACGGGCAGCATAGGCCGGGGTTTCGGCCTGGCTGCGCTTCCATCTTACACCGATCGGCGGCGGTTGCGAAAACGGGCTGGGCGCCTTGGGCCGAGCAAATCCCCGTGAACGCGGCGCGAAGCGCACATCTCGTCGGGGCGGCCTGCGCCGCCCTGCCCCGCGGGCTTGGCCCGCCTATTAGAACGGCGCGGCGGGTTTTCGCCCCAGCGGCGCCCCCGCAAGCTCGGGCGGGCCGAAAATGGCGAATTGCAAGCTCTGAGCGATTCTTTCGGCGCGCTCCATAAAATAGGCGGTTGCGGCCGGACTCGGCGCGGTTTCCTCAAGCGTCCGCCGGAACAGGGCGAGCCAAATCGGAAAATGTCCTGGCGTCAGATTGACGCGGTTAACGAGATTCATGTGAGCGGGAACCGGCTTGCCGGAATAGCGCCCGGCATTGAGCGCGACCGCCGCCCAGAAGTCTTTCATGCGCGCCAGGTGCGGTCCCCAATTGTCCTTGATAGCGGTTTCGAAAATCGGGCCGAGAACGCTGTCTTCCCGTACGCGCTCATAAAAGCGCTCGACGAGCAAAGCGATATACGCCTCATCGACGCCCAAACTTTCGGCTTTCGCCCGAATTTCGCGGCGCCGATCCTCGGCGGACATGACGGTTGGAGATTTCATGCCGCGGCCTGGCCCAGCAATATGCGCAGTTTTCCGTTGCGTGCGACAAGATCGTTAATCGTGTACTGATCAAGCGCGTCCAAGAACGCCTCGAGCGCTTCCTTGAGAACGCCCTTCAGGCGACAGGCTGGCGTAATCAGGCATTCGCCCTTGCCGCCCTGAAAGCACTCCACGATCGCCAGATCGGCCTCCATGAGTCTGACCACGGCGCCGACATTCAAGGTTTCGGCGGGCCTGGCGAGCCGCAGCCCGCCCGATCTTCCCCGTACGGCTTCAATGACGCCTTCGCGCGCCAGAATGTTGGCGACCTTCATCAAATGGTTCTTGGATATGTCATATCGATGCGCAATGTCTGCGATCGTGCTGAACCGGTCGCCATTTACGGCGAGATGCATCAGCAAGCGCAGGGCGTAATCGGTCTGCAGATTCAGTCTCATCGAAACCCCGGAAAAAGATGCATCTATTATATTGCAATTTAGCGGCTTCGCAAGTTATAAGATGTATATCATATACATGTTTTGTGACCCGGAGGGTTCCATGGACGCACTGGCCTTACGTCGTTCGGAGGTTTCGCCGCTGGAGGAGGGCGCTGCAATGCCGCGACAGACGTCGGTTTCGCCGCCGGCGGTCTCTTTGCAGCCCGCGGCGCGCGTCTATCCGAACACCGGACTGCACGGGCAGGTCGTGAAGATGCTCGCCGGGATCAACGCCTTCATCATCGGGGCGTTCTGGGTGATTTTTCAGGGGGACGCAGAGGCGCTTTTCATGGTGGCGATCGGCGGCGTCTATTTGATCGCCTATCTCGGAACGCCTTGGGCGATGGCGCGAGTCGGCGGTCTCAAACTCGATGAGCAAAAGTCTTTCGGCGAATTTCTGCGCGAGCCGTTCGAGACTTGGACGGGCGTCATCACCGGGCGACAAGCGGCGATCCAGGTCCTTCTGGTTCCCTCGGCGATCGCCCTCGCTGTCGTCGGCATGGGGGTGATCATCGATTTCAATCGATAACGCGCCGTCCTGCGTCTTACAGCGCGCGCAGCGCTTCGATGAGGTCGACAAGGTCCGCTGGCGGCGGCGCCTCAAAGGAGAGGTTTTCGCCCGTCACAGGGTGTTCGAATCCGAGAATCCGCGCGTGCAGCGCCTGCCGCCGGAACCGCTTGAGAACGGCGAGGGCGCGGTCGGCCGCCGGATCGCCGGGCTTGAGGCCCGCAAGCCCCGGTCCGCGCCCGTAAACGGGATCGCCGATCAGCGGGTGCCCGATGTGAGACAGGTGCGCGCGGATCTGGTGCGTGCGGCCGGTCTCCAGGCGGCACTCGATGAGGCTCGCCAGCGCATCGCCAGCGAGTTTCGCCCGTCCCCGGCCGTAGATCTCCTGCACGCGGTAGCGGGTGACGGCGCGGCGGGCGTCCGGGCGCGAATCGTCTGCGTCGACGATCGTCATTTTTTTTCGTTCGCCGCCGGCGCGCGCCAGCGGCGCGTCGATCGTTCCGACACTCGGGCGCGGCGCGCCGACAGCGACCGCGGCATAGGCGCGTTCGACGTCGTGGGTCGAAAAGGCGGCCGACAGCGCCTGATGGGCGCGGTCGTTCTTCGCCGCGACGAGAAGGCCCGACGTGTCCTTGTCGAGACGGTGAACGATGCCCGGCCGCGCGACGCCGCCGACCCCCAAAAGACTCGCGCCGCAATGCGCGATCAAGGCGTTGACGAGCGTGCCGGACCAGTTGCCGGACGCCGGGTGGACGACGAGGCCGGCCGGCTTGTTGACGACGATGAGGTCGGCGTCCTCGAAATAAATATCGAGCGGGATATCCTCCGCGCGGGGAGTCGGCGCCTCAACCGGCGGCGGCTTTAGAACGAAAACATCGCCATCGCGGATCTTCCACGAGGGGTCCTTGAACGCTTCGCCATTGCGCGTCACAGCGCCCGCTTCGATCAGCGCTTTCAGGCGCGAGCGGGTGAGGCCGACGCCCTGCTCGGCGAGCCATTTGTCGAGTCGCGCGCCGACGTCTTCGGGCGTTGTTTTAAAGACAGCGTCGGAACTGGTCATGATAATATTCGCGCGGCGATAATCGCCGGCGCCTGTCACCGTCGGTCAGCGCGTTGCGCCCGCTTCTTGAAGCGATGGACGAGAAAGGGCAAGAGCGCGGCGAGGCCGACCGCCTCGTGGATGAGCGAGGTCTTGGCGCGGACGCCATCGTCGCCTGCATAATAGAGGAGATAGCCGCTCGCGATCAGGACAATCGTCAAGGCGACGAGCAGGACGCCCGATGGCCGGCGCATTCCCTTGCGCCAGGCGAAGGCGATATGCCGCGTCCAGACGACGCCGAGCAGAAAGAGCGCCGCGAAAGCGAACAGCCCATGTGCGGCCAACATCGGATGTTCGAGCGGATGCGGCGCCCGCCCGAATTCGCCTGAAGACTCCAGAAAATTGCGGAGGACGAGCCATACGGCGCCGGTCGTCCAAAGACCGGCCAGCGTGAGAGTGACGAGACCGCGCAGCCCTGCGCCCAAGCCGGCGCGGCCTAATCCGGTATTCGCCTCGCTCATGGCCGTTCGCCGATCTCAAACCAACCCCGCGCCGCGTCGTGCATGACGGCATAGGCGTTGAAAACGGACAGGTACGGAGCGCTCGCTAAGCCGCGCGCCATGACGACCTTGGTCAGCGCGTCGGCGTCGATGCAATGCGACGCGACGACGCTGACAAATCGCTTCGGCGAGATCGCGCGACAAATGATCGGATCGACATGCGCGCCGGACCCCGCGTCGGCCGAGCTCGCGATCGCGCCGTTTGTGAGCTCCATGGTCGGAATCCCGTCTTCGACATATCCGGCATTGAGCGCCACCCGTTCGCTCGCGCCGCCGGCGACGCGCAGATCGCCGCCGGCGTTGACGCAGGCCTGCGCCGGCGCAAACTTCAACAGCGCCTCCATGGCGCGATCGACCGCATAGCCTTTGGCGACTCCGCCCAGATCGATCCATAACGGCCGGCGAAAGCGCACAAAGCGACCGGGCAGCAATTCGATATCGCGCCAGTCGGCGCGCTTGTCCGGTTCGGGCGCGCCTTCCGGACGCGGCAAGAGGCCGCGTTCAACGAGCGACGGCGCGACGGTGATATCGAATGCGCCGGCGGTCACGGAGGAAATAAGCCTTGCGCGCGCAAGCACCGCATAAGTTTCACGGCGAACGCGCACTGGACCGATATGGGCGCTGCGATTGAGGCGCGACACGTCGCTTTCTGCCTCCTGGAAGCTCATCGCCCCATGCGTTGCGGCGATAGACGCAAAGGCGGCGTCGATCGCCTGATGGGCGCGTGCGATCGAAAGCCCATCAACGCGCGCCGTGACGAAAGCGCCGAGCAGGGGTCTCGAACGCTTAACGCTCTGCAAGCACGATTGCATAGGTCGCCATCAGCCGGCGCACGCCATCCGTCACATGCTTTGATGAAATGGTCGCACCCGAAATATTCTTGATCTCCTTGCCGATCTTCAATGACGCGCCGCCGTGTTTGCCGGCGAATTGCGCGCGCCAATTTGCGTTTCTGATTTCACCGCCATAGGCCTCGCGATATTCGAGAATTTCAATGCCCTTGATGGCGCCGTTTGCGTCGATACCGAGCGCGAAAGGGATATAATCGTGTTTGCCAAGCACCTGATCGACGAGAAACCAGCCGCCGCTTGAAACGCGCCAGGCCTTGAGGCGGCGATTTTCAACCTTGACGCCGCTCGCTTCCTTGATGGCGGCGATCTCGGCATTCGTCAGATTACGGAAGTCTTCGGTGAACGCGGCGCCGGGAAAAATCAGCGTCTGCGCCTCCTCGACAGTCAGATAAACCTCCGCATGGAGCGGCGTTGATATCGTGATCGCCGCAACGGGAATGAAGATGAAACGAGCCCGCATGAAGCGATCCGTTCGTCTTTAGAGTTCGACGCCGAAGCGCAGGCGCACCGAATAGCGCGGCTCTTCGTGCGCAAAACCGTTCACGGTTTCGAGCGCTTCGCCGTTGAGTGTGCGCGCCCAGGGAAGCTGCGCCTGAACGCCGAGCGTCGCCCACCATTCTCCTTTTGCGTAGTGCAATGTCGGGCCTGCCGAAAAGGAATCCGCCGCCGGATCGGCGTTTCCGAACGCCGATACGCCGTCAAGTTCGCGCTTCGCCTTGAATTCGACTCCCCCGAACAGTCCGGGAGCCAGGCGATAGGCCGCGCCGAGGAGTAACTGCAATTCCGTGTGTTTGCTCCAGCCTGTTCCCTCGCGCTCCCATTCATATTCAACAATCGGATTCATGGCGACGATGAGACGGTCATCCAGAAAATGGCTGTCGATCAGGAGCTTGGCCTCGATTTCGCGGAAGCCGGGGCCGATGGCGGGCTCGACATAGAGCGCGAGGCCGACAGGGTGCGTGTAAGGACTCATGAGGCGATAGATCGCTTCGCCCGAGACGGATGTGAATTTGAGGTCGGTCTCGCGGGCGTCGGCGGCGCGCGTATCGAAGGGGCGCACGCGCGTGTAATCGTAATTGGCGTAGAGCGCGAGCTGGAGCTTGTTCGTTACGCCGTATTCGAACTCCGTACGGCCGGCGATATTGTGCCAGCTTTCGAAAGGACGTCCGTTATTGGCGGTCAGCCATTGCTCGATCTCCATGCCGCCCTTCGGCAGGATGTCCGTCGTATAGACATAGGCGAATGGCGTCTCGTCAGCGAAAGCCGGCGTTGCGGCGGCGGTCCCGAAGCCAGCAAATAGCGCGGCGACGGCGAGTTCGACTTTGGAACGCATTGTCATGCCCCTCATTCTGCAATTGAGAATTATTCGCGAGATAGATATAGATTATCTGACCCCCAGATGTCAATGCGAATTAGTCGCAATATGAACAATGACGAAGAGAGAAAGACCCCGGCCGGGTCGTGACGATCGCAATGCGAGGCATTCGCCGTCTTGAAGGATCGTCGTTCGACAACGACGGTCGGCCGAAAGCCGCGGTCAAGTTTTCGCGCACAAGACGGGATTGCGCAGGGGCGAGCCCGCTTGCCGCCCGGAAGCCGCGCCGCCATAAGCGTCGCGCTTGGGCGGCGAGGACGGAGCTGGCGAATGAGCGATATCGAGGAGAATCAGCCGAAGCCGAAGGACGCGCCGGCGCCGTCCGATCCCGGGCGCTCCCTCGCCCAGGCGATCGGCGCGCGCAATCTGATGATCGCCATCCTCGTCATGCCGGTGATTTTTCTCATTGCAGTGATGACGGTGATTGCGATTTTCGGCCGCCCCGGCGAAGGGCGCGCGCGCGCCGCGACCGAAGCGCGGCCGATCGTCGACGCCGCAGCGACTGGCGCCATCGTTCTGCCGGCGGGCGCGAAGATCGTCGCCATGGCGCTCGACGGCGACCGTCTCGCGCTCCGCGTCGAAGAAGACGCCGGCGAGGAAATCGTCGTTTATGATCTCACGCGCGGCGCCGTCATTCAGCGCGTGCGCGTCGAAGCCGGCCCGGCCGCGCCTGCTCCTTAGGAGCGGTCTCGGGCGAAACGGATGATCCGCAGGATGATCCAGATCGGCAGGACGATCGCCGCCCCGAGGATCAGATAGCTGAGCAGCCGGCGGACGACTTCGCTCAAATTCGCGCCGATCAGATCAAGCACGTCCTGCACGCTGTGAAAGATTCCGCGCCAGAAATTGATCGGCGATATATCGAGCACGGCGAGGATCGCGCCGACGACAATGCTGGCGACGACAAGCTGGAGCGCGGTGTTCGCCGCGCCGCGCCGCCGCTTCGGCTTTGCTTCTTCTTCCGCCATTTTGGGACCCCGAACGACCGGTCGCTAGGGTAGCGCTTCCGCGGGGGAAAGCAAACCGCCGGACGCGGCCGGGGCCGCCGCCCTTTTTCGGGGGACGTCAGCCCTGGGCGGGCTTGAAAGTCAGCGCGACGCCGTTGTTGCAATAGCGCAGGCCCGTCGGTTTCGGTCCGTCCTCGAAGACGTGGCCTTGATGGCCGCCGCAGCGCGCGCAGTGATATTCCGTCCTCGGAAGGATAAGCCTGAAGTCGCGTTTCGTCGCGATGGCGTTCGGCAAATGGTCGAAAAAGGACGGCCAACCGGTGCCGGAGTCGAATTTCATCTCGGATGAAAAGAGATCATAGCCGCACCCCGCGCAGGCGAAGACGCCTTTGCGATGTTCGTCATTATAGGGGCTCGTCCATGCGCGCTCCGTCGATTCCTTGCGCAGGACCGCATAGGCCTCCGGCGAAAGGCGCTGTCGCCATTCGGCGTCCGATAGCCGCCATTTGTCGTAATCGGGAATTTTCGCCGTGTCGGGCTTTTCCATATTGTCTTTCCCTCGCGCGGCCGCGCCGGCGCTTGTGGCGGCGCCGGCGAGGGCGGCGATGCTGGCTCCGCCGATGAGAAGGCTCCGGCGATTCATGGGCGTCCTCGCTATGCGGTCAGAGTTTACGTCCCTGATTAGGGGTTTGGAAGCGCCGCTTCCAATAACAAGGGCGCGAGGAGGAGAAGTCCCGCCGTGCGATTCGACTTGAAGACGGCGAGGCAGAGCGCGGGATTGTCGATGTCGAGCCTGACGATCTGCCAGGCGAAATGCGCGGCGGCCGGAAGGAGCGCGGCGTAATACAGCGCGCCGAAATGCGACAGGGCGCCGGCGAGGGCGAAGAATGCGATCACCAGGCTGTAGAACAGCGCGAGCGCCGGCTTCGTCGCGCGCCCGAGCGCGCGCGCGGAGGATTTGACGCCGATCAGCGCGTCGTCCTCCTTGTCCTGATGGGCGTAGATCGTGTCATAGCCGAGCGTCCAGGCGATCCCCGCCGCGTAAAGCGCGAAGGCGGGCGCGCGAACCGCGCCCGCGACGGTCGCGAATCCCAATAACGCGCCCCAGTTGAATGTGAGGCCAAGCCAGGCTTGCGGCCACCAGGTGACGCGCTTCATGAAGGGATAGGCGGCGACGAGCGCAAGCGAGCCGATTCCCAAATAGATCGCAGACGGATTGAATTGCAGAAGAACGGCGAGCCCGACAAGGCACAGCGCGGCGAGAAAGCCCCAGGCGGCGCGAAGCGAAATCTGCCCGCTCGGAATGGGCCGCAGCGCCGTGCGCGCGACCTTGGCGTCGAAATCCTTGTCGACAATGTCGTTATAGGCGCAGCCCGCCCCGCGCATCACCGTCGCGCCGACCGCAAACAAAGCCGCGAACCACAAAAGCTGCGGCCAGTCGGGCGCGCCGCCCGCGGCGGCGAGGGCGATCCCCTGCCAGCACGGAATGAGGAGCAGCCACGTCCCGATCGGCCGGTCGGCGCGCATCAGCCGGAGATAGGGTTTGGCGGGCCCGGGCGCGAAACGGTCGACCCAGTTCCTGGCGTCCGCATCGGCGGGGGAGGCGGCGGCTTGAGAAAGTTCTGTCATTGCCGCATTTCTAGCCCTCACGACGCTGCAATGGAACGCCCCGCCCGATGGCCACGACGCCTCGCCTCTTCCTCGATACGCCGCTCGCCGAAGGCGGCGAGGCCGCGCTGGACGACGCGCAAACGCATTATCTCA
Source organism: Alphaproteobacteria bacterium (assembly GCA_016125425.1). Classification (GTDB taxonomy): domain Bacteria; phylum Pseudomonadota; class Alphaproteobacteria; order Caulobacterales; family Parvularculaceae; genus Amphiplicatus. Next base: position 160,254 of record WGLT01000012.1, read on the forward strand.
AAAACGTCATGCGCCGGGGCGAAGGCGATGCGGCGCGCGTCTTCAATCCGCGCGACGGCGAATTCGAGGGCGTAATCGAAAGCCTCTCGAAAAAATCAGCGATCATTCGCCTGCAAACGAAAATCCGCGCGAGCGAGGCCGAGCCCGATCTCTGGCTTGTCTTCGCGGCGGTCAAGCGCGCCGCCGTCGACATGATCGCGGAGAAAGCGACCGAGCTCGGAGCCGCCGCGCTTGTTCCTGTCACGACGGAGCGCACCAATGCGGGCCGCGTCAATGAAGAGCGCCTCGCAGCGATTGCGCGCGAAGCGGCCGAGCAATGCGGAAGACTGTCGGTCCCGCGCGTCGCGCCCCTTTCCTCCCTCGAACGGGTTTTGTCGGATTGGTCCCCGGACCGCCGTCTCGTCTATTGCGACGAGGCGGGCGACGACCCGCAAGCCGAATGGGGCGGGCGGGCAGGGCGCGCCGCGCCCTTGCTCGACGCGCTGAAAGAGGCGGGCGCCGGTTCCTGGGCGATCCTGATCGGCCCCGAGGGCGGGTTTTCGCCGGCCGAACGCGCGCGGCTGCGCGCTCTCGCCTTCGTGACGCCGGTCACCTTGGGTCCGCGAATCTTGCGCGCCGACACCGCCGCCATCGCCGCGATGACGCTCTGGCAGGCCGCTCTTGGCGACTTCCGCCGCGCCTAAGGGGGACTTTCTCTGATCCCAGCCTCAGCAATTCTTCCTTGGCGGGGCCGGGCCGCCCATTTAGAGGAGTCGCGGGGAGGCCCTGGGACGCTGCGTCCCTCCATGGAGCAGAGCTATTGACGACCGCCGGCCCTCAGGACCCGAACGCGCCGCCTATCGACTCCGTCGATCAGCTCGCCGCCTATCTTGAAGAAGGCGCCAAGCCGAAAGGCGCGTGGAGGATCGGCACCGAGCACGAGAAATTCGTCTATTGCCGCGACAGTCTCAAGCCGGTGGGCTTTGACGGCGCGCACGGCATCGAGGCGATCCTGAAAGCGCTGGGGCGCTGCACCGGCTGGGCCGAAGTCGTCGAAGACGGGCGCGTGATCGGTCTTTCCGGCGAGGGCGCGTCGGTTTCATTGGAGCCCGGCGGGCAGTTCGAGCTTTCCGGCGCTGCGCTCGAGACCGTGCATCAGACCTGCGACGAGGTGCATCGCCATCTCGCAGCCGTGAAGAAAGTCGCGGATCCGAACGGCGTTTCTTTTTTCGGCATGGGCTTCGCGCCGTTCTGGACGCGCGAGGAAATGCCGCAAATGCCGAAAGCGCGTTACGCGATCATGCGCCGATACATGCCCAAGGTCGGAACGCTCGGCCTCGACATGATGCACCGGACATGCACCGTTCAGGTCAATCTCGATTACGGCTCGGAAGCCGACATGGCGGCGAAGTTCAGAACATCGCTCGCCTTGCAGCCGATTGCGACAGCTCTGTTCGCGAATTCGAGCCTTGTCGAGGGCAAGCACTCGGGCTGGGCGTCCTGGCGCGCGCATATCTGGACTGACACGGACGCCGACCGTACGGGTCTTCTCGATTTCGTCTTCGAGGACGGTTTCGGCTTCGAGCGCTATCGCGATTATATGCTCAGCGTGCCAATGTATTTCGTGCGGCGCGGCGGGAGATATATCGACGCGGCGGGCCAGTCTTTCCGCGACTTTCTTGAAGGCAAGCTTCCGGCCTTGCCGGGCGTGCGCCCGACCATGGCGGACTGGGAGGATCATTTATCGACGGCGTTTCCCGAAGTGCGTCTGAAACGCTTTCTTGAAATGCGCGGCGCCGATTCCGGCCCATGGTCGCGCATCTGCGCGCTGCCCGCGCTCTGGGTCGGCCTTCTTTATGACGATGCGGCGCTCGCCGCCGCTTGGGACATCGCCAAGGGCTGGACGAAGGAAGAGCGGGAAAAACTGCGCGTCGACGCCGCCCATTTCGGCCTCAAGGCGACGATTGGCGCACGGACGGTTCAGGATGTCGCGCGCGATGTTCTCGCGATCGCCCGGGAGGGGCTCAAGCGGCGCGCGCGCGCGGGCAAACGCGACGCGGACGAAACCGGCTTTCTCGATCCGCTCGACGAAATCGCCGAGCGCGGCGTCACCTGGGGGGAGGAGATCGCGCGCCGCTTCGCCGAAGACCTCAAAGGCGACCGGGCCGCGCTGCTCGCCGAATGCTCCTATTAGGGCGCGGCCGCAATTTCCGTGTTGACCTTGCGCGCTCCGCCTTCGAGCAATGCGGGCCTGACGTGCAGACAAGGCCCCGCGCCCCCCGGTGACGACGACTTTGCGCTCCATTGACGCCTTCGGCGATGTTTCAAAGCCCTGCCGCGCGCTGGCGCGGCGCGACCCTGCGCTGCGGGCCGCGCTCAAGGCGATCGGCGCGCCCCATATCCGCCGCCGGCCCGGCGGCTTTGAGGGCTTGTTCAGGATCATCGTCGAGCAGCAGGTGTCGGTGCCCTCGGCGCAGGCGATCTGGAAGCGCTGCGAGGCGGCCTTTGACAAGATCGAGGCCGGCGCGGCGCTCGCGCTCGGCGAAAAGGGCCTGAGATCGCTCGGTCTTTCCGGGCCGAAAGCGCGGTATGTCCTCGCGCTCGCCGAAGCGGTCGAGGCGGGCGCGATCGATCTCGCCGCGCTGTCGCGCGCCGACGACGCGGGCGCGCATCAAACGCTCGTCTCGCTCAAGGGCGTCGGCCCGTGGTCGGCGGCGATCTATCTCCTTTTCTGCGAGGGGCGCGTGGATATCTGGCCGCCGGGGGACGTCGCCCTGCAGGCTGCCTATGGCGCAGCGGCCGGGCGGGACGGGCGCGTTGCGGCGCGCGCGCTCGACGAAGCGGCCGCGCAATGGGCGCCCTGGCGCGGGCTCGCCGCGCATATTCTCTGGACCTATTACGCCCATATCCGCGGGCGGACCCCGATTTAGGCGAAACGCCGCGCCGAAATTCACGCAAATTGCGCTTTCGCGGTCACAACTTTGTCATGGGGAATCAGCTATGGGTTTTCCCCAAGAGCTCGGCTATCTTTCACTGTGTTGAAGGGAGACGGTGCGTTCACTAATTTCGGTTTGACTTTGCGGGCGGCGAACGCCCTGCTCCGGGAGCAAGGCTGATGCAGGTCATCAACCATGCCCCCGACGGGTGCCCCGCTCTTGTGCTGAACGCCGACTTCAGGCCTCTAAGCTATTTCCCGCTGTCGCTCTGGTCCTGGCAGGACGCCCTGAAAGCTGTCTTTCTCGAGCGCGTCGACGTCGTCGCCGAATATGAAACCAAAGTCAGAAGCCCGAGCTTCGAGATGCGGCTTCCCTCCGTCGTTTCGCTCAAGACCTATGTGAACCACGCGCGGACGCCCGCCTTTACGCGTTTTAATGTATTCCTGCGCGACGTCTTCACTTGCCAGTATTGCGGGTCGACCGAGCGCGATCAGCTGACTTTCGATCACGTCATTCCGCGCTCGCGCGGCGGCCGCACGACCTGGGACAATATCGTCGCCGCGTGCAGCCGGTGCAATCTGCGCAAGGGCGGAAGGCTGCCGCAGGAAGCGAAAATGTTTCCCGCAAAAAAACCGGCGCGCCCGACCATGTTCGAGCTGAACGAGCGCGGCCGCGCTTTCCCGCCGCATTATCTGCACGAAAGCTGGCAGGATTTCCTCTACTGGGATTCCGAACTTGAGCCTTAAGCGTCGTCTGGTCCACGTTGTTCGACACGCCGCCTTCCATTAGGCTTGTGTTCCAGTCGAAAGGGGAGGGTCAGTTTATGCCGCTCAACCTAGGTTCGCGCATAGCGCGCGGCGTTGCAGTTGTCGCCGCGCTCGGCGCAGGCCTCGTCGCCGGCTGCGCCTATAATGAAACGATCGGCCGCAGTCAGCTCATCTTCGTTTCAGACGCCGAAATGACTTCGCTTGCCTCGGCGTCATGGACGGATCTCAAAAGGCAGGAGCCGGTTTCGACGGATCCGAAATATGCCGATCGCGTAAAGCGCGTCGCAAATCGCGTGATCGCTGCAGCCGGCGAAAATCCCGCGCAATGGGAAGTGCAGGTCTTCAAATCCGAACAGATGAACGCGTTCGCCCTGCCGGGCGGCAAGATTGGCGTCTATACAGGCATTCTCGATATCATGGACAATGACGATCAGCTTGCGACCGTGCTCGGCCATGAAGTCGCGCATGTCGAGCTTCATCACAGCGCCGAACGCTATAGCCAGACCGCGCTGGCGCAGACCGGGCTTTCGGCCGCTGAAATCTTCGCAGGCGGCGGCCAGAACAGAAATGCCGTGATGGGCGCGCTCGGGCTGGGCGCGCAGGTCGGCTATCTGCTTCCCTTTTCGCGCAAGCACGAACTCGAGGCCGACCGCGTCGGCCTCGCTTACATGCGCAAGGCCGGCTATAATGTCGATGAAGCGCTGAAATTCTGGCAGAAGATGTCGGCCAAATCGAACGGCGCGCCTCCGGAATTTCTCTCAACCCATCCAAGCGATGCGACGCGGATCGAGCAGTTGAAGCAAGAGATCGCCAAGATAAAAGCGGGCCGCGCCTGACGCGCTTGCCTTCGACGCGCGCCGGATATAGGGTCCGCCGCCTCGCCGCAAGACTCCGTCCGGCGCGCCGCCTTAGCTCAGTTGGTTAGAGCGCTAGATTGTGGATCTAGAGGTCCCCCGTTCGATCCGGGGAGGCGGTACCATTTCTCAAAGTCTCAAAACGACGGAATGGTCCCCGCGGCGATCAGATAATCGACGAGCCTGTCGAGTCCGAAGCCGATCGCCGCGCCGAGCGCCGCCGCCGCAAAGGGGTAGGCCTCCTCGCGCAGGTCGGCGACGCCTGCGACGGCGAGACGGCGCCACCAGTAAAGCGCGGGAACCGCCTCCATGAAGGCGAAGGCGGCGACGAGGCCGATAATGCCGAAGAAATGATAGCCTGCCGGCGCCGCGACGACGATCCACAGGAAGCGGACAATATTGGCTTCGAGCGTCGAACGGATGCGCCCGCGCACGATCATCAATTGCTCGGCCGGGTAGGTCGCCAGCGCAAAGAGCAGCGGCACGCATAACCAAGACACGAAAACGCCGGCGGGCAAATATCGGTCGTCGAACAAAATGCGGACAGCAAGATGCCCGCCGCCGACGCCGCCGCCCAGAAGGAATGCGAGCGGGATCGTCACCTTGCGCCGCGCAGCATAGTAGATCTTGTTGAGTTGCTCCGGCGTTGTTCTCCAGATCTCCGCATAATGTGGAAACAGAATGCGGTTCACGTAAGAGCGGATGAGGCTGTAAGCCGCCGCCGTCAAATTGGCCGCGAGCATATAAAGGCCGAACTGATTGAGGTCTAACGTGCGACCGATAAAGATCTTGTCCGCTTGGTTCAGAAAGATTGTGATTGTGCTTGAGGCGGCGACGACGCGCGCGAACCGCCAGAGCTCCCCCCCTATTTTGCGATCAAATTCAATCCGGTGAAAACCGCCGGGATAGGCCACATAGGAAAAAATGATTTGCGCCGCCACGCCGACATACATGCCGATGATGATCGCCCAAAACGACCGGATAAAGAACGCGGCTGCAATCGTCGCGGCGGTCTGCACGATAAAGCAGGCGAGCTCGATGACGCTGATATAGGAAACGCGCCGCGCGCGTTGCGCCATGATCGGCTGCAATGAGCGCAGCGCCTCGCCAATGAAGAAGAAAGAGACTGCCCGGATTGGCGTTTCAAGCTCCGGTTTGTTGAAAGCGGCCGCGAATGCGCCCGCGAAGATCAGCATGAAGACGGTGAGAACGACGCTCCGCAGCAGTCTGATCGTCCAGACGACATTGAGAAACCGTGGCTGATGCGCTTCGGGTGAGCGAATCAGAAATGCGGAGTATCCGATATCGGTCAGCATTTGCAGCACGTAATTGATCGACATCAGCACGCCGACGACGCCGAAAGCTTCGGGCGCGAGCAGCCGCGTCAGGACGAGATTGCTGGCCAGCCGCAGGACATTCTGCGCCACAAAGGTTCCGAACAGCATCGAAACGCGTTTTTCCGCGAGCGCGCTTCTGAGCGCGCGCACGCCGCGTTTGCGATCCGAATTCGCAGAGTCGTCGGGCGAATCGCTCATTTCCGGGGATGTCGCTCCTTCCGGCATCTAGTCCTCGGAGGGGATGCGGCGGCGAATGGCGAGATGCTTGGGCAAAACGACGGCGGGTCCTGCTTCGCGAGCCGGCGGCGGCGAAGTCGGAAGAGCAGGCGCCGCCGCGTTTTCAACGCATTCGGCGCGACTCGCGCCGACAAACGCCGTCGAGACGGCGAGAATGAGCATGCCAATTTGCGTCGTCAACGAAACAGCGCTCGTTGTCATGATCATGAGCAGAAAGCTGGCGATCGCAGCCAGAAATACCGCTCTTTGTCGTTCAAGCGTTTTGTCGTCGGTCTGTTTTATCTGTTTGCGCAGACTAAAAAGGCCGAACGCCGCCCAACCGAATGCTCCGACATAAAGGACTAGCGCGACAAGACCGTGTTCAAGCGCGATCTGCAAATAATGATTGACAATATCGACGATACCTTGCCCCTGGACAAGATGATCGAAATTGCCGCTCTGCAAAAAATACGGATCGCCGAATAGCGGATGCTGTTTGATCTGGATGATCGATGCTCTGAACAGCTCCTGTCTATATTCGAACGTTCCGAACTTGTCGATCGAACCGAAATTCGCATTGAATATATAATAGGCTCCGACGGGAATCATCAGCGCCAATCCTAGAAACGCGACAGGCATGCGGATGGAGCGCGGCGCTTTCGTGAAAAAATAGTAGGTTGCGACAGCCGCCATCATCGATAGCCACGCCCCGCGCGAATAGGTAAAATAGATTGCGACGGCGAAGGCTCCGCGCTGAAGCCATGCCCCGATTGCGCTCAGTTTGTTCTCGGCCCGGAAATATTCTGTTGCAAGAAGTCCAAGCGTAAACATATAACCGCACAAGATTGAATTGAGCGTCACAGCCACGCGCAGCACTCCGTCGCGGAAATCGGCGAACGCCGTGTTGCCGAAGCGGACCACGGCGTAAGTGTAAAAGTTCCAGCGGAACACTTCGCTGATGAGCGCCGCAAAGACAAAAATTATACCGATATAGCCGAAGGCGCCGATCACCTTGTCAAAATACGCGCGTTTCGAAAGCAGGCGGGTCACTGCTGCTACCGGAATAAAATAAAGCAGGAAATCGTAGGTGACTGCGCGCATGGCGGATGTCAGGTTCGCGTCCCGAAATTCTTGGACCGAATAGAGGATGGTCAGCAGTAAGATGAGAATTAGGGGCGTCGTTGCAACGCGAGCCGCAGGCTCTCTCTTTTGGAGTACGAGCGTCGGAAGAAGCAGGGCAAGGCATGCGACTTTTGCGAAATTCAGGTCGATCAGGTAATTCAGCCCGGGAAATGGAATAGGAGCGGAGAGCGAGGACGGTACGGCGACGAGCGTCATCATGTAAAAAACCGCTTTTTCGTCGGCGCTTTGCGGGTTGAGCAGAACGACGATGACGCCGCAAATAACGAGCGCGAGCAGCGCAGAGGGGGAAAGAAAGAGGATTGGCGCGGCGACGAACCAGAAAAATGTGGCGCGCGGCAGCGATGCAGACGCTGCGTATTTCGGACGCAGAATGTAAGCGGCCATAACGGCGGCGAGACAAAAGATGATGCCTGTGAGTGTCGGTCCCAAATTGCGCTCGCTTCTGTCAGCGTCGGGCTTTCGCCCGTCTGGCGATCAGATCTTCATAATAGTCCATCGTGATCGCTGCGATACGCTCTGGCGAAAATTCGCTTTCAACGCGCCGGCGGCCGGTTTCGCCGATTCTCGCCGCCAATTCCGCATTGTCGAGGAGAGTCGCAATAGCCTCGGCGAGGCCATTCGGGTCATTAGATTCGACGAGAAGCGCATCTTCCCCCGGCCGTGCGATTTCCGGAATGCCGCCGACGCTTGTGGCGACGACCGGCGAACCATGCGCGAGCGCCTCCAGGAGAACGTTCGGAAATATTTCAATGCGTGACGCAACGACGGTGACGAAGGCGCGCCTGCGAAGCGCGGGGAGATCGCCTGTCGGCGTGAAGCCGAGAAAAGCGACGCGCGCCGCGGCCTCGGGCGGCATGACGGATTTCAGAAACGCTTCCGGCTGATACGGGTGACCGTCCATGGAGATCGGTTTTTTGTTCGGTCCGGCGAAGGTCAGCCGCAAGTTCGGGCGTTCGGCGGCGAGTTTTGCAAAGGCGCGAATAATGACGTCGGCGCCCTTGACGCGGTCGAAGCGGCCGATGAAGAGAATTTCGTTCGGGTCGGCCGCCTCGCGTTTCCAAAGAAAGTCTGGTTCGACCCGGCGTGCGGGATTTGGGATTACGACCGCTTGTTCAAGCTTGAGGCCGTATTGCTCTCTGACCGCGTTGAGAACATGCCGGGAGCGAGAGGATATGGCCTCCGCATGCGCAATCGCTTCGCCTTCGCGCCGTACGCGCTCCAGTCCGAGCGGATCGAGACAACCGTCTTCAGTCTGCGCTGCGCCGGTGAGAAACCACGGGCCATGCAGGCCGACGACGACCGGCATCGAAAGCCGCCGACGCAGAAAATCGCACCAGCCAAAACTTTCCTCGATCTCGAGGAGGTCGGCTTGTCGCAAATCGGGCGAGTTGACGATCGCGCGTTCGATGTTTCTGGCCCCGGTCCAATAGACCGTCTGGTCGGGCCGAAGGCGCGCGCGGACCCTGTCGATCAAGGAGCGATCGCGCGCGGACCCTATGTTGACGATCGAGACGTTGGCGTCTTCCGACTCGCCTTCCCCGGCCAGAATGCGCACATCGCATCCGCGCGCGCGCAAAACCGGCGACAGCACGCTCGTCGCCGTGACGATTCCGTTCGGGAAGCGCGCCGGCGGCCAGCCCGCCACATACTTAATGACTCGCATGCAGTTTCCGTCTCTCAATGGCCGGCCCCGCGCGGGCGCGCCGGCCTGCACTGCAAGAGGCGCGCCTTCCCTAAAGGATCGCCGGGCGGATGGCCAGCCGCGCTCCGGCGCGGGGGGGCGGACGGGCGCAACGCCCTGCGGTCCGGGGCCGTTTCGGCGGCGAACCGCTGGCCGCCGGTCTTTCGGGCTCGGCGGGCGCCCCTCGGGGAAAATTAAGGCGGGCGCGCCGGCGTGAATCAGCCTTTATTCGATCGCCCCTTTGACAGTAACCCAAAGCCCAAGCGAGCCGCCATGTCTGCTTCCGTTTCGACCGATCTGCCGGGCCTTCTCACGCCGTCCTACGCCTATAAGCCGTTTCGCTATCCATGGGCGCATGATCTCTGGAAGCGCCAGCAGCAGGTGCACTGGATGCCGGAGGAGGTCCCGCTCGGCGAGGACTGCAAGGACTGGGCGAACAAGCTTTCGGACGCCGAACGCAATCTTCTGACGCAGATTTTCCGCTTCTTCACCCAGTCGGATGTCGAGGTGAACGACAATTACATGGAGCGCTATGCGCGCGTCTTCAAGCCGACCGAAGTGAAGATGATGCTGTCCGCGTTCTCGAATATGGAGACGATCCATATCGCGGCTTACGCGCTTCTGCTTGAGACGATCGGCATGCCGGATTCGGAGTTTTCCGCTTTTCTCGACTATCAGGCGATGCGCGACAAGCATGACTACATGCAGCGCTTCGGCGTTGAAACGCATGCGGACATTGCGCGCACGCTCGCCATGTTCGGCGCCTTCACCGAAGGGCTTCAGCTCTTCGCGTCCTTTGCGATGCTGATGAATTTCCCGCGCTTCAACAAGATGAAGGGCATGGGCCAGATCGTGTCCTGGTCGGTGCGCGACGAGTCCCTGCATTGCGAGGGCATGATCCATCTCTATCACGCCTTTGCGCGCGAGACCGGCTGCGTCACGAAGGAGGTTGAAAGCGATATCGTCGAATGCTGCCGCACGGTCGTCGGCCTCGAAGACAAGTTCATCGATCTCGCCTTCGAGATGGGGCCGGTCGAAGGCATGAACGCGGACGATATCAAGCGCTATATCCGCTACATCGCCGATTGGCGGCTCGGCCAGCTTGATCTGCCGAAAATCTACGGCGTTGAAAAACATCCGCTGCCCTGGCTCACCGAAATCCTCAACGGCGTCGAGCATGCGAATTTCTTCGAGGCGCGCGCGACCGAATATTCGAAAGCGGCGACGCGCGGCGAATGGCACGGCGAAAACGGCGTCTGGGCGGCGTTCGACGCGATGCGGGAAAAACGCAAGGCGGCCCAGGCGTCGGCCTAGCGATAAAAAATCGTTTCCTTGCCGGTGAAGCGCCACGGCTCCTGCAAATCGATGCAGCGCGAAACGTCGCCGCGCGCTTCGAGCGTCATTTGCGCCGCGCCGTTCGCCGCGGTTCCCAGCTTCATCAGGAGCACGCCGTCGATTTTCGGCCCGACGAAATTCGCGCGCAGCCGTTCATAACAGTAGATCTGGCCGGGCCTGACCTTGTCAAAAGGCGCATTGATGCGCCCGTCGCCCAGATCGAAGCTGAGAAAGTCGCGGGCGGCTTCGGCGCGCTCGTCGTCGAGCGGGCCGGGCAGGGCGACCATGTCCGGCGTCAGGGATTTCAGCAGCCCGTGCAGCGCGAAGATGAGGCGCATGGGCTCGACCGCATCGGGGGCGAGCGCGATCGCGCTGATCTTGTCGGTCACCGCGTTATGCGAGGCGTCCGTGAACCAGGCGCCTTGCGCCGTACCCGGAACATCGACGAGCGCAGTGCGGCAAGCGTCCTCGCCTTCGGCCTTCCGGACGCCCCAGGAGTCGCCGAGCTTGGCGGCCCATTTTCTCCCGATCTCCTCGGGCAGGTAATCGAGGGCGCAGCGCGCCCGCGAATCGTCGACCGTGATCGCGGCGATGAGCGAGGGCGGCGCGTCGAAGACCGCGGCGGCGTCATAGGGATTGGACTGATAACGCTCGGGCCGCGCCATCGCCGCGGGCGGCTGCGAAAGGTCCTGCAATCCGACGTCAAAGCCCGGCCCTTCGCCGATCGTTTCGCCCGCGCGCACGGGGATATGCGTCTGCCGCGCAATATGGTCCGGCCCGCCCAGTTCGACGAATGATTTGAGGCCGCCGGCGCGCCGCAATATCTCGGGCGCGATGCGGCTGAGCCCATCGTAATAGACGGTGATCTTGTCGCAGGGCTTGAAATGAACGGTCCAGGACTGGCCGACGGCGTCGCCGTCCGCGTCGCGGCGCAGCGTGCGTTCGAGCGCGACGATCTCGGCGCGCGCCGGCGCGAGCGCTTTTGTCTCGCGACGCGCAAAGCCTTTGTCGGCGCGGCGCGTATTGATGCGGATATATGGCGTCGGCAGGGGCTCGCCCGGCGCGGTGACGGCGCCGAGGGGGGAAATCGACAAAACGTCGTCGAATGGCGCGAACGGCCCGGCGAGCGGCGTTTCCCCTGCCGCGCAGGCGCGAAGCGGCCGCGCGCCCGGGTCGGGCGCGAACCGGGCCGCGGCGTCTGCGATCCGCCGCCCGGCTTCCGGTTTCAAGATCACCGCCCCCAAAAGCGCCGCTGCCGCCAGAACGGCGGCGAGGCGGGTGAAATACCCCGAACCCACGATCGACTCTTCCCCGCTTGCTTTTGGCGAAATATAGACGCTCGGGCGCGGCGGGGCGAGTCCGCCGGCCTCGCAACCATGGCGGGCCAGCTTCCGGCGAAGGAGCGTTGAAATGGTGAAATGGCGGGGCCGGGAAGGCAGCGGCAATGTCGAGGACCGGCGCGGCGGGGCGCCTGTGGACGCCGGGCTCGCGGCGCTGATCCTGCGTCTCGTCGCGAGCCGCTTCGGGATCGGCGGTCTCGCCGCGCTGGCTGCGGTTTATGTCGGCCTGACGCTGATCGGCGTGCGTCCGCTCGCCTTGCTTTCCGGCGCCGGCGCCGGCGGCGCCCGCGGCGATGCGGACACGGATCAATTCGTCAGCGTCATCCTGCGCGAAACGGAGATCGTCTGGGGCAAGCTGTTCGAGCAGGCCGGCATGACCTATCGCGAGCCGAAGCTCGACCTTTTCGCGGGCGGCGTTCAGTCGGGCTGCGGCTTCGCGTCCGCCGCGGTCGGCCCGTTTTACTGTCCGGCCGATCAGCATGTTTATCTCGACACGGATTTCTTCTCCGAACTTTCGCGCCGTTTCGGCGCGCCGGGCGATTTCGCCGCCGCCTATGTGATCGCGCATGAAGTGGGACACCACGTGCAAAAGCTCACGGGAGTCGCTGACAGGGTCGCGGCGGCCCAGGCGCGCGCCGGCGAGGCCGAACGAAACGCGCTGCAGGTCAGGATGGAGCTGCAGGCGGATTGCTATGCCGGCGTCTGGGCGCATTGGGCGGGCGAAACGCGCGGCCTGCTGGATGACGGCGATATCGAGGAAGGATTGAACGCGGCGAGCAAAATCGGCGACGACACGCTGCAACGAAACGCCGGCCGCCGCGTCACGCCGGAAAGCTTCACGCATGGAAGCTCCGCCCAGCGCGTGCATTGGTTCAAGCGCGGCTATCAGTCGGGCGCGACGGCCGATTGCGACACGTTCGGCGCGCAGTCGCTGTGACGAAACCCGCCTAGTGGACGAGACGCGCCTCGTGCGGGCTGTCGAGCGAGAAAGCGGGGATGTCCACTTCGAAGCGCTCGCCGGCGGCCGTCTCCATCCCGTAGCGGCCGACCATGAGGCCGGACGGCGTCGGGAGCGGCGCGCCGGAGGTGTATTCGAAGCCCTCGCCCGGGCGGATGACCGGCTGTTCGCCGACGACGCCCTCGCCCCTTACCTCCTCGGTCGCGCCGGTCGCGTCGGTGATGCGCCAATATCGCGTCCTGAGGCGCACGACTTCGCTCGAAGCGTTGTCGATCCGCACCGTATAGGCCCAGACGAATCGCCCGTCCTCAGGATCGGATTGCTGTTCGAGAAAGCTCGGCTGAACGGTGACGCGGATGCCCCGCGTGGTTCTTTGATACATAGCCCGCTCCGCCGCCACTGACGCCTACCCTCGCGCTCAATATAGCCTGACCGGTCTCGTCGCCAAGCGGGAATGCGCGCTGAGCGCGCCCGCATCCGCCCCGCCTTGACCCGGACCGCCGGGCGGGCGACATCGCATGGACGGCAGCAAGGCGACAGGCGCGGATGAAGGAAAGCGGGCGGGCCGGCGTATTTCCGGCCGAGGCGATCTCCCGGTTCGTCGAGGAAGGCGCGATTGCGCTCGCCGCCCCCGCGCGGCCGGCGCAGCTTCAGCCGGCGAGCATCGATCTGACGCTCGGCCGCAAGGCCTGGCGCGTCCGCGCGTCCTTCCTGCCTTCGCCCGCCCGAACCGTGACCGAACGGCTCGAAGACGGTCTTTTGATGCACGCGCTCGATCTCGACAACGACGTCGTTTTCGAACGCGGCTGCGTCTATGTCGTCGAACTCGGCGAGCGGCTCCGCCTGCCGCCGGACGTTTCGGGCGCGGCGAATCCGAAAAGCTCAACCGGCCGGATCGATGTTTTCGTGCGCCTCGTCGCCGATCGCGCGGGCGCGTTCGACGAGATTCCTCCCGGCTATCGCGGCCCGCTATACGCAGAGATCAGCCCACGGACCTTCTCGATTGTCGCGCGCGCGGGGTCGAGCCTCAATCAGCTTCGCCTCAAACGCGGCGCATGCCGGCTGAGCGATGCGGAGCTCGAAAAACTGCACGCCGAGACGCCGCTGATCGACGGCGGCGCGGATATAGACGGCGGGCTGGGGCTTCGGGTGCGGCTTGCGGGCGGGAAAGACGAAATCGTCGGCTGGCGCGCTCGCCGGCACGCCGCGCTGATCGACGTCGACGAGGTCGGCGCCTGCGCGGCCGAGGACTATTTCGAGCCGATCGTCGCGCCGCGCTCGGGATTTGTCATCCTCGACCCGGATGAGTTCTATATTCTCGCCTCGCGCGAGGCGCTCGTCATCCCGCCCGATTACGCGGCCGAGATGACGCCGATCAATCCGGGTCTCGGCGAGTTCCGCGTGCACTATGCCGGCTTTTTCGATCCCGGTTTCGGCTGGAGCGAGAAGGCGAGCGCGGGCAGCCGCGCGGTGCTCGAGGTCAGAAGTCATGACGCGCCCTTCGTCCTGGAAGACGGCCAGCTCGTCGCGCGCCTCGCCTATGAGCGGATGGCGGCCCGGCCCGGCCGGCTCTACGGCGCCGAACTTTCGTCAAATTATCAGGGTCAGGGTTTAAAGCTTTCGAAACATTTCCGTTGATCGGAGGACACTGTGCTGAAGACTATTGCGTTCCTGCTGTCGGCGAGCGCCGCCGCGACATTGGCCGCCGCGCAAGCGCCTGCGCGCGATTATTCCGCGCCGCCGCCGAAATGCATTTGCGGGACGACGCCGAAAGACGTGGTCGTCTTCAAGGGCGTCGTCGAAGACGCCGAACTTCGCCTCAACGCCGCGGGCACGAATGTGCAGCCGCGTCAGGCGACGATCTTCCGCGTCACCGATCCCGGCACGGCGCATGTTACAGGCCGCGCCAAGGTCTGGCACGTCACCGATCCGGACGATTGCGGCGTCACATTCAATTACGCCAAGGAGTACACGGTGACCGCGCGCCGGGTGAAGGGCGAGCTTGAAACGAACAGATGCCTGACAAAGGGCGCGCCGGCGCCGTCGGACGAAACGCCGGCGAACTAGCGGGCGAAGACGACCGACAGATTGTTCGCCGGCATTTCGATGACGCGTTCGAGCGCGAGGCCGGCTTTCTCCGCAAGCGGAACGATGTCCAGGTCAAGGTCCCGCACGCCCCATGAAGGCTCGCGCGCTTTCAGCGACTGATCGAAAGCGGCGTTGGAGGGAGCGGTGTGCTCGCCGCGCCGCGAGAACGGCCCGTAAAGGAAAAGCCTGCCGCCGGGCCTGAGGACGGCGCCCGCGCCCGCAATCAGGCCTATCGCGGCGTCAAAGGGCGCGATGTGAATCATGTTGATCGAGACGACGGCGTCGAGCGGCGCCGGCGCGGCGTCGACCCAGTCCTTCCGCGCCGCGTCGATCGCATGCGGCGGGGCGATGTTTTCAAGGCCGAGATGCGCCGTCCACGCCGCGATCGACGCCCGCGAGGCGGGATCGGGATCGCCGGGGAAAAAGCGCGCCTCGGGCAGCGCCGCCGCGAGATGGACGACATGCTCGCCCGTGCCGGAGGCGATTTCGAGAATCGCGCCCCGATGCGGCATATGCGCGAGGAAGACGTCGCGGATCGGGTCGCGGTTGCGCGCCGCCGACGGCGAAAAAAGGCGCCCGCCCTCGCGCGCGCGGGCCTCAAGCGCGATCTCTTTCGGAGCGTTCGGGGGCTTATCCATGCGGCGCGCAGCTCGCCCCGCCCAGCACGCAGAATTGCGAGCAGAACGGATGGTTGAGTTTGACCGGACGCATGGCCTCGGCAAGGCTCGCGCCCAGCTCGAACTCCTCCTCATAGGGAAGAAGCGTGCAGGCGACGACCGCGGGCGCGCCGGCGCCCTTGCGCTTTACGACCATGCGCGAGGCGGCGCACATCACATCGTCCGGCGACTTGCCGAGAATCGCCCAGCACGCGCTGGTGATCTCCGGCGTGTCGGCGCGGGCGTTCATCTCGGGGAAGAGGACAAGCGACGACGGGTCGGCCGCATCGATCGGCAGGCCGAGACCGGACACGAGCCGCGCATAGCCGTCGCGCATCGCGCTTTCGCTTTCCCCTGAGGCCAGCCGGCCGGCGATCGACAGCGAAAAGCCTTCCTGCGCGAGCCAGCCAAGGCCCTTCACCGCTTCGGAAAAACAGCCCGCGCCGCGCGCGGCGTCATGCAGGCGCTCCGTATAGTGATCGAGGCTGACGCGAAGGCGCAGCCGCCCGCCATAATGCGCGCGCAGCTTCGACAGCGCCTCGCGCACATGCGGGCGCATCATCGGGCGCATGGCGTTGGTCAGAACGAGCGCGTCGAAGCCGCGCTCGAGCGCGGCCTCGGCCATCGCCGTCATGTGCGGGTTCATGAAGGGCTCGCCGCCGGTGAAGCCGATCTCTTCGGCGCCGAGCGCGCGCGCCTCGTCGAGAAAGGGTTCGGCCTCTTCGAGCGTCAGATAGGAAAGGCGATCATTGGCCGGGCTCGATTCGATATAGCAGCCGGCGCATTCGATATTGCACAGCGTGCCGGTGTTGAGCCAGAGCGTCCGCAGCGCGCGGCAGGCCACCTCGGCGCGCGTCTCGCCCGTCGCGGTGCGGTTTCTGTCCTTGAATTTTTCGGGCGCGATGGCGCGGAAGGGGGCGTTCACGGAAGCGGGCTCTTTGTCTTTGTCTTTGTCTTTCGCCCAAAGTGAAGAAGGGCCCCCGTTCGCACAAGGGCCCTTCGCCAGACGCCGGGTGAAATCCGCGTGAGCGCGGCTCAGCGCTGCGGTTGCTGTTTCGATTCGGCCGGCTGCGACCAGGCTTCGTCGTCCTCATAGGTCGTCGCGCCGTTTTGCGGCTGCGCGCCGGGCGACAATGTCTGCGGCTGGCCGGTCGCCGCGCCGGCGGGCTGCATCGGCGCGAGCAGCGGCGGCTTTTCCTTATGCGCGAGGGCCCAGGCCGCGTTCTGCAAAGGCTGCGAGGCCGGATTATACGCCTTCTGACGGTAGATGATGTCGGCGGGCGACACATTGGCGCTGTAATAGGCGTCGTTCCAGTCGCCGCGCGTTTTCAAGATCGCGCCTTCGAGCGTGATGCCGCCGTAAACGCCGCGCGAGCGCGAGAAGGCGAGAATGTCCGTAGTCTGCGCTTTTGCGCCGCCGCCGACCGGGCCGGCCGCGATCGAGACGTCGCCGCCGAGTTTCACCGAGGTCGACAGAAGATGCTCCATCCCGCGCTGGGTCATGACGGCGAGTATGACTTCCGACTTCGACAGGCCGGCCTGAAAGCCGAAGGAGAGCGAGCCGATCGTAAAGAAGGTCGGCTGCGACCAGCTGCCGTCCTCATTGCGCGCGACCATGACGGCGTTGCCGCCTGCGCCGCCCAGCATGAAGCCGCCGCGCCAGGAGCTCGGGATGACGACCAGCGCCTTGGCGTTGTCGGCGATGTCCCAGAGCGGCTGGAAGGCCTTGTCTTCGGAGAAATATTTGGTGGTTTCGGCGGCCTTGGCGACGAGCGAGGTCGCCTTGTCGTGCTTCGTCTCGGCCGACGCCGGGCCGGCGGCGAAGGCCGCGCCGAGGCTGAGGGCGATGAGGGCCAGCAAAGCTCTTTTCAGCATGGAGACTCTCCTTTTTCCGCTCCGCCCGGCCGCGCCGGGCGAAACAGCGCTTGCTTACGCCCGTTCCTCAAGGCCGAAAGCGGCGAGGTGAGGGCGAATAGGTGAAATCTTGGAGAGGTTCGCCGCTCCCGTCGAGCCCGATTGCGGGCCGTTTCGGCGGCGAAAGGCGCTTCTTGACAATTTCGCGGCTCGGCTTGAAGTGAGGCGCGCCTGCGGGTGTAGCTCAATGGCAGAGCAGAAGCTTCCCAAGCTTACGACGAGGGTTCGATTCCCTTCACCCGCTCCAAACAGCAAAGCGCGCCCGAAGGCGCGCTTTGAAAGAAAATTCCGCGATCGCGATTGACGATTGAATCGACCGGCCGCCGCCGGCGCTTATTCCTTGGGCTCGGCCGGCGCTTCTTCGCTCGCGCCCTGATCGGCGGCGGCGGGCGCTGCGTCGGCGCCCTCGCCCTCCGCCTTGGCGGCCGCGTCCTCGGCCCCGCCGCCCGCGGCGCCGGCGCCTGCATCGGCGGCTTTTTCGGGCGCGGCCGGTTTCGGGAACGGGACGGGGTTGTCGGAGAGCGTCGAAAGATAAGCGAGAATGTCGGCGCGCTGCTCGGCCTTGGGCCAGTGCTGCGTCATCCCCGTGCCGGGCACGAGCGTTTGCGAGTCGGCGAGGAATTTGTCGAGGCGCTCATAGGTCCACACGCCGCCGAACGCTTTCAGGGCGGGCGTGTAGTTGAAGCCCGGATGCGAGGCGACGGGCCGGCCGACGACGCCCCAAAGGTCCGGGCCGGTCATGTTCGCGCCGCCCTTGTCGAAGCTGTGGCAGGATTTGCAGAGCGCGGTGCGCCGCTCGCCCGCCTGCGGATTGGCTTTGGCGAGCAGAGCGCCGAGGTCTTCCTCCTTTTTCGGCGCGGCCGCGCCGGCGCCGCCTTCGGCCTGGTAATCGATCGGATAGGCGAGGGCGAGCTTTTCGCCCGGCTTGGCGTGGCCTTCCTCGCCGAAAAGCGCCTTCGTGAGCTGCGGCAGCCCGAAGAACAGCAACGCCGCGCCGAGTCCGGCGCCCAGGATTTTGTTGACGAAAAGTGGATCTTTCATGGCCCCGCCCGGATTCTCAGCCAAGATTGCGCAAGTTGGCGGGGTTCTATCGGGCTTCCTGCGGCGGCGCAATCGGGCGCGGGCGCCTCTGATTGCGGCGATTGCGCGCGCGCCGCGCCGCCCGACCGTTCATAGCGCTTGCCTTTGCGCGCCGTCCCGGGACAAAAGCGGCGAATCGGCGCGCTCCGCGCCGAAGGGACCTTGATTGCGATGACCGAGACCAAGCCGAAAATTGCGTTTCAGGGCGAAGCCGGCGCCTTCTCCGAAGAGGCCTGTCTGACCTTCGCGCCCGACTATGAGCCGCTGGCCTGCGCGACGTTCGAGGCGGCCCTCGGGGCGGTGAGTTCGGGCGCGGCCGCGCGCGCCATGCTGCCGATCGAGAATTCGCTCGCCGGCCGGGTCGCCGACATTCACCGCCTGCTTCCGGACGCGGGGCTGCACATTGTCGGCGAGCATTTCTTGCCGATCCGCCACCAGTTGATGGCGCGTCCGGGCGCGCGGCTCGAGGATATCCGCGTCGTCAAAAGCCACGCCATGGCGCTCGGCCAGTGCCGCGGGATCATCGCAGAACTCGGCCTCAGGCCGGAAATGGCGGGCGATACGGCGGGGGCCGCGCGCGCGCTCGCGCAATCCGGCGCGCCCGGCGAGGCGGTGGTCGCCTCGCGCCGCGCCGCCGAACTCTACGGGCTCGAAATCATCAAGGAGAATGTCGAAGACGCCGGCCACAACACGACGCGCTTTCTCGTCATGGCGGCCGAACCGGAAGATCCCGACCCCGAGGAGGGAGAGATCGTGACAAGTTTCGTCTTCCAGGTGCGCAACATTCCGGCCGCGCTCTACAAGGCGCTCGGCGGGTTCGCGACGAACAATGTCAATATGACGAAGCTCGAAAGCTATCAGCTCGAGGGCGCGTTCACCGCGACCATGTTCTACGCCGACATCGAGGGCCATCCCCAGCACGAACCGGTGCGGCTCGCGCTCGAAGAACTCAGCTTCTTTTCTTCGTCGCTGAAGATTCTCGGCGTCTACAAATCGGCGCGCGCGAGAAACAGATAGAGTCCGGCGCAGGGGAGCGGGAGGGCGCGCGGCCCTGTCCGCCCTATCGGTCTTCGCCGTCTTGCGCCCAGCGCTCGATCAGCCGCCGCGCGATCGTGAAACGCGGCGGCAGGCGCACGTCCGAGACCTGCTCGCCGCCGAGCAGCGCGGCGATTTCCGAACGCGATAGCCAGCGCGCCTCCTCGATCTCTTTGCGGTCGAGCGTCAGCGCGCGATCCTTGGCGTCGGCGATAAATCCCATCATCAGGGACGAGGGAAAGGGCCAAGGCTGCGAAAACTGATAGCGCACGTCGGTCAAGACGACGCCCGCCTCTTCGCGCAGTTCGCGAACGGCGCAGGCTTCGGGCGTTTCGGCCGCCTCCACAAATCCCGCAAGAGCGGAAAGAAACCCGGGCGGAAAGCGCGGGCTGCGGCCGAGAAGGCAGTGGTCTTCGTGAACGGCGAGCACGATCGCCACCGGGTCCGAGCGCGGAAAGTGCTCGCTCTGGCACTTCGTACACAGACGTTTCGCGCCGCCGTCGGCGACGGCGGTCGGCGCGCCGCAATTGGCGCAGAAGAGATGCCGGCGGTGCCAGTCGAAAAGCCAGCGCGCGTGGCCCGCGATGGCGATCTCGCGATCGGAAAGCGCGTCCGCCGCTTCGCGCAGAGGCAGATAGCGGCCGATATCGGCGAAGGGCGCAGCTTCCGGCGAAGGCGCGGCGGAGGCGTCGACGGCGAAGACGGCTCGTTCGCCGCTGAGGCCGAGAAAGACCAGCGGCGCGTCCCGAAATTCCGCGCGCGCGGCCGCCGAGAGGAACGCAATGCCGTTCTCGCGGATCAGCGGATCGCCGCGATAAAGCGGCAAGAGCAGGCTCTCGGGATCGGCGAGGCGCGCGGCGATCCATTCGGCGTTCATGCGCGCTGCGGACGCGCGCTCCAAGGGTTCGGCGGAAAAGGCGCAAATGACGGAGGATGACATGGGCGGGCTCCGGCGCGGGCGCCGCCGCTTCTAGGCGCGCAAGACTTGCAATGGAAGCCGCGAACGCAGATATTCCGCCGCGGAAGGCTGGCGGACGGACCCCTCGCCAACCCGGTCAGGTCCGGAAGGAAGCAGCCGTAACGAGTTTCGGCCCGGGTCGTTTCAGCCTTCCACTTTGGAATCTCTCCGCACTCTCCGGCGCGTCGATTTGAGAGCCGGCCTTTCGACGGGGCGCCCGCATGAAAATCTTTCTCACCGGCGGATCGGGATTCGTCGGCGGCGCGTTCGCGCGCGCGCTCGCCCGAACGCATGAAATTGTCGCGCTGTCGCGCTCGCCGCAAAGCGACGCCGCGCTGATGCGGCTCGGCGCGCTGCC
This sequence comes from Alphaproteobacteria bacterium, assembly GCA_016125425.1. Taxonomy (GTDB): domain Bacteria; phylum Pseudomonadota; class Alphaproteobacteria; order Caulobacterales; family Parvularculaceae; genus Amphiplicatus. Next base: position 180,889 of record WGLT01000012.1, read on the forward strand.
GGTGCGCGGCGATCTCGAAACGGTCTCGGCGGAGATGCTCGCGGGGGCGGGCGCTGTCGTCCACGCCGCGGCCTTTGTCGAGGAATGGGGTCCGCTACGCGATTACGAACGCGTGAATGTCGAGGGCACGCAGCGTCTTCTCGCGGCAGCGCGCGAGGCGCGCGCGCGCCGCTTTGTTCATGTCGGCACCGAGGCCGCGCTTTTTCACGGCCAGCCCATGCGCGACATCGACGAGACCTATCCGCTTGCGCCCAACTCGCCCTTTCCCTATTCGCGCACGAAAGCGCGGGCCGAAATGGCGGTGCGCGCGGCGAACGATCCGGCGGGCGGTTTCGAGACGATCGTCATCAGGCCGCGTCTGATCTGGGGGCCGGGCGACAAGACGGTTCTTCCCGTCGTGAAGGCGATGGCGGAAGCCGGAAAATTCGTCTGGATCGACGGCGGTCGCGCCATGACCTCGACGACTCATATCGACAATCTCGTCGCCGCGCTCGAACTCGCCCTGACAAAAGGCCGCCCCGGCGAGGCCTATTTCGTGGTCGACGGGCCGCCCATGCGATTCCGGGATTTCCTGACGCGGTATTTGAAAACCGCCGGCGTCGATCTGCCCGATAAATCCGCGCCGGGCTGGCTGGCGCGCGGGCTCGCCAATCTTGTTGAGCCGATCTATCGCCTCGCGGGGTCGAAAACGCCGCCGCCCGTCACGCGCTTTACGGCGCATATCATGAGCCGCGACTGTACGATCAATGACGCGAAGGCTCGCGCCGAACTCGGCTATCGCCCCGCCGTCGCCGTGGAGGAAGGGCTCGCGCGGCTCGCAGCCTGACGCGCGGGCTAGGCTGAAACGCCGGTTTTCCCCGCTTGCGCCTTGCGGCTTTGAAGCGCTCGGCCGCCCGGCCATAATGGCTCCGAGAATCGAAAGGCGCCGATGAGCGAAGACCTTTTCCCGAGTGAGCCGGCCAAGCGCGCCGGGCAGGCCTATCAGGTCCTTGCGCGCAAATACCGCCCGCAAAGCTTCGACGATCTCATCGGCCATGAGGCGATGGTGAAGACCCTGCGCAACGCCTTCGCGGCGGGGCGCATCGCGCACGCTTATGTGCTGACCGGCGTGCGCGGGGTCGGAAAAACGACGACGGCCCGCATTCTCGCCCGCGCGCTGAACTATGTCGGTCCGAATGGCGAGGATAACGGCCCGACCATCGACATGCCCGCCCTCGGCCTGCATTGCCGCGCCATCGCCGAAAGCCGCCATCCGGACGTTCTTGAAATGGACGCCGCCTCGCGCACCGGCGTCGGCGATATTCGCGAGCTGATCGAGGGCGTGCGCTACGCCCCGGTCGAGGCGCGCTACAAGGTCTACATCATCGACGAAGTGCACATGCTGTCGACGGCGGCGTTCAACGCGCTTTTGAAAACGCTCGAAGAGCCGCCGCCGCATGTGAAGTTCATCTTCGCGACGACGGAGATCAGAAAACTTCCCGTCACCGTGCTGTCGCGCTGCCAGCGTTTCGATCTTCGCCGCATCGACCCTGACGTGCTGACCGACCACCTTGCCGGGATTGCCAAGAAAGAAGACGCCGATATCGACCGCGAAGCGCTCGCCATGATCGCGCGCGCGGCGGAAGGCTCCGTCAGGGATGCGCTGTCGATTCTCGATCAGGCGCTCGTCCAGACCGCTGCGACGGGCGAAAAAGCGGGCCCCGATGCGATCCGGGCGATGCTCGGCCTCGCCGACCGGACGCAGGTCTGGCCGCTGCTCGAAGCCGCGCTCTCAGGCGACGCCAAGACCGCGCTCGGCCTCTTCGCCGATCAATACAAGGCGGGCGCCGATCCCTCGGTCATTCTCCGCGACATGCTCGAAGTCGTGCATCTCTTGACGCGCGTCAAAGCCGCGGGGCCGGAAGCGGCCAGTCACGGCGCGGCCGGCGAGGCGGACGCGGCGCGCGCGACCGAGATGGCGGAAAAACTTTCGCTCAATGCCCTGACCCGCGCCTGGTCGCTTTTGATGAAGGGGCTTTCCGAGACGCGCGAGGCGCCGGACGCCGAAGCCGCCGGCGAGATGGCGCTCATCCGTCTCGCCTATGCGGCGGATTTGCCGACGCCTGACGAAGCGCTCCGCATGCTGAAGGGCGAGGGCGCCGCGCCGTCCGCGCCGCCGCGGGGCGGCGTTCGCGCAAGCGTTTCAGCCGGCGGGCAGGCGCGCGCGCTCGCCGAACCGCGCGAAGAAGAAGCGCGGCCAGAACCTGCGCCCGCACCGAAGGCGCGCCGAAATTCGAACGGGCCCGTCCTGCAATCCTTCGCTGATGTCGTGAAGCTCGCCGGCGCGCGGCGCGATGCAAAACTGCGCGTCGAGCTTGAAAGCTACGCCCATCTCATCTCCTTCGCGCCGGGGCGGATTGAAATGCGCCTTAACGAGCGCGCGCCAGCCGATCTCGCGGGCCGGCTGACGCAGCGCCTGAAAGAATGGACGGGCGAGCAATGGATCGTGACGCTCGCGGCCGAAGGCGGCGCGCCGACCATGCGCGATGCGCGCACCGCCGAAGTGATGGCGCATCCGCTCGTCCAAAAGGCGCTTGAAATCTTCCCCGGCGCCGAGGTGACGGCGATCCGTGAACCGGCCGAAACGCCGGGCGTCGAGGAACCCGAAGCCGACGACGAGGAAGACGACGACGTTTAATGGCTAGGCTTGGCTCCCTTCGGCCCTGCGGCGGAGGCGTCGCCGAAGGCGACGGAGGGGGCCGAAGCGTTTGTTTGAATGCGGTGATTTGTTCAATCGCCCGGATAGTTTGGAGATCGTGATGAAAGATTTCGGCGAGCTGATGAAACAGGCGCAGGGCCTGCAGGCGAAAATGCAGGAGATGCAGGAAAAGATCGCCGCGCTTGAAGTCGAAGGCTCGGCCGGCGGCGGCATGGTGAAAGTCGTCCTGAACGGCAAGGGCTATGCGAAGGCGGTGGCGATCGAACGCACGCTTTTGAAAGAAGATGAAGGCGAAGTCGTCGAGGACCTCATCGCCGCGGCGATCAACGACGCAAAGTCGAAACTCGAAGAACGCACGCAGGAAGAAATGAAGTCGCTCGCCGCCGGCATGCCGCTTCCGCCGGGCGTGAAGCTGCCGTTTTAGAATGCGCGCCTATATCTGGTCCTATCGCGTGAAGCCGGAATGCGTTGACGATTTCGCGCGCGCTTACGGGGCGGACGGCGAATGGGCGAAATTCTTTCGCCGCTCGCCGGGCTATGTCCGCACCGACCTCCTTCGCGACGCGCATGCACCGGATCGCTTCATCACCATTGATTATTTCGCCGACAACAAGGCGCGCTCGGCGCTCGTCGATGCGAACGCGGAGGAATATGCCGCGATCGACGCGCGCTGGCGGGACGCGACGCTCGAGGAAGCCTTTATCGGCGAGTTCGAGGTCGACGGCCTCCAGCATTAAGCGCGCCTGAAAACAGCGAAATTGTCGCACGGGGCGCTAGAAGCGGCGGGTTTTTTCGCCGCCGCCAATCGTCTACCCTTATCGACGCAGATCAAGGGACAAGGGGGGAATCCATGTTTCGCTGGCTAGCCGCGTTGGCGGCGCTCAGCCTGGCTGCTTGCGCGTCCGCGACGTCACAGCAGCGCTATACGGGCCCCATCATCGATATGCATCTCCATGCATTCCCGGCGGACGCGAACGGCCCGCCGGGTCAATTCATGTGCCCGGGCATGGCCGCCGATCTTCGATATGATCCCAAAACGCCATGGCCAGTGGCCTTCGCCAAGCGCGGCTTCCACCCGACGTGCAACCACCCGATCGCGGGCGCGAAGACCGACGCCGAAAACCGCGACGAGACGATCGCGGCCTTGAGGCGCAACAACGCCATCGGCGTTTTGAGCGGCTCGGAAGAAAGGGTGAAGGACTGGATGGCGAAGGCGCCCGGCCTCTTCATTCCCGGCGTGCGCTTCAGCGCCAAGCCCGACGAACCGACTGCTGATCAGTTCCGCAAGCGCTTCGAAAAGGGCCAATTCAAAGTGTTCGCCGAAGTCACGGCGCAATATTACGGGATATTCGCGGACGATCCGCGGCTTGCGCCCTATTGGAAAATGGCCGCCGACCTCGACATCCCCGTCGGCATTCATATCGGCTCCGGCCCGCCGGGCGCGACGATGCTCGGCTATCCGGATTATGCGATTCAGAACCCGCTCCATCTTGAGCCGATCCTCCGGAAATATCCGAAATTGCGCATCTATGCGATGCACGCCGGATTTCCGTTTGCGGAGGAGATCAAGGCGCTGATGCTTCTCTACCCGCAGCTTTACGTCGACACGGGCATTTTGCAGGTCGGGACGCCGCGAAAGGATTATTACGCATTCCTCAAAGACCTCGTGCGCGCGGGCTTCGCCGACCGCATCATGTTCGGCTCGGACCAGATGACTTGGCCGGGGCTGATCGACGAGGGGATTGCGGCGATCAATGACGCGCCGTTTCTCACCTACGAGCAGAAGAAGATGATCCTCCACGACAACGCGGCGCGGTTCCTGCGCCTCGATGAGGACAAGTAGCGAAAGCCGGCCCCCTGTTAGCTTGCGCCTGAAAGCTGTGCTAGGCGTCATCGCCCTTTCGCCGCCAGCACGCCTGAGCCCATGTCCGCCAATATCGGTCCCGAGTTACAGCGCCTTATCGACCTCCTTGCGAAAATGCCGGGGCTCGGGCCCCGCTCGGCCAAGCGCGCCGCGCTTTATCTTCTGAAAAAGCGCGAGCCGGTGATGCGCCCGCTCGCCTTCGCGCTCGCCGAGGCGGCGGACAAGGTGAAGGCCTGCGCGGTTTGCGGCAATTGGGATTCGATCGACCCTTGCGCGATCTGCGCCGACGCGACGCGCGACAAGACGGTGCTCTGCGTCGTGCAGGATGTCGGCGATCTCTGGGCGCTGGAGCGCGCCGGCGCCCATCGCGGCCGGTATCATGTTCTCGGCGGGCTGTTGTCGCCGCTCGACGGGATCGGGCCCGACGATCTCAATATCGGCGCGCTTGTCGCGCGGGCGCAGGGCGGCGCGGTCAAGGAGATCGTGCTGGCGCTGTCCGCGACCGTCGACGGCCAGACGACGGCGCATTATCTTTCCGAGCGGCTCGGCGAAACGGGCGTTTCCGTGACGCGGCTCAGCCAGGGCGTGCCGGTCGGCGGCGAGCTTGATTATCTCGACGAGGGAACGCTCGCGGCGGCGATGAAAACGCGTCGCCCTGTTTGAATCTGAAAGACGAAACCATCGTCATCCCGGATGCGAAGCAGCGTGAAACGCTGCTTTGCTGATCCGGGATCGGTTGCAAGCGATCCCGTGCGCGCCGCCTCCTCAAAGAGGCTGCGGCGCGCGCCGGATGACGCGGAGTCGATCCTTCGTTCTGAAAATCTAGCTGTCAGTTTCCAGTTTCGGCCGAAGGCGGCGCAACACGCAGGCGAGAACGGCGAGCACGATCAGGAAAGCGTAGGAAAGGCCATAATGGCGCGTCTCGCCCGGCAGCCAGAGCGGCGCGATGAACAGCGCCGCGACGATCCATTGCTCGTATTGGAGCCAGCCTTCTTCGAGCGCGCGCCTGGCGACAACGGCGAGCGGGAAGGCGAGAATGACGAATTCATAGTAATAGCCATAGGGCGTTGCGAGGAACGCGGCCGCGCAAAGAACTGCGGCGCGCAGATCCGCGTCTTTGACGCGCCGCCAGACGAGGCCGACGAGAAGGGCGGCGGCGAATGCGAATGCGATCTGGAGCGCATAAGCGGCGGCGACCGGCAGGCCCGCCATGCGCGCCGCGGCGAAGGCCGTCGCCATCTTGAAGAGCGGGAAACGCCCGCCGGCGAGATTGTCCGAGGCCAGATGAAAGGCTGAAATGAACGCCGCCCAGCTTGTCAGCCCGAATGTGAGAACGCTCGCGCCCGCAAGGAGAACGGCGCCGGCCGCGGCGGTTAGAAACGCGCGCCAGCATCCGCCCGCGAGATAGGCGACCGGCAGCAAAACGCCGAATTGCGGTTTCACGGTCAAAAGCGCAGCGGCGAGTCCGGCGAGGATCGGCCGCCTGTCCGCGTGATAGCCCGCCGCGATCAGAAGCGCCGCGGTCAGAAATCCGTTCTGTCCGGTGATGACCGCGTGAAAGGTCGACGGCGCCGTCAGGATGACGAAGAGGAAGAGACCGCGAACGCCGGCGGCCTTGAGGCTCGCGAAAAAGGCGGCCGCGCCCGCGCCCGCCCAGACAATGAATCCCGGGACGAAGCCGAACAGCGCAAGCGGCAGGATGAGAAAGAGATAGCTCGGCGGATACTGAAAGGTGAGGCCGAATTTCTTTACCGGCGGCCCGAGCCTTTGAAGGCTCTCTTCAAAGGCCTTCGGATCGTAAAGCGCGGCGGCGTGACCGGCCGCCGCTTCGCGCGCGGCGACGTTGAAAGCGACGTAATCGCCGCCAATCGTCGTGCCGTTCGCCAGCACATTGTCGCGCGCCGTCGAATATTGCATCGCCGCCACCCCGAGCGAGATCGCGAGCAGCGCCGCGCAGATCGCGAAGACGCGAAAACGCGTCAGACGATAGCGCGCCCAGTCGATCCCGGCGATGGACAGAACATTCTGCACGGGCGCGACGTTAACCGCGCCGCCTAAAGAATGGCTTAGGGCGGCGCATCGGCGCGTTAGGCGGGCGTTAACGAAGCCGGCGCCGCGCTACGACTTGTTTACCGTGAGGCAATAAAGAGCGTCCTAGTCTCAAAGCGGCGATGCGCGGCCGGACCGCCGGCGAAGGGCCCCGACGTGAAGCTCGACAAGAAACCGACTCCCTCGGCCTCGACGCCGGCGCCGCGCGCGGAGGAAAAGCCGCGGCTGCTGTCCGTCGTCTGTCCGGCCTTCAACGAGGAGGAGACGCTTCCCGCCTTTCACCGCGCCGTGCGCAAGACGATGAAGGACCTCGACCAGGCGTTTGAGGTCGTGTTCGTCAATGACGGCAGCCGCGACGAAACGCTGTCGCTGATGCGCCAGCTTCGCGAGCGCCATCCGAATACGACGATTGTCGATCTCTCCCGCAATTTCGGCAAGGAGATCGCGCTCGCCGCCGGTCTCGACGCAGCGAAGGGCGACGCGGTCGTCGTCATCGACGCCGATCTTCAGGACCCGCCGGAATTGATCGGCGAGATGATCGAAGGCTGGCGCGAAGGCTATGACGTCGTTTACGCCCAGCGCCGCCGGCGCCGCGGCGAAAGCTGGCTGAAGCGCTGGACCGCAGCGGCTTTCTATCGCGTGATGCGGGCGGCGGGCCCTGTCCCCCTGCCGGAAAATGTCGGCGACTTCCGCCTGATGAGCCGCAAGGCGGTCGACGCGATCTGCCAGATGCGCGAGCGCCACCGGATGATGAAAGCGGTGTTCGCCTGGGCGGGCTTTCCGTCGAAGGTCGTGCGCTACGACCGCAATCCCCGCGCCGCCGGCGCGACCAAGTGGAATTACTGGAAACTCTGGAACCTTTCGCTCGAGGGGCTCACCTCATCGACGCTTTTGCCGCTGAAATTGTCGACTTATGTCGGCTTCGCCGTCGCCGCGGGCGCCTTCCTCATGGGCGCCTTCTTCCTCTTCAAGAAACTGTTCTTCGGCGATCCGGTGCAGGGCTTTTCCTCGATGATCGTCGTCATGCTTTTCCTCGGCGGCGTGCAGCTTTGCGTGCTCGGCGTCATGGGCGAATATCTCGGCCGCGTTTTCAACGAGACCAAAAATCGCCCCCTCTATTTTGCGAACGCGATCCTGCCGTCCGACACTGGCGGCGCGGCCGAAACCGGCGACGCGGCCGCGGCGCCGCGCCGCATCGCCTGACATGGGCGCGCACGAGACGGTCCGGACGCTGCGCGCGCATGCGCCGCGCGTCACGCGCTTCGCCCTGGTGGGGCTTGTCTGCGCGGCGGTCGATTTCTCGCTCTTTGCGCTGCTTGTCGGGGCGGGCGCGCCCCCGGTCCTTGCGAATATCCCGTCTTTCATGACCGCGAATGTCGCGGCGTATTTTCTTCACGCGCGCGTCACCTTCCGCCGCGGCGGCGCCCCGGCGGGCACCTCCTTTACGGGCTATGCGCGCTTCTTCGGCGCCTATGTTTTCTCGCTCGTTCTTTCGACGACGGTCGTCGGGGTCTTTTCGCCGCGTTTCGGGCCGCTGCCCGCCAAGCTCGGCGCGACCGGTCTTGCTGCGGCGAGCAATTATCTTGCGAACCATTTCCTGGTTTTCCGGACGTCTGAGGAAAACGAGCGCGCGGGCGGACCGGCCGAATCGGCCTAATGTTCATGAATGGTTCTCAAATTTCTGACGCAGGCGGGGCTCTCGCCGGGCGGGCCGGCCTTCTGGTTCGTTCTGGCGGCGCTGCTTTTTGCGGGGTTTTCGCTGTCGCTCGCCCTCGGCGCGCTGTCGGGGCGGGGAAAGCGCGCGCGTCTTGAGCCGGGCGCCCTCGATCCCCTGAAGGAGGCGATCGCGGCGGCCGACCGCGTCGTGCGCGACGAGACCGCGCGCATGCGCAATGAAGCCGAAGCGCGCGGGGAGCAATTGCGCGCGGCGATGCGCCAGGAAATGGAGGCGGGCAGGGCCGCGCTCGATCAGCGCCTTGAAGCCTCCTCGGGCGCGCAGGCGAAAGCCGGCGAAGCGCTGCGGTCGGAAGTCGCAAAAACCATGGCGCTTTTCGGCGAAGGGCTTAAGGGCGACGTCAACGCGCTTTCCTCGACGCTTAAAGAGCGGATCGGCAATTTCGCCGAAAGCCTCAGCGCGCAGCAATCGGCGTTTGAAAAAGGCGTCGGCGAAAAACTTTCGGCGATGGTCGAAAGCCTCAACGCGCTCGCCAGGGCGAACGCCGAAGCGCAGGCCGAACTTAAAAAGACGGTCGAAGGGCGACTCGACCAGCTGCGCGCCGAAAACGAAGCCAAGCTCGAACAGATGCGCGCAACCGTCGATGAAAAGCTCCAGTCGACGCTCGAAAAGCGTCTCGGCGAATCGTTCAAGCATGTGAGCGAGCGGCTGGAGCAGGTGCATCGCGGCCTCGGCGAGATGCAGACTCTGGCGGTCGGCGTCGGCGATTTGAAGAAAGTGCTTTCCAATGTGAAAGATCGCGGCGGCTGGGCGGAGGTCCAGCTCGGCGCGCTGCTCGACCAGATGCTTGCGCGCGAGCAATATGTCGTCAATGCGCGCATCGACCCCAATTCTCAGCAAACGGTCGAATTTGCGGTGAAACTTCCCGGCGCCGATAATGATCGCGAAGTGCTTTTGCCGATCGACGCGAAGTTTCCGAAGGAGGATTACGAACGCCTGATCGCCGCATGGGAGGCGGGCGATGCGGAGGCGTCGCGCGCCGCGCTCGACGCGCTTGAAAAAGTCATCGAGGCGGAAGCGAGGAAAATATCGGAGAAATATATCCGTCCGCCCTATTCGACGGATTTCGCGATCCTGTTCCTGCCGACGGAAGGCCTTTTCGCCGAAGCGATGCGCCGCGCCGGCCTCGTGCAGCGTCTGCAAGCCAAATACAAAGTGACCGTGGCCGGCCCGACGACGCTCGCGGCGCTTTTGACGTCGCTGCAAATGGGTTTCCGGACGCTCGCCATTCAGGAGCGATCGAGCGAGGTCTGGGAAGTGCTCGCGGAAGCCAAGTCGGAATTCGAGAAATACGCCGGCGTCTGGGACAAGCTCGCCAAACAGCTCTCGACCGCGCAGAATACGGTCGAGGAGGCGGGCCGGCGCACGCGCGCCGTCTCGCGCAAACTGCGCAATGTCGAATCGCTCGACGCGCCGCGGCCCGCATCCATGCTGACCTTTCTCGATCAGGAGGCGGAGGAAGAGGACGCCGCCGAGGCCGGGCGTGGGGCCTGAACGGTCCGGTAATTTATCCGTTCCCCAACGGGTTGTGCGGCGAAAGGCGAAGGATTCCGGCGGCTTAAGCCGGAACGTTCGATAGATATCGAACAACTTATCGACCGGCTCCGGCGCGGGCGTAAACTGCGCGCCATGAAGACGCGTTGTTTGCTTCGGTTTTCGAGCGGCCGTCGCGGGTTTTCGCAGCTCGCGGCTCTCCCGCAAGCGCGAGAGCGGCCGGCGTCTGCGACGGCGCCGCGGCGTCTTGCGATCGTCCTGGCCGCCGGACAGGGGGCGGAATCGGTCAGCGTCCGGAAGAAAATCCCCGCGCCCATTCGCTTTGCGCGTGCGCAATTGCGCAATCCGGCGAAAGGCGAATTGCGCAAAGACGGCCGGAACGCGAGGAAAAGCGGGGGTCGATCAGATTCGGGCTTTTCCGAATTGCGCAATCCGCCCTCAGCGCGACAGGAAGGCGACGGCCTCGGCGTGGAGCGCCGGGCTTGCGGCGGCGAGAACGCGCCCGCGCGGGTCTTGCCCGAGCGGCTCTCCCTCCCATCCGGTGATGACGCCGCCCGCGCCCTCGATGACGGGCACGAGCGCGGCGTAGTCGTGGCGCTTGAGGCTTGCTTCCGCGACGAGATCGATTTCGCCGAGCGCAAGCAGGCCGTAGGCGTAGGCGTCGAGGCTGAAGCGCGCGAGGCGCGCGGCGTGCGTCAGGCGCAGGAATGCCTCCGCTTCCTCGCCGGTGAAATAGCCGCCGGCGCGCGGATCGGTCGTCGACACCCGCGCCTCGGCGAGGCGTCGGGCGCCGCTCACGCGGCAGGCGCGACGCTCGGCTCCGCGCTGATGCGCGCTTGCGCCGCCCCATCCGGTCCAGCGCTCGCCGGTGAAAGGCTGGTCGATGACGCCGATGACGGGCGCGCCCTTGCGTTCCAGCGCGATCAGAGTCGCCCAGCTCGGCGCGCCGCAGCAGAAGGCGCGCGTTCCGTCGACCGGATCGATGACCCATCGCCATTCCGCGCCGGCGTTTTCTTCGCCGAACTCCTCGCCGATGACGCCATGGGCGGGAAAGGATTCCCTGATCAGACGGCGCAGCGCGCGCTCGGCTTCGCGGTCCGCATCGGTGACAGGATCGAACGCGGCTTTCGACTTGTTGTCGGCGCGCGCGCCGGCGCGAAAGCGCGGCAGGGTTTCGGCCCGCGCCGCGTCGGCGAGGCGGGATGCAAACTGTGCGAATTCGGAAAGGTCTTCTGCGCGTTTCGCCATTGGCGCCGATCATGGCGACGGGGGCGGGGGCTTGCAAGAAAGTCCGCGGCTCCGGGCGGCGAATCGGGCGCAAGACGCGCTTCGCCATGCGCCGCCGCGCCCGCAGCGGCGCGGAGCGCCGGATCGGATCGGACCGTCCGGCGCTCTATTCGCCTGACATCGCCTTGGCGAGATCGAGAAGGCGCCGGCGCGGCTCTTCTCCGAGATTGTAAAAGGCCCGGACCAGATCGATCGTCTCCTTGTTGGAGAAGACGTCCGCGGGCGCCTTGCCGCCGGCGCTGCCGTTCGGGCCCGCAGGGCGCGTCTCGGCCTGATCGTGATCTCCGTTCAGCCCTTCGAAGAAATATGCGACGGGCACGTCGAGCGCTTTGGCGAGCGACCAAAGCCGTGATGCGGAGATGCGGTTCGCGCCGCTCTCATATTTCTGGATCTGCTGGAAGCGGATGTTCACTTCCTCCGCCAGCCTTTGTTGGGTGTAGCCGAGCAGGCGGCGGCGCTGCCGCAGCCGCTTGCCGACGTAAAGATCGATCGGATTCGCCATTTCTATTCGCCTCCTCGACATGCGCCCTCCGGGACGCCGCCTCGTTCGCAGACGCCGGAGGCAAACATCGTGCCGAATTCGCGGGATTGGCGTCCCGCCTCGCGCTGCGGGAGAATGCGCGCACGAAGCGCGCAGCGATTAAGGATAAATGCGGGAATGCGAAACAGCGGGCGCGGGCCGGCGGCGCCGGCGATCCCGAAACGGCGCCGTTCGCCCGCCTAGTCGATCATCTTGGCCGAGCGCAGCCAGAAATCCTCATCGAAACCGGGAATCTCGAGATTGGCGATGAACTGGCGCGAGGCCGCCTCCCAGGAAAATCGCTCGGCCCATTTGCGGCACGCTTGCGGGTCGCGATTGCGCCAGGCGTCGAGGCAGGCCTGTTTGAGGTCTTCATTCATCGCGCCGCAGCCCGCCGGCGCGCCGTCGAGAATTTCGAGCGGGCCGCGCACCGGATAGGCCGCGACAGGCACGCCGCAGGCGAGCGCCTCGACATTGACGAGGCCGAATGTGTCGGTGCGCGACGGGAAAACAAAAACGTCGGAGCCCTGATAATATTTCGTCAGTTCTTCGCCGAATTTCGGTCCGACGAAAACGGCGCTCTTGTACTTGGCTTCAAGTTCGGCGCGCTGCGGGCCGTCCCCGACAATGAGCTTCGTACCCGGAAGATCGATCGAAAGGAAATCCTCAATGCTCTTTTCGACTGCAAGGCGTCCGACATAAAGGAAGATCGGCCGTTCGAGATGATCGAGGAAAGAGCGGTCGCCGGGGCGGAAGGCTTCGAGGTCGACGCCGCGCGCCCACAGCTTCATCTTGGTGAATCCGCGCTCTTTGAGCTCGGCGATCAGGCCGGGCGTCGCCACCATCATGGTCTCGCCGTCCTTGTGAAAGTCCTTGAGGACCGCATAGCCCCAGGAGATCGGCACGGCCCAGCGTTCGGCGGCGTATTCGGGAAAGCGCGTGTGAAAGCTCGTGGTGAACGGATAGCCGCGACGCTTGCAAAAACGCCGCGCCGCGCGCCCGATCGGACCTTCCGTCGCAATATGAATGGCGTCCGGTTTGAAGTCATTGATGATCTTCGCAACGCGCCGGTTCGGCAGAAGCGACAGCCGGATTTCCGGATAGGACGGCAGGGGCACCGACCGGAATTCGTTCGGCGTGATGTAGCGCACTTCATTGCCGAAGCGCGAAAGGATCTGGCCGAGCGTGTCGAGCGTTCTGACGACGCCGTTGAGCTGAGGCTTCCAGGCGTCTGTCGCGATGATGATGCGAAGCCCGCCTTGCGAACTCGGCATCTGAAAGCGCTGGCGCGGCCGGGTGAGCCGGCCGACGCCGGAGCCGAGCCTTTTGAGCGCGCCTTTTTTCTTCTTGGCGGGCGCCTCGCCGGAAGCCGGCGTATCGCCGAGCGGCGGCGCGGAACTTTCGTCCGGCATGAAAGCATCTCCTTCAGGCGCAGGGCCGGGTCGAGTTAAGGAAATTTGGCGCGCGTGACAATCGGCGGCAATGGTCTTAGCGGCGGCTTCTCGCGGGCGATCCCGAGCGCTGTCAAGTTTTTATTGCGCCGCAAAAATTTTGTGTTGCATTGCAGCGGAGAAGGGCGTAAATTCTGTTCGTGGCGTTGTTCAGCGCCACGGCCCTTCTTGGGCGTTTCCTCCCTAAACTTTTTACCGCGGGCTCGTCCCGCGGTTTTTTTTGTTAAATTTCAAAGTATTGAACGGCGGCCGTCATTCGGCGGCTTGGGCCGGGCGCAGCGCCGCAGGGTCGATCCGGGCGAGCTCGCCCATCAGAGCGTGCATGTTGCGGCGCAGTTCTCCGAAGCCCGGCGTACGGGTCAGGCGGGCCTCGTCCAGATAAAGCGCCCGGTTGATCTCGATTTGCAGCACATGCACCCCCTCGGCCGGGCGTCCATAGGCGGCGGCCACGAACCCGCCGGCGTAAGGCGCGTTGCGGGAGACATTGTATCCCATTTTGACGAGCGCCTGTTCGACCAGGCTCACCAGGCTCGGGGCGCAGGACGCGCCGAAACGGTCGCCGAGGACAAAATCAATGCGCCGCTCGCCCAGACGGAAAGGCGCGCCCCCCGCCGACGGCATGGAATGGCAATCGACCAGGATCGCGCAGCCAAATTTGCGCCGCGCTTGGCCGATCAAGTCCGACAGCGTCTCGTGATAGGGTTCATAGCAGGCGGACAGACGTCGGCGGGCGTCAAAATAGTTGAGCTTGCGCCCGTAAATGTCCTGGCCGTCCGCGACAATCCGCGGAATGACGCCAAGGCCCGCCAGAACGCGGTTCGAGCGGCCGTCAGCCGACGCCGGCAGCGCATCCGCGAACATGCGCGGATCGAGTTCGTGGCGGCTGCGGTTGACGTCGACATAGGCGCGCGGAAAGAGCGCTCGCAATAGCGGCGCGCCGAAGGCGGGCGCGGCGTCGAAAATCAAGTCGACATAGCTGTCTTCGGACTGGCGCAGGGCGTGCCGGTCGAGCCGGCTGATCCTGAGAAGGTCCGCCGGATATCGCCGGCCTGAATGCGGCGAGGCGAAGACGAAGGGCGTCGAGAGCGCGGCCGGGGCCAGCACCTCCACGGGAGGCCGGTCTTCCCTCTCTGATATCTTGGCTTCGTTGTTCATGACCTTGCGAGTCTAGCCGCGTTCTGCTCAAGGGATGTTAACGGCAAACCGCGCCCGGCGCGAAGAGGATTTCGCGGCGGCCGGAACGACCGGCGCATTTCTTGCTGAACGATCCGCCGGGCCGGAACTGAGCCCGGCCATGTTCATTTCGGGCGCAAGGCGCCCTATTCAGTGCGGCGGCGTCGATAACGGAGCGAGGCGGCGAGACGATGGCGGCGATTCTTCTGGCGGAAGACGATGATTCCATGCGGCGCTTTCTCAAGAAGGCGCTAGAGAAGGCCGGTCATACCGTTGTCGATGCGGCTCAAGGCGACGAAGCGCTGACCGAGCTGCAGCTCCGCGAGTTCGATCTGCTTCTGACCGATATCGTGATGCCCGTCATGGACGGGATTGAGCTCGCGCGCCAGGCCGCGGAGATCGACCCCGAGATGAAGATCATGTTCATTACCGGCTTCGCGGCGGTCGCGCTCAATCCGGCCAATCGCGCGCCCGAGGACGCCAAGGTCCTCTCCAAGCCTTTCCATCTCAAGGACCTCGTCCAGGAAATCGACCGCGTCATCGCCGCCTGAAAGGCCGGACGCGCGGCCTTGCCACCCCGGCGGTTTGCGGATAGAGAGCCTTCCCTTGCGAGGGCGCATAGCTCAGTGGAAGAGCGCCACCTTGACACGGTGGAGGCCGATAGTTCGATCCTATCTGCGCCCACCATTGTTTCGTCGGGGAATTGCTAAATCGCGGACTCGCTCATTTCTGAATGAGGCGCGTGGAGTACTCTATGGGCGACGTCCGCAAATGGCGAGTTGATGCGTTGAAGTTGGTCGAAATCACAAAGATCAAGGCGCAAGACGTCGACCATTCCGTATTCAACATGTTCCTTACGAAATAGCTTCTTCCAACCAAACCTCTCAAAGAAGCTGACGAGATGACGGTTGCAGTCTATGTAGCAGGTCTTAATCCCGTTACGCAGGCCAAACTCGTAGGCAAACTTGATCAGATCTATCGATACTTGGGTGTGCCGCGCGGCCCGTGCAATCATCAGCCGCGTGCAGATGCTCGCCGTGATCGCCTCTTCCGGCTGCAGAAGGTCGAGTTCATAAAATCTGAGATATTCGCCGATATCGCCGTCTCTTAGGAAGTTCATCCGGATGCAGCCGATGATTTCTTGGCCGTTAAAGGCAATGCCTTGGTGTCCTAATCCGTCAAGAGGATCCTGGATAGTTTTGGAATGATGATCAGCATATCGCTGTTTGCGGCGCATCTCTTCGACATATATCGAATATCGAAATCGATACAGCGCTTCGGGCGCAGTCGCGTTACTGTAAATCTTATATTCTATCACGTTCGTTACGCAGTACGTCTTCGGGAGAGATCCGACGGATTTAAATTGTCTGCTTTGAGTTCCTCCCAGTTCCAACCAGTCTGTACGGACAAATGAGCCGCTTCGATCGCCTGCGCGAGCATTTGTTGGTAAAGATAACCGGTCGTTGTCATCGCATATACGATGCAGTCAACGTCCTCTTGCGTGGTGACAAGACGATCAACATAGCGCTCCATCATTTTGTTGTGCCCTTGATCGATAGTTGTGTGATCGCGCAGAAAGGTCATTGCGTTTTCTGGCACGCCGGCCGCCTTTAGCGATTCCATTAGCAACCCGCCAGACTGAGTTGGCGTAAACTCCAAAAAGAAAAGGTAACCTAGATACCCTAGGTGATTGAGATTGTAGATTTGATAGAAACCGTAAGCGAGAAGCGCGGACGTCGCCGGTAGGGGATTTTCGTACGGAACGGAAGTCGCGTCGCCGCCCAACGTGATGAAGTCGTTCAATGCGAGTTGGTCGTGGCCAATTTCTGAAGCTGCATGGGAAAAGAAACTGCGGATCATGTCGCGCTGGCGTCCGCGAAAATGAACCGTGGCCATGGCTTGGAGTTGAGGGTTTTCGCGAGTGTGGTGAAACACTTGTCTGAGGATCGAGCGATACTCGGCAATCTCCATTTTACCCGACGCCATCCTTTGGATAGGAGCAGATTTCAGGAAGGCGTCATGCACGGGCTGGAAGCGTTCTCTCAGTTGCTTCATCATCATCGCGATTCGTCTGTCGACGTCCCTTTATTCGTTAATATTTTCTTAATAGCAGACCTAAGATGCCCCATAAAGGGACAGCACGCAACAAGTTTCCAAGGCGTCTTCGCTGTCATAAAGGTTAACAGGAAACTTTTAATTTTTGTCGGTAACCCGTCAACAACTGATACGCGAGTCCGGCCTGCCCTCGGGCGTTTACCATACCATAAATTTTAGCGTCTATTGCTGCGTTTCCGGAACGAGACGGTTATGAGCGATACGGCGATCAGTGGGTGGACACACGAATTCAAGTCTCCCTCAATGGAGCGGGAATTCTGCGCGTCGATTCGGGCTCAAAGTCTCAAAAACAACACCGTCGCATTGATGATTGCGGCGCCGTTTTATGCGGTATACTCCATTTTGGATCTGCTAATCCTCGACCATCCAATAACAGGCGCCGCAATTCGCCTCGGCACCGCATTGATTTGCGGATTAATAATTCTCTTGTTTTGCGTGAAGTCACTTGCGAGGTTTCATGAACGGTTATCTGTCCTCGCCGTTCTCGTACTCGGTTTCGGCATTGACCTGATCATCTGGCAGGAGCCGACGCTTGATAACAGTTATTATGTGGCCCTTATTCAGGGCGGCGTCTTCGTCAGTTTTTTGTTGCGATTAAGCTTCGTAAATTCCTTAATCGTACTTGGCGGGATGTATCTGGGGTTTATCGTTGCTGTAGTGAACAAATCACCGCCACGTGAGGTTGTGCTGCAGTGCTTTATTGTTTTCAGTATGTATTGCATGTGCGCGTTTGGAATTTATATGCTGCAAGCTCTGAGGCGACAGGATTTTCTGAAATCTCGCACTATCGCTCAACAGAACGCGCAGTTGGCGGCTATGCTCGCCGACGCGCAGCTCGACAATGAAAGGAAGCTCGCCGCTCTCAACACGCTGATCCATTTCGTTAAGACGCCGATCCACCAGATCGTTGGTTTTACCGACCTGATCGTGCGGGGGTTGAACGAAGCATCCGGCGCGGATGCGGCGCAACAGCTGGAGCACGCCAGTTTTGTTAAAAAAGCTTCATCCGACCTAGCAGACAACGTCGCGAAATTGCTCGCCTATTACAGGCTGGACGAGCAAGTCAAAGGCATGCGCCCCGAGACTGTCGAGCTTGCTGCGATGCTTGACGACTTTAAAGATCTCATCGAAGAGAAGGCCGCCTGCACAATCGAGCGACGCCCGCCAGTTCTCGTCAATTATGCCGAGCCAATCCGGGTCGCTCTCTCCAGCCTGGCCTCGGTTTGCATGGATGAGTCCTCCGCAATCACGGAGGTGCTCGTCGAATGGCGTGAACGCGCGCAGGGCGGCCTCGACGTCTCGTTCATATATGACGGCTCGCCTTTGTCGGACGAACGCTTCGCAGATTTGACTCAGCCGCTGACGAAAATCACGAATTATCTCACCGCCGATGGGCTCGCGATGCCCATGGCGCTGAGAACCGTCGCGCGCGCCGCCGAGATTTGCCATGGACGTCTCGAATACCGCCGCGCGGGCGACCGGAATGTGCTGATATTGAGTCTTGCGGATTTGAGCGAAGAAGCGCTGAGTGACCGCGCCAAATCTGTCGCCTAAAAGGATCCGATGGCGCTCGTCCGGACGCCAAAGGCTAAGGGGGAGAAGTAATGAATAGAGGGGCTTTGGTCTGCGCAAGCCTTGTCGCGCTTGCCGCGGCGCCCGGCGTCGCGCGCGCATCCGCTTACGCCGTCCCGCACCAAAACGCGCGCGCCCTCGGCGCGGCTTATGCCGGCGCTGAAGCGCGCAGCGGCGACGCCGGCTACATCTACTACAATCCTGCGTCGATTGCGGGCATTCGCTCGGCCGAGCTGTCTTCAACGGCCGTCCTGCTGGTCGGCCCGACGCGCTATCACAACGCCAGCGCTACCCTGCAAGGCGGCGCGCCGGTTTCCGGCCTGGACGCCGGCGGGCCGGTGCTGCCGACCGCGTTTGTGGCGAGCTCCGCCTTCGCCGCGCCGGTCACGGACCGCCTGGCTGTCGGCGTCGCCGTTTACTCGCCATTCGGGCTCCGCAGCATCTATGAAGACAACTCGGCGCTCCGCTATCAGGCGCTCCACAGCAAGCTATTGACATTCGCCGTCGCGCCGACGCTTGCGTTCAAAGTCAGCGACGCGGTTTCGATCGGCGTAAGCCTGCGCATTGAATACGCCGACATATCCCTGTCTGCGGCGATTGACGCCGGCGGGCTCGCCGCCCTCAACATGATTTCCGGATTCTCGCCGGGAAGCAGCGATGCGCGCGGCGTATTCAGCGGCCACGATCTCGGCGTCGGATTCACGGCTGGCGCGCAGGTCCGGCCCCTCGACCGCCTGACGATTGGCTTCACATACTCTTCGTCGATTACGCATGATCTTACGGGCGACGCATCATTCGGGCTGGCGCAAAGCGCGGCGGCCCAAATCCTCAACAGCGCCACCGGAATCTTCGCGCCGACCCGATTTTCGGGCGATCTTCCGCTTCCGGCCAAATATGAAGTCGGTCTCGATTACGCGGCGACGGAGCGGCTGTCCCTGCTGGCCTCCGCAAGCGTGACGCGATGGTCGACGGCGCGCCAGCTCGTTTTCACTTTCGATAATCCCGCCCAGCCGCCGGAAACGGCCACGGAAAATTGGTCGGACGCCTGGTCCTTCTCGGGGGGCGCGGAATATCAGGTCAATCCGAAATTCACGATTCGCGCCGGCTATATGCGCGATCAATCGCCAATGAACGCCGCCTTTCCGACCGCGAGAGTGCCCGCGGCGCCCCAGAACTGGTTCGCCGGCGGCTTCACGTTCAGGCTCTCAGATCGTGCTTCGACTGATTTCGGCGCGGCCGTCATTCTCGTGAAGGATTTTCACATCTCCCGGGACGGCTCGCTGCCGGAGGACTTCCTGCGGGGCGCGTTTTCAACGGACTTGAGCGCAAGAAGCTACGCCTTCTCGTCGCGGCTCCGCTACCGGTTTTAGTCGGACTCAATAGGGCGCGCCGCTTCGGCGCCGCATGCTCCAGCGACCGCCTTCCTTGACGGCGAGCAGGTCAATCGCCGGGTCGGTATAGGTCGTGACGTCGTGGTCCGCGCGTGTTCCGACCTCGAGGAACACCGCGTCGGCGCCCGAGCGATTGAGCAGGTGATGGCCGTTTTCCGCGCCTGCTTTGAATGCCGCCGCATCTCCGGCGCGCAGCGTAGTCTCTCCGGAGTCTTCGACCAGCACGGCCTCGCCTTCGAGCATGAAAATGAATTCGTCTTCATTTCGGTGCCAATGGCGGTGCGCCGACGCGGCGCCGGGTTTGAGGCGCGTAAGATTGACTCCGAACTGCGTGAGACCGCCGGCGTCTCCAATCGCCTTCTTGGAGCGGCCCCGGACAATGTCCGCATAAGGAGCCGGGTAATTCGTCGTTTCGCGCGTCGCGATCGCCGAGATATTGATCTTTGGCATTCATGCCCTCCTTGTGAGGCGCGGGAGGCTAGGATACCAGATCGCCATGAGTGAAATAAACGCAGTTGAGCTTGCGCAAAGGCTGATTCGCCGCCGGTCGGTCACGCCCGCCGACGACGGCGCGCTGGATGTGCTCGAGGAGACGCTGGACGCGCTCGGCTTTGCGGCGAAGCGGCTGCCTTTCGAAGAGGCGGGCGCGGAGCGCGTCGACAATCTCTATGCGCGCTGGGGATCGGGCGCGCCGAATCTGTGCTTCGCCGGGCATACGGATGTGGTGCCGGCGGGCGATGAGAGCGCCTGGAGCCTTCCCCCTTTCTCGGGCGAAATTCGGGACGGCGCGCTCTGGGGACGCGGCGCCGCCGACATGAAAGGTTCGATCGCGGCGTTTGTCGCCGCCGCGCAGCGCGCGATAGAGGCGAAAGCCGTGTGCGGATCAATCAGCCTTCTGATCACCGGGGATGAGGAAGGGCCGGCGATTAACGGAACGAGGAAGGTTCTCGGCGCGCTGCGCGAGGCGGGGGAGCGAATCGATCATTGTCTGGTGGGCGAGCCGTCCGGCTATGAGGAGCTGGGCGACATGATCAAGGTGGGCCGGCGCGGCAGCACGAATTGCGTCCTCACCGTTTACGGCCGGCAGGGCCATGTCGCCTATCCGCATCGCGCGCAAAATCCGATCCCCGCAATGCTGCGTATGCTTTCCGTGCTGACCGACGCGCCGCTCGATGGCGGCTTCGATAATTTCGAGCCGTCGCGGCTCGAAATCACAGATATTCACGCGGGCAATCCGGCGCACAATGTCATACCAGCGCGCGCTATGGCGCGTTTCAATATCCGGTTCAATCCAAACTGGACCGGTCCCTCGCTCGAAGCGTGGCTGCGCTCCCGCCTTGATGAGGTCGCTGCCGCGACGGGGGTCCGTTACGAATTGATGACGCACTGCACGGGCGACGCGTTTCTTACAACCGACGACGTCTTTCTCGGCGTGATATCCGATGCGATTGAATCGCGGCTCGGGCGCAAGCCGGCCTTCTCGACAACTGGCGGCACATCCGATGCGCGCTACATAAAAGATGTCGCGCCAGTCGCCGAATTCGGCCTTGTCGGAAAAACTATCCACCAGATCGACGAACACGCGCGCCTCGCCGATATCGAAGCGCTGACGGACATCTATGAAGATGTCATTCGCCGCTATTTCGCAGCGGAGGCGCCGCGTTGATCGACTCCGATTATGCCGTCCGCCATCTCATCGGTGTCTGGAAAATGGCTTGGAATGCGCCGGATTGGGAGAATTATTTCGATCGGTCCGTAGACGGCGTTTTCAGGTCATTTTGGGCGGCGGCCTTCACTGCGCCGATTGCTCTCGCCGGATTTATTTCCATACGCCATGCCGCGAACCAAATTCCCGAGTTTGCGGATGCGGCGGCGCTCCAGACGCCGATCGGAATCGCCGTTGCGGCCGAAGCAGTCGCGTTCGTCGCCGAATGGTCCGTGCAGCTTGTCGTTCTTGTGATCGCCGCGCGCATGGCTGGCGCGGGCCGCAGGGTCGCCAGCCTCATCATCGGTTTCAACTGGATGCAGGTCTATGTGACGCTGGCGCAAGCGACGCCGCTCGCAATACTCGGCATTTCTGGCAGCCGGGAGGCCGCGGCGATTCTCTCATTTCCCATGCTCGTTTTCGCGATTGCGTTCAATTGGAGATTTTTGCGCCGCGGACTGAGAACGAATGTCGGAACGACAATCGCCGTGTTCGCTCTTTTATCGCTCCTTGGGCTGATCGTCAGTTCGTTGGTCGGCGCGGGAACATTCGCTCTCTACAGCCTGCTCTCATAATCCGCGCGCAGGAAATAAAGACCGTGGGCCGGGGCCACCGGCCCGCAGGCGCGCCGGTCTCGCGCGGCGAGCGCGGCGGCGACGTCGTCGGCGCTCCAGCGGCCGAGGCCGACCTGCAACAGCGTGCCGACCATGAAGCGCACCTGATGGTGCAGGAAAGAGGGGGCCGACGCCTCCACGACGACGCCGTCGCCGCGCCGCTCCACGACGAGCCTTGTGAGCGTCTTTACGGGCGAGGCGGCCTGACATTGCGCGGCGCGGAAGGTCGAGAAGTCATGCTTGCCGACAAGCAATTGGGCGGCTTCATGCATGACCTCGGCGCGGACCGCGCCGGGGACCCAAAGGGCGCGGCCTGCGTCAAGCGCCAGCGGCGCGCGGCGCGCGACGATACGATAGCGATAATGCCGCGCCCTGGCCGAAAAACGCGCGTGAAATTCGGGCGGCGCCTCCTGTGCGCTCAACACGGCGACGGGTAGGGGACGCAGATAATGGTTGATCGCGTCCCGCACCGTGTCGACAGGACGAATTTCGGGAAGGTCAATGTGGACGGGCATCGCCAATGCGTGGACGCCCGCATCGGTCCGGCCGGCCGCATGCGCCGCAACGTCCGCGCCGCAAAAGGCGCGCGCGGCCTCCTCAAGCGCCTGCTGCACCGACGGACCGTTCTTCTGACGCTGCCATCCGACGAACGGACGGCCGTCATATTCGACAATGAGTTTGTAACGCGGCACGGATCAAACCTTTGCGCCACGCGCAAGGGGAAAGCCGCGCAGAAACTCCGCAGCGGGTTGCGGAGATTTTCCCGCGCGCTGCGCTCTTGAAATCTCGACCGCGCCGTCGCCGCAGGCTATCACGAGTCGATCATCCGTACAAAGAATAGTGCCCGGATCGCCGGCGCCGCTCGCCGTCTTCGACATGAGCGCTTTGATTCGCTGAGGCCCCTTGGGCGAGGGCGCTTCGAACCACGCGCCGGGAGCCGGCGACAGACCGCGTATATAGCAGTCGACAAGACGCGCCGGGCGCGACCAGTCTATTCGCGCCTCGGCCGGAGATATTTTTTCGGCGTAAGTGACGCCCACGAGGGATTGCGGCGTTTCGACGACCGCGCCGCGTTCGAGGGCGGCGAGCGCGCGCGGCAAGAGCGCGGCGCCCGCGGCGGAGAGCCGGTCATGCATCGTTCCCGCCGTGTCGTCCTTCGTTATTTCAAGCGTTTCCGACAGGAGAATCGGACCCGTATCGAGCCCTTTTTCCATGCGCATGACCTGAACGCCGGTTTTGCCGTCGCAGGCCATGATCGCGCGCTGGATCGGCGCCGCGCCGCGCCAGCGCGGCAAGAGCGAAGCGTGAAGATTGAAGCAGCCGAGACGCGGCGCATTCAGAACAGCCTCAGGCAATATCAGCCCATAGGCGACGACGATCGCAGCGTCGAGATCGAGCGCGGCGAAAGCGTCGACAGCGGCCGCATCCTTGAAGCTCCGCGGCGTGCGCACTTCGAGCCCGTGCGATTCGGCGAATAATTGAACCGGACACGGATGAGTTTTGTGACCCCGGCCGGAAGGTTGCGGCGCGCGGCAGTAAACGGCGGCGACATCGTGCCCGGCGGCGATCAGTTCGCCGAGAGCGGGAACGGAAAAGTCCGGAGTCCCCATAAAGGCGAGGCGCATCGTCGAAGCTCCCGGCCGGCCGGCGAAGGCGGCGCCTAGCCGACCGCGGCGAGGCGCTGCTCCTTCTTCAGTTTCTTCAGAATGCGCTCGCGCTTCAATCGCGACAGATGGTCGATGAAGAGCACGCCCTCGAGGTGATCCATCTCATGCTGAATGCAGGTCGCAAGAAGCCCCTCGGCGTCGAGCGTTCGCTCCTCGCCATGATAGTCGATATATTTCACGCGGCAGCGCGCCGGCCTTTCGACTTCCTCGAAAAATTCCGGCACTGAAAGGCATCCTTCCTCGTATACCGCCATTTCCTCGGAAGGCTCAAGGATTACAGGATTAACGAAATAGCGCGGCTCCGGCTCTTCGTCCTTGCCGGCCAGATCCATGACGATGACGCGCAGCGGCACGCCGATCTGAATCGCGGCGAGGCCAATGCCAGGCGCGTCATACATGGTCTCCAGCATGTCATCCATGAGCGCGCGAAGCGCATCGTCGACCTTTTCGACGGGCTTTGACACCTCGCGAAGGCGCGGGTTGGGCGCGGTCAATATCTCGCGGATCGCCATGGTCTTGAGGTATGGCGGGCGCCGCGTTCCGTCAAGCCGCGCGCGGTCCGGCCGGACGCCTCGCATTTCCGGCCTTTTCGGCCTATGATTCAACGCGGTCTGCGTGGTTTTGGGGATGGCGTGATGGTGCGGTTCGGGCCTGAAGGCGGCGTGAGCGCGGCCGCGCCGCTTCATAGCGAGGTGGCGACGGCGCAGCTCGGTTCGGGCGGGGGCGAACCGCTGATTTCCGGACCGCCCGAATTTCTCTGGATCGGCTTCGCCTCGGTCGCGCTCGTTTTCCTGCTCGTCTTCTTCCTGCTTTTGAGGACGCGCATTATGGGCGGCGGCGAGTCCCGCCCCACGGCGCAGGAGCGCGCGGCGCGAGCGGATCGGCGCGCCGCCAAGGCGGAAAAGAAGAAAAAGCCTGGCAAAGCCGGAAGGCAGGGCAAGGCCGCGCCGCCAGCGGACTTTTTCCAGCCGGCGGGCGCCGGCGCTGAAATTACGTTTGACGACGAAATGGCGGCGGGCGTGGCCGCGCCGCAAGCCGAACGCCGGGAAGACCATCCCGCGGACGTAAAACGCGAAGCCGGGGAGGCCGAAATTCTGCTTGATCGCGGCGCGGCGGCGGAGACATCCGACGTTCCCGGCGCGCAAGCCCGGGAAGAGGCCGCAGCGCCGACGGCGCAAAGACCCGGGCCTTTTGCGGGTCTTTTCGCGCACAAGCGCCGCGACGAGGACGCGGTCCCGGACGGGGCGCGCGAAGAGGCGCCCGCCGGCGCGGCGGCGCCGCTTGCGCTCCGGGCTCATCCGCTCGCAACCGAACGCCGGAGCGCGCATGTCGAGGAGGACGAGCGCGCGCCGGGCGAAGAAATCGAAAGTGTTCAGGCCGGACCGGACGATAAACTCGCCCGAAAGCAAGCCGAACGCGCGCGCCTCGAGGCCGAAGAGGCGCGCCGGCGCGCGGAAGCGGCGGCGCGCGCCGCCGAAAGGGAGCTCGAATTCGAACGGCGCAAGCTCGCCGCCGCGCAGGAAAGGCGCGAAGCTGAGTTCGTCGACCGCGAGCGCGCGCTCGCCGAGCGCGTCGCCGCGGTGCAAGCGGAAGCGGGCGCCTTGCGGGGCGAGATCGCGCGCGAATTCGAAGACCGTTTCTCCGCGCTCGCCGATCATGTCGAGGCGCGGCTCGCCGCCGCGCAGGGCGAGAGCGGAGAAGCGGCGCGCCTGATCGAAGCGCTTGCGCAACGCATGGAGCAAGGGTTCGCCGAGCTCGCCGGACGGCTCGAAACGCAGCAGCGCGCCGCGCCTCTTCCCGGCGCCCCGGGCGAGGGACTCGCGCATGAGGGACTTGCGCAACAGATCGCGCGCGAGCGCGACGAAATCGCGGCCGCAATCCGGCGACTCTCTGACAAGATCGATCTCATGTCCGGCGCGCCCGCGGATTTGAAATCGTTCCGAGACGAGCTGCGCAGTCTCAAGCGCGCGCTTTCCGAACGGGCCTCCGGGCCGACGGCGCCGGCCATCCAGCTGTCCGATCTCGTTCGCAACGTCTTGCCGCCGAACGCCTTCGAATTGCGCGCTCTGCTCGCGAACAACCGTCGGGCGGACTGTCTCGTGAAGCTGCAAAATCCGCCGGGGCCCATCGCGATCGACGCGCGCTTTCCGGCCGAGGCGTTCGACCGCCTGCATCAGGCCGACGAGTCCGAGACGGCGCGCGCGGAGAACGAGTTCCGCCGCACGGCCCTGCGTCATATCGTCGATATCGCCGAACGGCTGATCGTTCCCGGCGAGACCGCCGAGTCCGCATTGATGTTCCTGCCGTCCGAAAGCATGTATGCGGAGTTTCATGCGCGCTTTCCCGACATCGTGCAGGACAGTTACAGGGCGCGCGTCTGGATCGTCTCTCCGACGACATTGATGGCGACCTTGCATACGATCCGCGCCGTGCTGCGCGACGCGCAATCGCGCGAGAGCGCCGATCTTATTCACAGCGAAGCCCAGCACGTTCTCGCCGAGGTCGATGCGCTGCGCCGGCGCGTCATCGCGCTGGAGGAGGATTTCGACAAGGCGCGGCACGACGTGCGCGATCTCGTCTCCTCGACGGACCAGGTTTATCGGCGGGCGGAGACGATTTCGAATACGCGCCGCCAGCTCGCCGAGGGCGTCTATGACCGCGGCGCGCGCAAGATTCCGCCAACGGACAAAGCTCAGGAAGAACCGTCGGCGGCGGCGCCCGACGAGGACGACGGCGGTCCGGACCTTTATGAAGACGACCGCCGGCCTGAACATCCGCTGAGTTAGGGCCGGCTGCGCCGGGCGCAAATTGCGCAATCTGAAAAGCGCCGAATCCGATCGACCCGCCATTTTCTTGAGGTTGCGCCCGATATTGCGCAATTCGCGTTTTTCGGAATTGCGCGATTGCGCAGCCTTGAGGAGAGCGCGGCCGCCCGCGTTCGCCCGGAAAGCGTCTCGAGCAGGGCGCGCCGCGCGGTCGAGGAGCGGGCGCGGCGCCAGATCGCGATTATGGGCGCAATGCGTATTCATGGGCGCATATTACGACGCCCGAAAAGCCGGTTGATAAAGTGTTCGATATCTATCGAACGTTCCGGCTTAACCAGCCGGAATCGCTACATATTCCGCGCACAACCCATTGGCGAAACGGCGGTCGCCCGGGCGCGGCCGAAGCGGCTGTTCAGACGAGAAACCGGCCGGTGAAATCGTCGAACGCTTTCCAGAATTCGTTGCGGATGACGTCGCGTTCCATCAGGATCTCGTGAAGCGAGTCCTTGAGCACAAGGTGTTTGATCAACGGGCTTTGCGCGGCGATGAAAGCGTGATCGCTCGCGTCGATCAGCGCCTCCTTTCCGGCCGAGACGATGAGGATGGGCGTCTTCAGACGGTCGAAGCGATGCGGCCGGCGAAGGTCCGCGCTCGCTTCGCAGGCCGCCTTGAGCCAGCCGAATGTCGGCTCGCGAATGAGCGCGTCGGGCGCGGCCTGCTGAAGCGCGAGAAATCGGGCGTAACGCGCCGGGTCGCTCGTCAGCACATTCCCTTCGAATTTCAGCGAATGCTCCTTGACTCCGAGAACGCGCCGGCCGCGCGCGCCGAGCGCGCTCGCAACGCTTGACACGGTCCAGGCGTAGGCCCGCATCGCGGGGCTTGCGAAAAGCCGCGTCATCGGCGCCGAAAGGACGGCCGCGGAATAGGCGTCGTAGCCGTCAGCGAGCAGTTCGAGCGCCGGCAGGCCGCCCATGGAGTGGGTGAGAAGAAATAGGGGACCGGAAAAGCGTTTTCTCGCGACGTCCTCGGTGAAGCGCAAAAGATCGTTTTTGAAGGTCGCGAAGCTGTCGATATGGCCCTTCATCGGATCGGCGAGAAGGCGCTCCGAGCGGCCCTGGCCGCGCCA
The DNA here is from genome assembly GCA_016125425.1 of Alphaproteobacteria bacterium. Lineage (GTDB taxonomy): Bacteria > Pseudomonadota > Alphaproteobacteria > Caulobacterales > Parvularculaceae > Amphiplicatus. The sequence goes on from WGLT01000012.1 coordinate 208,115, forward strand.
GTCCATCGTCGCGACCGAAAGGCCGCGCGCCTGAAGATCGCGCACGACCTCGAAATATTTCTCCATGAATTCGACTCGTCCCGCCATCAGCACGACGCCGCCGCGAGGCTTTTCGGCGAGGAAAGTCGCCGCCCTCAGGCGCCCGCCCGCGCCCTTGAAATCGAATAATTCGGCGCGTTCCGGGACCGGGTTCGTCGGAATACGGATGAAATCAGCCACGGCGCGGGCCTTCAAGCTGCAAGCGCGCCATCACGCTCATGTCGCCGCCGATGGCGAGGCGTCCTGAAAGATAGGCGCTGCCGAGCAGGCGTTCGCCTTCAAAAATCCGCAGCAGGGTCTCGCGCGAGCCGCGCCACAGGCACTGGCCGGCGCCGTTCGCATCGAGATCGGGCGGCGCCTTGCGCAGAATGACGGGCGGCGTTCGGCGTCCGTCGATCCACAAAGCGGGCGCGTCATCGGGTTCGACGCGGATCACGCCGTCGAATCCGCTCGCAAAGGCGCGCCGCGCCGCTGCAATGATGTCGGCCTCTCCGGTCAAGGGCGGCGTCCTATTCGCCGCCCGCGCGCGCGGCGCCGGCCGGTTTGACGAATTTCAGCGTCATGCGGTCGCTCTCTCCGATCGCGTCATATTTGGCGCGGTCGAAATCCGGATCAACCTGTCCTCCAACGGCGGAGGACCGGCGCGTCGGGGGCAAGGTCCACACGCCGAAAGGATGGTCCTTCGTATCGGCGGGATTGGCGTTGATTTCGGACGCAGCGACGAATTCGAAGCCGGCGGCCTCTGCAAGCGCTTTCACGGTCGATGTTTTCACATAGCCGGAAGAGCCCTCGAATCCGGCGGGCGCGTCTTCATCGGCGCGATGTTCGACGACGCCGAGAACGCCGCCAGGCTTCAACGCCCTGTAGAAAGCCTTGAAGTTGTCGCCAGCCGTTCCCGCATTGAGCCAGTTGTGAACATTGCGGAATGTCAGCACCATGTCAGCCGATCCCGGCGGAGCGATGTCGCGGCCCGCGCCGAGAACCGTGAAACGGACGTCGCCGTAAACAGCGGGATCGGCGGTCAGCTTGGCGCGCAGCGCATCGACGGATTTCCGGCTTGCTTCGCTGGCCTCCGGATCGAGACCGGCGGCGTAATAATGTCCCCGCCCGGCCGCGAGGAAGGGCGCGATAATGTCTGAATACCAGCCGCCGCCGGGCCACACCTCGACAATCGTCATCGACGGTTCGGCGCCGAAGAACAGCAGCGTTTCTTTCGGGTGGCGATATTGGTCGCGGGCCTTCTCGGCGTCGGCGCGCTGGTCGCCCGCGATCACCGCGTCGAGGACGGCCGAAGCGCTCTCGGGCTGCGGGTCTGCGGCTTTGGTCTCAGGCTTCCCGCCGCAGGCGGCGAGGGCGAAGGCGGCGAGGAGCGCGGCTTTTCCAAGCGAAAATCTCATCGGCGTTTCCCCATTTTTGAGCGTTCTGTCCTCCTAGCACGCCTCGCCCCTGAGGCCACGCCGCGGCGCAGGACAAATCCCGACCTCTCCCGATCTTGAAAGGCGAAAGGGGCTGCTTATCTCAGTTCCGTCGGAGGCCTTCGGCTCCGGCGCTTTCGCGGCCCGCCGGCCCTTGGCGGCGGTTTCGCACGAACCCTTGCTTCTTGAAGGAGGTTTGCCAATGCGCAGTTTCGATCTCACCCCGCTTTATCGCAATTCCGTCGGCTTCGACCGGCTGTTCGACCTTCTCGACAGCGCCGGCAAGCTTGACGCCGGCGGCGGTTATCCGCCCTACAATATCGAGCGCCTCGACGAAGACAATTACCGCATCACCCTGGCGGTCGCAGGTTTCAGCGAAGACGAGCTCGACATCGAAGTGCAGGAAGACACGCTCACCGTCACCGGCAAGCGCGCCGAAACGGACGAGCAGAAGACCTATCTTTATCAGGGCATTGCAGGCCGCTCATTCGAGCGCCGCTTCCGCCTCGCCGACCATGTGCGCGTCGAAGGCGCCTCGCTCGTCAACGGACTGCTTAACATCGAGCTGAAGCGCGAAATCCCGGAGGCTAAAAAGCCCCGCAAGATCGCGATCGGCGGCGAACAGGACAAAGTTCAGGTTCTGAAGAGTCAGAACGCCGCCTGACGTTCGGACAGACTACGCGTAGCCCGAGGCGCGCCCGCCATCCCCTCCCGGCGGGCGCGTTCTTTTTCTGCGGTCAGCCCAGCGCAAGGCGCACGGCCTTTCCGGCGCGTTCAATCGCGCCCGCCGCGGCGGAGGAGAAAGCGGTGAAATTGAAGAAGCCGTGGATCTGGTCCGGGTAATTCACATGTTCGACCGCAACGCCCGCCGATCTCAGTTTTTCGGCGTAGGCGCGGCCCTCGTCGCGCAAGGGGTCGAAGCCGGCCGTCACCACATAGGCGGGCGCGAGCCCTTCGGGCGGGTCGTGACGCAGCGGCGAGACGCGCTCTGAGGAAAAGTCGCCGCCATCCGGCATATAGAGTTCGTAGAACCACTCCATCATATCTCGGGTCAGGAAATAGCCTTCCGCGAAGTTCCGGCGCGAAGCGGTTTCCTCGCCCATCTGCACGACGGGATAGATGAGAAGCTGAAAACTGATTTGCGGGCCGGGCGCGCGCGCAAACTGCCGGGCGGCGAGCGTTGCGAGACAGGCGCCTGCGGAATCGCCGCCGACGGCGAGACGCGCCGGATCGGCGCCGAAGTCGCTCGCCCGCTCCGCGATGTCGGCGACCGCTGCGACGGCGTCTTCGATCGCCGCGGGAAACGGGGCTTCCGGCGCCAGTCGATAATCGACGGAGATGACGCGCATCTCGCCCGCGGCGGCGAGCCGCCGGCAAACGGAGTCATGGGATTCGAGATCGCCGAAAACAAATCCGCCGCCGTGAAAATAGGCGAGCGTCGGCCGAGCGTCCCCATCCTCGACGTCGTAAATCCGCGCCTTGAGCGGATGTTCGGCGCCCGCAACCTCAAAATCGCGGACGACGTCAAGCTCAGGGGACGGCAAGATCAGCATGTCGCGGCCGATGGCGCGGCGCTCGCGAAATTCCGCAATGCTCTGCTCGCGGAAGGGCGGCTGTTCGATGCTCGCCATGAGGTCGAGAAGCTGGCGGATTTTCGGGTCGAGATCTGTCATGGCCGGAATTTCCCCGCTCGGCCGATCCCTGGCAAGCGCGATGCGCAGTCAGACGACGAGCCAGTCGGGCGTTTCTTCGCCGGCGACCATTTCCTCGAATGTCGGACGCCGGCGGATAATCGCCCAGCGCGCGCCGTTGACCAGGACTTCCGGAATGAGCGGGCGCGAATTGTATTGCGAGGCTTGCGAGGCGCCGTAGGCGCCGGCGGTCATGAACGCGCCGAGTTCGCCCGCGCGCATGACTGGCGTCCGGCGCGCTTTTGCGAAAACGTCGCTCGACTCGCAGACCGGCCCGACAATGTCATAGACGGCCTCCGGCGCGGCCGGATCCGGTTCGACGACGGGAATGAATTTGTGGAAGGAGTCATAGAGCGCCGGCCGGATGAGATCGTTCATGCCGGCGTCGACGATAAGGAAGCGCCGGTCTTCGCCCGGCTTGTCGTAGAGAACGCGCGTGACGAGCACGCCCGCATTGCCGGCGATCATGCGGCCCGGTTCGAAAATCAGCCGGACGCCGAGCGGTGCGGCGATGCGCCGGATCAGCGCAGCGTACTCGTCCGGATGCGGCGCCTCGGCGCCGTCGCCATAGGAAATGCCGAGCCCGCCGCCGAGATCGAGCCGCTCGATCGCATGGCCTTCGGCGCGAAGCGCGGCGATCAGATCGGCGACGCGCGTGAATGCGGCCTCGAAGGGCGCGAGTTCGGAGATCTGCGAGCCGATGTGAACGTCGACGCCCCGCACGTCGATCCCCGGCAAGGCTGCGGCCCGCGCATAAAGCTCTCGCGCGCGGCCCCAGGCGACGCCGAACTTGTCGGCGGCCTTGCCGGTCGAGATCTTGTCGTGTCCGCCGGCTCTGACATCCGGGTTGATGCGAAAGGCGATCGCGGCGCGCGCGCCTTTCGAAACCGCGACTTCGTTCAGCGCCTCGAGTTCGGGCGCCGATTCGACATTGAACTGATAGATGCCCTCGGCGAGGGCGAGCGCCATCTCCTCGCGGGTTTTGCCGACGCCGGAAAATACGATCATGTCAGGGCCGACGCCCGCGGCGCGCGCGCGTTTCAATTCGCCGCCCGAAACGACGTCGGCGCCGGCGCCTTCGCTGGCGAGAATGCGGATGACGGCGAGATTGGGATTGGCCTTCACTGAAAAGGCGACCAACGCGTCGAGTCCGGCGAAAGCCTGTTTGAACACTCTTACGTGGCGGCGAAGCGTCGCCTCCGAGTAGCAATAAAAGGGCGAGCCGACCGCTTTGGCGATCGCTTCAAGGCTCGCATCCTCCGCATGAAGAACGCCGCCGCGATAGGCGAAATGATGCAAGGGACGGCCTATCCGATGTCAGCGACGGGCGCTGCGCTTTGCGGCGGGCGCAACGGCGCCTTCTTGCCGCACGCCGACAGGAAGAGGAGCGCGGCTATTGCGATCATTGCGTGTTTCATCATTCAGCCTCTCACAGTTTGCGCCGCCATTCGGCGATTTGCGCCCGCACATTTTCAGGCGCGGCGCCGCCATAGGACGTGCGTGAGGCGACGGACGCGTCGATCGACAGCACCGAAAAGACGTCTTCGGTGATGCGCGGTTCGACGGACTGCATCGCTTCAAGGGATAATTCGTCGAGTCGCTCGCCGCGCTTTTCGGCGAGAGCGACGATCGCGCCGGTCGCGTGATGCGCCTCGCGAAACGGCATGCCGAGCGCGCGCACGAGCCAGTCGGCGAGATCGGTCGCGGTCGAATAGCCGCGCATCGCGGCGGCGCGCATGGCGTCCTTGTTCATCGTCAGATCGCCGATCATGCCGGTCATCGCCGCGAGCGCGAGGGCGAGATCGTCAAAGGCTGCGAAGGTCGCCGCCTTGTCGTCCTGCATGTCCTTCGAATAGGCGAGCGGCAGGCCTTTCATCACCAATAGCAGCGCGTTGAATGCGCCGGCGACGCGTCCGACCTTGGCGCGGCAAAGTTCGGCCGCGTCCGGATTTCTCTTTTGCGGCATGATCGACGAGCCGGTCGAAAAGGCGTCCGACAGCGCGGCGAAGCCGAAATGCGGCGATGTCCACAGCACGATTTCTTCCGCAAGCCGCGAGAGATGGGCGGCGCAGATGGAGGCGGCCGCGAGGGCTTCGAGCGCAAAGTCGCGCGAGGAAACGGCGTCGAGCGAATTCGCCATGGGCCGGGCGAAACCGAGCGCTTTGGCCGTCGCCTCGCGGTCGATGGGGTAGGGCGTGCCGGCGAGCGCGGCCGCGCCGAGAGGCGATTCATTCATGCGCGCGCGCGCGTCTTCGAACCGCGCGCGGTCGCGCGAGAACATCTCCACGTAAGCGAGGAAATGATGGCCGAGCGTGACCGGCTGGGCGATCTGGAGATGCGTGTAGCCGGGCGTCACCCAATCCGCATGCGTGTCCGCCTTGTCGACAAGCGCCGTCATCAGATCGGACAGCGCCTTGGCGCATTCCTCGCAGGCGCGGCGCGTCCAGAGCCGGAAATCGGTCGCGACCTGATCATTGCGCGAGCGGGCGGTGTGAAGCCGCGAAGCGGGCTCGCCGACGAGGTCTTTCAGCCGCGCCTCGATATTGAGATGAATGTCTTCGAGGGCGTGCGAGAATTTGAATTCGCCGTTTTCGATCTCCCTGGCGATTTGATCGAGACCGCGCGCGATCGCATCGGCGTCGTCGCGCGAAATGATCTTTTGCGCAGCGAGCATGGCGGCGTGCGCTTTCGAGCCGGCGATGTCTTCTCGCCAGAGTCTTTTGTCGACGTCGATCGAGGCGTTGATTTCGCCCATGATCGCGGCGGGGCCCGCGGCGAATCGCCCGCCCCACATTTTGTTTTTGTCGTTTTTGTTCTTATCTGACATGCCGTCGGTCTCGACCAAGGAGGAACGAGGAATGGGCGCGCTGAAATCCCCGAGGCTGTGGCTGTTCGTTTGGGGCGGGCTCGGCGCGCTGGCCGTCCTCTACGTTATCTTCGCGGCCAGCGTCCAGCCGCACAAGACCGGGAGCGCCGGCCGGCTTCACGATCCTGCCCTTGTGACCGGCGCCATGTCGAAATTCGAATATTCGGTGTCCGGCGTCAAAGCGCCGGACAATGCGTTTCAGGACGGGAGCGGGACCGCGAGCCTCGACGGCTTCAAGGGCAAGGTCATTCTGGTCAATTTCTGGGCGACCTGGTGCGCGCCCTGCGTCAAGGAGCTGCCCTCGCTCGACGCGCTGGAGAAAAAGCTCGGCGGAAAGGATTTTCAGGTCGTCGCCATCGCCGCCGATCCGCGCGGTGCCGACAAGGCGGCGGATTTTCTCGCCAAGCTCGGCGTCCGGAATCTCGGCCATTACGCCGATCCGACGCTCCGGCTCGCCAGCGCCGTCGGCGGCGCGACCGTATTGCCGCTCACCATCCTCTATGATCGCGACGGGCGTGAAATCGGCCGTTTGAGAGGCGATGCGGACTGGACGAGCGCGGAAGCGGAGCGTCTCATCAAAGCGGCGATTGATCGCGATTGACTTGCCTCCGGCGGTCAAACGGGCGAAGACGGCTTTCGCCGCGGGCGCGGGGCGCGTCGCGCGAGGCTGATCTGGGGAGCACAATCATGCGCATGAAACTGATCCTGCTCGCGGGCGTCGCCGCGATGACGATGGCCGGCTGCGGCAAGAAAGAGGCTGCGGGGAGCGCGCCGGCGGCCAAGACCGCAGCCGCCGACGTTCAGGGCGCGTCTCCGCTCGACCAGCCGTTCCGGCTCGCCGACGCCAAAGCGGCCGATGTCGACGCGCTGATCGCGCTCATCGGCGACAAGGCGAAGGTCACCTATGACAGCAAGGCGTTCGATCAAAAGCTCGGCGCGACCGTGCTGACGAATGTGCGGATCGAAGACCGGGCATTCGACAGGGCGATCAAGGCGCAGGGCGTCTCGATCGACCGGGCCGAGCTTTACGGCGTCGACATGGATGCGATCAACAAGGTCAAGACCGGAACATCCGCGCCCGACGCGCCGTTTGAGAAAATCTTCGACCAGGTGCGGCTATTCGGGATCAAGCCCGATGCGGAAGACGACGGCGGAAAGGTGACGATCGGCGCGCTCGAAGTCGATACGCTCCAAATTCGCGACGGCGGCGTTCCGGACAAGGAAGGCGAGGCGGGCAATGTCGCGCGCGCTTTCAATGCGTTTTCGCTCGGCGGGCTTTATTTCAAGGATATCGAAGCGACCAAGCCGGAGAGCAGCGATAATCCGGCCGGCGGCGCCAATATGTTCAAGGCCGCAGATCTTCGTCTCGTCGGTCTCGGCGGCGGCAAGCTCGCCGCGATCATCGCCAAGGACGCGGAATATTCGCTCGCGCGTTCGGCGGCGGCGCGCGCGGAGATGGCGCAGAAAATGGGCCCCGCCGGCGCGCTGCTCACCGGTCCGCTGGCCGGCCTTATCGCGCCCGACAATGCGCGCGTGACGCTGAAATCCTTCACATGGAAAGGCGTCGATCTGTCCGGGCTCATGGCATACGGCCTCAAAGGCGAAGAGCCGCCGATCACCGCGAAAAATCTCATCGATCTCGGCGTTATCCGGATGACGGACGCCCAGTCTTACATTTCCGGCCGCAAGGCGTGCCACACCGACGAAACCGCGGTGACGGCCATGCAGTTCACCTGGCTCGCGCCTTCGAAAATCCACATGGAGCAGAAGGGCGGCGATTGCGACTACACCGCTTATGTCGATCCGAGCCAAGATAAGACGATCGCCGCGCTCAAGGCCCATGGCCTCGATCGCGTGACGGGTCTTGGCGGCGTTGTCGACTGGACGTGGGACACATCCAAAGGGAACGCCGGATTGAGCATGGAAGGCGGCGGAAAGACTTTCGCCGAGTTTTCGATGTCGCTCGATCTCATCGGGATGGATCTGGCGAAGATCAAGGCGGCGAATGACGCGGGCGAAAAGGACGCCGCCGCGAAGATCGGCGCCTTCAAGGGTTTCGACATGAAGCTCGTCGATCACAATCTGCTCGATGCGATCTACGATCTCGCGGCGCTGCAAATGGGCGGTTCGGCGGCCGATCTGAAGCAGTCGACGCCCGCCATGGTGCGCCTGTCGGGCGCGCAGGCCGCGAGCATGTTTCCCGAAGCGAAGGACTATGTGAATGCAATCGCCGATTTCCTCGGCGAGGGCGGCTCGCTCGAAATCACGGCGCAGCCGAAACAGCCGGTGTCGCTGGAGACAATCGAAGCGGAAGGCGAGAAAGGTCCGCAGGGCTTGCCGAAGCTGCTCAATCTCAAAGTGACGCGCAAGAAATAGGTTCAGGTGACGGCGCCGCGCCGGGCGTACTCCGGCGCGCGCCATGCTTCGCTTTTGAGCACTTCGGCGAACGCCTCGGCTGCTTCGAAAACATCCGAATAGGAAAGAAAGAGCGGCGAGAAGCCAAATCGCATCAGATTTGGCGCGCGGAAATCGCCGATGACGCCGCGCGCAATCAACGCCTGCATGATCGGAAAACCGTTTTCATGCACAAAGGCGATCTGTCCGCCGCGGCGCATGCCAGCCGGCGGGGAAATCGTTTCAAGTCCGAGCGGCTCGCAAATGTCGAGAAAGAGATCGCCTAGAGCGCGCGCCTTGGCTTCGAGCGTCGGCGGCGCGACGCCTTCGAAGAGATCGAGCGCGGCGTCAAGCGCGGAAAGCGAAAGAACGGGCGGCGTGCCGGAGGCGAAGCGCGCCGCGTCGGGCGCCGGCCGATAGTCGGTCGAAAAATCGAAAGGCGAGGCGTGTCCCATCCAGCCCGAGAGCGGCTGGGAGAGTGTCGCCGCCGCTTCGCGCGCGATATAAGCGAAGGCGGGAGCGCCCGGTCCGCCATTCAGGAATTTGTAGCCGCAGCCGACGGCGAAGCGCGCGCCGTTGCGACGCAAATCGACGTTGATGAGCCCGGTCGCGTGGCTGAGGTCCCAGATGACTTCCGCGCCCTTGGCGCTCGCTTCCTTTTCGACCGCGCGCATATCGGCGACGGCGCCGGATCGATAACTGACGAGGCTGCGAACGAGAACGTCGACGCCTGAAGGGATGGCCGGGGTCTTCAGGCGCACAAGCCGCGCGCCGGCGAGACCGGCGAGGCCTTCGAGAATATAGCCGTCGGTCGGAAACTCGTCGGCGTCGACGGCCAGAACAGGCGCGCGCCGGCGCGCGATCAAGGCGGATGCGATCTTGAAGAGATTGACCGAAACGGAGTCGGCGACAATGACTTCGCCAGTGTTTGCGCCGATGAGGCGGGCGATCTTGTCGCCCGCGCGTTTCGGCATATCAAACCAGCCGGCGTCGTTCCATGAGCGGATGAGTCCCGCGCGCCACTCTATGTCGGCGGTTTGCTGCAAGCGGGCGAGCGCGCGCCGCGGCGGCGGTCCGAGGGAATTGCCGTCGAGATAGATGACGCCGGCGGGCAGATCGAATTCGCCGCGAAATTGCGCCAGCGGATCAACAGCGTCGAGCTTTGCGGCGTCTTTGCGCGTTGCGGCCATGCCGGACCTCAGGCGGTCTTCCGGATGACGACGGAGCCCGCCGAATAGCCCGCGCCGAAGCCTGAAATGACGCCGATATCGCCGATTTTCAGATCGCTGCGATATTTGTGAAAGGCGATGATCGAACCCGCCGACGAGGTGTTGGCGTATTCGTCGAGCACGACCGGCGCCTCCTCGCGCGTCGCGTCGCGCCCGAGGACTTTCCGCGCAATGAATTCGTTCATGGCGAGGTTCGCCTGATGCAGCCAGAACCGTCTGACGTCGCCGGGCGCGACGCCGAGTTCGTCGAGGTGGCCGAGGATCATGTCGCCGACCATGGGCACGACATCCTTGAACACCTTGCGCCCCTGCTGGACGAAGAGCTTGTCGGTGAAGGGCGCGCTTTGCGGATCGGCCGCCTCGCCGGTCTCTCGCTCGCAGCGATTGATGAAGCCCGCATTGTTGCGGATATTGTTCGAGAACTGCGTTTTGAGCCTGGCGCCGAGAATCTCATAGGCCTCGCCGCGCGGCGCGCCGTCGGCGCGTTCGAGAATGACAGCGGTCGCGACATCGCCGAAAATGAAATGGCTGTCGCGGTCGCGGAAATTCAGATGCGCCGAACAGATTTCCGGATTGACCATCAATATGCGCCGCGCGCCGCTGCGGATGAGCCCTGCGCCGGTCTCGACGCCGAAGACGGCGGAGGCGCAGGCGACATTCATGTCGAAGGCGAAGCCTTCGATCCCCAGCGCGTGCTGGATTTCGACCGCCATCGCCGGATAGGCGCGCTGCATGTTCGAGGCGGCGCAGATAACGCCGTCAATGTCGCGCGCGTCGAGATCGGCCGCTTTCATCGCGTCGCGCGCGGCGGCGACGGCGATTTCGGCGAGGATGGAGATCTCATCGTTCGAACGCGCGCGAAAACGCGGCGTCATGCGTTCGATGTCGAGAACCCCTTCCTTGTCCATCACATAGCGCGACTTGATGCCCGACGCCTTTTCGATGAATTCGGCCGAAGAGGGCTGCAAGGGCGCGGTCGCGCCCGATTCGATCTCACGGGCGTGCGCCGCGTTGTAGCGATCGACGAACGCGTTGAAGGCGGCGACCAGCTCGTCGTTCGAAATCGCATGCGGGGGCGTGAAGAGGCCGGTCGCGATAATGCGCACATCGGGTTTTGTGACGGCCATGGCTCAGGCTTTCTTGCGGCTTGACGGCTTGGCAGCTTGCGCCGCCCGGCGGGCCGTCGCAATCGGCCGGGCGAGTTTTTGCACGGCCTTGTGGCGCGGACAGCGCAGTTCGTGATCGTTCGCCATCCCCGTCGCCTGCATGAAGGCGTAGACGATGACCGGCCCGCAGAATTTGAAGCCGAGGCTCTTCAGCGCCTTCGCCGCCGCCTCGCTTTCCCTGGTTTTGGCCGGCGCGGATTTGTGGTTGGCGAGATTGCGCACGATCGGCCGCCCGTCGACGAAGCCCCACAGGAGGCCCGAAAATCCTTCGGGTCGCGTCTCCATCACTTTCAGAAAGGCCTTCGCATTGCCGATCGCCGCCTCGATCTTGGTCCGAGAGCGGATGATGCCGTCATCCCGCAAAAGTCTTTCGACTTTTTTCGGCGTGTAACGCGCGATCCTTTCAGGGTCGAAGCCGTCAAAGGCCCGGCGGAAATTCTCCCGCTTGTAGAGAATCGTCCGCCAGGAGAGCCCCGCCTGAAAGCCGTCGAGAATGAGTTTTTCGAACAGAGCGCGGTCGTCATATTCCGGCACGCCCCACTCCTCGTCGTGATAGCGACGATAAAGAACGTCATCCGGCGGCGCCCAGGCGCAGGCTGTGTCGGCTTGTCCGGTCATCAGATCACATGAAAGAGCGCGAGCAGCCAGTAGATCTCGATGGCGACCTGCACGACGAAAAAGGCGAAACGGACCGTCACTGCGTTGGCGCTTGTCGATGCAAGATGCGTCAGCGATTGCAGGATGCGCGCGCCGAGAAAATAATAGGCGAGACCGTCCGTGATCGCCGTCTGGCTGGTCGCGATCGCGTAGAGAAGAATGACGCCGGCTATGGGCAGATTTTCATAGCAATTGGCGTGCGCGCGCGTCAGCCTTTGCGGATAGCCGGAGACGTCATCGCCGAGCGGGCTGAAGGCGTTCGCTTTTTTCTTGCCCGTCATCACCGCGGAAGTCCGGTAGATCGCGAGCAAAAGCAGCAGGAAAATGGTCCAGGACGCAAAACCGAGCAGGGCGCACGCAGTCGCAGTCATTGTTCCCTCCGGGATTATTGCGGGCCGAGCCTAGACGCGTTCGAGATAGGCGGGAACATGGATCTGCACAGGCTCGCCTCCGGCGGACAAGGCCGCGCCCGCTTCTTTGGCGCCCGCGAGCCTGTCGAGCCGCACCAGCGCAAGGCCCGCGCCCTTCGCGCCGGACAGAACTTCGCCGATGATCGTTTCGCCCGCGCGGATTTCAGCGCCCCTGGCGGGCGGCGCGGCGGCGAGAACAAGCTGTAAAGTCCGTTTGCGGATTTCGCCCTTGCGTTTCATCCGGCTTGTGACTTCCTGCCCGACAAAGCAGCCTTTCCTGTAGCTGACGCCGTTCAACGCGTCGTAATTGACGTCGAGCAGGAAAACCTCGTCCGAACCGAAATCCGCGCCGAATTCGGGAACGCCGAGCGCGAGGCGGCGCGCGTCGTAATCGGCGTCGCTCGCATCGGCGATGCTTTCGATCGCCGCGCGCGGGCCGATCAGCCTCCGGCCCAGCGCGGAAAGCCGCGGATCGGGGAAAGCGAGGACGCCTTCGGCGGCGCCGGTCTCCTCCCCGTCAAGCGCGGCGGCGACGGCCCAGTCCCCGAGATTCTCGATCGTCGCTTTCGCGCGCAGACGGTACATGGAGAGCCGTTTGACGAAGGCCTCGGCGGCGTCGGCGCGAATGTCGAAATAGAATCCGTCGTCGCGCGCCGCGATCATGAAGTCGAAGAGGATCTTTCCCTGCGGCGTCAAAAGCGCGGCGAAGACCGCCCCGCCCGCGGCGGGAGGGGTCTGCGTGATCACGCCGTCGAGAAAGCCCCGCGCCTCGGGGCCCCGGACGGCGATGACCGCGCGCGAGGCGAGAAGAGCTGTTTTGGCCATGGGCTGCGGATGTAGGCCCGGGAAAAAGACTTGCCAAGGCCGGAAGGTTTGCCGTCCGCCATAAGGCGCCCTAGAACTCGCGGCCATGGCCGAAACCTTCGATCTCATTCTGAAAGGCGGAACCGTCGTCAATCATGACGGCGAGGGGCTCCGCGACGTGGGCGTGCGCGCGGGGCGCGTGGCCGCCATCGGCTCGCTTGCGGGCGCGTCCGCGGGCGATGTCGTCGATTGCGCGGGGCTTCACATTCTGCCGGGCGTCATCGACACCCAGGTGCATTTCCGCGAGCCGGGGCCGACCCATAAGGAAGATCTCGAATCCGGCGGGCGCGCGGCGGTGCTCGGCGGCGTCACCGCGGTCTTTGAGATGCCGAACACCAATCCGCTGACGACGACGGCGGCGGCGATCGAAGACAAGCTGGCCCGCGCGAAAGACCGGATGCAATGCGACCACGCCTTCTATGTCGGCGCGACGCATGAGAATGCGCGGGATCTGCCCGAGCTTGAAAGATTGCCGGGCGTTTGCGGCGTCAAGATTTTCATGGGCGCCTCGACCGGCGACCTTCTGGTGCCGGACGATGACGGCGTGCGCGATGTGTTGCGGCATGGGCGCCGGCGCGTCGCCGTTCACTCCGAAGACGAATTCATGCTGCGCGAGGGTAAATCGCGCGCGCGTGCGGGCGACTGGACGTCGCATCCTGAAGCGCGCTCTGTCGAAGCGGCGGTCTCCTCGACGCGGCGGCTGTTGAAGCTCGCCTATGAAACCGGGCGGCGCATTCACGTGCTGCATGTGTCGACAGCGGATGAAATTCCGCTCCTCGCCGCGGCCAAGGATATCGCGACCGCCGAGGCGACGCCGCAACATCTCACGCTCGCCGCGCCCGACTGTTACGAGCGCCTTAAGGGCTATGCGCAGATGAATCCGCCGATCCGCGACGCGCGCCATCGCGAGGGATTGTGGGCGGGCCTTGCGGCCGGCGTCATCGACGTCATCGGCTCCGACCACGCGCCGCATTCGCGCGAGGAGAAGGAAAAAGCCTATCCCGCTTCGCCCTCCGGCATGCCGGGCGTGCAGACGCTGCTTCCGGTCATGCTCGATCACGTCGCGGCGGGGCGGCTGACGCTTGCGAGGCTTGTCGATCTCGTCTGCCACGGGCCGAACCGGATTTTCGGCATTGCGCGGAAGGGCCGCCTCGCCGTCGGCTATGACGCCGACTTCACCATCGTCGATCTGAAGGCGCGGCGCGAAATCCGCAATGAAGACCAGGCGACGAAATCCGGCTGGACGCCGTTCCACGGCGTGACCGTCACGGGGTGGCCGAAAGGAACAATCATCCGTGGACGGATGGTTATGTGGGAAGACGAGATTCTCGGACTCGCCGCCGGCGAGCCCCTGCGTTTCCAGGAGGCGTTGTAGTGGAGGTCAAAAGCCTCGCTATCGCGGACGTCAAGCTCATCACGCCGAAGCGCTTTGCGGACGATCGCGGCTATTTCTGCGAGACCTATAACGAGCGCGCCTTCCAGTCGGCGGAGATCCGCCCGCGCTTCGTTCAGGACAACCAGTCCCTGTCGAGGAAGAAGGGCACGGTGCGCGGCCTTCACTTCCAGGCGCCGCCGCATGCGCAGGCCAAGCTTGTCCGCGTGCTCAGAGGATCGATCCTCGACGTCGCGGTCGATGCGCGCAAGGCCTCCCCGACTTTCGGCGAATGGGTCGCCGCGGAGCTGAGCGCGGCGAACGGCGCGCAGCTTTTCGTGCCGGCGGGCTTTCTCCACGGTTTCGTAACGCTCGAACCCGATACGGAAGTCGCCTACAAGGTCGACGCCTATTACGACCGTGCGGCGGACGGCGCCGTGAAATGGGACGATCCGGAGCTTGCGATCGACTGGGGAATCGACAGCGGCGCGGCGATTGTCTCGGAAAAGGACGCTGCGGCCCCGAATTGGGCGGACTTCAAGAGCCCGTTTTAACCATTCCGCCCCGCGGGCAGAAAACTTGCACGGGCGCGCGCGAAATTCCCGGGCTGGCGCGCCTTGTCCGCCTATAGTACCGGGGGAACGCGCGGAGACGGTTTTTCGATGAAGCTTTTGGTGACAGGCGGCGCGGGATTCATCGGCTCGGCGGTCGTGCGCATGGGCGTGGCGGCCGGCCATGACATTCTCGTCGTCGACAAGCTCACTTACGCCGCCAATCTCGACAATCTCGAGCCCGTGGCGGCCTCGCCGCTCTTTCGCTTCGAAAAGGCCGACATTTGCGACGGGGCGAAAATGCGCGCGCTGTTGCGCGCCTTCCGTCCGGACGCCGTCATGAATCTCGCGGCGGAGAGCCATGTCGATCGCTCTATCGACGGCCCCGCCGATTTCATCGAGACGAATATCGTCGGAACCTTCCGCCTGCTCGAGGCGGCGCGGGATTATGCGGCGAGCGGCGAGGCGCCGGCCGGATTCCGATTTCATCACATCTCGACCGACGAGGTGTTCGGCGCGCTCGGCGCGACGGGCGAATTCGTCGAGACGTCGCCCTATCGTCCGAACTCGCCCTATTCGGCGTCGAAAGCCGCGTCCGACATGCTGGCGCGCGCCTGGGGCGAGACATTCAAGCTGCCGGTCGTGGTCTCCAACTGCTCGAACAATTACGGGCCCTATCAGTTTCCGGAAAAGCTGATTCCGACCGTCATCGCCTCCGCGCTCGCGGGCCGGCCCATTCCGGTCTACGGCAAGGGCGAAAACGTGCGCGACTGGCTTTACGTCGACGACCACGCCGAAGCGCTGCTGCTCATCGCCGAACGCGGCGTTCCGGGCGAGACCTATAATGTCGGCGGGCGCGCCGAGCGCGCCAATATCGATCTTGTACGGATGATCTGCGCGATACTGGACGAGCGCCGGCCGGATGCGCCGAGCCGGCCGCATGAAAGCCTCATCGCCTTCGTTGCGGACCGGCCCGGCCACGACCTGCGCTATGCGGTCAATTGTTCGAAGATCGAGCGCGAACTGGGATGGCGCCCGAAGACGCCGCTCGAACAGGGCCTCGCGCGGACGGTCGACTGGTATCTCGAAAACCAGGGCTGGATCGAACGCATCCGCGCGCGCGGTTTCGACGGCGAAAGGCTGGGGCTCGGGGAGAAGGCGCCGGCGCGCGCGGGCTGAGCGATGAAGATTTTGCTTTTCGGCGAGAAAGGCCAGGTCGCGACGGAGATTCGCCGCCGCGCGGGCGCCGATGCGCGCGCCGTCGGACGCGCCGAATGCGATCTTGCGCAGCCGGGCGCGGCGAGTCGGATCATTGAAGCCTCGCGCGCCGATGTCGTGATCAACGCCGCCGCCTATACCGCGGTCGACAGGGCGGAAAGCGACGAACGGACGGCTTACGCCGTCAATGCGGACGCGCCGGGCGAAATGGCGAAGGCCTGCGCCGCGCGCGGCCTGCCCTTTATTCACTTCTCGACCGACTATGTGTTCGACGGCGCGGGCGCGCGGCCTTATCGCGAAAGCGACGAGACGCGGCCAGTCAATGTCTACGGCGCCTCGAAGCGCGAAGGCGAACGCCTTGTCGCATCGACGGGCGGGGCGTTCGCGATCTTGCGGCTCTCCTGGGTCTTCTCCGCGCATGGCGCGAATTTCGTCAAAACCATGCTGCGCCTCGGAAAAGAGCGACGCGCGCTGCGCGTCGTCGCCGACCAGCGCGGCAAGCCGACGCCTGCGGGCGCGGCGGCCGGGGCCGCGCTCGCCGCCGCCGAAGCGCTCGCCGCCGGCCCCGAAAAGGCCGGCCTTTATCATTTCGCGGGCGATGAAGAGACGACATGGGCCGATTTCGCCGAAACGATTTTCCGCGAGGCGGGCCTCAACGTCGCGGTCGAGCGCATCGCGACGGCGGAATATCCGACGCCGGCGCGCCGTCCGCTTTATTCCACGCTCGACACGAGCAAGTTTGAAAAGAGTTTCGCCGTCGCCCCGCCGTCCTGGCGCGCCGCGCTGACAGGCGTCATCGGCGAACTCGGCGCGAATGCGTAGGGGGAGAGTCACATGAAGGGCATCATACTCGCCGGCGGTTCGGGCACGCGCCTGCATCCGATCACGCGGGGCGTCTCGAAACAGCTTCTGCCGATCTACGACAAGCCGATGATCTATTATCCGCTGAGCGTTCTGATGCTCGCGGGCATTCGCGACGTTCTGATCATCACGACGCCGGAAGATCAGGCCTCGTTCCGGCGCCTGCTCGGCGACGGCGGCGAGATCGGCATGCGCTATTCCTACGCCGTGCAGCCGAAACCCGAAGGGCTCGCGCAGGCTTTCATCATCGGCGAGGAATTCATCGCCGGCGACAAATGCGCGCTTGTCTTGGGGGACAATATTTTTTACGGCCACGGTCTCGCCGACATTCTCGCAGCCTCGGCCAGACTCGATAAAGGCGCGACGATTTTCGGCTACCAGGTCGCCGATCCGGAGCGCTACGGCGTCATCGAATTCGGCGACGGCGGCAAGGTGATCTCCATCGAGGAAAAGCCGAAACGGCCGAAATCGCGTTACGCGGCGACAGGCCTTTATTTCTACGACGAGAGCGTGTGCGCGCGCGCGAAAGAGGTCAGGCCGTCTGCGCGCGGCGAGCTTGAGATCACGACGCTCAACGAAATGTACATGCATGACGGGCTGCTCACGGCGCATCTGCTCGGGCGCGGCTTCGCCTGGCTCGACACCGGCACGCATGAATCGCTGATCGAGGCGGCGCATTTCGTGAAGACGATCGAAGAGCGGCAGGGCCTCAAGATCGCCTGTCTTGAGGAAATCGCCTTCCGTCGCGGCTATATCGACCGGCGCCAGCTCGAAGCGCTCGCCGCGCCGCTCGCAAAGACCGGATACGGACAATATCTCATCGCGCTCGCCGAAGGCCGGAGTTAGTCCTTTCCGCGCCCGCCGATTCATTTCTTCAAAATGCGCCCCGCGACGGCGTCGAGTTTCCTGACCATCGCCGGATCGCGCGCGTCGGGCGCCGTGATCACGGCGTGATCGAGAACGGTCTCGATCCCGAGCGGCGAGGGCGCGCGCGTCGGACCGAGGCGCTTGGCGACGTCGGCGATGAGACGGCGCGCGGCGGCCGTGTTGGCGCGCATCACAGAGAGAACATCGGCGACTTCGACCGGCTTTTCATCCGTTCGCCAACAATCATAGTCGGTGACCATGGCGACCGAGGCGTAGGGAAGCTCCGCCTCGCGGGCGAGTTTGGCTTCCGGCATATTGGTCATGCCGATCACGTCCGCGCCGAAAGCGCGGTAAAGACTGGATTCGGCGCGCGAGGAGAATTGCGGCCCCTCCATGCATAGATAGGCTCCCTCCGCCGCGAAGGGGATTTTGAGCGCGCCGCAGGACGCGGCGAGCGCCTCGGCGAGCGCCGGGCAGACGGGCCTGGCCATTGACACATGCGCGACGAAGCCTTCGCCGAAAAAAGAGCTTTCCCGGCGCGTCGTCCTGTCGATGAACTGGTCGACGATGACGAAGCGGCCGGGCGCCAGCGCCTCGCGCAGCGAGCCGCAGGACGAGACGGAGATGAGATCGGTCGCGCCGGCGCGCTTCAGGGCGTCGATATTGGCGCGATAGTTGATCGCGCCGGGCGGAAGGCGGTGGCCCTTGCCGTGCCGGGCGAGGAAGAGAATGTCGACGCCGGCGAGCTTGCCCGAGACCAGCGCGTCGGAAGGCGGGCCCCAGGGCGTTTCGATTTCAAGGCGCTTTGCGCCTTCAAGGGCCTCAATCTCATAGAGCCCCGATCCCCCGATCACGCCGATGACGCGCTTTTCCATGATCTTGCGTCCTTTGGTCAAAGCGCGGTTCTTAGCGGGTTGCGGCGGGCGGGGCGATAGCCGGCGGCCCGCCTGTGCGCCTGCAATCGCGTTTTGCGGGCGAATTGACTACAAACGCGGCGGCGGCGGGGTGCGGCGCCCTGACGGCGGACGACGACGGAAAGGCGAGCGGCGAGAAAGACATGGCGCGCGCGGTCACGGTCATTATCGTGAATTTCAATGCGGGCGCGCGCCTTGCCCGCGTCATCGCCCATCTGCGCGCGCAAGTCTTCCAGGATTTCGACGTCATCGTCTTCGACAACGCCTCGAGCGACGGATCGGCGGACGGCCTCGAGGCCGGCGCGCTCGATCTGCGCGTGATCAAATCGGCCGAAAATCTCGGCTTTGCGGCCGGCAATAACCGCGCGGCGAGAGAGGCGGCGGGCGAGTGGATCGCCTTCTTGAACCCCGACGCCTATCCCGAACCCGGCTGGCTCGCCGCGCTGATGAACGCGGCGGCGCGGCATCCGGGGGTCGACGCTTTCGGCTCGCTTCAGATCGACGCCGGCGATCCGGCGCGCCTCGACGGCGCGGGCGACGCCTATCACGTGTTCGGCCTTCCCTGGCGCGGCGGCTTCGGCTGGCCGGCCGCGCTCGCGCCCGAAGAAGGAGAATGCTTTGCGCCCTGCGCGGCGGCGGCGCTCTACCGGCGCGCGACCTTCGACGCGCTCGGCGGGTTCGACGAAAGCTTTTTCTGCTATGGCGAGGATGTCGATCTCGGCTTTCGCCTTCGGCTCGCGGGCGGGCGCGCGGTCGAGGTTCCGGGCGCGCGCGTCGCGCATGAAGGGTCGGGCGTCACCGGACGGCGCAGCGAATTCACCACCTATCACGGCCATCGCAACCGGATCTGGACTTATTTCAAGAACATGCCGGGCGCGATCCTCTGGCCGATGCTGCCCTTTCATCTTCTGACGGATGTTTATCTTCTCTTGCGTCTGTCCGCGATCGGCCTTGGCGGGGCGTATCTCAAGGCCATGCGCGACGCATGGAAAGACCGCGCGCGCATCTTCGCCGAACGCCGGCGCATTCAGGCGTCGCGGCGCGTCTCGTTCGCCGACCTCGCCCGCGCGCTCTCCTGGTCGCCCTTCGCCGTGATGCAGCGCGCGCCGGTCATTCGCGCGGTCAAGCCCGCCCCGGCGGCGCAGATGGAGGCGCGCGTCTGACATGAACTCACGCTTCTCCATCGCGGTACCCGTCGGCGCCTGGCATGATCTCCTGCCGGCCAATCTCGCGAGCCTTCGCGCGCAGAACGTTCCGGTGAGCGTCGCGCTGCTCGACGCGTCGGGCGATCCGCGCGTCGTCGAACTCGCCGACCGTCACGGCGATTTCCTCCGCTACCGGCGGCACGGGCCGGACGAGGGGCAATCGGACGCGATCCTCGAAGGCTGGGCGAACGCGCCGGGCGATATTCTCGGCTGGCTGAACGCCGACGACGTGCTGATGCCGGGCGCGCTCGGCCTGGCGCTCGAGCAATTCGAAGCGAAGTCGGCGCTCGATGTCGTCTACGGACATTCCCTCATCATCGACGAAACGGGGGCGATGACCGGCTATCATTTTGCGGTGGAGCCGCCGAGCGCGCGCCTCTATGAGGCCGGCATCATCTCGCAGCCTTCCTGTTTTTTCCGCAGAAAGAGCTATGAGCGCGCCGGCGGGCTCGACAGAAGCCTCCATTACGTCATGGACTGGGAGCTCTGGATACGGATGATGAAGTCCGGCGCGCGTTTCGGATTCATCGACGCGCCGCTCTCCATGGTTCTGTGGGGCGGAGAGACGAAGACCGCCTCCTTCAACCGGCGCCGGCGCGAAGAGATCCGCAGCGTTCTTGCGGCGCACGCGCCGGAAGGAAAGCAGGGCGGGGTCTTCCGCGCCTTCGCGCTTCACACGCTGACGGAGCGCTTGCAGCCGCCGGCCTTGCGAAAGGCGGTCCTGCGCCGGCTTCGCCGCGGGGGCCAGGCGATTTACGGCGTCGGCGCGGACGGGCGCCTTCAGACACGCGCGAAACTTTTCCTTGCGCATTTTTCGGATGCGCCAAAATCGGGCTTTTCGCTCGAAGTCGACGGCGATCCGCGCGCTTTGCGCGTCGCAAGCGAGGGCGTCGCGCTCGCCGCCGCTGCGAGAAGGGGCGCGCTCGACGTCGCTCTGGAGCGTCCGCTCGAAGCCGGCCGCCTCGTCGTGGCGGATATAGCGCTCGCCAGTGACGCGCGCGTCTTTCTCAAACGCTGCGCGTGGATCTGAGTCTTTCCTCACGCCGCCTGGCCCCCGCTTGCGGTCGCGCCCGCCACATCGCCCGGCAGATTTGAGGCGCCGCCTTGGTAGGTGAGGACCGAATTGAAGGTTATGGCGTATTTCTTGCCGGTCGCCGCGCCAGTGACGTTCGAGCCGTTGAGGCGGATCGAGGAGATTAAATCGGCGATGGCGAAGGCGTTGGAGAAGCTCGGCGTTCCCGAGCAGGTGATCGTGTCTGCGGTCGCCTTGAGCATGTTGGCGCCCTGCACGACGTATAAAGCGCAGGCGTGCGATCCGGATGCATAGACGATACTGCCCGTCAGGCTGACGCGCGCGGCGAGCTCGCCATGCACGTCATGGCCGGAAAAGCCGGGCCCGAATTCGCAATTGTCGATCGTGACCCCGCAGCCGTCCGCGCGCACGCCGTGCTTGCAGTATGCTGAGGTGCTCTGGAAGCGCAGGCCGCTGATCGTCCAGCCGTCGACGAGAACGCCAATGGTGGAGTGCAGGACCGATTCCGTCGCCGACGCATCGAGCACGACATTCGAGGGCGTTCCCGTATCGCCGACGATGACGGCGCCCGCCCCGCCGATGAGCGGCGCGTTGATGGTGATCGCCTCATCATAGGTCCCGGCCCCGACATGGATCGTCGCCGTGTAAATGGACAAATCGAGCGCGGAGACGACATCGACCGCCTTCTGGATCGTGGCGAAAGCGCCGGCGGCGGAATCGGAGAGCCCGTCATTGGCGTCGTTCCCGTCCGTGCGCACGTAATAGTCCCGGTCGGCCGTCAGCTTGTCGCGCCCGCCCGAGATCTGGCTCCACGCCGCGCCGTCATAGATGAGGAGCCTGTCCGCGTCGGCGACCCAGGCGCGCCAGCCCTCTTTCGGGGAGAGCTGCGACCAGGCTCCGTCGACATAATAGGCGACGGAGAGATCGGTCATCGCGCCCCAGTCAGCGCCGGTCTTGCCCGCGGGCAGGATATAGCAGTCGCCGTCCGAAGGAGCGCCCGGCTAGGCGGCCGTCGTCGCCGAAACGACCGTGAGCTGAACGACCGCATCGAGCTTTCTCAGCGATTCATTCACGGTGACATGCTTTTGCGACTGCGCGGCCGCAAGATAGGGAAGCTGAAGTTTGGTCGAGTCGCTCATCGGCACCTCTTCGGTGAAAAATCGAAACCGCCGAAAAGGCTAAGAGCGCGCCGGCGCCGTTCGATAACTATCGAACGCCCCTATGCGGGAATTCGCTCTGAAGTTGTCGCGCGCGGAGCGAGATCGGGCTGGGCGCGCCGCGGCGATTGGCCGAAATTTTTTCGTCGGCGCGCGCGTTTTCAACTTCAGGTCGCAGAAATTTGCGACAATGTTTTCGCGTTTTCAGCCTTCGAAATAGGCGGCCGGCCGGGAGAGCGGGCGCGAAAGCCGCGCCTCGAACAGGCCGCCGGAGAGCGGGCGGGGGCGCAATTCATCCGTATCAAGACCAATTGAGGCGGATGTGACGAACAGCCGGTCTTCAGCGAAAGCGACGCTTGTCGGGCGGCGAACCGGAAGAGGGAGGGTCTCGAGGAGTTCGCCCTCCGGCGAAAAGCGCCGCACGGCTGCGCCGTCCCAGAAGGCGATCCACAAACAGCCTTCGGCGTCGATCTCCATGCCGTCCGGATAGCCGTCTTGCGGCTCGAACGTCAGAAAAACGCGCTTTTCCCCGAGCGTTTCGCCGTCGGTCTCGGCGACATAGACATTCCGCACGGCGGAATCGGTGAGGAAGACGCGCCCGCGGGCGGCGTCAAAAGCCGGGCCGTTCGTCACCTTGAAATGCTCGTCGAGCCGGACTGTCCGCCCTTCCGGCGAAAGCCGCCACCACGCGCCCGTCGCTTCTTCCTCGCGGTCGTCCATCGTCCCGGCCCAGAAGCCGCCTTTCGGGTCGACCTTGCCGTCATTGAAGCGGTGATGGGCGATGTGGCCCTCGGGATTGGAGATCGCTTCAAAATGCGCCTCGCCGCGCTCGATCCTCAGCCGCGCAAAGCCGTCCTTGCGCACGCAGACATAGCCGCCCTTCCGCGCCAGCCCGATCGCGCTCGTCATCCCATGCGCATGAAGGGTCACAATACGCTCCGTTTGCGGATCGTATTCGAAGATCTTCCCGCCCTTGATGTCGACGAAGACAAGCCGGCGCGTGCGCGGGTCCCATAAGGGGCCTTCGCCGAGAACGGCGCCGACGGGGGCGACGCAACGAACTTCGCCTGAAACGCTCTCCGTCATGCGCCAATCCGGATTTCGCGCGGGCGCGCGCCGGCCGGCGAACGCTGCATGAGAACGCGCCCGCTCACAGTCGCTCGCCGAGAAGCCGCGCCATCTTGTCGATTGCGAGCAGACTGACGCGCTTGACCGCATCGACTGTGTTCGAGCCGTTATGCGAGCCGAAAATGCATCTGTCGAAGCGCCTCAGCGGGGAGGCGGGCGCGAGCGGTTCGACCTCGAACACGTCAAGGGCGGCCGAATGGACGACGCCGCTCTCAAGACCTTTAAGCAGCGCCCCTTCGGAAATGACCGGCCCGCGGCCGACATTCACGACGCGCACGCCGTTCTTCAGCTTCGAAAGCAGCGCTTCATTGAACATGCCGCGGGTCTCATTGTTCAGCGGGCAGGTGAATATGAGGAAGTCCGCCTCGCCGATGCGCGCCGGCCATTCGGCGCGTTCGACCTCAAGGCCCTCGACGGGTTTGAAAAACGGATCATAGGCGATGACTTTGCACCCGCAGGCGAGAATGCGCCGCGCCGTCTGCCGGCCGATATCGCCGAAACCGACGATCGCGACCGTCTTGCCGGACATGCTGACGCCCGCCGGTTTCGGCCAGAGATTCTTCTCGCGGATCTCCCGGTCGATGCGATAGCTCTCGCGCGCGAGGCCGAGCGCGTAGGCGAGCGCGAGATCGGCGACCTCGCCGCCGAATACGCCCGGCGTGTTCTCGACCGGAACGCCGAAATCCTTGAAGGCCGCGAAGTCGACATTGTCGACGCCGACGCCCCATTTGACCGCCGCCTTCAGCCGGCCCTTGACGCCCGCCGCGACGACGTCGCGCGTCGCCGGATCGTCGCCGATGATCCAGCCGTCATAGAGCGGGATCTCCTTGATCAGCTCCTCGACCGTTTTGACCTGGGTCATCTGCGCCGGAACGCATTCGAGCCCTTTTTCGGCGAAGGCCGAGCGGAACGACTCGATCATGCCGAGCATGGGCGGGCAGGTGACGTAGATTTTCGGCGCGGTCATTCGTTTCAGTCCTCGGGAAGCGTTTCGCCGCGCGCCACGCGCATCAGCAGCGATTCAGCGATGAACCAGTCCGACTTCTCGTCGATATCGACCGATTCGAGCGCAGGCGTCGCGAACAGGATCGGTTTTTCGCCGATGCGCGCTTTCGTTTTCGCAAAGCTCTCGGCGGTGAACAGATAGCAGACGGAGTTCTCTTCGAGATAGGGCGGCAAATCCTGCGTGCGCACAAGATTGTTCGGGTCGTGATTAATGGCCGCGCCTTCAGGCGTATAAAAGCGCGTCTGATGCGGCGTCACCGTAAAGAGCGAGTCCGCCTCGCCTTTCTCCAGCGCCGCTTGATAGCGCGCAATCATTTTCCGGATCGTCGCGACGGAAAGAAGCGGGTTCGTCGTATGCGTCATCAGGTAATAGTCCGACGGCGTGTTTTCGATATCGTCGGCCAGGACGAGATTCATCGAGACGAAATCGCCGCACAGCTCGGGCTTGCGGTCGCGGATCATCACCTTGCCGTCATAGGCGCCGTCCTTGAGGCCGTTGTCGGCGAGGATGGCGCGCGCGTCCGTGTTGATGACGATGCGGTCGATCTCGGGCGTTTCGGCGAGCGTGTCGAGGATCCAGCGAAAAAGCGGTTTGCCCGCGATTTCCCGGAAATTCTTCGAGGTGACGCGCGCGCTGTGCGCTTTCATCGGCAAGAGCGCGGTCAGGCTTTTCGATTGATTGATCACGGGGTCTCCTGAATGCGAAGGCGCGCCTAACGGCGGGGCTGGGTCGAAGGTTTGGCGAGCACGGCGGGGCGCTCGCTTTCTGCGCGGCGGGTCGCGCGCCGGCGCTTTGACCGCGGATAATAATAGCTTTCCTTCTGCGCGCGCGAGAGCACGCGGTGCTCATTATGACCGAGATAAGCGCCCCAGAACTGCGCGAAGCGGAAACCGATGATGCCGGGCGCCTCCTTGAAGAAGCGCCGCTGTGCGATCGCCTCGCTGAAGTCGTGGAAAACGCCCGCCGAGAAGCAGCGCAGGAAATCGCTGAAATGAAAATGCACTTCCGGAAAGATTTCGCGTAAGGTGAGCGCTTCCCGGTAATAGCGCCGGCGCGTCTGCGAAAGCGTCTCTTCGTGAATGTGGATGACGGGCGCGTCCGCGACGTAGCCGATCCGTCCGCCCTCTTTCATGATCGCCTTGGCGAGGACCATGTCTTCGAGGCCGGTGACGTTTTCGTCGAAGCGATGTCTTTCCCAGAGTTCGCGCCGGATCGCCGCATTCGCATTATTGCAGAATGGTTCGGCCTGCGGAATTTTGTCGGCTTCGCCGAAATAATGCGCAAAAACCTGATGCTCGGAAAAGCGGCTGATCTCATGCCCGGTCTGGCCGCCATAGACATAATCGGCCGCTCCTTCGATCAGCGGCGCGACAAGATTGGCGAGCCAGCGCTCATGGGCGGGAATGCAATGCGCCGAGATGAAAACCAGATAGTCGCCCGTCGCCGCGTCGCAGCCCATATTGAGCGAGCGCCCGAAGGTGAATTCCGATTTCTTGATGTGGACGATCCGGCAGCCATGCTTTCGGGCGATGTCGAGCGTGCCGTCGGTCGAGCCGGAATCGACGAGAATGATCTCGACGCGCGCGCCGCCCGTCTCCTGCCGCTTGCAGGCGGACAGCGCATCGTCGAACCATTTCTCCTCGTTGAGCGCGCGGAAAATAATGCTGATCGCGCGTCCGGCGGTTTCGCCTTTTGCAGACATCGAATCGACCCCCGCGCCCGCATGCGACTGTCAGGAGGGCGCTCCTGTTTCTAGGCGATTTTCGGCCTCGGGCAAATCATCGGGCCCGCCGCGCAAGGGCGAGATAGCGCCGGGCGAGAGCGCCGACCGCGAGGGCGCTCGCCGCCGCGGCCGCGCTCGCCGCGACGAGCCCGGCCGTCGCATCGAATGCGCCGGCCGCGGCGATGAGGGCGAGGGCGGCGAGGAGCGCTGCGGCGAGTTTGCGCCGCCTCCGCTTCAGCGCTCCGGCGCTCCAGCGGAGGAATCCCGCAAGCGATCGCGGCGGCAGGGTCGACGGCGCCGGCGCCGACAGCGGGGATTTCGGAGCCGGCGCGCGCCGCGCCGGCGCGCCGCCGCCGAGCAAGGCAACGAGATCGCCGGGACCGGCCGCCGCGCCCGTTTCGCGCAGCCGTGCGATCTGGCGCGCGACAAGGCGCGAATGCACAAGGCAGGCGTCGGGGCAGTCGCGCAGAATGCCGGCGAGCTGCTCGGCCTTTTCGGCGGGCGACGAGGACTCGTCGACAATGTTCTGAATGAAATCGGTGTAACGCAGGCGCGCGCTGATCTCCTGCATCAGCCGCCAGTTCGGATTGTCGGGCTGGCGCGAATCGGCCGCCTCGAAAAGCGAATCGATGACGCAATCGAAAGCGAGCTCCGGGCTTTCGCGCACGAGCCGGTCCAGCTGTGGCTTCCAGGTTGCGGTCAGGAACTCGCGGAAGGCCGGAGCGCCCGCCGCATAGAGCGCATTGCCGTTGATATGGCGCATTTCGCGCGGGCCGAGCGCGTCGCGCCCGCGATAAATGCTGCCGATGATCCAGGGCGCGTCATCCGTCCTGACGAGGGCCGCGGCGCGGCCGAGCCAGTCGGGTCGGATCGGCGTACAGTCTGTTTCGAGCCAGAGCGCATAGCCCGGCAGATCCTTCACTGCGTCGAGCCCGCCGAAAAACATATTGTTCGGTCCGGCGCGCCGGCCCTGCGCGCCGGCGGGCTTTGCGTTGTCGCGCTCGTACAGATCGGCCTCGCCCTTCAGGCCGAGATTGACATAGCGCGCGCCGGCGAAACAGCGCGCGAAGAAGGCCGAAGCTTTGAGCGCAGCCTCGATCTCGCCCCGCATGGCGGCGGCGGCGTCATTGTTGAACACGAAAACGAGCACCGGCCGGCGCGCGGGCGGCGCGCCGAGAAACGGAAAGAACGCCGGCTGCGACCACAGCCAGATATTGTCGAGAATCTGTCCCCGTTCGCCGGCGGTGACCGGAACGACGACCGAGGACAGCGCCGGCCCGCCGAGAAAGGTTTCGAGCGGGCGGAAAGGGAAAATCCCCTGCGTCGCCAGAACCGAATTTGGATTGGCGTTGAAGATATGCGTTTCGATCTTCTCTCGCAGGAAGTCGTCTCGTAACACGCCGAAGGCCTGCACATGCAGCTCGCCGTCATGTTCGGCCGGATTCGGCACGTGGAATTCGTCGCCCGGGCGCTGGTAATCGTCGAAAAAATAATTCGGATTGGAAGCGGGCGCCGCGTCAAGGCGCAGCCGGTTGCCTTCGAGCGCGCTCGCCTCCGTGAGATCGCGGTAGACGAGATCGACGCCGATCAGCGCGATTTCCCGATAGCCGAGCCAGGCGCCGTAGCGCAGCGCATAGGCGCCCGTCGTCAGTTTTGACTCGTCGGCGCTGCGAAAAAAGGGAGTCTCCCGGAAAGAAAGGCCGTGCGCGGCGCCGCGCGCGCCGTGCCAGTGCGCGACGAACTCGTCGAGAAAGACAAAGCGCGGATCTTTCGCGGCTTCGGGATGGTGATCGAGATAGCGCCCGGAGACAAACGCCGTCTCGATGCGCCCTTCGTTCATCAGGCGCCGGATTTCATTGTGATGCGTGTCGATCAGCGCGTCGTCGAGACAGGCGTAGTGCGTAGGCCGCCAGCCGATCCGGTCCCAATGGCGGTAGGCGGCGTTCATGCCGATCGTATCGGCGCCTTCCAGCGTGCTGAAGTCAAAGCCTCTAAGGCTCGGCCCGTTGCCGATGACGACAAGCCGCGCCTGCCGCTGCGCCAGGGCCGTTTTGCCGGCGGGGGAGCTGGATGCGAAGACCATCGTTCCTTTCGGGCCGAACGGGCGCGAACATTCAACTGCGCGCCCGGGCGCCGTCAACCGGCGCCGGTCCGGCGCGGTTCGCCGGACGCGGCTTTTGCGCCGCGCCGCGGGTCTCTGCGGCGTAGGCCTCGAGCGCGTCGCGGATGGGGCCGTCGAACCGGATCCGGCCCTTGTCGAGCCAGATGCCGCGGCTGCAGTTCTCAATCAGCAGATCGGGGCTGTGCGAGGCGAGAATGAGAATGCCCGCCTTGCCGACGAATTCCTGCATGCGTTGCGACGCTTTCTGTTTGAACGCGGCGTCGCCCGCGCTGATCCACTCGTCGAGAATCAGGATCTCAGGATCGAAGGCGGTGGCGATCGCGAAGCTCAGGCGCATGCGCATGCCCGCCGAATAGGTCTCGACAGGCATGTCGAGGAACCGGCCGAGCTCGGAAAATTCAGCGATCTGATTGCGCTTTTCTTCGATCTCCTCGCGCGAGCGGCCTGCGGCGAGGCCTTTGAGCGTGATGTTTCGATGCCCCGTCGCTTCCGAACGCATGCCGAGATTGAGATTGATGAGATTGGTCGCGCGCCCGCGCGTTGCGACATAGCCGGCGTCGGGCGGATATATGCCTGCGAGCACCTGCAGAAGCGTCGTCTTGCCCGAGCCGTTCTTGCCGATAAGGGCGAGGCGGTCGCCGCCCTTCAGCGTGAAGGTGATGTCGCGCAGCGCCTTGACGGCGAGAATGCGCCCGTCCTTCCCGAGGATGAGCCGGTCGTCCTCCGTGAAGGGGATCGGATGGGCTTCTGTCTCGCTGGCGCTCGTGCGCTGGTAAAGCGGGAAAGTGAGCGAAACTTTTTCGGCGTGGATGGAATGCATTGGCTACCGGTTACTGCGCCCCGACACAGGATGTCGCCCCTTTTCGCTCCTCGCGCAAGCCGGCACGCCGCGCCCTAGACCCAGAACGGCAAGCGCCGGCGCATCCGCCAGGCGGCGATGGCGGCGGCGAGCCAGATAACGGCCGAGCTGATCAGCACGACGGCCCAGCTCGAAAGGCGGGGTTCTGCGCCCATGAGCGGCGCCCTGAAGATCTCAAGAAAATGAGTGAGCGGATTGACGTCGGCGAGCGTTGCGCGAATTCCGCGCATCTCCTCGCGCACCCAGAGGATGGGCGTCATGAAAAACAAGACGCGCATGATTGTAGCGACAAGATGGGGAATATCTCGGTACCGCGCCCCGAACAGACCGAGGAAATACTGAATCGCAACGGCGTCGAGCAGAAAGATAGCGGCGGCTGGAAGCGATAAAAGAGAGAGCCAGGTCGGGCGCCAGCCAAAATAAATCATGACCCCCAGTGCGACCAAAAGCTGCAAGGCGACAGTAAACACCGATCGGAAAATGCTCTTATAGACATAAATGGAATAGGGCAGGGTCGTGCTCTTGATCCAGTTGCCCGAAGCGCTGAAGACCTGACAGCCATCGGTTATATTGCCGACAAGGAATTGGTAGGTTGCGTAGCCAAGCGCCACATAGATGATGAACTGGTGCGCGCCCATTTTTGCAAACCCTGCGAAGAAAAAGGCGATCGTGCCGACAAAAACCGCGTAGGCGACGAAGATCCACAGAATGCCGAGTACGGACCGGCGATAGCGCTGCTGCATCTCGTCCCAGGCGAAGGCCCGCCAGACCTCGCTCATGCCAAGGCCGTCAATGACATCTTCAAACAGAATGGTCGGCCGCGATGCGGCGGCGGAGGAGGAGACCGCCACGCCGGCGCCAGGCGGCGTGGCTGCAGACGGGGCGGCGCGCGGGATGTCGGCGGCGTTGCTCATTTCCGGCGAACGATTTGATTCTGGATTAAGTCGGTCTGCATTTCCAATATAATCGCTCACCAGTCGAAATCCTCAGCATAGCCCAGATCTATCAGCGCCTGGCCGTAGCGTTCTTTGAAAACCTCTTTGATGCGCGGCGTGAAATATTCGCTCCACGGCCCGCTTTCGGGATTGGCCCAAGTGCGCCCCGTATCGGCCCCTGCAATATCCGGAACGCCCAGGAATTCGGCTATCCTTCTGAGAAACGTTTTGGAGTCCTTGGAAAATTCCTCGATCTTTACGGTCATGACCCGATGATCGTCAAACGGCGCCAGAATCTGGTTCTCAATCACATCCTTAGAGATATTGTCGAGCTCGTACAAAAGCCCTTCTTCCTGCGAAAGTTCGCGCAGCACAGGCTGGTCTTCTGCAAGCTTGTCCCACACCCAACCATGTTGTTCGGTGTAGTGATTGCCCTTGTGGTGGAAATAGTCAGAAACCAGAATCTGTCTTGGATCACGAATAATCCGCAACCCTTTCCAGTCGCCGGTCGCGCGTTTAATCCGTTCAAGCGAGCGCCGGGTCGCGTTCGAGAAAAGCACAACGTCGCGCCCGCCTTCGTTGAGGCCGGTGAAATCGATATTGCAGAGGTCGAGCTCATCGCCGCTCCGAAAATGAAATGGCGGGTGCTCGATTTTATATTGGCGAATGCGTGCTCCTGTCGCTTCGGCGATCGTCGTGAATATTTCGGCCCGAAAAAACCGCGAAGCGCATTTGTGATGGCCGAAGAACACTAGTGTTCCGGGCGCATCAGGAAAACGCAGAGCCCCGATCTGGCGTTCACTGGCGGCTATGCGCTCGCGAAGACGGGGAATCTCAGCCGTGCGGACGAGGATTTGCTTGTGCAATACTTCGGCGCGCTCCCTGATCCCGGCCAGCTCTTCGTCCATCCTCATGAAACCGGCGACTCTCTTTTGGGTCAACATCTCGGCTAACTCCGCGCGCGCATCGGCGGCCGATTTGATCGCGGCTCGCATTTCCGCGTTGAGGCGGGCCGTCTCCCGGCGGTTCATGTCAAGGTCTACTGATATTCGCCGATTTTCCCGGCGCATCGCTTCAAGTTTTCGGCCCTGCCGGTCCGCCTCTGTCCGCAGCGCCGCCGTTTCCGCCGAGAGCGCGTTCACATATTGATAGACGCGCAAGGCGAGGTAGAGAACGGCGAAAGCGAGCGCGCCGAACGCGGCGCCGCCCCAGAGGAGGGCGCGCCAGTCCGCAAGCGACGGCAGCAAGCCGAGACCCGCGATCCCGGCGAGCAGAAGCAGCGACGGGACCGTCCAGATCCGCCGCCGCCACAGTCCCGCCAATCCGCGCCGCGCGAGGCGCGCGGCGGCGAAGGCGCGCGGCGAGCGACGCATCAGCCATTCGCCGAAGGGCGCATAGAACGGCCGGCGCGGCGCTCGTTCATGTTGGGGCGCGGCGAGCGCCGGCGGCTTCCTGTGCAAATTCCTGAACAACGAATAATAATCTGCGCGCTCAAAGACCTCGAGACGACCGCCTATTGTCGCGTTGTAAATTTTCCGGCCCGCGGATTCATAGGCGATCTTAGCCTGGCGATAGCTGTTTGCGACGCGATCTAGCTTGGGATCCTTCCACGTCTTGCCTTTGCCGAAATAATCCTTGTGGAAGTGATTGGGATCGTCTGTAGTCGAATAGATCCAGTTGCCTTCCCGCCCGTGCTCTTGCGGAATAACGTAGTTGAAATCCATGCCGATCAGATAGACTTCAGTGAATCCCATGAAGAAAGCGAGCTGCATGTTGATATAGGTGACGGTCTGCCCGCAGAATAACTCCTTCGTGGCGTCCGTCGAGAAGCGCGGCGCGCAATAGTTGGGGCTTGACTGCAAATAGAAGCCCCAGTTGGCGGGAAAGAAGAAAACATTGCGTCCAGGCGGATGAAGATCCTTGTAGTTGGCCGGGAAAAATTTGAATGGAACCTTGTAGGCCTTGATGTCTTCGATGTTCTCCTGCATGACGAGGTTATCTTCGACGACGAAAAATGTCGGTTTGAAGCCCGTTTCTCTGGTCTTGTAGAAGAATGAATTGACCGCGAACGTATACTCGTTTTTGAGCAGCGAAAGATCATGCTTGTTGAGGGACGGGCCGTTGCCGATGATGAAACATCGTTTGCCCTTATACGCATTATGAAACTTCGATAGCGCCTGGCGCTCTTCTTCGGAGATATCGACAATCTCGCGTTTTGCGTATGCGCCGAGATCGATGTCGTAGTGAGGATATAAGACATTCTCCGGCGTAAAGGGACGGGTCAGGCGTTTGCTCTCCTGCAAGGACTCGATGAGCTGCTCGGCGATTTTCGGCGTCGCCGATTTTGCGATTTTTGACTGGCGGAAATCGGACAGCAACGCCTGAAGTCCGATACGGCGCAGGTTGAGCTCCTCCCGGAAGCGCTCTTTGATGTCTTCCGGCGCGTCGGCGAGCCGCTTGCGGACGCCCTCGATCATGTACAAAGTACGGCGGGCGATGAGCGCTCTGGCTATTGGCCGGGCCTTCCGGGCCGCCATGAACGCGTCCGCGTCGCGCCATTGCGCGAAGATCGTTTCGATATGCGCTTCGGTGGCGCATTTGCTGAGCGACCCGCTTCTCTGGCGATAGAAATATATTTCATCGCTGATCTCGCCGACCGATTTGCTAAATTCCAGCGCCTTGAAAGTGAAATAGAGATCCTCGTGCGGCGCGCGCGCGGGGAAGATCAGACCGTTTTCTTGAATAAGCTTCGTGCGATAAAGCCGGGCCCATGCTACCGACGGCGCAAATACGCCGAGCACTTTCTCAGCGGGCGAGAGCGCCGGGGATTCTTTCGGCATCTCGTGTTGCGGCAATTCGTCGGTACGGATCGGCTGGGCGACGCCGTCTTCGGAAACGCGGACAAAACGGCCCGTAACGACATCAAAATCGCCGCGCTTTTGCTCCGCCCGCAAAGCGCTGACGGCGTTCGGCGAAACGTAATCGTCGCTGTCGACAAAAAGGATAAACGCCCCCCGGCAAGCCCTGACGCCGGTGTTTCGCGCCGCGCCGAGACCGGAATTCTCCTGCCGCACCGACATGAAGTTTGGGTGCTTGGCGCAATATTCGTCGATGATTTTCGACGTTCTGTCCGTGCTGCCGTCATCGACAACGACAACTTCGAAATTTTTGTCATCCTGTGCGACAAGCGAATTGAGGCACTCTTCGACATACGTTTCGACGTTATAAGCGGGAACAATGACCGAGATCAGCGGCTCGTCCGGCGCAGACCTCGACGCGGCCGCCCGATTGCGAACTGCGAATGCGGGAGAATTTTCAGCCGGCCGCTTCTTAAGCGTCTCCTCGTAGTCCGCCCGTTCGAAAATCTCCAGCTTGCCGCCTATCGTAGCGTTGTAAATTTTGCGCCCCACAGCTTCGTAGGCGAGCTTGGCCTCGCGATAATTCATCGCGACGCGGTCAAGCTTCGGGTCTTTCCATGTTTTTCCTTTTCCGAAATAATCCTTGTGAAAATGATTCGGATCGTCTGTGGTGGAAAGAATGATGTCGCCGTTGCGTTTGTGCTCCTTCGGAATCACATAGTCGAAATCCATCCCGATCAGATAGACTTCGGTGAAACCGAGAAAGTATGCCAGTTGCAGGTTGATATAGGTGACGGACTGGCCGCAATAAAGAACGCGCGATGCGTCCCGTGAAAATCGCGGGACGCAGAAATTCGGGCTCGATTTCTCATAAAATCCGCGGTTCATGCGGAAGAAGAACGTGTTCGGCGTTTTCGGGTGAAGCTCCCGATAAATCGTCGGGAAGAATTTGTAGGGCGCCTCATATTCGCGAATGCGCTCAATGTTCTCCTTCATCACCGACGTGTCTTCAACAACGTAGAATGTCGGACGGAACCCGGTTTCGTCGGTCTTGTAGAAGAACGAGTTCACCGCAAAGACGTACTCGTCTTTCAATAGCGACAGATCGTGTTTGTTAAGGGAAGGGCCGTTGCCGATGATGAAGCAGCGCCGCCCTCTGAATGCGTTATACAGCGCGGCGATCTCTTCGCTGTCCGGATCGGGTGCGTCATAAAGTTCTTTCGCCGGATAATCTCCGAGAGTCGTGAATTCGGGCGGAAATACCGGCGCGCCTGGTTCTGACGCCGTGACATCGTCAGCATAGAGCCCGTTGACGGTCAACGCGCGTCCAGACCGATAGAGATCCGGGTCGCCGAATGAGGACGCGCGTTTGTCGAGATTCCGCTCTATCCGCGCCAGTGACTTATGCGCGCAATTTTTATGAATGTCGTCAGCTGCCGATAGGGACATATCGACAGTGCAGCCGTAGTTCTCCCGCAAGTGGGCGAGCACCTTCGCGAGTTCCGCCTCATCCGGTTCGGCAGACGGGTGAAATAGATGCGCATAAACGAAATCCGCCACGCGGACTTCTTCCGGGCCGCAGCTGCTGAGCAGCGCGACATCGAGAGCGCGATCCTCGCCGCCATAGCTCGTATATTGTTCAAATCCGAGCAACCGCAGAAAGGCGTCGCGGCGCATGATGACGACGCCGCCTGTGATCGTTGTCGGCTTTTTCACGCCGTTCTGCCGGCGCAGTCCGTCAAGAGAATATTCGGCTATGACCTCTGCCGCTTCCTTCGGATTCGTGAAATATACATTGGCATAGGGCGAGATCGCCTTGTGCTTCTTGTGACATGAGACGATTTCGTCGACGAAATTACGGCCGAGCAGCACGTCCGTATCGAGCAGCGCGACGACGGCGTTTTTCGTGAAGTGCTTGACGGCGACATTATAGCCCCAGCCGCGATTGTATGATCGCGGATTGTAGAGGAACTCATGTCGGACGTATGAGCAAGTCGGCCCAAGCCGGTCGATCTTGGATTCCGTGTCCTGTTCGATCAGGAGGACATCAAAAAGATCGCCGTAAAACCGGTCGATCCATGACAGCAGAAAACGGAGGTTGTCGACGCGCGACGGATCGTCATCCGGAAATCTGACGCCAATAATCAATGTCGCCAGCTTTTCTTCCGGTTCGAGGCCGGCGGCCTCGAGCGCGCGGAGGCGGTCTTCGGCGGAAAGGACCGCCGGCGTCAATAAAGGGCGCCCGTTCGGCGCGAAGGGCTTGTCGGCTTGTTCGCTTGGCGCATCGTTCGTGCGCGCGCCGCGAACGCTGCGCGCTCCAAGCCTGAGCCGTTCGGCGAGCTTTTCGTAAATATAATCGCTTCCGGCTCGCGTGAAATGAATATTGTCGCAGGTATATCGTTGTATCTCAGCCTCGCTCCAGCCGAGAAGATCGATTGTTTTGTCAGGGCCAAGAGCATCCCGGAACAGCGCGGAATAGTCAGCGGTTATCCCGATATTTCGCGGCCGGCCTCTTGTAAAATCGCCCTCCCAGCCGGGTACGAAGCGGTTTGAGTTTACGAACAGGAGATTTTCTATTTCGAGAAGTCGCGGCAGGAGACTTTTCTCCGCCATCTCGAGGCCGTACATGTTGATTGTCGGGCACCCTTCATACTCGACGCCGAGATCCGAATGCAAATGCGCGAGCATTGCTTCTTCAGTGAAGATCTTGTCAAAACCCGCTTTTTTATTATTGACGACTTTGCGCGCGTATTCGCGCGTATTGAGCCTTTGGTTGCCCAGATTCGCCGGATTTTTGTTGTCATAAAGATCATTGATCGCGCTTGGCTGCGCGCGCGGCGACCATTCGACAATGCCCGTCTGCAACACGATGTGGTCGAAGCTTTCCGGACGATATTCTTCCAGCGTTTCCAGAAAGTCGATCGTCGTCGTCCACTTCATCGGGCACAGGAAAACCGTCGCCTCGACGTCCGGGTGATTCGCCAAACGCGATGTGAAGATGTCGAATGGCGCGGCGCCCCGAGGAATGTGCTGTCCGCGGCTGTCGGCGTAGATCAGGATTCTTCTCATGTAAGCTTCGCCTACCGCATCGTCGCCGTCGTAGTCTCTGATTCGGCGGCGCAGTCGCCTGCTCGGGTTTTGAGCCGGCAGATTGCGTAAGTCATGCCGTAGGCGACGAAATCATAATCATAACCCGTTTCCGCAATAAACTCCTCGAATGCCTTCAGCTCATGTTCGCGGAAACCGCGATAGCCGATGAGTTCGTCAAACACGATCCAGGTTCCCGGCCGGATGAGAGGGTTGAGGGTGTTGAAGATTGTTTTCGTCGACTCGTAGATGTCGCAATCGACACGAAGCAGCGAGATCGGCCGATCCCTATTTAGTTCGAGCCATTTCGGCAAGGTTTCGTCGAACCAGCCTTTATAAAGACGAACATTATCAGGCATGTTGGGAAGAACGCCTTTGACGTCTCCGAATGATCCTTTCAATGCATGGGTCCAGTCGAAAGGAAGTCCTTCAAACGAGTCAAAGCCGTGGATGGTCTCCGACGGAAAGATCCTCGCCAGCTCCCTGGTGCTGCCGCCCTTATAGACTCCGAGATCCAGGATCGACCCGCCCAAAGTCATGATTGCCTCTCGCTTCGCTTGAATAAAGCGGAATTGGTTCAAGACAAACATGGCCTTCGGCATCGCCGCGTCGACATAATCATACGTATCGGCCGCGGCGCGGCGGTTCTTCTCAGCCAGCAATGCGACGAAGCGGTGGTTGCCGGCATAGAAATTCTGGAGGGCCGCATTCGCCTCGGGCGTGCCCAGGTCCCGAATGGCTCTCGCTATGTCAATCCTGACGGGAGGAGCATCGTCGGCGTTCGCAGCCGCCGGAGGGCGATTGGAGTGCGCGGCGTCGGCTTTCCGCAACCGCTCAAGCTCTGCAACTGCTTCGCGTGTTATGAACGACACGAGCCGTCGAAATTGATTCTTGAAAAACGTTCTGATCATCACCCGCTCGCCCCCGCACCGGATGTTGTGCCTAACGCAGCTCGGCTTTGCTTGAAAGCCCGAACTAGCGCAGTTGCGGCGGGGAGGCCAGTTTCAGCGGGGCCTTTCTGCGGAATCAGACTTGACGATGCGTCCAAATAAACTCGTCGGCAATTGCGCAGATCGCCGCCGCGGCGGCCTGAAATCCGGCGGCGGCGCGCCGAATAGGCCTTTCGCTTTGCAAGCGCGTCTTGCCCCGGACGGGAGCGCGTTAAACTCAATCGGTTAGACTAGCAGACGCGCGCTAAAAACCTTAGGTTTGTCCGCGAACCAGCGCCTGTGCGTTGAAGACGAAGGGCTGAGGGAAATGCCTCCCAGATCCGCACTCATCACCGGCGTGACCGGTCAGGACGGGGCCTATCTCGCCCGGCTTCTCCTCGAAAAGGGCTATGTCGTCCACGGGGTGAAGCGCCGGTCGTCGTCGTTCAACACCGAACGGGTGGACGCGCTCTATCTCGACCCGCACGAGCACAAGACCCGCTTTTTCCTGCATTACGGCGACATGACCGACGCGACCAATCTGATTCGGCTCGTGCAGGAGACGCAGCCGGACGAAATCTACAATCTCGCCGCCCAGAGCCATGTCGCGGTCAGCTTCGAGACCCCCGAATACACCGCCAACGCCGACGCTCTCGGCGCGCTCCGCCTGCTTGAGGCGATCCGGATTCTCGGGCTTGAGAAGCGGGTGCGTTTTTATCAGGCCTCGACCTCCGAGCTCTACGGCAAGGTGCAGGAAGTTCCCCAGCGCGAAACGACGCCGTTTTATCCGCGCTCGCCCTATGGCGCGGCGAAGCTTTACGCCTACTGGATCACGGTGAATTACCGCGAGGCTTACGGGATGCACGCCTCGAACGGGATCCTGTTCAATCACGAGGGGCCGTTGCGCGGGGAGACTTTCGTCACCCGCAAGATCACGCGCGCGGTCGCGGCGATCGAGAAAGGGCTCCAGCAGACCCTGTTCCTCGGCAATCTCGACGCAAGCCGCGACTGGGGCCATGCGCGCGATTATGTCGAAGGCATGTGGCGGATGCTGCAGCAGGACGAGCCGGACGATTATGTGCTCGCGACCGGCGAGGCGCACACCGTGCGCGAATTCGTCGAGCGCGCCTTCGCCGAGGTCGGCCGCCGGATCGCCTGGGAAGGGGCCGGCTCTCAGGAGGTCGGGCGCGACGCGAAATCCGGCGCGGCGCTCGTCAAGGTCGATCCGCGTTATTATCGTCCGACCGAGGTCGACGCGCTGATCGGCGATCCGGCCAAGGCGCGCGAGAAACTCGGCTGGCGGCACAAGACAAGCTTCGGCGATCTCGTGAAGGAAATGGTCGCTTCGGATCTGCGCCTGATCGAACGGGAGAAATGGCGAAATGACAGGTCTGCGTGACCGCGCCGTTTATTCTTTGTCCGGCAAGCGCGTTTTCGTCGCCGGCCATCGCGGCATGGCGGGGTCGGCCGTCGCGCGGCGGCTCGCTTCGGAAGACTGCGAGATTTTGACGGCCGGGCGCGAGACGCTCGATCTGAAAGACCAGCGCGCCGTGCGCGACTGGTTCGGCGCGGAAAGGCCCGACGCCGTCGTGCTCGCCGCGGCGAAAGCGGGCGGCATTCTCGCCAATGATACGTATCCGGCCGATTTTCTCTACGATAACCTCATGATCGAAGCCAATGTGATCGAGGCGGCGTTTCGAACGGGCGTCGAAAAGCTTCTCTTTCTCGGCTCGTCCTGCATTTATCCGAAATTCGCGCCGCAGCCGATACCGGAGGATGCGCTGCTGACCGGCGCGCTCGAGCCGACCAATGAATGGTATGCGATCGCGAAGATCGCGGGGCTCAAGCTGTGCGAGGCCTATCGCCGCCAGCACGGAGCCGATTTCATTTCGGCGATGCCGACCAATCTGTACGGCCCCGGCGACAATTTCGATCTTGAGACGTCGCATGTGATTCCGGCGCTCATCCGCAAGGCGCATGAAGCGAAAAAGCGCGGCGACCGGGCGCTCGTCATCTGGGGAACGGGGACGCCGCGGCGCGAATTCCTGCATGTTGATGACTGCGCCGACGCGCTCGTCTTCCTTCTGAAAAACTATTCCGGCGCCGGCCATGTGAATGTGGGGTCGGGCTCGGACGTGACGATCGCCGAACTCGCCCGGCTCGTCATGGAGGCCGTCGGATTCGAGGGCGCGCTCGAATTCGACCGCTCGAAGCCGGACGGGACGCCGCGCAAACTGATGTCGGGCGAAAAGCTCGCCGCGATGGGCTGGCGCGCGAAGGTCGGCCTCAAGGACGGGCTTGAGGACGCCTATGCGTGGTTCCTGGGAAATGTCGCGGAGAAGTGACGCCGCTCAGCGCCGCTCGCCGCGATACGCCTTATACCAATCGACGAATTTCGGAATGCCGACTTCAAGCGGCGTTTTCGGCTCAAAGCCGTAATCGCCCTTGATGGCGTCGATATCGGCGTAGGTCGCATAGACGTCGCCGGGCTGCATCGGCTCGAAATGCATCACGGCCTTTTCGCCGATCGCCTGTTCGAGCACGGCGATGAAGCGCATCAGATCGACGGGCCGGTTGTTGCCGATATTGTAGATGCGGTGCGGCGCGGGCCCCGAAAATTTCGGCGCGTTCAGGGCGACGGCGAGAACGCCGTCGGTGATGTCGTCGATATAGGTGAAATCGCGTTCGAGATCGCCGTTGTTGAAGACCCTGATCGGCTCCCTGGCGAGCATTTTCTCCGCAAAGAGCCAATAGGCCATGTCCGGTCGCCCCCAGGGCCCGTAAACGGTGAAAAAGCGCAGGCCGATCGAGGCGAGCCCGTAAAGGCGCGCATAGGATTCGCTCATCAATTCGTCCGCGCGTTTCGTCGCGGCGTAGAGCGAGACCGGCTGCTCGACCGGATCGGTCTCTCGATAGGG
This sequence comes from Alphaproteobacteria bacterium, assembly GCA_016125425.1. GTDB lineage: Bacteria > Pseudomonadota > Alphaproteobacteria > Caulobacterales > Parvularculaceae > Amphiplicatus. The sequence goes on from WGLT01000012.1 coordinate 247,589, forward strand.
AACTTTGGTGTTGGCGCCGTATACGGAGCTTGAGGAGGCGTAAACAAGAAGCGGACGCTTCGGCGCGCGGCGCGCAAGTTCGAGAACGGAAAGGTGTCCGACAAGATTGGAGGACGCATAGGCGAAGGGGTTCTCGAGCGAATAGCGCACGCCCGCCTGCGCGGCGAGATGGATGATGACATCCACGTCCCTGGCTTCGGGCAGAGCGGCGAGGCGCTCGTGGTCGGCGATATCCATTTCGCGGAACTGGAAGCCGGGCGGCCCGGCGAGCCGGTCGAGCCGCGCGCGCTTCAGCGACGGCGCGTAATAATCGTTGAGATTGTCGACGCCGATCACCGAATGACCGCGTTCGAGCAGCGCCTTCGACGCATGAAAACCGATGAACCCGGCGGCGCCGGTGACCAGAATGCGTTTCGACATGTGCGGCTCGGTGCGTCCTTTTCCTGTTTGCGGCCCGCCCGACGGCTGGGGCGGGCCTAGATATCACGCCTGTCTTAACCGGCAATCAGCGCGGCCGTCAGGTCGAGGCCGGCGGCCAGACGCGCATGAATTCGGCGAGCGCGAGCACAATGTGATAACCGGTGCTCGCCGGCATGTCCGTCGCGACCGGCTTTCCGTCCGCGTCGAAATGATCGCGCCAGCCGCCGGCGCGCGCGCCGGAGAGGTACTCGCTGAAAAACGCCTGGAGGCACCGGACGGCGCGCGCCGGCGCCGCCGCGTCGCCCGCCTCGCCGATCGCAATATGCGCCTTGATCGCCTCGGTTTGCGGCCAGGCGCGCCGGCTGGCGTCGTCCGGGCGTCCGCTGGGGAACGCGGTTTGCGGCGCGAATCCGCGCGCGTCGAGAAAGGGCAGGGTCGAGGCGTAGAGGCGCCGCGCCGCGTCAGGAAGCGGGACGTCCGCCGCGCGGGCGTAGGCGCCGAGCAGCCACGTCCACTCGAATTGATGGCCGGGCTCGATGGTTTCGCCCCGGGCGCCGGAAAGCGGCGTCCAGTCCTCCTCGAAGAACTCGCGCAGGACGCCATGCGCCGGATCGAGGAATTTTTCTTCGAAAAGGCCGAACAACGCGCGCGCGCGATCGAGATAGCGCGCCTCGCCGCTCGCCGCGTGAAGCGCGAGCGAGGCTTCGAAGAAATGCATATGCGGGTTTTGCCGCCGCGGCGCGCGCGCAGGAATGGATTCAAGATAGCCGCCGGACGGATGCGCGAGCTTTGCGTCGATCGCCGCGAGCGTCGCGTCGGCCTCTTCGAGCAAGGCCGGTTCGCCGAGCGCGCGCGCCGCGCAGGCCAGGCCCATCAGGCAGAAGGCGTTGTCGTAAAGATCGGGTTCGTCGTCGGCGAGGCCGGCGCCGGGCCTGACGATCCGGCCGAAGAGCCGGTCGGCGCGCCGGCACGGGCCGAGCATCGCCGCCACGCCGCGCCGGACAAGCGCCTCGGCGCGATCCTTTTCCCATCCAAGGCGCGCGGCTTCGGAAAACACATAAGTCTGGCGCGCCTGAACGCGCACGCGGCTTGTCTCGTCCTCGATCGGCGCGCCGTCGAGGGCGAGGCGCTCGCGAAAGCCGCCGCGCGGGTCGACTCCCTGATCGGCCCACAGCGGAAAGCATGCCTCGAACAGCCAGTCGCGCGCGCGCCGGGACAACTGGGCCGCTTGTCTTTCGATCATGCGTTCGTTCATGCGATTTCGAATGTCTCCTCATTTGAGGCATAGCACAGTCCCGCCCCGCGCGCGGCGTTTCAGGCGCGTTTGCGGAATGCCCGGGCCCGCGACAAGGCGGCCGTCGCCGCCGCGCGGGCGGCGCCGGCGAGCGATCACGCTTCGGCCAGTCCCTTGATGAAGTCCGGATCGATCGGGCCGGACAGCTTGACCGCCTTGCGGCCGTGATAGGCGCCGAGTCTGGCCGTCGCCACCGTTTCCGGACCGCCCGTGGTCGTCGCCGTGAGGTCGAGGCGCTGCAGCGCGTCGGCGCGCAGATCGATGATCTTGCCGATCTCGAGCCGCGACAATTCGCCGATATTGGTGATGTAACGGTCGAGCACGACGGCGAGCGGGATCTCCGTCGCAAGCACGTTACGGCGCATTCGTTCAGACCACGAACGGCTGGAGGCGGGGTCGGGCGCGGCCGCGCGCGCCCTGCGCATCAGACCCGCCTTGTCGAGCAAAGGCGCCGGGAAGGCGATCGTGAGGGCGCCGTCCGCCTTCGCATCGCCGAGCGCGAGCGCGACCTCGATCGCGAAGACCGACAGCGCCTCGCGGTCCTTCAGCACTTCCTTGGCCGAGCGTCCGCTGCGTTTCTCCACGAAAGGCCGCCCACGGAAGGAAGGCGCGCGCTTCGCCAACACCTCGCCGAGCGCCGGCGTCAGAAGATCGACGAGGGAAAACGCCATGCCGAAATCCATCGCCGACGGCCTGGCGTCTTCGGGCGCGATCGAAAGCTCGCCGCCGAGCAGGCGGGCGGTCACCGCGCTCGCAAAAGCCGGGGAAACAATAATCAGCGCCGAGAGCGCGCGCTGTCCGTCAAGCAGCCAGTAATAAAAGCTCGGCTCGGCGCGGCCTGCGAGAAGATCGGGAAGAGGCGAAAGCCGCGCCGACGCGCTTGCGACAAAATCGCCGGCGAGCAGATCGCTCGCCGTTTCGCCCGCCGCCTTGCCGATCGCCTCGGCGAAAGGCGCGAGATCGGGGAACGCTTCGGCTTTCGCCGCGTTGGCGCTGATCTTGCGCGCCAGCACCGAACGTTCTTGCTCAGCCATCGCCTCGAAGCCTTCCGTCCCCCGCACTTTCAGCGCCGAGATATGCGCCGTCTTGGTTGACGGAGTGCTAATCCCGGATTTCTTAAGCGCAAATTTACGGCGAGCGATTACCGGTTGCGGCCTTGCGCCGACAGGAGCCGAGAATCGCCCGTGCGCCAACCGCATCCCGTGATCATCAAGCGCGTGAAAAAGGTCACTGGCGGCGGCCATCATGGCGGCGCGTGGAAAGTCGCCTATGCGGACTTCGTGACCGCGATGATGGCGTTCTTTCTGCTGATGTGGCTTTTGAACGCGACGACCGAAGATCAGCGCAAGGGCATCGCCGACTATTTCAATCCCGCCATCCCGATCAGCCAGGTCTCGGGCGGCGGAAAAGAGGCGCTGAGCGGGTCCACCATCGCGCCGGACGCCAAGCTTCTCGAGGACGGCTCGCACGGCAAGACGCAGATGCCGGCCGACGAGCAGACGCAAGACGAGAAAAAGGAAAAAGCTGACGAAGCCGAGAAGAAAAAGCCGCTGACCGCCGAAGAGAAAGGCCGCCTGCAAGCGGTCGAGCAGGACCTTCTCAAGCGCGCTCTCGAACAGGATGCGGGCGGGCTCGCCCGTCACATACAGACGCGCATGACGCCGGAAGGTCTCGTTATCGAACTCGTCGAAGTCAACGGAAGCCCGCTTTTCGAAGTCGGCTCCGCGACGCCTTCGCCGACCATGGTCAAGCTTTTGAAGATCGTCGCCGAATGCGTCGGCACCGTGACGAACAACATCGCCATCGTCGGCCACACCGACAGCCGCCCCTACGCCGGCAAGGACGGCTACACCAATTGGGAGCTGTCCACGGACCGCGCAAACGCCGCGCGTCGTCTGATGGTCGCGGACGGACTTGCGCCCGGACAGGTCGCGGAGGTCGCCGGCAAGGCCGACACCGAACCTTTGACGCCCGATCCGCTCGCGCCGCAGAACCGGCGCATCTCCATCACCTTATTGAAAAATTAAGATGTCGGCGTCGTGCTTTGTTTCACAGGCAAGGGCGAGACAAGACTTCGGATGTCAGAGCGGGCGGATCGCGGACAATGCGATCTTTCAGATTCAATTAAGGTTAGCCTTATCGTTCTTTTAATTCCTTAAGCGGAGAATGCAGCCGCCTGTACAAGTATCAGTAACGCGGAAAACGGGTCGTCATCATGGGACTTTCCTCATCTCTCAACGCCGGCGTTCAGGGCCTCAGCGCGAACGCGACGAGACTTGCTACGATTTCTGACAACATCGCGAACTCGGCGACTTACGGATACAAGCGCGCCGACACCGAGTTCTCGAACATGGTCCTGCAACAGGGCAATGGTACGTATACGGCCGGCGGCGTCCGCGTGACGACGTACAAGGACGTCTCGGCGCAGGGCACGCTGATCTCGACGCAGAACCCGACGGACATCTCGATCGCCGGGCGCGGCATGCTGCCCGTGACGACGCTCGCAGGCCTGAGCGCGAGCGGCGCGACGCGCCCGCTCCAGCTCACCTCGACGGGTTCTTTCGCCCCCGACCAGAACGGAAATCTCGTTTCGAAGAACGGCCTTTATCTGATGGGCTGGCCGGCCAATCCGGACGGGACGATCACCGTTCCGGGGCGCGACAGCGCGGCCGGTCTCGAGCCGATCAATGTGACGAAAAACCAGTTCATCGCCGCGCCGACGACCGAGATCAATCTCGGCCTCAATCTGCCGGCCTCCGCGACCGACGCGTCCGGCACGGGCGACCCGTTCGACCTTCCGGTCGAATATTACGACACGCTCGGTCGCTCGCAGACGCTGACCATCACCTTCACGCCGACCATTCCGGCGAGCGGGTCGAGCAATGCCTGGACGGTCGACATCAAGGACAGCGCCGGCAATCCCTCGACCGTCATTGCGACATTCGACGTCACCTTCGACGATACGTCCGGTTCGGGCGGCTCGATCCTCTCGGTCACCGACGGCGCCGGCGCGACTTATGATTCGACGACGGGAGCGGTGGCGATCAACGTCGCGTCCGGCCCGATGTCGATCCAGATCGGCAAGCCCGGCGACGGCGGCCCCCTGACGCAGCTTTCGTCTTCATTCTCGCCGATCAACGTCACCAAGGACGGCGCGCCGATCGGCTCCTTGAGCTCGGTTGCGATCGACGCCCAGGGCCATCTCGACGCGATCTACGACAACGGCTTTCGCCGGACCATCTATCAGGTGCCGGTCGCGGACGTTCCGAACATGGACGGTCTGACGGCGCTCGACAATCAGGCCTTCCAGATCTCGCAGGCGAGCGGCCCGGTCTATTTCTGGGATGCGGGAACGGGTCCGGTGGGCACCACGGTGGGCAATGCGCTTGCGCAGTCGACGACCGACATCGCGCAGGAGCTGACCAATCTCATCCAGACGCAACGCGCCTATTCGTCGAACGCCAAAATCATCCAGACGGTCGACGAAATGCTGCAGGAAACGACCAACCTGAAACGATAAGCGGCAGGCTGGCGGCAGAAGGCCGCCAGAGTGAGCGATGACGATCACCAACGCCATGGCGAATGCGACGACCGGTCTTTCCGCGGCCGGAAAGCGCGCCGACATCGTCTCGAACAATATCGCCAACGCCTCGACACCGGGCTATTCGCGGCGCGAAGTCGCCGTCAGCGAGCTGATCTTGAACGGCGGCGGCGCCGGCGTTTCGGTGGACGGCGTCACGCGCGCGCAGGACGCCGCCCTGACTCGCGAAAAGCGGAACGCGGCCGGCGTCGAAGCGCGCGACCAGGCGATCGCCTCGGCGTGGAAGGATCTGGATCAGGCGCTCGGCGGGCCGGATGATCCCTTTTCGCTCTTCAATCAGTATCAGGGGCTCGAAACCGCGCTGAGAAATCTCGGCGACACGCCGGAATCTCTCGCCGGCCAGGCGACGACGCTCGACGCGGCGAAGTCGCTCGCTTCATCCTTCAATCAACTCGCCAAAAAAACGCAGACAGCCCGCGAAGCCGCCGATGCGACGATTGCGCGCGACGTCGAGCAGGTGAACGCGAATTTGAAGCAGATCGAAAAGCTCAACGCCTCGATCAGCAAGGGCGTCGTCTCCGGCGCCGATGTCAGCGCGCTCGAAGACCAGCGCAAATCGCTGATCGATCAGATTTCGGCCATGATTCCCGTTCGCGAGGTTCCGCGCAGCGACGGGGCTGTCGACATCATGACGAATGAAGGCGTGTTCCTTCTGGCCGGGACGGCGCGCGCCATCCAGTTCACGCAGACGGGCGCGATTTCGCCGGATCTGTCGCTCAGCGCCGGAACGCTTTCCGGACTTTCCGTCGACGGCGTCGACATCACGCCCGGCGGCGGCGGCGCGCAAGCCGCGCAACAAGGCGCCATCGCCGGCCAGTTCGCCATTCGCGACCAGGTGCTCCCGGATTTTCAGGCGAAGATCGACGGGCTCGCCGGCGATCTCATCTCGCGCTTCGACGGCATCGATTCAACGCTCGCGCCGGGCGAGCCGGGCCTCTTCACCGACGCCGGCGCGCAATACAATCCGGCGAACATCGTCGGCATTTCAGGGCGCATCGCCGTCAACGCCGCCGTCGATCCTGATCGGGGCGGGGCGCTGTGGCGCCTGCGCGACGGTCTCGGCGCGGCCGCGCCAGGCCCGACGGGCAACGCCGATTTCGTCCGCACAATGCTGGACTCGATGACGGCGCTGAACGCGGCGCCGACGGGCGCGGGCCTTACCGGGCAGTTCTCCGCGGCGAGCGCGGCGGCGGGCGTTGCGACCGCGGTCGGCACGACGCGCATGAACGCCGAATCCGCGCTGGCGAGCTCGACGGCGCGCGCCCAGTCGACGGCCGACGCCGAAACGCAGGCGACGGGCGTCGACACCGATCAGGAGCTGCAAAAGCTTGTGCAAATCCAGCAGGCCTATTCGGCGAACGCGCGTGTCATCCAGATCGCCAAAGACATGCTCGACAAGTTGATGGAGCTTTGAAAATGTCGACAGGCGCCGTCCCCGACGTTTTGAAAAACGCGCAGCTCGCGCGGATCGTCTCAGAGTTGAAGTCGCGCCAGGCGGTGACGAGCCGCGAGGCGGTGACCGGCAAATATGAAGACGTGACCAAGGCGACCGGCGGCGACATCGGCGGCGTCGATCTGATTTCGAAGGCGATCGCCGACGCGCAGACCTATCAAACGAGTCTGGCGCTTGCGGCCAATCGCGCCGCGATCACGCAAAACGCCCTGTCGGTGATCAGCGAGGACGGCAGCCGCATTTCGACCAATGTGCTTTCGGCGCTTGGAACGGGCGACCAGTCGGGCCTCAGAATATCAGCTGAAGACGCCAAGCAGACGCTCGGCTCCATCTTTTCGGCGCTCAATACGGCCGATGGCGGGCGCTCGCTGTTCGGCGGCGACGTGACCGACCAGCCGCCGCTCGGCGACGTCAATCAGCTCCTGTCCGATGTGCGCGGCATCATCGCCGCCGGTCCGGACGTCGCGACCATCAACGCCGCTCTCGACACCTATTTCAACGACCCGGCGGGCGGGTTCCAGACGACGATCTATCAGGGCGGGACCAATGACGCGCCGGGCGTGGAGACCGCCCCGGGCGTGCGCGTGAACGCCTCGACGCGCGCCGACGCCCAGCCTTTCCGCGATCTCATGCGCGGCCTCGCGGTGATCGCCAATTACGACGCGTTGCCGCCGAGCGCGGCGGGCGACGAAAAATCCCTGCTCCAGTCGAGCGCGACGCTCGCGCATGCCGCCGGCGACGGCCTGACCAATCTCAGGGGCCTCATCGGGGTCGCCGAACAGCGCATTTCGACGGCGAAAGACCAGCACGCCGCCGAAGAAACGGCGTTTACGAACATTCTCAACGACAAGACGTCGCGCGATCCCTTCGAGGCGGCCGCGTCGCTGCAAAATCTCGATTCGCAATTGCAGGCGTCCTATCTTGTCACCGCGCGCCTGGCGAAAATGTCGCTCGCCGATTACCTGGGATAAACCATGAAACGCCTCGCCCTGTTCTTCGTCGCCCTTCTCGTCGCGCTCATTGCGCCGGCCGAGGCCGAAGTGCGGCTGAAGGATCTCGTGGACGTCGAAGGCGTTCGCGGCAACGACCTCGTGGGCTACGGCCTCGTCGTCGGCCTCAACGGCACGGGCGACGGCCTGCGCAATTCGCCTTATACGGAAGAAGCGCTGTCGAGCCTGCTCGAGCGTCTCGGCGTCAACGTGCAGGGCGAGGATTTCCGGCCGAAAAACGTCGCGGCCGTTCTCGTCACCGCGACCTTGCCGCCTTTCGCGCGCGCGGGCATGCAGATCGACGTCACGGTTTCGGCGATCGGCGACGCCAAGAGCCTCACCGGCGGGACCTTGATCATGACGCCGCTCAACGCTCCCGACGGACAGGTTTACGCGGTGGCGCAAGGGCCTGTTCTCGTCAGCGGCTATTCGGCGAAAGGCGAGGCCGCCTCCGTCACCGAGGGCGTGCCGACGGCGGGGACGATTCCGAATGGCGGGCGCGTCGAACGCGAATTGCCCTTCGATTTCTCTTCGATGAAATCGATCAAGCTGTCTCTGCGTTCGCCCGATTTCACGACGGCGGCGCGCATCGAAACCGCGATCAACCGCCAGGTCGGCAAGCCGATCGCGAAAATGCTCGACGCGACGGCGGTCGAAATCGCCTATGACCCGCAATTCGTCTCGCCCGCGCATGAAATGAGCGCGATTGAGAATATCGAGGTTCAGCCCGAGCAGGAGGCGCGCGTCGTCGTCGACCAGCGCTCCGGCACGATCGTTCTCGGCGCCGACGTGCGCATTTCGAGCGTCGCCGTCGCCCAGGGCAACCTTTCGATCAAGATTTCGGAGACGCCGCAGGCCCTCCAGCCGAATCCGTTCTCCAAGAACGGCGAAACCGTCGTTCTGCCGCGCACCGACATTTCCGTTCAGGACAGCGACAACAAGGTCGCCGTCGTCAGAGAGAATGTGACGCTCTCCGATCTTGTCGCTGGCCTTAATTCGCTCGGCGTCAGCCCCCGCGAAATGATCGACATCCTCAAGTCCATCAAGGCCGCGGGCGCCCTGCACGCCGATCTCGTCGTGCAATAGCCGCCAGCCGATTCGGCCGATTCGCACTCAATTGGCGCGTCGCCGTTCCCTCGGGATATCGCCGGGGACCCCGAGACGGCGGCTCACGGACGCGCGGACCTGGCTTGTTAAGCGCCAATAAAGCCGGCGCGCGCGTTGCCCTTCAACAACACTGAATTGTGAAACCGCCTCATCTGCCCAACTAATCTTGCCGGGCGTTTTGACGCAGGGCCGCGTCAAAGGGTAGGGTTTGCATCGAAGGGCAGATTTAGACTTTAGGGGGCCTACACAATGCTATTATTGACTGCTTCGCGGGCGTCGACCCGCGGCTGGAAAGCTGTTCTGGCGGTCGGCGCATCGGCGGCGGCCTTGACCGCAGTCGGCGTCGCACAGGCGGATGACGGCGCGCTTTCGGTTCAGGCGGCGGCGCAAGGCGCGGCCGATCAGACGGTCCAGCAAGTTCCGCCCAAGTCGAGCGACGAATCGAACAGGAAAAAGGGCGATTCCGGCGAGGCCGTGATCGTCACCGGCACGCGTCTCAGAAACAGCGAATTCACAAGCGCGACGCCGGTTCAGGTTCTCGATCCGCAGGCGGCGCAGCTCCGCGGCCAGTTCGACACAGCCGAATTCATTCAGTCATCTTCGATCGCAGCAGGCTCCGCGCAGATCACATCCGCGATTTCGTCCGCCTTCGTGACGAATGGCGGGCCCGGCGCGTCGACGATTTCGCTGCGCGGCCTCGGCGCCAACCGCACGCTCGTCCTTCTGAACGGCGAACGCGCCGGACCGGCCGGCACGCGCGGCGCGGTCAGCGCTTTCGACCTCAATGTGCTGCCGCAATCCATCATTTCGAACGTGCAGATCCTGAAGGACGGCGCATCGTCCGTTTACGGTTCGGACGCGATCGCCGGCGTCGTCAACATCATCACCAAAAAACATACGGACGGACTGGAAATCGACGGCACGCTCGTTCAGCCCTTCAAAACCGGCGGCGCCGAATATCGGGGAAGCCTGACCTGGGGCAAGGAATCGGCGCGCGGCCATATTCTGATGGCCGGCGATTTCTACCAGCGCCAGGAGCTGGCGCGCGGTCAGCGCAAATATCTGAACTGCGGCGAAGAAGGCATCTACAAGCCGGGCACCAAAACGCGCGCCGACACGATCGATCCGCGCACCGGCGTGCCGCAATGTTCGGACCTGCCCTGGGGCCAGATCTGGATTTATGACCTGCATTACCTCGCTTATTACTACGGCTATACGACGAACCCGTTCTCCAACATTCCGGGGCACGGCGCGACGCCCGCTGCCGATTTCGGCAAGGTGACGCAGTTCCAGTATGATTATCCGGGGCAGACGCTCGGCAATCTCGGCAATTACATACCGGCCCTTCCGGCGCCGCGCGACGCCTATGACCTGACGGTTCCGGCGGGCTTCTATCCGGTCGGCTACGACCCGGCGTCTTATTCCGTCTACAATCTGAGCCACCCCTTCGTGTCGGACGTGACGGTCATTCCGAAAACCACGCGCTACACCGCCTATATGGACGGCTCCTATCAGCTCGGCGACTGGATCGAGGCTTATGGCTCGTTCCTGTTCAACCGGCGCGAGACCTATCAAAACGGATACCGGCAGTTCTGGACGTTCGGCTATACTTCGGACTTCTTCGGTTTCGGCAATTCGCTTTCTCCCGCGACCGGGCCGTATCTAGAAAGCCCGACGGCGGTCACCGACTGGTCCGACAGCTGGCAAAAGGTCGATTATCTGCGCGCCGTGGGCGGTTTCCGCGGCGAGATCGACGGCGGCACGTTCCTCCCCGGCTGGCAATGGAACGTTTACGGACAATTCAGCCGCAGCTCGGGCGCGTACTCCGCCCAGCAGATCTACAACGACTCGATCATGTACCAGTACGATATCGGGTACGGCGCGGGGCCTTGCGAAGGCAAGGTGACGCCAATCAGCCAGAAGAACTGCGTGTCGATCAACTGGTGGGATCCGGCGTTCCTCGCCGGCGAGATTCCGCAAAACGTCCGGGATTATCTCTTCGGCGTCGAGACCGGCCATACGGTCTATAAGCAGGCCTATATCGAAGGCGGCATCAACGGCGACGTCTTCGACCTGCCCGCCGGCAAAGTCTCGGTCGCGCTCGGCGGCGTCTATCGGCACGATTCGATCGACGATATTCCGGGCGACATCACATATGCGGTCAATCCGGCTTACGACCCGAGCAGTCCGGTCTGCCAGCCAAGCAGTCCGAGTTACGATCCCACCAACGATATCTGCAAGTCTCACGTCAACAACGCCTGGGGCAACACAGCCGCCGGCGAGACCAAGGGATCGAGCACGACGAAAGAATTTTACGGCGAGATCGGCATTCCGCTGATCAAGAACGGGCCGCTGATCCAGTCTTTCGACGTGACGGCCTCGGCGCGCTATACGAATGTCAGCACGGCCGGCGAAGCGGCGACATGGAAGGCGACGGCGAACTGGGCGGTCAACGATACGATCCGGTTCCGCGGCACCTGGGGCACGTCATTCCGCGCGCCGGCGCTGTTCGAACTCTATCTTGCGGACCAGACAAGCTTTGCGAGCCAGCGCGCGATCGACCCCTGCATTCAATGGGGAACGAATCTCGCCAACGGCACGATCAGCCAGCAGGTGGCCGACAATTGCGCCGCGCAGGGCGTGTTGCCGAACCATTCAGGCTCCGGCATCTCGGCGACGATATTCACCGGCGGCGGTCTCGGCAGACTCGATTCCGAGAGATCGACGGCAAGAACAGGCGGCGTCGTCCTGACCCCGAATTTCCTGTTCTCCGATCGGACCAAGGTCAGCATCGCGCTCGACTATTTCGATATCCATGTGACGGGCGAGGTGACGCAGCTCGGCGCCGCCAACATCATTTTTGGATGTCTGTCCTCGCCGACATTCCCAACCGATCCGCTGTGTTCTCTCTATCAGCGCGACCCGGGAACCAATTACAACATCACGACGGTCGTCGATAATTACATCAATATCGCCGACCAGAAGAACACGGGCGCGGACCTGACCGCCCAGCTCGATCAGGATCTGGGCAAATGGGGCAATCTCACTCTGTACACGCAGATGACATGGCAGTTTAAGGACACGCGCGCTCTCTTCGCGGATAACGTCCAGAACCTCAATGGCGAGGACGGCGAGCCTTATTGGGACGGCAACGCCAACCTCATCTGGAACTACGGTCCGTGGAAGCTGTTCTACGGCGTGCAGTTCATCGGCCGCACGTCGGATCGGGGCGATTACTGGCGCGCGAACGGAAACCCGGACAATGTCACGGACTCCGTGCATACCGGCCCCTATGCGGTCGATCTTGTCGCTGAGTGGCGCAATTATCAGAGCTTCTCTGTGACGCGGTCCTTCGGGGACGACAAATACACGGTGACGCTCGGCCTTTCGAATATCTGGAATACGAAGCCGCCGCGCGTGTCGACCATCAACGCCGGCACGATCCCGACCGTCGGCGTCGTGCCTTACGAGTCGCAGTACGATTATGTCGGAAGGCGGGCCTTCCTCAACGTCAAAGCGCATTTTTAAGGGGGCGCAATGCGCGAAAGGGGGCTGCGGGCGTCGCCGCGGCCCCCTTTTCATTCGCGCCGCTTGAGGACATTGTTCCGGGGTCCGAACGCCGCCCCCAAACGAGGTGGAGATGCCTGTCGTCGTCCGAATGAAGCCCGACACGCTGAACGAGGAAAACCGCAAATTCGAACAGCGGCCCTTGAAGCAGCCCCTCTTTATAAATTCGGTTCCGAAAAGCGGCACGCATCTGCTGCGCAATATCGTGCGCATGTTCGTGCCGGTCGAGCAGCAATATGACGCGCAGTTCATCCAGTTTCCGAATCTGCAAAAGCATCTCGCGGCGTTCGATCCGACGAAGAATCGCCTGAGCTGGGGGCATCTGCTGTTTTCAGACGCCTCCGTCGTCGAGCTTCAGGGCGTGCGGAAAATCATTCTCTATCGCGACCCCTATAGCTGGGTGCTCGCGCGGGCGAGATTTTTTCTGTCGGATGAGTTCGAAGGGAACATCGATCTTGTCAAAGGCGGCAAGATCAAGGTCGAAGAACTGTTGAATATGATGATCCTCGGGGTCTATCAGAAGGTCCCCTCGATGTTCGATCTCTATATTCACAACGCCGTCGCCTGGCTCGGCGCGGTTGACGGCGTCGTGCGCTTCGAGGATCTCGTCGCCAATCTCAAACGTCTCGACGATCTCGAAGCCGAGGTTTATTTCCGAAAGCTCTTTGCGGCTTGCGGCATCGACCCCGTGCCGGATGATTGGCGCGAACGCGTGCGGATCGGCTCCGATCCGAAACAGAGCGGCACGGCGCGCGAGAATCTCACCGGCGTCGATATCGAAATTCCGGACGAGCTTCCGCCGATGCAAAAAAAGCTCGTGGAGTTCGCCGCGCCGGGGCTGCGGAGCATACTCGGCTACGAATAGGCGCGGCGTCTATTCCGCGACGCGGGTTTTCAGCTCCGCGATCAGGGCGTCGATGCCTCTTTCGCCGCCGCCGTTATTGGCGATTACGGATTTGAATTCGCTTTGCTGTTCGATCGCGAGCCAGACCTGGTCTGCGCCCGCGTCGACGATCGCCAGCTTGCCGTCGCGATCCTTATAGATGCGCCAGTGCACCACGACATCGGCGTAAGGATCGCCGGGTTTCTGGCCGATGACGCGCGTGTTGACGATCGAATCGCGCGGCGTCCTGTCGACCGAGCCGGTCACTTCGAGGCGCTGGCCGGAATAGTCTTCCAGCGTCGTCTGATAGACTTGCGTCGCGTATTTCCGGAAGAGCGGGAAGTAGATTTCCTTCTGCGCGTCGGTCATCTGCCTGGCATATTGGCCGAGCACGAACATCGAAACGCGGCGCATGTCGACATATTTATCGACGAGTTTGGCGATGCCGTCGAAGCGCTCGGCCTTCGTTTTCGCCTCAAAGACGGGATTGGCCTCTTTGAGGATCGCTCTCATGAAATTTTCGGACGCCTCGTCCGCGCGCGCCGGCGCGGAGAACAGGGCGAGCGCGCCGAGCGCGGCGCCGGCGGCGAGCGCTGCGCGGCGCGTCACGCGAGGCGAAGCGAACATTCCGGGCGCTCTCAGTCTATTGAATCTCATCCATTTCCTCGTAGTCGCCGATATCGGGAAGGTCTTCATAGCTCGTCACCCCGTTCGCGATTTCGCGCTTGCGCGCCTGCAGGTAAAAGCTGCGCAAGGAAGCGTAGTAATCGAGCGAGTTCGTCCTGATCTGGTCCAAAGGCTCGATCAGCGGCTCGCGCGTCGAAACGATTGTCATGCCGAAGCGCGAATAGCGCGCATAGCTCGCCGGGTCGGAGCGGAGCCATGTCAGCGGGTCGGCCGCATAATCGACGCCGAGGCCGAAACCGTCGCGAATGGTCGTCGGGCCGAACAGCGGCAGGAAAAGGAACGGTCCTGAAGGCACGCCCCAGACGGCGAGGGTCTGTCCGAAATCCTCCGTATGCGGCGGGATGCCCAGTTTCGCCGCGGGGTCGGCGAAGCCGAACAGGCCGATCGTCGTATTGATGAGGAAACGGGCCGTCGTCTGTCCGCCGCGCTTGAGATTGCCCTGCAAGAGGTCGTTGAAGAGAACATTCGGCAATTTCACATTGGCGAGGAAATTGGCGATTCCCTTTCGCTCCTTCTTGAAGGTGACCGCCCGATAGCCGCGTGCGGCCGGCACGAGGATGTTATCGTCAAGAAAGAGATAGCCCTTGAACATCCGGCGATTGAACTTCTCCCAGGGGTCGACCTCCTTGCCGCTTGTCGTGTCAGTCTGGGCGCGTTTGATGTCCGCGCTTTCGGGCGCCGGCCCGGTCGCGCCGAGCTGCGCCCGCGCCGGCGCGAGGCCGACGGCGCCCCAGACCGCCAAGGCCGCCGCCGCTAGCTTTATTCCCCTCATTGTGCGCTCCGATTTCTCCGCTCAAGCGGCGGGCCTCAAATAAGCCTGATCGCGCCATAGCATAAGCCTTTGCTCGAAATCGTGACGAGGCTGGGGCGCGGGCGCCACAGCGCCGGCTGGTCTTGCCGCCCATATAAGGATATGTTTATATCTGCGGAAAACGGCGGCGAATCTCATGAGCCTGGACGCGACCCTGAATCTTTTCCGCGCGATCGGCGAGGAAACGCGTTTGCGCGTCATGATCCTGCTGCTGCGCGGCGAACTCACCGTCAGCGAACTCACCCAGATTCTCGGCCAGAGCCAGCCGCGGGTCAGCCGGCATTTGAAGATCCTCGCCGACGCCGGCCTCGTCGAGCGCTACCGCGAAGGCGCCTGGGTTTTCTACCGCGCGGCGGAAGAGGGGGACGGCGCCTCGGTGGCGGGCGCGGTCCTGGCCGCGCTCAAATCCTTCGGCGAGGTGGACGACCGCGTCGTCGCGCGCGACCGCGAACGCTTTCGCCAGAGCCGCGAGGCGCGCGCGCGGGCCGCCGCGGCCTATTTCGAAGCCAATGCGGCGGAATGGGATCGGGTGCGCAAACTGCATCTGCCCGAGCCCGATATAGAACAGCGCATGCGCGCTCTGATCGGCGAGCAGCGGGTCGGGCTGTTTGTCGATCTCGGCACGGGCACGGGCCGCATGCTGGAGATCTTCGCCGACCGCTTTGAAAGCGGCGTCGGCTTCGACCTGTCGCGCGAGATGCTGTCGGTCGCGCGCGCCAATCTCGACAGGGCGGGCGTTCACAATGCGCAAGTGCGGCAAGGCGATCTGTTTTCGCTTCCGCTCGAAACCGGCTCGGCCGACCTCGTCTGCTTGCATCAGGTCCTGCATTTTCTCGCCGAACCGGGCGCCGCAGTGAAGGAGGCGGCGCGGCTTTTGAAGCCGGGCGGAAGGCTCATCATCTCCGATTTCGCGCCGCATGAGCTTGAATTCCTGCGCGAGGAGCACGCCCATCGCCGCCTCGGCTTTTCCGATGAAGAGGTCGCGGGCTGGCGGCGCGCGTCCGGGCTGGATCTGCTCGCCAGCGAAACCTTGTCGCCGCAGTCCGACGACGGAAAGAAACTGACGGTCAAAATCTGGGTGCTCGGCGCGCCGGCGGAAGTGCGCAGGCTGAAATCGCGCGCGAGCGCCGCTTAGGGAGACGAAAATTGTCCGACCTTCATGTCTCCTTTGAATTTTTTCCGCCGAAAACGCCGGCGATGCAGGAAAAGCTGTGGGCGTCGATCGCGCGGCTCGCCCCGCTCGAACCCGATTTCGTTTCGGTGACCTATGGCGCGGGCGGGTCGACGCGCGAGCGCACGCATGAAACGGTCGCGCGCGTCGTCAGGGAGACCAATCTGCCGGTCGCGGCGCATCTCACCTGCGTCGCCGCGACAAAAGACGAGGTCGATGAGGTTTTGCGCGCCTATTGGAAGGCCGGCGTCAAACATATCGTCGCGCTTCGCGGCGACATGCCGGGCGGGGCGGGCGAGCCCTATGCGCCCCATCCCGGCGGCTACGCCAACGCCGCAGAACTCGCCGCCGGCGCGCGCCGCATCGCGCCGTTTGAAATCTCCGTCGGCTGCTATCCCGAAAAGCATCCCGACTCAGCGTCCTTCGCCGAAGATATCGACATGCTGAAACGCAAAGTCGACGCGGGCGCGGGCCGCGCGATCACGCAGTTCTTCTATGACAACGCCGTCTATCTGCGTTTCCTCGAACGCGCGCGCGCGGCGGGCGTCGAGATTCCGATCGTGCCGGGGATCATGCCGATCACGAATTTCGCCGGCATGCGCAAAATGGCCGACACATGCGGCGCGACCGTGCCGGCGCGGATCGTCAAGTTGTTTCAAAATCTCGACGACAAGCCGGAAACGCGCCAGCTCGTCGCCGCGACCGTCGCGGCCGAGCAGTGTCTCGATCTCGCCGAGCACGGCGTGAAGCATTTTCACTTTTACACGCTGAACCGCGACGAACTCGCTTACGCGCTCTGCCATATGCTGGGCGTGAGGCCGAAACCGGCGCCGAAGGGCGCGGACGCCGCCGCATGACGCTCCCGACATTCATCAATATCGGCGAGCGGACAAATGTCACCGGCTCGGCGAAATTCCGCAAACTGATCAAAGACGGCCTCTATGAGGAGGCCCTCGCGGTCGCGCGCCAGCAGGTCGAAAACGGCGCGCAGATCATCGACGTCAATATGGACGAGGGCATGCTCGACGGCGTCCTTGCGATGCGCACCTTCCTGAGGCTCATCGCGTCGGAGCCTGATATTTCGCGCGTGCCTGTGATGATCGACTCCTCGAAATGGGAAGTGATCGAGGAGGGGCTCAAAAACGTCCAGGGAAAGGCGATCGTCAACTCGATCTCGCTGAAGGAAGGCGAGGGGCCGTTTCTCGAGCACGCCCGCAAGATCATGCGCTACGGCGCGGCGACCGTCGTCATGGCGTTCGACGAAAAGGGCCAGGCGGACACCGCCGCGCGCAAGATCGAGATCTGCGCGCGTTCCTACAAGCTATTGACCGGAATCGGCTTTCCTCCCGAGGACATCATTTTCGACCCGAATATCTTCGCGGTCGCGACCGGGATCGAGGAGCACAATAATTACGCGGTCGACTTCATCGAGGCGACGCGCGCGATCAAGAAGACGCTGCCGCATGCGCGCGTCTCCGGCGGCGTCTCCAATATCTCCTTCTCCTTTCGCGGCAATGAGCCGGTGCGCGAGGCGATGCACTCGGTCTTTCTCTATCACGCGATCAAGGCCGGCCTGGATATGGGCATCGTCAACGCCGGCCAGCTCGCGATCTATGACGAAATACCGAAAGATCTGAGGGACCCGGTCGAGGACGTGATCCTCAACCGCCGCGAAGACGCGACGGAACGGCTTCTCGAAGTCGCCGAGCGTTATCGCGGCGAAGCGGGGAAGAAACCGGGCGTCGATCTTTCCTGGCGCGAAGCGCCGGTCGAAGAGCGGCTGCGCCACGCCCTGGTCCAAGGGATCAATGAATTCATCGTCGAGGACACGGAGGAGGCGCGGGTCAAACTCGGCCGTCCGCTCCACGTCATCGAGGGCCCGCTTATGGACGGCATGAATGTCGTCGGCGATCTGTTCGGCGCCGGGAAGATGTTCCTGCCGCAGGTCGTCAAATCCGCGCGCGTGATGAAACAGGCGGTCGCCTATCTCACGCCCTTCATGGAGAAGGAGAAAGAGGAGCAGGGGCTCGATCAGGGCAAGCCCAACGGCGTCGTCCTGATGGCGACCGTCAAGGGCGATGTGCACGATATCGGCAAGAACATCGTCGGCGTCGTTCTTCAGTGCAACAATTATAAGGTGATCGATCTCGGCGTCATGGTTCCGGCTGAAAAGATTCTCAACGAAGCCAGAAAGAATAATGTCGACATGATCGGGCTGTCGGGCCTCATCACGCCGAGCCTCGACGAAATGCGCCATGTCGCCTCGGAGATGAAGCGGCAGGGCTTCGAGATTCCTCTTCTCATCGGCGGGGCGACGACGAGCCGCGCGCACACCGCCGTGAAGATCGCGCCCAACTACGACAAGGGCGTTGTTTACGTCACGGACGCGAGCCGCGCGGTGGGAGTCGTCGGCGATCTCATTTCAGACGAGCGGCGCGGCCCCTTCCTCGCCAAGACGAACGAGGAATATGCGAAAATCCGCGAGCAGCATGCGAAAGGGCGCTCGCGCAACCCGCGCCTCTCGCTCGAAGAGGCGCGCGCGCGCCGCCTCGCGCTCGACTGGAAGGATTATGCGCCGCCGAAACCGTCTTTCATCGGCGCGCGCGCATTCACGAATTACGATCTTGCGACGCTTGCGCGCTATATCGACTGGACGCCTTTTTTCGCTTCATGGGATCTCGCGGGCAGATATCCGCAAATTCTCGACGACAAGATCGTGGGCGCGCCGGCGCGCGCGCTCTTCAAGGACGCGCAGGCGATGCTGGCGCGCATCGTCGGGGAGAAGCTGCTGACGGCGAACGGCGTCGTCGGCTTCTGGCCGGCCAATAGCGACGGCGACGACATCATCCTCTTCGCCGACGAGCGCCGTTCGCAGGAGCTGGCGCGCCTGCACGGGCTGCGTCAGCAGATCGCCAAGCGCGACAGCGCGTCGCCGAATTATTGTCTCTCCGATTTCGTCGCCCCGCTTGAGACGGGGCTCGCCGATTATGTCGGGCTCTTCGCCGTCACCGCCGGGATCGGAGAAGAGGCGCTCGCCGCGTCCTTTGACGACGCCCACGACAATTATTCCGCAATCATGTCGAAAGCGCTGGCCGACCGGCTGGCGGAGGCTTTCGCCGAACATCTGCATGAACGCGCGCGCCGGGAGTTCTGGGGATATGAAAAGGGCGAGGCGCGCGACATCGAAGCGCTGATCCGGGAGGACTATCAGGGGATCCGGCCCGCGCCCGGCTATCCGGCGCAACCTGACCACACGGAGAAGGAGACGCTTTTCAAGCTGTTGAAGGCGCAAGACCTTGCAGGCGTCGCGCTCACCGAAAGTTTTGCGATGACGCCGCCGGCGTCGGTTTCCGGGCTTTATTTCAGCCACCCGGCCTCGCTCTATTTCGGCGTCGGCCAGATCGGCGCGGATCAGGTCAGGGACTACGCCCGGCGAAAGGGCGTGAGCGCGGCCGAGGCCGAGAAATGGCTCGCGCCCATTCTGGCCTACGACCCTGAAAATGGCCGGTGATTACAACCCGCCTGAAATCGCCAGCACCAACAGCATGCAGCCGGCGCCGACGACGATTCCGACCGCGAGAATACGCAACTGATGAACGACTGAATCGGCATCCATCGCTGCGACCCTTCCAGACCCCGATGCAGTTTGACCAAAAACAGGCCTATTGCAAAAGGCGCAGCTCCTCGCTCGGCGCACCCTTTGCGCTGATGCTTCGTCAACCCGCGGACATATCGCCGGGATTTATTTTTTCCACAAATTTCGCACACTCCCTATGGAAAAGGCGTGGAAATCGCGCTCCGGCTGGCGCGCCCAGTGCGAAACGGCTAGCAGACAGGTCATGAGGGTATGGGAAAGACTGCAATCGGTGATTGAAGGCGCGCGCCGACGCACGCTCGGCGCCGCGCTTGACGCGCTCGCCCGGCAGAAGGCGAGGCGCGACGAGGTCGCCTTTTCGATCGCGCTCATCGCGCTCTCGGCCAAAATGGCGAAGGCGGACGGCGTTGTCCTTGAATCCGAGATCGACGCTTTCCGCCGCTTTTTCGCCTATCCGCCGTCGGAAGAACCGCGCGTGCGGATGATCTATCGCCTCGCGCAGCAGGACGTCGCCGGCTTCGAGCATTATCTCGAACAGGTCGCGCGGCTCTTTTCCGACGAACCCGCCGTGCTCGAAGACGTTCTTGACTGTCTTCTCTATGTCGCGCTTGCCGACGGCGTCGAGCATCCGCGCGAGCGAGCTCTGCTTGATCAGGCGGCCAAGGTTTTCGGAATTTCGCCGGCGGCCTGGCGGCGCCTGCGCGCCATCCATCTCGGCCGGGAGGCGGACGATCCTTTCGTCATACTGGGCGTCGAGCCGGGCGCCGGCGCGGATGCGCTTAAAGCCGCCTATCGCGCGCTCGTCCGCGACAACCATCCCGACGCGCTGATCGCGCGCGGCGTGCCGCCATCGCTCGTCAAGATCGCCGAGGCGCGCATGGCCGCCATCAATGTCGCTTATGAGAAAGCGAGCGCCGAAGCGCGCTGATGACGCGGCGGTCCGCAGCGTCTCTGGACGGCGCCGGACTTGCGTGCTTAAGTCCGACTCTCAGCGAGTGTGGCGCGTCGTGGCGGAACCAGCGAGCATCGGGAACAGCAAGGGCGAACAGCGCAGCCGCGCGGCGCGAGCCCTTCAGGCCATATCCGACGCTTCCCTGTTATTCATCGTTCTTCTCCTGTCGGCCTTGACGGTGGCGGCGGTGGCGGTCGCCGCGCCGATCGCGCTTGCGGTTTCGGCGCTCGCGGGCCGGCTGTTTCCCCCGCATGAACGCCGGCGCTGGCGCGATTTGCGCGCGGCCTGAAACCGGATCGGGCGAAACGCGGTCCCCCGCGTTCCCGGATTCGGCGCCGGACCCCTGAAATTACGCGGTATTTGTACCTAAAAGCTGCAAGATGTTGCTGCGCACACGCGTCTTTCGCGCATGCGCCGTCGCGCGCTCGCCTCTTGGGTGCAATCGCACATTAAATTGTTCATTAAGCTTGCCAAAGCGTTGACTAATCATGTCGTAAGCGTAATGAATCGGCCGACGCTTCATTGGGGAAGATCATGCGTAAGATTATGGCCACTATGGTCGCGGTTGGCGCGTTCGCCTTCGCGGGCGCAGCAAATGCGGCTATCCTCGACTTTACAGACCCGACGACTCCGCTTTCGACCGCCGCTTATACGGTGACGTCGACGGGCGGCGTGATCACGAATTCGCAGCCTCAGGACGGATCGACCTGCGCGACGAAGCTCCCCGTTCTCGCCTGCGAGGTGGACGGACTCGGCGTCACCGATGACGAGGTCACCAACACGATCCGCACGGGAGAAAGCCTGACCATCACCTTCAATCAGGACGTCGCGATCGACGGCATCGCGCTGCTTGACCTCTTCCAGAACCGTCAAGGCGGGATTGA
>WGLT01000022.1 GCA_016125425.1 Alphaproteobacteria bacterium
CGGCTGAAACCGCTCGATAATCCGTAAACAACCAATTGGCGAATCGACGGGTTTCGGGGGTCCGGAATTGTGAAATTTTATGGTTAATTGAGAGCCGTCATCCCGTGCGCGGCGCAGCGCGAAGCGGTGCGCCGCAGACACCTCCGTCATCCCGTGCGCGGCGCAGCGTGCAACGCTGCGGCGCAGACACGGGATCGCGCGCCAACAGGCAAGAACCGCCAACCGATCCCGGACCAGCGGCGCGTCATTTCATGCCGCGCCGCATCCGGGATGACGGTCAGTGCATGATGGTTTCGTAGAGGTCGCGCCAGCCGGGATTCATGTCTTCGATCAGCCTGATTTTCCAGTCGCGACGCCATTTCTTGATCCGCTTCTCGAAGGCGATGGCGTCCTCGATGCGTTCGAAACGCTCCGACCAGACGAGCCGGTCAATCCCGTATTTCCGGCAGAACGCCGAGCCTTCGCCATTCCTGTGCTGATGAATGCGACGCCCGAGATCCGCCGTGACGCCGACATAGAGAACGCCGTGCGGCCTGTTCGCCATCATGTAAACCCATCCGCCCATAGGCGCCGTCTATGGGAATTCGGCCTCACCGTCATCCCGCGCGCGGCGCAACGTGCAACGCCCGCATCTGCAACGTCGTCATCCCGTGCGCGGCGCAGCGTGAAACGCTGCGGCGCAGACACGGGATCGGCCTGCCACCTGCCGGGAGCGATCCCGGACCAGCGCTGCATCACTTCGTGCTGCAGCGCATCCGGGATGACGGGCGTGGTTTTCTTGAGTGGCCTCAACCGTCATCCCGTGCGCGGCGCAATGCGAAGCATTGCTCCGCAGACACGGGATCGGCCAGCCACATGCCGAGGGCGATCCCGCATCTGCGCAGCAGCACTCTTCATCCTGAGGAGCCCTTGTCGCTTCGTCCTTCGTGACGCGCCGCTTCGCGGCGCCCTCAGGATGAAGCGCAAGGGCGTCTCGAAGGATGTGTCGCAGCGCGTGCGGGATGACGTTGCCTCCTCCCCGCTTGCGGGGGAGGCACAACGCGCAACCCCAAAGCTTTGTTCTAGGCGAGAGCGCCGATCTGCCCGGCGGACGGAGCGATACAATATCCGCGCGCGCTTATGCTGAAAAAGAGACGTCAGCGTCTTCCTCATAGGGCAAGAAAGAGCGCAAGTTAACTAACTATTAACCAACTGAGCAAAGCAATACGTGTGTGAACACAGGAGGGTAGCATGAAAATAGCGTTATGTGCGCTTGCTCTTGCCGTTGTTGCCCCTTCAGCAGCGGTTGCTGGCGGCGATTCCGCCGCCGGGCGGTTCGACCGCGCGGCCGACTACGCTTCGTGGCGCAATAGATTTTTTGTGCGCGGCGGATATGCATTTCACGGTCACATAGCCGGTGTTAGCGGGTCAATCAGCGATCCGGAAGGCGCACTTGGATTCGACCACACGATCTCGCTCTATGGGCGCAGCCGAATTCTTTTTGAGACGGAGGCTGTGTACGTGCGCGATTCAGAGCGCATCCCCGGTGTAATATCTGCGCGAGCATGGAGCCTTTCCGGTCTGGCCGGATTTCGATGGCAGTATGATACGCGGGCCGGCGTCAGCCCCTTCATCTCCGGCGGCATTGGCCCCAATTATTCCCATGCCAAAGTGAATCTGGTCGGCATAGGGAGCGCGGCCGATCATTCTTGGGCGTTCGGCTATTCGGGTCGCGCGGGTATAGAAGCGTTCATAGCGAAACGTGTTTCGATCGAAGTCGCTTACCGCTATCTCGGCGCCACGGACAAAAACGCGACGGGCGGCATCCACGCAGCGGAAGCGGGCATTAATTTCAATTGGTGACGCGGATGCATCTCATATGCGGGCCGGGGTGGGATGAATTGCGCCGCGGCAAGCACGCTTCGCAAATTACCGTCTTCGCCCGCGATGACCGTTTGTCCCCCTCGGCTTGCTGAGCAACCGGCTCACCGTTCCTTCTGACTTTTTGATCCGGCCTTCCGATCCTTCGGCGATGCGGTTTTCGACTTCGTACTGACGGACCATCGGGTCATCGGCGACGGCGAGTTCGACTTCCTGCAGGCGCTTGATTTCATCGCGCAGGCGCGCCGCCTCCTCGAATTCGAGATTGGCGGCGGCCTCGCGCATCTCCTTTTCGAGGCCGGCGAGCACGGCTTTCAGATTGTGCCCGGCGCCCGCAAACTCCGCTTCGCCCTCGGCGAACCCGGCCGCGATCTCGCCGCGTCCGCGCGCGCGGACGTTTCTGTGCCCGACAAAGGTCTGGCCCATGGCGGCCTTGCGGCCCTCGTCGTCGTCGCGGGCGATGTCGGCGATGGCGGCCTTGACGGTCGCGGGCGTGATGCCGTGCGCCGCGTTATGCGCGAGCTGCTTTTCGCGCCGGCGCGTCGTTTCGGCGAGCGCGCGCTCCATCGAACCGGTCATCCCGTCCGCATAGAGAATGACGCGGCCGTCGACATTGCGCGCCGCGCGGCCGATGGTCTGGATGAGCGAGGTTTCGGACCTGAGGAAGCCTTCCTTGTCGGCGTCGAGGATCGCCACCAATTGGCACTCGGGAATGTCGAGCCCTTCCCGGAGCAGGTTGATGCCGACGAGAACGTCGAAGGCGCCGAGACGCAGGTCGCGGATGATCTCGATCCGCTCCAGCGTGTCGATGTCGGAGTGCATGTAGCGCACGCGCACGCCCTGTTCGTGCATATATTCGGTGAGGTCTTCGGCCATGCGCTTCGTCAGCGTGGTGACGAGCACGCGCCCGCCGCGCTTGGCGACCTGTTTGGCCTCCGCGATCACGTCGTCGACCTGATTGGTCTTTTCTCCCGTGACGGGGCGGATTTCGACTTGCGGGTCGACAAGGCCGGTCGGGCGGATCACCTGCTCGACGAAGACGCCGCCGGTGCGTTCGAGCTCCCACGCGCCCGGCGTCGCCGAGACATGAATCGTCTGCGGGCGCATCTTCTCCCACTCCTCGAATTTGAGCGGCCGGTTGTCCATGCAGGAGGGCAGGCGGAAGCCGTATTCGGCGAGCGTGCGCTTTCTGTTGAAGTCGCCGCGGAACATGGCGCCGATCTGCGGCACGGTGACGTGGCTTTCGTCGCAGAAGATCAGCGCGTTTTCCGGGAGATATTCGAACAGCGTCGGCGGCGGCTCGCCGGGCTTCCTGCCCGTCAGATAGCGCGAATAGTTCTCGATGCCGGGGCAGGAGCCGGTCGCCGCCATCATCTCCAGATCGAATTGCACGCGCTGTTCGAGGCGCTGGGCTTCGAGCAGCTTTCCCTCCGCGCGCATGACCGGCAGGACCTCGTTCAGCTCCTTCTTGACGCCCTCGATCGCCTGATTCAGCGTCGGGCGCGGCGTCACATAATGCGAATTGGCGTAGACGGAGATTTCTTCGAGCTCGTCGGTCTTCTGGCCTGTCAGCGGGTCGAATTCCGAAATCGCCTCGATCTCGTCGCCGAAAAGCGAGACGCGCCAGGCGCGGTCCTCATAGTGCGCCGGGAAGATCTCGATGACGTCGCCGCGCGCCCGGAACGAGCCGCGCGCGAACGCGGCGTCGGCGCGGCGGTATTGCAGCGCGACGAGATCGGCGAGCAGCTTCGAGCGCGCGATGGTCTCGCCGACTTTCAGCGAAAAGGTCATCGCCGTATAGGTCTCGACCGATCCGATGCCGTAAATGCACGAGACGGAGGCGACGATGATGACGTCGTTGCGCTCGAGGATGGCGCGCGTCGCGGCGTGGCGCATGCGGTCGATCTGCTCGTTGATCGAGGATTCCTTTTCTATGTAGGTGTCCGTACGCGGAACATAGGCCTCCGGCTGGTAATAGTCGTAATAGGAGACGAAATATTCGACCGCATTGTCCGGGAAGAAGGCCTTGAACTCGCCGTAGAGCTGGGCGGCGAGCGTCTTGTTCGGCGCGAGGATGAGCGCGGGGCGCTGCACGGCCTCGATCACCTTCGCCATCGTGAAGGTCTTGCCGGTGCCGGTCGCGCCGAGGAGCACCTGGTCGAATTCGCCCGCCTTAATTCCGGCGACGAGCTCGGCGATCGCAGCCGGCTGGTCGCCCGCCGGCTGATAGGCGGAGACGACGCGCAAGGGCTTCGACTTGCCCGAAACCAGCGGGCGTTCGGGCCGGTGCGGCGTCCAGTCGGCGGCGCGGACCCGGTCGTGATAGGCCGCGACGGCTTCGGAAAAGCCGCCCGGCGTCAGATCGGCCTTCGCCGTGACGGGCTGCGAATTCGGTTTTCTTCTGCGGGTCGGTTTTCCGGGCGCGGGCATGGGCGGAACATAGGCGGAACCTCCGGAAAAGGAAGGGGCGGCGCGCTCAGCCTGTCGGCGCGTGGTCCGGGTGGCGCTGCTCTTTGACGAGGATCGCCAGCGCTGCGGTCAAAGCCAGCGCAATCGGCACGACGGTCAGCGCTTCGGCGAAGTTCTGCCCCGTCGCCTCAAGCAGGTAGCCCGTCAGCGGCTGGAAGACCATCGCGCCGCCGATGCCGATCATGTTCACAAAGGCGACGATCGTGCCCGTGATATTCCGGCTGTGGGATTCCTTGGCGAGCGCGAAGGTCAGCATTTGCCCGCCCGCGAAAAAGCCGACGAGAAAGAGCAGGGCGCTGATAATGACCGTCGAATGCAACGGCAGGTAGATCACCGGGCAAAAGGCGCAGGCCGTCGCTGCGGCGCCGCCAATCACGAGCCATTTGCGATGGCCGATGGCGTCCGAGATCCAGCCGAAAGCGACGCTGCCGGCCGCCATGCCCCAGAACATCATGGAGACGGCGGTTTCCGCCTCGACGCTCGTCAGTCCGTTTTCGGAGGTCAGCGCGTCATTGCCCCACAGGACGCCGAAGACGTTGATCGGCGTATAATAGAGCATTCCCAGCAGCGCGATCAGCCATGTGCGCCAGTCAGCGGCGACGGCGGCGAGCTTTGAGCGCGCCTCCCCGAGGAGCGGTTCTTGCGTTGGCGCCGGCGAGCCCGGCGCATCGCGAAGGAACAGGAGGGCGGACAGGAATATGATGACGCCGAAAGCGGCGATCGCGAAGAAAACGTCGCGCCACCCGAAATGGCCGATCAACGCCGTCAGGAACACCGAACCGATCGCCGTGCCGATCATGCCGATGGCGTTCACCGCGCCCGAGAAAAACGCGAAGCGTTCGGGCGGAAACCAGTGGTTGACGAGGTAAAGCGCGCCGACAAAGGCGAAGGACGCGCCAAAACCTGTCAGCATGCGTCCGACCGCGCCGATGAATGGAGTCGACGTTGCTGTGAAAATGAAGAAACCGGCGGCGCAGGCAAGCGATCCGATAAGCGCGAGCGGGCGCGCGCCATAGCGGTCGAGCAACAGGCCGACCGCGATCTGCATCGGCGCGTAGATCCAGAAGAACGTGCTGGCGAGCGTCCCGAAACCGTCATTCGACAGGCCGAAATTGGCCGCGATCTGGTCGACCGCCAGGCTCGGCGCGACGCGCGCGACGAATTCGAAGAGGTAATAGGTCGCACCAATGACGAGCGCCGCATAGGCGAGGGCGCGGCGGGGCGAGCTTTGGCTTTGCGCTTTTCGTGTATCCATGCGCCTTTCCCGTGCAGGCGCGGTGTAGCAGATTCAATCGCCTGGTAAAAACGGGCCGCGCCGAGCGCGGCGGGCGGGGTCGCCCGCGCGATTGCGGCCGCGCGGATTCTCCCTAAGATGGCCGGCTTGTCTTCGGAGGCCCCTGATGATTCGCTTGCTCGCCGCCGCGCTCGCGGCCGTTGTTCTCATATCGCCTGCGCTTGCAGCGCCCTCGGACGACCTCAAGCAGCTGTTCTCGGATTACTGGGCGAATGAGCTGAAGGAGGATCCCTTCGGGGCGACTTTCGCCGGCGTCAATGATTATAACGACAAGGTTCCAGGCGTCGCGCCGGCGGACTTTGCGCGCCAGAACGCCGAGCACGAAGCCTTTCTGAAGCGGCTCGACGCGATCGATCTGTCCGGGGTCAGCGAGACGGATCGGGTTTCGGCCGAAATTCTGCGCTTCATTTTGAGGCACGAGATCGAACTTGCGAAATTCGACAGCTGGCGCATCCCGTTTCTCGCCGATACCGGGTTTCATTCGAATGTGGACTATCTCGTCAGCGCGACCCCGTTCCGCACCAAAAAGGACTACGAGAATTACATCAAGCGGCTCGAAGGGCTGCCGGCCTATTTCGATCAGGAGATCGCGAATATGCGGCAGGGACTCGCCGACGGCTTCGCGCAGCCGAAGGAGATATTGCCCGGCGTCATGCCGTCTTTCGAAGCGCAGGTGACGAAAACGGCCGAGGCGCATCCGCTCTACGCGCCTTTCAAATCGTTCCCCGACTCGATCTCCGCGAAGGATCAGAAGGCGCTTCGCGCGAAGGGGCGGGACGTCCTGACGCATGAAGTGATCCCGGCCTACGCGCGCGTCCTCGATTTCATGGAGAATGAGTACGCGAAAAAGGCGCAGGATCATGTCGGCGCCGAATATCTGCCGGACGGGAAGGAATATTACGCCGCGCTCGTGCGCTACTACACCAATCGCGACGATCTCACGCCGGATGAGGTGCACAAGATCGGTCTGAAGGAGGTCGCGCGCATCCGAAAGGAAATGGACGCCGTTATCAAAAAGTCCGGCTTCAAGGGCTCATTCGCCGACTTCCTGCATTTTCTCAGGACGGATCCGCAGTTCTATGCGAAGACGCCGACGGAGCTGTTGCGCTACGCCGCCTGGGTCGCAAAGTCGATCGACGGCAAGCTGCCCGGCTATTTCGGCAAACTGCCGCGCCAGCCTTATTCGGTGCAGCCTGTGCCCGCGGCGATTGCGGAGAATTACACGTCGGCGCGTTATTCGGGCGCGCCGCCGGGAAGCGATCATGGCGGCGAGTACTGGGTGAACACGACGCATCTCGACAAGCGTCCGCTCTACGAAATTCCCTCGCTCACCCTGCATGAGGCCGTCCCGGGCCATCACTTGCAGATCGCCCTCAGCTATGAAGTCGAGGGCGCGCCGGAATTCAGAAAACAGTTCTATTCGCACGCATTCGGCGAGGGCTGGGGCCTTTATTCCGAAAAGCTCGGCGAAGAAATGGGCGTCTATCAAACGCCTTATGAGGAGTTCGGCCGGCTGTCGATGGAGATGTGGCGCGCTTGCCGGCTCGTCATCGACACCGGGCTCCATGCGGAGGGATGGACGCGCCAGCAGGCGATGGACTATCTCGCCTCGAACACCGCGCTGTCGATGAAGAACGTGCAGACCGAAGTCGACCGCTACATCGCCTGGCCCGGACAGGCGCTCGCCTACAAGATTGGAGAGCTGACAATTCTGGATTTGCGCCGCAAGGCGGAAAAGGCCCTGGGCGACAAGTTCGACATCCGCAAGTTCCACGACGCCGTTCTCGATCAGGGCAGCCTGCCTCTGCCCGTGCTCGAGCAGCAGATCGACGACTATATCGCGAAGACGAAGGCCGGAGAAAAATAATGGGCGTTACGCCGGTCGTGGAAACGCCGCGGCTTATTCTCCGTGGGCGGACTCTTGATGATTTTCCAGCCTATTGCGCCATGTGGGCGGACCCACAGGTCTCGCGTTACACGACGGTGACGCCGCTCAATGAGGAGGACGCCTGGACGAAGTTCGCGCGCATGTCGGGCTATTGGGACATTTGCGGCTACGGCTTCTGGATCGTCGAGGAGAAAGAAACCGGGCGGTTTCTCGGCGAGGTGGGCCTTGCGGACTTCAAGCGAAATATCGATCCGCCTTTGACGGGAAAGCCCGAATTCGGCTGGGTGATCGTCGCCGATGCGCATGGCAAAGGCTATGCGACGGAGGCGGCGCGCGCGGCGATCGAGTGGAAGGACGCGAATCTTCCCGGTTCGCCGGCCTGTTGCATCATCGATCCCGAAAACGCCAGGTCGATCCGCGTCGCCGAGAAACTCGGCTTCCGCGAAGTCGCGCGCACGAAATATAAGGACCGCCCGATCAATATCTACGAACGGGCGGCGCGATAGCCGGGCGCGGCGGCGCTATCCCAGCGTCTTGTCGAGCCGGCGCTGCGCGACGGGATGATAGTCCGGCCGCGCTTCGGCGTAGATCTGCCTGGCGAAATCCTCGCGGCCGTTTTCTTTCAGCGCCGCATAGAGCGGATAGATGAACTTGCCGCGTCCGACGCGGATCAAAAACGCCTCGATCGCCGGCATGGCGGGTTCGTAACCGGCCTTGATCGCCTTCATATACCAGGCGAAGGCGATTTCGGCGTTTTTCGTTGCGGTGAAGCCGAAGGCGGCGTCGAGATCGGCCATTTGCGCCGGCGTCGTCCCGTCCGGCAGCGAGCCGACAAAATGCAGGAATTCGAGCGCCGACCAGTGACGGGCGTCAATGTCCTTGGCGGCGATCTTGCCGGCCAGCCAGTCGGCGCGCTCGGCGTCGACGCGATCGAAGGCGTCCGAATGGGGAACGGGAAGCGTTGAGGGAAGGCCGGGCTCGTAAACCCACGCATTGATCTCATCGTCGGTGACGGCGCCCGGATGCGCCGCCATCAGATGCGACTTCAGATAAGCGACGAAATCTTCCGTCGTGATCGACTGGAAGGCGAAGTGATCGAAATAGCTTTTGAGGAAGCCGTCGAACGCCTCGCGGCCGAACCGGCTTTCAAGGAAGAACAGGAAAAACGCGCCCTTGTTGTACGAAATATCCGAAAAGGCGTCGTCCGGATCCGCCATGTCGGCGGGCATTTTGAGCGCCGTCAATTCAGGTCGGTCCTCATCCGCCACGGTCTGTTTCAGGTCCTTGAGTTCGAGCACGCGTTCCATCTCCGCGCGCTCGCGGCCATAGACCTTTTCGACGATGCGGTTCTCGACATAGGTCGTCACGCCTTCGTTCAGCCATGCGTCGCGCCAGGTCGCATTGGTGACGAGATTGCCGGACCAGGAATGCGCAAGCTCATGGGCGACCGTATCGACAAGGCTCTTGTCGCCCGCCAGCAGCGTCGGTGTCAGAAAGGTGAGGCGCGGATTCTCCATGCCGCCATAAGGAAAGCTCGGCGGCAGGATGAGCATGTCATAGCGGCCCCAGCGATAGGGACCGTAGAGCGCCTGCGCCGCCGCAATCATTTGCGGCGTGTCTTCGAATTCCTTCGCCGCATCCGCGACGACGGAGGGTTCCGAATAGGCGCCGACCTCGTTGGAAATCGCCTTAAAATCGATATCGCCGACGGCGAGCGCGATCAGATAGGACGGTATCTTCTGCGGCATCTTGAATGTGTAGTCGCCGTCCCGCGGGCCGCTGTCCTGCTCGGCGCTCATCACCGCGCGCAGCCCCTTGGGGACGCGCACATGCGCCGTATAGGTCATCCGCACCGCGGGGGTATCCTGCAAGGGCGCCATCGAGCGCGCGCCGAGCTCTTCGTTCTGGCTGTAGACATAAGGCGATTTCTTGCCGGCGGTCTGCGCCGCGTCCAGCCATTGCAGGCCGATCGCGCCGGGGCTGGTCTCGTAGGCGATGCGGACTTTGGTCGCGCCTTCCGGAATCTCGATTTCAAGTTTTGATCCTTTGAGCGGCGCGTCCGGCCCGAGCGAATATTTGGCGGGCGTCCACGAACCGTCGCCGGCGCTGGTTTGCGCCCATTTTATGGTCAGATCGTTCGTATCAAGATCGAGCACCGGCGCTCCCGCCTTTTCACGGACGAAATCGAGCGTCGCAACGCCGTCGATCACTTTCCGGTCGAAATCCACGGTCAGATCGAGATCGGCGTTGGTGACGCGCGCATCCATGTAGTTGGCGTAGGTGAAGGCGTCGCCGACCGGGGCGCGTTTTTCTTCGCTGGCGGTCGCCGATTGTTCGGGCCCGGCGCCGGCGGCGGGCGGGACGGCGTTCTTTCCGCAGGCGGCGAGCGAGAATGCGAGAACGGCTGCGCTGGCGACGGAGCGGAGATTCATCATGCGGCCCTTTGAAAATCGGAGGCCGGACCTTAGTCGCATCGCCATTCAGTGTCATCCCGGGCGCAGCCGTCGCTGCGCCATCTTGACGGGCCCGGCGTCATTCCCGAAGAAAGTGCGGCAAAATAAGGCGGGTCATGACCGGGGCTGAAATTCTCAAGGACGGCGAGGGAGCGCGCGCGCGCGGGGACAATTTCGCAGCGGCGCTCTCGCGCGCCATCGACAGCGCGGGCGATTGGCTCGCGAGGAGCCAGAAAGCGGGCGGTTATTGGGTCGGCCGGCTTGAATCCAATTCCTGCATGGAGGCGCAGTGGCGCCTCGCGCTCTGGTTCATGCGGCTCGACGATCACCATTTGAACGCGCGGCTCGCGCAGTCTTTGCGCGACGCGCAGAGCGAGGATGGCTCCTGGCGCATTTATTACGGCGCGCCGGCCGGCGACATCAACACGACGGTGGAGGCCTATGCGGCGTTGAGGTGCGAGGGCGACGATCCGAACGCGCCGCATATGCGCCGCGCGCGCGAATGGATTCTCTCCAGGGGCGGACTGAAGAATGTGCGCGTCTTCACGCGTTACTGGCTGGCGCTCATCGGCGAGTGGCCGTGGGAGAAGACGCCGAACCTGCCGCCCGAGGTGATCTGGTTCCCGAACTGGTTTGTCTTTTCAATCTACAATTTCGCGCAATGGGCGCGCGCGACCTTGATGCCGATTGCGATTTTGTCGGCGCGCCGGCCGGCGCGCCCGCTGCCGGCCGATCGCCGCCTCGACGAGCTTTTTCCTGAAGGCCGCGAACGCTTCGATTACGAACTGCCGCGCAAGCCGCAGGCCGATTTCTGGGACCGATTTTTCCGCACGGCCGACAAGGCGTTGCATGCGCTGCAAAGCTTCGGCGCCAGAACCGGAATCGGCCTCTTTCGGAACGCGGCGGTCAAGCGCGTGCTCGAATGGATCATTCAGCATCAGGACGCCGACGGCGTGTGGGGCGGCATCCAGCCGCCCTGGATCTATTCGCTCATGGCGCTCTACACGGAAGGCTATGCCGTCGATCACCCGAATCTTGCGGCCGGAATCGGCGCGCTCGACGACCCGCGCTGGCGCGTCGACGTCGGCGGGGCGACTTACATCCAGGCGTCGACCTCGCCCGTATGGGACACCGAACTGGCGCTGCTCGCGCTCGACGATGCGGCGCTGATCGAGAAATATCCGGCCGAGGTCGACAAAGCCGTTCAGTGGCTGCTCGACCAGCAGGTCAGGCGCCCGGGCGACTGGCAGGTGAAGGTTCCGAACGTCGCGCCGGGCGGCTGGGCCTTCGAATACAAGAACTACTTCTATCCCGATACGGACGATACCGCCGTCGCGCTGATCATTCTCTCGCAATTCCGGGACGATCCGAAATGGAGAGAGCGGGGCGTTGAGGAGGCGATCCGTCTCGGCGTCGATTGGCTGACCGCCATGCAGTCGGCCTCCGGCGGCTGGGGCGCCTTCGACAAGGACAACACCAAGCAGATCCTGACCAAGATTCCGTTCTGCGATTTCGGCGAAGCGCTCGACCCGCCGTCGGTCGACGTCACTGCGCATATCATCGAGGCGTTCGGCAAGCTTGGGTTTAACAAGAGCCACCCGGCGATGGTCCGCGCGCTCCAATGGATAAAGAACGAGCAGGAGGCGGACGGCTCCTGGTTCGGCCGCTGGGGCGTCAATTACGTCTACGGCACGGGCGCCGTGCTGCCGGCGCTTGAAGCGATCGGCGAGGACATGTCGGCGCCCTATGTCGCGCGCGCCTGTGACTGGCTTGTCTCCATGCAGCAGCCGGATGGCGGCTGGGGCGAATCTTGCGCCTCTTATATGGACCCGGCGATGAAGGGACGCGGGACGACGACGGCCTCGCAGACAGCGTGGGCGTTGATGGGACTCGTCGCG
Organism: Alphaproteobacteria bacterium; assembly: GCA_016125425.1. Classification (GTDB taxonomy): domain Bacteria; phylum Pseudomonadota; class Alphaproteobacteria; order Caulobacterales; family Parvularculaceae; genus Amphiplicatus. The sequence goes on from WGLT01000022.1 coordinate 11,863, forward strand.
GCGAACCGGCCGCAGGACCGCGATGCGATCCAGCGCGGCCTCGCTTTTCTCATCGAGCGGCAAAAGGAAGGCACGTGGGAGGAGCCGGAATATACGGGAACCGGATTCCCCGGCTATGGCGTCGGCCAGACGATCAAGCTCGGCGATCCTCTGCTTACGGAGCGCCTGAAGCAGGGCCCGGAGCTCTCGCGCGCCTTCATGATCAACTACAATCTCTACCGCCACTACTTCCCGCTAATGGCGATGGGCCGGGCAAGGAAGGCGCTCGGCGCATAGCGCGGAAAAAACCGCGCGAGGCGCGCGCGACGCCCTTTACGAGCAACTTCCTTTCATCTCCTTGATCCACTGACGGATCAGCGCGACGCCTTCTTCATGTTCGACGGCGCGGCCGAGCTCCGGCATCATCGCGCCGGGATCGTCGATCTCCATGCGGTAAAGAAGGATCGATCGATCGGGTTCGCCCGGTACGATGTCGAAGGGCCGCCCGCCCGTTCCCGCGCCCGCCGCGATCGGCGACTTGCACAGACCCGTGCGCGGCCCGAATTCGGCCATCGGGCGAAGATCGAGGCCGGATGTGTCGGCGGGGCCCGTGGGGCTGTGGCAATGGCTGCAATTGGCGTCGAGATAGGCGCGCGCGCGCGCGTCGAGCGGCGCGGACGCGTCCGTCCAGTCGGCGTTTTTCGGCGCCTTATCCGCGCCCGGATAGCCGGCGAGCATGCCTTTTTCGTCCCAGACATCGAGCTGGTTCTTTCCGGCGACGAAAGTCGACATCTTGTTTAGGTGCCGCGCCTTCGGACCGATGGGACGCAGTTCGCGCGTTTTGAGAGTCGTCGCATGGCAGCCTTTGCACTGATTGGCGTTCGGGACGAGATAGTTGAATTTCTCCTCGCGCCCGTCGGGCCGGCGCATCGTCATCGGAATAATCTCGCCCGCGCGTTTGAGAACCGCGTCCGTCTGGTCGGCGTTCCAGACATAGGGCAAGCCTACCCAGCCGTTCTTGCGGCGGGCGAGAATGCGCGTTTCGACAAGATGATAGCCTTTCAACGACATTGCGCCGTTCTTGACAGTGTGGTCGGCACCGTAAGTGACTTTGCCGTCCCAGGTTCCGTCCGCTTCCGGATAAAAGAAAGTCTTGGCGATAATCGTGCCGACCGGAAAATCGAACGCCTCGCTCGCGTTATAGACCGCCTTCCTTCCTTCAGGCAAAGCGACGGCGCGCAGCTTCAGCGCATAATCGGAAAAGAGAGGCGTCGCGATGTCATAGGGAACGACACCCTTCGACAGCGCGAGTTCGCCGTCATGAACGCTGATCACGCCCCAGTCGCTGAGATGTTCGGGAAAGCCCTCGGCGTGGAATGTCGGCGTCGGCGCCGGCCTCGAGCAGGCCGCGAGCGCCGCAGCGGCGGCGATAATCGCCGCGATCCGAAGCTTCGCCGCGCGCATCGCTAGCCGGCCTTCAGCAGATTGGCCGGAAGTTCGACCGGCGGCAATTTCTTCAGCGCGCAGGCGTGGGCCGCCGTATCGATCTTCGGATTCTTGTAATCGTCCGGCGCGTCGATATCGAGAACCTCGGCGCCGTCATTCTGCACACAGAGTTTCAGATCGTCCGGAAGCGCGCCGTTTTGAAGCTTGTCGGGATTGACATAGCCGTCCCAGAGTATGTCGGGCAGCGCGCCGGTCGGGCCGAACATGGCGACGCGCAACGCCTGCAGCTTGAGGTTGTCGGGATTCTTGCCGCCGTCCGAGAGGCGGTTGCCGTAAATATAGACGCCCTCCGGATAGGGATCGAAGGCGCTTGTCATGCCCTCGCGCGACAGGCCGGAGGAATAGACCGACGCGACAATGATATTGGCTGTCTTGTTGCCGGAAATGTCGTTGTCGAAAATCTCGACCTGGTCGTTCGAATTGACGACCACGCCCGAACCGGCCGGAACGGACGAGACCGCCGAGCCCGGAAGGCCGAAATTCTTGTGGTTGTTGTCGACGATCTTGTTGTGAAACACGCGAGTGCGCGCGCCGGGCTGGGCGAGATTGGGCATGTTGAAGACGAGAATGCCGCCGGTATTGCCGGTCGCGACATTGTCATGCACGTCGGCGTCATAGGTATTCTCGATCTCGATGCCGGCGACGTTTTTCTCCGCGCGGCTGTTCCGGACGATGACGTTTTTCGACTGGCCGACATAGATACCGGCGTCCGAGGCGCCGATGGCGACGCATCCGTCGATCAGCACATTCGTCGTGCGAACAGGGTAGAGCCCGTAGGCGCCGTTGGAGGTTTTCGGCTCGCCGGTCCATTCGGCGCGCACGCGGCGGATGATGATGTTTTCGCCTTCATTGATTTTCAGCGCGTCGCCCTTGGTGTCTTCGATCGCGAGATCCTCGATCGTGAAATTATTGGCCGTCACAAGCAGGCCTTCCGCGCCCGCGACCTGCCCCTTGAAGCTGAGGACCGTCTTGTCCATCCCCGCGCCTTTGATCGTCACGCCGTCAATATCGAGCGAAAGCGAGCGGTCGAAGGAATAAGTCCCGGCGGGAATCGTGATGACATCGCCGGGTTTTGCATCGAGAAGCTGCGTTTGCAGCCTGTCCTGATAGGAGGAGTCCGCAGCCGGAGACGGGCCCTCCGCCTTTTCCGGCTTCTGGCCGCACGAAAGGAGCGCCAGAGCGCTCGCCGCGATCAGCAGAATTTTGCCTGTCATGCCCGCATTTTCCTCCCGCCTAGATTTTTGCGGCGAGGATAGGCGATCGCGCCTTCGGGACAAAGGCCGCGCCGCAGTCTCACGCCGCCGAGTCGATGACGCCCTTGAAGAAGGACAGGCCGTCGACGCCGCCGAGCAGCGGCGAAATCACGCGCTCGGGATGCGGCATCAGGCCGAGCACATTGCCGGATTCGTTCAGAACGCCGGCGATGTCGCGGGCCGATCCGTTCGGATTGTCGACATAACGGAAGGCCACGCGGCCTTCGCCTTCGAGGCGGTCGAGCGTCTCATCGTCGGCGAAATAATTGCCGTCATGATGGGCGACCGGGAAATCGACATACTGGCCTTCGTAAAAACCGCTCGTAAACATCGATTGACTGTTTTCGACGCGCAAAGTCGTCATGCGGCAGACGAAATTGAGGCCGGCGTTGCGCAAGAGGGCGCCCGGGAGCAGCCCCGCTTCGGTCAGGATCTGGAAGCCGTTGCAGATGCCGAGCACCGGCGTTCCCGCTTTCGCGCGCTCGACGACGGCGCGCATGATCGGCGATCGGGCGGCCATCGCGCCGGAGCGCAGATAGTCGCCATAGGAAAAGCCGCCCGGCAGAACGATGAAGTCCGTATCGGGAAGATCTGAGTCGGCGTGCCAAACCATCGCCGGCGCCTTGCCGGTCGTCTTTTCGAGAGCGACGGCGACATCCCGGTCGCAATTGGAGGCGGGGAATACGATGACGGCGGGTTTCATGCGAGTGCCTTCTCTTATATCGGCCAGACGACGCCGGTGAGCTCTTCAGAGACATCCCAGAGGCGCCTGGCGTCCTGTTGGTTGCGCGCCTGCGGGGCGGTTCTGGCCGCGCCGACAGGCCCTGTCATATCGTAAAACCCGGTCGGTCCGTAATAGCCGCCCGGCCTGGCTTCCTCGCCGGCGGCGCAGAGCACCGTCGGGACGGCGCCCTTGGCGGCGGGCTGCGCGAACATCGCATTCAGCGGGCGAAAGGCGAGGGCGGCGAAGCGGGACGGTCCGGAAAACTGCAAATTCGTATCCGAATAGCCCGGATGGCAGGCGTAGCTCCTCGAGCGCCGCCCGCCTTGTTCGAGGCGGCGGTTGAGCTCCAGCGCGAAGACCAGATTGGCGAGTTTGCTCTGGGCGTAGGCGCGCGTCGGCGAATAGGCGCGCCCGGACATCAGATCGTCGAAGCGCAGCGCCCCGAATCGATGCGCGATGCTCGAGACGGAGACGAATCGGCCGCCGGCTTTCTCCACGAGGTCGAACAGAAGACCCGCCAGGGCGAAATGTCCCAAATGATTGACGCCGAACTGCATTTCGAAGCCGTCCGCCGTCATCTGCCTTTGCGGCGCCATCATGATTCCGGCGTTGGCGATGAGGCCGTCGATCGCTGCGAGATTCTCGCGCAGCCTCTTGGCCGCAAGGCGCACGGAGGAAAGATCGTTGAGAAGCAGCGGCGCGTAATCGAAAACGCCCCCCGGCGCCACGGTCCGCAGATGCGCGACCGCGGCCTCGCCTTTCTCCTTGCTCCGCGCCAGAATCGTCACGCGCGCGCGTTTGCCTCCGAGAAGCCGCGCCGCCTCGATGCCAATGCCGCTATTGCCGCCGGTGATCACAAAGACGCGGCCGTCGAGATCCGGGAGACGATCCGGCGTCCAGCCTCTCGGCCCGAATCCGGCGGCCTCGTTCATCCCGCGCTTCCCTTCCTGCCGATCAGCACGAAATGGCCGAAGCCAGCCTCCGCTTTGAGCGACCGCTCGATCGCGAAGCCTGCTTTTTTCATCTGCTCCGAGAGAGTCTGCTCGGTCGTGAAGGAGATCATCACGTCTCGTCGCAGCAGGCGCGCGAGGCGCTGGCGCCAGGGCGGGCGAAACTGCTTTGTATGCTGCGGATGGTTCCGGTCGAGATAGGAGCAGATAACCGCGCCGCCGGGCTTCAGGACGCGCGCCGCCTCCGCGAGAAGCATTTGCGGCTCGCCGGGCTTTAAATGCGTGAACACAGACATGAAGAGGACAATGTCGGCGCTGGCGTCCTCGGCGGGAATGGCCAACGACGTCACTTCTTCGAATCGCCAGTCTGGGCGGGCGACCTTTTTGCGCGCAAAATCGAGAAGGGCGGGCACGACATCCGTGCCGAGATAGTCGAGCCGTTCGACATGACGCAGGGCGAAAGCGGCGCGGCCCGATCCGCATCCGACATCGATCAGCCGGAACGGCCCTTTCGGAGCGGTCTCAAGAACGAGTTCGGCCTGTTTCGCGCCGGCCTTTTCATAGCCGCCGCCGACGGCGCGCTCGGCGAGATCGAATTCGCTTTTCGCGTCCCGGGCGAGAAAGGAGACAAGATTTCGGTATTCGCGGACGAAGTGCGGAGGACGGGCTGCGAGCAACCTGTCAAACATCATCACACCGAGAGTTCGATCGCGTAATTTTCCATCACCGGATTGGCGAGGAGCTTCTTGCACATTTCCTCGACGCGGGCCCGCGCGGCGTTTTCATCGGTTTCGGAGAGCGTCATCTCGATAACCTTGCCTTGCCGGACATTTGCGGCGTCGTCGAAACCGAGTCCTTTGAGCGCGCCTTCGATGGCTTTGCCCTGGGGGTCGAGGACTCCGGGCTTCAGGGTGATGTGAATTCTGGCCTTCATGGCGGCTCCGTCGCAGGCGATCCGGGCAAGGGCGGCCTTGCGGGGTCCGGCTTAGCCCGCGCCGGGCCCTGCGGCAAGGTTTCGCGATTGCGCGGAGGGCGGGCATTGAATAGGGTCCCGCGGCTCAGGGGGGCGGGCTCGCGCTAGGAGAGGGTGATTTCAATCATGACAGGAGTTGTGTTGGGCGACGCTTCGGGCGCCGCCGCGGGGGTGATTGACGCTGTCGCGAAGACAGCGGCGACCGTGGGGATGAACGTCAAGCCGGGACCCGGCATCCTGGTGTTCGGCATCCCGCTCGAATTCTTTCTGTTCGCGCTGACGCTGCTCGGCGTCGCGCTGTTCCATCACCGGACGTTTACGGTGGCCGTCACCGGCCTCGCCGCGATCATCGCCTACAAGCTTTTCTTCACCGGTTTCCATGTGGCCGGCCAGGCGCCGGAGCCGGGGGTGACGGGACTTTGGCATCACTTCTGGCTCGGGCCGGAACGCACCATCATCTCCAACCTCTTCCTGCTTCTGCTGGGTTTTTCCGTCCTCTCGCGCCAGTTCGAGCTCAGCAAGGCGCCTGACGCCATGCCGCGCATCCTGCCGGACGACTGGACCGGCGGCGTCGCGCTTCTCGCCATGATCTTTTTCATTTCGAGCTTTCTCGACAACATCGCGGCGGCGCTGATCGGCGGCGTCGTCGCGCGGCACGTCTACAAGGGCAAGGTGCATATCGGCTATCTCGCGGCGATCGTCGCGGCTTCCAATGCGGGCGGGTCGGGCTCGGTCGTCGGCGATACGACGACGACCATGATGTGGATCGCCGGCGTCAGCCCTCTCGACGTCGTTCACGCCTATGTCGGCGCGGGCGTGGCCTTCCTCGTCTTCTCCCTGCCGATCGCGCTCATCCAGCAGCGCTACCAGCCGATCCAGAAACACAAGGCCCCGGACCTCAAGGTCGACCGGGTCCGGCTCGGCGTTGTTTTCTTCATCCTGCTCTGCGCCGTCGGAGCCAATGTCTACGCCAATCTCGAAATGCCGGACCTGCTCGACGTCTATCCGATCATCGGCATCGGCGTCTGGGCGGCGATCATTGTCTCTTCCGTCGTGCGCTGGCCGGACTGGAAAGTGGTGCCGGCGAACTTCAAGGGCACGCTGTTCCTGCTTGCGCTTGTTTCGGCGGCCTCGCTGATGCCGGTCGAGAGCCTGCCGCGGGCGGCCTGGCAGACAGCGGGCGGTCTCGGCTTCGTCTCGGCGGTGTTCGACAACATCCCGTTGACGGCGCTCGCGCTCAATCAGGGCGGCTATGACTGGGGCGTTCTCGCCTATGCGGTGGGCTTCGGAGGCTCGATGATCTGGTTCGGCTCTTCGGCGGGCGTTGCGCTTTCGAACATGTATCCGGAAGCCAAGACGGTCGGCGGCTGGCTGAAAAACGGCTGGTGGGTGACGGCCGCCTATGTCGCCGGCTTCGCCGCGTTGATCACGGTGATGGGCTGGCGCCCGCATCCGGAGCATTCGCATGTCCACACGCGCGCGCCGGCGGCGGTCACGGCGCCGGCGAGTCCTGAGGGCGGGCGTTGACCCTTGCGGCGCCCGCGCGTTCCCGCGAAGGCTGGCGGGCCGGCGGCGGCGACGCTATCGTGCGCGCTCCGATATGACAGCACGACCGATCGACCGCCGTCCGGCCTCCGGGAGAGGCCGGCTATCCCTCGCGCGCTCGCGAATGCGCGCCCGCCCGCCCGAGAGATCGGGCGCGCTCGTCAGCATACGGAGCGCTGAGCCGCGCGACGTCAAGGCGCTGGTTGCGATGTGCGACGCGCTCAACGCCTATTCGGGGCTGCCGACCGGCAGGCTGGATCCGAAAGCCTACCGTTCGGCGCTTTTCGGCAAGGACGCCTTTCTGTTCGCCGAAATCGCCGAGGCGGAAATCTACGATCGGGCGCGCCCGCGCGCGGCGGGTTATGTGCTTGCCCATGACGCCTTCACGACCGACTTCGGCGAGCGCGGCATGTATATTGTCGATCTTTACGTCGAAGAGGAATGGCGCCGCGCCGGCGTCGGACGGCGCCTTGTGGAGGCGGCGGCGGCGCGGGCGAAGGCGCGCGGCGGCACGCATCTCTGGTGGGCGTCGATGCCCGGCAACTATGCGGCGCGCCGGTTCTACGATTCGCTCGGGGCGAGCGACGAACGCATTCACAGCCATGCGGTGTTCGGCAAGGCGTTCGAGCGGCTCGCCGAAGGCGGCGGGCGCCGGCGCAATGGCCGCGCCAGATAGCCCCGGAGTTCACTCGCGGCTTTTGTCGCCGGCCGACAGGTCATAGGACAGGAAAAGGCGGACGACTTCATTGCGGGCCGGCCCCGCTCCGTTGTCGAGCAGGGCGGCGTTGTAGCTCAGCGGCCCGGCGAGTTTGCGCGTATAAATAAGACGTATGCCGCGTTTTTGCTCGCGGAAGGGCCTGAACGGCGCCGCGTCGAACGCGCTCCAGCCGCCGTCGTCGACTTCGCTCGCCGCCGCCTCCGGCGTTCGCCACGGGCCGTAAAAATGCTCGGGAATGTCCGCATTCGGGACGCCGCCCGCGGCTCCCGCGAGGGCGGGCGCGCAGACAAATCCCGGCCACAAGGCCATGAAAAGCAAGGCTGCCCGCCGAGCGCGCTGACGCATGGTGAATCGCCGCCCGCGCCCCGTCGGGGCGCTCGTTGTCTCCCGCGACCGGCTACAAGAACCGGGCCGCGCGCTGCGGCGCCGAAATGGCGGAAAACGCGGGCGGTCTGACGCGGGCCGGACCGGCAAATCATCCGTGTAGCCAGCATTAGGGTTTCCGGCCAGGCTTTCATCCTTCGGAGGGCGCAAGTATTGGGCCCTCGATCTGCAGGAGGCGAAGATGGCGGTGGAAGTCGCGAGGGGAGCAGCCTCGAATGTGTCTGTGGGGTTCGGATTATTCGTATGCGGCGACGGCCAATCACGGCCCGGTCGACATTAAAAAATCAGACCGTTAGCATGCGTATTGACGGCGAGCCCGTGCAGTTCCGCACGCGCTCTCTGCCGTCTGTCAACGACGGCGACGAAGTCGCCGCCGCGGGCGCCTCGAAAAACGGCACGCTTGACGCGCTCGCTATGCGCAATGTGACGACGGGCGCGTCCTATTTTCCGCCGACCCTGACGCCGATGATTCTCGGCGGAGTGCTCGTCGTCATCGGCATTCCTTTGATCCCGCTGCTCGGCATCGGCTTGTTTTTCGCCGGTTTCGGCGGCTGGGCGCTCTTCAAGGCGTACAATGTTCGCAAGGCGATAAAGGCGCTCGGCTGAGACAGGGCCGGCGCAAGCGAGGCCGCTCCGTGAAGAATGGAGCGGCTATTTCTCGTTGTCGGTCACAAGCACCGGGCCGCGCGCGCCCGCGCCCTCCACATCGCGCAAGACGCCGAGCCGGCGCGCGACTTCCCGATAGGCTTCGGTGACGCCGCCGAGATCTTTGCGGAAGCGGTCCTTGTCCATGATATCGCCGGACTCCATGTCCCAGAGCCGGCAGGAATCGGGGCTGATCTCGTCGGCGACGACGAGGCGCATCATGTCGCCTTCATATTGCCGGCCGAACTCGCATTTGAAGTCCACGAGCTTGATGCCGACGCCGGCGAACAGGCCTGAAAGAAAATCATTGATCCTGAGCGCGAGCGACATCATGTCGTCGATTTCCTGCGTATTCGCCCAGTTGAACGCCGTAATGTGCTCTTCAGCGACGAGCGGATCGCCGAGGGCGTCATTCTTGTAATAGAACTCGATGATCGAGCGGGGCAGGGCCGCGCCGTCTTCGAGGCCGAGCCGCTTCACGATCGAGCCGGCCGCGACATTGCGAACGACAACCTCGAGCGGGACGATCTCGACGTGACGAACAAGCTGTTCGCGCATATTCAGTCGACGGATGAAATGCGTCGGCACGCCGATTCGCTCGAGCCCGATCATGATGAATTCGGAGATGCGGTTGTTGAGAACGCCCTTGCCTTCGAGGATGGCGCGCTTTTGATTGTTGAAAGCCGTGGCGTCGTCCTTGAAATACTGGATCAGCGTGCCGGGCTCCGGACCCTCGAAAAGAATCTTGGCCTTGCCTTCGTAAACCTGCTTGCGCCGCGCCATCGGCAACTTCCTTATATCTGCATAGTCGGCTCGCCCGCGCTTCGCGGGCTCGGTCAAAGCGCGTCATCCGAATCGCGCCCGGCGCCGGCTCCAGTCATCGCTAGCACACCCCCCTTTGGGGGAGAAGCGGGGGTCTTAAGGCGTAAGGCCCCGCGTGGGAACCCCCGGCGAGTTTGACGGGGCGCATTGCGCATGCGCGCTTCCCGCACTATCTCCCTTTCGGGACGATGGGGGGCCTGAGGGCGTTGCGGGAGCGAGAGCGCGATGACGACGTTTGATGAACGCAAGGACCGGTACGAGAAGAAATTCGCCCATGACGCGGAGCTGAGATTCAAGGCCGAGTCGCGGCGCAACCGCCTCGTCGGGCGCTGGGCGGCCGGGCTTCTCGGTCTCGAGGGCGACAAGGCGGAAGAATATGTCTCGAGCGTCATTCGCGCCGATCTGAAAGAGGCCGGAGACGCCGACGTCCTTGCGAAAATCCGCGCCGATTTCGAAGCGGCGGGCGTCCAGCAGAGCGAACACCAGATTCGCCGCCACATGGATGAGTTCATGGCGGAGGCGATGCGACAGCTCCAGGACGAGGGCTAGACGTCTTGCCCGCGCCGGATCGCCGACGGGCGTCGGGCGCGCATGCGAGGACGCGGTGATCGAACCCGGCCATTTCTGGCTTTTCATGACGGGCGCGCTCGCGCTCAATGTGACGCCCGGCCCCGACATGGCGTTCACGCTCGCAAGCTCCATGCGCGGCGGGGCGCGATCCGGGCTCGCCGCCGCCGCGGGCGTCTGTGTCGGCTCGCTTGGCTGGGCTGCGCTCGCTGCAGGCGGGCTCGCCGCCATTCTCGCCGCATCGGATTACGCTCTCCTGGCGCTGCGCATTGCGGGCGGCGCCTATCTCCTCTTTCTCGCAGCGCGGGCCGCGAGGCGTCTCGACGCCCTTCCGCATGCGCGCGGCGCGGCGACGGCCGCCGGCGCTTTCCGGTCGGGCGCGCTGACCAATCTCTTCAATCCGAAAGTCGGCCTGTTCTTTCTGGCGTTTCTGCCGGCGTTCGTCGCGCCCGGACCGGTTCCGGTTTGGCTTCAGACGCTCGCGCTCGGGTCGGCGTTTTCCCTGTCGGGCGGCTGCGTCCTGGCGATCGTCGCCATCGCGGCGGGCGCCGTTCGCAGACGGCTTGAGGGATCGGCGCGGCTGCGGCGGTTATTGAACGCCTTCGCCGCGTCAGTGTTCGCAGCGCTCGGACTGAGGCTCATCTTGGCGCGCCCGTGACGGGCTGCGATTGACGCTGGCGTTGCGCGCGCGGGCATGCGATTCGCGTTTGGCGCATTTGCATTGAATGGAGGCGGTCCATGGGACGCGTTGCGGGCAAGAAGGCATTCATCACCGGCGGCGCCCAGGGCCTCGGCGCATGTTTTGCGCGCATGCTCGCGCAGGAGGGGGCGCAGGTCGCCGTCACTGACGTCAATGTCGCCGGCGCGGAAAAGACCGCCGCCGAAATCAACGCCAGACATCCCGGCGCGGCGTGCGCGTTCGCTCACGACGTGACGAAGAAAGCAGACTGGGAAAGCGCGCTTGAAGGCGCCGCGAAAGCGATGGGCGGGATCAGCGTTCTCGTCAACAACGCCGGCGTCGGAGGCTGGGGCAATATCGAGAGCGACAGCTTCGAAAACTGGCGGCGCACATTCGATATCGATGTCGACTCGATCTTCACCGGCACGCAGCTTGCGATTCCCTATCTCAAAGCCTCTCAGCCGGCGTCGATCATCAATATTTCGTCCGTCGCCGGGCTCATCGCGCACGGACAGATGCTCGCCTATAATGCGGCGAAGGCGGCTGTTTGGATGATGTCGAAATCCATCGCGCTGCACTGCGCGGCGGCGGGCTATGACATTCGCTGCAACTCCGTCCATCCGGTCTTCACGCGCACGCCGATCATCGATCCCCTGATTGCGATGGGCGGGGGCGGGGCGGAGGGCGAAGCCAAGCTCGTCCGGCAGATTCCGATGAAACGCCTCGCCGAGCCGGAAGATGTCGGTTACGCGGTACTCTATCTCGCATCGGACGAAAGCCGGTTCGTCACCGCGGCGGAATTCAAGATCGACGGCGGAATCACCGCGCAGTAGCCGGCGCCGAAACCGTCAAAAGGCGCCCGCCGCCTGTTTGAGGCGGCTGCGAATCTGGGCGGCGCGCATTGAAGCGACGATACGGCTCGGCGCCCAGAGAAGTCCGAAAACCACGGCGCCGACGATCAGGCCGCCGACGACGCCCACGAAAAAGCGCTCGCCGAATCCGCCTTCGCTCATCAGCATTGCAAGAAGGGTCAGCGCCGCCGCGCCGAATGCGCCGCCAAAGACGACCAGATCAGGAAAGGCGTATTTGGCGAGACCCCGGCCGTCTTCGAAGGATTGGCCGGTGCTGTGGTTTGTGACGTCGAACCATTTCCGCTTGTCCGCGCCTCTCACCGTCAGCTTGTGGCCCTCCCGGCACGGAATGACGAAGTCGACCAGTTCGACGGCGTATTGGCCGCCGTCTTCGTCCTTCAGATAGATCGTCTGGTAACGCGTCGTTTTCGATTCGACGCGGCCGGGGAAAGGGCCGCTATTGCTGGGTATTTCCCCGCGCACCTCCGTTTCGGCGCGCGTTGTTTCGCTTTCGACCTCGCCGGTCACCTCGAAGAGGGCGTATTTCATGAACAGGGCGACGCCGTCTGCGATTTTTTTCATTTCCGCTTCTCCTGTGATTGTCGTCGTCCGCCGGCAAAGGGCATCAGCGGGGCGCGTTCTGCGCGCCCGTCAGCCGCACAGCACTTGCAGCCGGTCGGATTCGCACCGCACTTTGCCCTGGAATTTGAGGCCGGCGTCGGCGCAGATCTTGTACATGATCTGAACGGAGGTCCCGGCGCTGGCGGAGTCATCGAGCGCCTTCTGCGCCATGGAAAGCATCCTCTCGCAGCTTTTGTCAGCCGCATAAGGGTCGCGTCCGGCGTTTATCTCGTCGATCCCAATCTGGCCCTCGTAGATGAGTTCGACCCCTCCGGCGTCGAACCACTTGCCGTCCGCTTTCGAAGACGTGTCCCCGCGGTTGCAGGCGGCGATCGCGCCGAGCGCGGCCGCGAGCATTGCGGAGCCGACCATCCTGATGCGCAGATGCTGCATATCATCACCTCTTTCTTTCTCGCCGGAGCGCGCGCAGGAGCGGGCCGACGGCATTGCGTCGCTATCAATATGAATTTGCAGAGAAAAATGCGTCGACAGAAACCGACGGAAATAGACACTTATCGCTACTAGGGCTAACTTTTCGCTTCGCCTGCGGCCGGACTGTCGCGATGCGAGGGGAATTGGAGATCAATGGGCGAATCGGACGCCGGATCGGTGCGGGTGAAACGGCGCGGCGTGCGCGCGTCGCGCGTGAAACTTGAGCGCGCGCTCGCCGAATCCGATCTTCGCCGAAAAACACAGGCGGCGCTCGCCGAACGCATCGCCGATCTCGAAGAACTCGAGGCGGCGCCGAAAGATCTCGTCAGCAAGGTCTTCCGGGAGCGTTTCGTCGATCCGCAAACGCTCGAACGCGTCGCCCGCGCGCTCGGCGTTGAAGCCGGGACGCTTTATCGCGAGGAAAACGGCGCAGGCGCCGACGGTCGCCCGCGCCCCGCGGCGGCCGCGCCGACGCCGCCGTCCCTGTCGATCTCGCGTCGCGAGATTGTCATCGGCGCCGCCTCGCTTGGCGTCGTTCTAGTGATGGGTTTTGTTTTCGCGGCGATGGCGACGGGTCCGTCAGGTCCGTGGTGCGGGCTGCGCGAAGCGATCGAGCGTCCGCACGCCGCGCAAGACCGGCTGGGCGTTGTGATCGCCCGTTTCGCGGGCGACCCTCAAAACCGCGCGCAGCAATATCTTGCGGCGAATCTCGCCGCCGATCCCAACCTCGCGCCTTATCTGTCGGTGCTTGCGTCCTGCGCGCGTCCCCGCTGGAGCGGGCCCGGCGAATTGCAGCGCAAGCTCGAGGCCGTTCGCGCAAGCGGACGCAAAGCGCTGACGCGCGCCGGCGCGCATGTGATGCTTTGGGGGGAAACGCAGGGCGACGACATTGTCGTGCGGTTTATTTCGACCCGTCGCGACGCCTCGCCAATCGCCGTCGAGATCGCCGGGCGTCCCCTCAAAGTGACTGAAAGAAATCTGGAGGTGCGGCTGCCGCTCGGCCGGCCGAGCGAGTCGCTCGCCGATTTGAAGCGCTTGACTCTCGATCTCATCACGACTGACGACCACGGTCTGTCGCGGCTGCGTTCGCAGGCGATGCAATCCTACAAAAGCTCCGCCGACTGGCTGCGCGCCGCAGTCGTCAGCCAGCGAAATTTGCGGCGCACGCTCGACAGGCGGTCCGAGCCGCAGCGCTGGGCGGCGGCCAGCATGCAACTTTGTTACGATCTTCGTTTGCTGGGCGATTATGAAACGAGCGCCGAGCGCTACCGCCAGGCGATCGAAGCGTGCGATGAGGCCTTGCGCGCGCGCCCGCAAGAGCGCTTTCCGCATGATTGGGCGGCCGCGCAGATCAACAGGGCGTCTTCGCTGCTGCGCCTGCACTATTTCGCGTCGGACCGGCAGGGAGCTCTCGATTATCTGAGCCGCGCCGAGAACGCGCTTCTGGAAGTCGTCGGCGCGCTCACGCCGGGCTCGGCGCCGCAACAGCAGATCACCGCGCGGCGTAATCTCGGCGTGGTTTATCTGCGCCTCGGCGAACTTTCGGACGGCGAGGCGTCCTCCGATCATTTTGAAAAAGGCGTAAAGCTTTTGAAGTCGGCGCTCGACGCGCAGGATCCGGCCTATCAGCCGCTCGACTGGGCGATTACGCAGCAAAATCTCTGTCTTGCGCTCTATCAGCATGGGGCGCGCCTTGGTTCGCTAGGCGCATCCTTTGTGCGGGACGCAAAAAGACGCTGCGCGGACGCCGTCGACCGGCTGTCGCCGGAAAGCGCGCCGCTCGACTGGGCGATGGCGCAGAACAATCTCGCCGCGGCGACGGCCGTTCTCGCCCAGATCGATGGCGACATCGAAGGGCTGTCTTCGGCGATCGACGCCTTTACGGCGGCGCAAACTGTTTATACGCGCGATCGATTGCCCGAAAACTGGGCGGAGGTCGAACTCAATCGCGGCGAACTCGCCTGCAATCTCGCGGTCCTCAAGGGCGAGCCCGAAGAACTCGACCGCGCTCTGGCGCATCTCGACTCCGCGCTCGAAATTTTCATTGAGACCGGCAATGCGCGTTACCGCCAATATGCGGAAAACCTTTCAACGTCGATCAATGCCTGCGCGCGCGATCATGTTCAACAATGCGCCTGCGGCAGTTGATCCGCGCTTGGCGTTTGCGCGCACAGGCTAGGGCAGGCCGGGAAAGCTTTCGACATACCGGATTTTGATATCCGGAAAGCTGTCCACAAACTGGATTTTGAAATCGGGAAAACTGTCGACAAAGCGCCATTCGCCGCAATGGTCGGGAAAGCTTTCAACCCTTTTCACATTGAGATCGGGAAAGCTTGTGACGATCTGGACCTTGAGATCGGGAAAGCTGTCGACGACCTGGACGTCGCCGTGCAGCGCAATCGAGTTGAAGCTGCAATCGGGCCCGATCTCCGCGGCGCGTGACGTCGATCCGCCGAACAGAAAACCGGCCGCGATGAAGACGTAATGCGCATTCACGGCTTCGCTCGTCCTTGTGATTCGTCCTTGGCGTCTGTCATCGCATTTTCCTGAAAGAGAGCGACGTAAAATTATCGAATTTTGGCGGCCGAAGCGCGCATTTCGCATCCGCGTTCCGGAAAAATGTAACAAGATGTAACGCTCATGGGCGCGCGAAACAGGTCGATACAAGCCTGAAGTAGCGTAGGCCCGCC
Organism: Alphaproteobacteria bacterium; assembly: GCA_016125425.1. GTDB lineage: Bacteria > Pseudomonadota > Alphaproteobacteria > Caulobacterales > Parvularculaceae > Amphiplicatus. The sequence goes on from WGLT01000022.1 coordinate 27,202, forward strand.
ATCGTTTCTAAGTCCAAGCGGTGAGTTCGAGGCATCGGGCGTTTAGCCCCCCAAGCAGGAGACCCCCTCCTCGCCCGACCTCGTTAAGTCGGCCGGTAGGTCCCATAACCGGCCGACGCCTCTTGGGGCGGTCGCCCGGCCGGACGGCCGCCCCATTTTGATTTGGCGTTCGCCTCTCCCGCTTCGGGAGGTGACAGCGCCTCGAGGGACCGGCGTCGAGCGGCTGCGCCCGGCGTCGTTCAGAATCGCCGGCGCACGCGCGACAGCGCCGGCGGTCTGGCCGCGACGGTCCGCTTGGATGCGGGCCAACACCGCGCGCCCCTGCCTTCGCGAAGCCGCCTGGGGGAGACGGCGCCAATCAGCGCCCTTTGCGAAGGCAGGCCGCAGGCGGCGTCAGGCAGGCAAAATCAGCTCCGCGCGAAGTCCGCCATTCTTCCGATTGTTGAGCGCAAGCCGGCCGCCATGGTCATGCGCGATCGCCTGCGCGATGGACAAACCGAGCCCGACGCCGCCGGTTTCGCGGCTGCGCGAAGGATCGCCGCGCCGGAACGGCATCAGCATTTCGCCGATGTCGTCATGGGGAATGCCGGGGCCGGAGTCGTCGACGCGAATGATGACATACTGGCCGTCGCGATGCGTGGAGACTTCGGCGCCGCCGCCATATTTGACCGCGTTGTCTATGAGATTGCGCACCGCGCGCTTCAGCGCCACGCGCTTGCAGTGCAGTGTCACAGGCGGGCCGCCTTTGCACGCGACATTCGCGCCGGCGTCCGCCATATCCGAACATATGCTTTCGACGAGGGAGTCGAGATCGACCAGCGAGCGCTCTTCGCTGCCATAAGCCGAGCGCGCATAATCAAGAAAGGTCGCGATAATGATTTCCATCTCTTCGAGCGCAGCGAGATATTTTTCGCGCTCTTCATCGTCCTCGAGGGTTTCGGCGCGCAGTTTCAATTGCGTGATCGGCGTTCTGAGATCGTGCGACACGGCGGCCAGCAGTTCGGTCCGGTTTCTCACCAGACGGGCGATCCGCTCCTGCATCAGGTTGAATGCGTGCGCGGCCCTTGAGACTTCGGCCGGGGCGTCTTCATCGATCGGCGCGGTTTGAATATCCTTGCCGAGCCGCTCGGCGGCGAGCGCGAAGGCGTTGAGCGGCTGCGTCGCCCGGTTCACAAGCCAGAACGCGATGATTGCGACGCCGACGACAATCGAGATGAGATAGCCGCCGAGCAGGCCCGGCCATACGGGCAGCTCTCTTGAAATCGCGCCGACGAAATTGAGCCAGAAGCCGTCGGGGTGGTGGATCGAAATCACGACGATTTCCGCGGCCGTCTCGATCGAGCCGGCCGTTCCCGCGCCGGAGAGTGTCTCCCGTACGGGCGGCTTGATGTTCTCAGGCAGGGCGCGCGTCAGGGACACCCTTATCTCTTGTCCGGCGAGCCGCGGCAGCAGTCGCCTCAAATAATTGATGACGCGCGCTTCGTTCTCCGACGGCGCGGCGCTTGGAAGAACGGACGCGTCGCTGGACCAGACGCGGAAGGCGCGGCTGTCCGCGGCGTCGAGCACCGCCTTGCGCCAATCCTCCGGCAAGTGACGCAGAAGGCCGACGACGCCCGAGGCGCGCTCGGCGATGTCAAACTCCTCAGTCGCCGAGACGACGTCGCTGCGATCCTGTGTGTAAAGCAGGAAACCAATGCCGTGCGATAACAACAGCCCCAGCACCAGCACGGTGATCATGTGGAAGCGGAGGCTGCGCTGCGGCGCGGGTTTCATGCAGGCGAAACGTCGGGAGTGAAGAGATATCCGCCGCCCCAGACCGTCTTGATGATGCGCGGATCTTTTGCGTCATCTCCCAGCTTTCGCCGGAGACGGCTCACCTGAATGTCGATTGATCGGTCGAACACGACCGATGACCGGCCTTTCGCAAGATCGAGCAGTTGTTCGCGCGAGAGCACGACATGCGCGTGATTGACGAAAACCGAGAGAAGATCGAACTCGCCGGTCGAAAGGCTGACAATCACGCCGTCTTTGGCGATAAGTTCGCGCCGCGCAAGATCGAGTTTCCAGTCGTCGAAGACGACGCTGCGCGGCTGAGAGCGCGTTTCATTGGGGGCCGGCTGTTGAGTCCGGCGCAGCACCGCTTTCACCCGCGCGATCAGCTCCCGGCTGTTGAAGGGCTTTGCGATATAATCGTCGGCGCCCATTTCGAGCCCGATAATGCGGTCGATCTCTTCGCCCTTCGCGGTCAGGAGAATAATGGGCGTCTGTTGTTTCTTGGCGCGCAGGTCGCGGCAGAGCGCGAGCCCGTCCTTGCCGGGCAGCATGACGTCCAGCACGATCAGGTCGATCGCGCCCCGCTCCATGATGCGAAAGAGTTCGGCCCCGTCGGCGGCGAGGCTGGTTCGGAAGCCTTCACGCTCGAGCGCGCGTGCGACGAGGAGGCGGATCTCCTTGTCATCGTCGACGACCAGAATGTGCGGCGATTTCTTTGGCGACATCTTACCTTTCGGCGCGGTTGCTGGAGAATCGACGCAATAAACACGGATGAAGACCTGCGGGCAATCGAGCGCTATGCGCGATTTCGTAACAAAGTATAGCCTTTGCGTCCGGAATATCGATGCGGCAAGGACTGGCCGCGATGGCCGGTCTCGCTGATTTCTGAGACAGATGTTTATCGGGCGATTGAGCGGGCGATCGGGAGATTGAAAGATGCGCAAGCTTTTGGCGAGTGCGGCGGCGCTGGCGAGCCTGGCCGCCTGCGCGAAGGAAGCCGCCACCGCGCCGGCCGCGCCGGCCGAAAACAAGACGCACGGCGTTGCGGTCGTGACGCATGCGCCGGACTCGGCGAAGGGCAGGGCGCTTTTCATCGATAAGGGCTGCGTCATGTGCCATTCGGTGAACGGAGTCGGCGGCAAGGCGGCGCCCGCGCTCGACGCCGAGATCGGCGCCCCGCCGATCGATCCGCTGGATTTCGCCGCGCGCATGTGGGCCGGCGCGCCGGCGATGATCGAACTGCAATCGCTGGAGCTCGGCTATACAATCTCGCTGACGGCGAGCGATATCGCCAATCTGGCGGGCTTTGCGGGCGATATCGACGAGCAGCGGAAACTGACCATCGACGCGGCGCCGGAGCCGATGCGCGACTCCCTTCTCAACGAGCGTTTCTGGGAAAAGGAAAACTGGGACGATTTCCTGCGACAGGGGCAGGAGGGGTACGGCGAGCCGCCAGCCGATGAGGGGGAGGGCGCGCCGCCGCCGGCCGACGAGACGACGCCCGACTGATTCCGGGCCGATGGGAGAACGGGGGCGAGGCGGCGGCCCAGAGACACATCCTTGGCTAGACGTTTGAAATATCGCCCAAAAGCCGCGCATCCGGCCGACGTCGGCGCGCTGGGCTTGGGTCCGCGCCGAGGACCTGCCCGCAAGTTCGGCGAATCGGTTGATGCGTCGCGAAAACGCGTTGCGTTAGAGGGCCTTACTGCCTAGGTTCCGCGCGACTCGCGAACCCCCTAAGGAGCGTATTCGTGGCGACTCCCGAATTTCTGCTGAACTGGCTTCCTATCCTTGTTTTTTTCGGCCTGGCTCTGGCCCTCGGCCTCGGATTCATGATCGCGCCGGCATTGATCGCGCCCGCTGATCCGGATCCCGAAAAAGTCTCGACTTATGAATGCGGATTCAACGCCTTCGATGACGCCCGCATGAAGTTCGACGTCCAGTTCTACATCGTCGCGATCCTTTTCATTATCGTCGATCTCGACGTCGCATTTCTCTTTCCGTGGGCGGTGACGCTGTTCAATCCGACGCTCGGCGCCGACCGCGCCTTCCAGCTCTTCTCCTTCTGGTCGATGTTCGTCTTCCTCGCCGTCTTCGCGATCGGTTTCGTTTACGAATGGAAGAAGGGAGCGCTCGAATGGCGGTAGAAAACGCGCCCTCGCTCAATCTCGCGACCGAGGGGCCGGTCTATTCGCCGACCGCGAAGGACCCGTTTTTCAAGGACCTGTCAGACCAGCTCGCCGATCGCGGTTTCTTCACCGCGCCGGCGGATGCGCTGATCAACTGGGCGCGCACCGGCTCGCTCATGTGGATGACGTTCGGGCTGGCCTGCTGCGCGGTCGAGATGATGCAGGCCTCGATGCCGCGTTACGACCTCGAACGGTTCGGTTTCGCGCCGCGCGCGTCGCCCCGCCAGTCCGATGTGATGATCGTTGCGGGCACGCTCACCAACAAAATGGCGCCGGCTCTACGCAAGGTTTACGACCAGATGCCGAACCCGCGCTATGTGATCTCGATGGGCTCCTGCGCGAATGGCGGCGGCTATTATCATTATTCCTACGCGGTCGTGCGCGGCTGCGACCGCATCGTGCCGGTTGATATTTACGTGCCGGGCTGCCCGCCGACCGCCGAGGCGCTGGTCTACGGCATCCTGCAATTACAAAAGAAGATCCGGCGGGAAGGATCGATCGTGAGATAGGGACCGTGCGGTGCGGCGGCCCGGAACTGGCGGGGGGCCGGCTCGCAGCATCCTTCCGGCCGGAAAGCAATTGGGAATGACCGAAGAAGAACTCAAAGACCTCGGCGAGCATATCGCGGGCGCGATCGAAAACGACGTGCGCGGCTGGAAAGTCGCGTTCAACGAGCTGACGATCGAAGTCAATGCGGCGCGCATCGTCTCCGTCCTGAAATTTCTGCGTGAGGACGTGCTCTGCCGGTTCATCGAGCTGATCGATATCACCGCCGTCGACTGGCCGGAGCGCGCCAAACGATTCGATGTCGTCTATCATCTGCTCTCTCTGCACAATAATTCGCGTATCCGGGTGAAAGCGCAGATCGGCGAGGACGAAACCATGCCGACCGCGATCGAAGTCCATCCGTGCGCCAATTGGTTCGAGCGCGAAGTCTTCGACATGTACGGGATCGTGTTTTCCGGCCATCCCGATATGCGCCGCATCCTCACCGATTACGGCTTCGAAGGGTTTCCGCTTCGGAAGGACTTCCCGCTCACGGGCCATCTCGAGGTCCGTTATGACGACCAGGAAAAGCGCGTCGTCTACGAACCTGTGAGCCTCGTGCAGGACTTCCGCAATTTCGATTATTTGAGCCCGTGGGAAGGCGCGAAATATGTGCTGCCGGGCGATGAAAAGGCGAAGAGCTAGCGATGCCTGATACCGCCACAATTGTCGAAGAATCGACCTCCGCCGAAACCGAAGGCGAGCGTCATTTCACGATCAATTTCGGCCCGCAGCATCCGGCTGCGCATGGCGTGTTGCGTCTCGTGCTCGAACTCGACGGCGAAGTCGTCGAGCGCGTCGACCCGCATATCGGTCTCCTCCATCGCGGCACCGAAAAACTGATCGAATACAAGACCTATCTTCAGGCGATCCCCTATTTCGACCGGCTCGATTATGTCGCGCCGATGAATCAGGAGCACGCTTTCTGCCTCGCGGCGGAAAAGCTGCTCGGGATCGAGGTTCCGCGGCGCGCGCAGCACATCCGGGTGCTCTGGTGCGAGATCGGACGCATTCTCTCGCATCTCCTCAACGTCACGACGCAAGCCATGGATGTCGGCGCGCTAACGCCGCCGCTCTGGGGTTTTGAAGAGCGCGAAAAGCTCATGGTCTTTTATGAGCGCGTCTCGGGCAGCCGCATGCACGCGGCCTATTTCCGCGTCGGCGGCGTTCATCAGGACATGACGCCGCAATTAATCGACGATATCGACGCCTGGTGCGATTCCTTCCCCAAGGTGCTCGACGATCTCGAAACGTTGATCACCGACAACCGCATCTTCAAGCAGCGCAATGTCGATATCGGCGTCGTCAGCCAGGAGCAGGCGTTCGCCTGGGGATTTTCGGGCGTGATGGTCAGGGGCTCAGGCGTTGCGTGGGACCTCCGGAAGTCCCAGCCCTATGAGACCTATCCGGAATATGATTTTGACATTCCGATCGGAAAGAACGGCGACTGCTACGACCGCTATCTCTGCCGCATGGAGGAGATGAGGCAATCCGTCTCCATCATGAAGCAGGCGATCGAAAAGCTGCGCGCCGAAGGGCCGGGGCCCGTGATGACGACCGACGGCAAGGTTGCGCCGCCGCGCCGGTCGGAGATGAAACGCTCGATGGAAGCCCTCATCCATCACTTCAAGCTTTATACGGAAGGTTTTCACGTTCCGGAAGGCGAGGTCTACGCCCATGTCGAGGCGCCGAAAGGCGAATTCGGCGTCTATCTCGTCTCGCAGGGGCTCAACAAACCGTATCGGTGCAAGATCCGCGCGCCGGGCTATTCGCATCTGCAAGCCATGGACTGGCTCTGCAAAGGCCATCTTCTCGCCGATGTTTCGGCGATCCTCGGTTCGCTCGACATCGTCTTTGGGGAAATTGATCGGTGACCCAGGTCGAGCTCAGCATGAATTACGGGGTCGAAGCCACCGTCGCGGCGGTCGTGATGATCGCCTTCGTGCTGAATTCCGTGTTGAGCATCAAGGCGCGGCATTGCGACGGCGCGCTCTGGCATGTGCATCTGGGCGCGGCGAACTATGGCGCGCTGTTCGGCGCGGTCATCGGCTTCGTGATCGTGCCCTTGCGCGTTTATCTCACCAACGCCAGCCTGCCGCCGCAATATGCGGCCGTCTCCGGGTTTTCGGTGCTGGCGATCATGATCGCGCTGCGCCGCGGGCTGATCGGGCGTCTGCCGTTTCTGGGGCCGCAGGTTAAAGCCTATCGCCGCGCGCTTTTGCGCAAGACGATCGAAACCTCGCAAAAGCAGCTTGATAAGCTGACGCCGAAGCCGGCGGCGGCCGAGTAGAGGATAAGATGTCCGCACGCAGACCAGCAAAGAACCAGCCCGCATCCTTCGAATGGACGCCTGAAAATCAGGCGTGGTGCGAGCGAGAGATCAAGAAATATCCGCAAGGCCGGCAGGCCTCCTGCGTGATCCCGTTCCTGTGGCGCGGGCAAAAGCAGGAAGGCTGGGTGTCGATCCCGATGATGGAGCATGTCGCCCGCCAACTCGACATGCCTTACATCCGCGTCTACGAGGTCGCGACTTTCTACACGATGTTCAACCTCGCGCCCGTCGGCGAGTTTCATGTGCAGGTTTGCGGCACGACGCCCTGCATGCTGCGCGGCTCGAAGGGCCTCAATGAAGTCTGCAAGCGCGTCATCGGCGACGAGATGCATGCGACGCCGGACGGCAAATTGTCGTGGCTTGAAGTCGAATGTCTCGGCGCCTGCGTCAACGCGCCGGTGGTTCAGGTGTCGACGAAAGAGAGCGATCATTTCTATGAAGATCTGACGCCGGAGATTCTGGAAGATATTCTCGGCAAGTTCCGGCGCGGCGAACCCGTGAAACCCGGCTCGCAGCACCCGGACCGCCACACTTCCGACCCCGCGGGCGGGGCGAAGACCCTCATCGATCCGGCGCTATATGACGGCTCGGCGGCGAGGCCGATCGGCGAATTGCCGAATTCCAAACCGGCCGCGCCGAAGGCATAGGCGGCGGACCGCGCGCATGTGAAACAGGACGCATATTGATGCTTCAGGATAAGGACCGGATTTTCACAAACCTCTACGGGCTTCATGACTGGCGGCTCGAAGGGGCGAAGCAACGCGGCGCTTGGAACGGGACCAAAGACATTCTCGCCATGCCGCCGGAATGGATCGTCCAGCAGATCAAGGATTCAGGGCTGAGGGGCCGCGGCGGCGCCGGCTTTCCGACCGGTCTGAAATGGTCCTTCATGCCGAAGCAGATCGGCGAGCGCCCGCATTATCTCGTCGTCAACGCCGACGAGTCGGAGCCCGGGACCTGCAAGGACCGGGACATTATGCGTCATGATCCGCATCTCCTGATCGAGGGATGCCTTGTGGCTTCCTATGCGATGCGCGCGCATACCTGCTTCATCTATATCCGCGGCGAGTTCGTCGACGAGCGCAATAATCTTCAGGCGGCGGTCGACGAAGCCTATGCGGCGGGGCTTATCGGCAAGAACGCCTGCGGTTCGGGGTGGGATTTCGATCTGGTCGTCCATCACGGCGCCGGCGCCTATATTTGCGGCGAGGAGACGGCGCTTCTTGAAAGCCTCGAAGGCAAGAAAGGTCAGCCGCGCCTGAAACCGCCGTTTCCGGCCGGGGCGGGCGTCTATGGCTGTCCGACGACCGTCAACAATGTCGAGTCCATCGCGGTCGCGCCGACGATCATTCGCCGCGGCGCCGGCTGGTTCAAGAAATTCGGGCGCGACAACAATCACGGCACGAAGGTTTTCTGCATTTCCGGCCACGTCAATCGTCCGTGCAATGTCGAAGAAGAAATGTCGATTCCGCTTAAGACGCTGATCGAGACCCATGCAGGCGGCGTGCGCGGAGGCTGGGAGAATCTGAAAGCCGTCATTCCGGGCGGTTCGTCCGTCCCCTGTCTGCCGGCGCCCGCTTGCGACGATATCCTGATGGATTTCGATGCGCTGAGAGAGGCGAAATCCGGGCTCGGCACCGCGGCGATCATTGTCATGGACAAGTCGACCGACATTGTGAAGGCGATCGCGCGGATATCCCATTTCTACAAGCATGAGAGCTGCGGCCAGTGCACGCCCTGCCGCGAAGGGACGGGCTGGATGTGGCGCGTGCTCGAGCGCATGGCGGTCGGGAACGCGACGACGGCCGAAATCGACAGGCTGCTTGAGGTCTCGACCCAGATCGAAGGCCACACGATCTGCGCGCTTGGCGACGCGGCCGCCTGGCCGGTGCAAGGGCTCATCCGGCATTTCCGCGCCGAAATTGAGGAGAGGATCAACAATTACCGCGCCGACCGCCCGCATGTGGCGGTCGCGGCGGAGTGATGCGCGCGGCGATGACCGAAAAACATTTCATCCTCTTCTACGAATATGCGCCGGACTATCTCGAACGGCGCGGGCCGCTGCGGCCGGCGCATTTGAAGGCCGCTGAGGAAGCGGTCTCGCGCGGGGAATTGCAGCTTGGCGGCGCGCTCGCCGATCCGCCCGACGGCGGCGTGCTGATTTTCAAAGCACGCTCGCGGGAGATCGTCGAGAATTTCGCGAAAAGCGATCCTTATGTGCTGAACGGCGTCGTGACGTCCTGGCGCGTGCGGGAGTGGACGACAGTGGTCGGCCCCGGCGCTCTGACCAAAATCTGAATATGACGCGGATTCGCCGAGCCGGACCCGCCGACGCCGAAACGCTCGCCGCCCTTGGCGCGCGGACCTTCGCCGATACCTTCGGCCATCTCTATCGGCGCGAGGATCTCGAATTCTTCCTGAATAAAAACCATTCGCGGGCGGTTTATGAAACGGCGCTCGCCGACGACGCCTATGCGCTGTGGGTCGCCGAAAACGACGCCGGCGAAGCGGTCGGCTACGGCGTCGCCGGGCCTTGCAGCCTGCCTGTTCCCGGCCTGCCGGAGAACTCCGGCGAACTTTCGCGCCTGTATCTGACGAGACAAGCGCAGGGATCAGGTCTCGGCGAGAGTTTGGCGCGGGCGATGCTCGACTGGCTGACCGAGAATTTCTCGCATGTCTATCTCAGCGTCTACGCGGATAATCCGCGCGCCCAGCGGCTCTATCAAAAGCTCGGATTCATCAAGATTCACGACTATTTCTACGAGGTCGGCGAGCATCGCGACCCGGAATGGATCATGGAGCTTCAGCGCGCGGAGTGAATTCCTCCGCAGGGTGAGCGTCCATTTTGCGGCGCAGCGGGCCGCCCTGTTAACCACTCGCGATTTGAAACGCGCTATAATGGGGCATCCAGGAACTGGAGGGCCCGATGCGTTATCTGGTCGAGGCGGCGATATTCGCCGTGATCTTCATTTTGGCGCGGATGGTGTTCGAGAGCAGTTTCATCGCATTTCTCGCAGGCGGCGTCGTCGCCGGAGCGGCGGAGACGATGCGCGGCGTTCCGCGGAAACGGTAATACGCGGTCCGGTCAGGCGCCCTTTTTCAACGCCCATTCCGGGCGGATGAAGTGGCAGGTATAGCCTTCCGGATAACGTTCAAGATAATCCTGATGCTCCGGCTCGGCTCTGTAAAACGGACCCGCCGGCGCGATTTCCGTCACAATGCCGTTCGGGAATACGCCGCTCGCTTCGTATTCGGCGACGATTTCGCGCGCGGTCTTTTCCTGGTGCGGATCGCGAAAGAAGATCGCCGAACGGTATTGCGTTCCGATGTCGTTTCCCTGGCGATTGAGAGTCGTCGGGTCGTGGATCTGGAAAAAGAATTCGAGCAATTGGCGATAGCTTGTCTTCGTCCGATCGTACTCGATTTTAATCGCCTCGGCGTGGCCGGTCTTGCCGGTTTTCACATCCTTGTATCCGGGGTTTTTGAAATCGCCGCCGGTATAGCCGACTTCCGTGTCGACGACGCCCGGAAGCTTGCGGAACAAGTCCTCCATGCCCCAGAAGCAGCCGCCGGCGAGAATGGCGATGTCGGTGTCCGACATAAAATCTCCTAATGACGATCCGATGCGTGTTCGCGCTGCGCGAGGAATTTCTCCGCTTCAAGCGCGGCCATGCACCCCATGCCGGCGGCGGTCACCGCCTGACGGTAGATGTCGTCGGTGACGTCCCCGGCGGCGAAGACGCCCGGAATTTCCGTCCTCGTTGAATCGGGCGCTGTCACGAGATAGCCGCTTTCCTTCATCTTGAGCTTGCCTTTGAAGAGCTCCGTCGACGGCTTGTGGCCGATGGCGATGAACACGCCATGCGCGGCGATCTCGCGAGGCTCATCTTTATTGACATGCTTGAGACGCACGCCGGTGACGCCGAGCGGGTCGCGCGTTCCGAGAATTTCATCGACGACATGATCCCAGACCACTTCGATATTGGGTTTGGCGAAGAGGCGTTCTTGCAGGATCTTTTCCGCGCGGAATTCATTGCGGCGATGAACGATCGTTACGGTCTTCGCGAGGCCTGAGAGGAACAGAGCCTCTTCGACCGCCGTGTTTCCGCCGCCGACGACGACCACATCCTTGCCGCGATAAAAGAAACCGTCGCAGGTCGCGCAGGCCGAAACGCCGAAACCTTGAAATGTCTTTTCGGAGGGAAGGCCGAGCCATTTGGCCTGCGCGCCCGTTGCGATGATCAGCGCTTCGGTCTCATAGACGGTTCCATTGTCGCCTTTGAGCCTGAAGGGCGGGCCGGAAAGATCGACGTCGACGATCAGGTCGGAGATGAAAGCCGCGCCGACATGCTCGGCCTGTTTTTGCATCTGCTCCATCAGCCACGGGCCCTGGATCACGTCGGCGAAGCCGGGATAGTTTTCGACGTCGGTCGTGATCGTCATCTGGCCGCCGGGCTGAAGGCCGTGAATGACCATCGGTTTCAATCCTGCGCGCGCCGTGTAGATGGCGGCGGTAAGGCCGGCCGGCCCGGATCCTAGAATAATGACGCGCGATTTCATGGAGCCTCTCTTGGAACTGGCGATGTGGCGTTGGCGGCCCGGCGGCGCAAGCGGAATGGCGGGCCGGTCGCGCAGGCGTTACCAAAGCTTGGCCAAGGCGCAAAGCCGCCCGTGCTTGCGGCGGGGCGCGGCGGATGGTAACAAATGTTACTAATTCACGGAGGAGCCCATGACCCGGAAATGGATCACCGCCTCGCGCATTGAGGGAAAAGCCTCGCGCCAGGCGCACGCCGACATGCCCGCCGGCACTTACGAGCGCGAAATGTCGAAGGAGGGCTTTTTCGGTCCCGCCGCGTTTCTTCATCACAAGCGTCCGCCGACGGGCTGGACGAGCTTCGAGGGCCCTTTGCGGCCCCGCGCCTTCAACCTCGCCGCGCTCGACGAATGCGAAGCCTCGCCCTGGGCCTCGCACCGCGTGCTGCACAACAACGCGACGGATATCCGCTTTTGGCGATTGGGGGCGGCGATGCCGGCGCTGGCGCGCAACGCCGACGGCGATCAGATACTTTTCATCCACAAGGGCGAGGGCGATCTTTTCTGCGATTTCGGGCATCTGGCTTTCGAGGCGGGCGACTATATCGTCCTGCCGCGCGGAACGATGTGGCGATTGAGTCCCTCGACGCCGCTCAGCATACTGATGATCGAGGCGACGAACAGCCATTTCACTTTGCCGGACAAGGGTCTTGTCGGCGGCCATGCGATCTTCGATCCGGCGGTGCTTGACGCGCCCAAGATCGACGACGCCTTTCTCGCCCATCAGCGCGAAGATGACGAAACTCGCGTCGAGATCAAAAAACGCGGCCAGGTCTCGGTCGCGACCTATCCCTATAACCCGCTCGATGTCGTCGGCTGGCACGGAGAATTGTCGCCGGTGCGCCTCAATGTGCGCGATATCCGCCCATTGATGAGCCACCGGTATCACGTGCCGCCCTCGGCGCACACGACCTTCCTGTCGGACCGGTTTGTCGTCTGCACCTTCGCGCCGCGGCCCTTCGAGACCGACCCCGGCGCTCTGAAAGTGCCGTTCTTTCACAATAATGACGATTATGACGAAGTGCTGTTCTATCATGCGGGCGATTTCTTCAGCCGCGACAATATCGACGCGGGCATGATGACCTTCCATCCGTCCGGCTTCACGCACGGCCCGCATCCGAAGGCCCTCAAAAACATGCTGGAGCAGTCAAAGCCTGCGACCGACGAATATGCGGTGATGGTCGACACGCGCGATCCGCTCGAAATCGGCGAAGGCGCCGCAGCAGTCGAAAATGTCGACTATGTAAACTCCTGGCGCGTCCCGGGGGCGGCCGAGTAGGATGATGCCGTTCAAGCTCGCCGTCTTCGCCGCGACATTCGCTTTTATCGGCGCGACACAGGCCGCGCCTTATCGCGCGCCGGTCTATCAATTGCCGCCGCCCGAGGCGGCGGAAGCGAACGCAAATATCATCCTTGTGCGGCACGCTTATCCTGCCTGCCATGACGTGCAATGCGGCCTCACCGAAGACGGCGACGGACAGGCGGCGCGTCTCGGGCGCATTGTCGCCGCGCTGAAAAATGACGGCTTGAAACCATCCGGCGTTTATGCGTCGGGGACATGCCGGACGATGTTGACGGCGACCCCGGCCGCGAACGCGCTCGGGCTTCCGGTGAAAGCTTTCCCCGCACGCGAGGGAATCGCTTTTTGCGCCTATCTCGGCGAGGGCGAGGGGTTGAAGCGCCCTTCGGCGGAGCGGCGCCCGGAGAAGGGCGCGCAGACGGGCGAAGGCGAGGCGGCGAGCCGGGACGGGCTCATCGATTTTCTGAACGCTGACGCTGCGGGCGATGACTCAACAAGGCGCTTCGCCGTTGCCGTCGATCATTCGAATTTTGTCTGCGAATGGTTTCTCCGGCTCGGCGTCGACCCGAAAAGTTACGCGAAGGATTGCGTTTTCGAAGGGGGGCTGAAACTCACGGACTATGCGGACATATTCTGGCTTTATGACGCAAAGCCCGGCCCCGGCGTCGACTGGCGGCTGATTGTCCTCGAAGACGGATTCGATATCGACAAGAAGAACGCCTACGAGCCGTAATTCCATTCGGCGAGGAAAGCGCCGGCGCCCGCTTCCGCGGAGCGCCGGCTCAATTCCAGAAAGCGTGCGCTAGTTTTTAGCTGGCGCAAGTCCGCGATGGATGAGCATCGGACCGACATCCGGGTCCTTGCCGTAAAACGCGCGGAACATCGTTCCGTAATCCTCCGTATGGCCTTTGGACAGGATCATGTCGCGGAAACGCTGACCGTTTTCGCGCGTCATGCCGCCATGCTCGGCGAACCACGCATAGGCGTCGTCGTCGAGCATGACCGTCCATTGATAGGCGTAATAGCCGGCCGCATAGCCGTTCGCCCAGATATGAAGGAAATAGCTGGAGCGATAGCGCGGCGGCACGTCCGCGAAGTCGGTGTGCGTGTCGGCCAGGGCCTTCTTCTCGAATGCGTCGACGTCCTGCTTCGGCGCGTCGGCGGGAAGCATGTGCCATTCCATGTCGAGCTGCGAGGCGGCGAGCAATTCGCCGAGATCGTAGCCCTGATTCCAGGTTTGCGACTTCTTGATCTTGTCGACGAGCGCCTGCGGGATCGGTTCGCCCGTTTTGTAATTCACCGCATAGTGCTTCAGCACTTGCGGGTAGAGCGCCCAGTGCTCGTTGAACTGCGAGGGGAATTCAACCCAATCGCGCGCCGTGTTCGTTCCCGACAGCGTTTCATATTCCTGATTGGCGAACAGACCATGCAGCGCGTGGCCGAATTCGTGGAACATGGTCGTCACGTCGTCGAAAGTGAGGAGGGCGGGCTGACCCGGCGCCGGCTTGGTGAAATTCGCGACATTGTAGACAACCGGCTTCGTGCCGAGCAGTTTCGACTGCTGGACGAAATTGCTCATCCACGCGCCGCCGGATTTGTTGTCCCGCTTGAAGTAGTCGCAATAGAACAGGCCGAGCGGCGAGCCGTCCTTGTCGAAGACTTCGAAGACGCGAACGTCCTTTTGATACACCGGAAGGTCGTGACGCTCCTTGAAGGTGATGCCGTAGAGCTGGTTGGCGGCGTAGAACACGCCGTTTTCAAGGACGTTGTTGAGTTCGAAATAGGGTTTGAGCGCATCCTGGTCGAGATCGTATTTCTCCTTGCGGACATGATCGGAATACATCTCCCAGTCCCAGGGCTTCAACGCGAACTTCTTTCCGTCCTTGTCGATCGCCGCCTGGATGAGTTTCGCTTCGTCCTTGATCTTTGCGGCCGTCGGCGCGACGAGCTGGCCGATGAATTTCTCGACCGCCTCCGGAGTCTTGGCCATCTGGTCGGAAAGCACGTAAGCGGCGTAATTCGGATAGCCGAGCAATTTCGCCTTTTCGGCGCGCAGCTTGGCGAGTTCGGCGATGATCGCGCGCGTATCGTTCGAGTCGCCTTTTTCGGTGCGCATCCATGAATTGTTGAACAGTTTCTCGCGAACGGCGCGGTTCGTCAGTTCGGCGAGCAGGGGTTGCTGCGTCGTGTTCTGCAGCGGGATCACCCATTTGTCTTTCAGGCCGCGCGCCTTCGCCGCATCGGCCGCCGCCGCGATCTCTGCGTCGCTGAGGCCGGCGAGATCGGCTTTGTTGTCGATGACGAGCGCGCCGTCTTTCGTACCGGCGAGCAGTTTCTGCTGAAACTCTGTTTCCAGCGACGCATCCTTCTTGTTTATTTCCCGGAGCTTCGCCTTGTCCTCTTCCGACAGATTGGCGCCGGCGCGGACGAATTGCTCGTAATAGATTTTCAGAAGCTGCGCGGATTCCGGATCGAGCTTCAGATCGGCGCGATGATCGTAAAGCGACTTCACCCGGCCGAACAGCTTCGAATTGAGGAAGATCGCATCCTGATGCGCTGCGAGCTTCGGCGCCTCTTCTGACTGCACCTTATCGAGCGTGTCATTGGTGTTGGCCGAGACGACGGCGAAAAACACCTCCGATACGCGGTCGAGCATTCGGCCGGATTTCTCCATCGCGACGATGGTGTTTTCGAATGTAGGCGCGGCCGGATTGTTCGCGATCTCGTCGATCTCGGCGAGCTGCTTCTTCATCGCCTCTTCGAAAGCCGGCTGATAGTCCGTGTCCTTGATCTTGTCGAACATCGGCGCCTCAAACGGCAGCGTGCTCGGCGTGTCGAAGGGATTGGCGCTGGCGGCGCCGACGAGCATGGCGGAGGCGGCCGCCCCCAAACAGAGCATGTTGATGCGAAGCATGAAGACTCCCATTCGTTGTCTTATTCTTTTGAACGCCGACGGTCTCGCTGCGGCGGGATGAACGACGCCCCCGGCGCGCTGTCTAGCCGATTGACGGGGACCCGCCAAATGCTGCGCCAAAGGGGAACGATTCTGCTCTGCAAGCGCCGAATTCGGTCCCTTGAGGCATTCAGAAGGCGCGGCCCTGAGCGGAAAACGCTAGCCTCTCCGGCGGCGGCGGCGGGCTGGCGGCGCGGGCCCGGCCCCGCCCGGTGTTGCCCAGCGCGCGGCTGGCGGGCTATCCCACGGGCGGAAAGGGAGCCGCCATGAAACTCGCCTCGCTCAAGCACGGCCGCGACGGCCGCCTCGTCGTCGTCTCGAATGACCTGACCCGCTGCACGGACGCGGCGCGAATCGCGCCGACGCTCCAGGCGGCTCTCGATGACTGGGAGCGCGCCGAGCCGCATCTGCGCGAGCTGGCGCAAAGCCTCGAAGCGGGCGCCGCGCCGGTCGAGCGCTTTCACGAACGCGACTGCGCTTCGCCGCTTCCGCGAAGCTTTCAGTGGGCGGATGGTTCGGCTTACGTTAATCACGTCGAGCTCGTACGCAAGGCGCGCGGCGCGGAAATGCCGGCGAGTTTCTGGACGGACCCGCTCATGTATCAAGGCGGCTCGGACGCATTTCTCGGTCCGCGCGACCCGATCGCCATGCCGACCGAAGACTGGGGCGTCGACATGGAGGCCGAAGTCGCGGTCATCACGGGCGACGTGCCGATGGGCGTGACGCCGGAGGAGGCGAGGGGCTTTATCAGGCTCGTCATGCTCGTCAATGACGTTTCGCTGCGCGGCCTCATTCCGGCCGAGCTGGCGAAGGGCTTCGGCTTCTTCCAGTCGAAGCCGTCTTCGGCCTTCAGTCCCTGCGCCGTGACGCCCGACGCGCTCGGCGAGGCGTGGGACGGGGCCAAGCTGCATCTGCCGCTGCTGGTGCGGTTGAATGGCGAGGAGTTCGGCCGCGCCAATGCCGGGATCGACATGACTTTCGATTTCGGCCAGCTCATCGCCCATGCGGCGAAATCGCGTCCGCTCGGCGCGGGCGCGATCATCGGGTCCGGCACCGTCTCGAACAAGCTCGACGGCGGGCCCGGCAAGCCGGTCGCTCAAGGCGGCGCCGGTTATTCCTGCATCGCCGAGATCCGGATGATCGAAACGATTGAAACGGGCGCGCCGAAAACGCCCTTCATGCGCTTCGGGGACCGGGTGGAGATCGAGATGCTCGACGCGGCCGGCCATTCGATCTTCGGCCGGATCGATCAGAAACTTATCCGGTATGAGCGATAGAGCGCCCTTGCTGCGGCGCGCGGATGACATTGGCGGGCGGACCGATTAGCTTTGCGCGCCATGCCGAGCCTGCGCGCCAAACTCGTCAATCGCTATGTCCGCACGGTGATGAAGCCGAAGCCGCTTCATCAGATCGAGCCGCCGGTTTTGCGCGCTTGGATCGAACAGCGCACGCTCCCGCTTCTCCCCAAAGGCGTCGCCAAAGAAGAAGCGGCAGGCGCAGTCCGGGGCGAATGGCATCGTCCGCACAACGCCGAAAGCGGCCGAGCGGTCTTGTATCTCCATGGCGGCGGTTATGTGTTCGGCTCGCCGAGAACGCATCGGACAGTGACTTTTCCGCTGGCGCTCGCCGCCGGAGCGGACGTCTTTTCGCTCGACTATCGCCTTGCGCCGGAACATCCCTGTCCGGCGGCGATTGAAGACGCCGTCGCCGCTTATGAATTTCTTCTGTCGCAGGGGCGCGAGCCTGGCTCCATCGTCTTCGCCGGGGATTCGGCGGGCGGCGGCCTGGCCGTGACGACTTTGCTCGCGCTTAAGGAGCGCGGCGCGCCCATGCCGGCGGGGGCGGTGCTTTATTCGCCATTTGTCGATTTTACGATGACCGGAGAGTCGCTCGATCGCAACGAAGAGAGCGACGCCATGTTCAACAAGGCCTCGATCGTTGAAGGCTCGAAGCATTATCGCGGCGGGCTCGATCCGAAGGACTGGCGCCTGTCGCCGATTTTCGCCGACCTCGGCGGTCTGCCGCCGATGCTCGTCTTCGCCAGCCGGTCGGAAATGCTCTTTGACGACGCCGTCCGTCTCGCCCTCAAGGCGCGCGAAAGCGGGGTCGACATGCGTTTCGAGGAACGCGACGGCCTGGTTCATGTCTGGCCGGTCTTCCATCCCTTGCTGCCGGAGGCGAAAGAGACGATCGGCGAAAGCGCGGACTTCATACGCGAGCGGACGAAGGGCTGATGCGCGCTGACGCTGTAAAGCTCGTCATCGCTGTCTTTCTTGACCTTTTGGATTTTTCGCTCGGCCGCATCATCGGCTACGGAACGATTCTCGACGTCGCATTCGCCGCGATCGCCTTTCTGCTTTGGGGGCCGATCGGGTTGTTGCAGCTTTGGGAGGCGCTCGATCCGACCGATCAGATCGACGGCTTTGTTCCGACCATGACCTTGATCGCGCTCACGCAGATGCGGCGCATAGGAAAGACGAAAGGGGAGGAAAGATGACGCGCTTCCAATGGATACGCATCGGTTATTGGCTGCTCGCGCTGGTCGCGCTCTTGGCGACCTGGAGCCAGAACCTGCACTATTTTGCAAACGGCGGCGCCGGCGCGGCCTTCATCCTCGACCTTAAGGTCAATCCGGCGGCGCGGTCGATATCGGTCGATATCGGTCTGTTTTTTCTCGCCGCCGCCGTCTTCATGGTGAGCGAGGCGCGCCGCCTCGGCGTCCGCTTCGTATGGCTCTATATTCTCGGCGGCTTGTTGATCGCGATCAGCGTGACCTTTCCGCTGTTTCTCGCGGCGCGGGAGATGAAATCCGGCGCCGCAGGCGCGTCGGCGAAGTGGACGCTTTTCGATATCGCCGCTTTCGCAGCCCTGGCCGCGCTCGTCATCGGGCTCGGCGGGTTTATCCTCGCCTCCTGAAAATAGGATGGGTCCGCGCGCGGACCCCTCCTCCCCAGGCTGCAAAAACTTGATCTGCGCGCCGCCGGCTCAGTAGCGGCGCGGATGGTCGGGCGGGCGGCGATTGCCGTAGCGGCGGAAGGTTCCGTCTTCCCAATAGGTGTCGCCGTAATAGGGATCTTCGTAGTAATAGCGCCGCGAATAGCGGTCGTAATAGCGCGGGCCCCGGTCATGCGCGCGCGCAAAACAGGTGCCTGCGCGCGTGCAGCCTTCATAGGCGCCGACCGCCGCGCCGATCAGCGCGCCGGCGGCCGCGCCTTGTCCCGGCCGACCCGCAAAAGCCTGTCCGGCGACGGCGCCGGCGGCCGCGCCGATCGCCGCGCCGTAAAGGGCGCCTTCGCCCGTCGATTGACAGCCCGCCGCGCCGAGTGCGAGCGCTGCGGCGCCGATCAGCATCATTCTCATCTTTCGCTCTCCTTCGAAGCCCGGGGCCTTCTGAATGACGCGACTGTGTTCCGCCCCTTTCGCTGCGAACTTCGCTCCTCAGCAAGGCGAGATTGCGGCTCGGGCGGGGCGAAATATGGCCGTCCGGCCACGTCTGCGCGCCGGCCTTGCAGGCGCGCGCGCGCGCACTAGGCTGGCGGCGGCGGCAAAAAAGGAGACGAGCCATGGGCGCGCGCAAGGGAAGAGCGATTTTCCTCAAGGCTTTCCCGCAGGGAATGCCGACGCCGGATCTGTTCGAGATTCGCGACTATGAAGCGCCGGAGCCGAAGGATGGCGAGCTTCAGATCCGCGCCGTCTGGATGTCGGTCGATCCTTATATGCGCGGGCGCATGCGGCCCGACATCAAGAGCTATATTCCGCCCTTCACCCTCGACAAGCCGCTTGACGGCGGCGTCGTCGGACAGGTGATCGCCTCGCGCCATCCCGATTTCGCCGAGGGCGATTACGTCGTCGGTTTCGAAGGCGGCTGGCGCGACTATGCGACGGTTCAGGGCGCCGGCGTGCAGAAGGTCTTTCCGGCGCTCGCGCCCTTGTCGGCTTTTCTGGGCGTTCTCGGCATGCCGGGCCTGACCGCCTGGTCCGGGCTCACGCAGATCCTGAAACCGAAAGAGGGCGAAACGCTGTTCGTCTCCGGCGCGGCGGGCGCGGTCGGCTCGCTCGTCTGCCAGCTCGGCAAGCTCAAGGGCCTGCGCGTCGTCGGATCGGCCGGCTCGCCGGAAAAATGCGCCTGGCTGGAGAAGGAGGCGGGCGTCGACGTCGCGGTCAACTACAAGGACCACAAGGACGCCGCCGCGCTGACCAAAGCGCTCGCCAAGGCGGCGCCGAACGGCGTCGACTGCTATTTCGAAAATGTCGGCGGCATGCATCTCGAAGCCGCGCTCAACTGCATCAATAATCGCGCGCGCATCGCGCTGTGCGGCCTCATCTCGATGTACAACCTGACCGCGCCTGAACCAGGCCCCTCCAATCTCGTCAATCTTCTGGCGCGCAGCGCGCTGATGCAGGGCTTCATCGTCTCGATCTATGTCGACCTTGCGCCCCAATTCGCCGGCGAGGTCGCGCCTTTGCTTGCGCAGGGAAAGATCAAATTCCGCGAGTCCGTTTATGACGGCCTCGAACGCGCGCCTGAGGCTTTCATGGGCCTCTTCAAGGGCGAGAATTTCGGCAAGGCGGTGGTGCGCATCGGCCCGGACGAAGCCTGAGGGCGCGCCGGCCCGCGCCGCCCGAGCGAGGAGGGGAGGCGCCCGCGGCGCGCGCAATCTCCTTGACGACCGGCGGGGCCTATCCTAACACCGCGTCTCTCCCGCCCGGCGAGGGCGGCGAGGCGATGCGCGGGTGTAGCTCAGCTGGTTAGAGTGCCGGCCTGTCACGCCGGAGGTCGCGGGTTCGAGCCCCGTCACTCGCGCCATTAAATCAATGACTTAGCGTTAGCCGTTTCCTTCAATTTCCACTTTTTCCACTTCGTTGGCCGGCGCGTTTCCACTTTCGTTCTTGTGGCCCGCAAGCAGCGCTCTGCCGACTGCCCGCCGAAAACTGCGGCCCCGGACCGCGATCGCGCCGGGGCCGCCTTGTCGGCGATAAGGACGTCCGACCGTCTATTTGAGTTTGGTCACGCGCAGATAGGGCTTCAACTCCTCCCAGCCCTGCGGGAAAAGTTTCTTGGCCTCGTCGTTTGAAATCGACGGCGGGATGATGACGTCCTGTCCGGGCCGCCAGTCTGCGGGCGTCGCAATGCGATTGGCGTCGCCCGTTTGCAACGAGTCGATCACGCGCAAGATCTCATCGAAATTCCGGCCGACGCTCATCGGATAGGTCATTGTCAGGCGGATCTTGTGGTTCGGGTCGATGATGAAAACAGAGCGGACCGCTTGCGTTTCGCTTTCTCCCGGATGGATCATTTCATAAAGAGTCGCGATCTTGAGATCCGGGTCCGCGACAATCGGAAATTGAAGATCGGTATGCTGCGTTTCGTTGATGTCTCCGATCCACTTCTTGTGTTCCTCTACCGTATCGGTCGAAAGCCCGAGCGGCTTGACATTGCGCTTTGCAAATTCTTTCGCAAGTTGCGAAGTGCGGCCCATCTCCGTCGTGCAGACCGGCGTGAAATCGGCCGGATGGCTGAAGAAGAAGACCCAGCTTCCCTTCGCCCAATCGTGGAAATTGATGTCGCCTTTTGTCGTTGCGGCGGAAAAATTCGGCGCGATGTCGCCAATTCTAAGGCCCATTGAAGTCTCCCTGTCTTGGACCTGAAGGCCCGGTCTGGCGATCTTCGCCCGACAGGACGCTCCAGGAAATCGCCAGGAGGTTAAGTCGCCCAACCGGAGCCGGGTTTCAATCAAAAAATAGCAGCGGTCGGACGGACGCCCTATAAAGGCTGTATCAGCGGGGAGAGCGCGCGCATTCTTCAAGAACTGAAATGACGGCTCTCATATGCTTGTCCGGACCGATGGTGATCCGCAGGAAATCCGGCATGCCGTAATTTGAAAGACCGCGGACGAGCAGTCCGCGCGAGGCGAGCCGTTGTTCCGCTTCGGCTGCGCTCGCCGGGAAGCCTTTCGGAAAACGCGCCGTCACGAAATTCGTCGCCGACGGAATCGGCTCAAGACCAAGCGCGGTCAACGCGGCTGAGAGCTGTTCGCGGCCGTGCTCCGCGAAGGCGATCGAGCGCTCGACGAAATCATGGTCCTCGAGCGCGGCCAGCGCCGCGGCCTGCGCTGGACGCGTCGTGTTGAATGGCGGGCGAATGCGCTCCAGCGCGTCAGCGACGGGCGCAGGAACATAGCCCCATCCTATGCGAAGGGCGGCGAGGCCGTATAATTTCGAAAACGTCCGTGTCACAATAATGTTGCCGGCGTTGCGCGCTAGGCTGAGGCCGTCGTCATAATCCGACGCGCCGCGCGCATATTCCGCGTAGGCGCCGTCGAGCACGAGCAGGATGTCGGACGGAAGGTTCGCATGCAGGCGCCGGATTTCGGAAAATGGCAGGCGCGTTCCCGTCGGATTGGCCGGGTTGGCGACAAAAACGATGCGCGTGCGCGCATCGACCGCCGCCAAAAGCGCGTCGACGTCGACCGTATGGTTCTTTTCGGGGGTCGACTTCACGTCGCCGCCTGCGGCGCGCGCTGCGATCGCCCAGGCGGCGAAGCCGTATTCAGGCTGGGCAATCATGTCGCCGGGGCTGAGATAAGCCTGGGCGAGCAACGCGAAAATCTCATCCGATCCGCAGCCGAAGACGATGCGCTCGGGCTCCAATTCGAACTTTTCAGCGATCGCCCTCCGAAGGGCGCGCGCCTGCGAGTCGGGATAAAGATGAAGCTGCGCCGAGCACCGAAGAAAGGCCGACTGGGCGAGGGGGCTGGCGCCAAGGGCGTTTTCGTTCGCCGAAAGCTTGATCGCCTTGGCCCCATCGGGCTTTGTTGCGCGGCCCGGGCTGTAAGCGGAGATTCCGAGAATGCCGGGCTTGGGCGGCGGGAATGTCATCGCGTCGCCTCCGTCGCGCGTCGTTCCAGAACCGCCATCACGTCTTCGAGCGCCGCGCCGCGCGCGCGCAAGAGAACGAGCAAGTGATAGAGCAAATCGGCGGCTTCCTCGCAGAGCTCCTCCTTTTCGCCGGCAGCGCCTGCGAGCGCCACTTCGAGACCTTCCTCGCCGACCTTTTGCGCAGCGCGCTTTGCGCCGGCGGCGAGAAGCCGCGCCGTATAGCTTTCGCTTGCGCCCTCGGCGGCGCGGGCGGCGATAACGCGCTCCAGCGCGCCGAGGCGTCCGACTCCGGGCGCGGTCTCTTCCGTGAAGCAGCTTGTCGTTTTTTCATGACAGGCCGGGCCCGCCGGATCGACGAGAACGAGAAGGGCGTCGCTGTCGCAATCGGCAAACACCTCCGCCTCGCGCATGACGTCGCCGGAGGTATCGCCCTTGCGCCAGATTTCATTGCGCGAGCGGCTGAAAAAGACGGCGCGTTTCGTCGCGAGCGTTTCTGCGAGCGATGCTTCGTTCATATGGGCGAGCATCAGAACCTGGCGCGTCGCGCGGTCCTGCACGACGGCGGGAACGAGGCCGCCGCCTTTCGCCCAGTCGATGCGCCTAATGTCGGCCGCTTTCAGCGGCGCACGTCGATTGCGCATGAGATGAGATACTCCTTGAGATCGGAAATGGAGAAGATCGATCGGTGAAATACGCTCGCGGCGAGCGCGCCGCTGACGTCGGCGATCTCGAAAACGTCGCGAAAGTGCGTCATCGCGCCCGCGCCGCCCGAAGCGATGAGGGGCGCGCGGGCCACGTCGCGCGCCGCGCTCAATTGCCTGATGTCATATCCGGCGCGTCGTCCGTCTTCATTCATGCAGTTCAAGACGATTTCGCCGGCGCCGCGATCCTGCGCTTCCTTGATCCAGTCGAGCGTACGCCGGCCGGCCGCGCGGCTCGCAGCCGGATCGCCGGTATATTGATGAACGAAATAGTCGCCGTCCTCGGCGCGGCTGTCGACGCCGACCACGACGCATTGCGAGCCGAAGCGCGCGGCCAGCGCGTCGATCAGGCCGGGGTTCTCCAGCGCGGGAGAATTGATGGAGATTTTGTCCGCGCCGCGCTCGAGCCGGCGCGCCGCATCGTCAAGCGAGCGAATTCCGCCGGCGATGGCGAAGGGAATATCGATCTCACGCGCGACCGCCTCGACCCAGGCGAGATCGACGGGCGCGCCGCGAACGCTCGCGGTGATGTCGTAGAGGACCAACTCGTCGGCGCCTTCATCACGATAGCGCCGCGCAAGGGGCGCGATCTCGCCGACGACCTCATGGCCTTTGAATTGAACGCCCTTGACGACGAGGCCGTCGCGAATGTCGAGACAGGGAATGATTCTACGCGCCGGCATGAATCGCCTCCTCAAGCGACAGACGATTTTCGTAGAGCGCTTTGCCGACAATGGCGGCGGCCGCGCCGGCTGAGCGCAACGCTTTGATGTCGTCGAGCGAGGCGACGCCGCCCGAAGCCTGTATGTCGAGATCGGGATAACGCGCCGAGACATCGCGAATAAGATCGAAATTCGGCCCGTTAAGCGCGCCATCGCGCGAAATATCCGTAATCAGAACATTGCGGAGTCCCGTTCCGGCGAAAGGCGCGATCGCCTCGTCAAGGCGCAACGCCGATAATTCGCGCCAGCCATGAACCGCCACGAACGGCTTATCCTTCTCAATGCGAACATCGAAAGCGAGCGTCAGTCTGTCGGGACCGAATTCGCCGAGCCAGTCGCGAATCGTCTCCGGCTCGCGCAGGGCCAGGCTGCCGACGACGACGCGGCTGACTCCCGCTGCGAGGAGGCTGCGGACATGCGCGCGCTTGCGGACGCCGCCTGCGACCTGCAATGAGAGCGCGCTCCCTCGCGCGAGCGCGGCGATGAAATCGTGCTGGAGCGGCGCGCCGGCTCTCGCGCCGTCAAGGTCGACGACATGGGCCCAATTCGCGCCGGCTTTTTCGAAACCGGCGAGCGCGTCGGCAGGCGCGAGCGGGTAGCGAGTCTGCGCGCCGAAATCGCCTTGGTAGAGGCGAACGCAGGCGTTTCCCATGAGATCCATCGCGGGCAGTATGATCATGACGCGTTCAGAAAGTTGGAGAGAACGCGCGCGCCGGCGGCGCCTGAGCGCTCAGGATGGAACTGACAGCCGAAACGCCGCCCGTCTTCGACAGCCGCTGAAAACGCCTCGCCATATTCGGCGACGCCGATCGTCGCCGCGCCGGGCGGAGCGGCGTATCCGTGCACGAAGTAGAAAAAGGCGCCGTCTTCGACTCCCTCGAGCAAGCGCGACCCGGCGCGCGTCTTGCGCACTCGGCTCCAGCCCATATGCGGCCATGGCGCGTTTTCGCCGGCGTCGAGCCTTGCGACGCGACCAGGCAACAGGCCCAAACCGGTCGCATCGCCCTCTTCGGACGCTTCAAAGAGCAGTTGCATGCCGAGGCACAGTCCGAGCAGGGGCGCGCGCGAGCCGCGAAGCGGTTCGGCAAGGCCCCTTTTGCTGAGTTGCTCCGCCGCATAGGCGGCCGATCCGACGCCAGGAAAAATGAGGCGCTCCGCGCGCGCAATGTCCGCCGGCTCGCGCGCAATATCCGCGCCGGCGCCCAGCCTTTCGAGGGCGAATATGACGGATGCGAGATTGGCGCATCCGATATCGATGACGGAAACCCTCATGCGAGAACGCCTTTCGTGCTCGGCATGTCGTCGCCTTCAACGCGAACCGCCTCGCGCAGCGCGCGGCCGAGCGCCTTGAAGCAGGCCTCTGTCTTGTGGTGGTCGTTCCGGCCGGACGTCGAAATATGCAAGGTCGCGCCGAGGCTGTCCGCGAAAGAGCGGAACGCGTGCTCGGTCATTTGCGTCGGATAGGCGCCGATCAACGGCGCCTCGAATGCGCCGTCAAAGGATAGAAACGGGCGCCCGGACAGGTCGAGCGCCACCTCCGCGCGCGCTTCGTCCATCGGCAGGGCGACAGCGAAACGTCTTATTCCGCGCTTGTCGCCAAGCGCCCTGCGCAGCGTCTCCCCGAAGGCGAGCATGCAGTCTTCAATCGTGTGATGCGCATCGACGTCCACGTCGCCGCTGCAGGACAGGACGAGCGAGAAGCCGCCATGCTTGGCGATTTGTTCGAGCATGTGGTCGAAGAAGCGGACGCCTGTGGTGATTCTGATTGGCTGCGTATTTTCGAGATCCACCGAAACCGCAATATCCGTCTCTTTGGTGCGCCGGGCGAGATCTGCGCGCCGCTCCCGGCGCGGAGCGGCGGCGACGCCGAAAGCGTCAAGCGCGAGATCGTTCTGAGAGGGCGTGCCGATCGTTAGCCGGAGCCCGGCAGGCGCACTGTCAGGCCGCCAGCTCACGCGAACGCCGCGCGCTGCGAGCCGGCGTGCGAGCGCGTCTTTGTCGCTCGCCTCAAGGAACAGGAAATCGCCGCCGCTTTCACGGATGCTCGCGACGAAAGGCGAGCCTTGAAGAGCGCGCCGCATGCGCGCGCGTTCGGATTTGATTTCGGCGATGCGTTTTTGAACGATCGGCGCCTGAACGGGCGACAGCGCCGCGAGCGCGGCGCGAATGGTCGGCGAAGGAAGGGCGGACGCCGGCGAGACCTTGCGCAAGACGGCGACGACGCTGGGATCTGCGATGACGGCGGCGCAAGGCGCGCCGGCGAGACCGTAAGCAGACGACAGGCTGCGCAAGACGACGAGATTTTCGACATCGCCCGCAAGGCCGGCAAGGCTTTCGGCGTCCGAAAATTCCGCAAAGCTCTCGTCGACCACGATGATCGTATCGGAAAGTCGGGAGCACAGCGCGCGGATCGTCTCCGGCGCGATGACGTCGCCGGTAGGGTCGGCCGGCGACGACAGAAGAGTCAGCCGCGCGCGGCGGGCCCTGTCCAAAAAATCCTTACTCTCAAGAGCCGACTCTTCGACGGACGCGCCCTGAATGATTGCGGCGCGTATGGCAAAATCGGCCGCCGGGGCGGCGATAACGACCAAGTCCCCGGCGGGCCGGCAGAATGCGCGCAACAGAAGATCAACGGCGTCCTCAACGCCGCGCGCCGCGAGAATTTTCTCCTCCGAGACGCCGTAAATGGCGGCGAAACGCGATATCAGGGCCGCTGGCTGGTTTGCGGCGCGACGGTTGAGATCGCCGCCGTCGAGCGGCGGATAGGGGTTTTCGTTTTCATCGAGTCGAATGTCGTCCGGGCCGGCGAGGCGAGGGCGATGCTCCGGCAGCGCCAAGACTTCCGGGCGCGCAAGGCGTTCTGCGAGAGAGGTCACGACGCATCCCCGGATTCGAGGCGAGCGAGCGCCGCGCGCGCATGCGCTTCCAGACCCTCAAGACGCGCAAGCCGCGCCGCCGCCGGCGCGAGACGGCGCGCAGCCTCGGCGGTCATTTCCTGGATCGCAAATGCGCGCATGAAGGAAGAGACATTGACCCCGCTCCAGCCGCGCGCCGCGCCGTCTGTCGGCAGCACATGGCTCGGCCCGTTGATGTAATCGCCGAACGCTTCGGCCGCGCGCGCGCCGCAAAAGATCGCGCCCGCCGTGGCGATCTCGCCGGCGAGCGCGCCTGGATCGCGGACATGAAGAGCGAGGTGTTCGGGCGCGTACAAATTGGCGGCGCTCGCCGCGTCGGACAAATCGTCGACGATGATGAGGCGGGCGCTCTCAAGCGCGGCGCGCGCTATCGGCGCGCGCGGCAAATCGGCGAGTTGATCTTCAATGTCAGCGGCGACTGCATTGGCCAATCGCTCATCAGTACACGCAAAAAGAACTTGCGCGTCGCGATCGTGCTCGGCCTGGCTTAAAAGGTCCGCGGCGACAAGCGCGGGGTCCGCCGAATCGTCGGCGATGACGAACAGCTCCGAAGGCCCGGCGGGCAAGTCGATTGCAGGTCCGCCGGGAAGGCTCGCCGCATATGTCTTCGCAGCGGCGACAAAGGCGTTGCCGGGGCCGAAGATTTTGGCGACTGGCGGGATGGTTTCGGTGCCCAATGCGAGCGCGGCGACAGCCTGTGCGCCGCCGAGAAGTCGAAGCTCCGGCAAACCGCAGAGCGAAGCGGCGATGATCATCGCGGGCGCAACCCCGTTTTCGCCCGAGGGCGGGGTCACAGCTGCGATGTCGCAGACGCCGGCGACGCGCGCAGGAATCGCCAGCATTAGCAGGCTGGAGATGAGCGGCGCCGATCCTCCAGGAACGTAGAGCCCGACCCGTTCCAGAGGGCGATACACGCATCGGCATGTGACGCCGGGCGCGGTTTCGACGGCGCAGTCTGCGGGGCGCGTTCCGCGATGATAGGCGATAATTGTCTCGGCGGCCTGTTCGAGCGCAGCGATATCGCGCGCATCAAGCGCGCCGCGCGCGGCATTGACCGTCTCATCGTCGATTACGACGACGTCCGGCGCTTTGCCGTCGAATTCGAGCGAGAAATCGCGCAGGGCGGCGTCGCCTCGCTCGGCTACGCCCGCGAAGACGCGCTCGACCGTTTTGATAACGCGCGGGTCAGCGCCGCGGGCCGGCCGCGCAAGCGCGCGCCTGCGCTCCCGGTCATCGAGGTTCGCCCAGAATATCCGCTCCACCGCGCCGCCTCCTTCAGATCATCATCTTTTCGATCGGCACGAGGAGGATCGAAGAGGCGCCGGCGCGCTTCAGCCGCTCCAGCGTCTCCCAGAAGACGGACTCCTTGCAGACGGCGTGCACGGCCACGGCGCCCGGCCGGCCTGCGAGAGGCACAACAGTCGGCGCTTCCGCGCCCGGCAGAATCTCCGCGATTTCGTCAAGCGCGCTCTCGGGCGCATTCATCATGATATATTTCGATCCGCGGCTCGCGAGCACGCCGTCAACGCGGGTCAAGAACCGCGCGCGCACTTCGAGCAGCCGGTCATTGAGAGGCCAGCCGCCCTGAACCAGCACGGCCTCGCTGTCGAGAACGGTTTCGACCGCGCGCAGTCCGTTGGCGTCGAGCGTCGCGCCCGTCGAAACGAGATCGCAAATCGCCGTCGCAATATGCAGTCGCGGCGCGACCTCGACTGAGCCGCTCATTTCGACGATCTCGGCGCGAACGCCTTTCTCATCGAGATAGCGGCGCAGGATGCCCGGATGCGAACTTGCGATGCGCGCGCCTTCAAGATCGCGGAGACCGCCATATTCGACGTTTTCAGGCACGGCGATCTTCAGGGCGCACCGGCCGAATCCCAGTTCGGCGATCACGTCCGGCGCATCGATCCTGTCGGTGAGCCGGGCCTCTTCAAGCGCATTGCGGCCGACGATGCCGAGATCGCAAACGCCCTTCGCGACGAAATTCGCGATGTCGTCGTCGCGCACCCGCAAGACGTCGATCGGCGCGTCCTCGACCCGCAGGAGCAGATCGTCCTTGCCGCGGCGGAATCTGAGGCCCGTCTGCTCGATCAGTTGAAGGCTTGCTTCGGCGAGCCGGCCTTTGCTCTGGACCGCAATCCTGAGCCGTTTTTCGCGAGGCTCCATGGGGCTTACTCCTTCGCTCGATCGAGAACGAGGCGATAGCCTTCGTGCGGTTCTTCTTTGAGAAAGCGCGCGACCCGAACAATCGTCGCCGTCGAGACGCCGGTCTCAGCGCTGATCTCACGATAGGATAGATCGCCTTCGTCCAGGAGGCGCGCAACCTGCCAGCGTTCGGCGAGCGCCTTGATTTCCCCCGGCGTGCACAGATCGGTCAGGAAACGGCGCGCTTCGTCCTCGGTCTTCAGACACAGCAGGGCGCGCAGGAGGGCGCTTGTCGGATCTTCGGACAGCGGTCCGGCCGCCGCCTTGGTCGGGGCGGGAGATTTGCGGCGGGCGGCGCGTTGAGCGGCGGCGGGCATGGCGGCTCCGGTCAATATCCTGACTTGTTTATGTGTGCTATCATGCTAATACGATAAGTCAAGCGGGAAGACGCTGGCTCGCCCGTCCGCCGGTCGCGGGCGCTTGATTTGGAGATCGGCGCACGCTCTGAATGCGCTCCGCGCGCCGCATTGCAGGTGACCCATGGCCGAGACAGAAGAGTTCTACCGAATAAAACAGTTGCCGCCCTATGTCTTTGAGGAGGTGAATGCGCTCAAAGCGCGGCTCCGCGCGCAGGGGCGCGACATTATCGATCTCGGCATGGGCAATCCGGACATGCCGACGCCCCCGCACATCGTCGATAAGCTTGTCGAAGCGGCGCGCAATCCCCGCGCGCATCGTTATTCCGTCTCGAGAGGGATTATCGGTCTTCGGCGGGCGATGGCGCGCTATTACGAACGGCGCTTCGGCGTGAAGCTCGATCCGGCGAAGGAAATCGTCGCGACGCTCGGCTCGAAAGAAGGCTTCGCCAATCTTGCGCAGGCGATCACGGCGCCCGGAGATGTCGTCCTCGCGCCCAATCCCGCCTATCCGATCCATGCTTACGGATTCATCATCGCAGGCGGCTCTATTTGCGCCGTGCCCGCGTTGACGCCGGAAAGTTATCTGAACGGCCTTGCTAAAGCGATCGAGGATTGCGCCAGAGCGCCGCGCGCCATCGTCGTAAATTATCCGTCGAATCCGACTGGCCAGACGGTCGATCTCGACTTTTACAAGGAAATCGTCGCGCTAGCGCGCCGTCGCGAGATTCTAGTTCTCTCCGATCTCGCCTATAGCGAAATCTATTTCGGCGCGCCGCCGCCTTCTATTCTAGAAGTCGAGGGCGCCAAAGAAATCGCCGTCGAAGTGAACTCCCTGTCCAAAACTTTCGCAATGGCCGGTTGGCGCGTCGGTATGGCTGTCGGCAACGAGCGGCTGATCAATGCGCTTGCCCGGGTCAAATCCTATCTCGATTACGGCGCGTTCACGCCGATTCAGGTCGCCGCCGCCGCCGCTCTTGACGGTCCGTGGGACTGCGTCGACGCGATCCGCGAGACATATCGGCGCCGGCGCGAAACGCTGATCGAAACCTTCGGCAAAGCTGGCTGGCAGGTTCCTCGACCGGATGCGACCATGTTCGCCTGGGCGCCTGTTCCCGAGCGCTATCGCCATTTGGGTTCGGTCGCGTTTTCAAAGCTCCTGATCGAGAAGGCGGATGTCGCGGTCGCGCCGGGATTGGGCTTTGGCGAATTCGGCGACGGTTTTGTGCGCATCGGGCTCGTCGAAAACGAGCAGCGCATCCGGCAGGCCGCACGCAACATCAAAAGATTGCTGCAAAATGAGGCGGGCGCGTCGGCCAGGCCGAAAGTCGCAGATTCGGCGCTGTAGCCGCTCTCGCGAAACGCGGGGTCCGGAAATGATCAGGAGGCCGCGCATCGGTTGGCCCGCCGGCGCCGCCGTGCTAGCTTCCATAGAGGGGTGCTGCGCGGGACGCGAATGTCCGAAATCTTGCAGGCGTTTATCGAGAACGAGCGGGCGATCCGGCGTATTTTCGCCCGCTACTGCTCGCGCGCCGAGGACGTCGAGGACCTGACGCAGGAGACTTTCCTCAAATGCTTCGCCGCGGAGATGACGACCGATATCCGCGAGCCCAAGGCCTTCCTCCTGCGGGCGGCCAAGAACCTCGCCCTCAGCGAACTGAAGCGGAAGGCCAACAAAACGACGAGCTTTATTGAGGATTCCGGCGGGCCGGACGTCTTAGGGAATGACGGACAGGTCTCAGTGGAGGCCGATATCGACGGCCGGCGGAAGCTCGTTGCGCTCGCCAAGGCGATCGCGAGCCTGCCGGCGCCGCACCGGCGCGCCCTACTGATGCGCAAAATGGAGAACCTTAAGATCAGGCAGATCGCCAAGCGCCTTAATGTTTCGGTCAGCACGGTCGAAAAGCGGGTCGCCGCCGCGCTCGTCATGTGCGCCTCCTATTTGCGGGCGGAGGGCTATGATCTGGCGGAATTCGGAGCAGCGGCGTTCGCGCCGGTTCAAAGAAAGCCGGGAGATGCGGCGTCTGTCATCGCCATGACGCCGCAGACGGGCGCGCGGTCTCCGGATGGAAGCAAGCGCCATGAGTAAGTCTGACAACGTTGTGCCCTTGCCGGAGGCCAAGGATATCGAGGCCCAGGCCGCCGCTTGGGTTATGCGCTTCGAGGACGGCGAGGCGACGGCGGGAGATCTTGCGGCCTTTCGCGCCTGGCGGAACGCGAGCGAGCAGCATGCGAACGCTTTCGACCGGATGAACGCGCTATGGGGCGCGCTGGACGCAGTGGAAGAGCTCAAGGATTATGCGGCGGCCGATGACAACGTCGCGCTTATCGAGGAGCAACGACGCGCCGGCGGAATTTTCGCCCGACGGACGATTTTCGCCGCTGCGGCGGCGTCTCTGGCGGTCGCGGCCGGGGCCGGCGTCGTCTATGAGCTGACGCGCGGCGCGAAAGGCGAGACCGGAACCTTTCGCACGGCGGTCGGCGAGCAGAAGACAGTCAGGCTCGCTGACGGTTCAGCGATCGAGCTCAATACCGATACGGCTGTTGACGTCCGCTACACGCACAGCGCCCGCATGATCACCCTCTTGCACGGGGAGGCCTACTTCTCCGTTGCGCCGAATAAACGCAGGCCGTTCACGGTGTATGCCGGCAAGGGCGCAGTCACGGCTGTAGGCACGGCGTTTTCCGTCAGGCTGCGGGGGGCGTTGATTGACGTTCTTGTGGCGAAGGGGCGCGTCGCCTTGTCGACGGGCGCGCGTGCGCCGGCGAAGGACGCCGTGACGCCGAGAACTGCGCCCGCCAAGCCTTTGATCGAAATCTCAAAGGGCGAAAACGCGGTCTTTGAAGACAAGATCGAGCATCTCGATCGCATCCCGCCGGCCGCGCTCGACCGGAGGCTGTCATGGCGCGACGGCATCCTTGAATTTTCGGGCGAAAAGCTCGCCGATGTCGTTTCCGATGTGAGCCGTTACACCAACACCCATATTGAAATCGACGGCGAGGCTCTGCGCGATCTTCCCGTCACCGGCTATCTGAAGGTCGGGCAGGTCGACGCGATGTTTGAGGCTCTCGCGGTTATGGCGGACGTGCAGGTTGACCGGGTCTCGGCGGATCATGTGCGCCTGTCGCGCAAAGAAAAAGAATAGGACAAGAAAGAGCGATTGCAGGGGGCTATCGCCGGCGACATGATGACAAAATGCGGCCGCCGAGGGGCGATCATACGGCGCAAAAAACCGTGCTGCGCGCTGAGCGGCCGTGATAGAATTAAAAAAACAAAAAAATCGGGAGGAGAGGTTATGGATTTGGCGTTCTCGGTCGTCTTTCCCTGTAAGGCCGGTGTGAAGATCCGAACCTTGTGCTGACCGCCGGTCCAATGCATGGGGATGCGTCGCGTTTGACATGGGCCCGCTTCTCCGGCTGTCTTGCAGCCGTGATGCTGGTCTGCGCGAACGCGCAAGCCGCAGCGTCCGCGCCGCGATACGATTTTCGTATCGAGGACAGCACGCTTGGCCGCGCGCTCGACAAGCTCGTCCGTATTACGGGGGCGCAGCTTCTTTATCCTCATGATTTGGAAAATGCGACGGGGGTGCATCCCGTCATTGGTCGGTACACGGTTGATGAAGCGCTGCAGATCATGCTGCGCGGCACGGAGCTTTCCGGCGGCCTGACAAAGGGCGGGGTGATTGTCGTCTCGCTCGATAAAGAAAAAGCAAGGCTTGCGAGGGAGGACGATGTGTCGAGAAAGAAGTTGAAAAAAACGTTGCTGGCGAGCGTTTCCGCATTTCTGTTCGGGGCGGGGGGCGTTCACGCGCAGGATCAGGCGGCCGGCGCAGCGCAGAATACGACTGATACCGAAGCGATCGTCGTTATCGGGACCCCGGGCGAGGCCGGCGTCAACCGGCAGGAGGCGAGTTTCGCCGTCACGACGATCAATCCTGATCAAATTCAGAAATTTTCTCCCAAGAGCACGGCCGACCTCTTCAAGGCGATCCCCGGCGTTTGGGTTGAAAGCTCGGGCGGCGTCGCCGGCGCCAATATCGACGTGCGCGGTCTGCCGGGCGGGGGCGACGCGCCTTTCGTCACGCTCGCGATCAATGGTTCTCCGATTTACGGCACAGAGACTCTTTCCTTTTTTGAGCAAAGCTCCATTTTCCGTGTCGACGAAACGGTGGGTGACGTCGAAGGCCTGCGCGGCGGGCCGAACGCCGTATTCGGCAAGGGCGAGCCGGGCCTCACCGTCAACTTCAATCTGCGGGAAGGCGGCGAGCAGACCAAGGGCCGCCTCAAATACACGACATCCGATTACGGCGAGCAGCGTTTCGACGCCTATATGAGCGGGAAGCTCGCCGAAGATTTCTATTACATGATCGGCGGATATTTCCGCGCGTCGCATGGCATTCGCGATACGCAATTCCAGTCGGAAAAAGGCGAGCAGGTCACGGTTAATCTCACGAAGCTGTTCGACAACGGAAAGATAAACCTTTTCGTCCGCCAGACCGATGATCACGGCCAGTGGATTTTGCCGATGGCGCTGAATACGAGCAATGATCTCGGCACGTTTGCGCAATTGGGCAATTATACGCGTTTCCGAGAACTTCAAATCGACGCGGCCGGCGATACGAAGATCTTTGATTTCTCGAAAGGACGCGGCTGGAAAGGCGTCGTCTCCGGCGCAAACGCCAATTTCGATCTCGGCGACGGTTTCCAGGTTCGCGACAACCTGACCTATACGAATGGCGACGCCGACACTTACGGCTTCGTTCCGTCGGGAAGCCCCGTGACCGCCGGCGCAATCAGCTTGGTGACGGGCAATCCCGTCGTCACGGAAAGCGGCGTTACGCTCGCGGATAGCGATTACGTGCAGACCTACGGGCACTGGGTCGTGCAAAAGAGCCTCAAGGCCTTCATCAACGACCTTTCGCTCAACAAGACATTTGCAGGCGGACACGACATCACGATCGGCTATTACGCGTCGAGCTTCTCCTCGGACGACTTCTGGACGATCGGAAACCCGATCCCGGTCTGGAACGTCGCCAATGGCGACTTCCTCGATCCGATGTCGGTGACGCCGGCGGATGTCGCGGCGGCCGGGGGCGATGCAGGATTTGAGTTCGGCCTGCAGTCAGCGGGCGACGCACGCACCATGGCGGTCTATGGCGCTGATTCCTGGCAGGTCACGGATCAGCTTCGCATTGACGCCGGGGTTCGCCATGAATGGCTGACGCTCAATTACATCGCCGACACCGGCCCCGGCTATCCCGACGGCACGACGGACATCGTCGCGTCTGACCTTAGAGACAATCAATGGGCCTATACCGGCGCGCTGAATTACGACGTGACGAGCAGTTTCGGCCTCTTTGCGCGGTATTCGAAAGGCTATCTGTTCCCGAACTTTGACGACGTTCGTCAGAGCCAGACCAATGTGAACAGCGTCAAGCAGCTCGAAGGCGGCGTCAAATTTTCGGGCGACTGGCTGAAAATGTACGCCACTGTCTATTACAACAAGAATGACTCGTTCAAATCAGACGTCGGCAGCGTTACGGCGGCGGAAGCGTTCAAGACGCGCGCCGTCGGCGCCGAACTTGACGGATCGGTCTTCTATGGTCCGTTTTCGGTCGGTTTTCTGAGCACGATTCAGAACGCCAAGATCACCGATTCGACGACCGCCAGCGATATCGGCAACAAGGTGCTTCGTCAGCCGGACTGGCAGGCGCGCATTTCACCTGCCTATACGCTGCAAGGTCGAGATTTTGACGCGACAATCTACGGGGCCGTCAGTCTGATCGGCCATCGTTACGGCGATAATGCGAACACTGTTGACCTGCCGCGCTTCACGAAGGTCGACGCGGGAATCGTCATCCATCATACGTCGGGTCTGTTCCTTCAGGTGCATGCGGACAATCTCAACGATTCGCACGGCATCACAGAAGGCGATCCGCGTAATCCGTTGGCGCCGAACGGGCGCCCGATCCTCGGTCGGTCTGTGCTATTCAGTCTCGGCTACGACTTCGGAGAGTAAGTCCTCCCGTGGGGGCGCGGGCGCTCTTTGGGCGTTCGCGTCCCTTTTTCTGCGGCGCGGCTTGCGCAGCGCGCGCTGTCGGGCATTCTGAGCGGCGCGCCAATCGCGTATGGGCTGCGGGAGGGCCGAATGAGAACGATATTGGCATCTTGGCTGTGCGCCTTGGCGTTGTGCCTTGCGGGCGGGCCTTTCTCGCCTGTCGCCGCCGAGGGCGCCGAACGTGCGGAAACGCCGCAACCGCCCTCGATATTGTTTGGCGAACTGTATCGGCGTGCGGCGTTAAGCGGCGTGTTTCCGGACAGCAAAGCGCTCGCCGATGCGATTCCCCTGGAATCGCCGACCGTTATCATAAGAGATTTCAAGACGGCGGATCCGGACTCCGACGAGGCGCTCGCCGCGTTCATGCGCAAACATTTCCAATGGCAACCTGCTGAAGGCGGCGGCGCGCCGCCGCGCGGCCTGTCGCTTTCCGCGCATATCAGGGCGTTGTGGCCGATCCTCACACGCAAAGCGGACAATCCGCCGCCTCATTCTTCGCTCTTGCCTTTGCCTGAACCCTATATCGTCCCCGGCGGCCGCTTCACGGAAGTCTATTACTGGGATTCCTATTTCACGCTGCTTGGTTTCGGGCCGGCGCAGGCTGAATTGAAGCGCCATATCGTCAATAATTTCGCGTATCTCATCCGGACTTACGGCCATATACCGAACGGCAACCGGACCTATTATCTGAGCCGGTCGCAACCGCCATTCTTTTTCAAGATGGCGGGGCTCCTTTCTCCCGATGATCCGGCGGAGGCCTATGCAGCCTATCTTCCCGAGCTCAAGGCGGAATATGCGTATTGGATGAAGGGCGCCGAGACCGTGAAAGCGGGCGAGGCGACGCGCAATGTCGTGCGCCTCGAAGACGGAGCGATTCTCAATCGTTACTGGGACGAGCGCGCGGCGCCGCGCGATGAATCCTACCGCGAAGATGTCGCGACGGCGCGCAAAACCAACCGGGACGCGGAGAGGGTCTATCGCGACATTCGCGCGGCCGCGGAGAGCGGCTGGGATTTCTCCTCGCGTTGGTTTGCAGACGGAGAGTCGCTCTCGACCATCGAAACGACAGATATTATTCCTCCCGATCTCAACAGCATTCTCTATGGGCTCGAGCGCGCCATATCGGAAGGCTGCGCCAGGGTCGCAGACAAGGCCTGCAAGAAGGCGTTCAAGGCGAAAGCGAAAGCGCGGGCGCGGGCGATTCGCGCATATCTCTGGAACCAGAAGACAGGCCTGTTTGATGATTATCAATGGCGTGAAAGAAAACTGCTGGACCATGTCAGCGCCGCTTCGCTCTATCCGCTGTTCTTCGGAGTCGCCAGGAAATCGGAGGCGAGGCGCGTCGCCGCCGCGGTCGCCCGCGACCTTTTGAAGTCCGGCGGTCTTGTCACGACGAACAAGCAGACCGGCCAGCAATGGGACGCGCCCAATGGCTGGGCGCCTTTGCAGTGGATCGCGGTTGCGGGTCTTTGCCGTTATCACGATAAAGCGCTCGCCGAGACGATCGCCGAACGCTGGCTGACGACCG
The DNA here is from genome assembly GCA_016125425.1 of Alphaproteobacteria bacterium. Taxonomy (GTDB): domain Bacteria; phylum Pseudomonadota; class Alphaproteobacteria; order Caulobacterales; family Parvularculaceae; genus Amphiplicatus. Next base: position 64,252 of record WGLT01000022.1, read on the forward strand.
TCTCGTCCGTTTACGACGAAACGGGCAAGCTCCTTGAAAAATACAATGTCGTTACGGCGACTCCGGGCGGCGGCGGGGAATATCCGACGCAGGACGGGTTCGGCTGGACGAATGGCGTGACCGCAGCCTTTCTTCGTCTGTTTCCGGACGGGTTTGCGCGGCGATCCGGCGACGGCGCGCCTGGCGCGAATGCGCGCGCTTTCATCTGCGCGTCCTCCGCAGCCGAACTTGGACCATGGCCTGCGAAAGCGAATTAGAGGCCGCCGCCCGGCTGCGACGCCTGCGGCGCCCCATGGACATGCGTGCTGATTTCGACAAAGACTGGCGGCGCTCGAACAATGAAAGGGCGCCGGTTCATGAGGCCTCGAGGGCGCGGAGAGCTCGATTCCCTCTATTTTGAGTACCCGCGATTCGCCGCGCCTCATCGCCATTCGAATGCAGCGCTGGAGCGCGTGCCGGTCGCGATTGTCGGGGCGGGGCCGGTCGGCCTCGTCGCCGCCTTGACTCTGGCCCGTTCGGGGGTGCGCTCTGTCGTTTTCGAGAAAAAGACCACATTCAATGACGGCAGCCGGGCGATCTGCATCGCCCGACAGAGCTATCACATACTGGACCGGCTTGGCGTGGCGGAACCGTTCATCAGAAAATCGCTCGGCTGGACCACAGGCAGAAGTTTTTACCGCGGCCGGCTGATTCTCGAATTCGAGATGCCGCATGGAAAGGACGAAAAATTCTTTCCAATGTACAATCTCCAGCAGCAATATATCGAACGATTTCTGTGGGAAGCGGCGAGCGCCCGCCCGGAAATTGAATTCCGTTGGGCAAGCGAGGCGCAGGACCTTCGCGATATCGACAACGGCGTCGCGCTCCGGGTCGCCGACCCCGGCGGGGCGTACGAGATTCTGGCGGATTATGTGCTGGCGGCGGACGGCGCGCGCAGCGCGCTGCGCGAAATGCGCGGCCTCAGGCTGAATGGCGAAAATCTCGAGGGTCGTTATGTCATCGCCGATCTGCGGATGAAGCATGACTATCCGACGATCAGGCGCGCGCTTTTCGATCCGCCATGCAATCCGGGAGGCACGGTGCTCATTCATCGTCAGCCAGATGACATCTGGCGCGTCGACTATCAGTTGAAACCGGGCGAGGACGAACAAGAGGCCCTGAAGGAGAACAATGTCCGCGCGAAAGTCGCCTCGATTCTTTCCGATATCGCGCATGATGGCGAATGGGAGCTCGAGTGGTGGAGCGTTTATTCGGCGAACACGCTCGCGCTCGACGACTACCGAAGCGGACGCATCTTCTTCATTGGAGATAGCGCGCATATCGTGCCGATTTTCGGGGTGCGCGGACTGAATAACGGAATTGCGGACGGCGAAAATATCGGCTGGAAGCTGGCGCGCGTCATAAAAGGGCAGGCCGGGCCCGGGCTGCTCGACTCCTACACGCCAGAGCGGCGCGGCGCGACGCTTGATGTTTTCGCCAAAGCGTCGAAGAGCGCGCGCTTCATGACGCCGCCGAGTTACGGTCTGAAGCTGATGCGCGATGCGGCGCTGTCTCTCGCTCTCTCGGCGCCGTTCGCGGGCGCCTTCGCCAATCCTCGCCAGATGACGCCTTATGATTACCGGGACAGTCCGCTTACGGAACGTGACGATCCTTCTTTCGAGGGCGGTCCCGCGCCGGGGTCTGTGCCGCCCGGCGTGCGTCTGGATGACGGAACCTATCTTTGCGACCTCCTGGGGGAGGGATTCACAGTTCTTCACTTCGGAGCGCCGCCCTCCGGGATCGAAAGTTTCACACGCAAGATGCGCGATCTCGATCCGGTTTTCCGTCTTGTCGTCATCGGCGCGGAAGGCGAAGACAGCGGGGCGATCCGCTTCGCCGGCGATCCCAAGGGCGAATGTGCGGCGCGTTTCGCCGCCACGCCGGGCGCGCTCTATCTCATTCGTCCGGATATGTATGTCGCAGGGCGCTGGCGGGACGATCTTGCGGGGCCCGCCGCCGCTCTGGCGCGCATTCTCGATCGCAAGGAGGCGGCGTGACGGCGATGCGATTCGACGATCTTGAAGGCGTCTATGAGTTGCTCGGCGAGAGCATCGACCGGGCGGGCGAAGAGAAAGCGGCGCTTTTCCTCGCCAAGCTCGCCCTGCTTCTCGCGAACGAACTGGAGGACCCCCAGACGGTTCGAACGGCGATCGAAACGGCGCTGCGCGATCTGTGAGGGCGCAAGTCTCTCGCCCGCCGTCCTTGCCTTTCTTTCTGGAAAGGATGAGACTCGCGATCCGGGACAGTAAAGGTTTGTGTAGGCACGAACCATGGGAGGACAATCCATGCGAATTCTTTTTGCCGCCCTTGCGGCGGCGTTTCTCGCTGCGCCTGCTCTGGCGTCGGATCAGGACGACGCCATGGCGACCGTCAAACAGTTTATCGACGGATTCAATTCGGGCGATGTCGACAGCGCGATCGCCGCCTGCGCGCCCGAAACCGACATCATCGATGATTTCGCGCCTTACCTGTGGGACGGCGAGGGCGCCTGCGACGCCTGGGTCAATGACTACGACGTCTGGGCGAAGGCGAACGGCGTTTCGGGCGGCGTCGTCACTGCAAAGACGCCCAAGCATGTCGATGTCGTCGGCGACGACGCCTATGTCGTCCTGCCCGTCAGTTACGAATACATGATGAAGGGCAAGAAGGTCTCCGAACCGAACTCCCTGCTCACCGTCGTCCTGCAGCGCAGCGACGAAGGCTGGCGCATCGCCGGCTGGGCCTGGTCGAAGGACTGAACGGCCCTGCGCGTCAGCGCCCGCGCTCATCGTCGCGCAGGCCGACGAACAGCGCGATCACGCCGATCATCCCGCAATAGCGGAAGGCCGATTGAAGCGCGATGTCGCGCCAGACGTCGGCGCGCCAAAGCTCGAACCATGTTTCGGCGATCACGATCCATCCGGCGAACAGCAGAAAAATCAAGACGCCGCAGCCGGCGAGCGCGAGCGTCTTCGCCCTTTCGAACGCGGCCGCATCGCCTGCGCGCGCCGCGGTCATCCGCCATGCCCCGGCAAGGCACAGCAGGCCGCCGATGATCTTCAGCGTCACGATGAAGAGCGCGCCCGCGAGAACGACGCCCGGATTGGCCGTCGCCCGCCAGCTGTCGGCGCCGTTTTCGATCGCCGACATCGACGTCACGGCGCCGACAGCGCCGGTCGTTCCGGTCCAGTCGGTGAAATTGCTGAACGCCCCGATCAGGCCCCAGACGCCGATGCTGGCGATCAGCAGAATTTTGATGCTCCGTAGCATGATGTTCTCCCTCCGCAAAAGGCCAGCGTGGCGATGTGTGCGCCGCACTGTCAAGGGCGCATGAGGGCGCCGCGCCGGATTTTGCGCGCGCGGACGGCTTTTCTTGCGGCGTTTCAGGCATGCGTTCTCCTTCTCGCAGGCGGGTGACGCCTCGAGTTATGACTGAAGGCGGAGAGGCTCGCGCGAGACGCGAAAGCATCCGGTTTACAAAACACGAAGGACGCTGACCGTCCCGCGCGCGC
>WGLT01000026.1 GCA_016125425.1 Alphaproteobacteria bacterium
GGAGTCCTACGCGTTTTTTTGCGGTAGCTATCGGTTTGAAAATCAAGGTTAACTCGCGGCGGGGTTGGTTAACCACTCGGTTAACCGAAAGAAAGTTTCAATATGGCGCGGGAAATGACGAAGGCAGCCTATGCGAAGCTGAAGGGATGGTCGCCGCCGTATCTGTCGAAGCCGTCCATGATCGACAAGCTGGCCCCGGCCATGGTGTCGAAGGGGGACGGAACGTTTCTCATCGATGCGGACAAGGCCGACGAAATTCTGGCGCGCGAAAAATCTCCGGCCCGTGAAATTATTAAAACCCGAGACAATTCAGCCGAAGACGCTGCCGAAACTGAAACTGCGCCGGGCGAACAAGCGGAAAAAAAACAGGGATACTATGACGCGCGGACCCAGCGCGAAATGGTCACGCTGGAAAACCAGCTGCTGGATCTGGCGGACCGCAAAGGCAACCTGCTTTCAAAAAAACAAACCGTCGATGCCGTAGTCGGCGTGGCGCAGAAGATCCGCGAGGGTCTTGCCTCCCGCAACGTCCTGCTGGCCGACAAGGTGTCAACCATGACTGATGCGCGACAGATCCTCATCGAGCTGGAAAAATCGGACCGCGCACTGCTGACGGGTTTATCCGATGATCTTATGCGAACACTTCACATCGAGGGAGCTGACTGATACAGACATTGCCGGGCTGGCGGACGCGCAGTCGTGTATCCGAAAAGCCTTCTCCATCGGACTGAAACCGCCGCCGCCCATCGATTTCACGCGCTGGGCGCAGGAAAATATATCTTTCGGAAAGGAAAGCCAGTTCGAGGGGCCTTACAATCCTGACTTCTTCCCGTTCTTCCGCGAGGTACTGGAATGCCTCCAGCCTGACCACCCGGCGCGCGAAGTCGTGCTGAAGAAGTCCGCGCAGCTGGGCGGCACCATCGCGGCGCAGGTCTTCCTCGGCGCTTCGCTTGATCTCGACCCCGGTCCGTTCCTCTACGTCCATCCGACGATCGATAACGGAAAGCGCTGGGCGCGAACCAAATGGAAGCCTTTCGTCAAGCAGTCTGCGGCCCTGCGCCGCATCATGCCGGGCGACAACAGCCGCAACAAGGCCAATACCATCCTGTTCAAGGAACGGGTGGACGAGCGCGGCCATATCCTGATTTCAGGCGCGAACTCGCCTTCGTCGCTGTCGATGATCTCTTACCCAAAGCACGTCCACGACGACCTGTCGAAATGGGAAGGCGACGACAAGGCAGGCGACCCGGAAAGCCTTGCGGACAGCCGCGCGGAGGGCTTTCGCTACGCCAAGATTTTCAAGGTCAGCACCCCGCTGGTCAAAGGCATCTGCCGCATTTCAAAGCGGTACGAGGAATCGGACCAGCGCGTTTTCCTCGTTCCCTGCCCGCACTGCGGCTTCGATCATGAACTGACATGGGAGAACTTCCAGCAATCCATCCGTCCAGACGACGAGGACTGGGACGTCTCCAAGGTACACTTCACCTGCCCGGACTGCGGCGGCGTCATCGAACACCACCACAAGACGGACATGGTCGCCCGTGGATATTGGAAGGCCCAAAACCCGAAAGCGGAAATACCTGGCTTTTTCATCTGGTCGGCCTATTCGCCGCTGACGGACTGGGCGCGCATCGCCCGAAAGTGGCTGAAGGCGAAGGGCGACCCGAAGTCGGAGCAGGTCTTCTTTAACGACAGCCTCGGCCTTGCCTATGAACTGAAGGGCGATGCTCCGCCGTGGGAAAGCCTGCGCGACCGTGCCATCGGCAGCTATGCCCGCGGCACCATTCCGCCGGGCGGAATCATCGTCACCTGCGGGGTGGACTGCCAAGGCGACCGGGTGGAATACCACGTCAAGGCCTTCGGTCCCAACCTTCAGCGCTTTACCATCGATTACGGCGTTTTCGACGGCCATATATCGGAACAGCGCACCCGCGATTCCCTCGACGGCCTGCTCAAGCGCAGCTGGATCAACGCCTATGGCCAGCGCATCGCCATCGACATGCTGGCGATCGACGCGAACTACGACACAGATCAGGTTCTGGACTGGGCGCGCCGGCACCCCGAAAGCCGCGTCATAGCCATTCGCGGCGCGCGCGGCGAATTCGCCCCGCCGCTGGTCGCCGTGAAGTATGACCGCCGCAAGGGCGTCAAGGTCAAGCGCAGGCAAAAAAGGTTCTTCAACGTGGGCGTTTCTGCCATGAAGGCCTCGCTCTACCGCCAACTGGAAAAGACCGACGTTACGGACCGCGGCTTCTGCGGATACCCCGACGGTCTTGACGACGAGTTTTTCAAGCAGCTCTGCAGCGAAAAGCGGGTCCAGAAGAAACAGCGTAACGGATACATCGTGGTCGAGTGGCAAAAGCTGCCCGATACGCGAAACGAGGTGCTGGATACGGAGATTTACGCCGAAGCTGCCGCCTATCGGCTTGGCTATAAGGAGTTTTCCACCGACCGCTGGGCCGAACTGGCCGCCGACCGCGACCGCGAGCCGGCAGCCGTCCAGCCCGATCTGCTAGACCCGAACATGGCGAAAAGCAAACCCGCCGCTCCGCTGACGCCCGTCGAAATGGCGGATACCGGGACGGACGACGATCCGCCGCCCCCGGCGCCCCTGCCCGCGAAGCCCGCAGGCCCGAAACGCAGCCTTGCTGAAATGCTGCCCTGACCGACCTGCAACGATGAGGTAACACATGGCCATCACGACCGAAACCTACCAGACGTGGCTGGACAACGCCGAGACGGCGCTGAACGACCTCATGACAGGCAAGCGCACGGTGTCCGCCACCTACAATGGCCGCAGCGTCACATACAACAATACGGCGGCGGATCTCGACAAGCTGAAAAGCTACATCAGCTATTTGAAAACCAAGGTCGATGGAAAACGCACCAGCCGCCGGATTTACTTCTAAGGACGCGCCATGACGGTCAAGATCCTCGACATCGACGGCACGCCCATGAAGCGCGCGCATCGTCATTATACGCCTTCGCCCTATGCGGCAGCGGACCAGTACAGCCAGGAGCTGGCCAGATGGAACCCGCGGCTCGGCAGCGCGGATGGGGATTACATCGGCGACCGCGACGAAGTCGTTTCGCGCATCCGCGACGTCATCCGAAATTCGGGCTGGGCCAGCAGCGCCACGACCCGCCTGCTGGACAACGTCATCGGCTCCGGCTTCCTGTTCATTTCCACGCCTGATTTCCGCGCCCTCGGCCTGACGCCGGAATGGGCGATTGACTTCGCGCAGGAAGTGGAAGGCCGCTGGAAGATTTACGCCGACGACCCGGAGTTTTACATCGACGCCACGCGCAACACAGACTTCAACGGCCTGCTGCGCCTCGCCTTCCGCCAGATCGTCGGCGACGGCGAAGCCATTGCCCTCAGCCCGTGGATTGAAGACAAGCCGGGCAACCGCTACGCCACGACGATCCAGATGGTGGACCCAGACCGCCTGCGCAATCCGCATAATACCTTCGATACGGAATACCTGCGCGGCGGCGTCGAGCTGGATGAGTACGGTGCGGCCGTCGCCTATCATTTCACCAAGTCGCACCCGGATGATTTCTATCTCGCCGGGTCCAAGCCGTTCGAGTGGGAGCGCATCGAGCGTGAGGTCATTCTTCCGGGCGGCATTACACGCCGTCAGGTCATTCATGCTTTCGAGGGAGAGCGCGTCGGGCAATCGCGCGGCATTTCTCCCTTCATCGCCGTCCTCGAACGCCTGAAGATGGTGGATAAATACGACCGGCTTGAGCTTCAGGCGGCCATCATCAACGCTGTCTTCGCGGCCTATATCGAAAGCCCGATGGACCACGAACTGCTGATGGAAGCCATGGAAGACGGCACCCTGACGAAATACCAGCAATGTCGCAGCGAGTTCCACGACAAGCGCGGACTGACGCTGAACGGCGTACAGGTTCCGACCCTGTTTCCGGGCGAAAGCATCAACCCCGTCACGGCCACGCGGCCGTCCAGCGTCTTCGCCGACTTCGAGCGCGCCTGCCTGCGCAACATCGCCGCCGGCATGGGCCTGTCGTATGAGCAGCTGACGCAGGACTGGTCGCAGGTCAACTATTCATCCGCCCGCGCCGCCCTGATGGAGGTCTGGAAAACACTGTCCAGCCGCCGCGCCGACTTCGCTAAAAAATTCGCGACGCCTGTGTTCCTGCTGTGGATGCAGGAAGCCATCCACCGTGGAGATATCAAGCTGCCCAAGGGCGCGCCGTCGTTCGAGATCGCCAAGGCCGCCTATGCCAGATGCAACTGGATCGGACAAGGCCGCGGTTACGTCGATCCCGAAAAAGAAGCCGCCGCCGCCAACCTGCGCATGAACAGCATGCTGTCCAGCCTGCAGGACGAATGCGCAGATCAGGGCAAGGACTGGCGTGATGTCGTCCACCAACGCGCGCGTGAAAACGAGTTTCTGGCAAAATACAACCTTTCCATCCCGCAGGTCGATGTGCATGCCGCCAAGCCCGCCGCCTCTGAAGCGCCGAAAGACCAGAACGCACAACAGCAGGTCACCCAACAATGACGCATTATTTCATTAATCCCGCCCGCCTGCATCCGCCGGCTTTCGTTCGCGCGCTGCGTGGCAGATCTCTGCTACAGCCCGCCAAGCCGCAGCCCGCTGCCTATGATGATGAGAGCTGGTATGCGGTCCCCGATGCGGACGCGCCGCTTGAAGTCTGCGTCAAGAATGGCATCGCCATCATCAATGTCGCCGGCGCGCTCGTCGATGGAAGCGCACCCGGATGGTACTGGTATGGTGACATCACCTATCAGGCGCTGAAAAGCACCGTGCAGCAGGCCGTTTCAAGCCCGGACGTTTCCGGCATATTGCTGAACTTCAACTCACCCGGCGGCGGCGTCATCGGTTGCGCGGGAGCGGCGGACTGGCTGAATAAAATGACGCTGAAAAAGCCGATATGGGCTTTTTGCCAAACGGCGGACAGCGCGGCTTACTGGCTGGCGTCCGCTGCCGAACGCATCGTTATCGATCCCACGGGCGAGGCCGGCAGCATCGGCGTCTTGATGGTGCATGAAGATATGTCCGCCGCGCTCGAGGAATGGGGTATCACGGCGACGGTCCTGCGCGCCGGCGCGCGCAAGGCGGAGCTGAACCCCTATGAACCCCTGACGGAAGAATCCCGCGCGCAGGCGCTGGCCGAGCTGGAATACCTTCGCGCGCGCTTCATCGAAGCCGTCGCAGAAAACAGGGGCGCAGCCGCAAGCACCTTCAACGACCAGCAAGGCCTTGTCTATATCGGCCAGCAGGCGGTCGATCAAGGGCTGGCGGATGCTGTCATGTACGAACACGATTTGCTGGAACAGTTCGGGATATATCTCGAAAACCAGCGGATATAAGCGGTCTTACGATCACGAAAAACAAACCCAAGGAGATATCAAAATGTCGAGAAGGAACATCAACCAGTCCCAGCTGAACAAGAACCCCGCCGCATCGGCGCGCGCGGAAGACCCCGCAAAGAAGCCCGATGATGCGCAAATGGACGACACGACCGACGAGACCGATCCCGAAGACAAACAGGACGGCGGCGCGGACGAGGAAACCGAGGGCGATGCCCCGGCCTCCGCTGCGGACGACACGACCGATACGACCGACCCCGAGGACAAGAAAGCCGGCGGCGCGGACGAGGAAACCGAGGGCGATGCCCCGGCGGCAAAAGCCGCCCGCAAACAGGAACGCGCCCGTATCGCCGCCATTCTTGGTAGCGAAGAAGCAAAGGGACGTGAAGAGCAGGCCCTGTACTTTGCCCTTGAAACGGAAATGTCGCCGAAAGCGGCTGTCAAGGCGCTGGCCGTCGCGCACAAGGGCCAGGTGGAAAACGTCCTGTCGGTCGGCATGCGCTCCGTATCGAAGCCGTCCATCGGCCCCGGCGGCAAGGCTGCGCAGGAAAGCAATGAAAGCCCGATCGTCCTCGCCATGGGCAAGGTCTCCAAAAGGGCCCTCGTCGTCGGCAAGCGCGGCGCATAAGGCGTCATCCACCCCGGCCCCCGCCGGGTCTTCCCCCCGATAAAAAGGGCCGCAGGCATCAGCAACCTGTGGCCCTTTTTATTCAACCGAACCATTCACCTGATTTTTCCCGCATTTCTTCAATAACCCAAAATCAAAAAGGAACATAACATGACGAACCCGAACGCAAGCTTTTCCAGCACTTCCCTCGCCGTCGATGCCCTGATCGCGGATGGCGGCAACCTCCTGCATAAGCAGGTGACCATTCCTTCCGGCACCGCGGCGCTGTCGCGCGGGACCCTGCTGGGGGCCATCACCATCGGCGCTCTGACGCAGGCCTTCGCCGGCGACGGCGACGGGGTGCTTTCGGCGCTGGCCGCGAAAAAATCGACCGAAGTCGGCGACTATCTGGTCACCTGCACGGCGGCTGCCACCAACGGCGGCACCTTCAGCGTGGTCACGCCTTCGGGCAACCGGCTGGATGATGCCGTGGTCGGCACGGCCTACGCCAATGACCATCTGGCCTTTTCCATCGCGGACGGCGCCACGGACTTCTCCGTCGGCGACCAGTTCACCTTGTCGGTCGCGGCAGGTTCCGGCGACTACATCGAATCCGTCGCCGCCGCCGTTGACGGCAGCCAGAACCCGGTGGCCATCCTCGCGGAAGACGCCGATGCTTCCGCGGCGGACGTGACCACGCTGGTTTACACCGCCGGCAGCTTCCTGGCATCGGAAATCACCTTCGGCACCGGCCACACCGCGGCCAGCGTCAAGGATACGCTGCACGCCTTGTCGATCTTCCTCAAATAACTCCTGACCTGCGCCGCCCTTCGGGGCGGCGCTCTTCTCTGCACATCTTCGGCACCACCCACCCTCTTATCCACCTGCAGGGCATCGCCCTTCTTTATCTGAAAGGAACCATATTATGGTTGATATCTATTCCACGAATGAAATGCTGAAAGCCCTGCCCAGCCTGCGCATGGCCCCCCAGTTCTTCCAAGATACCTTTTTTCCCGGGGTCGTGAATTCCGACCGCGAGGAAGTCGATTTCGACCTGCTCGATGACGAGCTGCGCCTTGCGCCGCTGGTCAGCCCGCTGGTGGAAGCCAAAGTGATGAAAATGAAGTCCTACCAGACCAGCAGCATCAAGCCTGCCTACGTCAAGCCGCTCTTCGCGCTCGACCCGAAACAGCCGCTGCGCCGAGACGCCGGCGAAGCCGTGGGCGGCTCCATGTCGGCAAAGGAGCGCGAGGCCGCCATTCTCGCGCGCGGGCTGATGAACCAGCGCGACATGATCCTCCGCCGCATCGAGGTCATGTGCGCCGACTTCCTGAAAACCGGCAAGATCACGCTTTCGGGCGAGGATTATGACGCGGTCGTCCTGGACTTCGGCCGCGCTTCCGGCCAGACGATCGCACTGACGGACGGTGACCGTTGGGGACAATCCGCCGTTTCGCCCTACGACGATCTGGACAGCTGGATCGACACGATGGCGACCGCTGTCGGCGCGGCTGCGACGGATGTCGTTTTCGGCAAATCGGCATGGGCGCTGTATATCGCCGACGACAAGGTCAAGAACAGCATCGACCGGACGTTGGGACAGGGCAACAGCGTCGAGCTTGGTCAGACGGCCCGCGCCCCCGGCAAGGCCGTCTGGAAAGGCCGCCAAGGCACCGTCGATCTGTGGATGTACAACGATACGTACATCGATGAAAACGGCGATACGCAGACGCTGATCGACAATAACCACGTCATCGGCGTCGCCAATGAAGCAGCTGTCGGGACGCAGGGTTATGGCGCGATCGTCGATCCGGCTTCCGGCTTTGCCGCCGTCAGCTACTTCCCGACCAGCTGGCTGGAGCCGAACCCCGGTCGCCGGATGCTGATGACGCAATCCAGCCCCATCCCATTCTTTGGCCGTCCGAACGCCTCGTTCTGCGCCAAGGTCCAGTAAACCAAACAAAAAAACCCGCCGCCTGAAAATCCCGCCCGGCAATGTGTCTGCCGGGCGGGATCAAGGGCGAACAGGATTTTCCCATGTCCATTTTCGCAGATGCCGTTGACGATATGTTCGAAAAGCTGGGCGAAACGGCTCAATATACGCCTGTCGGCGGGGAAACAGTGGATATACTCGTTATGCCGTGGGAACAGGACCGCGACAGCGTTTTCAGCGAAACCCGCATCCAGTCGTCCGGCGGCACCTTCCAGACCCCCGTTTCGGGTCTTGCCAGCCCCGCGCGCGGCGCGACGCTGGTCATCGGCGACAGGACCTACAAAATCAAGGATTTTCGCCACCCGGAAGACGACCCGGACAGGCTGATCTGGTTCTTCGACTGCGCACCGCAGTAAAATGAAGCTCATCAACAATTTTTATCAGGTCGGCGTGGCGATCAAGAAGGATCTCGACGCCTTCAGCCTTAAAATATCGAAAGCGGCAATGACGGCCATTCGTCAGGGCCAGCGCGGCCTGTTGCTGGCCTTGCGCCAACAGGTCATTGACGCAGGCATGGGGCCGCGCCTTGCCAATACATGGCAGGATAAAGGCCGAAAAACCGGAAGGCTGATCTTCCCCAAGCAGGGGGTGAGCAAAAGCCCCGCCGCCATCGTCTATTCCAAGGCGCCGGCCATCATCGAGGCTTTCGACAAGGGCGTGACCATTCGGTCCGAACACGGAACCTTTCTTGCGCTGCCGACGGAAAACGTCCCGAAGGGATCTCGCGGTCGGCGCATCACGCCGAAAAACTGGCCGGTATCCCGCCTCGGCCCCCTGTATTTCGTCGGACGCAAGGGCAAGGTCTGCCTGCTCGTCACCCATAACAGCCGCATGAGCTTTTCGCGCAAGACCGGAAAGTTCCGCGGATACCGTCTGGCCAGCAACAGCTGGTTGAAAAAGAAAAAATCCCACGGCGACGTCGTCATGTTCATCCTGATCCCCCGCGTTTCGCTGACGCAAAAGCTGAATGTGGAAGCGGAAGTCAACAAATGGATGGGCCAGATCGTCGCCATTCTTGATCAGGAAATCAATAAATGACGACAACGCCAGAAGAGATGCTGAACGCGCTCAAGACGCAGATCGTCGAATGGTTCGCCGATGCGGACAACTGGTCCGCCGGCGCGGTCGTGACGGAGCGCAATACCGTCGTGCCGGAGATCCTGTCCGGCGGCGGCATGGTCATTATCCGGGACGGAGATCCGGGCGAGCCCGACTTCGCCCTCGGCCTTCAGGACGGACCCTATTATTACAGCCATGACGTCGATATCGAGGTTTATGCCGAAAGCGACGATCAGGCGACCCGCGACGCCGCATTCGCCCTGTTGAAATCAGGCGTCGGCAAGGCCATCAACGCCGACCGGACGCTGGGCGGCACCGTCAAGGGCGTGATGTTCTTCGATGCCCCCAACCAGACCACCGCCGTCGAGGGCGGGCAGGACATCAAAGGCACGAACATCAAACTGACAATCGATTACGAAACCCTAAACGTCATTTAAGGAGCATTCAAAATGGCCCGTGGATTTAATTCCCATACCCTGATTTACCGCGCATCGAGCGTGGGGGCGATTCCGTCCGGCGTCGATTACAACAAATTGCCCTTCGAAAGCATCAATCTCGGCGGGGAACAGGGTAACGTCTCCGACAATCAGGCAGGCAATGCCCGCAAGCTGCAGGACCAGTTCGACGACGTTGTCAACGTCTCCGGCCAGCTGACGGGTTATCTGGACCCCCGCTATTTCGGCTTTATCCTGACCGGCCTGCTGGGCGACCCCACGACGACCGGCACGACGGATTATACCCATACCTTCGACGACGGCGCGACCAGCCTTCCCGATTACGCGATCGAGGTGGCGGACAAGACCCCCGGCGTTTACCGCATGCACAATATGTGCATGTTCAACACCCTGAACATCACGCAGCAGCCGAAAGGCGGTCCCGCGATGTTCACGGCTGATATTCTGGCGCAGGGCAGCACGAAAGGGTCTTCGACCTCGGGCGGCACTCCTGTCGAGCAGACCTTCGACCGTTTCAGCAACTTTCAGGGGACCCTGAAGATCGGCGGCAGCGCGGCGGCGAACATCCTGTCGGCCGACATTTCCTACAATAACAACCTGACGGGGGAATGGGACGTCGGCAGCACGGGGGAACTGTCCGAGATTCTGCTGGGACAGCCGACGTTGTCGGGAAAGCTCTCGACCCGTTTTGCGAACAGCACCCTCCTGGACGATGCGCTGGCAGGCACCCGCATCGCCATCGAGCTGGCATGGGCCATCGATTCCAACACCAGCCTGACCCTGACGATTCCGCAGGCGAAACTGGCCGTGCCGAAGCCGTCCATCAGCGGCCCGGGCGGCTATGGCCTCGATTTCACGTGGAACGCGGAATACAACGATGCCGACAGTTGCGGGTTCGAAGCGGTCCTGAAAAACGATCTCGACGGAACGCTTTACGCATAAGGACCGGACATGAAAATAAAAGACCTTTCTCCGTCCAAGGGGCATCAGGAAATCGATATCGGGCCGGGCGTCGGGTTCATCATCCGCCCCGTTCTTCATTTCGACCTTCTGGTCGCGCAGGCGCAGGCCCAGCAGGTCATTGATGATCTCAAGTCAGGGATCGAGACCTGCCGCGCGGCGGGCATCATGCTCGGCGATGATTTCGACGTCGATAATCCCCACCATGTTTCGGCGCTCTATAAGGACGTGATGACGAAAGAACTGGCGGTCAACCATATCACGGGATTTTATGGCGTTGTGGACGATGCCACCGGCGAACCAGTGCAGCCGACGCCGGAGATTATCCGCGGAATGATGGACCGCCCCTTTCTGGCGCAGGTCTTCACACAGGGGGCCATGCAGTACCGAACAGAGGTCGAATCCGCAAAAAAAGGATAAGGGGCCGCGCCGTCTGGACTTTCGGCGACGGTCCCGAGCCGAATGCGGACTATTGCCGCGGCTGCCGCGACATGAACCTGCCCTGCTCCCGCGGCCAGCGCGGTGCGGATGGAAAAAGATGCCCGGGCATCGAAAGCGCGCCGAAGACGCGGCAGGAAGTACAGGCATGGGACTGCCTGATGCAGGCGGGCGTGGAAGATACTGCCGGCCTGCTGGGGATGATGGATATGCGGTCCTGCAAATCCGAAACCGTCATGGATCTTGCCGCCGCCGCGCGCGCGGAAATCCTGAAGATAAAATACAAGGATAATGCCGATGTCGGTGAGCAATAAACCCAGCTACAGCATCCGTCTTTCTCTTGAAAACGGCAAAGTCGTCGATGCGCAGCTGGAGCAGATCGGCAGCAACGGGGAAAAATCCCTGCAAAAGCTTTCCCGCGCCGGCGACGCGGTCAACAAGTCTTTCGCGGGCATAAAAAACCAGATCGCGGGCGAGCTGTTGAAATATCTCGGCCCCAGCGGGCTGGTCTATCTTGCAGAGCGCGCCGCAAAGGCCGTGCTGGACCTTGACCAGACGGCGAAGACGCTGAAAATGCCGGTCGAAGAATTGCAGGCATGGCATTATGCCGCCATCGCCACCAACGCCAGTACGGACGACATGACGCAGGCGCTGACCAATTTCAGTGCGCGGCTGGGCGCGGCGCAGGCGGGCATGGGCGCACTGCTGCCGATCATGAAGGCCTACCACATTCAATTTGCGGGCCTGACGAACGCTCAGGTGATGAACAACTATATCACCGCCATCAAGAACGCGCGCACCCAGCAGGACGCTCTTTTCCTGTCGCAAAAGGCTTTCGGGGATACGGAAGGGGAAAAGCTGTTGACCCTTTTCCGTCAGGGGACGGAAGGTCTGGAAAAATACGGCGCGGAAGCGCAACATCTCGGCCTTATCCTCGACAAGGACATGGTCGCGAAAATCGCGGAAACCGAACAGCAGATGAAGGGCCTGCTGTACATCACGCAAAAATATGCCGAATACGGCATCGGTGAGCTGATCCAGTGGCTGGACGATCTGGCGAATGAAATCGACAAGGACAAGGACATCATCGTCGAGTGGCTTTCGAACATGCGCAATATCGGCGACGGTATCGCGGCGCAGCTGAACAACGGAAATATTCAGGCGGCTTTCGACCAGCTTGCGAAAAACTACGACAACATCATGAAAAAACAGGCGCAGTTCGAAGCGCGCCCGTTCGTGCAGGGGATGTTGTCGGGGGCCTTGACCGGCGGCGCTGCCGTGGGCGCGCCGAATGCGATAAACCCGCAGGCCTCCGGCAATAACACGGAGGACCGACTGAAAGCACTTCAGCGCGCCGAGGCGATCAAGAAACAGATCGCCGACCTGAAGTTCCGCAATGAGCAGCTGCAAAAATCGGCGGAGTTGGCGGAGGTCTATAACGAACTGCAAAAAAACAACGTCGATATCAATTCCGACGCAGGCCAGCAAATCAAGAAACAGGTGGAGCTGCACCAGCAATTGATCGACAAACAGAGCAAGCAAAACGAACTGGCGGGCATCTTCGGCGACACGCTTCTTTCCTCCGTCAGCACCGCCAAGGGACTGGCCGGGCAGATCGAGCAAGTATTGCTGAAATATGAGCTGATCCAGCCCCTCGAACAAATGCTGAAAACGTCATCTTCTTCGGGGGGCGGGTTTTCCCTGTCTTCCATTTTCGGCTTTGCCGACGGCGGCATCATGTCGAAGAACGGCCCCCTGCCGGTGAATTATTATTCCGGCGGCGGCATCGCCAGCGGCCCGCAGCTGGCCGTATTCGGAGAAGGGCGCGACGACGAAGCCTTTGTTCCGCTGCCGAACGGTCGCAGCATTCCTGTTGAAATGCGCGGCGGCGGGGCGGCACAGAGCGTCGTGGTCAATCAGCAGGTAAAGGTCGTCAATAACGCGGCGCAGGACGGATATGCCGCGCGGGCCGTAAAATCGCCGAACGGCGTCGATATGGATATCCTCATCGAGCGATCGACGAACAGCAGTCTCGCCAATGGCTCTTTCGACCGCACCATGACGGCCCGCTACGGCATCAAGCCAAAGGCAGGAGCATAAAGCACCATGACAACACCCGCATGGCCGTCCGGCCTTCCGCAAGCCTTCCTGCGCGAGGGTTTCAGCTACACCCTTCAGGACAACGGCATCCGCAGCCAGACGGACGCCGGAAAACCCATGCAGCGTCGCCGCACGACGGCGAACGTCGAGCCGCTGTCCGGCATGATGACGATGACGGCGGCGCAGGTCGCGGCCTTTCGAACCTTTTACAAGGACACCGTCAAGGAGGTTCTTCCCTTCACCTTCCCGGACCCCTTCGGCGGGTCCGACCTGACCGTCGAATTCATCGCAGGAAAACCTCCCGGTATCACGAACCATCCGCAAAGCCCCGGCAGATACCGCGTCACCCTGACGATGGAAGTCTTGCCGTAAAGGACCGACGCCATGCCAAGGACAATCCCGGAGCCTCTTTTAAAGGCGATGGCCGGTCGCGAAAGCGACGAGGCCTTTATCTGCCTGCTGACGATCGACCATAGTTCTTTGGTCAGCCCGCTGTTGTTTTCAGCGGATAACCAAGACACCGTCAGCCGGGGGGATACCTATATATCTTTCAGCTTCAACATCGTGCTGCCGAACAACGAAGACGGCAAGGCGCCGGTGATGAACCTGACGATCGACAATGTCGATGACGAGATTTTGCAGACCCTGCGGCAACTGGACAAGACCAGCCTGCCGACCGTCATGCTGGAAGTGGTCGGGGCATCGGACCCTGACACGGTTGCCCTGTCCCTGCCTGACTTCACCCTGCGCGACGTCGGGTATGATGCCTTCACCATTACGGGGTCGATGACGCTGGAAGACCTCGTCACGGCTCCCTATCCCGCCGACGAGTTCAATGTCGCCAATTTTCCGGGCCTGTACTGATGGCCGCGGATTTTTCCATGCCCGCCGGCTGGGCGGCGCGCTATGTCGGGCTGCCCTATACCGACCGGGGCCGGACCCGGTCGGGCGTCGATTGCTGGGGGCTCGTCCGCCTGGTCTATGCCGAACAATTCGGCCTGATCCTGCCTTCTTACGACGCCGATTACGATCATTCGGATGACGTTCGCCGCGTCGGCACGCTGATCCTGCGTGAACAGCAGTCATGGCGGCATATTGAAAAAGGCAAGGAGCTGCCGGGCGACGTCATCGTGATGAAGCTCAAGCGCCTGCCCTACCATGTCGGCATCGTGCTGGGCGGCGGTTATATGCTTCATATCGAACGCGGGGCCCATTGCTGCAAGGAAAGCTATGAAACAATCCTGTACAAAAACGGCATTGACGGTTTCCGCCGGCACAACGCGCGGGACATGCGCGGCCTCTGACCTTCCGGGCCAGATCGTCCGCACGGCGGACGGAAGCGACGGCATCGTCAGCGTCGCGGCATGGGTGCGTCCGCTGTCGAGCGACCATGTCACGCGCCGTTATAGGCCGGGTTACACCCTGCGTGAATTGCTGGACGACATCGCGCCCGACCGCGCGGGCGACTGGACTTTTTCCGCGCATGTCAACGGCGTACTGGTGCTGCCGCATATCTATCATCTGGTGCGCCCGAACCCCGGCACCCATGTGCAGTTCATGGCGCTCGCCTTCGGCGGCGGGGGCGGGAAAAGCCCGCTGCGGGTTATCGCCAGCATTGCGATCATCGCGGCAGCGTCATGGGCGGCAGCCGCCTTGGCTCCTGCCCTGTCCGCATCGCTGGGAGTGACCAGCCAGCTGGGCCTGCGCATTGTCGGCGGTGCGCTATTCAGCGCGCTGAATTTCGTCGGCCAGTCGATTTTAAACGCGCTTATACCGCCGGTCTCGCAGAATATATCCAGCCTCGCCCCGCCCAGCGGGGGGCAAAGCTATTTCATCGAAGCCGCGCGCAACATCATTCCGACGCGCGGCACGGTTATTCCGCGCGTGCTGGGGAAATACGTCATGTATCCCTATTACGGCGCGCGTCCCTACACCGAAACGCAGGGCGACGACCAGTATCTGCGCATGTTGTTCGTCTGGGGTTATGGCCCGCTGGATCTTTCGAATTTCAAGATCGGGGACACCGCGCTCGAGGATTTCGACGGCGTCGATATCGAGCATCGTTACGGTTATCCCGACGATGCCCCCTTGACGCTCTACACGGACAGCGTTTTGCAGACGGACCTGACCGTCTCGCTGACGGAAGCCGGCGGTTGGCAGGTGCGCACCACGCCGTCGAACGTGGACGAGATTTCCGTCGATATATCCTTCCAATCCGGCCTTGTCACCTATTCCGCCAGCGGATCGCGCACGGATGCGACCGTCGATTTCGAGATACAATACGCCCCGACCGGAACGGAGGACTGGAGCGTCGGCGCTGCCGGCACGATTTTAACCGCGCGCACCGTCGCGCTGTCGCGCCCGGTCGCATCCGGGTTTTCCAGCGGGATTCGTTACCAGTCGAACATCATCGTGATGGACAAAGCGACCGGAAATCTATCCGTGGTTACCGGCCACACAGCGACGTCATCCGCCGCCGCTGCCGACGGCATCGTTCCGACGTTCGCCGTCGCGTTGTGCCGCGTCATCATGGCGGGCAACACGACCAGCATCGCCAACGCTGATATCACCGACCTTCGCACGGATGATCTGCCCCTGCGCGCTGCAGCCGGGGATTTTCTCTGCATCCAGTCCGGGCCGGACATGAACGTTCTCGTCACCGGAGGAACCCTGTACTACGACGGAATTTCGGTGACGGACGCGCGCTCCACACCATTCATCAAGTCCGAACGCTTTCCGGTCGAGACCGGGACATATGACGTGCGTATCCGCCGGACGACGCCGGACGCCACGTCCAGCCAGGTTCTGGACACCGCCGTCTGGACCGCGCTGCGGGGTTTTCGCCATTCCGACCCGATCACGTTCTCAAAGCCGGTCGCCAAGA
>WGLT01000015.1 GCA_016125425.1 Alphaproteobacteria bacterium
GAACGAATGATCGGCCATTTGAAGATCAATCGCGCCGTCGCAACCCGCTACGACAAGCTCGCCAGATCGTTCCTTGATGCGCTACACATAGCCGCCATCCGCAAGTGCTTGCGAGCCGCAACTTTGTAAACAGGGCCTAGGGCTCGCAAGGCCGGCGTCCGGCCCGCCGGGCGCTCCGCGTCCGCCCGCCGATCGGGCGGCGCGCAACGACCTGAAATTTCTGACGTTTTTCGCGGGCCGTCGGCGCCGAAAATGCGGCGCTTTTGCTGGCCTTTGGCGTCGATTTTCTGTTATAATTCAAAGTGATTTTCGGAACGGCGATTCTCGGCTGACGACGTCCTTTGCTTGGCCGCGGATCGCCGAATTTTCCACATTGATGCGTGCCGGCGACGAGCGCCCCGAAGGGCGAAGGCGTCGACGCCGCCGGGGCGCCAGAAACGGGAAAGAGCACACGGCGATGAGGGTCACGATCGAACGGTCGGCGCTGGTCAAGGCGCTGGGACACGTGCAGAGCGTAGTCGAACGGCGCAATACGATCCCCATTCTGTCGAATGTGCTGTTGCAGGCGGAGGGCGGAGCGCTGACGCTGACGGCGACCGATCTCGACATGGAAATCTCCGAATCGGCGCCGGCGGACGTTGCGGTCAAGGGCGCCTCGACCGCCTCCGCGCTGATGCTGCACGATATTGTCAGAAAACTGCCCGAGGGGGCGCAGATCCGCCTCCAGCTCGTGCAAGAGGAGGGCAGGCTGCAAATCACGGCGGGCCGCTATGAAGGCTCTCTCGCCGCCCTTCCCGATGAGGATTTCCCGACGCTCGCTTCGGATGATCTCGATGTGCGCTTCGCGGTGCCCGCGGACGATCTCCGCAGACTGTTTGCGAAAACGCGTTTCGCGATGTCTCAGGAGGAGACGCGCTACTATCTCAACGGCGTTTACCTGCACGCCTTCACGGAAGGCGGAGCGAAGCTCTTGCGCGCCGCCGCGACGGACGGGCACCGGCTCGCGCGGCTTGACGCGCCCTTGCCTGCGGGCGCGGAGGCGATGCCCGGCGTCATCGTGCCGCGCAAGGCCGTGGGCGAGCTTGCGCGGCTGCTTGAAGACGCCGAAGAAACCGTAGAGATCGCCGTGTCTCAGACGAAAATCCGCTTTGGTCTCGGCGCCGGCCATTTGACGTCGAAGCTCATCGACGGGTCTTTCCCGGATTACGAACGCGTCATCCCTAAGGCCAATCCCAACATCTTGCGCGTCGACAACAAGGACTTTTCCGCCGCCGTCGATCGTGTTTCGACCGTGTCGGCTGACCGGACGCGCTCGATCAAACTCGCGCTTGAAGCGGACCGTCTGCGGCTGATGGTGAACAACCCCGAAGCCGGGAGCGCGGTCGAAGAACTGTCGGTCGACTATTCCGGCGAGCCGATGGAGATCGGATTCAACGCGCGTTACCTTCTCGATGTCGCAAGCCAGATTGACGGCGAATCCGCCACGCTGCGCCTCGCCGATCCGTCCTCCCCGACAGTTGTGGTCGATGAGGAGGACGAGCGCGCTCTTTACGTCTTGATGCCGCTCCGGGTGTGAAGCGCAGAGCCCGCAAGCAAGAACGCTTTGGCGCGGCGAGAAGTGAATGAAGAGGCATTGATTGGGCGCGAGTCCGTCGCCTGCAACTCCTTGAAGCAGCAACATGGCCGAGACGGCGATGAAAAGTGTGATGTTTGCGAACGCGCCTTGCGGCGCGGAAGCGCATTTCCGTCGCCTGAGCCTTACGGATTTTCGCTCTTATGCGCGCGCGGAGCTCGCGCTGGACGGCCGTCCCGTCGTGCTTGCCGGCGCGAACGGCGCGGGCAAAACGAATATTCTCGAGGCGCTTTCATTGCTCGGGCCGGGGCGCGGCCTTCGCGGCGCGCGGCTTGACGAATTGCCGAGGATCGGCGGCGCCGGGGGCTGGGCTGTCGCGGCGCGGCTCGACATCCAGGGCGAGGAGCGCCGCCTCGGCGTCGGCGCGACGGCGGATGCGCTCGATCGCCGCATTTGCCGGATCGACGACCGATCCGTGAGCGGCCCTTCAGTCTTTTCGGATTGCGTGCGCTTGATGTGGCTCACCCCGGCGCAGGACCGTCTGTTCACGGACGCGCCCGGCGAGAGGCGGCGTTTCCTCGATCGTATGTCCCTCGCGCATGATCCCGCGCATGGCCGCGCCGCTAACGCCTACGAACTGGCGATGCGTCAGCGTCAAAAGCTGCTTGAGGAAAGACACTGGGACGAGGCCTGGCTGTCGGCGCTTGAAGCGCAGATGGCTGAAGCGGGCGTCGCGATCGCGGCGAGCCGGCGCGACATGGCGTCCGCCCTCGCGGCCGCCGAAATCGCGGAAGCCGCCGATTTGAACGGCGCATTCCCCGCCGCCGATATCGCTCTTGAAGGCTTTCTCGAAACCCTATTGGAGGCGGCGCCGGCCGCCGATGTCGAGGAGGAATTCGCCGCGAGGCTGAGGGCGGGACGTCGCGCCGACGCCGAAGCCGGGCGCGCTTTGATCGGCCCGCACCGCTCGGACCTTCTTGTGACGCACCGGGAAAAGGGACGGCCCGCCCGTTTGTGTTCGACCGGAGAGCAAAAAGCGCTGCTTGTCGGGCTCGTTCTCGCCAACGCCCGCGCGCTGGCGCTCGCAACAAGTTTCAATCGCGCATCGGCGTCGCTCGTCCTGCTTCTCGACGAAATCGCCGCGCATCTGGATGAGGCGCGTCGCGCCGCGCTTTTTGACATTCTGGAGGCGCTGGACATTCAGACCTTTATGACGGGTACGGATTTGTCGCTTTTCGCAGCGTGGGGCGAGCGCGCGCAATGCTTCTCTGTTTCCAACGGAATCATCGCTGAAACTTCGTTAAAGTAGGACAAAATCTTTATGGCCGACAACGGCGCGCCGAGAGAAGAAGAATACGGCGCAGAATCCATCAAAGTGCTCAAGGGCCTCGACGCGGTGCGAAAGCGGCCCGGTATGTATATCGGCGACACCGACGACGGATCGGGCCTCCATCACATGGTCTATGAGGTCGTCGATAACGCCATCGACGAAGCGCTTGCGGGATTCGCCAACCGCGTAGAGGTCATCCTCAACGAAGACGGGTCTTGCACGGTTCGCGACAACGGCCGCGGCATTCCCACAGCCATCCATGCCGGCGAAGGCGTTTCCGCCGCCGAAGTCATCATGACCCAGCTTCATGCGGGCGGAAAATTCGACCAAAACTCTTACAAGGTGTCGGGCGGCCTGCATGGCGTCGGCGTCTCCGTCGTCAACGCCTTGTCAGAGTGGCTGGAGCTGCGAATCTGGCGCGGCGGAAAGGAGCACTTCATGCGATTCCGCATGGGCGTTCCGGAAGCGCCGCTCGCCGAAACCGGACCGTCCGAGGGGCGAACTGGCACGGAAGTCACATTTCTTCCGTCGGACAAGATTTTCACCGGCACGGAATTCGATTTTGAAACGCTCGAACACAGGCTGCGCGAGCTCGCTTTCTTGAATTCCGGCGTCACGATCCTTCTCAAAGACGCGCGCCATGTCGAGGCGCGCGAGGACTTGATGAAATATGAAGGGGGGCTTGAGGCGTTCGTCGCCTATCTCGACGCATCGAAGACGCCGCTGATTTCCGAGCCGATCGCGTTCCGCGCGGAGCGCGAGGGCGTGTCGGTCGACGTCGCCATGTGGTGGAACGACGGGTACCACGAGAAAGTTCTCTGTTTCACGAATAATATTCCGCAAAAGGACGGCGGCACGCACCTGGCGGGCTACCGCGCCGCCTTGACGCGGATTGTCAATAATTATGCGGCCTCTTCCGGCATAGCGAAGAAAGAGAAAGTGGCCTTGACCGGCGACGACGCCCGCGAAGGGCTGACTTGCGTTTTGTCCGTCAAGGTGCCGGATCCGAAATTCAGTTCACAGACGAAGGACAAGCTTGTCTCTTCCGAAGTGCGCCCGGTCGTCGAGGGCGTGGTCGCCGACAGGCTCGGCGCATGGTTTGAAGAAAATCCGTCCGAAGCGAAAAGAATCGTCTCCAAGATCGTCGAAGCCGCCGCTGCGCGCGAGGCGGCGCGCAAAGCGCGCGAACTGACGCGGCGCAAATCGGCGCTCGACGTCGCCAGCCTTCCCGGCAAGCTCGCCGACTGCCAGGAGCGCGATCCGGCGCGCGCCGAGCTTTTTATCGTCGAGGGCGATTCGGCGGGCGGATCGGCGAAACAGGCGAGAAACCGGGAAAACCAGGCTGTGCTGCCGCTTCGCGGCAAAATTCTGAATGTCGAGCGCGCGCGTTTCGACAAAATGCTGTCCAGCCAGGAGATCGGGACGCTGATCACGGCGCTTGGCACCGGAGTCGGGCGCGATGACTTCAATCCGGACAAGCTGCGCTACCACAAAATCGTCATCATGACCGACGCCGATGTCGACGGCGCGCACATACGCACGCTCCTGCTCACATTTTTCTTCAGGCAGATGCCGGAGATCATCAAGCGCGGGCATTTGTACATTGCGCAACCGCCGCTCTACAAAGTCACGCGAGGCAAGTCAGAGCAATATTTGCTCAATGACAAGGCGCTTGAAGATTATCTATACGCCGACGGAATTGACGGCGCCCAGCTTGTCCTTCAAACCGGCGAACAGATCGCCGGCGCCGATCTCGCCCGCATCATCGCGAAATGCCGTCAGGCGCGCGATGTTCTGGCGGACCTGCCGGCGCGCTATTCGCCCGACATCGTCGTGCAGACCGCGCTCGCCGGCGCCTTGCATGAGGCGCCGGAAATAGGGGCGCAAGAGCTCGCCGACGCGGTCGCGGGACGACTCGACATGATCGCCGAGGAATATGAGCAAGGCTGGAAAGGCGCCCCCGACGGCGAAGGCGGATATGTGTTCGAGCGCGAGCTTCGCGGCGTCGCCGAGCGCCACGTTCTCGGCCGCGACATGCTCATGTCGGCGGATGCGCGAAAATTGCAGACGTTGATGGACGAACTCAAAGATGTCTTCGCGCGCCCCGCGGCGTTTGTGAGGAAAGAACAGAGAGAAACGGTTGTCGGTCCCGAAGCGCTTTTGAGGGCGGTTCGCGCCGCAGGCGAAAAGGGCATTTCCGTGCAGCGCTATAAAGGGCTGGGCGAAATGAATCCGGATCAGCTGTGGGAGACAACGCTTGATGAGCACGCCCGCGTTCTCCTGCAGGTGAAAATCAAGGAGGCGGATGAAGCCGACGACATATTCTCGCGTCTCATGGGAGACGTCGTCGAGCCGCGCCGCGAATTCATCCAGGAAAACGCGCTTGCGGCGGAACTCGATGTCTAGGCCTGATTGAACCGCACGAGCCGGCCCGGCCTTTCGTCCGTCACGCGGTCACTGTCGATCACCTGCCGCCCCGCGACGAGCGTCGCGCGAAAGCCTTTGACGTCCTGCAGCAGGCGCTGGCCGCCGGCGGGGAGGTCCTTCACCATGCGCGGGGCTTTGAGAGAGAGCGCTTCATAGTCGATGACATTGATGTCGGCGCGTTGGCCGACCTTGAGCCGTCCGCGATCGGCGAGGCCGAGATAATCGGCCGCGTCCGCCGTCAGCATTTGCACCGCGCGGGGCAGGGCGATCCGGTCATGATCGCGCTCGCGCGTCCAGTACGAAAGCAGATAGGCCGGAAAACTCGCGTCGCAGATCGTGCCGACATGCGCGCCGCCATCCGAAAGCCCGAGCAAAGCGTGCGGATTGGTCAGCATCTCATGCACATTGTCGTATGAGAACTCCGTGTAATTGTAGATCGGGAAATAGATGAGCTGCTTGCCGTCGAGCTCTAGGAGAACGTCGTAGAGCTTCTCCATGGTCGTAACGCCGTCGCGGCGCGCTTCGGCGCCGAGCGAGCCTTGTTCGCCCTGATCGTAATCCGGCTTTTCGCCAAGGCGGTAAAACTTGTTCGCGACGAGGTCGATGCCCGCGATCAGCGTGTCGACGATGGGCGGCACGGAAGAGCCGGGTCCGGCGAGCTTTATCGGTTTGTCGGCGAGACACTTTTTCTTCCATTCCGGGTCGCGCATGATCCTTACACGGCTCTCAAGCGGCAGATCCTTGATCTGGCGATAGAGCGGCTGCGCCATCAAAGGATGCATCGAGCATTGCAGGCCGTTGAAGACTCCGATGCCGCGCGGGGCGACCTGTACGCGGAGATCAACGCCATCCGCATTGAGACGCTCGGTTTCGGCGAGGATTCGTCGCCACTGGTCCGGCGCAAAATCACGCTGCATCAGGGAAATTGAGCAGGGCCGGCCGCCGCCGGCGCGCGCATAGGCCTCGATCAACGCGAACTCCTCGGGAAACTGATCGCCGGGTCGCTCGAGATTGAAATCGTTGACGGCTTGCAGGACGCCGCGCTTGCGGCCCTGAAACGCCGAAGCGAGCCCGACGAGCTCCTCGCGGGTCGCCTCTGAGGAAGGCGTCCAGTCGCCGTCCGCGGTGCGGTGAATGTCGCTTCTGCCCGTCGAAAAACCGCATGCGCCGGCGTCGAGCGCTTCGACAAGCAGCGCGCGCATCTTTCTGATGTCGTCCTCGTCGGCGTGTTCATTGGCGCTGGCGCGCTCGCCCATCACGTAAACGCGCAAGGGATCATGCGCCGCCATCACGGCGAAATCGATCGTGTGGGGCTTCAAGTCGATCGCATTCATGTAGTCGGGAAAGCTCTCCCAACCCCAGGTCAGGCCTTCATGAAGCGCCGTACCAGGAATATCTTCCACGCCCTCCATCAAACGAATGAGCCGGTCATGATCGGACGGGCGCACCGGCGCGAATCCGACGCCGCAATTTCCGAGAACGGCCGTCGTCACGCCAAAATTGACCGATGGGCGCAATTCCTCGTCCCAGGATATCTGGCCGTCGTAATGCGTATGCAGGTCGATGAATCCGGGCGTGACGATCGCGCCCTCAGCGTCGATCACGCGGCTTGCTTCGGCAGCGCATGGTCCGATCTCCGCAATGCGCCCGTCCTTGACGCCGATATTGGCCGTGCGTCCCGGGCCGCCGGCGCCGTCATGGACCACGCCTCCGACGATTTTAAGATCGAATGTCATGCCGGCGCTCCTCCGAAATGCGATCGGCGAGGAGGATAGGCGATGGAATCGCCAGCGCCAATGACGGCGGGCAGCGTCTCAGCCGCGCTTTCTGAAGGCTTCAGCGGCCGCCCATCCCGCCGCCATGGCGAGGAACACGCACACAACCCCATAGGCGATGGGCCGTTTATGGGCGAGTTCGTAGATATTGCGTTCAAGACCGACCTTGTTGACCGAGAGCCGGGCGTTATCATGCGAAATCACTTCGCCGCGCGCGATGAGATAGACATCGACCAGATAGTCGCCGACCGGCGTTTTGGGCGGCAGGTCGATTTCTATGGAGAACAGCGAGCCCTTTTTGAAGGAAACCGAGTGTTTCATCTCTGCGTACAGACCGGACTGTCGCGCGGATGCGAGAAACGCACGCGCGAAAGCGGCGGCGCCCCGCGTTTGCAGAATGTGCGCGGCCTGCGCGTTTGAAGGCGCAAATCGCCGGTCGAGCGCTTCGGGAGTCTGTTCGAGGCGATAGGCGGCGCGCAACGCACGCGGCGCGATCTCATCGAGACTGCGCGTGGCGTGAACGAGAAACGCGCCGGGGACGCCGCGCAAATAGACGGGAGAGCCCGCCGTCCATATGGCGCCTTCATGGATCATCGGTCGGATCGAAAAAGCCGAGTTCGGACCCCGCACGACAGCGACGATGTCATATTGCGCGCCGCCGTCCGCCCCTGCCGGCTGCGCGCCGGTCATCGCGCCGAAGAGCACGACTTTCGCGCCCGAAAAGCTTGCGTTGACTTCAACGACGTCATCGGTCAGCGCGATCGCAATATCGGCGGCCCGCGCTTGCGAAAAAGCGCCGAAAATGAGCGCGAGCGTGATCAAACGCATCACAGCGGGAACACCTCATAAAGCTGATCGGGCGGCAAAACGAGCCCGAGGGTGAGGCGCGCGCAGACCGCGAGCACGATGAGAGCGAGAAGGACCCGCAGATGCTCCGCTTTCAGTCGCGCGCCGATGCGCACCCCGGCCTGGGCGCCGAGCACGCCGCCCGCCACCAGAATAGCGGCGAGCACGATATCGACGGTCTGGTTCGCGCCGGCGTGAAGCGCCGTCGAGAGTCCGGTCACGAAAATCATCTGGAACAACGATGTTCCGATGACGGTGTTCGCTGGCATTTGCAGGACATAGATCATCGCCGGCACGAGAACGAAGCCGCTCCCGACGCCGAGCGTCGCTGACAGCAATCCGCCAAAAAAACCCAGCGCCATCGGCGGAAGCGGGCTGATGAATAGCTGCGAGCGCCGAAACCGCATCGGATAGGGCAGGGCCGCCATCCACGCCGTCCGCCGCCGTCTTCGTCTCGGCGCGCCTTTTTTCGGCTCGCGCATAATGGCGCGCACGCTTTCGGCCAGCATCAATGCGCCGATCAGCGCGAGGAGGATGACATAAGCGAGCGAGACGAAAACGTCGATTTGTCCCGCCTGGCGAAAATAACGAAACACCAGCACGCCGGCGACCGCGCCGGCCCATCCGCCGCCAATCAGGAACGCGCCCATCTGATAGTCGACGGCGCGCCGGCGCACATGCGGCAGGGCGCCTGAAGCCGAAGACGCGACGATATGAACCGTCTCCGTGCCCACTGCAATCGCGGGCGGGATACCGAAAAAGATCAAGAGCGGCGTCATAAGAAACCCGCCGCCGACGCCGAACATCCCCGACAGGAATCCGACTGCGGCGCCCGTCAGGAGCAGCGCTGCAGGATCGACCGGCATGTCGGCGATGGGCAAATAAATCTGCATGCGCCCCGCCTGATCGAGGATGCTGACTCTCGCCGGCCGGATAATCGGCGGGCGCGCCGGACTCTGCATCCGCAATGCAGCTGATCTTCCGCCGGATGGCGAAACCGCCGTTCTTATAGGCCGTCACGCGCAGCGCGCAAACAGCCCCGGCCGGGCCGCCCCTTACGAGGCGGGCGCGACTTCGTTGGCGGCTTCGTCCGGCGTTGCGGCCTTCCAGGCGGCGATGTCCGCGTCGATCGATCTCAAGCGTTCAGAAGAAAGGCTGGGCGCGAGACTGGCGGCGAGCGCGCCGGCCTGCTGATCGCCGTTACGCGCCGCGAGCGAATACCAGTAATAGGCTTTGGCGGCGTCCTGCACGCCGCTGCGCGAATTGTCGCCGCCCGGATGGTAGAGCGCGCCGAGATTATACTGGGAGTCAACGAGGCCGAAATTGCCGGCCTTCTCAAACCAGCGAATCGCCGAAGCCTCATCGCGAGGCCCGCCTTGACCCCGCGCTTCCATAACCCCGATTCTGTGCATGGCGAGCACATTGCCGCCATTCGCAGCGCGCTCATACCAAGCCCGCGCTTTGGCGAGATCCTCCGGCACGCCCTGCCCCAATTTGTAGAGCTCGCCGAGTTGAAGCTGGGCGGGGGGAAGTCCGAGCTCGGCGGCCTGTTCGATCCCGGCGATCGCCGCGCTGGTCTCGGCCGTGGTTTTGGCTGACCGGAGTTTGGCGACGCTGTTCAGATACAAGGCATGGGCGTCTATGGCCGCGTCTGACCCGCTCTGGCCGGCCGGCGCAGCGTTGTCCGAGGCGGGCGCGGACGCAGCCGGCCGAGACGCGCCGCCCGGCGGTTCGGCGCCGACGAATATCAGGTCCTTGATGAGGAAGAAGAGCGCTGCGATCGCGAGAATAACCGCGGCGATCAGCGCCGCCGTCAGCGGGCTCGGCTTGAGCCGCGCAAGGACGCGCCGCCAGACGGAGGCCGACGCGCCCGAGTTTTCGTCGGTCGACGCCGGCTCGACCGGCGCCGCGGGGCCGTAGAAATGCGTCTTGAGCCCGGAGAGCGCCCCTGCGGCTTTCGACGCGAGCGAGGGGGCGTCCTCGTCCGCGCCTCCGGCGTTTTTCGCCGCCGGGTCCGCCGCCGTCTCGATCGCCGGCTGTAAGGCGGCCTCGAGGCCTTCCTCGGCGAGTCGCTTGCGTCTGATCTTCGCGGCGAGGATAGCGCGTTGTTTCGGCGTAAGCCGTCGGCGGGAATGCTCGTCGGAGGCGGCGCGCTGGGCGGCTTCGCGCGCGGCCGAGCGCGCCTGCTTGAGAAAATCGCCTGGCGCGCGCGCGCCGGCGGCGTCAGAGCTCTCTTCGACGGCGGGCGATTCGGCGGGCTGATGGCTCGCCTCGCCCGAAGGCGGCGCGCCGGCGATCGTATCAAACTCCGCGAATATCGCATTGAGGCTGTCGTCTGCGCTTTTGGGCTCCTCATCGTCTGACGCGCCTTTGATTTCATCCAAGGCGTCGTCCTCCGACAGCGTCTCAGCCGCTTCGATCCCGCTTTCATCATCGAGATCGAAAGAAAACTCGTCTTCGTCGTCTTCGTCGAGCGCCCGGTCCGCCTCGTCGGCCTCTCCGACATCGCGGTCTTCCTCGGAGGCCGCGCTCGGCTTGTTTTCCTCGGGGTTGGCGATTTCTGCGGGAACGACGCCGGGGGCGCCTGCGTCGGCGTCGTCGCCGGCCGGCTTCGACGTCATCGCGTCAAAGGAGCGGCGAAGCTCGGCGAGACGCTCCGCCGCGACGCCGTCGCCGCGCGCCGGTTCGACGCGTTCGAACCGGGCTTTGAGCTCGGCGATCGTTTCAGCCACCTTGGCGACGCCTTCGGAGCTTCTCCGCTCGGCGGCGTCGATCTGATCCGACATCTTTTTGATCGTCGCTTCGAGGGCGCGCATCTGGTCGCCCCCGCGCTTGATTTCGTCGCCGAGAATTCTGAGGCGCGCGCCCGTGCGCTCCACGAATTCCGAATCCGGAGAGGCCGCCGCTTCGTCCCTGAGCTTGCTCGCCTCGGCGGCGATGCGCTCGGCCCGCTCGACGCGCGCGCCGAGGTCTTCGATCGCCTCGCGCAGGTCTTTGATCGCCGACGCTGCGCCGTCGCCGCGCCCCGGCCCCGCAGCGGATTGGTCGAGACGGCTTGCAAACTCCTGAAGTTGTTTTTCCGTCGCGTCGAGGCGGGTCAGGGTTTGTTTGTGCGCGGCGTCATATTGCAGCGCGACCTGGCTCACCGCCTTTTCGAGCGCGCGCAAGGCGTCGATACGCTGCCGGTCATTGGCCCTCGACTCGAGTTTGGCGAGGCGTGACTCGATGTCGGGACCGGCTTCGCCGGGGCGCACCCGCTCAAGGCGCTGCACGCGCTCCACGACGCCGCCGAAATTCCGGGAGAGTTCGTCAAGCGCGGCCGCGCCCTTGCTTTCCGCGGCGATGACCTTCTTATTGAGATGTTCGATCGCTGTGACGAGATCCGAGATTTTGAGCCCTTCGATCTCGCCGTTCGACGTCTCGGGGTCGCCGGCCGTGTAGATCACCCGATTGAGCCACTCGCCGACGGTCATGCCTTCGCGGCGCGCCGCTTCTTTTGCGGTCTCGCGGGCGTCCCGTTCTATGCCTTTTACGCTCCAGGGCGCGTTCGATTTCATAAAAGACACCGCTCAAATTCAAGCCGCGATGGCGACCGCCCCGCCTCGGCCGGGCTGCGCGGTCCCGAGGCGGGACGCGCACGACCGCATGAAACGAGCGGTAAGGTGCTTCGCGCAGGCCGCAAAGCGCTAATTCCCTCGACTTTTCCACTGATTCCGCTTCGAATCGGACCTCAATTTCTCGGGGCGGAACGGCCGCCGCCGCAGAGCCGGGATCAGCGCGATGCGGCCCGCGCTTTACGCCCGCATCAGCGCCACTAGATTGGGGCGCCGCCGGGCCGCACAGACGGGAGTTTCGCAATGACCAGCTACACAGCGCCGATCAAGGACATGCAGTTCATCTTGCAGGATGTCCTTCAGATTTCGAAATACTCCAATCTGCCCGGCTTTGCGGACGCCCCGGCCGATGTCGTCGAAGCGATTCTCGAGGAAGGCGCGAAATTCGCATCCAATGTCCTTCACCCGTTGAACCGCTCCGGCGACAAGGAAGGCTGCACGCGCCATCCGGACGGCTCGGTGACGACGCCGAAGGGCTTCAAGGAGGCTTACGCGGTCTTTCGAGAGGGCGGCTGGCAGGGTCTGTCCGCCGATCCGGAATACGGAGGGCAAGGACTTCCGTCGGTGATCGCAATGGCGACGAGCGAAATGGTCACGTCGGCGAATATGGCGTTCGGGATGTATCCCGGGCTCGCGCGCGGCGCGGCGGATACGATCCATGCGCACGGAACGGAGGAACAGAAGCGCGCCTATCTGCCGAAAATGATCTCCGGCGAATGGTCCGGCACCATGAACCTCACCGAGCCGCACTGCGGCACCGATCTCGGTCTCTTGAAGACGCGGGCGACGCCGCAGGCGGACGGAACCTACAAGATCAACGGCACCAAGATATTCATCTCGGCCGGCGAACACGACCTGACGGAAAATATCATCCATCTCGTTCTTGCGCGGATCGAGGGGGCGCCCGAAGGCGTCAAGGGCATTTCCCTGTTCATCGTGCCGAAATTTCTGGTGAATCCGGATGGAAGCCTTGGCGCGCGCAACGGCGTTTCGTGCGGATCGATCGAAGAAAAGATGGGGATTCACGCCAATTCGACTTGCGTGATGAACTACGATGACGCGACCGGCTATCTGATCGGCGAGGAAAACAAGGGTCTTCGCGCCATGTTCACGATGATGAACGAGGCGCGGCTCGGCGTTGCGATGCAGGGCATGGCGATATCGGAAGTCTCCTATCAGAACGGCGCCGCCTATGCGAAGGAGCGCCTTCAGGGGCGCGCCCTGACAGGGCCCGTCGCGCCGGACAAGCCGGCCGATCCTATTATCGTTCATCCTGACGTGCGGCGTATGCTGATGGATCAGCGCGCGTTCACCGAGGGCGCGCGGGCCTGGATGTACAAGGCGGCGCTGGCGGCCGATCTCCTGCACAAATCCGGGGACGAGGAGGAGCGCCGCAAAGCTGACGATTATCTTGGTCTGATGACGCCCGTGCTGAAAAGTTATTTGACGGAGAAGGGATACTGGCACGCGACAAACGCCCAGCAAGTGTTAGGCGGACATGGCTATATCGCCGAATGGGGCATGGAGCAGTTCGTGCGCGATGCGCGCATCGCCATGATCTATGAGGGCGCGAACGGGATCCAGGCGCTCGATCTCGTCGGCCGAAAGTTGATGAAAGACGGGGGGCGCGCCTGGCAAACCTATTTCGCGGAGATCGACGAGTTTATCGCCGAAAATGCTGGCGAAGAGGGCCTGAAGCCTTTTCTCGACGGGCTCGCGAGCGTCAAAGCTGATCTTGTCGAGGCGACGCAATGGATGGCGAGCAACGCCATGGGCGACTTCAACAACGCCGGGGCGAGTTCGATGGACTATCTTCAGTTGTTCGCTTTGGTCGCGCTCGCGCATATCTGGGCCGAGATGGCGAAAGCGGCGCTTGCAAAAAAAGCCGCGGGCGAGGCGGACGATTTCCATGAGGCGAAGCTGATAACCGGCCGATACTTCCTCGACCGCGTTTTGCCGGAGGCGAAGGCGCATCTCGGAAAGATCAAGACCGGCGCGAAATCCATGATGGCGCTTCCGGCGGCGGCGTTCTAGGTCCTCGCAGCGCCGGCCATGAGCCAGCGCGCGGCTTTGTCGACCGCGCCGGGTTGCTTGAGCGCGCATTCCCAGATGACGCGCACGCGCCAGCCAAGCGCCTTGAGCTTTTTCAGGTTCTCTTTGTCGCGCGCCTTGTTGCGCGCGATTTTGGCGGCCCAATAGGCGCGATTGCTGACCGGCGCGCGCGCGCCGCGCGCGCAGTCGTGACCGTGCCAAAAACAGCCGTGAACGAAGATCGCCGCGCGGTATTTGGGAAAGACAAGATCGGGTTTTCCCGGAAGGCCCTTCGCGTGCAGGCGATAGCGAAAGCCTCGCGCAAAGAGCGCCTTGCGCAACGCCAGTTCCGGCTTTGTGTCGGCGCCTTTGACGGCGCGCATCACCTCAGAGCGCTTTTCGGCCGAATAAACGTCCACCCGTCAACCTCTCCGCGCTTTCAGGCCGCGACAGCCTCATCGCCGACGGCGGGTTCGATGATGTTGGCGGCGATCCACGCTACGACGGGCGCGGCGACGCCGTCTCCGCACAATTTGAGGGCCGCTGTCTCGCTCGCCGGCAGCCTGTAATCGTCGGGCAAGCCCATCAAACGCGCCGCCTCGCGCGCATTCAAGAGCCGCGCCTTGACCGCGCCGCGATCGACCAGCAACAGCATTTGCCGCGACGAGCCGCCCGCCGGCGTGCGCAGGCAGCCTGCGAGCCCGTCAAAACGCGCCTCCAGACGTTGTACGCGCTCGCCTCCTTCCCGCCTGATCCGACGAAATGCGGCGCCGATTTTTGTCTCGCGCGCGTCGAGAGCGGCGTCGAGCGCTGCGCGTCCGCGCTCGCTCATCTGCGCACGGGCTTTTTCTCCGAGGTCCGCGCGCCATTCCGGGGCGTCGGCGTCGATGATGTCGCAAAGATCTGCGTTTCGGCGCGTTTCGGGGCGCGCGGCCAGCCAGCGCCAGCTCCATGCGCACGACGGCGCCAGATCGTCCACGGCGGCGAGGAGCGCGTTCGGCGTGAATGCGTCCGGTTGCGGACGTTCTCTGAAGACGGGCCGCGCCTGCGCGCCCATGCCGAAAATAAAAAGCCGCGCGCGTGATTGCGGAACGAAATGGCGGGCGTCGATGACGAGCGCCGAGGTTCGATAGCCGGCCTCGGCGAGCAATTGGACGATGACCGCGAAGTCGGCGCCGGCATTGGATGTCAAAAGTCCGGGGACGTTTTCGATCACAATGGTTTTCGGCGCTCTGTCTTCTCGCGCGAGATCCTTGATCAAAGACCAAAATGCGAAAAACGCGGCCGAGCGCTGTCCCCGCAATCCGGCGCGCGCGCCGGCGAGCGATATATCCTGACACGGAAAAGAGGCCCAGGCGAGGTCCGCGCGCCCGCCCGGAATTTCCGCCACGGAGACCGCGGCGACGTCTTTCTCCACAAGATCGCCGTCGCCGAAATTCGCGCGGTAGCTCGCGCATTTCGCCGGGTCTGCGTCATTGGCGAAAAGGCAGCGCCAGCGCGGCCCCAATCCGACGCGGGCCATGCCGCCTCCGGCGAAGAATTCAAGAAATGTCCGCTGCGGAGTCAAGCGGCGAGCTCCTCGGGCATAGCGTTAATCCTTACACAGACGACAGGCGCCTTATTGCCGCCACAATCGCCGAATTTTCGCCATCATTCAATACGTTGACGGGGTGATGCAATTCCCGCAGATTGGCCGCGGGCACCTATGGGGGCGTCGCGATCACGAGGAGATGCGACATGCCCTTAGTGAAACTTTCGACGAGTGGCGTAGCGGTTCTGGCGGCGGGCGCATTGCTGCTTGGGGGGCCGGCGGCGGCGGAGAGTTCGATCCGCTCGGCCACGGCCTTTCAGGTGGCGGAGAACGGCCACGGGCACGGCCGGCATGCGGACAGGCGCGGGGAGCGCGAGCATAGCGACAGAGACGCTCGCGGCGGTCAAAGCGGCGCGTCTTCGCGCCGCTCCCATCGCAGTCAGGATAGCAGAGGCTCAAACAGGTCATACGCTGCTCAAGGCGAACGAAACCGCGGCGCGCGCGATGCGCAGCGGCGTGATTCCGGTCAGGTCCGGGAGCGGGAACGACGAAGACAAGCGACGAACGGTCGGTCCGGGAGTCATTACGAGCGGCGCAATTATGATCATCGCGGGGCGGAGCGGGGCCGGCGCGAGGCGCAGCGCGGCTACGCCGCAAGAGGCGGCGCCTATGATCGCGGCCGCTATTCGACTCGAGGATATTCAGAGCGGCGCCATGAAAGGCGCGATTACGATCACCGGCGGCGCGGCTATTACGGCGACACGGGCAGGCATCGCCGGCACGGTTACTACGACCGGGATCGCCGCTTTCACTATTACGCGGGCTTCAGTCCGATCGGATGGGTGTTCGCTTACCATCCCGGTTATTACGTGCCTTACGGATGCAGGACCGTGGAGCGCGTCGTCTACCGCTATGCCGACCGCATAGTGTATGGCGCAGTCCAATGCTGGGACGAATGGGGAATGCCCTACATCGTTCCCGGCAGCCAATATGTGTATCGGACATATTGATGCGAAAAGCGGGCGGTTCGCGGGCGCGTCGATGGCTTTCGCCGCGTTGACGGCGCGCCCGACTCTGCAGAGGGTCTGGCCTGCTGCAGCAACCCTGAACGGTCATGGCCCGCCGCTTTATCACTCTGGCGCCGCTGGCGCCTGCGCTCGCGGTGATCGCTTTCGCCGCTGCGCATGCGGCGGCGGGCGGCGTGACCGCCGAACGCAATCGGCTTGAAGACGTTCAGGTCGGCGCGGCGGGGCGCCTCTTGCGCGTCGCTCTGATTTGCCGGAACGATTGCCATGTGTTGGCGCGCGCCGGCGGAGAATTTTATCTGCAGGGGGTGGAGGCGGCCCTCAGCGTTGACATCTCCGATCGGACGACATTAGCGAGCGGGCTCGATTTCAGCATCGCCGACGGCGGCACGATCCTTCGGATCAAGGCCGCCCACACGCCGCAAAAAGCGTCGGTCAAGCCGTGCCGGATCGACGGCGCGCGCGCCTCGTGCATCGATCTTGAATTCTCCGGGCCGGACGCGGCGCGCCCGCAAACAATCGCCGCCGCGCGCGCGCCGGGGCAAGCGGAGAAAACGCCGTCTCAGCCTAAGACGCCGCCATTGGGCGGGCGCGGCGAGGCCATTGAAAAACCCGTCGCGCCGGCGGGCAAAGAACCCTCGCTCGCGCAATCTGCGCCGCCGGCGCTGCGCGAAGCCCCGGATGCGACGCTCCTGACTTTCGCGCGGTTCGCCCCGCCGGAGCGCCTCGCGCCGCCAACGGCCTCCTCGACCGCGCGCGGGAGCGGGCCGCCGCCTGCGTCCGCGGCGGCCGGGCGGCCGTCGATTATCGACAAGACGCGCGCCGAACAACTCCTCGGCGAGAAATTCGATTTCGCGGCGAAGGCGACGGATATTCTCGGCCGGTCATTCGACTCCGGCGAATGCGCGGCGGCCAAGAGCCAGCTCGCTGCGGACGCCTGGAATCTCGAGGCGATGGTGGATGTCGGATTTTGCGCCGCAATCGCCGGCGATCTCGAGAAGGCCGATGACCTTTTCGCCCGGCTTCTCGCCTATACGCCGGACAATTACGAGGCCCTTGTCGGGCGCGCCCTCATCGCGGCGAAGGCGGGCGAAAAGAGCGTGGCGCGCAAATATTTTCAGGATGCGCTGAACGCCGCGCCCCCGATCGCCGCCTCGGGGCGGATCGTCGAAGCGATGACGGGCCTTTGATCCGCGCGACCGGCGTTGACCCCGCCGCAAACCGCCCCTAGCGTCCCGCCGCCATGTCGAAGAAAAACGCGGATCAATCCTTTCAGGGCCTTATCCTGACGCTCCAGAACTACTGGGCGGGGCGAGGCTGCGTCATCTTGCAGCCCTATGACATGGAAATGGGCGCGGGCACGTTCCATCCTGCGACCACGTTGCGATCGCTCGGGCCGAAGCCATGGAGGGCGGCCTATGTTCAGCCCTGCCGGCGCCCGACGGACGGGCGCTACGGCGCGAACCCGAACCGTTTCCAGCATTATTACCAGTTTCAGGTCGTGTTGAAGCCGAGCCCGGACGACATCCAGGAGCTTTATCTCGGCTCGCTCGACGCGATCGGGGTCGATCGCTCCGTACACGATATCCGCTTCGTCGAGGACGATTGGGAGAGTCCGACTCTGGGCGCCTGGGGACTTGGCTGGGAGGTCTGGTGCGACGGAATGGAGGTGACGCAGTTCACCTATTTCCAGCAGGTCGGGGGCTTTGACTGCAAACCGGTCACCGGCGAAATCACTTATGGTCTTGAGCGGCTCGCCATGTATGTGCAGGGCGTCGACAACGGATTTGATCTCGACTTCAACGGCGCGGGCGTCACTTACGGAGACGTTTTCCACCAGCAGGAAGTGGAGTTCTCGACCTATAATTTCGAGCTTGCAGACACCGACGTCCTTCTGGATCAGTTCAAGGAAGCCGAATCCGCCTGTCTTGCGATCATCGAAGCGGGAAGAAAGCGCGGCAAATCCCTGGCCCTGCCGGCTTATGACCAGTGCATAAAAGCCTCGCACCTGTTCAACCTGCTCGACGCGCGCGGCGTTATTTCCGTGGCCGAGCGCCAGGCGTATATTCTCCGCGTAAGGACATTGGCGAAAGCTTGCTGCGAGGCCTGGCTTGAAAGTCCGCAAGGGCGTTCGGAAGGCGCCGGCCTTGTCGACCATGAGCCTGCGATTTGACCTTCGAAAATCGTTAAAATTGTCATTATTTGTCTAACGCGATCGCGGCGCGCAGCGATTACGATCGCGGTTCGGTTTGGGACCGCCGATATGCCATTTGGAAAACGCACATCCCGCGCGCAGCGCGCCGCAAGCCCGTCGCCGGCGTCCCGCGAGCGCCGCGAGACGCGCGAGGCGCTTGCTGTCGATGAAGCGACTCTCGCCGACATCACCGCATGGCCGGACAAACATAAATCTTCTGAATGTGACCGCCGCGCGGCGGCGCGATTGAATATTGTGCTGAGCCTCGCCGCCCGGGCCGTGATCATATTCGCAGCGATCTACTTTCTCGCGCACGGCATGCTCGCGTCGGGCGACATAAATCAGTGGCTCGCCTGGGGTCTGTTCGCCATGGTCGGAGATTACATCCGTGTTTTGAGAAAAGCGCTTCGTGAAACCGCAAACTAGAAAATTCAACGCCAACCAATTTGGGTTCTGATATTCCGTATTCTTCGGGCCGCCCTTCGGGTCCGGTTTGCCCTTCCAGCCTCGGATGCTAAAATGGCCTTTCGGCAAGAAAAGGGGAGGCGAGAATGCCCAAAGTGTTCGGTCTCAGATTGCTGCCGGTGATTGTCGCTTCGGTCGTGTTCTTTTTTATCGGGTTTGTCTGGTACGGGCTCTTGTTTTCGGATGCGTGGATGGCCGCCCACAACATAACGGCCGAGAGCGCGGCGGGCGAAAGCCAGCTCTGGATGGCGGCGGGCTTTGCGATCACCATTCTCGAAGTCGTCGGCCTCGGCCTCGTCATGAAATGGAAAAACGCCCTGTCGCCTCAATCGGCGGCTGCGGCCGCGGCGGTCTTGTGGCTATGCCTCGCATTGCCGCTCATCCTTTACAGCTACATTTACGCAAGTCACGACGCGACGCTTCTCGCGATTGACGCCAGTCATATCCTTGTCGGCTGGGTCGCAAGCGCCCTCGTCTTGTCCTTCATGAAAGTCTGACAGATATCTCTCAGGGCGGGTGCGCCCGCCCTGAGAGGGTTGAGATGGCCAAGTTCGAACCGTCCGCGGTTTCCTTCGCCGGCGCCGCGCGCGCCCTGCGCGCGGCCGTTTGGGTCGCTGTCGCTCTTTTTCTAGCAACGTTGGTCTGGGTCGTCGCCTACCGCTTTGCGCCGCCGCCCGGGACGATGAACATGCTTGTGCGGAAGCTGTCCGGCGACGTCATTGTTCACCCCTGGACGCCGCTTCGCGAGATTTCGCCCAATCTTGTTTTGGCCGTGATGGCGGGGGAGGACACCCGGTTTTGCGAGCATGACGGATTTGACTTTGAGGCGATCGAAAAGGCTGTCGATGAGCGCCGCGACGGCCGGCGCCGACGCGGCGCCTCGACGATCTCGCAGCAGACAGCCAAAAACGCATTTCTGTGGAATGGGGGCGGCTGGCTCAGAAAGGCGCTTGAGGCCGGATTCACGGTCGAAATGGAGGCGCTTTGGCCGAAACGGCGGATTATGGAGGTCTATCTCAACATTGCGGAATGGGGCGACGGCGAGTTCGGCGCTGAAGCGGCGGCGAGAGCGCATTTCGGAAAAAGCGCGCGCGCGTTGACGAAAGAAGAGGCCGCGCTGCTCGCGGCGATATTGCCCAGTCCCAATCGCTGGCGCGCCAATCCGCCGGGCCCTTATGTCGCGCGTCGCGCCGCGACGCTCAGGAAGCGTATGGACGAAATTCGCCGCGACGGGCTGGCGCGATGCGTTCTGTCCGCCTCGAGCGAAACGCGCAGATCCAGATGAGCTGTAGGAAATTATGGCGGCCGCCCCGGCGGCGCGTTTATCTAGGCGACGGCCCTAGTCGCGACGACAGGAAATCGGCATGCCCGCGATGAAGACGAGCGAACGGCACACGGACATTTTGAACGGCTACAAGGCCGGCGGGTCGCGGTTCAATGAATGGGTCCGCGCCGAACTCGGCGATATCCGGCTCATCGCATGGGAATGGGGCCGGCTCTCCATGGTCTGGAATATCGACGACCGCTTCGTCATGCCGGACGGCGTCATGTTCGGGGGGCATGTGGCCGCGGTCGCCGATCATGTCGCGGGGCTCGTCACGATGAGCGTGCTCGCTGACTCGTCCGAGCGCTTCAGGACATCGCGCCTTGAAACCAATTTCTTCCGGCCCGTGATGAAACCGACGGCGCGGATCGAGGCGCGCGTGGTCAATATCTCGAAGTCGCTCATCCACGCAGAGGCGGATTTTTTCAACGCCGACGACAAGCTTGCGGTGAGGATCGCCGCCGCGCAGGTGCGCCGCGCGGCGGGCTGACCCCCGAGGGACAGCGGCCGCCCGGCCTTTCCCTTTCGGCCGGGGCGGACTAGAACCCATGCCCCATGCCCGAGCTGTTACTTGAACTCTTTTCTGAAGAAATTCCGGCCCGCATGCAGGCGCGCGCGGCGAGCGATTTGCAGCGTCTCGTCAACGAACGCCTCCTCGCGGCGGGCTTCCTGCCGGAGGGCGTGAAGGCCTTTGCGACGCCCCGCCGGCTCGCGCTTGTCGCCGCCGGCCTGCCGGGGCGCCAGCCGGACCGGAGAGAGGAAAAGAAGGGCCCGCGCGTCGGCGCCCCGGAAAAGGCGGTCGAGGGGTTTTTGAAATCGGCGGGCCTTTCCTCGCTCGATCAATGCGAAATCCGCGAGGACAAAAAGGGCCAGTATTACGTCGCGACGATCGACGAAAAGGGACGTGAGACGTCGGCAGTCATCGCCGAAATGATTCCGGAAATCGTGCGGGGCTTCCCGTGGCCGAAATCCATGCGATGGGGGGGCGGCGACCTGAAATGGGTGCGTCCGCTTCATTCCGTGCTCTGCTGTTTCGATCACGAGGTCGTCGAATTTGAGATCGGCGGAATCGCGTCCGGCGACGTGACATACGGCCATCGGTTCATGGCGCCCGGAGAAATCCGCGCGCGCGATTTCGAGAAATACTACGCGGCGCTGAAGCATGCGCATGTCGTGCTCGATGCGGAAGAACGCAAGGCTCTCATCGCCGGCGAGGCGAAAACGCTTTGCGAGGCGCAAGGGCTGGAGCTTGTCGACGATCCGGGACTGTTGAACGAGGTCGCAGGGCTCGCCGAATGGCCT
Source organism: Alphaproteobacteria bacterium (assembly GCA_016125425.1). Lineage (GTDB taxonomy): Bacteria > Pseudomonadota > Alphaproteobacteria > Caulobacterales > Parvularculaceae > Amphiplicatus. Next base: position 21,438 of record WGLT01000015.1, read on the forward strand.
GTCCCGATGATCGGCGCTTTCGACGAAAAATTCCTGACCTTGCCCGACGAAGTGCTGACGGCGTCGATGCGCGGTCATCAGAAATATTTCTCGGTGAAAGACCCGAAGACGGGCCGGCTTGCGAACAAATTCGTGTTTGTCGCCAATATCGAAGCGCCGGATGCGGGGGGCGCGATGCGCGCCGGCTATGAGCGCGTGTTGACCGCGCGCCTTTCCGACGCCTGGTATCTCTATCATCAAGATCTGAAACGGCCGTTGAAGGAACGCGTTGCTGATCTCGGCCGCGTCGTCTTCTTCGAAGGTCTCGGGACGATGGGCGACAAGGCGCGACGCATCGCGGCGCTCGCGAAAGAGATTGCGCCGGCGGTCGGCGCCGATCCTCAGCTTGCGGAGGAGGCGGCGCTTCTCGCCAAGGCTGATCTCGTCACGCAGATGGTCTATGAATTCCCCGAACTGCAAGGCGTGATGGGGCGGTATTACGCGCTGGCGCAGGGCCTTCAGACGCAAGTCGCTGACGCCATCCGCGATCACTACAAGCCGGCGGGGCAGGATGATGAGGTGCCGACCGCGCCGGTCTCCGTCGCCGTCGCGCTCGCCGACAAGATCGATACGCTGACGGCCTTCTGGGCGATCGGCAAAAAGCCCACGGGATCGAGCGATCCGTTTGCGCTACGAAGAGCGGCGTTGGGAGTGATTTCGATTCTGTTTGAATTTTCCGTGGCGGCTCCTCCCCCCGCTCATCCCGGCGAAAGCCGGGATCCAGAACAAAGTCAGCGCTGGGTCCTGGCTTTCGCCAGGATGAGCGATCGTAACATTAGGCTGGGAATCGCCGACTTGTTTGTTCAACATTTTCTTCGTAAGGCCCAACCGAGTTTCGCCGGCGCAGGCGTAGGGAGCGGGACGTTTTTGGAGGCATTGGTGCATTCTGTAGGCGGAGGATTCGGCGCTCCTGGTGCTGTTTCGGAAGCGGCAAAAGAAATGGCGCGCGACCTCCTCGCCTTCTTCCACGACCGCCTGAAAGTCTATCTCCGCGACAAGGGCCATCGCTACGATCAGGTCGATGCAGTTCTGACGAGGGCGGATGGCGCGCTCGAAGACGATCTCGTCCTGATCGTCCGCAAGCTCGAAGCGCTGGAAGCCTTCCTGAAATCCGATGACGGCGCCAATCTCGCGGTCGCTTACAAACGCGCGGCCAACATCCTGAAGGCGGAAGAAAGGAAAGACGGCAAGCCCGCCGATCCCGCCGCTGTCGACGACAAAAAATTCGCGCAAGCAGAAGAAAAAGCGCTCTATGTCGCGCTCTCCGCCGCCGTCGACAAGGCGAAAAAAGCTGTCGCCGCCGAGAAATTCGAAGACGCGATGGCCGCGCTCGCAAGTCTGCGCGCGCCCATCGACGCTTTCTTCGACAAGGTGACGGTGAACGCCGACGACAGGGCGCTGCGCGCCAATCGGCTTGCACTGCTTGCCCGTTTTCGCGCCGCGACGGCGGAGGTCGCCGACCTTTCAAAACTCGAAGGCTGAGATATCCGGTCAGGCAAAAGCGGGCCCCGAGGGGGCCCGCTTCGCTTTCGTGATGAACGGGTCCGGCCGGCTAGCGGGTCGCCGCGTCCGCATTGACGATGCCATGACCGAATTCCTGCCGGCTGCCGGCGTTATCGGCCGACTGTTCGAGTTTTGCCTTTACTTGAGCCGGGGTTATTCCAGGATTGGCGTCGTAAATGAGCGCTGCAACGGCTGAAGCATGCGGCGTCGCCATCGACGTTCCTGCCGCCCAAGCGTAACCGACGGGACAAGAGGCCGTCGCTGCGCATGCCGGGCTAGGCACGACATAGGTGCTCAAAACCAGAAAATAGTAGTAAGGATAGCCGTTTACCGGATTGCCGCTGCAACTGCTGATTTCACCGCAATCGCCGCCAGGCGCGGAAACGTTCACTGCCGCGCCGGAGTTCGAGTAAAAGGCGGGTATGTCGAAACTGTTCGGCGCTGGATAGAACGGTATTGGCTGGATGCCGGTCGCGGAGACGTCGACCATTTCCGGGATGTCGCCCGGCACCTCGACGACGGTTCCATTCGTGTTGAGGCCTTCATTGCCGGCGGCGACAACCATCAGCGTCCCCAGTTTGTCGACATATTTTGCGACTCGCTTTTCCGCGCGCAGATAGGCGTTAAGATCAGCGTTGTCTTGCCCGGGGCCGCGGAATGTGAGTCCGCCAAGGCTCATCGACTCGACTTTAAAGCCGCGCTCTGCGGCATCAATCATCGCCACCCAGCGCGTGTCGTCATAAGCGCAGACGCCGCAACCCGGAATGTTTTCGAAGATATTGTAATTGGCGATGGCGACATTCGGCGCGACGCCGACGACTCGTCCGTGGCCGAACTCCGCCGCAATGGTTCCGGCGACATGCGTGCCGTGCCAGTGCAGGGACGGATATGGCGAGCACGGTCCGGACGACACGACGCAGGCGTTGAAAACGACGTTGTCGGCGAGGTCCGGATGATTATAGGCGACGCCGGTGTCGAGAACGGCGACGACCGTATCGTGCGAGCCGGTATGGCCGTTCGCCCAGGCCTCCGGCGCGTGCACCCGATTGACCCCCCAGACGAGGCCGGCGTTAAAGAGGTCGTCCGCGGCCGTCGGCGCCGAAGCTTCCGGATTCGCGGGAACGCCCGCGTCCGGCACTGCCGATGCGCCGACGAGGCCCGCATCCGACACGCCCCCGATCGCTTTCGCGGACGCGGCGAAGGCGGGATTGGAGGATGTCGCGATTGCGATATTCACCTGCGGGATGGTGCGTACGAGCACGCCGCCGGCTGCTTGAACGCTCGCCGCAAGGTCGGCGGGCGCTGAATTGCCTTTCAAAACGAGAACATAGCGGCCTTCTTCGGCATGCGCCGAGGCGACCGCTCCGGCCGTCGCCAAGGCGGCGACGCAGGCAAGCAAACGAATTGTCATGAGACACTCCCCTTAGAGCCAAGGCCGATAGGCTATCATTTTTCGAAGCGCGTTCAACATTGGCCGCCCGAATGCCGGCGGCGGAAATTCATTGTGCGTCTGCGTAAAGGCATGCCGGTCTTCTTCTGCCAACTGAAAACGCGAGAGGGCGCCGCGTCGCCATAACGTCACATGCCGGTGCTAGGTGCGCCCCATGACAATCATCTCGACACTGAAGCGCTGGGGCGTTCTGTTCGCGGCGATCGCGGCGCTGTGCGGTTGCGCGGCGCTGCCGCAAGCCGAACGCGCCGCCACACCGCCCGCCCGCACCGCCGCATCCGATCAAATCGTCATCCTGATCGGCGTCGACGGCTTGCGCCCCGACGCGATCGAACGTTATCCGGACGCCGCTCCCCATATCCGCGCGCTCGCGGCGAAGGGCGTCAGGGCGGAGGGCATGACGCCGGCGATGCCGAGCCTCACCTTCGTCAATTTCTATGCAATCGCGACCGGTCTTTATGCGGAGCAGACCGGCATTGTTTCGAACTGGAGTTACAGCCGCAAATTGGGTCGCGTCATGCGTCGCGCCGATCACGGTGAGTCGGTTTGGTGGGGCGGCGAGCCGATCTGGGTCACCGCCGAGAAACAGGGCGTTCATACCGGAACGATGTTCTGGCTCGGCTCGGAAGCGGCGATCGAAGGCGTCCGGCCTTCGCACTGGCTGCCCTATGACGGGAAAATGTCTTACTCCGACCGTGTGAAAACGGTGCTCGGTTGGCTTGTCGGCCCGGATCATCCTCGCTTTCTGACGATCTATTTTCAGGGCGTCGATCACAACGAACACATTTATGGCGTCGGAACGCCGGAAGAGCGACAAGCGGTGGCCGATGTCGACGCCGCTATCGGCCAGCTCGTCGCCGGCGTGAACAAGCTTGGGCTCGGCGCACGGACGAATTTCATCCTTGTGTCTGATCATGGCTTCGCGAATGTGCCGGAAGGACACGTCATCTATCTGGATGATTTCATTTCCTTCGACGACGTCTTCATTCCGGTCTTCATGGGGCCTGACGGCGCAGGCGTTTCGGCCGTCACGCATATTTTCGTGAAGAAGGGCGGCGCGGACGATATCTACGAAAAACTCGCCAAGGCTTCAGGACGCGGACATTTCAAGGTTTACCGCCGCGAGCATCTGCCTGCGCGCTGGCGTCTCGATAATCCGGACCGCACGGGCGATATCGTCGTCGTCGCGGATGAAGGCTGGCTGCTCTGGGGGCGTTCGCTCGTCTCTTCTTACGCGGGCGGCCCCCCTAAGGGCATGCATGGCTATGATCGAAACCTGCCGGACATGCAGGCGACGTTCATTGCGGAGGGTCCGCGCTTTCGGGACGGACTCGTCGTCGAGCCATTCGACAATGTCGAAGTCTACGGCATGATTGCGGACATTCTCGGCATACAGCCGGCGAAGACTGAAGGCGATCTCGCTCATGTGCGCTACTTCATGAGGCCTGCGAAATAGCGCCGGTCTGAAAGCGCATAAGCCAGCATCGCCTGCCCGGCAACGTAAGTGATCCAGATCGCGCCGGGCGGACTTCCGATATGCTTGTATAGTTCAAGGCCGATCATCGAATCCGAAATCATGAAGCTTAAAGCGCCCATCCCGGCGATGACGGAAACGGGCGCCAGAAAAGCGCAGACGACCATCGCTGTAAGGAGCGCCTGATAGGCGAGGCCGGGAGCAAGAAACGCGCCCATGTCCGGCGCGTTCCAGACGCCGAGCGCGACGGAGCCGATAACGATGAGCGCGGCGATCCAACCGCGCTTCCGCGCCGCCCCATTGCTTCGTATGCGTAACAAAAAGCCCGCTATATAGAGCGCGTGCCCGACTCCGAAAAGTCCCATTCCGGCGACGAAGACGGGAGGCCTGAGCGCGAGCGCGATATCGCCGCCGGCGCCGAACAAAAGCGCGGCGCCGGCGACCGGCGCGCCGCGCCAGAAGGCGTAAGCGGCGAAGAGAACGATTCCCGCCGCCTTCCAACCCGATTCGACGATGACGGAGGTCCCGACGAGACCGCTGGCGAGATAGGTGAGGGCGACAAGGACGCCGAGCGGCAGCAGCGCTCGCCGGGCCGCCCTCTGCCGGGCCCTGCTCGGCTCTTCCGCGGAACGGACGCCGTCCAAGGCTTACGCCGCCGCCAGCTTGCGGATGACGTAGTGGAGGATGCCGCCATTGCGGTAATAGTCGAGTTCGTCGGCCGTATCGATCCGAGCTTTGACGTCGATGTCGGTTGTCTTGCCGTCAGACGCCTTGAACGTGACTTTCAGCGTCTGGCGCGGCTCGACTTTCTCGACGCCGTGAATTGTCACTTCTTCCTCGCCCGTGAGGCCGAGGGCTTTCCACGACTGGCCGTTCGTAAATTCGAGGGGCAAGACGCCCATGCCGACGAGATTCGAGCGGTGGATGCGTTCGAAGCTTTCAGCGATGACAGCTCTGACGCCGAGAAGGATCGTGCCTTTCGCCGCCCAGTCGCGCGACGAGCCCGTGCCGTATTCCTTGCCGGCGATGACGACAAGCGGCGTGCCGTCCTTCTTGTATCGCATCGCCGCGTCATAGATCCATTCCTGCTTTCCGGTCGGCGCGTATTTCGTGACGCCGCCTTCCGTGCCGGGAAGCATCTGGTTCTTGATACGAATGTTCGCAAAGGTGCCGCGCATCATGACTTCATGATTGCCGCGCCGAGAGCCGAACGAGTTGAACTCAGAGACCGGCACCTGGTGTTCTTTCAGATACTCGCCGGCCGGGCCGTCTTCCTTGATCGATCCGGCGGGCGAAATGTGGTCGGTCGTGATCGAGTCGCCGAAGAGCGCGAGGATGCGCGCCTTTTCGATCGGCCGCACCGGCTCGGGCTCGCGCGTCATGCCGTCGAAATAGGGCGGCTTCGCGACGTAAGTCGAAGGCGGCCAGTTATAGGTTTGTCCGTCAGCCGTTTCGATCGCGCGCCACTTCTCGTCGCCCTTGAATACATCGGCGTAGCGCGTCGCAAACATTTCCGCGGTGACATTGGCGCGGACGACTTCGGCGATCTCTTTGTTTGTCGGCCAGATGTCTTTGAGATAGACGTCTTCGCCATCCTGATCCTGACCGAGCGGATCCGTCGTCAGATTTATATTGAGCGAGCCTGCGATCGCATAGGCGACGACCAGCGGCGGCGAAGCGAGATAGTTTGCCCGCACATCCGGCGATACCCGGCCTTCGAAATTGCGGTTGCCTGAAAGCACGGAGCAAACGGCGAGGTTATTCTCGTTGACGGCGGCGCTGATCGCCTCCGGCAGGGGTCCCGAATTGCCGATGCAGGTCGTGCAGCCATAGCCGACGAGGTTGAATCCGAGCGCGTCGAGATCATCGTCCAGGCCCGCTTTCTTCAAATAGTCGGTGACCACCTGACTGCCGGGCGCGAGGGAAGTCTTCACCCATGGCTTGACTTTTAGGCCTCTGGCGAGCGCGTTGCGCGCGACAAGTCCCGCCGCCATCAAAACTGAGGGGTTTGACGTGTTCGTGCAGGACGTGATCGCTGCGATCGCAACGTCGCCATGACCGATGTCGAAGTCTTCTCCTGCGACCGGAACGCGCTTTCCTTTCTCGGCGCCGAGACCGTATTCCTTGTCCAAAGCGTTCGCAAAGTTCGCCGGCGCGTCGCCGAGGCGGACCCGGTCCTGAGGCCGTTTCGGGCCGGCGAGCGACGCCGAGACGGTTGCTAGATCAAGTTCCAACGTGTCGGTGAAGCGCGGCTCCGGCGTTCCCGCCTCGCGCCAAAGGCCCTGCTCTTTTGCGTACGCCTCAACGAGCGCGACGCGCTCCGGCGAACGGCCGGTCGCCTTAAGATAGCGAAGCGTCTCGGTTGTGATCGGAAAGAAGCCGCATGTCGCGCCGTATTCGGGCGCCATATTGCTGATCGTCGCCTGATCTTCGAGCGCGAGGTGGTCGAGCCCCGGGCCGAAAAATTCAACAAATTTGCCGACGACGCCCTTCTTGCGCAGCATTTCGGTGACGGTGAGAACGAGGTCCGTCGCCGTCGCGCCTTCGGGAAGGCGTCCTATCAGGCGAAATCCGACGACTTCCGGAATCAGCATGGAGACCGGCTGGCCGAGCATCGCCGCTTCCGCTTCGATTCCGCCGACCCCCCATCCGAGTACGGACAAACCATTGACCATCGTCGTATGGCTGTCGGTCCCGACGAGCGTATCCGGATAGGCGTAGGTTTCGCCGGCGACCTGCGCCGTCCAGACCGTTTGAGCGAGATATTCGAGGTTAACCTGATGACAAATGCCGGTGCCAGGCGGCACGACGCGGAAATTGTCAAACGCGCCTTGTCCCCATTTGAGAAACGCATACCGCTCGCGGTTACGCTCGTACTCACGCTCGACGTTTTTCTTAAAGGCGTCGGCCGTGCGGAAATAGTCCACCATGACGGAGTGGTCGATGACGAGGTCGACTGGCGCGAGCGGATTGATCTTTTCCGGGTCTTCGCCGAGCTTGTTCATCGCGTCGCGCATCGCTGCGAGATCGACGACGGCCGGCACGCCGGTGAAATCCTGCATCAGAACGCGCGCCGGCCGGTACGCGATCTCCCGATCCGCCCGGCCGTTTTTTAGCCAGTCGCCGAAAGCCTTGATGTCGTCTGTCGTCACCGAGCGGCCGTCTTCGAAACGCAAGAGATTTTCGAGGAGAACCTTCAGGGAGAAAGGCAGGCGCGAGAGGTCTCCGAGCGCGCTTTCGGCCGCCTTAAGGCTGAAAATCGCGTATTTTTTGCCGCCGACTTCGAGTGTTTTTTTGGTCTTTAGCGAATCGCGTCCCGGAATCACGCCCTGCCTCCGTCGTTAAATCGGCCGAAATTCGCCGCTCTTATGGCGCATGCGGCGGGGGCGCGCAATTCGCCGCCGCGCCTCGCGAGAAAGTGCGATTTGTGCTAGGGGCCGTGTCGTCCGTCCAGATGTCCGTAGCTGCTTGGAGCCCGCCATTTATGCGCCTTGAATTCGCCGCCGCCCTTTTCGCCGGAGCTTTTCTGGCCGCCGCGCCCGCCTCGGCCGACGAGCCTGAAACGATCGCGACCTACAAGGACTGGAGCGTCTTCACCCGCAAAGTGGACAACGATCTGATCTGCTATGCGGCGACCGAAGCGAAAGACAAATCTCCGAAATCCGTCAATCACGGAGACATCTTCTTCCTCGTGGCGACCTGGAAGTCCGGGGCTGCGACGGAGCAGCCGAGCTTTATGGCCGGTTACAATTTGAAGGATTCGCCGCCGCCGACGATCCGGATCGATTCGGAAAAGTGGGACATGTATGTCTCCGACAATGAGGCCTTTATCGAGAGCCCAAAAGACGAAAAAAGCCTCATAAGCGCCATGCGGCGCGGCTCTCAGATGCGTATCAGCGCCATTTCCAGCCGCGGCACCGCAACCAGCTACACCATGTCCTTGCAGGGCGTGTCGGCGGCGCTCGACCGCGTCGCCCAAGCCTGCAAATAGCGGGCGGCGCGGCCCCGTTCGGCCCGTCCTTCGCCGCGGCTATGGGGCTTTCGCTTTGGCTGCGGGCCAAATCATTGTATCCAGAGTTGCGGTCGCCGGACGGCGCGCAGCCCAAAGGGGAGTAATCATGGGTATTTTGAAGGAATTTCAGGCTTTCGCCCTGAAAGGCAATGTGGTCGATATGGCGGTCGGCATCGTCATAGGCGGCGCCTTCGGTACCATCGTAAAATCTCTAGTCAGCGACGTCATCATGCCGCCCATCGGCCTTTTGATCGGCGGGATCGACTTTTCACAGCTCGCCTGGCAGCTGAAGCCGGCGACAGTCAACACGCCCGCCGTCACCATTAATTACGGCGCCTTCCTCAATAACATCATTGCTTTCCTGATCGTCGCCTGGGCGCTCTTCCTCGTCATCAAGGGTATGAACAAGATCCGCGAACGTTTCGAAACAAAGGAAGAGGCCGCGCCCGCCGCTCCTCCGGCGGACGTCCAACTGCTCACTGAAATTCGCGACCTTCTTAAGTCGCGCGGCGCCTGACCGGGCTCGCCGGCCCTCCTTCGGGGGCGGCGCGCCCCTGCCTGGCGGGTCCGCCATTGTGGGCGGGCCCGCGCGCCTCTATATCCGCCGCCCATGACGCCGCTCAAAAACATCCGCAACTTTGCGATCATCGCCCATATCGACCATGGGAAGTCGACGCTCGCCGACCGCCTCATCCAGACAACCGGCGGGCTCTCGACTCGTGAGATGAAGGAACAGGTGCTCGACTCAATGGAGCTTGAGCGCGAGCGGGGCATTACGATCAAGGCGAACACGGTCCGGCTCGAATACAAGGCCGAGGACGGCGAGGTCTATGTCCTCAACCTGATCGACACGCCCGGCCATGTCGATTTCGCCTATGAGGTTTCGAGATCGCTGCTCGCCTGCGAAGGTTCGCTCCTTGTCGTCGACGCGAGCCAGGGCGTCGAGGCGCAGACTCTCGCCAATGTCTATCAGGCGATCGACGCCAATCATGAAATCGTTCCTGTCCTCAACAAAATCGATTTGCCCGCCGCCGAGCCTGAACGGGTCAAGGCGCAGATCGAGGACGTCATCGGTATTGACGCCTCGGATGCGATCGAGATTTCGGCGAAGTCAGGTCTAGGGATCGAAAAGGTGCTCGAGGCGATCGTTCGCAGACTGCCGGCGCCGAAGGGCGACGTCGACGCGCCCTTGAAAGCGCTTCTCGTCGACAGCTGGTACGACCCTTATCTCGGCGTCGTCGTCCTGGTGCGGATCGTCGACGGCGTGCTGAGAAAGGGCGCGCGAATCCGCATGATGGGCGCAAAGGCGAGCTATACGGTCGACCAGATCGGCGTGCAGAAGCCGAAAAAAACGCCCGTCGCCGAGCTTGGCCCCGGCGAGATCGGTTATATGACCGCGCAGATCAAGGAGGTCGCCGATACGAGGGTCGGCGATACGATCACGGAGGAGCGGCGCCCTTGCGAAAAACCGCTCGCCGGATTCAAGCCGGCGCAGCCCGTCGTTTTCTGCGGCATATTCCCGATCGACGCCGCGGAATTCGAGGATTTGCGGGACGCCATGGCGAAGCTGCGTCTCAACGACGCGAGCTTTGAATACGAGATGGAGACATCGGCGGCGCTCGGATTCGGGTTCCGTTGTGGCTTTCTTGGCCTTCTTCATCTCGAAATCATTCGCGAACGTCTCGAGCGCGAATTCAATATCGATCTCATCACCACCGCGCCTTCGGTCGTCTATCAGATCTATCTCACGGACGGATCGAAGATCGAGCTGCACAATCCCGCCGACATGCCGGACCAGGTTCGCATCGATCATATCGAGGAGCCGTGGATCGAGGCGACAATCATGACGCCGGACGATTATCTCGGGGGCGTCTTGAAGCTTTGCGAGGAACGTCGCGGAATTCAAAAAAATCTCACCTATGCCGGCAGCCGCGCCATGGTCGTCTATGAGCTGCCGTTGAACGAAGTCGTTTTCGATTTTTATGACCGGTTGAAATCAATTTCGTCCGGTTATGCGAGCTTCGATTATCATCTGCTCGACTACCGCCCGGGCGATCTCGTTAAAATGCAGATCCTCGTCAATGACGAACCGGTCGACGCGCTGTCCGTCATTGTCCATCGCGACAAGGCGCAAAATCGCGGCCGATCTATGTGCGAAAAGCTGAAGGATCTGATTCCGCGTCACATGTTTAAAATTCCCATCCAGGCGGCGATCGGCGGACGGGTCATCGCGCGCGAGACGATCTCGGCGCTCAGGAAAGACGTGACCGCCAAATGCTATGGCGGCGACGCGACGCGCAAGCGCAAGCTTCTTGAGAAACAAAAGGAAGGCAAAAAGAAGATGCGCCAGTTCGGCCGCGTCGAAATTCCCCAGGAAGCGTTCATCAAGGCCCTGAAAATGGAGTAACAGAGGCGGCCGAATTCGGGAAAGACAAAGCCGATCAAAGCGAAAACGCACCGCAGTCGTAACGCCGGCGCGCATTCTGATTGCCGGGCGCGGGCCGGTTGAGGCGTCATTGCTCGGCGAAGGCCATCCGCGCATTCCGCCCCGCGCCTTCTGACGCAGAACGTCTTTCTGGCGGCGCCTGTTGCGCGCCCCGATTGATAGCGCTACCAAAAGGCCTGAATAACAGGAGGGAGCGATGGGGCGCTTGCCATCGGCGATTCTGGGGCTGATTCTGGGCGCTCTGACGCCTTCCTATGCGGCGGGTCCGGACGCGGCGGCGCCGTCGGCTTACAAGAATTTTCAGACCGCTATCTACATTCCCGCGCGATCCGTTCGGGCGCTTTCCGACAAGGCGGTTTTTGACCGCGAATATGCGCGCGTCGCCTCGCAGCTTCACTTCGACAAAGTCTATATCGAGGACTATCGCGACCGGGTGTTCGTAACCGACGAACAGCTCGAAAGCGTCAAAAAGTATTTTGAAGAAAGAGGAATAAGAACCGCGGGCGGCGTGACGCTCGCTGCGGGCGGCGCGGACGGGCAATTTGCGACATTCGACTACGAAAACCCCGCTGACCGCGCGGAATGCGAAAAAGCCATACGTCGGATCGCGCGCCATTTCGATGAAGTGATCCTTGACGACTTCTTCTTTTTTACGAGCAAAAGCGACGCAGACATTGCTGCAAAAGGCAAGCGAAGCTGGACGCAATACAGACTCGACAAGATGCGCGAGATAGCGCGCGAGCTTGTTCTGAAGCCCGCCAGAGAGGAAAATCCGAATGTTCGGATGATCATCAAATATCCGAACTGGTATGAACATTTTCAAGGCCTCGGCTACGACCTCGATAAGGAGGCGAAAGCCTTTGACGGCGTCTACACAGGCACGGAAACGCGCGATCCGGCCATCACCGACCAGCTGCTGCAGGAGTATGAGAGCTATCTGATCTATCGGTATTTCAGCAATGTCCGCCCGGGCGCGAATGGCGGCGGCTGGGTCGATACCTATGATGTGCGATTTGTTGATCGCTATGCGGAGCAGCTGTGGGACACGATGCTCGCAAAAGCGCCTGAAATCACCTTGTTCAACTGGCGGGAGATGGCGGAAACGAACGGCGCGCCCGCCGGCGTCCGGCCCTGGGCGCGCGACGACACGAGCTTCGACTGGAACGCGATCGTCAAGTCATGGAAGAGGCGCAGCGCTGCGTCGCCGGGTTGGGCGCTCGCCGCCGGCGCGGCTCTGAGGACGGTTGATTCGGCGCTCGGATCGCTCGGCGCGCCGATAGGGATTGCGAGCTACAAGCCCTATCAATCGAGCGGGGAAGATTTCCTCCACAATTATCTCGGGAATATCGGCCTTCCGATCGAGCTTCATCCCGACTTTCCGATGAGCGCCGATCCCGTGCTTCTGACGGCGTCGGCGGCGGCGGACCCGCAGATTATCGACAAGATCAAGCAAAAGCTGCGCGCCGGCGGCGCAGTGATCGTCACCTCCGGTCTTGTCGAAGCGCTGAGCGCACGAGGCTTTGATGATATCGCGGAGTGGACGCCGACAGGCCGCAGCGTTGACGTCAGCGATTTCATTCTGGGTTACGGCGCGGGCGCCGGGACGCGCCTCGGCGGCGTCGGCGCCCAGCCGATCCTCTTCCCCGAACTGCGTTTCTTTACGAATGACAGCTGGGCGGTCGTGAGGGGCGTCGCGGGCCACAAGGGCTATCCGATCCTTTTGATGAATCGCTATTCGAAAGGAACGATCTTTATGCTGACGGTCCCGAACAATCCGAGCGATCTTTACCGGATGCCGCAGGCGGCGCTGACGCAATTGAAAAAGTTCATCCAGCAGGATTTTCCGGTCATGCTCGACGCGCCGCCGCGCGTTTCGCTGTTCGTCTATGATAATGACAGTTTTGTCGTTCAGAATTTCCGTGACGACGGCGTTAAGGCGACCGTCCGGGTCAAGGGCGGGGCGCGCGGGCTTTCGCCGATTGCAGGCGAAGGGGGCGCGGTCGCCGTAGCCGGCGATGAAGCGCAATCGACAGAAGCTGGCGATTCCGCATTCGAATTCGCCGTTCCTCCGCATTCATTTCGCGCCTTCAGGATCGCCCGATAAAACCTCCGAACGGCGCTCGGGCTTGCGCGCTCATCAAGCGGCGGGCCGGGCGGCGGCGAATGTCGGTTCCGGTCTGAGAAACAACGCAGCGCGACAAGTTTTCGTTTCGCGGACGCCGCTATTTCAGAGTCTTGAGATATTCAATGATATCGGCGCGCTTTTGCGCGCTGGGAAGCCCGGCGAAGGGCATATGGTTGCCCGGAACATCTGTTTGCGGATTTGCGAGCCATTTCTCCAGACTTTCGTCATTCCAGACGATTCCGGAATTCTTGAGCGCATCCGAATAATTGAAATTCGGCGCGGCGCCGGCCTTGCGCCCGTAAACCCCGGCGAGGCTGGGTCCGACCATGTTCACGCCCGCCTTTGTCGAGTGGCAGGCGGCGCAAAAAACGCCGAACCATTTCTTCCCATTAGCGGCGTCGCCTGAGGCGTTCGCGGAAGACACGCCGATCGCGGCGACTGCAATCAGAACCATCGCCGCGTGTCGAGCGTATCTCATTTGCTTGCTCCCTTGGTCGTTCAAATGTTCGCCGAGACTATCGATTAGAGCGTCAACGTAAGCAAGAGGAACAGCGTGTCCGCATAGGACGCTTTGTCTCCTCCGCCGCTGTTCGAAACGCCGTCCAGCTTCAGATAGTGCACATATTGGGCGCTCAGCTTCGGATTGAACCAGGGATAAGCGGCCCAGGGGTGTTTATTGAGCGGCAGCCAGTCGCCTTCGAACGTCAAATATGTCGAGCTCGGAGAGCCGTTCGGCGTGCCGTAGAGCGTTGCATCCGGGACGCCCCATATGTGCTCGACACCGCCCGTCATTTGATAGGTCTGATCGAGCAGATAGGCGACGTTTGCATTGAGCGTATGCAGGCGGTTGGTCAGGTTGTCGGCGCCGCCCAACGCCTCGCTGGCGTTTAGACGCTGATATTCCTGTATTGTGCTGATGCGCGCTGTGACGCTGTCATCGCCGGCAAAATGCTGATACTGCGCGTCGAAGCCGACATCGGTGTATGAATCCGCGCCCATGCTCATATCGCCTTCCGGATAGAGCAAGGCGTGAATGCCGAAGGCGCCGATCTCGATGTCGTCGGAGCCGCTGTTTTGCTCCCATGCGACGCGCCAATAGGGCGCAACGCCTTTCGATTTCGGCGCATCGGACGCATCGCCCGTGAGCGTCTGAATCGCGCCATGCGGTATGACATGGTAGCCGCCGAATTCGGCGTAGAGATGATTGTCGACCATCGCATAGGCGGTGACGCCCGCCGTAATCTGGCCGAGGCCGCCTTCGATCAAGGTCGCGGCCGAAGGTCCTGGCGCGAGATCGGACGCATCGAACGGAAAACCCCAGGTCGGCGTCGTATTCCACAAATCCTGCGCGGTGGGGCTGTTGTTCAAGCTGATTCCATAGGTCAGCTGATGTTTGCCGAGGCTGCCCGTATCAGCGTAACGGACATCCATATTGTCCCACCCCCAGACCTTGCCGATTCCATCGTAAGTGCCTTGGAGAAAACCGCCGACTTTGCCGAAGATCTTGCCGCCGTAGAAAAAGCTGACCTGCTGCAAGGCGAAATTGTCATTGTCGCCGAATCCGTCGCCCGCGCCGCCGGCTTGATCGCGCCGCGTGTGCGTAAACGAACCCTGAAGCCAGGCGCTGACGCGTTCATAGGCCGGCGTCTTGCCGCTGCTCATCGTGTAGCCGTTCATTTTGAATTGGCGACCGAGCGGGGTAAGTTGCGGATAGGCGGTGTGGCAGGCGTGGCAGGCCATGCCAGTCTGTCGAGCGAAAGACGGAATGGCGAAAGCGCTTTCGACGGGCGCAAAAGACAACGCGGCCGTCGCAGCGGCCAGAACAAGAAACGGCGTTTTCGCGGATTTCTGTTGAAAGTCCCAAATGCGCTTTGCGCGATTTGTTATTGGATAGACCAGAACGGCTGGCTTCATAGCCCCCTCCTGTTTATGCGTCCCATACGAAAATGAAGTCGTCGAACGCGGCGGGCAAGAGTTTATCCGCGACATATTGTCATTGTACGGTTTAATACTTAGGAGGCCGCACAAACGGATCGCGGATATGGCGCTTTATCGAGGTTAAAAACTGTCGGATTTTTGATCTGGATCAAAACCGCCCGTCGCCGATTTGATCTGAGTCAATACATCGAGCGGCGCCTGGAATTCCACCTCCCTTCGTCCGGCTATTCTCGGCGAGCCCGCTTTATGCGCGACATAAAGTTTTGCAACCTCATGCAATTCGTTGCGGCGAAGTCGCGCGGCGCGCGGCCGCTCTACGACCGGCTTGTTCGCTCGGTCCAGTCTTCGGCTGCGGAGGGCAGGAAGATTGGAAAAGCTGATGGAAGTCGGCGCTAGCGCCGGCGCATTCTGTCCGGGGCTGATATTATGAGTTCGAACACAGGCAAAGAAAACATTGCCCGCACGGACGAATGTTTCAAAACCGCAACCTCTGTTTAGCCGAAACCGGCGCTTCAATAGCGATAATGATCAGATTTGAACGGGCCTTTGACGTCGACGCCGATATAGGCAGCCTGTTCCTCAGTGAGCGTCGTCAATTGCGCGCCGACTTTAGCGAGGTGAAGCGCGGCGACTTTTTCATCGAGATGTTTCGGCAGAACGTAGACTTGGTTCTTATACTGATCGCCTTTCGTCCAAAGCTCGATTTGGGCGAGCGTCTGATTGGTGAACGAGGCCGACATGACAAAACTCGGATGGCCAGTCGCATTGCCGAGATTTAGAAGCCGGCCCTGCGACAGAAGGATGATGCGTTTGCCGTCAGGAAAGGTGATCATATCCACCTGATCCTTGACGTTCGTCCATTTGAAATTGCGCAGCGCGTCCACCTGAATTTCGTTGTCGAAATGCCCGATATTGCCGACGATCGCCATGTCCTTCAAAAGCCGCATATGATCGAGCGTCAACACGTCCTTGTTGCCCGTCGCGGTGACGACGATGTCGGCGCGCGGAGCGCCCTGCTCCATCGTTACGACTTCAAAGCCGTCCATCGCGGCTTGCAGCGCGCAAATCGGATCGATCTCGGTCACCATGACGCGCGCGCCCGCGCCTCTGAGCGAAGCCGCCGAACCTTTTCCGACATCGCCGTAACCGGCCACGAGCGCGACCTTGCCCGCCATCATCACATCGGTCGCCCGGCGGATGCCGTCGACGAGGGATTCGCGGCAGCCATATTTGTTGTCGAATTTCGACTTCGTGACAGAGTCGTTGACGTTGATCGCCGGGAAAGGCAGCGTGCCCTTCTTCTGGCGTTGATAGAGACGAAGGACGCCCGTCGTCGTCTCCTCGGTGACGCCGCGAATGTTTGCCTTCGTCTTAGAATAGAAGCCGGGCTGTTTGGCGAGACGGCGCTTGATCGTCGCGAAAAGGAATTTCTCTTCCTCGTTCGACGGATTTTCGAGAATGGATGGATCTTTTTCTGCGTCCGCGCCAAGCAAAACGAGCAGAGTGGCGTCGCCGCCGTCGTCGAGAATCATGTTGGCGGTCTGACCGTTCGGCCAGTCGAAAATCTTGTCGCAGAAGTCCCAATATTCTTCGAGGCTCTCGCCTTTATACGCGAACACGGGCGTGCCCGCCGCAGCGATGGCCGCAGCCGCATGATCCTGCGTCGAATAGATATTGCATGACGCCCAGCGGACTTCCGCGCCGAGCGCTTGCAGGGTTTCGATCAACACCGCGGTCTGAATCGTCATGTGCAGCGAGCCGGCGATCCTCGCGCCCTTGAGCGGTTGGGCGGCGCCGTATTCCTCGCGGGTCGCCATCAGGCCCGGCATTTCGGTTTCGGCGATTTCGATCTCGCGCCGTCCGTAGTCGGCGAGATCGATATTCTTCACGAAATAGTCGTGGTGATGCGGGGCGGTCATGCGGGCTCCTTAATTCGCGAACGGGCGTCGCGCGCGCTTATAGCAGCCGGGTTTCGCGCCGCCAAGACATATATAAAGATTTCTTTATGTCCTTTTGCGACCGGACCGGGCGCGCAGACCGCGCGACGGCCAAAGCCGAATCGGCCGGAGGGCGCGGATCGTCGGACGCGCTTGCGGGCGAATGGGAGCGAGACTAATTTCCCGCGCCGCACGCCCGTGCGCTGAACAAACGCGCCGCCGGGCGCGCGTTGAAAGGGACCATCCATGAAACGCATACTGGTTGCAGCCGCTGCTCTTGCGGCGGCGACGAGCGCTATCGCCAAGGAAAAACCAAAAGAGGCGCCGCCCGCGCCCGCCTACGAAAACGGTGACGACAGAATGGGCGGCGCTATGACAGAGGCGTGCGCCGCCTCACCGATGACGACAGACACTTATGACGGTCTGGACAATATGCTGATCATCGACACGTCAAATGGCGGGCACGCTTTTCTTCACCTTTCCGGATGCGATTTTAACACGCTTCTCTTTGCGGACTCGATGACGCCGCCTGAAAGCGGCTGCATCAAGGCGGGGGACGCGATCACCGTCATCGGCAGCGACGGAGGAAAGCGCGAGTGCAAGGTGACGGCGATCAACGAATGGCATCCGGAGAACAACGAAATACCCGATGATCAGGACGGAAACAATTAGCGTCGTCTTTCGTCGTCGAGGATCGCCTTGAGGCCCTCCCTGTAAGTGGGGTGCGCGAGCCGCGCGCCGAGCAAACGCTTCATTCGTTCATTCCGGACGCGCTTGTTCTCCGCGTAAAAGCTCAAAGTCATCGGAGAAAGCGCCGCCTCTTCGAACGGCGTTTCCGGGGGCGGCGCCGCGCCGAGCAGCGCGCAGGCATAGGCGACGACGTCCTGGGGCGGCGCAGGCTCGTCATCCGACAGATTGAAGAGCGCGCCGGCCGTCGGCGCTCGAAGGCTCGCTTCGAGCGCCGCGGCGATGTCGTCGATATGCATCCGGTTGAAGACCTGTCCGTCCTTGACGATTCGCCGCGCCCGTCCGGCGCGGATCGCGTCGAAGGCCGAGCGGCCCGGTCCGTAAATGCCGGGCAGGCGGAAAATTACGAGCGGCAGGCCGAACGCCCGCGCAAAGGCGCGCCAGGCGTTTTCGGCCGAGAGCCGCCGGCGACCGCGCTCGGTCGAAGGGCGGGGCGTTGTCGTCTCGTCCACATACCCGCCGCCGAAATCGCCATAAACGCCGTTCGAGGAGAGATAGCCGACCCAGGACAGAGCGCCGGCGCGGGCGGCGATCGCATCGGCGCCCGCAGCGAGCGTCGGACAGCCGGCCTCATTTGGCGGCGTCGACACCAAAATCGCGTCGGCGTCGGCGAGCGACTTCGGATCGAATGTCGCTTCAGGCCAGACGACAGCGTCGATACCTTCGTTGGCGAAGTCCTCAAGACGCGCCGGATCGCGCGTCGTCGCGGCGATGCGCCAGCCGGCGGGCGCGAGCCGGCCCGCCAGCGCCCGCGCCGTGTATCCGAAACCGAAACAGAAGAGGGCGCCCGGCAAAGAATTAACTCCCAGCGCGGCTCGACAGCGGGGCCGAGCGGCGACAAACATCGCTCTCATGTATCGACTCTTCGCCGGTCTGTCGCTTCCTGACATCGTCGCCGACGCGCTGACGCAGCTTCAGTCCGGCGTCGAGGGCGCGCGCTGGCTGCCGGCCGAGAATTTCCATCTGACCCTGCAATTTATCGGCGAGACCGACCGGCACGGGCTGGCCGAATGCGCGGACGCGCTTGCAGGCGTGCGCGCGCCGGCGTTCGAATTGACGCTGTCGGGTGCCGGCTTCTTCGGCGCCCAGAAGCCGCGCGCTTTATGGGTGGGCGGGACGTCGCCGGCGCTCGTTCACCTTCAGTCCAAGGTGGCGACCGCGCTCGATCGCGCGGGTCATCCAGGGGAAAGGCGCAAATTCGCGCCGCATGTGACGATCGGCTACGCGAAAGGGGTCTCGCGTGAAAAAGCGGCGCATTTTGCGGCCATGCACAGCCTGTTTTCCTGCGGCCCTTTTTCGGTCGGCGAGTTTCATCTCTATCGCTCGCATCCCGGCAATGAAGGCGCGCATTATGAGATTCTCGAAAGCTATCCGCTTTTCGCGCCGACCGTGTGAGCGGCCCTTTCGATCACCGCAAATTGACGGCCGCTCTCTTCTGAAAACGGCCGCGCCGCGCTAGAGGTTCGGGCGCATGAAGGGCGTTGGAGGAAAATTCATATGGCTCTTACCCATTCTGAGATCGCGGACGCGGCTTTGAGCCAGATGTTCGCCGGGATGCAGGGCGCGCTGGAAAAGGCCGCCGCCTACGCCAAGGAAAAAAACATCGACGAGGCGATCCTTTTGAACTGGCGTCTCGCGCCGGACATGTTCGCGATGAGCCGGCAGGTGCAGATCGCTTGCGATATCTGCACGAGGGGTTTGGCCAGACTGGCCGGCGCCGAAATTCCGAGCTTCCCCGACACCGAGAAATCCTTCGAAGAATTGCGCCAGCGCATTGCGAATGCGCAGGCTTTCATCAAGGACCTCGACAAGTCGAAGATCGACGCCGATCCGGACGGAGAGGTCGTGTTTCCGGTCGGGAAGGAAAGCATGACGATGACGCGGTCGAACTATCTGATGAATTTCATCCTGCCCAATCTCTATTTCCACACGTCCATGTGTTATGCGAATTTGAGGGCCTGCGGCGCGCCGCTCGGTAAGGCCGACTTTCTCGCGCGCCCGCGTTGACGATGCGCGCGCCGCGCATTGCCGTTCTGACAGGATCGGGCGTCTCCGCCGAATCCGGGCTGTCGACCTTTCGCGACAAGGGCGGAATCTGGGCGCAATACGACTATCGGCAGGTGGCGACGCCGGAAGGCTTCGCAGCCGATCCTGCGCTTGTGCACGATTTCTACAATGCGCGCAGGCGCGCGCTGAAATGCGCGGCCCCGAACGCCGCGCATTTCGCGCTCGCAGAGCTTGAGCGCCGCCTGGAGGATCGGGGCGGCGCTCTCTGGATCGTCACGCAGAATGTCGATGATTTGCATGAACGCGCCGGTTCTCGCAATGTCCTCCATATGCACGGAGAGCTGTCGCGGGCGCGTTGCGGGAGTTGCGGCGATTCGCGTCCGTGGACAGACGATCTTGACGTCCGGACGAAATGCCCTTCCTGCGCCGCGACCGGGGCGATGCGCCCGGATGTCGTCTGGTTCGGCGAGGTTCCGATGTATCTTGAAGAGACGGCGGCGATCTTGTCGCGTTCGCAGCAATTTGTTTCGATCGGTACGTCAGGCGTCGTTTATCCGGCGGCGGGGCTCGCCGCAGAGGCTCGCGCGCTAGGCATTCCGTGTACAGAGTTAAATCTCGAGCCATCCGAAAACGCGCGCGTTTTCACGCGCCGCCGCTACGGCAAGGCGAGCGAAATCGTTCCGCAATGGGCGCGCGAGATTCTCGCCGAATAGGCGAAGCCCCCCGTTAACGCTTTGGCTCTTGCCAAGCGGCGCGACCGCCCTCATGCTCTCGATATGTTCAACCAACGAGAGGAGGTGATCCGATGTCGAGCGATTTCACGAAGCCTTTGAGGTCTTTGCGGAATAAACGCGCTTCGGAGCAGCCTCCTTACGCGCGTTGATCCGCCGGATCTTCGAGGAGATCTCGGACATTCAGGCGATCGGGAATTGCGGGGCCGCCCCAAGCGCGGCCCTTTTCCTTTTGCGGGGGGGGGGCGCCGTGAGCGGCCGCGCGCTTATGCTTGACCCGCGCCGCCAAAGGCCGTCGATTTCGACGCCCCGCCGTTCGCGCTCGAATCAAAACGTCCGGCGGCGGCGTATTGGCGCGAATGCCTCGCATGTGCAAATATTCGCCCGCGGCGACAAGTCGGATGACAGGCCGAGCGCGCGCGCTTAAATCGGGCCGGCAGGAGAGACGGGGCGATGACGGAAAGGCTCGATGAGGCGGCACGGCGGCGATTTTTCGACGAGCATCCGGGCTGGACGCCGGTCGACGGCCGCGATGCGGCTTCCAAAACCTTTCTTTTCGCTGATTTCAATGCGGCGTTCGGCTTTATGACGCGCGTGGCCCTCGCGGCCGAGAAAGCCGACCACCATCCCGAATGGTTCAACGTCTATAATCGCGTCGAAATCACGCTGTCGACGCATGATGCAGGCGGGCTGACCATGCGCGACGTCGAACTCGCCGCATTTATCGAACGGGCGGCGAAGGCCTGACGCCGCAAATTCGCCGCGCCGGCGCCATTCTCGCGCCCGGCGAAGGCGGTTAGGCTCGACGGGCTGACAATGGGCTGAATGCAAGCAGGGCGTTAATAAAATGGCGAATATCGCGCTGGTCGACGACGACGAAAACATCCTCACATCGGTCTCCATGGCCCTCGAATCCGAGGGCCATAAGGTGACGACTTACGAAGACGGCGCCTCCGCGCTCGCTGCAATCGAAGCCTCGCCGCCGGATCTCGTGGTCTCCGACATCAAGATGCCGACCATGGACGGCATGGAGCTTTTGCGGCGCATCCGCCAAAGCTCCGATCTGCCGCTGATTTTTCTCACCTCGAAAGACGAAGAGATCGACGAGGTCCTCGGCCTGACCATGGGGGCCGATGATTACGTTAAAAAACCCTTCTCCCAGCGGCTCTTGCTGGAGCGGGTGAAGGCGGTGCTCCGCCGTCGCTCCGCCGGCCCGACCCCGACCGCGGAGGAGGAGAAAAAGATCATTCGCCGCGGCGAGCTGACGCTCGATCCCATGCGCCATTCCTGCACTTGGAAGGGCCAGCCGGTCGTCTTGACGGTCACGGAATTCCTGATTCTCGAGGCTTTGGCGCAAAGGCCCGGCTTTGTGAAGAGCCGCGATCAGCTCATGGACGCGGCCTATGACGATCAGGTTTATGTGGACGATCGAACAATCGACAGCCATATCAAGCGGATCCGGAAAAAATTCCGGGTGATCGACAAGGATTTCGATTCGATCGAAACGCTTTATGGCGTCGGCTATAAATACAACGACGGCTAGAGCGGCAACAGCTGGGAGCTAAATGGCGGAAAGCGCCGGCAAGAGATGGCGGCGCGGCGCAAGACTTTCGGTCTCGCGCCTGACGGTGACGATTGTCCTCGCCAATCTGATCGGCGTGGTCATCCTTCTGCTCGGATCGTTCGGTCTGACCGATTATCGCGACGGCCTGATCAAGGCGAAGCTTGAAGGCGTTCGCGCCCAGGCCCAGATTGTCGCGGACGTCCTGGCGCAGGTCGCCATTGACGATTCCTCCTGCCAGCCAGTCGATCCGCAAACGGATGAGAAGGCCGATTCAAGCTGCAGCCTGGCGCTGAGTGAAACGGATGTGCGGGAGGTGTTCAATCGCATCTGGGATACGTTCGAAGGCAGGGTGCGGATTTTCAACGCCCCGCACAGCTTCTCCAATCCGCCGATCAAGGACGCCTCGAAGCTCCTGATCGAGGACGTCGTGCTTCGGCGCGACCGCATTGTGATGGAGCCTTTGCCGCCGATCGAAGACGCGAAGGCGGAGAGTTTCCTGCGCAAGCGCGTCCGGGCGGCTTCGAACTGGTTGCGCGATGTCATGGGCGGCGACTTTCGCCGCCGCGCCGCCCGCAGATCGCTTGAAGACGAACTGAATGCGGCGCTCGCTTCTTCGCCTTTCGCGAAGGAAAAGGGCGCTGCGTCCGTCCGCCTCAATGAAAACGGCGAACTGGTCGCCTCCGTGTCGATCCCGATTCGCAAGGTGCAGGCGATCTTCGGAATCGTGACCGCGGAGGTTGGCGGCATTGACAATCTCGTCGCGCAGACACGCCGGTCGATCTTGCCGTTTTTCGGTCTGGCTTGCGCCGCCGCGATTTTGTCGTCCCTGTTGCTGACAGCGGCGATCGCGCAGCCGATTCGCCAGCTCGCGCTCGCCACCGACAAGGTGCGCGAAGGCATCTCCGTCGCCGGGCGCGCGCGCATTCCCGACTTTTCGATGCGGCGCGACGAGATCGGAGAGCTGTCGGCGGCTTTGCGGGCGATGACCCAAACCATTTATGCGCGAATAGACACAATCGAAAGCTTCGCCGCCGATGTGGCGCACGAACTAAAAAATCCGCTGACCTCGATCCGGAGCGCGGTGGAGACGCTCGATCTCGCATCCTCGCCCGAGGCGCGCGAAAAACTGCTCGGCGTCATCAAGAAAGACGTTGCGCGGATGGATCGCCTGATCACTGATATTTCGAACGCGTCCCGGCTTGACGCCGAACTCGCCCGCCAGACCCGCGAGGTGGTGGACCTGAGAAAACTCATCGCTGACATTGTCGAATCATATGCAATGACCGGCAAGGACGGAGAGGCGAAAGTGCGTTTCGACGCATCGGGAGCCCCCGTCTATCTCTTCGGCAACCCGTCAGCGCTCGGACAGGTTTTCCGCAATCTCATCGACAATGCGCGATCTTTCAGTCCGGCGGGCGGCGAAGTCCGGGTCTCGCTTGAGGCTCCCACGGGCCGCGAGCGGGTGGCGCGCATTTATGTCGACGACGACGGACCGGGCATTCCGCCCGATTCGCTCGAGGCGGTGTTCAAGAGATTCTATACGAAACGCCCTGCGGGCTCCGCTTTCGGCAAGAATTCCGGCCTCGGGCTCGCCATCTGCCGGCAGATCGTCTCCGCCCATGGCGGCGAGATCCACGCTGAAAACCGCCTGGCCAATCCGGCGGATCCTCAAAGCGCGCGCGAAGGCGCCCGGTTCGTCGTCGCGCTGCCGGCGGCCTGAGATATGACCAAGCGGCCCGATCACGTGCATGGAACGGCGGTGGCCGTCGCTGTCGATGCCGACGGCCCTCTGGCCGGCGCGCTCCTCCTCGGGCCGCCGGGATCGGGAAAGTCGGCGCTCGCCATCGCCCTGATTGAAGGCTGCCCGTTCCGGCGGACCGGACTCATCGCGGACGACGTCGTGGTGGTCGAGCGCTGCGGCGAAACGGTTGAAGCCAGCGCGCTTGCGCGGGCCGAAGGCCTCATCGAGGCGCGCGGCTTCGGCCCGGCGCGCATCCGCGTCGCGCCGAAAACGCGCCTTGTCGCGGCTTTCGACCTCGCCGGGCCCGCCGGTCGTCTCTGCGCCGGGCGGAAAGCGAAGCTCGGCGCTTGCGCGACGATCGACTGCTGGCCGCTAAGCTTGGAAAATACGACGCCGGAGCGTTTGCGCTTGATTCTCCGGGCGATTTTGTGTGGACAATCGCCCTAGCGCGCGCACGATAGCGCATTCGCGCTGCGGAGTTTCGAGACCGGGAATGATTGGAATCGTCGTCGTCAGCCATGGCCGCCTCGCCGAGGAGTTTGTCGCTGCCGCCGAGCATGTCGTCGGACCGCAAGAAGCCATTCGCGCCGTTTCGATCGGTCCGGACGATGACATGGAGAAGCGGCGGGCGGATATTCTCGCCGCGGCGAAGGAAGTCGATTCGGGCGAAGGCGTCATCATCCTGACCGACATGTTCGGCGGCACGCCGTCCAATCTTGCGATCTCGGTGATGGAGAAAGCGAACGCTGAGGTTGTCGCCGGCGTCAACCTGCCGATGCTGATCAAGCTCGCCTCGACGCGCAATGACTACGATTTGAAAGGCGCGGTCGCCGCCGCGCATGATGCGGGGCGCAAATATATCAATGTCGCATCCTGGGTTCTTTCCGGCGAAACGGCGGATTAGGCCGGGCGCGCGGCGATGACGGACCAACGCAGCGCCGTCGCGACGGTTCGCAATATTCGCGGTCTGCACGCGCGCGCTTCAGCGAAGTTCTGTTCGCTCGCCGCGACGTTTGACGCCGCCGTTCACGTTGAATTCGACGGCTGGAGAGTGCGCGGTGATTCGATCATGGGGCTTATGATGATTGGCGCAGGTCCGGGAGCCGAGATCAAAATTACGGCCGAGGGCGCGGACGCCGAAGCCGCGCTCGCAGCGCTCGTCGCGCTTGTCGAGGAGAAATTCGGCGAAAAGGAATAAGAGGTCAGGTCGTCGCGTTGTCGGCGGCGCCGGACGAAATTTTCACGGCCTGGCCGTCCCTCAGGCGCTCGCCGCCGCGCACCACCAGCGCATCGCCCGGCTTGACGTCGCCGATCAGCTCGATGAGATCGCCTTGCGCCGCGCCGAGTTCGACATCGACCCGCCGCGCTTTCATGTCATCCCCGACGACGAATACGCTGACTTTGTTCGCCCGCAAAATGAGGGCGTCGCGCCGGCCGGCGACCACGGGTTTCGGCGTCGTCTCCGGGATGAAGACGCGAACGGCCGCGCCGATTTTCCAGCTTGTCTCGGGCAAGGAAATGCGAATCTCGAGAGTCCGGCTTACCTGATTGCCGACCGGGACAATCGCGCGAATCGGCGCTTCCAGCTTTTCGACGCCGTTTGCCAGCGTGATATGGTCGCCGGGTTTGACGCTCTTCAGGAGCGCCGCCTGCGCCTGCGCCGTCACTTCCAGATGCCGGGTGTCGACCAGTCTCGCGATGGGCGCGCCAGGCGTTGCGAATTCGCCGATCTGCGTCGACTGGGAGACAATGCGGCCCGAAAACGGCGCCCTGACTTCGGTGCGGCGAAGATTGATTTCCGCCTGTTTGAGCGAAGCTCTGGCGCGGTCGAGATTGGCCTTCGCCTCCTCGCTGTCGGTTTTCATTGAGTCCAGGGAAGCTTCGGATTCGCCGCTTTCCGCGCCGAGACTGACATAGCGCTTGTAGAGATTCTCGAGATAGTCGGCGCGCGCTTCAAGGCGGCGGACATCGGCTGCGGCCTGATCACGGCTGTATTTCGCGTCCGCCGGATCGATGCGCGCGATGACATCGCCTTCATTCACCTCCGCGCCGACATCCGCCACCCATTCGATCTTGCCGCTCGTCGTGGCGGCGATAAGGCTGTCGCGCACCGAAACGATCGATCCCGGCGCTTCCGAGAGCGGCGCAAGTTCGGTTTCGACGGCTTTTGCGATCTCTACCGGCGCGGGCGGCGGACCTTGTTGCTCCGGCGCCGAAGCGGCGGCGGAACTGGCGTTCGCGCTCTTCATAGCGCCGGCGAGGAAGGCGCCGCCGCCTGCGAGCGCGAGCGCGCCGGCGGCCGAAACGATAAGGATAAAGCGCTTTTTCAGCATGACGGTGTCCGGTCTCTCATTCGGCGGGTTGAAGGGCGGGAATTGAGGCGACGCGCTCGGCCGAGCGTTCGGCGCCGAGTCTCAGCAAAGCGGGCAACAGCACCAGCGTGAAGAGGGTGGAGACGGCCATGCCGCCGACGATGACGGTCGCAAGGCCCCGATAGATGATCGCGCCGGCGCCCGGCGCGAGGACGAGCGGCAGCATGCCCATCAGCGATGTCGTCGTCGTCATGAAGATCGGCCGGATGCGTAATTGCAGAGCTTCGCGCACGGCTTCGTCGCGCGACTTTCCTTCGGCTTCCGATTGGCGCGTCTGCTCGACGAGGAGGATTGCATTGTTCACGACGAGGCCGAGGAGAATGATGAAGCCTATCATCCCCAGAAGATCGAGCGGCGTGGGCGTGATAAAATTCAGTATACGAACAGCTATGATCCCGCCGACTGCAGCCATTGGCAACGCGATGATAACAAGCGCCGCGTCCCGGATCGACTTGAACAGCGCCGCGAGAATGAGGAAGAGAATGGCGACGGCGAGAAGGAAATTGCCGCCGAGATTGACGATCGCGCGGTTGAGGCTGTCCGCTTCGCCTGCGAATTTGACTGACGCGCCTTCCGGGAGAACATCGAAAAGCCTTTGTTCGGCCTTCTCCTTGAGCAGTTTGACGGCGTCGCCCAGCGGCATCGCCTTGGGCAGATTGACGCCGAGGGAGATCGTGCGCCGGCTGTCGAGACGGTGAATTTGTTGCGGGCCGACGCTGCGTTTGAACGTCGCCAGATCTCCGAGCGGCACGACAGCGCCGGACGGCGTCGCAATCGGCGCGTTGTCCAGATATTCAGGAGTCGCCCATGCCTTGGCCTTCAAAATCGCATCGATCTTGCCGTCTTCATGAAAGAACTCGCCGAGCCAAAGCCCGTCGCCAAGCGCGCGCACGGCGCTCGCGAGGCTCGCTCGTGTCATGCCGACTTCGGCGATGCGCCGGTCATTCGGCACAAGGAGTATTTCAGGCGTGACAATCTGCGGGTCCGGATTGGGCCAGACGCTCGCCCCGGGGATCGCCGATTGGATGACATCGATCGCTGCGGGGACCGAATCGGAAAGGGCGTCATAGTCCGCCGCCTGCACGTCGATGCTGAGCTGGCCGCCGCCGCCGAAATCGCCGAACAGATCGCCTTGCTGGGCGAAAACGCGGGTGTCGGGAAAACCCGCCAGGATCTCGTCATTGACGATCTTGTTCATTTCGTCGATGCGCGACTGATCCTTGATTCTGACGCCGATGCTTGCTCCCCAAGGGCCGGAGAAAAGATAGTAGTTGCGGAGCGCAGGCTGCTTCTCGCCTTTCATATAGGGGTCGAGCCGCTTGACGACGACTTCAGCGAACTCCTTGCGTATCATCTCGGGATTGGCGCCGGACGGAAACTGAATGAAGCCGTCAATAGCGTCGCGCTTCACCGGCGGCAGATAATTGAGCGAAGGAAAGAGCAGCCAGCCGAGCGCGATCGGCGCAAGCGTGAGGCCCGCGATCCACATCCGGCGCCGAGCCCGCGTTTTCGTCATCGACATGATCAGGTCGGTGATCCGGTCAAAGACTCCCGACGCCGCCTTTTCCGGTTTCGCCGCCGCCGCACCCACCAGAAAACGGGCCGCGCCCGTGGGCAGCACTGTGACCGCGACAACCAGGCTGATCGCGACCGCGACCGCAATGGTCAGCGCGAGGTCGGCGAAGAGCTGGCCTTCCACGTCCTCAAAAAACAGAATGGGCAGAAAGACCGCGATTGTCGTTACGGTCGAAGCGAAGAGCGCGCCGAACACCTGTCCGACCGCATGATGGGCCGCCGACTTCGCGTCTTCGCCCTGCTCGCGCATGCGAATGAAATTTTCTAGCACGACAATCGCAGCGTCGACGACCATGCCAGTCGCAAATGCGAGGCCGGCGAGCGAGATGACATTGATCGAACGGCCGAGCAGATTGAGAACCACCGTCGTCGCGATAATGCAGACCGGGATCGCCGCCGCAATAAGGAGCGTCGCTTTCGCGCGCCGGAGAAAGACCCACAGCGCGCCGATTGTCAGCATGACGCCGAGCGCCAGATTACCCGTCAAGAGCCGGATCGCGCGCTTGATGAAGACGGACGGATCGAAACTCTTGTGAATCTCATAGCCGAGTTTGGCGAGCTGACCGTTATTCAGTTCGGTGATTTTCTCCGTGATTGCGTCGATTGCTGCGAGCGTGTTGGCGCCAGGCTCGCGGTAAATCTGCATGCCAATCGCCGGATTTCCGTTCTGATAGACGACACCGCTGCGGTCATTCGGCGCGACCGCCACCGTTGCGATGTCGCCCAGCCGGATGGGCGCGCCGTCGCGCCAGGCGAGAATCTGGTTCTTCAACTGGTCGGCGGTGAAGCGGCCTTCGAATCGCATCTGGTAGTCCCGCCGGCCGACTTCGATCGTGCCGCCTGAGACGTCGGAAGAACGGTTTACGTTTTGCGCGATCTCGTCGATCGTCACGCCGAGCTGGGCGGCCAGGAACGGATCGAAAGTGATGCGGAGGATTTTCTCGCCCTGATCGCTCTGCACGTTGACGCCCGCAACGCCTTCGACCGATTCAAGTTCGGGAACGATGCGCTGCTCGGCGAAGTCGACCATATTCGCCGCCGACGCGTTGTGGCCGGGCAGTTGCTGCAGGAAGAGATAGATGAGCGTTTCGCCGGAATCATTGCCGGCATTGGCGTTGATCTGGGGCCGCTCGGCGTCAGCGGGAAGATTGCGCACACGCTGCAATCGGCTCGACACTTCGGCGAACGCCTTGTCCATATTCGTGCCGAGCGTGAATTCGAGACGGATGAAACCGCCGCCCGAATTCGACCAGGACTGCATCGAACGCATGCCGGGCATGCCTTGCAGCTCCTTTTCGATGGGGTCGATGATTTCGCTTTCGACTTCGCGCGGGCTCGCTGCGCGCCAGCCGGTCCAAACGCCGATGACCGGGCGCTCAATATTGGGAAAGAGCTGCACGGGCAGTCTTGTCGCCGACAACACGCCGAGAAGCGCGACGACCGCGAGAACGACCGCGACCGCGGCCGGATTTTTGAGGCAAAGCCTTGTCAGGCCCATGGGGCGCTCCTGCGAACGGCGCCGCGGGCTGAGGCTCGCCGCCGGCCGCGCCCAGGCCGGAGGCCGCATGCCGCGGCAGGATCAGGGAAAGCCTTTGCAGCCGCAATAACAAGGCGTTCCGTAAGCATATTCGATAGACGGGGCGGGCAGTGCGACGAGCCGTTCCGGTCGGCGCGCGCCGCGCGGGGTTTAACGCCCGCCGGCGTCCGTGTCTGATTTTGCGCGCGCAAGTTCGGCCTTCATGCGTGCGATTTCAGCGCGCTCCCGGTCGAGATCGCGCTGCGCGTCATTAAGCGCTTCCTCCCGGTCGCGAAGCGCCTGTTCTTGCGCGGCCAGCGCTTCGCGCCGCGCAGACTCGCGCTCGGACTTTTGAGCCGCGCGTGCGTGCGCGCGTTCGGCGCGATCCCGCGCCGCCTGCGCCCGTCGAATGCGCTTTTGCGCGTCGGCTTCGTCGTCGTTTGTCCAGAAGGCGTTCCAGTCGAACTCGCCATTCTTGCTCGCTTCCGCAACGGCCCGCATGGCTTCGTCGCGATAGACATCGGCGTTTGCGATCGCTTCATGCGCGGCGGCCATCGCCGCAGCGACCGCGTCATGGTCAAGATGCAAGTCGGCGAGCTTCGCGCGCACGTTTTTCATCGCTTCTTCTTGCGTGACTTTCGCCTTGGCGATCTCTTTTCGCGCTTTTTCGAGCGCTTTTTCGATCTCGGCGCGGTCGGCCGCGGAAAGGCTGCGCTCGGAGAAGAAATCGATGGCGTCGCCGTCCCCGCCGTTCCAGATCCTGCCGTTTTCATCGACATAATAGGCGCCGTTCGGGCCGTCGCGTCGCGTCAGGCGATAGACCTTGCCGGGCTCGGTCCAGGCGAAGGTTTGAAGCGCCGGTTTCGCCGGCTCGGCCGGCGGGGCAGGCGGCGCGCCCGCGAGGTCCGGCTCGTCCGGAGTCGGCGCGAGCTCGGCGGCCGGGCTCGGCGAAACAGGAGGCGCGGGCGCGACTTCAGCAGCCTCTGCGGCGGTCGCCGCGGAGGGCGCCGCCGGCGCCGCGGGCGCGGTCGGGGCGACGAAGGCGTCGGCGCGCGCGATCGTTTCGCCTTTTTTCACATATTCGCCCTTTTTCACCGAATAGCTGACGAGTTTCACGAAACGCATCGTCTTGCCGTCGTTTGTGCGGACCGCGACGACCTTTCCGAGTTCGGGACGGCCCTTGTAGACATCCGTGGCGTCGACGACGACGCCATCCGCCGGCGCGGTAATTTCATCCGTCCACGACGCAGTCTCGGGCGCGCCTGAGGCGGGCCCGTCCGTGTCATGCGCGCGGCTTGGATGAACCGCGAATGCGGCCTGGGCGACGGCGAGCGTCGCCGCGCAGGCGGCCGCGGCGGCGACGGCGAGTCGCGACGCGGCGCGCGCCGGACTTGCGGCGCCTGACAAAATCGCATCGAGACGGTCGCGCCGGCTTTTCCTGTCGAAAGGCGTAAAGGAAGGAACGGCGAGTCGCGCCGGCTGGGCGCGGTCGGCTGCGAATTTCAGGCCTTCGACAAAGCAGGCCGCGTAGCGGCGCCGGTCAGCGCCCGCCGACAGGACGAGCGCATCCGCGCTCTGTTCAGCCGCCAGCTCCGCCCGGCTCGCAATCCGCTTCATGAACGGGTTGAACCAGAAGAGAATCCTGACGGCCGCTGTCGCGGCGAACAAGCGGCAGTCGCCGCGCTTCATGTGAGCGAGCTCATGCGCGCACATCATGACCAGATCGTCGAAGGAAATGCGTTCGCACAATCCTTCCGGAACGATGATGACCGGGCGAAAAACGCCGTGCACGCAGACGCTCGAAACCGCGCTCGACACTTTCACATTGAGCGGAGCTGACACGCCGAGCCGGCGCCGCCAGGCGCGGAGCGAAAACATCAGATCGGGATGGTCGAGCGGCCGCGCATGGCGCACATGCAGACTGAATGCGGCGGCGCGCGCGGCCCATACGCCGAACGCCAGCAATACGCCGTATACGTAAAGAAGGCTCGCCGCTTTGACGATGGTGGAGAACGTGAATTGCGGCGCGGCGAACGCAGCGCCGGCTTGCGACGCGGGCGCCCAGGCGGCTTGCGTCAACGGCAAGGCCGCCGCGGTCTCCATAGGCGCGGGGCGCAAGGAAATGCCGGCCGCAGCCAGCGCCGGCGCCGCGATCGTCGGCAGCGCCGCCGCTGCGAGCGCGACGATCCACAACATTTCAGAAACTGAAAGCGATTTTCCCCGATCGAAGCGCGTCGCCGCGACGTATACGGCGGGCGCCCAAAGGAGGGATCCGAGAAGGCACAAAACGGCGGGTTCGAGATCGAGACCGGTCATTGCTCGTTCTCCTCTTTGCGCAACAGCTTTTCGAGTTCTTCGATTTCTTCATGCGTCAGCAATTTGGACTGCGCGAAGAGAACGGCGGGCGGCGCGTCGTCAAGCTCGAGCACCCGGCCCGTGAAATCCTGAATCATCCGTCCAAGGAGCGCCACTTTTCCGACGGCGGCGGCGTATGTGTTGACGCCGCCTGTAGAGCGCTTGGCGAGCAGCCCCTTTTCATGCATGCGCTCCAGCACGGTTCTGAGCGTGGAGTAGGACCAGCCCAGATCCCCGGCGACGCCGTCGGCGATTTCGCGCGCGCTTAAGGACTTCTTGCGCCAGAGCAGCTTCAGTATGGCGAGTTCGGGTTTGGTGGGCTGCAAAGACTGATCGGCGGTCATGGTCGCTCCGGAGAGGGAGGAGGCTTTGGTCTGCTACAAACGTAGCAGCACCGCTAGCACGATGTTACATATGTAGCAAGAGAAAATTTGAACGGCGCGCCGCAAGCGGGAAACCGGCCCTCAGAGCGCAAGCGCAGGCAGAAATTCGAGCGCGCGCGCAAGCCGATCAAGATCGGCCGGCGTCGACAGACGGTGATCGCCCGTCTTGGTGAGCGTGATTTCGACATCCGGGCTGTCGATCGCTTCGGCGAATCTGAGCGCATGCCGCCATGGCACGTCCTGGTCCGCCATGCCCTGAAGGATGCGCACCGGACCGGCGATCCGCAAGCCTTCCCCGAGAACGAGATTGCGCCGGCCGTCCTCGATCATCTTCAGCGTGAACACAGTCTTGCCGCCATAGGCAGAGGGCTCCTCGTAGCGTCCGGTGCGCAAAAGTCCCTCGCGTTGGTTTTCAGACATCGTTTCCCAAACGAGACATTCAGTGAAATCCGGGGCCGGGGCGATAAAGACCGCGCCGGCGACGCGCTCCGGCCGGGCGCGGGCGATGAGGCTTGCGATCCAGGCGCCCATGGACGAGCCGATGAGAATCTGCGGGCCATTTGTTTCGCTGTCGAAGAGCGCCAGCGCGTCCGCCGCCCAATCCGAAATCGAGCCCTCCTCGAACACGCCGTCCGAGGACCCGTGGCCCGAATAGTCAAAGCGCAGAAAGGCGCGGGCCTTCCGGCGCGCCCAATCGGCGAGAAAGGACGCTTTGGTTCCGGTCATGTCGGAGGCGAACCCGCCGAACCAGACAAGGCCGGGCCCCGCGCCATCAATTCTTTCGTAGGCGAGACGGCCGTTCGGGCCGTTGAAATACGCAGGCGAGGCCGGGCCGGTCATGGAAGGCTCCTTCGGACAAGACGCAAGGCGCGTGCTACCACTCGCCCCCCGCGCCCGCAAAAGCGGCGGGCGCGCCTGGAAAGACCATTCGCCGATGCCTTTCGACAAGACCGTTTTGCAGGTGATTCCCGAACTCGATGCCGGCGGCGCGGAGCGCACGACGGTGGAGATCGCAGACGCGATCGTCAGGGCGGGCGGGCGGGCGATTGTCGCGACCAAGGGCGGCCGTCTCGCCGCTTCGGTCAAAGCGGCGGGCGGCGAAGTCGTTTCGATGCCCGTGCACTCGAAAAATCCGGCCGAAATCCTCGCCAATCGCGGCCGGCTGCTCGCGCTCATCCGCCGCGCGGGGGTCGATATCGCGCATGTGCGCTCGCGCGCGCCGGCCTGGAGCGCGCTGTGGGCGGCGCGGGCGGCGAAGATCCCGCTGGTCGCCACCTATCACGGCGCCTACCGCGCGCAGACTCCGCTGAAGCGCTTCTATAATTCGGCGATGGTGCGGGCCGATCTCGTGATCGCCAATTCCGAATTCACGGCGCAGGCGATCCGCGACCAATATCATGTCGGGCCGGACAGACTTCGCGTCATTCCGCGCGGCGTCGATCTTCGCGAATTCGATCCGGACAGACTCGATTCCGCGCGCATCGCGCGACTCTGCGGCGCGTGGGGCGTTGAAAAAGGCGAAAACGCGTTCGTGTTGCTGCTGCCGGGCCGGCTCACCGAATGGAAAGGCCAGGAGGTCGCGATCGACGCGCTGGCGCGCATCATCGCCGGGGCCGGCACTGGCCAGCCCGGCAATTTGCAGCTAATTTTAGCCGGGGACGCGCAGGGCCGCGATGACTATCGCGCCGCTCTGCTTCGAGGCGCCGAGATGCGTGGGGTTCGCGCTATGGTCCAAGCGGTCGGCCACTGCGTCGACATGCCGGCGGCGTATGCGCTGGCGGATGCGGTGCTTGCGCCGTCGACGCGGCCGGAGGCTTTCGGGCGGGTCGCGGTCGAGGCGGCGGCGATGGGAAAGGTCGTCATCGCCGCTGATCACGGCGGCGCGCGCGAAACGATCATTCCGGAAGAAACGGGATTTCTCGCCGCGCCCGGCGATGCGGCGGCGCTTGCCGCGGCGATCGCGGCCGCGCGCGCTCTGGGCGAGGCCGGCCGGGCGGCGATGGGCGCGCGCGCGAGGGAGCGCGCCCGATCGTCGTTTTCGATCGAGGCGATGCAGCGCGCGACCCTTCAGGCTTATCAGTCACTTGGCGCATAGATTTCGGGCGGGCGATGTTCGGACGCAAATCGGAAAATATTCTCATCATCAAGACAGACGGTCTTGCGGCTTTCGTCGCCGCCGAACCGGTTTTCGATGAAATTCGCCGCGCCAATCCGGACGCCAAGATCAGTTTGTTGACGCAGCCCGGCCTGCAGCGCATCGCGCGCGCCGCGCCTTATTTCGATCAGGTTGCGGCGATGCCGGATTTTCGCGAGGCGGAATCGCGCAAGGCGTTCGTCCGCCAACTGAAAAGCGCGAAGTTCGCAAGGGTCTATGATCTGTCAGCGGACGAAAATTCGCGACGCCTATACGCGTCCATGGGGCCGTTTCGCCCGAAATGGCACGCAGCGACGCCGGCGCCGAGGAAAAAGCGCAAGGGCCCGGCCGTTCCGCAAACGCCGGAGCTCGCCCCCGCGCTCGCCGCCGCCGGGCTTGAAGCGCCCACGCGTCTTCCCAATTTCGGCTGGGCGACGACGGCGCGGAAAGATTCGGCGAACATGCAGCCGGCCTGGTTCGGCATATCGGGCGCGTTCGGCCTGCTGCTGCCGGGGTCCGATTCGGCGCGCCGCTGGCCGGCCAAGAATTACGCCGAGCTCGTGCGCCTGATGGCGCGCGAACAAATCATGCCGGTGATGGCTGGGCCGAAAGAGCTTCACGCTTTTGGCGACGAGATTTCGCAAGAAGCGCCGGAGGTCGTCGATTTGACCGGCAAGACCGATCATCTTCAGCTCGCCGCGCTGGCGCAGGAAGCGGCGTTCTTCGTCAGCGACGCCGCCGAGGAGGTGCATCTCGCCGTGAGCGTCGGCTGCGCCGGCGTCATTATTCGCAAGGCCGCCGAAGCCGGCGCGGCGCCGACGGGGCGCCATGTCGTGACATTGACGGCTCAGGGCGATCTCGGCGAGGCGCAAGCGGAGTTCGTTTGGCGGACCCTTTCCAATATGGGGCTCATCCCCGACCGGCGCGCCGCCGCGCGCGTCTCCCGTTGAACGGCGCGGCTTTTTGACTATATTTTCGCACCGATCGCCGCGCGCGGACCGACCTCCGGTCCGCCGCGCGGCTTTGTATTCGCTGGTTTTCGTGAAGCTGAAACAGGAGAAGCGTCCATAGCCCGCAGACCATCCGCCGCCCCGCCGACGAAAAATGACGGCCCGCGCATCAATGAAGAAATCAACGTGTCGCAAGTGCTTCTGATCGATCAGACCGGCGAAAAACGCGGCGTCGTCCCGACGAAGCAGGCGATCGAGATCGCCGTCGCCGCCGGCCTTGATCTTGTCGAAGTCTCGCCGACGACCCAGCCGCCGGTGTGCAAGATTCTCGACTACGGCAAGTTCAAATACCAGCAGCAGAAGAAAAAGGCGGAAGCGAAGAAGAAGCAGAAGGTCGTCGAGATCAAAGAGATCAAGATGCGCCCGAATATCGACACCCATGACTATGAGGTGAAGACGAAAGCGATGCGCCGCTTCTTCGACGAAGGCGACAAGGTGAAGGTTACGCTGCGCTTCAGGGGCCGGGAGATGGCGCACCAGGAGCGCGGGATGGAGCTTCTTCAGCGCGTGCAGGCCGATTTCGACGAGATCGCCAAGGTGGAGCAGATGCCGAAGCTCGAAGGCCGGCAAATGATGATGGTGATGGCCCCGCGCTAGGGCTCTGCTCCCGCGCGACAGGCTTCACGACCGCCCGGTTTCCGGGCGGTCTTTGCTTTTCGGGCCTGATTTGCTCTCCTTGGCGCCGGGCTTGCTTCAAGAACGGCGAAGGCGCGGGGAAGGCGCGCCGCCCGGCCTGTGGGGATCGCCGGGCGGCTGGCGCTCCGCGGGAGCCTGTCGCGCACTGGTTTTCGAAAATGACGACGCCTCTGGTTTTTATTGCGGCCTATCTGTTCGGGATCGCGACCGGCTGGTTCCTTTGGGGCGCAGCCTCGCCGCGCCGGCCCGCCGCGGGCAACGGCGCCGCGCCCGCCGCCGCGACCTCGGACTCGCCGACGCCGGCGGCGAAGCTCACCGCCGCCGCGGCCGCGCTCGAGGCGCTGGCGGGCGAACTCAAGGCCGCCCGCGCGCTTCTTGAAAGAAGCGATGAAGACGACCAATCCGTCGCTGACGAACTCGCCGGGCTCGACGCCGCGATCAAACGCGCAAACGGCCGGCTGAAGCTCGTCATGCGCGCGCTCGAGGGGTCTGAAGACGAAGGCTGATCATGCGGTCTCAACGGCGGTTTCGGCCGCGTCCCGTCGCGGCCGCCTGATCTGCCGGACCGCCGTCCTCAGCGCAAAGAGCGCGAGCGCGGAAAGCGCGGCAGAGACCATGAAGGGCGCGCCCGGAAAATAAAAGGGCGCGCCATGCGGCAGGATCAGAATATCGCCGACATAAAAGGGGGCGCCCGGTTTGATGAAGGCTGCGAAAATCTGCGTCATCACATAGGGGCCGATGATCATCGAAAGTCCGGCGACCGAAGCGACAGCGCCCTGCAACTCTCCTTGCGCGTTGGCGGGTATCGTGCGCGACATGATTCCCTGCAATGCCGGCATCGCAAAGCCTGCGAGCGCGCCGAAGGGAATGATGACGTAGATCATCCAGCTGTCGCTGGCGAATCCGTATGCGACATAGGAGAGCATGGCGACAGTGACGCCGAAAAACGCTGCGGCGCGCTCGCCGATTTTCGGAATGACGGCGCGCGTGAGGCCGCCTTGCACGATCGCCGCCGTCAGGCCGACGAGCATCAGCGAATAGCCGATGTCGCTTGGCGACCATTTGAATTTTTCTTCAGCGAAATAGGCCCAGACCGACGGCATCGTCCATTGCGCGAGCTGGGAGAGAAACAGGGTCATGACAATCGGAAGGAGCGCGGGATAGCGCGCGAGCTGTAAAAAGCTGCCGAAAGCGTTGGCGCGCCTCCAGTCGAAAGCGCGCCGGTTCTCTCGCGCAAGGGACTCGGGAAGCAGAAGCGAGCCGTAAACGAGATTGGCGAGGCCGAGGACGCAGACAACGAAGAAAGGCGCGCGCGGGCCGAAATGATCGCCGAGCAGGCCGCCGACGGCGGGGCCGATGATGAAGCCAAGCCCGAAAGCCGCGCCCATCAGGCCGAAATTCGCCGCCCGTCTCTCCGGCGGCGTCACGTCGGCGATGAAGGCGTTGGCGGTTGAAAAAGTCGCTGCGAAAGCGCCCGCGAGCAAGCGCGAAACAAGTAGGAACCCGATTGAAGGCGCGATCGCCATTACGAAAAAGTCGGCGGAATAGGCGGCGAGCGAGCCGAGAATGACAGGCCGGCGCCCGAAACGGTCCGAAAGCGCGCCCATAACCGGCATCATCAGAAACTGCATGAGCGCATAAACAAGGGAGAGAACCCCGCCCCATTTCGCCGCGCTCGCCAGCCCCTCGCCGGTGATGTCCATGATCAGCGTCGGCATGACGGGTATGACGACGCCGAAGCCGATCATATTGATCAGCACCGTGATGAAAATGAAGACAATCGCGTTCGCGCCGGCCGGCCGTTCGGTCATGGACGTCAGATATCCTTATAATCCGGCGCCGGGCGCGGGGATTCTATCGGCTTGATATTGATCGCGGTGATCTGGTTGCGGCGGCGGCGTAATATCTTAAAGCGCATGCCGTGAAAAGAGAAGGTTTGCCCGATATCGGGGATGGATTGCGCCTCATGTATGACGAGCCCTGCGACGGTGACCGCCTCCTCGTCCGGCAGGCTCCAGTCGAGCGCGCGGTTGAGATCGCGGATCGACACCGTCCCGTCGACATTGACCGAGCCGTCGGGTTGGGGCCTGACGCCCTGCAGCGGCATGTCATGCTCGTCCTCGATCTCGCCGACGATTTCCTCGAGTATGTCTTCGAGCGTGACCAGCCCCATGATCGCGCCATATTCGTCGACCACCAGCGCAAAGTGTTCGTGCTTGAGTTTGAAATTGTCGAGTTGCTCCTGCAGGGTTGTCGTTTCAGGAGCGAAATAGGGCGCGCGCGCGATCGCGGCGAGGTCGATAGATTCGTAATTTCCGTCCGCCTCCCACAGGGCGCGCAGAAGATCCTTCGCATGCAAAACGCCGACAATGTTGTCGGGATCGTCGCGATAGAGCGGCAGGCGCGTGTGCCGGCTTCTCAGCGCGATAGCGATCGCGTCGCCCGTCGGCTGGTCGAGGTCGATCATTTCGATCGACTTTCTGTGCACCATAATCTCTTCGAGCCTGATCTCGTCGAGATCGAGCGCGCCGCGAATGAGATCGCGCGCCTCCTTGTCGACCCGGCCTTCGACATGGTGCAGGTCGATCGCGCCGCGCAGCTCCTCCGTTACGGAGAGAATCGGCGCGTTCTGCGTCACATTGATGCCGACGAGATGCAGCGCGCTGCGCACGATGATCTGGACGATGCGCGTCATCGGCGCGAACACCAGCACGACCACGCGCATCAGCGGGGCGACGAACATCGCCATGGAATCAGGACGCGCGATGGCGACGGTCTTGGGCGCGATCTCGGCGAAAATCACGATGAGCGCCGTCATGACGAGCGTCGCCCAGGCGACGCCCGCCTGTCCGAAAATGTTGAGGAAGACGAAGGTTGCGAGCGAAGAGGCGGCGATATTCGCGAGATTGTTGCCGAGCAGGATCGCGCCGATGAGACGCTCGCGGTCGCGGATGAGCCGGTTGACTATCGCGGCCCGGCGGTCGCCGTCGCTCTCGAGCTTGTGCATCCGCGCGCGCGACGTCGCAGTCAGCGCGGTCTCCGAGCCTGAAAATATCGCTGACAGGAATATGAGCAGAATGATGCCGCCGGCGAGCGGCCAGACAGCTAGGTCTTGTTGAGTCATATTACTCCCCGGCGGCCGCGCTGGCCGCTTCTTCTTTCAGAAAAGCGAGTATCACGTCTTCGCGCGCGTCGCGCGCGACGAACGCCTCGCCGAGGCGGCGCGCGAGAATGAGGGTCATTGCGCCCGCCCGCACCTTCTTGTCCTGACGCATGAAGGCGAGAAGTCGGTCAGGATCAAGAACATCCTTATACGGAATATCTGCGAGGTCGGCGGGAAGGCCCGCCGCTTTGAGATGCGCCTTCAGCCGGGCGGCGTCCGCGCGCGGACACCCCGCCCGCTCCGCGGAGAAGTCGAAGGCGAGGCCCATGCCTGCGGCGACCGCCTCGCCGTGCAGCAGTTTCGCCGAATAGCCGAGCGCGGCCTCGAGCGCGTGCCCGAATGTGTGGCCGAGATTGAGCAGGGCGCGCCTGCCGTCCTCGCGCTCGTCTTCGGCGACGATCGCCGCCTTGATCTCGCAGGCCCGGCGCACGGCCTTGATGCGCGCGCCGACGTCGCCCTCGAGGACGGCCCGGCCGTTCGCTTCGAGCCAGGCGAAAAACGGCGCGTCGCCAAGCGCGCCGTATTTGACGATTTCAGCGTAGCCCGCGCGCAGTTCGCGCGCCGGCAGGCTCGACAGCGTTTCGACGTCCGCGATGACGATCGAGGGCTGATGGAAGGCTCCGACGAGATTCTTGCCTTCGGGGATGTTGATCGCGGTTTTGCCGCCGACGGCGCTGTCGACTTGGGCGAGAAGGCTCGTCGGAATCTGCGCGAAGCGGCAGCCGCGGCGCAGGATCGCCGCCGCAAAGCCGGTGATGTCCCCGACGACGCCGCCGCCGAACGCGATGATCATGTCGCTGCGGTCGACGCCCAGGGCCGCGAGCCGCGAGACCAGCATTCGCAGCGTGTCGAAAGTCTTGGTCGCTTCGCCGGGAGGAAGCGTGATCCAGTCTTGCTCTATGCCGGCGTCGGCGAGCGCCTTTTCAAGGCGCGGCCCTTGTGCGGCCTTGACGTTTTCGTCGGTGACCACGATGGCTTTCGCGCGCGCGAGCAACGGCGCAAGAAGTTTTCCCGCGCCGTCGAGAACGCGCGCGCCGATAA
This sequence comes from Alphaproteobacteria bacterium, assembly GCA_016125425.1. Classification (GTDB taxonomy): domain Bacteria; phylum Pseudomonadota; class Alphaproteobacteria; order Caulobacterales; family Parvularculaceae; genus Amphiplicatus. The sequence goes on from WGLT01000015.1 coordinate 61,337, forward strand.
TGATGTCGTAGCTGCGCGCGCCGAGCGCGACAGAGAGCTTTTCTTCGTTCATGGCGCGCGCTCCGTCGCGGCGTTATCGGCGGACGTCATCAGGGGACGTATCGCTTCGATCAGCGCGTCGACCGTGCGCGCATGGGCCCCTGGCTGGCCGTCGATCACGAGATCGGACCGGGCGTAGAACGGCGCGCGCGCGTCGAGCAGGCGCGAGAGAATTTCGCGCGGCTCGCCGCCTTTCAAGAGCGGGCGCGTATCGCGCCGCGCGGCGCGGCGCGCGATCACGTCGAGATCGGCGCGCAGCCAGATCGTCAGCGCGCGCTCGCGCAGGAGCCTGCGGGTTTCCGGGTCGAGGATCGATCCGCCGCCGGTCGCCAGAACATGCGGCGGGCCTTCGAGGAGACGCGCGATGATCTGGGCTTCGCCGCGGCGGAAGCTGTCCTCGCCATGCGCGCTGAACAGTTCGGCGACGGACATGCCGGCGGCCTTCTCGATTTCTTCGTCCGTATCGAAAAAGGGCAGGCCGAGCCGCTCGGCGAGCCGGCGCCCGACCGTCGTCTTGCCGACGCCCATCATGCCGACGAGCGCGATTGTCCGGCCGCATTCGAAATCGACGCCCTTCGCCCGCCTTTGTTTGCCCTCGCTCTTCATGCGCGTAAGATGTAGAGAAGGCCGCTGGCGAGCGCCAGCGGCAGAGCCGCTTTCGCCGCGCCGGCGGCGGTTTCGCCGGGGCGCCGGATCGGGCTAGGGTCGGGGGCGAAATCAGGTCGCATCGGTTTTTGATGCTGGAGCGGAATTCGTGCGTTTTATTCTGATCATTGTCATTCTCGTGCTCGCCGCGCTTGCGGGGCTCTATGTTTACGGGTCCATGCTCAAACAAACCCCGCGGACGATTGAGCAGGAGGCAGTGCATGCGGAAGGCGCTTAAAGCTGTCGTTTGCGCGCTTTGCCTTGGCGCTGCGCCGGCGGCGACGGCGCAGACCGCCGCCCCGGCGTCGGGCGGGCCGCCCGCCGGCGCGGAGGCCGCCGGCCCGGTCGCCCCGCCCGAAGCGGTCGAGGAGACCCCGCTCGCCAAGGACGCCTTTTCGACCGGCCTTCTTTCCGTCGGCGACGGCGGGCTCGCCGCGGGGCTGTGGAAGGGCGCCGATCCCGAGACGGTGCGCTTTCTGCTCGACCATGCCCCGGCCCGGCCGGCCGGCCCGGCGCTCGGCTCGGCGCTGCGCCGGATTCTGTTGAGTTCGGGCGATGCGCCGACGGGCGCCAAGCCGGCTCTGGGCGGACTGAAGCTCGTCGTGCTCGCGCGGGCGGGCTTCGCCGATGAGGCCCGCACGATCGCCAGCCTCTCCAACGCCCCGCGCAGCGAGCCGACCGTGGCCGAAGCGCTGGCGACGGCCGATCTTCTCGACGGCGCGACAGCGGACGCCTGCCGCCGCAACGCCGACCTTGCGAGCGGGCGCGCAGAGCCTTTCTGGGTGAAGCTGAGGCTGGTCTGCTACGCTCTCGCCGGCCAGCGCGACGCCGCCGACCTGACCTTCTCGCTGCTGCGCGATCAGGGCGTGCTGACGGGCGGGGAGGCGGCGCTGTTTTCCGCGCTTGTGACCGGCGCGCCGCCGAAGGCGACGCCCGCGCCGCAAACGGCGATCGATCTCGCCGCGCTGCGCCAGCTCAGATTGCCGCTGGCGCCAGGCCTCCTCGGATCGGCGGACGCCGGCGTGCTGAAAGCGATCGCCAATGACGCGAATTTCGACCCCGCGACGCGCGTCGCCGCCGCCGAAAGCGCGCTTGCGGCCGGTGCGATGAAACCGGGCGACCTGCAGGTCCTGTTCGCGGGCTTCAAGCTCGATCTCACCGATCTTTCTTCGGCGGCCGAAAAAGCGAACGCCCGTCCGGATGATCCGATGTCGGACGTAATCCTCTATCAGGCCGTGCAGCAGATGACGGCGCCGGAATTCCTGCGCGACAAGGCCGAACGCATCGCCGAGGCGCTGACCATCGCCGACAGCTTTCCGCGCGCCTATGCGGCGGCAGTGCTCTATTCGGAGGATATCGTCTCGCTCGAGGGCGCGGTGCTGCCCGCGAGGGAGGCGGCGCGCTTTGCGGTCGCGCGCATGGCGGTGGGCGACGGCGACGGAGCGGCGCGCTGGCTGTTCGCCATGCTGGGCTCGGGCGGGCTGAAGGCGCTCGACCAGCCGCTCGCCATGGATGTGATCGCCCTCACCAATCTTCTCGCCGTGCTCGATCCGATCTCGGCGCGCGCGGTCGCCGAAGCCGCGGGCGTTTCTCTCGACGAGCAGGAAGGCGGTAACGGCGCGCCGCCGGCGCCGGGCGGCGGCGATGACGGGCGCGCCATCGCCCGCATTGTCGACGCCGCCTTCGACGCCGCGATCGGCGATGTGCCGGGTCAGGCGGGGCTCGCCGCGCTCGCCATGTCGGACGAGACCGCGCCCGCCGATCCGGTCGCCGCGGCGGTGATCAGCCAGTCCCTGCGCGCAGCCGGGTTCAATGAATTGCGCCGGCGCGTCGAGTTCGAAAGCGCATGGCGCGCGCGCTTCGCCGCGATCGCGCCCGCCGCGCCGCCCGCCCCGCCGGCGGCCCCCGGCCCGGAGCCGGCCGCGCGCGCGCAAAAGGCGGAGGCCGCTTCCGGCGGGCCGACGCCGCGGCTGAAGCCGAAACCGAAGCGCTAGCGTGGCGCAGAAACCCGCCGCTTCGCCGCGCAGCGCCGAAGGCGGACCGCTCGAACTCTTTCTGGAAATGATGGCGGCCGAACGCGGCGCGGCGGCGAACACGCTCAGGAATTACGGCCGCGATCTTCAGCGGTTCGAAGCCTTCGCGAGAGGGCGCGGCGAAACGCTCGAAACCGCCGGCGCGGACGATATCGCGGCCTATCTGGAGGCGCTGCACAAGCAGGGTCTCGCCGCCTCGACGGCGGCGCTCAAAGTCTCCGCTCTCCGGCAATTCTATCAGTTCCTCTATGCGGAGGGTTTGCGGGCGGACAATCCGACGGCGGCGATCGACCGGCCCCGCCTCAAACGCCCCTTGCCGAAACTTCTGTCTACGGAGGAAATGTCGGCGCTGATCGAGGCGGCTGCGGGCGAGGACGCAAAAGCCCTGCGCCTTCGCGCCATGGTCGAAACGCTCTACGCAGCCGGTCTTCGCGTCTCCGAGCTTTGCTCGCTGCCGCTCGCCGCCTATCGCAAGGGCCAGCCCTTCCTCGTCGTGCGCGGCAAGGGCGGCAAGGAGCGGCTCGCCCCGCTGGGACGCCGCGCGGCGGACGCGCTCGAGGCTTATCTCGCCGAGCGCGGCGAATTTCTGAGAGACGGCCAGGCTTCGCCCTTTCTGTTCCCCTCGCGCGGGGCGAGCGGGCATGTGACGACGGCGCGTTTTGCGCAGATGCTCAAGGACCTCGCGGTCAGGGCGGGGGTCGAGCCGTCCCGCGTCTCGCCGCATGTGCTGCGCCACGCCTTCGCCACGCACCTTCTCGACAACGGCGCGGACTTAAGGAGCGTGCAGCAGATGCTCGGCCACGCCGACATCACGACGACGGAGATCTACACCCATGTCGCGCAGGACCGGCTGAAGGACCTTGTCTTCAAGGCCCATCCCCTGGCGAAAAAGAAGCGCTGAGGGCCTTAAAATCCGGTCATTCGCCTATGCGGGATGACAAATCGGAAATCCCTCACTATTCCCTTACCTCTTGTTCCTAGCCCTTGGTTCTTATGCGCACCTATCTCGAATTCGAAAAACCGATCGCCGAGCTTGAAGGCCGCATCGAAGACCTCCGCCAGATGGAGGGCGAGGGCGGCGTCACCGTCAATGAGGAGATCGAAAAGCTGCAGGCGAAAGCCGATCAGCTGCTCTCCGACACCTATGCGAAACTGACGCGCTGGCAGAAGACCCAGGTCGCGCGCCATGCCGGCCGGCCGCATTTTTCCGATTATGTGCGTCTGCTGGTCGAGGACTTCACCCCGCTCGCGGGCGACCGCTCTTTCGGCGAGGATCAGGCGATCATGGGCGGGCCGGCGCGTCTGCGCGGCCGCTCGATCATGCTGATCGGCCATGAGAAAGGCGCGGACACGGCGAGCCGCGTCAGACACAATTTCGGCATGGCGCGGCCCGAAGGCTATCGCAAGGCGATTCGCCTGATGGAGATGGCCGAGCGTTTCGGCCTTCCCGTCGTCACGCTGGTCGACACGCCGGGCGCTTATCCGGGCCGCGGCGCCGAAGAGCGCGGCCAGGCCGAAGCCATCGCAACGTGCACGGAGAAATGTCTCTCGCTTGGCGTCCCGATCGTCTCCGTCATTGTCGGCGAAGGCGGCTCGGGCGGCGCCGTCGCGCTCGCCGCGGCGAACAAGGTCTTGATGCTCGAGCATTCGATCTATTCGGTGATCTCGCCTGAGGGGTGCGCCTCGATCCTGTGGAAGGACGCGGCCGGCAAGGGCGAATCGAAAGCGCCCGACGCCGCCGAGGCGATGAAGGTGTCGGCGGAGGACCTTCTTTCGCTCGGCGTCATCGACGGCGTGATCGCAGAGCCCGTCGGCGGCGCGCATCGCGATATCGGCCTCACCATTGAAAGGCTGGGCGATTCGGTCGAAGCCGCGATCCACGAGCTTGAGCATATGAGCCCGGAACAGGTTCGCGCCCATCGCCGCGCGAAATTCCTCAATATCGGCCGGGTCGGTCTCGCCTGAGGCCGCCCCGCGGCGGCGCCCCGCTTCGCCCGCGCAAGGCGAGAGACGCGCGCCGCCGATAGCGCAATCCTGAAAGCGCCGATTCCGATCGCCCCGCCTTTTTCGCGGGATCGGCGGCGATATTGCGCAATTGAAGTTTTCGCCGATTGCGCAATCGCGCGCCTTATAGGGGAATCGCGGACGCAAGCCTTCCTCCGCGCGCCCGTCCGGCGACGGTCCTTCGGGACGCGGTCCGGCGCAGACGCAGGGCCGCGGCCGGTCTGGTTTTTCACGTTGTCAAAGAGCGGAAAGCGCGAGGCTTTCATCCCGCCGGCGAGGCTCGCCCGCCGAAGGGACGAATACAGAATATTCCGGCGTCAAAGGCGTTCGATAACTTTCCCGTCATGCGGGAATTAACCATGCAGAGCGCTGAAATTCCTCAGCACGCATAACGGGCGACATCGAATAGGCGAGCGGGGGCGGGAAATCTCGCCTGTCCTTCAGGCTCCGCCCCGCGGGCGCGCGCCACAGGAAGAGCCTTTCTTTGTTACAAGGAAGAAAATCATCCTCATACTGATGAGCGCCGTCAGGCGGCGGGTCTCGAAGGGCGGGCTGCGCGCCGGTCGCTAAATCTTGCCGTGGCAGGCTTTGTATTTAAGGCCGGAGCCGCAGGGGCAGGGCGCGTTTCTCGGCACGCGCCCCCAGGTGTCGGGATTGGCGGGGTCGACGCCTTGCGCGCGGCGCACCGCCGCCATGGTCGCAAGCCCCGCCGACGCGCCGCGCCGCGGCATGGGCGGGCCGTCCGCCAGAGCCATTTCGTTTTCGCCGGTGAGCGGGTCCGCATGGGTTTCGATGAGGCGCGGCGCGCGGGAGGGCGGGGGCGGTTCCGGCGCCTTGACCTGCACATGCATCAGCACGCGGATGACGTCGCGCCTGAGGCCGTCGATGAGCGCCTCGAACAGCGTGAAGGCTTCCGTCTTGAATTCGTTGATCGGGTCGCGCTGGCCGTGGCCGCGCATCCAGACGACGGAGCGCAGATGGTCGAGCTGCTGGAGATGTTCGCGCCAGTTCGTGTCGAGAACATGCAGGAGGAAAATCTTTTCGAGCCGGCGCATGGTTTCGGGGCCGATCTCGGCGGCCCGCCTGGCTGCGAGCTTGCTCGTCTCCTCAGCGAGTTTCTCGACGATTTCGGTGTCGGCGACGCCTTCTTCGGCGGCCCACTGATCGATCGGCAGGCGCGCGCCGAAAATCTCCTCAACGTCCTTGATGAGGCCCTCGACGTCCCACTGTTCGACATAACTCTTGGCGGGAATGCGCTCGGCGACGAGATCGTTGACGAGCTGGGCGCGCATGTCCTCGATGATGTCGTCGACCCTTTCGGACGACATGAATTCGATGCGCTGCTCGAAAATCGCCTTGCGCTGGTCGTTGATGACGTCGTCGAATTTGAGGACGTTCTTCCTCATGTCGAAATTGCGCTGTTCGACTTTCTTTTGCGCGGTCTCGACGGCCTTTGTGAACCACGGATGCTCGATCGACTCGTCCGGCTTGATGCCGAATCGCTTCAGCATCTTCTCCATGCCCGTGCCGAAGATGCGCATCAGGTCGTCTTCGAGCGACAGGAAAAACTTCGTCGCGCCTGGGTCGCCCTGACGGCCCGAACGGCCGCGCAGCTGGTTGTCTATGCGCCGGCTTTCATGGCGCTCCGTACCGAGAACGAAAAGGCCGCCGGCTTTCAGCGCCTTCTCCTTCTCTCCGGCGACGCGCGCCTCAATCTCGGCGCGCTTGCGCTTGATCGTCTCTTCGTCGTCGCCTTCCTCGAGATGGTCGAGAAGCTGTTTGTCGACCGAGCCGCCGAGCTGAATATCGGTGCCGCGGCCGGCCATATTGGTCGCGATCGTCACCGCGCCCGGCTTGCCCGCCTCGGCGATGATGTCGGCTTCCTGCTCGTGATAGCGGGCGTTGAGGACGTTATGCGGGATCGGCGTTTTTTTCTGGGCGAGGCTTTCGATATAGGCGGCCTTGTCCTCAAGCTCTTTCCTGACGTCGGCGTCCTTGTCCTTCAGTTCTTTCGCATGGGCGCGCAGGGATTTGGCGATATCGCGGAAGAATTGCTTGTCCTGAAGGAGGTTTGAAAGCAGCTCCGATTTCTCGATCGACACGGTGCCGACGAGCACGGGCTGGCCGCGGCGATAGCAATCGGCGATCTGAAGCGCGATCGCTTTGTATTTCTCCTGCGCCGTCATGTAGAGCTCGTCATCCATGTCGACGCGCGCGATCGGACGGTTGGTCGGAATCTCGGTGACGATGAGCTTGTAGATGTCGGCGAATTCGGCCTCTTCGGTCATCGCCGTGCCGGTCATGCCGGCGAGCTTTTCGTAGAGGCGGAAATAGTTCTGGAAGGTGATCGAGGCGAGCGTCTGGTTCTCCGGCTGGATCGTGACCTTTTCCTTCGCCTCGACCGCCTGGTGCAGCCCGTCGGACCAGCGTCGCCCCTCCATCATCCGGCCGGTGAATTCGTCGATGATGACGACCTTGTCGTTGCGGACGATGTAGTCCTTGTCCTTTTCGAAAATCTTGTGGGCCTTGAGCGCCTGATTGACATGGTGAACGACGGAGATGTTCGCCGCGTCGTAGAGATTGTCGCTTTCGAGAAGCCCGGCCTCCTTCAAAAGCCGCTCCATCTTCTCATTGCCCTCCTCGGTGAGGACGATGGAGCGCGCCTTCTCGTCGATCTCATAGTCCTCCTCCGCCAGCGTGGGGATGAGGCTGTCGATCTTCATATAGAGTTCGGACTTGTCGTCCGTCGGTCCCGAAATGATAAGCGGGGTCCTCGCCTCATCGATGAGGATCGAATCGACCTCGTCGACGATCGCATAGTGATGGCCGCGCTGCACCATCTCCTCGATCGAGGACTTCATGTTGTCGCGCAGATAGTCGAAGCCGAATTCGTTATTGGTGCCGTAGGTGATGTCGGCGGCGTAGGCCTGCCGGCGCTGCGTGTCGTCGAGCCCGTGCACGATGCAGCCGACGCTCATGCCGAGCCGCTCGTAAACGCGACCCATCCACTCGGCGTCGCGGCTGGCCAGATAGTCGTTGACGGTGACGACATGCACGCCGCGGCCCGTCAGGGCGTTGAGGTAAACCGGCAGGGTGGCGACGAGGGTCTTGCCCTCGCCGGTTTTCATTTCGGCGATGTCGCCCTGATGCATCACCATGCCGCCGAGAAGCTGGACGTCGTAGTGACGCTGGCCGAGCGCGCGCTTGGCGGCTTCGCGCACCGTGGCGAACGCCTCTTCGAGGAGATCGTCGAGGCTCTCTCCGTCCTTGAGGCGCTGGCGGAAGACCTGGGTTCTTGCTTTAAGCTCGTCGTCGGCGAGCTTGGCGGTTTCGGCCTCCAGCGCGTTAATGGCTTCAACCCGGCGCCAGAGTGGTTTAATGCGACGCTCGTTTGCCGAGCCGAAAATCTTTCGTGCGATACCGAGAAGCGCCATGTACGGCAAACCTTGTTGCTTAAGTCGCCTGAGAGCCGACGTCCGGCGCCGCCCCAAATGAGCCGGGTCGAAAAAGCCTTACCCTTTAAAGGCGTGGCACAGATAAGCAGCGGGGTTTTGACTGTCAACGAAGGCCATGACGCAAGCGATGAAGACGCCTGACGGACAGGAATTTCCAGCCGGACGGAAAAAGCCGGGGCTTTCGGTCCGTGCGGGCCTCGCCTTATTGGCCGGGCTCAAGGCGCTCGGCCGCTTCGGGCTCGTCCTGTTGCGCCTCGCCGGAAAATTCATTGCGACAGTTTGGCGCCTCGCCGGCGCGCTCGACGAGGCGCTGTGGCGCGGCGCGAAACTCTTCGCGCACACGCTCTGGCGCTCCGCGGTCGCGGTCCTGCGCGTTTTGGCGATGGCGCTCGACGATCTTGCAGGCTGGCTGCCGAGCCGGTCGGGCCGGGCCTATAGCGCCGGCGCGGGCATCATTCTCATCATCGCTTCGCTCTGGATCATCGACGATCTGCGGGCGCCGAGTTCGCCTTACGGCGAGGCGGATGACGCCGGCGGGCGCCCGGTCGACGCCGATGATCCGATCGTCGCCCGGATCGAGGGGCGGTATGTCCATCTGTCGGAAGTGACGGCCGCGGCGCGCGCCTCGGGCGCCTTGCGCCGCGGCGAGACGCTGACGCCGAAAACCGCCTTCGATCGCGATCTCGTGCGGGCCTATGTCGAACAACGCCTGCTCGCGCGGGCCGCCGTCGATGAAGGGCTGCAGCGCTCCCCGCAGGTCGCGCGCCAGATCGCCGTCGCGCGCGAGCGCATTCTCGCCGCCGCCTATATGGATCAGCGCCTCGCCCAGGCCGTCACGGACGAGGCGGTCAAACGGCTCTACGACGCCGAAGCGGGCGTGACCCGCCTCGGCGATGAAGTGCGGGCGCGCCAGATCGTCGTGCGCACCGGCGAGGAGGCGGAAGCGCTGATCGAAAAGCTCAAGGAGGGCGCCGATTTCGCGAGCCTGGCGCGGCGATACTCCATCGATCGCTCGACGGCGTCCAATGGCGGCGAGATCGGTTATTTCACTCGCGAAATGATGGAGCCGGCGCTGGCCGCGGCGGCCTTTTCGACCCCCGTCGGCTCGATCGCGACGCCGTTCGAGACGGAATTCGGCTGGCACGTTCTGGAAGTCGAAGACCGGCGGGCGACGCAAGGCGTCCCCTTCGCCGCGGTGCGCGACAATATCCGCCGCTTTTTGACGCTGCGCACGATCGAGGCGACGGTGAACAAGCTGAAAGAGGAAAATGACGTCGTTTACTATCCGCCCTCGCCCCCGGCCGATGACGGCGCGGAGGCGGCGTCGGGCGCGCCGGCGGGCCGCGGCTGAGGCGCGGCCGGGGCGACGCGCGCGCATTCGATAAAATTGTCATTAACATCGAAAGACTTCGGCAGGGACAGGCCGGATAGGATTGAGGCGAAAAGATGGCGAAGCTCGTGATTGTCGCCGCCTGCGCGCTTCTCGACGCAGACGGCCGCGTCCTGCTTCAACAGCGGCTGAGGGAGAAGCCGATGGGCGGTCTGTGGGAGTTCCCGGGCGGAAAGCTCGACGCCGGCGAAACCCCGGAGGCCGGCCTCGTCCGCGAATTGAGGGAGGAGCTGGCGCTCGACATCGCGCCTTCCTGCCTGGCGCCTTTCGGCTTCGCCTCGGAACGCCAGAACGACCTTAACCTTTTGATGCTTTTATATGTCTGCCGGAAATGGTCCGGCGCGCCGCGGCCGCTGGCGGCCGAAGCGCTCGCCTGGGCCCGGCCCGAGCGTCTTGCCGATTACGAGATGCCCCCGGCGGATCGTCCGCTCGCGGCGCAGTTGAGGGATTTTCTATGACGGCCATTCAGCTTCGCGCCGCCGCCGAGAGCGTCCGCCGCTTCGCCCGGGACGAGGCGGGCGCCACTGTCGTCGAATACAGTCTCATCGTCGCGCTGATCTTTCTTGCGATCGTCGGGGCGGTGAAGGGCTATGTGAATTCGACGTCGAACATGTATTCGACCATCAACGACGCCGTCGACACGACGAATTAGGCTTCGCCGCAAGGCCGCTTCGCGGGGGGCTGCGGGCGAGACCGGCGCGCCGCGGTTCTCAGCCGCTGCGGCTCTCCTTGACCGCGCTTTCGAGCGAACGCCGCGCCGAACCGGGCCTTAAGGGCTTGGGCTGATCGGGATGGGGCGCCCAGCCGGTCAGATAGGCGATATCGGCGCGCAGGACGCCGCCCTCTTCGGCAAAGATTTCGAAGGCCCGCCGCGCGGCGGCCGGCGAAAGCGCGCGCGCCGGCGCGGCGAGAGCGCCGGCTTCTCCCATGCCTTTAAGGTCGCGGTGAAGCCGGCGCGGGTCGCGATATCGGATTTCGACCGAATCGACGTCGACGACCGGCATCGCAAAGCCTGCGCGCTGCAAGGCGGCGCCGAGCGCCTGCAGCGTCGCGAAGGGCGGGATGCGCGCGCCGGCGCCGGCGCCGGTTTCGCTTTCCGCGCGCATGAGCGCAATCTTGGCTTCGCGCATCGTCTCCTCGCCGAACAGCGCGGCGAGAAACAGCCCGTCGGGTTTCAGGGCCGCGCGGTGCTGGGCGAGCGCGCCCACGACGTCGTTCGCGTCGTGCAAGGTCAGCAGGCTGACGATCAGATCGAATGAGCCGGCGGCGAATGGCGATCGCTCTTCGTCAGCGACGAGGCGCGCGCCTGTGCGCGGCAGCCGGGCCTCCGCAAGATCGGCGAAGACGATGCGTCCGACCCCGCAGGCCGGCGTCAGCAGGTCCGCCGCCGCGCCGACGCCGATGAAAAGCGCGCGCTCGAAGCTTCGCGTCGTCGTCTCCAGCCGGTCGACGATGTCGGTCATCGCCCGCCGGTGGAGGAAATCGTGTTCGCAAAAGCGCGCGGCGCTTTTCTGGCGCGCGCGGCGCAGTCTCGTCCTGTCGAAAAGGCGGGGAGGGGCGGCGGACATGGCGCGGCAGACTAGGCCAAAGCGCGCCGCGGGGGGAGATCGGCCGGCGCGGGCCCGTCTCGCGCTTGCTCGGTTGCGCGCTTCTTGCGAAGCGCCCTAGCGTTGAGCGTTTTCGGGGTTCGGAGCGGTCTTTCATGAAATCTGTGTTGCTCGCGGCGGTCGCCGCCGCCGTCGCGATCGCCGCTCCTGTCGAGGCCGACGCCGCCGTGAAGGTCGACGAGGTCCGGCTCGGCGTCGTCGCGCATGACTGGGGCCCGTTCACGCGCCGCAAGGAGCACGGCGCGGGCGTCAATGGCGAAGTCGTCTTCGCCGCGCCCAAGGCGCTGAAATTTCTCGGCTCGCCGCGCCCCGTCATCGGCGCGACGATCGCGGCCGAATCGGGCGCCACGAATGCGGTCTATTCCGGGCTCGCCTGGCGGCAAACTATCGCGCGGCGCTATTTCGTCGAAGCCGGCGCGGGGCTCGCGATTCACGATGGGACGACCGCCTATCACGCGGGCGACACGAATGTGAACGGCACGATCTATCTCGGCTGCCGCGTGCTTTTTCATCTCTCCGCCGATGTCGGCGTGATGGTGACGCGCCGGCTCAGCGCGTCCGCCCATGTCGAGCATATGTCGAACGCCGGGATCTGCGCCGATAACGAAGGCCTCGACAATACCGGCGTTCGATTCGGCTATCGCTTTTGACGCGAGCGCTTCGCCTAATGCGCGGCGGCGCCCGCCGCCGCTCCGGCCCCGATATATTTGTCGATGAAGGCGATCGAATCGGCGAGCATTTCGGTGCGCGACTCGCCGGACGACAGCCAATGATCCTCGCCGTGAAGCTCGACATAGTCGACCGTCTTTCCGGCCGCCTCGAGCGCATCCCGCATCAACCGGCTTTGGCCGACGGGCACGACGATGTCATCGAGCCCGTGGATCAGGAGAATCGGCGCGCGCGCTTTGCTCGCCTGATAATAGGGACTCACGGCTTTTAGCTCATCATTGTCGCCGACTTTGGCGCCGATCTGGGCGTCAAGAGCGTCGCCGCGGCTAAGGCCCGGTCCGCGCTCGTGGACGATGATAGCCGGTATGTCGGTCACGCCCGCATAACTGACGGCGCAGGCGTAGAGATCCGGCGTCAATGTCGCACCGGCGAGCGCGGCGTAGCCGCCATAGCTCGCGCCGACAATACAGATGCGTTGGGGATCGGCGACGCCGCCTGCGATCAGTTTCTTCACGCCCTCGGTGATGTCGTCCTGCATCTTGCGGCCCCATTGCTGGAAGCCGGCTTTGTGGAAGGCGTCTCCGTAACCCTCCGATCCTCGGAAGTTCGGCTGAGAAACGAGATAGCCGCGCGCCGCATAAAAAAACGACCACCAGTCAAAGGTCTGATCGTCGCGCGCGCCAGGCCCGCCATGCGGCAAGACAATGAGGGGCATGGACTTCTTTGACGCCCCCGTCGGGACCGTCAGATATCCGTGAATCGTCAATCCATCGGAAGAGACATAGTCGTATTTCTCCTTCCTGGCGAAGACCTTTCCGTCGAGCGCGTTATAACCGGCGGCGAACAGGCTGAGCTGACGCTTGGCGCGGTCGTAAAGATAGTATTGCGGTGAGCGGTCGGTATATTCGACCCGAACGACGAACGTTTGGTGATCTCGCGACCATGACGTGATGATCGGATCGGCGCCTGGCAGAGCTTCCTCGAGTCCGCGCTGCACTTTCCTTAGGTCGCCGTCCAGATAATCCGTGCGCGGCATGTCGTCTGTATAGGTGACGCCGACCAGACGGGCGTCGTCATAGTCCATCACGGCGCCGCTGAGATCGTATCCGGACGGGCCCGGCTCGCATGACGCGCGTTTCCCGAGGTCGATATTGAATTTGCACAAGCGGTGAAACCCCATGTTGTCATTCATAAGACCATAAATGACGTTTGGGGCGTCCGTCCGGGCGAGCGGATCTATCACGAACTCGTCTTCACGCTTTTGGGCCACGGCGCTCGCCAGCGCGAATCGACCGTTCGGTTGAATCTTGTAGAAGTCGATTTGCTCGCGACGCGGATCGTAGTCGAGACGGACAAGGGCGCCGCCCTTCGCGTCGACAATCCATCGATAGGTTTCATCCTCGCCGGATTCCAGAACGTCGAAGCGCCCTTTAGCGACATCGACGCGAAAGAGGTCGAGATTTGGCGCCCACTGCGCCATGACGATCCGGCCGGGATCGTCGGGCGGTTCGGCGAGCACGGCGCCTGAACCGTAATTATAAAAGCGACCGACGCCGTGCCGGAACAGATAGGACTCACGCCCTGTTCGTCGATCGATCGACACCCAGCGCCAAATCTCGTGGGTTTCAAGGCCGTAGCCGCGATCGAGCCGCTGGGTGGCCGAAACCAGGAGGAGCGCATGGCCGGCGTCGGCCCACATCAGCTCGCGCGCCTTGACGCTGCCGAGTTTGACGCCGACGGGTTTGGTCGCGCCGGTCAAATCGTAAAAGCCGATCGCCCGCACGTCTCCGGCGGATTGGATCGCGGCGACCGTCTCGCCGTCCGGCGAGATCGCCGCTTCGCTCACATTCGGCAGCGCCCCGAACATCTCCGGCGTCGCCTGCTCGGCGGCGCGCACAGTCGCGCAACAAAGAAGAAGCGCGGCGCCCGCTGCGAATATTGTCCTGATCATGAATCGCCCCCCGGCGTTTGGTCTTTTACGAGGCGATCATTTGACCAATATTGGCGCGATTTCGCAAATGCTAATCGGAGACGTCAATCGCTCCCGATACAGGCGAACGGGGCGCGCTTGTTGCGTCGCGGCGGGGGGCGTGCTATTCCGCGCCGACTTCGTGTTGGGGGCCCGCGGCGCGCCACTTCTGGGTTCCCAAATCGCTGTAAAATCAACCCATTAGGCGCCCGGGCATCCGGGCGTTTTTTTGAACGGGAGCCGACAAGTCCGATGACTGCCGGAGGGGCCGCACAAGGGTCGGGCGTCGTCGCCAGCATCGCCGAGCGTTACGCCGGCGCGCTTTTCGATCTCGCCGAGGAGGCGGGGTCGCTGGAGACGGTCGAACGCGATCTTGCAACGCTGGGCGCAGCGCTCGACGCATCGGGCGAGCTGCGCGCCGTTTTCCAAAGCCCGATCTACGCCGCCGACGAACAGATGCGCGTGGCGCAGGCGATCGCCGCCAGAGCCGGCGTCTCGCCGCTGACCGCGAATTTCCTTTCGCTCGTCGCGAAGAACCGCCGGCTGTTCGCCTTTCAGGCGATGATCGCCGCCTTCCGCGCGCGCCTTGCGGCCCATCGCGGCGAAATCGCCGCCGAGGCGATCTCGGCCGCGCCGCTCTCTGCCGAGCAGGAAAAGCGCCTCAGGACCGAGATCGAATCGATCGTCGGCAAGGCGGTGAACCTTTCGACCCGGGTCGACGAAGCGCTGCTCGGCGGGCTCGTCGTCAAGGTCGGCTCGAAAATGATCGACTCGTCCCTGCGGACGAAACTCAACCGCATGAAATCCGTGATGAAAGAGGCCTAGGCGATGGAGCTCAACGCTGCAGAAATTTCTTCGATCCTGAAGCAGCAGATCAAGGACTTCGGCAAGGAAGCCGAAGTGTCCGAGATCGGCCAGGTCCTGTCGGTCGGCGACGGCATCGCCCGCGTTTACGGCCTCGATAATGTCCAGGCCGGCGAAATGGTCGAATTCGCCAATGGCGTCAAAGGCATGGCGTTGAACCTCGAGGCGGACAATGTCGGCGTCGTGATCTTCGGCGAAGACCGCGAGATCAAGGAAGGCGACACGGTCAAACGCACGCGCGCGATCGTCGACGTGCCGGTCGGCAAGGGGCTTTTGGGCCGCGTCGTCGACCCGCTCGGCAATCCGATCGACGGCAAGGGTCCCATTGAGGCGACGGAACGGCGCCTCGTCGACGTCAAGGCGCCGGGCATCCTGCCGCGCAAATCCGTGCACGAACCGATGCAGACCGGCATCAAGGCGATCGACGCCATGATCCCGATCGGCCGCGGCCAGCGCGAGCTTGTCATCGGCGACCGCCAGACCGGCAAGACGGCGATCTGCATCGACACGATCCTCAACCAGAAAGACGTGAACGCGCTCGGCGATGAGTCGAAGAAGCTCTATTGCGTCTATGTCGCGATCGGTCAGAAGCGCTCGACGGTCGCGCAGATCGTCAAGACGCTCGAAGACAACGGCGCGATGGATTATTCGATCGTCGTCGCGGCGACCGCGTCCGAGCCCGCGCCGCTGCAGTTCCTCGCGCCCTTCGCGGGCTGCGCCATGGGCGAATATTTCCGCGACAACGGCATGCACGCCCTCATCATCTATGACGACCTGTCGAAACAGGCCGTCGCCTACCGCCAGATGTCGCTGCTCCTTCGCCGTCCGCCGGGCCGCGAGGCCTATCCGGGCGACGTTTTCTACCTGCATTCGCGCCTTTTGGAGCGCGCGGCGAAACTGAACGACGCGCACAAGGCGGGCTCGCTCACCGCGCTGCCGATCATCGAAACGCAGGCGAACGACGTGTCGGCCTATATCCCGACCAACGTCATCTCGATCACCGACGGCCAGATCTTCCTTGAAACCGACCTTTTCTATCAGGGCATTCGCCCGGCGGTGAACGTCGGCCTTTCGGTCAGCCGCGTCGGCTCCTCGGCGCAGGTCAAGGCGATGAAACAGGTCGCGGGCCGCATCAAGGGCGAGCTGGCGCAATATCGCGAACTCGCCGCCTTCGCGCAGTTCGGCTCCGACCTCGACGCGACGACGCAGCGCGCGCTGAATCGCGGCGCGCGCCTCACCGAACTCCTGAAGCAGCCGCAATTCTCGCCGCTTCAGGTCGAAGAACAGGTCTGCGTCATCTTCGCCGGCGTCAGAGGCTATCTCGACAAATTCCCGGTCGCGCGCGTTCAGGACTTCGAGAAAGAATTCCTGCGCCATCTCCACGGCGAACACGGCGATCTCCTGAAGACGATCCGCGAGGAAAAGGCGCTTTCGGAAGCGACCGAGAAAAAGCTGGTCGACGTGCTCGACGCGTTTGCGAAACGGTTTGC
>WGLT01000003.1 GCA_016125425.1 Alphaproteobacteria bacterium
GGACGGTCAGCGTCCTTCGTGTTTTGTAAACCGGATGCTTTCGCGTCTCGCGCGAGCCTCTCCGCCTTCAGTCATAACTCGAGGCGTCACCCGCCTGCGAGAAGGAGAACGCATGCGCGCGCGCAAGACCGCGATCCATTCAGTCCGGGCGTCAGCCCGCCATGTCGGCGCTTCCCGGCGCGTGCGGGCCGGGTCCGGCGCGATGCGCCTGCGCCGCCCCGCCCGGGCGCGCGCCCGCGTCCCAGGCCTCGATCGCGAGCCAGAATCCGCCGGCGACGAGGAGGAAAAGCCCCGCGCCAAGCGCGCTCGGCAGGAAGCCGCGCCGCGGCCGCTCCCTGAACAGCGTGCGCCTGGGCAGGCCGCCGCGCAGCGCGCCGCGCATCGCCGCGAGCGGCGGGTCGGGGAGGGTCATAATTTTCGCCTGTGCGATGTCCGTTTGCACGCCCGCTTGCCTCCGCGCCGTCTCCGCCCCGCCAGACTGGCGCGGCGGGCCCTAAGGCGCGCTTTCGCAGGCGCTTCGGATTTGAACGAAACCGCCGCGGGCCGGAAGGCGGCGGGGGGGGGGGAGGACGCGCGTTATTGGCTGTCCGCCGCGCCAGTCTGGTCCGCCGCCGCCGGCTTGTGCGCCGGCGTCGGGCCGGCGGCGCCGAGCGCGCCGTCGCCCGAGGCGGCCTGCGCGCGGCACATCGCCTTGCGGGTCTTCCAGTCTATCGGGCCGGCCCATGCCTGATACATGCACTGCTGGTAACGGACCTCATAATCGGCGGACATCGCCGGCGCGGGCTTTTCCGGCTTCGGCGGCGCCGCGCAGGCGGCGGCGGAAACAAGCGCGGCGAGGGCGAGCGCGCGGGAGAAATGCATGGCGTATTTCCTTTTCGGGCCGGCGTCGTTTTCCGGCGCCGGCGAGAGCGGGATCTTGCGCGCGCGGAGCGCGATCTGCTCAGGGTTCTTCATACGATGTTTACCTTCGTTAACAAAGCGTAAAAAGTGAAAATGGTTAATGCGATTTCGCGTTGACGGAGCCGGGCCCTTGTCGTTCAATCATCCGTATCCGCATAAATCCCCTCCTTATGCGGATCAATTGTGCGCTCGCGGCGCGCCGCGGCGAAGGCGATTGGATACGGCCGGTTTCGACTGCCAGGCGTTTTCGCGCCCCGTTCCGCACGAAGCGTCAATGCGGGAAAGGGCGAAAGGCTTTCGGTTCGGATCTGGGCGCGAATGGAAGGACGGGCGCGCGGGTTTCGCAACACCCGACGCGCCCGTTCGCTTTTCGGGCCGCCGCGCCGGGCCCGGCCGCCGGGCTGATCGGCGCAGGGTCGAAACGCCGCATCTCCGAAAAGTGAATGACGGCGCGCCCGCCCGCCATTATCCTGCTTCCGGGCAGGGGCGAGCGGAAAAGACCACAAGGAGAAGGTTTCATGCTTCGATTGCTAGGATTGGGCGCGCTTTCAGCCGCGCTCCTCGCCGGTCCGGCGCTCGCAGGAAAACCCGACGCCGAACAAAGGCTGGCGCAGTTCGAAAAAACCGGCAAGACGGTGACTTGCCTCAGCCCGCCCATGATCGACGATATCACGCCGCTATCCGATACGCAGTTTCTCGTGCGCGTCGGGGTGAGCCAGTATTATCTCAACGAGACGCATGGCAAATGCTCGGGCGCGGCCTCGTCTTTCAACCGGCTGCAATACACAATCCATGGCGGGATGCTGTGCGAGAACCAGATCGTGACGATCGTGGACAATTCGACCCAGATGCCCGGCGGCGCCTGCGCGCTCGGCGTGTTTCAGGAGTTGAAGAAAAAGCCGGCGGAGGAAAAGCCGGTCCAGCCCTGAGCCTTCGCCGCGCCCGCCGCGCCGTTCAGGCGAGAACGACGGCCGCGCGCGCGGCGAGCCAATAGGCCGACAGAACGCCGATCGCATAGCCGGCCGCGCGCTCGGGCGAGAGCGGCAGGCGCGCCGCCGCGCCAGGCGCTGCGCGTCTTGCGAGCGTCACCGCCGCGAAGATCGCAGCGATGATGATCAGCTGTCCGGCCTCGACGCCGACATTGAAAAAGAACAGCGCCGGCGCGCGCTCCGTTTGCGGAAGGCCAATCTCGCGCAAGGCCGCGGCGAAGCCGGCGCCGTGCAGGAGGCCGAAGGTCGAGGCGACGAGAACGGGCCGGCGCCAGGCGAGCGTCGTCCTGTCGCCGCGCGCGATCTCGGCTGCGACGAAGACGATCGACAGCGCGATCAGCGTTTCGACGACCGGCACGGAGACGCGCGCCAGATCAAGCGCGACCAGCGCGAGAGTCAGCGAATGGGCGAGGGTGAATCCGGTCGCCGTGACGAGAACCCGCCCCGGCGTGCGCGCGAGCACGATCAGCCCCGCAAGAAACAGGATGTGGTCTACGCCCGTCAGAATGTGTTTGACGCCAAGGATGAAGTAGCTCTTCGAAACGCCGGCGAATGTCTCGCGCGCCGGCGCCCGCCAGCTTGTCGTCGACGGATCGAGAACTTCGGTCGAGACCTCGCCCGATCTCCAGGCGACGCGAACGAGAGTCGCAAGAGAGGGATTGAAATACGGCCATTCAATCGTGAGCTCTGCGTCTTTCAATCCGTTGTCGCAGGCGTAGATCGCGCGCCCGCGCAGGGGATCGTCCGCGCCGGCGGGCGCGATCGCCCGGCAGGGCGCGCCGAGCGCGAGCCGGGGCGCGTTCTCGGGCGCGACCGATCCCGGCGCATGCCAGGACAGCGCGAAGCGGTTCTGTGCGATTTCGCGAATTTCGACCGCAAGCGGGCGCGCGTCATGCGCATGCGCGGCCCCGGCGGCGAGAAGCGTAAAAAGGATGATCAGAAAGCGGAGGGTCATTTCGCTCCCGCCGCTTTCGCCGGCGCCTCTTCGCTCGTCGGGCTCAGGTCGAGAACGACCTTATAGCGCTTGACAAGATCGGCGACGATGCGCGCCTCGGCCGCCTGTTCGTTAGCGCGCTGCGCATCCGCCGCGACCTGGCGTCTGACCTCTGCGAGCGCCGGATACCGGCCCGGCGTCACTTTGGAGACGAAAACCGCATGCGCGCCATAGGGCGACACAACAGGCGCGCGCCAGACTTTGAAAGGCCCCGCGGGATCGAAGATCGCCTTCGCCGCGTCCGCGCCGAATTGCGATTCGACATAGTCATAGGTGCGTTCGACGTAATTGACGTCGAAGGGGAAGCGCTCGCCTTCGCCGACCGCGGCTTCGAAGGGGGCCTTTCGGGCGTTGAGCTTGGCCGCCTCCGATTCCGCCGCGCTTCGCGCCGCCTCGGCGCCCCGGTTCGTCTTGGAAAAGAAGACATGCGTGAATGTGACGGACGGCTGGATATAGTAGTCTTTCCTGTGCGCCTTGAAATAGGCCGCGACTTCTTCGTCGCTCGGCGCGATATCCGAAACGGCGTTCTGCGCGAGAAAGTCGAATTTCTGGATCAGGCGCTGCTTAATGACATAGTCGCTCGCCTCAAGCCCCATGGATTTCGCTTCGCGGTAGATCGCCTCTTCGCGCACATAGTCGTCGATCAGGTCTTTTCGCTGCGCCGGCGACATCGAATCGAAAAGCGCGGCGGCCGTCGACGGTTCGAAGGCTTTCGAACGGTACTGGATGAATTCGAGCAGGGCCGGGCGGTCAACGACAATTTGCTTTTCGTCCTGCGGCGGCGGCTTCAAAGCCGAGCCGATGAAAAAGAGGACTGCGCCGATGACAAGGAAATGCGTCAGCGGGTCTTTGAGGATGGGCTTGATAGCGGCCATCGGGGAGCTTACGGCGTATACCAGATCGGCGAGGAATAGGCGCGTTCCTGTATGGAGGTCGGCAGGCCTTCGGGCGGCGCCTCGCCCAGCGCGACCGAGTCGTAAAGCGAGTTCCGCGGCGTGGGAATTTCGAGTACGCGCACGTAATAAAAGGCGCGCTGGTCGGGGTTGAATTCCGGATCCTTCCAGACCGTCGTGAGTTCGGCTTCGCCGATCGTGTTCGTATAAGAGGCCGTCTTGACATCGACCGTATCGCCGACGGGCGGCAGACGACCATTGGCGTCGACGGCGCGATCCCCGCTCCACGCGACATTAAAGACCTTTTCCTGCGCTTTTCCGTCCGGGCCGATCCAGCCCTTGACCACCTGCACGCGGTCGAGATTGGCGCTCATCGGATCCTTCACCGCGCGAATGAGGAAAGACGGCGCCGCGCCGCCTTGCGCGCGCGTGAGGTCGCCGCCCATTGGAACGCCCTTGGCGTATCCGACCGCTGCGATGTCGCGCGCGCCGGCGTCGTCAGGCGTGAAGGCGAAGCCGCCGAAAAAGCGCAATCTGATGTGCGGCCCCGTCGTTCCGTAGACTTCGCGGCGCTTGAACGCGTCGAAGATCGCCTGACGGGTGTTCTCTCGCGCCCACACGGCGGCGAGTCCGGAGGCGGATATTTGCCATGTCTTCACGCCGACGTCTTTGAAGCCGATCTCGCGATTGGCGGGCGCGCCATCCGGCGGCATCGCCCCGTAGAAATTGTTCTCTTCCGTGCTCGACAATGCGGTGTGGGAGTCCGTCGCGCCGATCATGCCGAGCTTGAACGGATTGACGCCGAGACTCGATTCGAGCTCGAGTCCGGTTTTCAATGCGCTTCTGACATAATCGGCGGGCGTCACCGTCGGCGCGTGCTGCGCATGCGTGCGGGCGTCGATGAGCCGGTTGAAGAATTCAAAATCTGCAAACTCGTCATTCGGCGAAAGCTCAGGGCGCGTTTCGGAAGTTCCCTTGGTCTGCGTGACTTCGGCGACAGTCTCCCATTCGGCGCGGAGCTTGGCGATCTCCGGCGTCAGCGGTTTGCCCTCATAATCGACGGTTGCGAACATGCGGCCTTTCGAGAGATTGGAATTGTGCGGGATCGCAACGAAATCGGCGCCCGTCTCCTGCTTCGTCTTCTCCAGCCATCGCCAGAGATCTTCCGGATTCGGGCTGTCGACCGCGGAAAAGGGAAGGAATTTCCTGGCGACGTCTCCGCCGGCTGGCGTGAAGACGCAGCGATGCAGGTTCGCGCCGTCGGGCGTCGAGGAATATTCCCAGCCAATGAAAGTCGTGAATTTTCCAGGTTCGTTGTTGCGCTCGGCGGCGTCGATATTCGATTCCCAGCTTGTGCGAATGACGTCGGGCTGGTTGAGGTCGCCGATCAGGGTGGGATCGCCGGCAAGCCATTCATTGGCCTGTTCGCGCGCATCGGGAACCGAGACGAGCGCCATGAACCGCCATTTGAGGGCCTTCAATAATCCGACCTTGGGCGGACGGCCGTTCGAATCCTGGAGGCCGGTTTGATTGATGGCGAGGATGAACAGACCGAACGCATCCTCTCCGCGACCTGAATTTGCGAGTTCGATCAGCTTTCTGCCGAGCCGGGTATGCGTCAGCCTTTCATCGCCCACTGTCAGAAGTCGATAAGGGACGCCAAGCAATTCGGCGTGATCGGTAACCGCAAGAAAGTCGAGCGGCTCGCGAAGCTGCGCGCGCGCATGCGTGTACGGATGGATGACGGGTTCGCCCTTGGCGAAACGATAGGCGGTGTCGGCATCGGCCGTTCGATTTCCGAGGAAATAGGCGTCGACCGACAGATTCGTGTGCAGATGCGTATCACCCCACAAAAGCTTGTCGGGATAGTTCTCGGCGTGAACCGGCGCGACGGCCAGCGCTGCGACGAACGCGGCGGCGAAAGTGCGTATCATTCTCCCCCCGTTTCCTTCTTCATTATCTTGTCAGCCGGCCGGTCGAAGGACGGCTTTGGTTTCGAGAAACTCTTCGAGGCCCATCGCGCCCCATTCGCGCCCATTGCCCGATTGCTTGTAGCCTCCAAAGGGCGCGTTGAGGTTTCCTCCCGCGCCGTTCAGGCTGATCTGTCCGGCGCGGATGCGGCCGCCGACCCTGCGCGCGTGTTCGATATCGCCGGAATAGACGTAGCCGGCGAGACCGTAATCGGTGTCGTTGGCGATGCGGATTGCGTCTTCTTCATCCTTGTAGGGAAGAATCGACAGCACGGGGCCGAATATCTCCTCGCGCGCGATCGTCATGTCGTTCGAGACGCGGCCGAAAACCGTGGGCTTCGCATAATAGCCGCGATTGAGGCCTTCGGGGCGTCCGGTTCCGCCGCAGGCGAGAACGGCGCCCTCTTGGACGCCTTTCTCGATCAGGGCCTGCACCTTGTTCCATTGCGCTTCGCTCGACAGCGGTCCCATCTGCGTGCCGGGGTCTTTGGGATCGCCGACGCGGATCGCCGAGGCGACGGCCGAAGCGATCGCCATCGCCTTGTCCATCGCGTCAGCGGGCACGAGCATGCGCGACGGGGCGTTACAGCTCTGCCCCGTATTGCTCATCATCGAGCGCACGCCTGATCTCACCGCTCTTTCAAGATCGGCGTCCGGCAGAATAATGTTGGCGGATTTGCCGCCCAGCTCTTGCGCGACGCGTTTGACTGTCGGCGCGGCGTTCCGCGCGACCTCTATGCCGGCCCGCGTCGAGCCGGTGAAGGACACCATGTCGACCTGCGGATGCGAAGACATGGCCGCGCCGACTTCCGGACCAAGGCCGTCCACAAGATTGAAGACGCCTTTCGGAACGCCGGCGGCGTGGAGTATCTCCGCTATGATGTGGCCCGAAACCGGCGCGATCTCGGACGGTTTGAGCACCATCGCGCAGCCCGCGCCGAGCGCCGGCGCGACCTTGCAGGCGATCTGGTTCGCCGGCCAGTTCCATGGCGTAATGAGCGCGCAGACCCCGACCGGTTCGCGCACGAGTTCGAAGCCGACGCGCTCCTCGACGAAATCGAAATTGCGGAGGACCGCGATCATCGTCTGGAAGTGTCCGACGCCCGAAGCGGCCTGCG
Source organism: Alphaproteobacteria bacterium (assembly GCA_016125425.1). Lineage (GTDB taxonomy): Bacteria > Pseudomonadota > Alphaproteobacteria > Caulobacterales > Parvularculaceae > Amphiplicatus. Next base: position 6,865 of record WGLT01000003.1, read on the forward strand.
CCTCGAGCGCGAGTTTCATGGGCGCGCCCATTTCGTCGGAAATCGCCTCGGCCAGTTCCTGAAAGCGCGCCATATATTGTTCGACGATCCGCTCGAGGAGGGCGATGCGATCCTTCCGGCTCGTGGCCGCGAAGGAATCGAATGCGCGGCGCGCCGCCGTCACGGCCCGGTCGACATCGGCGTTCGTTCCGAGAGCAATGGTCGCGAAGGCCTCCTCGGTCGCGGGATTGATGACATCCAGCGTCCGAGCGCCGGATGGCGCGACCCATTCGCCGTCGATGTAGAATTTTTTGAGGTCGCGCATCGTCGCTCTCCGTCCAAATCCGACCGTTTAAATAACCTGTTGCGGCCGGTGAGGGAAAGCGTCAGGCGCAGTCATAGCGGGCGCGGCGCCGCGATGTGGACGCAGCGTGCGCGGCGCCTATACCTTGGCGCCGAAAGCCGGACGGAAAGGGGGCTTTTCATGCGCCCGTCATTCATCGCCGCCGCGATTGCGGCGCTTTGTCTCAATGCTTGCGGAGAGCAGGCGCGCACGAACGCGCCGTCCGGCGACGCCGCTGCGCCCGCCTTCTCATTGCCGACGCCGGGAGCGGCGACCGAGGCGACGAAGAAGAAGAACGCCGCCTTCGCGAAAGAACTGCCTCTGGGCGACAGCCAGGATTTCGAGGACGCAAGGCGCGGATTTCTCGGGGCGATCGACGGCGGCGTGATCAAGAATGAGAACGGCGAGGTCGTCTGGAGCCAGTCGGATTTCGATTTCCTGAAAGGTCCCGCGCCGGCGACTGTTAATCCCTCGCTCTGGCGACAGGCGCAGCTGAACGCCATTCACGGCCTGTTTGAAGTGACCGACGGCGTCTACCAGCTGCGCGGCTACGATCTATCCGTGATGACCCTGATCAGAGGCGAGACCGGCTGGATCGTGGTCGATCCCCTGTTGTCGAAAGAAACGTCGCGCGCCGCGCTGGCGCTCGCCAATGAGAAACTCGGCGCCCGCCCCGTGAAGGCGGTCATATTCACGCACAGCCATGTCGATCACTTTGGCGGCGCGCGTGGAGTCGTCTCTGACGACGATGTGGCGTCCGGACGTGTCCGGATTATCGCGCCGGACGGATTCGCCGAGGCGGCGATCGGCGAAAATGTGCTCGCCGGAAACGCAATGGCGCGCCGCGCGGCCTTCCAGTTCGGCGCAAATATCCTCCCCGGCCCGTCGGGCCTCGTCGATTCAGGGATCGGAAAGACGATCTCCAAAGGGGTTGTCGGCTTTATGAAGCCGACCGAGACCGTGAAACACACTGGCGAACGTAAAATAATCGACGGCGTCGAATTTGAATTCGTCATGGCGCCCGACACGGAGGCGCCGGCGGAGATATTGTTCTATCTGCCGCAAAAGAAGGCGCTCTGCGTCGCCGAGCTCGCGACGACGACGGATCACAATCTTCTCACACTGCGCGGCGCGAAAGTGCGCGATGCGCTCGCATGGAGCCGCGCTCTCGATACGGCGCTCGAAATGTTCGGAGACGACGCGCAGGTTCTCTTCGCTTCGCACAACTGGCCGGTCTGGGGGAATGACCGCGTAAGACGGCGTCTTGAACATCATCGCGATCTCTATCGCTACATTCATGACCAGACGCTGCGGCTCGCAAATGAAGGCTACGCCATGAATGAAATCGCGGACATGATCGGCGCGCCCGATTTCTTGAAGGCGGACTTTTCAACGCACGGCTATTACGGCGCGATCGCCCACAATGCGCGCGCGACCTATCAGCGTTATTTCGGCTGGTGGGACGGCGTGCCCGCTCATCTGGATCCCTTGCCGCCCGAAGAAGAGGCCAGACACTATGTCGAACTCGCCGGCGGCGCGGACAAGATGATCGAGAATGCGGAGACTGCCTTCAACAAGGGCGAGTATCGGTGGGTTGCGACGATCATGAATCAGCTCGTCTTCGCCGAACCGAATAACCGACGGGCGAAAAACCTTCTCGCCGCGGCGTATGAGCAACTCGGTTTCCAGACGGAAAGCGCAATCTGGCGCAATTATTATCTTCAGGGCGCCAAGGAGCTGCGCGACGGGGTCGACAAGTCAGGGCGAAGCGACCTCGCCAATCCGGATTTCGTCAAAGCGATCCCGACGCCGGATTATTTTGATGCGCTTGCGGTCCGCTTCAATCCGAAGAAAATGAGCGGATCCTTGACGATCAATTTCGAGTTTTCCGACACCGGAGAGAAAATCGGCGTCAAGATCGCGGACGGCGTCGAAGAGCAGAAAACGGGCGGTTATAAAGACGCCACGGCGACCGTGAAGACGAGCCGCGCCGATCTCGACGACATCACGCTCGGCCGGGCGACTTTCCAGGGCGAACTCGCCAAGGGGCGGATCAAGGTCGAAGGAAATCCGGTCGATTTTGGACAATATCTTCTCGCGCATGACAAGTTCGATCGCTGGTTCAATGTGGTGACGCCTTAGTGAGCGTGCGAACCGAAATCGCCGCTTGTCGACGGGACGCGCCTGGCGGCTCAAGGGCTGGCGTTTCTTGCGTCGCGGCTTTGCGTTTGGAACGCCGCCGTTTCTGCTCGATCATAGCGAAGCGCAAAATCCGCTCTCTTCAAGGGCGTGCGGCGGCCGGCGCGCTGTTCGCATTTTGGTTCGCGCATCCCGCCTGCGCGCATGATGAAATCATCGTCACGGCCGAGAGGCGGGCGCAATCGGCGCTTGATGTTCCGGCCAGCGTGTCGTCGGTCGACGGGGCCGAACTCCGCCGCATCAACGCCGATCACCCGAGCGAGATTCTAAATCGCGTCCCGGGCGTGCTCATTCATCGCGGCAGCGGCGTCGAATATCTGACCGCCATTCGCTCGCCCGTGCTGACGGGCGGGGCGGGGGCGGGCGATTTTCTCTTTCTTCAGGACGGCGTGCCGCTGCGCTCGGCGGGGTTCGCCAACGTCAACGAACTCTTCGAGGCGCAAACCGAACTCGCCGCGCGCATGGAAGTCGCGCGCGGGCCGAGCGGCGCGCTCTATGGCGCAAACGCCATTCACGGCGTCGTCAATGTCGTCACGCCGGCGGCGAGCGAAAATCTCACCGGCTATCTCGATATTTCGGGCGATACGACGGCCCGCTTTAAAGGATCGGGGCTGGTCTCAAACGCCTTTGGCGCGCATGGCCTGCTCGCCGGTTTCGCCGCCGAGTCCGAGCATGGGTATCGCGCCAATTCCGGCGCGGATCAACAGAAGATCTTATTGCGCGACGACTGGACGCCGGGCGGCGCATGGACGGTTTCGACGATCTTTTCCGGCGTCAATCTCAATCAGGAAACCGCGGGCTATGTCGTCGGGCATGACGCTTATAAAGACCCGGCGCTCAGAAGGGCCAATCCGAATCCGGAGGCGTATCGGGACGCGCGATCCGGACGCATCCAGAGCGACGTCAATTATCAGCCTAACGATAATCTGCTCGTTTCCGTGACGCCTTTTGCGCGCTGGACGCAAATGCGCTTCCTTATGCATTTCGTTCCGGGCGAAGCGACGGAGGAAAACAGCCACTGGAGCCTCGGCGCGCAATCGGCCGTTTACTGGAGGGCGTCGGACCGCGCCGAGATCATCGCCGGCTTTGACTGGGAGCATACGAAGGGCGACCTGACGGAGATTCAGGCGCAGCCGACTGTTTTTTCCTACACGCAGGGCGTTCATTACGATTATTCAGTCGGCGCATGGTCGGCTTCGCCTTTTCTGCAACTGACGTATCGACTTGCGCCGCGTCTTAAAGCCGTCATCGCGGGCCGGCTCGACTACACGCGCTACGATTATGTCAACCACACAAGCGACGGGGTCGTTGGCCGATTCCTGCGGCCGGCGGACCGCATCGACCAGTTCGCGACCGCGAGTCCCAAGGCGAGCCTTCTTTATCAGCTGAAGCGCTCGTCCGTTTATCTCTCCTATGCGCGCGGAGCGCGCCCGCCGCAGACGACGGATTTATACCGTCTACAGATCAACCAGACGACGAACCCGGCCGAACCTGAGACGATCGACTCATGGGAGGCGGGCTGGAAAGGCGCGATCAGCGAAGGCGTGAGCGTCAATCTCGCCGGCTATTTTATGGCGAAGCGCCATTTCTTCTTTCGCGCCGCCGACGGCTACAATGTTTCCGACGGCAAGACCCGGCATGTCGGCGCGGAGGCGTCTCTTACGGCGCGCGTGACCGACGCTTTGACGCTTTACGCTGATGCGAGCTACGGCAGGCATACCTATCGCTTCGACCGACCGACGCTTTCCTTGCCGCAGGCGAGCGAGTCGATCCGTTTCGGCGACACGGTGGATACCGCGCCGCGCTGGCTCGCCGGCGGGCGGGCGCTTTGGACGTCGAAATCCGCGCCCCTTACAGCCGAGCTGGAATGGCGCTTTGTCGACAAATACTTCATGGACGCGGCCAACACCGAAGTCTATCCGGGCTATCACCTTGTAAACTTTCGCGGCGCCTGGCGTGTCTCGAAGCATTTGACCGCGACCGCGACCATCCGCAATTTGCTGAACGTCTATTACGCCGAGCGGGCCGACTATGCCTTCGGGACCGAACGCTATTTTCCCGGCGAGCCGCGCGAACTGACGATCGGGTTTAGGGCGACGATATGATTGATCGTGTCACAAATGATCGCAGAAAATGCAGGCGCGCGCCGGCGCCATTCGATTGTAGCCGTCATGAGAGAGTCTGAAATGCAGCCCTATACGCCGCCCGAATTCGGAGCGCCGCTGCCGGCGGCGCATCCTTCGCCGGACACGATCGAGCTTCTGCGGTTTCGACGTTCGACTTCGGCTGACCTCTTGACCGGTCCCGGCCCCGACGCCCCGACATTAAAGTCGATTCTGGAGATCGCGGCGCGGGTTCCCGATCATCGGCGGGTGAGCCCGTTTCGGTTCATCATTTTTGAAGGAGAAGCGCGCGCCAAAGCAGGCGATGTTCTCGCCAGGGCTTTCAAGGCGAACGAGCCGGGGGCGGACGAAGCGCGCATAAGCGCTGAACGAGGGCGCTTCATGCGCGCGCCCGTCGTGATCGCCGTCGTTTCCGCCGTCGACGCGACGCACCGGACGCCGGAATGGGAGCAAATTCTCACCGCGGGCGCCGTCTGCCAGAACATGCTGATCGCTGCGAGCGCCCACGGCTTCGCCGCCCAATGGATCACCGAATGGTGCGCCTACGACCGCGCCGTGCTGGACGCTTTCGGCCTTGGGCCGACGGAACGAATCGCCGGCTACGTTTATCTGGGCAAGGCGAAAGAAGACCCGCGCGAACGCCAGAGGCCTTTGCTCGCCAATCACGTGTCGCGTTTCGGCGAGGGCCGCTAGATGTTTCGATTGCGGATTTTTGCGGACCCGGCCGCCATTGGAGAAGACCTTCGAGTGCTTTAGTATTCCGACATTCGGCTGAAGAGGAGATCAAAAACCGCAATGCCCCTTCCACGCTACTCGACCGGAGCGATCGCGCTCCACTGGATCATCGCTGTTCTATTGATCGGCCAGCTTGCAGGCGGCCTGTGGATGGGAACCATTCCGGAGGACAACAGGCAATTGATCTTTCAGGTCTTGCAGATTCATAAGTCCGTCGGCATTACAATATTGCTTCTTACAATCGTTCGTATTTTTTGGCGACTGACTCATAAGGCCCCGCCTTTGCCCGACGTAATGGCGGCTTGGGAGAAGTTTGTCGCGAGAGTCGTGCATGTCGCTTTCTACGTCATATTGCTTGCGTTGCCGATTTTCGGATGGGCGATGATATCGTCATCCGCGCGCAAGGTGCCGACTGTGCTCTTCGGAATGATTCCATGGCCCAATTTGCCTCTTCCCGCGAATAAGCCTCTTCATGAATTTTTTGAGGAGGCGCATGAATATACCGCCTTTGTCGCGATCGCGCTGATTGTCATTCATGTGGCTGGAGCGCTGAAGCATTATTTCAGCAGCAATCGCGGCGTTCTTTCTCGGATGATCCCCATAATCGAGCCGTCGGCAAAGGAAAAGAAAGCCTAGCGGAGATGAAGAGCGTTAGTTCTCACCTTATCCTGTTATGTTTGGTCGCTGGTGTCTTCGGCTCCGGCGCTTCGCCGACGTCAAGCAAATGGACTGTTGATTATGCAAAGAGCACGCTTGGATTCTCCGCAATTGAGGCTGGCAAGTCATTTCAGGGAAAATTCAAGCGGTTTGACGCATCAATAAGCTTTGATCCCGCCAACCTTGCCGACGCGTCAATCGACGTTTCCGTCGATATGAATTCGGCGGAGACTGGCGACATGCAGCGTGATATCGCATTGCCGGAAGATGATTGGTTCGCCGCGAAGAAATATCCTGCTGCGCGGTTTGTATCGAGAAATATTGTAAAAGTCGGCGAGAAATATATTGCGCACGGAGCGCTAACGATTCGTGATACGACAAAACCGCTGGATCTTCCTTTCTCGCTCGAAATTCATGAAAACAAGGCGCACGCTGTCGGCGAGGTCCGGCTCCTGCGAACTGATTTCGGAGTCGGGCAAGGCGGCTTTTCCGATGACGAATGGGTTGGCTATGACGTCATAGTAACCATTGACATTACGGCGTCAAGGTAAAAACAAAGCGAGGTCGCGTCAGGCGACCTGGCCGAATCGGCGGCGCGCCTGCCGGACAGCGTCATCTTCATCGAACAGCTCGGCGAGTTTGTCGACCATTGCGCCGCCGAGCTGTTCGACGTCGACAATTGTCAGGGCGCGGCGATAATAACGCGTCACATCGTGACCGATTCCGATGGCGAGCAGCTCAATCGGCGAGCGGGTTTCGATCCGGGCGATGACGTCCCGGAGATGGCGTTCGAGATAAGCCCCGCCGTTGGCGGAAGACGTCGTATCGTCAACCGGCGCGCCGTCTGAAATAACCATCAGAATACGGCGCGATTCCGGGCGACCCATCAGGCGCTCATGCGCCCACAACAACGCTTCGCCGTCGATATTCTCCTTGAGAAGGCCTTCCTTCATCATCAGGCCGAGCGAGGCGCGCGCGCGCCGCCATGGCGCGTCGGCCGCTTTATAAATAATGTGTCGAAGGTCGTTGAGGCGCCCGGGCTTTGGCGGGCGTCCGTCTGCGACCCATTTCTCGCGCGACTGACCGCCCTTCCATGCGCGGGTGGTGAAGCCGAGGATCTCGACTTTGACTCCGCAGCGTTCGAGCGTGCGCGCGAGAATATCGCCGCAGATCGCGGCGATAGTGATCGGCCTGCCGCGCATCGAGCCGGAATTGTCAATCAAAAGCGTGACGACCGTATCGCGAAACTCTTGTTCTCGTTCCTGCTTGAACGAAAGCGGCTGCATCGGATCGACGACGACGCGCGCGAGCCGCGCAGCGTCGAGGACGCCTTCGTCGAGATCGAAATCCCAACTGCGGTTCTGCTGGGCGAGCAATTTGCGCTGCAGCTTGTTCGCCAGGCGCGAGACGACATTGTGGAAATTCTCAAGCTGCCGGTCGAGCGTTCGCCGGAGTCGCGCGAGCTCTTCCGGATCGCAGAGATCGGCCGCATTCGCCGTTTCGTCGAATTCCTTGGTATAGGCTTTGTAGATTTCGCCGCTGTCGCCCTCGAAGCGCGAGCGGATCGCTGAAATCCTGGCGTTGTCGGCGGCGCCGTCGGCGTCCTCTTCGAGCTGCTCCATGTCCTGTTCGGAGACCTCGCCTTCAGCGCCTTCTTCTTCGCCGCTTTCGGGAAGGCCTTCCTCAGGCGTTTCGGAAGCGCCGTCATCGGAATCCTCCGACACATCTTCTTTGTCCTGCGCGTCGTCCTCGCCTCTGGCGCTCTGATCGCCCTTTTGGCCGCCTTCCTCATCGTCCTCGAGGTCCAGATCGCGCAGGACGGCGCGGGAAAGCTTTGCGAACGCCGCCTGGTCTTCGAGATCGACCGACGCCGCGAGCGCGTTGAGCGACGCGCCGGCCCGGCGTTCGAGATCAGCGCGCCAAGCGTCCAGAAGACGTTGGGCGGCTTTCGGAGAAGCCCGTCCCGTCAGTCGTTCGCGCAGCAGCAGGGCCGCGAGGTCGGCGAGCGGCGCTTCATTCTCGGGCAGGGCGGGAAAACCCCGATCGATCATGCTCTTTTCGAGCGCGGCGTCGAGATTGTCGCCGACTCCTCTCAACGCTCTGGCGCCGATCGCTTCACATCGGGCGTTTTCGAGCGCCGTGAACACCGCCTGCGCTTCGCCGCCTTTCGGGGCGTAAAGCGCGTGAGAAACCTCGTCATGATGAGCGAGACGGAGCGCCGCCGCATCCGCTTCGCCGCGAGCGACGGCGGCGGCTTCCGGATCGAGCACGCGCGCGGGCAGCGGAATGCGGGCCTTCTTTCCTTGCACGCTCGCATGATCGCCGCCGAAGGCGACCTCAATGTCTTTTTTCGCCGAGAGCGCGCGCGTCGTCTGCAGGAGAGCCCGCTTGAAGTCTTCCCGGATTTTCTCTTTCGGCGTCATGAGGAGCACCAGATAAGCGGTCGGATCCGCGCAGGCAAATCCGTCCGGCGACCTATGCCGGCTGGCCAATCAGCCGGAAGAACCGCGCCTCGAGCGCTGGGTCCTGCCGGAATTCGCCAGTGAGAGTCTGGGTGACGCAAGACACCCCGGTCTTGTGGACGCCGCGCGTGGTCATGCATTGGTGTTCCGCATCGATAAGGACGGCGACGCCGCGCGGCTGCAACGCTTCTTCGACCGCGCGCGCAATCTGGTTCGTCAGCGTTTCCTGACTTTGGAGACGGCGCGCATAGGCGTCCACGACGCGAGCGAGCTTGGAGATGCCGACGACGCGGTTTCCCGGCAAGTAAGCGACATGCGCGACGCCGATGAGCGGCTGGATGTGATGTTCGCAATGCGACTCGAAGCGGATGTTTTTCATCAGAACGATGTCGTTGTAGCCTTCGACTTCTTCAAAGGTGCGCGACAGAATTTCAATCGGATCATCGGCGTAGCCGGATAAAAACTCCTCATAGGCGTCGATGAAACGCCGCGGCGTATCGATGAGGCCTTCGCGCGCCGGGTTCTCGCCGAAATAGGCGAGCAGCGTGCGAACCGCGTCTTCGGCCTCTTCCCGGTCGGGGCGGGTCGGCGCGACGGTTTTCAATGCGACAGTTTCCGCGGACATTTACGCCTCCTCGATGGAGCGGCAGAGATTGGCCATTTCGATCGCCGCGAGAGCGGCCTCCGCGCCCTTGTTTCCAGCTTTCGTTCCGGCGCGTTCGATCGCCTGTTCAATGGTGTCGACCGTCAGTACGCCGAAGGCGACCGGAACGCCCGTATCGTGAGCGACCGCGGCGACGCCGCGCGCGGCTTCGCCGGCGACATAGTCGAAATGCGGAGTCGCGCCGCGAATGACGCAGCCGAGCGCGACGATGGCGTCATAGCGGCCGGTCGCAGCGAGCTTTCTCGCGGCGAAGGGAACCTCATAGGCGCCTGGCGCGACGGCGATATCAATCCGGCCTTCATCGACGCCGTGTCGGCGCAGCGCGTCTTTCGCCCCGTCGAGCAGCCGGTCGACAATGAAGTCGTTCCAGCGCGTTGCGACAATTGCGACTCGAAGTCCGGCTCCGGAAAGGGCGCCCTCGAATGTTTTTGACATCGGAACTCCTCGCTTATCCGGCTGCGCGGCGCAGCGACGCATCGCATTCGCGAGCAAGCCGGTAATCGCGCAGCGCTTTGACGGAGACGATTTTGAGATTGTGGCGGGCCGCGAATTGTTCGAGATCGGGCAGGCGCGCCATTTCTCCGTCGTCCTTCATCACTTCGCAGATCATCGCCGCCGGCGTCAGTCCTGCGAGACGCGAGAGATCGACGCTCGCCTCGGTTTGCCCTCCGCGCTCGATGACGCCGCCCTCACGCGCGCGGAGGGGAAAAATATGCCCGGGCGTCACGATGTCCGCGCGGGTCGATCTGGGATCAATCAATGTTCTGATCGTATGCGCGCGATCCGACGCCGATATGCCGGTTGAAACGCCTCGGGCGGCTTCGACAGAGATGGTGAACGCCGTGCCGAAGCCCGACCGGTTTTCCTCTTCAGGCACCATCAGGGGAAGGCCGAAGCGGTCGATCAAGGCGCCAGACATCGCGCAACAGATCAGTCCGCGTCCTTCTTTGGCGCAGAAATTCACGGCGGCCGGCGTTACGAAGTCGGCTGCGATGGCGAGGTCGCCTTCATTCTCGCGGTCTTCGTCGTCGACAATGATCACGAACTCGCCGGTCTTGTAGGCGGCGATCGCCTCGGGAATGGATGCAAGCGGCATCAGCGCGCTCCCTCTTTTATGAAACCATGGTCTTCAAGAAACTCGTGCGTAACAGGAGCCGGCCGGCCGGCGCCGGCGAGACGCTCGACATATTTCGCGAGGATGTCGACTTCGAGATTGACGCGCGCGCCAGGCTTTTTCCGCGGCAGGACGAGTTTGCCTTGCGAAAAGGCGATGAGCGTCACGTCGAACCAGTCAGCGCCTGTATGAACAACGGTCAGCGAGGCGCCGTCGACGGCGATATAACCCTTCGGCGCGATGTAACGCATCAGCGAAGGCGGCGCGGATACGGTCATCCAGAGGGCGTCTCTGTCGGGACGGAACGAGCGGATGACACCCGTCGCGTCGACATGGCCCTGCACATAATGACCCCCGAGCCGAGTCGTCGGCAGGCAGGCGCGCTCCAGCGCCACTTCGTCGCCGGGGACGAGATCGCCGAGATTGGTTTTTGCAAGCGTCTCCGGCGCGAGACCGACGCAGAATTTCTCCTTGTCGAAGCGCGTCACGGTCAGGCAGACGCCGTTCACGGCTATCGACGCGCCGAGCGCCGCATCGCTCAGCACTTCGCGCGCGGCGATCGTCAACTGATAACCGCCCTTGGCGCGCGCGACTTCGCTGATCACGCCGGTTTCTTCAATAAGACCTGTAAACATCACAGGCCCCTGTTGATCCGGCCGCGCGCCAGAATGTCAGCGCCAAGCGTTTCCGTTTCGAGATCGCAGAGCCGCAGGGCGTCGGCGATGCGCGCGACGCCTTCGCCGGCGATTGCGGGCTTGCCCGCGCCGATCACGATGGGGGCGATGAACGCCCAAACCTCGTCAACGAGCCTCGCGTCGAAAAATGCGCCGAGAACTTGCGACCCGCCTTCAACCATGACGCCGCAACAGCCGCGGATTTTGAGTTCGCCGAGCAGCTCTTGCAGGTCGGGACGTCCTTGTGCGTCAGCGCTGAGGACAACGGCGTCGACGCCATGCCGCCGGTAGGCGTCGAGACGGGCGTGGGGCGCGGCGCTCGTCGCCGCAAGAAGGGCCCCGCGCCCGGTGCGGTCAAAGACGGCGGCCCCGGGAGACGTCCGGCCGGCGGAATCGAGGACGACACGAAGGGGATAAGAGGTTTCGCCGATCTCCGGACGCGCTGTCAGCGAAGGATCGTCCGCAATGACCGTCCCGGCGCCGACGATGATCGCATCCGCCGACCGGCGCAGCTCATGCGCGCGCGCGCGCGCCGCCGGACCGGTGATCCATTTGCTGTCGCCGGTTTTCGTCGCGATGCGTCCGTCGAGACTCATCGCGAATTTCGCGACGACATAAGGCCGGCCGGCGCGGATTGCGTGCAGCCAGAAGCGGTTGAGATAAGCCGCCTCTTTCGCGCACACCTCGCCGCGCACATTGAGGCCTTTCGCGCGGAGCCGCTCAGCGCCGCCCGCCGCTTTCGGATTGGGATCGGGCAGGGCGTAGACGACTTCGGCAACGCCGGCGTTGAGGAGCGCTTCGGTGCAAGGCGGCGTTCTGCCGTGATGCGCGCAAGGCTCAAGCGTGACGTAAGCGGTCGCGCCCTTCGCATTCGGGCCGGCGGCGGCGATCGCTTCGACTTCGGCGTGAGGCTCGCCGGCTCGGCTGTGCCAGCCTTCGCCGACGATTTCGCCGTTCCTGACGAGGACGCAGCCGACCATGGGGTTGGGCGAAGTCGCGCCAAGTCCTCGTTTGGCGAGATCCAGCGCGCGCATCATGTATCGGCGGTCGTCGTCGACCATAAAAAACCCCGAACCAGAACGGATTCGGGGCGTATCGGACCTGCATGCCAGCCGCGCCGGCGCGCGCGAAAGGCGCGTTCCAGGCGCAGGCCTTTCCATGCCTGCCGGACCTTCTCTCATCCGGACTTTGACCGTCGGCTCTGGAGTCTCACCAGATCCTGCCTTGCGCCGCCCTGGTGGGCCCTGCTCGGCTCGCGGGCTTGTCGGCGTTTCGCCGCATCACCGCCGGTGGGGACTTTCACCCCGCCCCGAAGATCCTATCTCGCGGATATCTCCGCGCCTCGATATATAGCGCTCGCAGCAATTAGGTTCAATGCGCTTCGGCGCCTGTCCAGATGAGGGAATGATGCGCCGACAGCCCGCCGAATGGTCGCCTCACGAAGCCGTGTGGATCGGCTGGCCGAGCGCCGCCGATCTATGGGAGGAAGATCTGGAACCGGCCCGTGAGGAGGTCGCCGAATTCATCCGCGCGATCTTGTTCCCGGGCGGGGAAGCGCGCGGCGAACATGTGAACCTCCTGGCGCGCGGCGCCGAAGCGATCGCAGCGGCGGAGAAAATGCGGAACGCATTGCCGGATCGTGCCATGCTGAGCGTGCGCTCGGCGCCGATCGGCGACATCTGGCTTCGCGACACCGGACCGATATTTGTTGAGGACAATGGGCGGTCCGCGGCGAGCGCATTCCGCTTCAATGGTTGGGGAGGCAAATATGAACTGCCCCAAGACGACTGCATCGCCGACATCGTCGCCGGCATGGCCGACATCCGCCTGCTTCGGTTCGACGAATTGATCGCAGAAGGCGGCGCGCTCGAAGCGGACGGCGAGGGGACGGTCATCACGACCCGGCAATGCCTGCTGAACGCGAACCGCAATCCGGGGCTGACGGAAAGCGACGTCGAGACCATTCTCAAAGCAGCGCTCGGCGCCGAAAAAGTGATCTGGCTCGACGAGGGCCTTCTCGGCGATCATACGGACGGGCATGTCGACAATCTCGCCCGGTTCGTCTCCCCCGGAAAAGTCGTTTGCATGCGCCCGACCGGCGATAACGATCCGAACGCGCATATTCTGGCTTCGATACGGCGCGTTCTTTCGTCGGCGACGGATGCGGCCGGCCGCAGGCTGGAAGTGATCGATATTCCTTCGCCAGGGCGCGCGCTGCTCGACGGCGAGCCGGTCGCGGCGAGCCATATGAATTTCTATATCGCCAATCAATCCGTGGTGATGCCGACCTATGTCGATTTGACGGGAGACGCGGCGGCCGCCGAAGAGGCGTTGTCCGTTCTCAAATCCGCAATCGACCGGCCCTTTGCGCATGCCATCGGGTCAGCCCATTTATTGACCGGGGGCGGATCGTTCCACTGCATTTCACAACAGCAGCCGGCGAAGCGGGTTCACGCCTGACGCGCGACGCGGCGAGGAAGCCGATGCGGAAAGCCTTGCTCATCCTGCTGACTGCGACGATCGCTCCTACGGTCGCCGCCGCCCAAAGCGCCAGCAAGTTCCCGGGAACGGCGGAAGACACGCTCAGCACGTGGTCTTTCGTCGTGGAAAACGACTATTTCGCCAACACAGACGAAAACTATACGAACGGGCTAAGGCTCGCCTATGTGTCCGGCCAGAGAGAACCGGAGGGGCTTTCCGCTTTCATTGCGCGGAAAATCCTTGGCGCCGGGAGGGATGCGCGCATCCGCAAGGGATTTGCATTCGGTCAGTCGATTTTCACCCCGCAGGATCTGTCCGCGACGGCGCCCCTTCCGGAACAGCATCCGTATGCGGGCTGGCTTTACGGCGAATATATGGTCGTGGTCCAGCAGGACGATCGGATCGATCAATTCACGATCGAGGCCGGCGTCATCGGCCCGAGCGCCGGCGGCGAATTCGTGCAAAATCACTGGCATACGCTGATCGGCGGCGAGACGGCGAAGGGCTGGGACAATCAAATCGGCGACGAACCGGGGCTCGTGCTGTCCTACGATCATCAAAGGCGCGCGCTCCTCGAATTCGGCGACGCCGGTTTCGGCGCCGATCTGACGCCGAGCTTCGGGTTCTCGATCGGCAATATTCAGGACAATGCGCGCGTCGGCCTGACGATGCGGATCGGCCGGGATCTGACCAATGACTACGGACCGCCGCGCGTGCGCCCGTCTCTCGCCGGCGCGGGTTATTTCTCGCCGACGCATCACTTCAGCTGGTATTTCTTTGCAGGCGCGGAAGCGCGCGCCGTCGCCTATGACGCATTTCTCGACGGAAGGATGTTCCATCCGGGCGATCCCAGCGTGCCGAGCAAAGCATTTGTCGGGGATTTTCAGGGCGGGCTCGTCACGCAGATCCGGCGCGTACAGATCGCCTACACTTATGTTCTGAGAACGGAAGAGTTCACAGGGCAGGACGGCGCTCAGCAATTTGCGGCGATCAGCCTTTCAGCCAAGTTTTGATATTGTCAGCGGGCGCCCCAAATTTCCTTGACTCGCTGGTCCCGGCCGCAGCCTTGCCGGTAATATCGATAATGAAGCGGGTTCTTTTTGTAATAGTCCTGATGGTAGTCTTCAGCCGGCCAGAATTTCAGCCGCTCCCGCACGGGCGTGACAAGTTTCTTCCCGAGAAGCTTTTCCGCGTCTGAAATCGCCGCCTCAGCGGTCTCGCGCTCATCGGGCGTCGCGACAAATATGGCGGTTGTGTAGGAATGGCCGCGATCGCAGAACTGACCGCCGGCGTCGAACGGGTCGATATGACGAAGGAAGTAGTCGACAAGCTGGCGATAGGTGATGATCGAGGGATCGTAGAAGACCTCTACCGATTCGAGATGATCATCATGATCGCGATAGGTGGGATTGTCCTGCTCACCGCCTGAATATCCCGAGACGGCCTCTTTTACGCCGTTGAGGTGCTCGAAATCTGACTCGACGCACCAGAAGCAGCCGCCCGCGAATATGGCCGTCGCTTCGCCGCCCGCCGCGGCGGCGGCGCCGGGACCGGACGCCGTCAAAATCGCGATGACCGCCGCAATCTTCCAGATCGCCCGCATTTGCTGTCCCTCCTCCGGTCCCTCCAGGCCGCGTAACGGCTTATACCCCATTCGCCCGCCAGGAAACGTCACAACCCCGTCAGTTCACGTCGGCTCGCAAAAGCGATAGGTTGGCGCGCCCGCGGCGGGGCGCGGGCGCGTTTTGGGGATGCGAGTATGTTTCGACGAGACCCATTCGCCGGCGCGCGGAGATATGCGCCGCCGAAGATAAAGTCGCTTGCGCAGAAAATTCGCCAGCACGGCAAGACGCGGATCGACGGATACGCCTGGCTGAGGGCGGACAATTGGCGCGAGGTGCTCGCCGATCCGGGGCTGCTTCCGACCGAGATTCGCAGCGCATTGGAGGCCGAGAACGCCTATTACGAAAAGGTGACGGGCGATCTCAAGAAGCTCCGCGCAAAGCTCTATGCGGAAATGCGCGGGCGCATCAAGGAAGACGACTCGAGCGTGCCGCTCCCGGACGGCCCCTGGCGTTATTGGACCGAATATCGGACCGGCGGGGAATATCCGATATTCAAGCGCGCGCCGCGCGAGGGAGGCGAACCGGAAACGCTATTCGACGGGGACGCGGAAAAGGGCGACTCCGCCTTTTTCAGCATCGGGGCGGTTATCCACAGTCCGGATCACCGGCTCATCGCATGCGCCCTCGACCGCGTCGGCTCCGAAAATTACCAAATCCGCGTGCGTGAGATCACAACGGGCGAAGAATATGAGGAGACGATCGAACGCACGACGGGCGAGGTCGTGTGGACGGCGGACAGCCAGGCGTTCTTCTATGTCGAGCGCGACGACCAGCAGCGACCGCGGCGCGTGAAGCTGCATCGGCTGGGGCGAGGCGCGGCGGACGATATTCTCGTCTACGATGAACCGGATGAGGCGTTCTTTGTCGGCGTCGGCGAGACGCAAAGCCGCGCTTTTGCGCTGATCGAATCGCACACCCATGCGACAAGCGAAGTGCGGTTCATTCCTCTGGATGCGCCCGAGACCGCGCCGCAACTGATCGCGAAACGCGAAGAAGGCGTCGAATATTCGGTGGAGCACCGGGGCGGCGAATTCTTCATTCTCACAAATGTCGATGGCGCGGTCGATTTCAAAATCGTCACCGCGCCGACGGCTGCGCCGGGGCGCGAGAATTGGAGAGATTATATCCCTCATCGCGCAGGCGCGTTCATCAAGTCATTTGTCGTTTACAAGCGATTCCTCGTGCGTCTTGAATTGAAAGACGCGCTGCCGCGCCTGGTGATTGAATCAAAGGATGGCGCAGTCCATGAAATCGCCTTTGACGAGCCCGCCTTCGCGCTCGGTTTCGCGGGCGGCAATGAATACGACCCGCAACTGCTGCGGTTCTTTTATACGTCGCCGTCTACGCCCGCGGAGACTTATGATTATGACATGGAGAGCCGTGCGCGGACGCTGCTTAAGACACAGGAAATTCCGAGCGGTCATGACAAGTCGCGCTATATTGTCGAGCGCATTGAAGCGAAGGCGCCCGACGGCGCCAGCGTGCCGGTTACGGTGTTGCGGCTCGCCAATTCGAAGCTCAACCGTAAATCCCCGCTCTTGCTATATGGATACGGCGCTTACGGTTTGACGGTCGCCGCCGACTTCTCGGCGACGGCGTTGTCTCTGGTCGATCGGGGCGCCGTTTATGCGATCGCGCATGTGCGCGGCGGGGCCGAGCGCGGCCGGCGATGGTATCTCGACGGCAAGCTGGAGAATAAAACCAACACTTTCACCGATTTTATCGCGGCGGCCGAAGCGCTGATTGCGCGGCGCTATACCCGCGCCGGCAAGATCGCCGCTTTCGGCGGCAGCGCGGGCGGACTTCTTGTCGGAGCGGCGGTCAATCGCCGACCTGATTTGTTCAGCGCCGTGCTTGCGGCGGTTCCTTTTGTCGACGTCCTCAATACGATTTCAGATGAGAGCCTGCCTCTTACTCAGCTCGAATGGCCGGAATGGGGCAATCCGGTCGCGAGCGCCGAGGCGTTCGAGCGGATTGCGTCCTACTCGCCTTATGAAAACGTCCGCGGGAAAAAGTATCCGCCCGTCATGGCGACAGGCGGCATCGCCGATTCGCGGGTCACCTATTGGGAGCCGGCCAAATGGATCGCCCAGCTTCAGCGCGTCGCGAAAGGCGGACCATTCGTCCTGCGCATGAATATGGAGGCGGGGCACGCCGGGGCCGCGGCGCGCTTTGAGCGGCTTGACGAACAGGCGCATCTCTACGCCTTCGCCCTGAAAGCGATGGGACTTAAAAACGCCAAGCCGATCGCCAGGCGGTCAAAAAGGCGCTGACCGCTAAGCCTCGCCGAACACGCGTTTGAAGATCGTGTCGACGTGCTTGGTATGCACGCCAAGATCGAACAGAAGTTCGAGTTCGCCGGCCGGTATGCGCTTCGTCACATCTTCATCGAGTTGAAGGTTGTCGAGAAATGCGCCTTCGCCTCTCCACGCCGGCATGGCGTTGCGCTGAACCAGCCGGTAGGCTTCCTCGCGCGAAACGCCGGCCTGAGTCAGCGCCAGCATCACGCGTTGAGAGTGTACGAGCCCGGCGAGCTTGTCCAAATTCTCCTTCATGCGATCGGGATAGACGACAAGATTCTCAATGATGTTCGCGAGCCGGTGAAGCGCGAAGTCGAGATGCACGGTCGCGTCCGGAGCGATGCCGCGCTCAACGGACGAATGCGAGATGTCGCGTTCGTGCCAGAGCGCGACATTCTCGAGCGCCGGCACGACGCACATGCGCACAAGGCGAGCAAGGCCGGTGATGTTCTCCGACAAGACAGGATTGCGCTTGTGCGGCATCGCCGAAGAGCCTTTCTGGCCCTTCGAAAAATATTCTTCCGCTTCGAGCACTTCCGTACGCTGAAGATGACGAATTTCGGTAGCGACCCGCTCGATCGAGGATGCGATCACTGCGAGGGCTGCGAAAAACGCCGCATGGCGATCCCGCGGAATCACCTGAGTCGAGACAGGTTCCACCTCAAGGCCCATCTTCTCGGCGACATAGGCTTCGACGGAAGGATCGACATTAGCGAAGGTGCCGACGGCTCCTGAAATGGCGCAAACGGCGATCTCGCGCCGCGCCGCTTCGAGCCGCGCCTTGCCGCGCGCGAACTCCGCGTAGAAGCTCGCGAGCTTGAGCCCGAACGTTGTCGGCTCGGCGTGAATGCCGTGGCTGCGGCCGACGCAGAGGGTCATTTTGTGTTCGAAGGCCCGGGTTTTGAAGACCGCGAGCACGCGATCCATCGCGGCGAGCAGCAGGTCCGTCGCGCGTGCGAGCTGCACGGAAAGGCAGGTGTCCAGCACGTCGGAGGACGTCATGCCCTGATGGACGAAGCGCGCCTCCGGCCCGACAATCTCGGCGAGATGGGTGAGGAAAGCGATAACGTCGTGCTTCACCTCGCGCTCGATCTCATCGATGCGATCGATATTGAATTCGGCGTTTTTTCCGCGCTCCCAGACCTTCTTGGCGGCCTCTTCGGGAATGACGCCGAGCGCAGCCATCCGGTCGGCGGCGTGCGCCTCGATTTCGAACCAAATCCGGTATTTCGTCTGCGGCGACCAGATCGCAGCCATATCGGGCCGCGTATAGCGCGGAATCATTCGGGGGCGCTCCTTGCCATGCGAAAAGCGCGACGTACGCCGCCCGGGACGTGTTGTCAAAGCCAGCTCGCCAGCCGCCCGCAGTGGGGGAGGGAGAGCGCTTTTTCCATATGGAATCGATGCTTGTGTCCGCAGACCGGGACGAGACCGTGCGCGCGATAGGCAAGACTTCCGTCGGAATGATGACCGAGATTCCGGGACGGCGCCGGGGGCGTTTTGACTAAACCGGCGCGGCCAGGGCGTCGGCTGCGAGAACACATGTGACTCCCGGCGCGGGGCGTTCGACCCGCGGAGATTCCTGTCATGCCGTATTGCACAATCATTGATGAATGCCGAAATACGCAAAGAACAAGCAGCCGCGAAGGAAGTCGGCGCAGGCGCGCGGGGCTTCTTGCGGCGAGTCGAATGGAAGCTGCGGCGAGCCGTCCGGAAAAGCGCTTGCGCAAAGGCGCCGCTGCGGTCATCGGTTTTTTTTCAATCAGCCGGTTGGAAGGGGAGAAGACGAATGGGGAAGGGATTGGGCCTTCTTGGATGCGCTTCGGCGGCGGCCGTAATGGCTGCGCTCGCCGTTCCCGATGCGATCGCGCAAGAAAAGAACAACGAGTCAACTTCTACTGAAAGGGCGGCGGCGACGGTGACGATGGACGATCCGATGCTGGCTCCCTGGACGGGGCCGTTCGGTGGCGTTCCGCCGTTCGACAAGGTTGACACGGCGAAATTCGTCCCGGCGTTCGAGGCCGCCTTCGTCGCAGGCAAGGCCGAAATTGACGTGATTACCTCAAACCCGGAACCGGCGAACTTTGAGAATACGATAGCGGCGCTCGAAGACGCCGGTCGTCCCCTGGGGAGGCTGCAAACGCTCTTTGGCGTTTATGACTCGACGATGAGCACCGGCGATATGCCGAAAATCGCCGGAGAGGTCTATCCGAAGCTCGCCGCCTATTATGCTCGATCGCCCAGAACGCCGCGCTCTTCAAGCGTGTTGAGGCTGTGTACAAGGGCAAGTCGTTCAAGAAATTGAACAAGGTCCAGCAGCGGCTTGTCGAAAACGACTACAAGCAATTCGTCCGCAATGGCGTCAATCTCAATCAGGACGACAAGGCGAAACTGTCGGACATCAATCAACGGCTCGCAAAGCTTTACAATGACTTCTCCCAAAATGTGCTCGCGGACGAGGCGGGTTACATAACCTGGATTACGAACAAGAAGGATCTCGCGGGACTGCCCGACTCTGTTGTCGCCGCCATGGCGAGCGCGGCGAAGGAGCACGGCAAGCCCGGCCAATGGGCGGTCACCAATACGCGCTCGTCGATGGATCCGTTCCTGACCTATGCGGATAATCGCGAACTGCGGAAAAAGGTTTGGACGAACTATTACAATCGCGGCGATAATGGCGGCGAGCACGATAACAATGCGATTATCGCCGAGATATTGAAGCTTCGCGCCGCGAAGGCCAAGCTTCTCGGTTTCCCGACATATGCGCATTGGAAGCTTGAACCGGAAATGGCGAAGACGCCGGAAAACGCCATGAAGCTGATGATGGCCGTATGGCCGAAGGCCGTCGAACGGGTTCGCGAAGAAGTCGCGGACATGCAGAAGATCGCGGACGCCGAAGGAAAAGGCGTTATGATCGAGCCTTGGGACTATCGTTATTACGCCGAGAAGGCGCGCAAAGCGAAATACGACCTCGATATGAATGAGGTGAAGCCGTATCTGCAACTGGACAAACTGCGCGACGCGATGATGTGGGCGGCGGGACGGCTCTACGGCCTGCAATTCAAGCCGATTTCAGGCGTGCCTGTCTATCACGGCGATATGCAAGTGTATGAAGTTCTCGACGCCAAGGGCGGACATAAAGGCCTGTGGTACTTCGATCCCTATGCGCGCGCAGGAAAGCAGTCCGGCGCCTGGATGAACGCCTACCGCACGCAGGAGAAGTTCAAGAGCGACGTTACCCCCATCGTCTCGAACAATTCGAATTTCGTCAAAACCGAGCACGGCCAGCCGGTGCTTATTTCGTGGGACGACGCCACGACCATGTTCCATGAGTTCGGCCATGCGATTCATGGCCTCATGTCGGACGTCGAATATCCGTCGCAAGCCGGAACAAGCGTTCCGCGAGATTTCGTGGAATTCCCATCGCAGTTGAACGAACACTGGCTGATGACGCCGGAGATTCTTCAAAATTATCTGGTCAACTATAAGACGGGCGAGCCGATGCCGGACGCGCTTGTCGAGAAAATCAAGAAGGCGAAGACGTTCAACCAGGGATTCATTACGGTTGAATATCTCGCAGCCGCCATCGTTGACATGAAAGCCCATCTGGCCGGCGATGCGGATATCGACGCTGACCGCTTCGAGCGGGAGACGCTGGAATCGATCGGTATGCCGAAGGAAATCGTCATGCGGCATCGCATGCCGCAATTCCAGCATATCTTCTCCGGCGACGGCTATTCCGCAGGCTATTACAGCTATTTGTGGGCGGACGCGTTGACCGCCGACGCGGCCGAGGCTTTCGAGAAAGCAGGAATGTACGATCCGGAGACGGCCAGGCGCTATGCCGACTGCATCCTGTCCAAGGGCGATACGATCGCTCAGGACGAGGAATTTCGCTGCTTTATGGGCCGCGACGTCGACACCAATGCGCTCTTGAGGGATCGCGGTTTCCCGGTAGACTGACAGGAATGACGATCAAGGCGTCAATTTTCGCAGTCGCCGTCCTTGCGGCGGCGACTGCCGAAGCGTCCTCCGGAGGACGCGGCTACGAAGACGCCGTATCCTGCAAAGCGCTGTCAGAGCTCGCCTCGAATGTCGGAGACGAGGACAGCAAGATCGCGATCGCCAATATCGACGCAAAAATCACCGAAAACGGCTCTCCGGGCCAGGCGAGCGCCGATGTTCAGTATGCGCGCTTGAACTGGCGGGCATCGTCCGATCTTGCGACGTTGCAATCCGAATGGCGAAAATGCGTCGCAGCGTGGAAAGATTAAACGGAAGCGCGGGCTACCAGTCCAGAATGACCTTTCCCGACTGGCCAGACCGCATCACGTCAAATCCTTTCTGATAATCTGCGATAGGAAAGTGATGGGTGATGATGGGGTTCAGATCGAGTCCGGCCTGCAACAGCGCGCTCATCTTGTACCAGGTCTCGAACATGCGCCGGCCATAGATGCCCTTAATCTCGAGCCCCTTGAAAATAACCTTGTCCCAATCAATTCCGGCGCCGTTCGGCATGATTCCGAGCATGGCGATCCGCCCGCCATGGTTCATCGTCTCCAGCATCGACGCGAAGGCCGCCGGAACGCCGGACATTTCGAGTCCGACGTCGAAGCCTTCGGTCATGCCGAGATCCGCCATGACATCGCGAAGATTTGTGTTGGAGACATTGACGGCGCGGGTCGCGCCCATCTTCTTCGCGAGGCCCAGCCGATAGTCGTTGACGTCCGTGATCACGACATGCCTGGCGCCGACAAATCGCGCGACTGCTGCGGCCATAACGCCGATCGGGCCGGCTCCGGTGATGAGAACGTCTTCGCCGACCAGATCGAAGGCGAGCGCGGTGTGCACCGCGTTGCCGAACGGGTCGAATATCGCGCCGAGCGCGTCCGGAATCCCGTCGGAAAGTTTGTAGACGTTAAACGCCGGCACGGAGACATATTCGGCGAATGCGCCGGGCCGGTTGACGCCGATTCCCACCGTATTGCGGCAAAGATGACGCTGGCCGGCGCGGCAGTTCCGGCAATAGCCGCAAGTGACGTGGCCTTCGGCGGATACGCGGTCGCCGATCTTCAGTCCGGAGTGTTCGGGGTGGACTTCGGAACCGATATCGACGACCTCGCCCATGAATTCATGGCCCACGGCCATCGGCACCGGGATGG
This sequence comes from Alphaproteobacteria bacterium, assembly GCA_016125425.1. Lineage (GTDB taxonomy): Bacteria > Pseudomonadota > Alphaproteobacteria > Caulobacterales > Parvularculaceae > Amphiplicatus. The sequence goes on from WGLT01000003.1 coordinate 29,383, forward strand.
TCTTCTGCGCCCAGGCGTCCCAGTTATAGATGTGAACGTCAGTCCCGCAGATCGCCGACTTTTTCACCTTGATCAAAACATCATTGGGGCCGATTTCGGGTTTGGCGATCTCGGCGATCCAAATGCCTTTTTCGGGTTTGGCTTTGATCAACGCTTTCATGAAGGAGCGCCCTGGCTGAGGATTTCGAGTTTGAGATAGTTTTGCGGCGCGACGAGGAACGCGATCATTGCAAGGAACGGCGCCCATGCCGCGTCGGCGATGCGGTTGCTAACGCGGATTTTCGCTCCCGGATACAGCCTCGTCGCATCCAGCGCATTGCTCTTCGCCCAGTCCATGTGCGCGGTGATTGCTCGCGCGCCGTCGGGGATCACAATCTCTTTGGTTTCGCCTGCGCGCAAATAGGCGGCCAGCCGGCCGTCCGCCTTGACGAGATAGGCGCGGGCGCTGTCGGCGGACTGCTTCGGACGACTGAGAGTGATCTTCATGGCGTTGAGTTCGCGATCGCGGAGGCGCATAGCACGACTGACCGGCGTCTAGCCAAGCAATTCGACGGCTTTCGGCGCGAAATAGGTGATGACGCCGTCAGCGCCGGCCCGTTTGATCGACGTCAACGCCTCCATCATCACCCGATCGCCGTCAAGCCAGCCATTCTGCGCCGCCGCCATGATCATGGCGTATTCGCCTGAAACCTGGAATGCGAAAGTGGGGACCTTGAACGTGTCTTTCACCCGACGGACGATATCGAGATAGGGCAGGGCCGGTTTGACCATCACGCTATCGGCGCCTTCCGAGATATCGAGCGCGACCTCGCGAAGCGCTTCGTCGGAATTTGCAGGGTCCATCTGGTAAGTGCGCTTGTCGCCTTTCAGGACCCCGGAGGACCCGATCGCGTCGCGGTATGGCCCGTAAAACCCTGAGGCGTATTTGGCCGCGTAAGCCATGATCTGGGTGTTGTGTAATCCTTCGGCGTCAAGCGCGGCCCGAATGGCGCCGACCCGCCCGTCCATCATGTCCGAGGGAGCGATGATGTCGTAACCGGCCCGCGCCTCCGCGACCGCCTGGCGGGTCAGCAACTCCACGGTTTCATCATTGACGATTTCGCCGTCGCGCATAAGGCCGTCATGGCCATGATCCGTATAGGGATCAAGCGCCACGTCGGCCATCAGGCCGACTTCTGGGACCGCGTCCTTGATCGTCCGCGCCGCACGGCACATCAAATTGTCGGGGTCCGCGGCGAGCGCCGCGTCGGCGCTTCTTTCCTCCCGCCCGGTATAGGGGAAGAGCGCAAGGGCCGGCACGCCCGCCGCGCGCGCTTCCCGGGCCGCCTCGACGGCTTTATCTATCGACAGGCGGCAGACGCCGGGCATGGAGGCGACGGGCTCGCGGATCGATTCGCCATCGCGGATGACGATCGCCCAGATCAAATCCGACGGACACAGCCGGTTCTCGGCGACGAGTCGACGCGACCAGTCCGTCATGCGCAGACGACGCATTCTCGTCGCCGGAAACCGCTGAAATGCTGCAGAAGTCATCGTCTGTCTTCCTTTGGGACAGATCGTACCGTCCCTGTTCGATAATGGCACTCTCTAAAATTTGACTTCAAATTGAACGGTCCGGCTTAACGGCGCTTTAGAGGTTCATGGCTACAAGATGAACCCGAGCAGGTTGCGTGAGGCTTTAACATGGCGGTCCACCAGGGGGCGAGAAAGAGCGAAATGATCGGCTATGAGCCGAACGGCGCGGCGAACGCAAGCGCTGAAGATCTTCGTTCTTCATATCTTCAACTTCTTCATCTGGTGGAGCGGCTTCACCGTCAGCTTCTCGACGTCATCAAGGACGAACTTGAGCGTCTCGGCCAGACTGACATCAATTCGGTTCAGGCTCTGCTCCTTTACAATATCGGCGACTCCGAGCTGACGCCCGGCGAGCTTCGTTCGCGCGGCCACTATCTCGGCTCCAATGTCTCCTACAACCTCAAGCAGCTGATCGACAAAGGCTATATCCGGGATCAACGCTCGAATGTGGACCGACGCTCGAAGCGCGTCTCCCTGACGCAGGCGGGCCTTGAGGTCCGCGACCGGCTCGCCGCCCTTTATGACCGGCAGTTGGGGTCGGTCGAACAGGTGGGCGGCGTCGACATCGCTCTTGTCGAAACCACCAACAAGACGCTTCAGCGCCTGGAGCGGTTCTGGGCCGATCAGGTTCGCTTCCGTCTCTAGGCGCGGGCCGCGTTTTTGCGAATCATTCTTAATTTCTGACCGCGGTCCGAAAGCGCCGGCCCGAAGCGCCCTGATTCGCGCGAAGTATTTTTAAAGTATTCACGAAATAAGAGAAGATTGCTCTCCAGGCGAGAAAGCGCGTTGCTTTCTGTTATTCTCCGTAAGGGGAGAATTAGCGGAGCAACCGTTCCTTACACCAAGTTTGTATTCGGGCCTGCGTCCGAAAATCTTGATGCGGATCGCCGGCGAACAATGTCAGCATCGTGTGCGTCTTCGAGCCACGCTTATTAAAGTCTCGCAAAGCGCGAGATTTAATCGCATAAAGAAAACTCCTGACGGCGGGCGCGACGGAAGATTTGCGCTTCAATGGGTATGTTAAGGCGCAACGGGCGCGCTAGGCGGCTCTTTTCGATCGCGTACGCTTTTTCGAGGCTTTTGCAGGCGCCGCTTTGCGGCCGCTTCCGGCGCGGGCGGTGCCCAGGCCGATCTGCTTTGCGAAATCCGACCGACGCTTCGCATAATTGGGAGCGACCATCGGATAATCCGCGGGAAGTCCCCATTTTCTGCGGTAATCTTCAGGGGAAAGGCCGTATTGAGTACGCAAATAGCGCTTCAGCATTTTGAGTTTTTTGCCATCCTCGAGGCAGATGATGTAGTCGGGAGTAATCGACTTCTTCACGGGCACCGCCGGCTCCTGGCTGCCGGCGCTCGCTGTGCCTCCTTTAGCGAGCGCCCTGACAGCATCATGGACCTCTTGCAGAAGCGCGGGCAGTTTGTCTGCGGGAACTGAATTGTTGCTCACAAACGCCGCCACGATGTCTGTCGCGAGGTGAAGGGTCTCACCCGCGTCGAGGCCATTAATCTCTTCAACCATTTTTATATTCTCCTTCGAGGAAGCATACCCCTGTTGGCGGGGCCCTTCTAATCTCGAATTGTCGCTAGATCGAGTCGTGCGTTCCGTCGCCGACTACGATCGATAAGTCCGCGTTGGCTTCGGCGCGGACGATTCAGTCGGCCATTCAGCTGTGAAGATGTTTAGCATAAAACAAAACAAAATTAAAAGATAGTTGAGGTTTTAATTATTGGAAATCGTGATCGCGCAAAACGAGAGCTGATAGCGGAAACTTTTTAACGTCAATTTCTGGCGAACATACATAAAAACAAACAGCGCGTTACAAGTTGTCACACTCTGCCGCGTCGAGCCCGCGATTGTCGCCGCATTGCGGGCGAAGGGGACGCCGCGTATAGGGAACCGAGCCCGCCGGGCGGACCCCCGGCGCTGGCCGCGGACCACCCCGAGGAGCCTGAATCACATGAGCGTAACCGCCGCCGAAATCCGGCGCCAATCAGACAGCCCGCTCGAGGCGGCCGATCCAGAGGTTTTCGCCGCGATCGGCGGAGAGCTTCGACGTCAGCAGAGCCAGATTGAGCTCATCGCATCGGAGAATATTGTCTCCCGGGCGGTGCTGGAGGCCCAAGGATCGGTTCTCACCAACAAATATGCGGAAGGCTATCCGGGCCGACGCTACTATGGCGGCTGCGAGTTCGTCGACGAGGTGGAAGAACTCGCGATCGAACGCGCAAAAAGGCTGTTTGATTGCGCGGAAGCGATCGTCCAGCCGCATTCCGGCAGCCAGGCGAACCAATGCGTCTTTATGGCTTTGATGAAGCCGGGCGACACCTTTCTCGGCATGGATTTGTCGGCTGGCGGCCATCTGACCCATGGAAGCAAGGCGAACCAATCCGGCAAATGGTTCAACGCCGTTCATTACGGCGTGAGGCGCGAAGACGGCAGAATCGATTTTGAAGACGTGGCGCGTCAGGCGGAGCGCCACAAGCCGAAGGTGATCATCGCCGGCGGCAGCGCCTATTCCCGCATCATTGATTTCAAGATGTTCAGGGAGATTGCGGACTCCGTCGGCGCGACTCTCATGGTCGACATGGCCCACTTCGCCGGCTTGGTGGCGGGGGGCGTCTATCCCAATCCGCTGGATCACGCGCATGTCGTCACGAGCACGACTCACAAGACGCTGCGGGGCCCGCGCGGCGGTCTCGTGCTTTCGAACGATCCGGATATAGCGAAAAAAGTCCGCTCGGCGTTGTTCCCGGGTCTCCAGGGCGGACCGCTTATGCATGTCATTGCGGCCAAAGCCGTCGCGTTCGGAGAAGCGCTCCATCCCTCGTTCAGACAATACGCCAAGGCTGTGGTCGCGAATGCGCAGGCGCTGGCGAGCGTGTTGGCGGAGGCCGGCTACGCCGTCGTCTCGGACGGGACGGACACCCATCTTGCGCTGATCGATCTGCGGCCGAAGAACGTCAAAGGCAATGCGGCCGAGCAGAGCCTCGAGCGGGCGGGGATCACCTGCAACAAGAACGGCGTTCCCTTCGACGAGGAAAAGCCGACGATCACATCAGGCATTAGAATCGGCTCGCCGGCCGGCACCACGCGCGGGTTTGGCGTCGCGGAGTTTCGCGAAGTCGGCCATATGATGGCGGAAGTCCTCGACGGTCTCGCTGAAGGAGGCGATAATACGTCGCACGAACGCGCGGTGCGCGAGCGGGTCTCGGCGCTGACGGACCGCTTTCCGATCTATCGATGATCGCACGGCGCTAGAGCTTCAGGAACGACGCCGTCATGCGATGCCCGTTCTGCGGATGTGAAGACACCCAAGTGAAGGACTCCAGGTCCGCAGAAGACGGGTCGTCGATCCGTCGGCGCCGCCAGTGCGCGGCGTGCGGGGGCCGCTTTACGACCTTCGAGCGCGTGCAGCTTCGCGAACTCATCGTCGTCAAAAGCTCCGGACGCAAGGTCGCCTTTGATCGAGACAAGCTCGTTCGCTCGATTCTCGTCGCCACGCGCAAGCGAAACGTCGACCCTGAACGTATCGATCAAATGGTTTCCGGCGTCATCCGCCGGCTTGAAGCGACCGGCGACGCCGAGATCCCGTCGAAACTCATCGGCGAAATGGTGATGGAAGGCCTCGCCAATCTCGACGATGTCGCTTATGTGCGCTACGCGTCCGTTTACAAGGATTTTCGCGAGGCGCGAGACTTCGAACAATTTCTGGGCGCGTTGGAAGGCGAAGAGCGCGAAAACGGCTGACCGGCGCAGACGCCAGGGCTCACGACATGCAAAGAGCGGACAATCCAAGACGCGCGGCGGCGAGGCTGGCTGCGGTTCAGGCCCTCTATCAGATGGAGACGGCCGGCGCCGGCGTCGAAAGCGTGATTCTCGAATTCAACGCCCACCGCTTCGGAGGCGATCCGGATTCCGGCGTTTTGCATGACGCGGACACCGAATTCTTCGCCGACATCATCCGCGGCGTCATCGAATTGCAGCGGCGCATCGACACTGTCATCGAACGACACCTTGCGGACAAATGGCGCCTGGGACGGCTCGATGCGACAGCGAGAGCGATTTTGCGCGCCGGCGCCTATGAGCTCATTCGCCGGGAAGACGTGCCGTTTCGCGTCGTCATAGACGAATATGTGGAGATCGCGAATTCGTTTTTCGACGGAGAGGAGCCGAAATTCGTGAACGCGGTCCTGGACGGCGTGGCGCGAGAGACGAGGCGGGAAAAGACGGCGGGATAGTGATCGGCGAATTCGAGATCATACGGAAATTCTTCGCGCCGCTGGCCGGCGACGCGTCCGGGGCGTTCGGTCTTTTGGATGACGCCGCCGTCATCGGCGAAAACGAGTTTGTCATGACCAAAGACCTGATGGTCGGGGGGCTGCATTTCCTGTCGGACGATCCGCTCGATCAAGTTGCAAGGAAACTGCTGCGCGTGAACCTCTCGGACCTCGCGGCGAAGGGCGCGCAACCTGTCGGATACTTTCTCGGTTGCGTTTGGCCGGCCAAAACCAAAGAGCGCGATATTGACTCATTCGCGAAAGGGCTGGCGGCCGATCAGGAGTTATTCCGTATCCGCCTTTATGGCGGCGACACGACGCGGCATGTCGATGTGGCGGCGCCCCTTGTCCTGTCGGCGACCTTTTTCGGAAAGCCGCCGCGCCAGGGAATCGTTCGCCGCGAAGGGGCGAGTCTCGGCGACGATCTGTGGGTGACAGGCACAATCGGCGACGCCGGGCTCGGGCTCGCCGCTTCGGCCAAACCGAAATCCTTTCCGGAGTCGGCCTTGAGCCATCTGATTGGCAGATATCGTCTGCCGGAGCCGCGGTTATCATTAGGCGGCGCATTGCCGGGCCTTGCGAGCGCGGCGATTGATGTGTCGGACGGGCTTGTCGCCGACGCCGGACATATCGCCAAACGCGCCGGCCTGCGCGCCGAAATCGACGTTTGCGCGATTCCGTATTCGGACGCCGCCCGGGCGTGGCTCGAAAAAGCGGCGAACAAGGACAAAGCCCATGCGCGGCTGGCGACCGCAGGCGATGATTATGAAATCCTGTTCTCGGCCCCGACATCGCGCCGGCGCGCGGTGGAGATGGCCTCCAAACTCACCAAGACGCCTGTCGCGCGCATCGGAACATTCGTGAAAGGCGAGGGCGTGGCCCTGATCGGTCGCGACGGGGAAATCGAAGTGTCCTCGGCCGGATTCGACCATTTCGCACGGGGCTGATCCCCGCGAACGCCGATCTTCGATTTACTTCTCCCTGCTCCATGGTTAACGTTTCAGCGGGTAGCGGAGGGGAACATGCGAAAATCCATCTTGGCCTGCGTCGCTGCGGCGGCGCTTGCGGCGACTGGCGCGTCTGCGGCCGGCGTCGCCTCCGGCATCGGCATCAATCGGTGCGGGGATCTCTATAACGCCTACGCCACTGCCTCCGCCGGGGGACAGCAAGCTTTGATCATCGCGGTCGGGCAGTGGGCCTATGGCTATATGACAGGGCGCAATTCCGAGCAGCCCAAGGCGAACTGGAAGGATCTCGGCGCGCTGGACGTCGATTCCGGCGCCGGCCTCGTTTTGAAGCAGTGCGCGAGCCACCCCTCGCTTTATGTGATCGAAGTCGTCGATGCGATATACGACGCGCTCCCTTATGCGAACGTATCGTCCTAGCGCGGGCGCGTGAGAGGGCGGCCCCGCCGGGCCTCTTGCCTTTGACCGCCGGCTCGTCTAGACGACGCCCTCCGCCGCCGGATCTGCGTCCGGCGGCTCGATGTCGACGTTCGAGGATTGATCGATGGCCGTTCCGAAGCGAAAGACAACCCCGGCAAAACGCGGAATGCGCCGCTCGCATGACCGTTTGGGCGCTGCGACCTATATCGAAGACAAGGATTCCGGCGAGCTTCGGCGGCCGCACCATATCGATCTGAAAACCGGCAAGTATCGCGGCCGCCAGGTGCTTGAGCCCCGCGAAGACTGATGCGGGCGCGCGGGTCGCCGCTTGCCGACTGATATCGCCGCCGCCCTGCCGAAAATTGCCTTGCCGACCTCCCTCCTGTAACAAGGAGGCGGGTTTGGGGCTTCACGCGCGCCGCGCTTTCACGACGGCCAGGCGAGCCGTCGCGCGAAGGGCGGGCGAGGGATTGGCGAGGGCGATCGCCTTGCGGCCATTCCCGCAACGGCGAGGAAGCCATGGGAACATCTTTCAGACTCGCATGGGCGGCGGGGGCGGCGGCGCTGCTCTTCGGCTGCGAAACCTATCCGTATGCCTCCGGATTTTCGGTTTGCGACGATCGCGCCGGACAATGCTACCGCGCCTGTGAGGCTTACGCCGGCGGCCCCGGCTATTCGGCCTGTCATGCCGATTGCGATTATGAGGCTGATCAGTGTTTCGCATCGGCCTACGGACCTTATTACAGCGCTTATCCCAGCTATGCCTATCTGGATCCGTGGTATGGAAGATATGGAGTCTGGTATCCTCAAAGGGGATACGTCTTTTCTCTGAATGTCTACAACCGGTATCCCCATCGGCATCCGGCCCATCCGCGAAATTACACGCCGCGATATGAGCATTATTGGCGCGATCGAGATCACGACCGCGCTGATCACGACCGCTCGTATCGCGGTCAGCCGCCGCGCGGCGGGGCGCTGACCGGCGGCCGGCCCGGTCATGACGACGGGGGCCGCCGTCCTCCGCCCGTCTCGGGCGGCCAGCCCCATCCGCGGACGGTCGCGCCTGCGCCGAGATCAGGGGCGCAACCAAAAGCTGTTCCGGCCGAGAAGAGGACAGCCCCCGGTCGCAAGGACGAGGCGCTGGAACGGCCCAATCCGCGCAGCGACAGGCGCTTCCAACAACCTCGATAAGAGGCGGTTGCGCCGGGCCCGGGCAAGGCTTAGACGGGCTCTCCTGAGCAGCGCGCCGGGAGGGCATCCATGACCGCCATCGTCGACATCGTCGGCCGAGAAATCCTCGATAGCCGGGGCAATCCGACCGTTGAAGTCGACGTCATTCTCGAAGACGGCTCGATGGGCCGCGCGGGCGTGCCTTCCGGGGCCTCGACCGGCGCGCATGAGGCGCATGAGCTTCGAGACGGCGGCAAGCGGTATGGCGGCAAGGGCGTCTCAAAGGCGGTCGACGCGATAAATGGGGAGATTTTCGACGCGATTTCCGGCTTCGAGGCGGAAGACCAGGTTGAGATCGACGAAGCGCTGATCGAGCTCGATGGAACGCCGAACAAGTCGCGGCTTGGGGCGAATGCGATTCTCGGCGTGTCGCTCGCGGTGGCCAAGGCCGCGGCGGAGGCGGCGGGCCTGTCGCTCTATCGATATGTCGGCGGCGTCAATGCCCGGCTTTTGCCCGCGCCGATGATGAACATCATCAATGGCGGCGTGCACGCCGACAACCCGATCGATATCCAGGAATTCATGATCATGCCTCTCGGCGCGACGACATTCGCCGAAGCGTTGCGGGCGGGCGCAGAAATCTTCCATCGCCTGAAAAAGGAATTGAAGGACGCAGGCTACAACACGAATGTCGGCGACGAGGGCGGATTCGCTCCGAATCTTCAGTCAGCGGATCAAGCGCTCGGCTTCATTATGAAGTCGATTGAAAAGGCGGGCCGCAAGCCTGGCGAGGACGTTTTTATCGCGATCGACGCGGCGTCGACGGAGTTCTATCGCGACGGGCGCTATCATCTGGAAGGTGAAGGAAAGACGCTCGACGCCGCCTCGTTGATCGATTTCTACGGCGATCTTCTCATGCGTTATCCGATCGTTTCGATCGAGGACGGCATGGCCGAAGACGATTGGGAGGGATGGCGCGCCATGACGGCCGCGCTCGGCGGCAAATGCCAGCTCGTCGGGGACGATCTTTTCGTGACGAACGAAAAAAGGCTGCGCGTCGGCGTCAACAAGGGTTGCGCCAATTCCATTCTCGTCAAGGTCAATCAGATCGGCACGCTGACGGAGACGCTTGCGGCCGTCGAAACGGCGATGCGGTCTTCCTATACGGCCGTCATGTCTCATCGGTCGGGCGAGACCGAGGATTCGACGATCGCCGATCTCGCCGTCGCGACCAATTGCGGTCAGATCAAGACCGGTTCTCTGGCGCGCTCGGACCGCCTCGCCAAATACAACCAGCTCCTCAGGATCGAGGAAGAACTGGGCTCGACCGGCCGCTATGCGGGCCGGTCAGTGCTCTCGCGCTGACGCAATTCGCGGTTAAGCTTTTATTAATCAAGATCGATTCTGCTCGCTGAGTCGCGGGGCGAGGCGTTTTGGCGTCATGCGTAGTTTATCGAGGTTTTTCAAGGACGTAGTGCTGCCCGTCTTCTTCGCCTGCTGGATCGGCTATCTGGCTTATGGGGCGGTGGCCGGCGCGGCGAGCTATCGCACGTTGAATGAATTGCGCCAGGAAGAGGCGACAAAGCGCGCCGAGCTCGATGCGCTCAAGGCGCGTCATGAGGCGCTCGCGCGGCGAGCCAAGCTCCTTAATCCGCATTCGCTCGATCCGGACATGGTCGATGAGGAAATCCGGACCGTTCTTGGCTATGCGCGCCCCGGCGATTTCGTCGTGCCGCGCGACGAGCTCGAGCGCGTTCTCCGCAGCGAGAGATCCTCAGGAAAATAGCCGCGGCCGCCGCCTTGTTTCGAAGCCGCGCGGCGCGTAGACAACGCTTTCGACCAAAGGGAGATAACCCATGGCGAAGGCCGCGCGACAAAAGAAACAAGAAGCCGCTGCAGACAAGCCGCGGTCGAATCTTTCGGCGACGAAAGACGAGCTTCTCAAATACTACCGGGATATGCTGCTGATCCGCCGTTTTGAAGAACGCGCAGGACAGCTTTACGGCATGGGGCATATCGGCGGCTTCTGCCATCTCTATATCGGGCAAGAAGCGGTTGTCGTCGGCGTCGAGGCGGTGAAGCAGGAGGGCGACCAGACCATCACCGGCTATCGCGATCACGGGCATATGCTGGCCTGCGGCATGGATCCAAAAGGCGTCATGGCGGAGCTCACCGGACGGGCGGGCGGCTATTCGAAGGGCAAGGGCGGCTCGATGCACATGTTCTCCAAGGACGCCGAATTCTACGGCGGTCACGGCATCGTCGGCGCGCAGATTCCGCTGGGCTCGGGACTCGCCTTCGCCAATCGATATCGCGGCGAGAAGCGCGTGAGCCTGACCTATTTCGGCGACGGCGCTTCGAACCAGGGACAGGTGTTTGAAGCCATGAATATGGCGCAGCTCTGGAAGCTTCCTGTCGTCTTCATCATTGAAAATAATCAGTATGCGATGGGAACGAGCGTGCAGCGTTCGCATTCCGACACGCATCTTTATCGCCGAGGCGCGGCGTTCGGCATTCCCGGCATGGAGGTCGACGGCATGGATGTCGTCGCTGTCCGCGAAGCCGCGCGCGACGCCATTGCGCATGCGCGCGAAGGCGAGGGGCCTTTTATCCTCGAGATGAAGACTTATCGCTATCGCGGGCATTCGATGTCGGACCCGGCAAAATACCGGACGCGCGAAGAGGTCGAGGACGTCAGAGAGCACAACGATCCGATCAAGCGGTGCGAACAGCGCATTCTCAGCGGCGGATTCGCTGATGAGGCGGCTCTGAAGGAGATCGACAAGCAGGTTCGGGCGATCGTTAAGGAAGCCGCGGAGTTCGCCCTCGAGAGCCCGGAGCCGGCGCCCGAGGAGCTTTACGCGGACGTATACGCCTGACCTTCGTCCGCCGTTCGTGCCGGGACGGCGCAAACACAGTCTCCAGTCCGTCTCCGTCGCGAGCGCAAAGCCGCGCTCCATAAAATTTTCGCTGCTTTGTTTCCAAAAATCGGAAATGGGCGCTTCGTTAATTTAAGGATGCCTGCGCGGCGGAAAGGCGATGCGTCCGGCCGCGTGTGACGGTTACAATACGGCGCATACACGCGTTTTTCTGCAAACCAAGTTAACCAACATTCCTTACACGCAGTTAACACATCGACATCTATGTTAGCGCCCGGACATGCGGCGTAGTGCGTGGTTTTTTCGGGGAGTGTTCAATGTCGCAAAGGAAGATCTCGAACGGGCGATCCGCGTCTTCAGGATCCCTGTCTTCCGTCGGTCAGCTTCTCGCCCGCTACCGGCGCGCGCGCGGCGGCAACATCATCATCCTCTATTCATTTCTCTTTGCGGTGCTGATGCTGTTTGTCGGCGGCGCGGTTGACTTCACGCGCTATAACGCCGTTCACGCCGACATGGTTGAATCGATGGATGCGGCCGGTCTGGCGATCGCGCAGATCGACGCAATGAACGGACCCGATATTTCCGGGCTGTCCGGCAGCGCGCGCACCGCCTATCTGAAACAGAAGGGCATCGAGTTCTTCAATCAGAATTTCAAACATGCGAGCTCCGTACAGGATCTCAACATCGATTTTGATATCGACACCGCAACAATCACGCCGAAGGCGAGCGGCACGATGAAGACGCTCTTTCTCGGCATCGGCCAAACCCTGTTGAATGGGGGGGCAGGCAATCTTTCGCAGCTTTCGCTTGCGACCGACACCGAGATCACGCGGCACGGCGCTGGCAAGATTGAATTGGCGCTCGTTCTCGACCAGACGGGGTCTATGGCGCAGAAGGCGAGCTATACCGACACCGTTACGAAGATCGAAAGTCTCAAGACGGCGGTGAGCAATCTGCTCGACACGCTCTATGGAAGCGAGACGACGAGCAACAACGTCAAAGTCGGCGTCGTTCCGTTCAACGCCTATGTGAATCCTGGCGCGGCGTCGAGCTGGCAGTCCACCTGGGGCGACCTCAATGCGGCGTCCTATTATCACGGCGCGCATTTCATCCATGTCAATGGCAGCGGCGCGATCGACACCAGCGCCACGGCGACTGCTGTCGATCCGAACGGGGTTCCTGAAGTCATCGATCCGACCAAGAAGGTCAATCACTACGACCTCTATAATTCGTCGAGCTCCCTGCATTGGGCGGGATGCGTCGAGGCGCGGCCTTATCCTCTCGACGAGCTCGATACCGCGCCCGGCGAGTCAATCTCCACCTCGGTGATTTCGGACGCGCTGCAAGTGCCGGCCGATCTGCAAACGACCACCGGAACTTATGATGCGCTCGAGAAATCGGCGTTCGAGGAGATGCCGACGCCGCAACTGTCGAATACGCAGCTTGCAAGCATCGACAATTCCCGCTGGGTGCCGCTGTTCAACCCCGACGGGCCCAACTGCGACTATTCTGCGTGCAACTGGGGCGATCCGGCGGTCAGCGTCTCGACGACCTATTCGCTCGGCGGCGTGAGCCGCACAGCGACAGGGTACGGCTACTGGTTCACTGATCCTGACAATATCAGCGGCGTCAGCGAAAACGCCTATGACAATCGGCGGTTTGTCTACGACCACAACTATACGACCGTCGGCGGCGGCGCGAATTTCGGACACTATCTCGATGTTGTTGAGGGATTTCAACTTGCAACGAGCGCCGTCAATTATTCTGATCTCAACGCCTACTGGCAAAGCGTGAAAACGCGTCTTGCCGAACTCGGCGCGAACAATCCCGCGTCCAAAGAGGATCAGTGCCAGTACAAGCAGGTCAGGCACGGTCACGGGAGAAACGCGTACTACACCTGGGAGACCGTCTGCACGACCTATGTCACGCAGGGCGATGAGTACATCCTTCGCAACGCCTATGTCGGCTGGTGGGACAGCTCGGCTGGAAAATACACGGGAAAATACGATCAGAGCCCGAGCATTTACGTCAATTCGAATGGCGATGAAACGCAGGGGCCCAACAAGGATTGCCCGTTGAAGATTCTGCCGCTGACAAATGACCGCACCAAAGTCGACGCCGAGATGGCGAATCTCTATCCGTACGGCAACACGAACTCCGCAAACGGCGCGATCTGGGGCGTCCGGCTCTTGTCGCCTCAAGCTCCCTTTACGGAGGGCGCGCAGTTCACCGACGGCGACTGGACAAAAGCCATGGTCATCATGACCGACGGTCAGAACACGGCTTCATCGGCGAACACGTCGTGGAAGTCGGATCTGACGGCCTATGGCTACGCCCGCGAAGAGCGTATGGGCGTCGGCATGGATAGCGCCAGCAAGATGCGCGACGAATACGACCAGAAGCTTATCCGTATCTGCCACCGCGCCAAGGACGAAGGAATTGTCGTCTATACGATTATCTTCGGTCTTAACGACACAAATCTGGAGAACGTCTTCAAGGCATGCGCCACGAAACCGACGGCGCCCTATTATTACAAGGCGCCCTCCGCACAGGATCTGCAAAACGCTTTTGGCGACATTGCGCAGGATCTTGTGAAACTGCATGTGAGCAAATAGGCGTCATGAATCGTCCCGCGTCATTTCCTTTGCTTTGTCGTAGCGGCGAGACGAAACGGCCGGCGCTTCGTCTCGGGCGGTTTCTGCGCGGCCGGCAAGGCACGGCGGCCATCGAATTCGCGATCGTCGTGCCGGTCTTTCTGGCGCTTATGATGTCGACATTTGAGGTCGGCTGGTACTATTTCGTGAACGCTGCTCTCGACGGCGCAACGGTGAGCGTCGCACGATATATCAGGACCGGCCAGGCGCAGAACGGCGGCTACCAGTCGCAGGCCGACAGGGACGCGTTCTTTGCGAACGAAGTCTGTCCGAAACTTTCATTTCTCGGCGACTGCAATTCTCGTCTGACAGCGGAAGTGATGACGTTCAGCTCTTTTTCGGATCTTGCCGCGGATACGACCCCCATGACATGCAGGGATGACAATCCGACGCAGATTGCAAATCTGCCGTTTCAGCCGGGCAGCGACGACTCGATCGTTCGTGTTCGGCTTTGTTTCATCTACAACACGCTCAACCCGCTTATCGGTCTCAATCTGTCTCGAACGAGCGACGGCAAGCGGAAGGTGATTTCGTCCTACATCCTGCGTGTCGAACCCTATTCCAAGAATATCAGCGGCTAGGGAGCGGCTGGAATGCATATGCCGATCATGAAAGCCTCCTGGGTCCGCAAGACAGCGCGCGTGCTGCGTAACGGCGTGCGCTCGCGTACTGGCCTTGCGGCGACAGAGTTCGCTTTGATCCTGCCGATTATGACACTGACCTTCTTCGGCATGCTCGAAGCGTCGGATGCGCTGATGGAGAATCGTCGTGTCGCCAATGCGGCCAATGCGCTCGCCGACCTTGTTTCACAGGAGACGGAGGTCACGACATCTGATATCGATAATGTCATGGAAGGCGTTACGGTGATGCTTGAACCGACCGCCAATTCAACCATCGATATGAGAATCTCCAGCGTTTATGTTGATCCAGGCGATCCAAACAGACTTTTGGTGGATTGGAGCCGCGATAATAATGGCGGCACGCCCTACGCTTCAGGCGTCGTATATGATAAAATCGACGCCTCGCTGGTTTCGCCCTCGGCGTCGCTGATCGTGGTTGAGATGTATTTCGACTATGTCTCCAGCTTGACGCACAAGGTTATTCCGGCGCCGGTGCGTTTCGACCGCATCGTCACGCGCTGGCCGCGCCAGAGCGCGAAAGTGATTTTGTGCGGGAGCAGTCCTCTGCCGGCGTGCTCGACTTGATGGGATCAAGGCTTTGCGCGGCGCGCATACTTTTGGCGACCGGAATCGTCTAAAATGAGCAAAGCGCGAGGAGTGGGCCGGGCGGATGCGTGCGAAAACGCTTCTCCATATCCTGCCCTCATTTGGGCGCGGCGGCCAACAAACCCGCCTCGTCTCCATCATCGCGCATGGCCGGCCGTCGTTTCGCCACAAGATCGTCAGTCTTCGCGACGACTTCTCGGCAAGGGCGAGTTTGCCTGACGGCGCCGCCGAGTTTGAATTCTTTTCTCTGCGCATGGCCGGGGGCGTGAGCGTCGACAATCTGGCGCGCCTGGCCAGGCTTATGCGGGAATCGACTCCGGATTTGCTGTGCACCTATAATTTTGGAGCAATTGAGGCGGCGCTCGCCAATCGCCTCGGGCCGAAATATCCGCATATTCACTATGAGGATGGATTTGGCGGCGACGAAACGATCGAAAGACAAAAGGCGCGCCGTAAACTCGCCCGACGTTTCATCCTCGCTAAAAGCTACGTTGTCGTGCCGTCGAGGGCGCTTCAGTCCGCAGCGACGACAGCTTGGGGATTACGCCAGGACAAGGTCCGGCTCATCTTCAATGGAATTGACCTCGCGCGATTTCATCCGGGAGCGCGACAGTCAGGCGAAAACGATCCTGTTATCGTCGGCGCCATGGGCGCCCTTCGCCCTGAAAAGAACTTCGCCCGCCTCATAACAGCTTTTGAAAACGCGGGCGCATGCCGGGCGCGCCTTGTCATCTACGGCGACGGGCCGGAGCGCTCGGATTTGGAGCGTCGCGCCGCCGGGCGCGGCGAGCGCATTATATTGGCGGGCGCGACCGATCGGCCGGAAGCCGCTTATTTGACCTTCGATCTCTTCGCTTTGTCGTCGGACACGGAACAGGCCCCGCTCAGCGTGATGGAGGCCATGGCGAGCGGGCTTGCGATCGCAGCGCCCGATATCGGCGATATTCGCGATATGGTTTCACAGGAAAACCGGGAATATATCACGCCCGCCGGCGACATGGCGGGGCTCGCATCCGCGCTTGCGCGGCTCATCGGCGATCCCGGACTGAGGCGGCGGCTCGGCGCGGCGAACGCCGCGCGGGCGAGGGAATTATTCGCGCTCGAACCCATGATCGACAAACACGAGGCGTTGTTCGATGAAGCGCTCGCCCGGGGGCGCCTATGACCGACCTCATCGTCCGGCCTCTTTCCGATACGGACGCGTTTTTGGCGGCGTACCGCGCGCTGTTTCCCCGTTGCGAGGGCGCCGGCATTTTTCAGTCGCCGCCATGGATGGAACTCTGGATTGAAAGCGTTCCCGCGGAGATCAATCTCTGGACGGTTGAGGCGCGGCGCGACGGCGAAACCGTCCTTCTGGGCGTGTTCGGCGCCCGGGCGCGCCGCCCTTTCGCGGTTTTGGCGCCAAAATGCGCCAGGCTATTTGAATTCGATCTTCCGCATTATGATGCAGTCTATACGGAGTATAATGATTTTCTTGTGGCCGCCGATGCGCCTTCGGAGATTCGCGAGCACGCCTTGCTCGCTGCGGCTGAACAATTGGGGCCGCTGGACGAACTGGTCATACGCAATGCGCGCGAAACTCTCGTATCAGCCGGAAGGCGACTCGCACAGGCGCAGGGGCGGAAAATCCGGATTTTGAGGACGCAACCGACATTCACAGTCAATCTCAGCTCGGTGCGAGCGGCCGGCGGCGATTATTTGGCGACGCGAAGCGCCGCATTTCGTCGGCAGATCCGCCGATCGGCCGCGCTTTACGAGGCGCGCGGCGCGCTCTCCTTAAGGCTGGCGGCGGGCGCCGCCGAACGTGAGCGCGCTTGGTCGGCGCTGACCCGCCTTCACAAGCGGGCGCGGACGGCGCGGGGCGCCGGCGGAGCGTTCGGGAACGAGGCGTTTTCGTCATTTCATCGAAAATTCTGCGAGCGGTTTCCTGAAAACGCGCATCTCATGGAGTTGCGCGCGGGCGATGACGTGATCGCGGTCTTGTACAATCTGATATTTGAAGGCAGGGCGTACAGCTACCAAAGCGGATTCGCGCCTGAGGCGGACAATCGGCTGAAGCCGGGACTGCTCGCGCATTGCATGGCGATTGACTTCTATGCAGAGCGCGGCGCGCAGACCTATGATCTTCTTGCAGGCGATGCGCCCTACAAAAGGCGGCTCGCCGACGAGTCGGAGACATTGACAAGTTTTTCGATTGATTTGGCGAACGGCGCTGTATCCAGGGCGCGCTCTTTTATCAGAAGCGCGCGAACTGCTTTGCAGTCTCTAGGAATGCGTCGAACATGATAAGCGTCCACAATTCCTGTCCGCAGTCAGCGCTTCCGCGTTTGTGGGCGCGGATCATCGACTCAACGCTTTTCGGGTTAAAATAGCCGGAACGGCGCCAGCGTTCCGATTGCTCGAGCCGCGCGATCGGACCGGCGGGGTCCCGAAGCCATTGGGCTATCGGCGGAGAAAAGCCCTGTTTGTCGCGGTCGATGATTTCGGAAGGCAGGCGCGCGCGCATCGCCTCCTTCAACACATATTTGCCGCGGCCTTTGCGAAGTTTGAATTCGATGGGCAAACGGCAGGCCCATTCGACGAGCCTGTGATCGAGGAAAGGGGCGCGAACTTCAAGACCGTGCGCCATAGAGGCTCGGTCGATCTTTGTCAGCATGCGGGCGGGGAGCCAGACCGAAAAATCGGCGCGCTGCGCAGCCAGCAAGGCCGGTTCGTCGCGATCCTCCATGGTTGCCTCAACCGCGCGCTCAAATCGATAGTCTCCGAGCGATTGTTTGAAGTCCTCTGACATGAGGGCGCGTATGCGGTCCGGGACATTCGCGGCGACAGCCTGCGCATAGGCGCCGGGCCGGCTGCGCCCGAGCGCCTGGAATGTCGTTTTCATGCGCAATATGCGCGGCGCCCAATCCATCTTCGGATAGAGCGCGCCGGCGGCGCCGAATATCGCGCTGCGAAAACCGAAGGGGGCGGTCCGGCGGATGCGCTCCTCACGCACAAAGAACGGGTAGCGGCGATATCCTGCGAAGACTTCATCGCCGCCATCGCCGGACAGCGCGACTTTGACCCGTTCGCGCGTTATTTTCGCCAGAACGAAGGTCGGAAGAGCGGACGGGTCGGCGAAGGGCTCTCCATAACAGCGCGCGATCGCGTCGATGAGTTCGGCGGCATCGAGCGAAACGACGGCTTCGAAATGTTCAGCGCCGTAGCGATCCGCCACTATCCGCGCATGAGGGCGTTCGTCATGGGCGGCGTGTTCGAAACCGATGGCGCAGGTCTTCACGGCCTCACCGGCCTGGGCCATCGCAGCGACAATTGCGGAGGAATCAAGCCCGCCGGACAGAAACGCGCCAAGCGGGACGTCTGATGTCAGTTCGCCGCCAACCGCCGCGTCCAGGAGGGCGCGCAATTGTTCTGTGGCTTCATCGAAGGTCAGGCCTGCGTCAGGCTCAAGCGGCGGGCGCCAGTATACGGAGAGTTTCGGCGCGCCGCCCCGCGTGACGGATAAAATCGACGCGGGAGGAAGACTTTTGATCCGGGAAAAGATGGAATCAGGTCCGGGCGCGAAACCATAAAACAGATAGTCGGCGACGGCGGCGTCGTTCAGCTCGACGGGCACGAGGCCGCTTTTTGCGAGCGCCGTGATTTCCGAAGCGAACAACAGCCATCCGTCATCCGTTTCGGCGTAATAAAGCGGTTTCTCGCCGAGCCGGTCGCGGCACAAGGTCAGCGCGCCGCTCGTCGCGTCCCAGTAGGCGAATGCGAACATGCCGAGGAGTCGGTCAATGAAGGGCGAACCTTCGAGCGCGAGGCCTTCGGCGAGAACTTCGGTGTCGGAGCGCGTGGAAAGAGTCACGCCCTTTGCGGCGAGTTCGGCGGCGAGCGCACGGTAATTATAGATTTCGCCGTTGAAGTTAAGGACGCCCCGGCCATGCGCTGTTCTGAAGGGCTGGGCGCCGCCCTTGCGGTCGATAACGGCGAGGCGGCGATGCGCCAGACCGACGCCGGGAGCGACAAACATCCCTTCGCCATCCGGCCCCCTGTGCGCCAGAGCGGCGGACATGCGCTCGAGCGCAGCGCGGTCAATCTCCCGCGTCGCTTTCAGATCGATTATGCCGGCGACGCCGCACATGGATTATTCGACAGGCCGGGCGTCGATGCGCGCAAGCCAGGCCGACAGCGGTTCGGCGTCGACGAGAAACGCCCGGATGTCCGTCGCCGACTCTTCGGTCGGCGCGGCGAGAAAGATAACGCCGCCTCGAGGATTGCGGCCCTGAAGGCGCGCTTTGGCCTGGGCGATCTTGAGCGCGACGGCGCTATCAAATACCTGCCCGCCGAGCCAATAGACTTCGATCGCGTCAAGCGCGCCGCCGTCGTCGCCTCTCATGCGGTCGATGCGATAGACTCCCGAGCGGCCGAACGCCTTCAACGGCGCCTTTAATGTCTCGATTGTTCGCCAGCTCACTCCATCGTCCGGACGCGTCGCATATCCGGCGATCTCAGCGCCGCGCCGGTCATAGGCGAAATAGCCGGCGGCGAGGAAAACCTGCATCGCCCCGGAGCGATAGGTCGCATAAAGTCTGCGATCCGCGCCCTTAAGGGCCGGACGCCAGGCGCGCGACGGGGCGGCGAGACTCCATCCGGGCGCGTTCACCAGCGGCAGAGAGACCGGCGCGGCCACAGAAGGGGCGCGTAAAACAACCAGCCGGTCGTAACCCGCAGCCAGTGCGATCAACGCCAGCGCTCCGGCGAAAACAAGGCTGGTCTTGCGTCTGTGGAGCGGTGATTCCTCGCGCATTGCCGGACGGGGAGGAACTTCGCGAACATCGGCGAAGCGGCGCGCGCCCGCGATCAGCGCGACAAGCATCGCGCCATAAAAGAACCAGCCAAATAGAATGTGATCGTCTGCGATATTGAGCTTTCCGTCTGTCGCCGCTGCAACGAAAATGACGACGAAAGCGCGCAATATATTCGCGATCAGCGCGAGCGTTATTGCAATGATCGCGAATAGGATAATTTTCACGGGCTTCCTGAATGTCATCCAGGAATAAATCGCAACGACCATCGCGGCGGCGAGAAGAAAATTCAATCCGGCGCAGGCGTCGGCGATCTCGAATCCGCCCGTCGCCGTGCTCAAAACCACGCCGTCGCGGGTTGTCTCCACGCCGGAGAAGTTCAAGAGCGCCGTCACCGCCCGCGCGGCGGCGTGCTGAAGAAGAGGCAGCAATGACTCGCCGAACGGCGCCATGAAGAAAAGGAAAGCGAGAGGAAACGCCCACGCCCGCGCGCACGCCAAACCGAAAATCGCGGCGGCGCCGGCGATCAGGATACAGACAAAACCAAGAGAGGCGATCAGTTCCGCCCCGGCCGCTTCGCCGACAAGCCAGATCATCGCCGCGCCCGCAAGCAGAGGCAGCGCGCCTGCGGACGCGCGGGGCGCCGGCGCGGGCGTCGAGGCCGCCATCCACAGCGCAGCCGGCGCGACCAGGAATCCATGGTGGTAGGCGGAGGAAGTCAGCCAGACATTCGCCATTGCGCGCAGCGTCGGCCACAGCGCCAAAGAGACGGCGACGGCGAATGCTGCGAAATAGGCCGCGGCGGGCGCCAGCTGTTTCGCTCTCCCGTCGGGGACAGCGATGTCTCCTGCATGAATGCTCGCGCGCGCGCCGGTCATTGAAATCCGCCTGCCAAAGACGGAATTCTACGCTGGCAGGGCTTCCTGAACGTTAACCCTGCCTGCGTCCCGGCGGTATGGCGGTCTTAACGGTTTTTTCGTCCTTTAATCAGGGCGTCGACGACCGTGGGGTCAGCGAGCGTCGAAGTGTCGCCAAGCGAGTCGAAATCATTTTCGGCGATCTTGCGAAGTATGCGCCGCATGATCTTGCCCGACCGGGTTTTCGGCAAGCTGTCGGTGAAGTGCAGGAGGTCGGGCTTCGCAATCGGGCCGATTTCGACTTTGACTGTTTCGGATATTTCCGCGTGGAGATCGTCCGAAGGGGCCGCCCCCTCTTTTAAGGTGACATAGGCGTAGATTCCCTGTCCCTTGACGTCGTGCGGATATCCGACGACGGCCGCTTCGGCGACTTTCGGGTGGGCGACGAGCGCGCTCTCAATTTCCGCCGTACCAAGACGATGCCCGGAGACATTGATGACGTCATCGACGCGTCCGGTCACCCAATAATAGCCGTCGGCGTCGCGCCGCGCGCCGTCCCCCGTGAAGTACATTCCCGGATAGGTTTTGAAGTAGGTGTCGATGAATCGCTGATGATCGCCGTAGACCGTTCGCATCTGGCCGGGCCATGAGCCGAGCAGAACGAGATTCCCTTGCGCTTCGCCTTCAAGCAGATGGCCTTCGGCGTCGACGAGTCCGGCCATGACGCCAGGCAAGGGCTTGGTCGCCGAACCGGGCTTCAGCGTTGTGGCGCCGGGCAGGGGCGAGATCAAAATCCCGCCTGTTTCCGTCTGCCACCATGTGTCGACGATGGGGCAGCGGCCTTCGCCGACAACGCGATGATACCAGAGCCAGGCTTCCGGATTAATCGGCTCGCCGACGCTCCCCAACAGGCGCAGAGACGAACGATCGGCGGCGCGCACGAAGTCTTCGCTCTCGCGCATCAGCGCGCGGATGGCGGTCGGCGCGGTGTAGAATATATTGACTTTGTGCTTCTCGACGACTTTCCAGAAACGCGAGTGGTCGGGAAAGCTGGGCACGCCCTCGAACATGACAGTCGTCGCCCCGTTCGAAAGCGGTCCGTAAATGATATAGGAGTGCCCCGTCACCCAGCCGATGTCAGCGGTGCACCAGAAGATTTCGCCCGGCCGGTAATCGAACACGGCGTCAAAGGTCCACGCCGCATGAACGAGATAGCCGCCGGTTGTGTGCAGAACGCCTTTTGGTTTTCCGGTCGAACCGGACGTATAGAGAATAAAGAGCGGATCCTCCGCATTCATTTTCTCGTAGGGACAATAGGGTGAGACGTCGTCGCGCGCTTCGGCGCGCCAGAAGAGGTCTCGTCCCGCCTGCATAGGAACATCCGCGCCCGTTCGTTCGACCGTCAGGACAAGGCGGACGCCTCTGGGTCTGGCGAGAGCCGTGTCCACATTGACCTTCAGCGGAATCCTTTTGCCGCCGCGCACGCCTTCGTCGGCCGTGATGACCGCGACGGCGCCGCAATCTTCGATCCGGCTTGCGAGCGATTCAGGCGAGAAGCCGCCAAAAACGACGGAATGAACCGCGCCGATCCGCGCGCAAGCCAGCATGGCGTAGGCGGCTTCCGGGATCATCGGCATATAGATGACGACGCGATCGCCGCGATTGACTCCCCGCGCCTTCAGGAGGTTCGCCATCCGGCATGTTTCCTCGAACGCCTCGCCATAGGTGATCTTGCGGCTCGCCGTCGGGTCATCGCCTTCCCAAATGATGGCGATGTCGTCCTTGCGCGCGGGAAGATGCCGGTCAAGACAATTGGCGCAGGCGTTCAGCTCGCCGTCCGCGAACCATCGAATGTGGAGGTCGTCGGCGTCGAACGATATATCCGAGACGGTTTTAAACGGCTTGATCCAGTCGATCCGCTTTGCGATTTCCGCCCAATAGGCGTCGGGATCGCGCGCGGCCGCCTCCCGCATGCGGGCTTCCTTCTCGGCGTCGATATGCGCCTTGCGCGCAAAGTCGGGTGAAGGGGCGAAAGTTCGGCTCTCTGACGTCATGGGCGTTCCCTCTCGGCGCCCTTACGCTGTCGAGGCGCGGGCGCATTCGCGAATGAAGGGGAGCTTAGGGCAAGGCCGGGCGGCGCGCAAAAGGGCGCGGCCATTCGAAACGGCGCGACCGGTCAGCTATCGAGCCGAAGGATCGGGGACGACAAAGCAGGTGATCTTGCGCGCCTTGAGCGTGGCGCACGCCGCAGCGGCGTCGTCCGGCCCAAGCGAGGTGAAACGCGCCCGGTAAAGTTTGGATCCGTTTGCGGAGTCGACCGGCTGAACGATGCGCGGCCGATCCATCAGGTCGCCGGCCGAAGCCGCTTCCTCAAGCTCGCGTTCGGCCATCATTCTCGAAGTGAATGCGCCGATCTGCACGCTCCAGCCCGAACCGACGATGGGCTCGGCGTCGCCTTCGCCGAACGTGCCCTGGTCCGGCGTCATCGAATCGAGGCGCGCCCGCTGGAATTCATTGAGATCCTTGGAGTTGGCGGATGCGATCAAGGCGCCGAGCACGTCATCTTCCGCCTCGTCGCCTGCGTCCATATTGTCGTCGTCCTGGTCGTCGCCGGCATTGGTGTCGAACTCGGCCGAAGCTTCGACGATCTTCGCGCGGAGCGCGTCGCTATTGCCGACGGTGGGCGCGGCCGGCTGCGTTTTCGCCAGTCCAGCCACAAGCGTCGGCTTGAGGCGCGGCGTCGGCGTTTCGCGTACAAGCGCCGCGATCATGGTCGGATGTTTTTCAATCCTGTCGAAGGCGTTCGTCAGAAGCAGCCGCATATGCGCATCGCGAGTCCGGACCGACCGTCCGCCCATGACGACGCCAATGAGGCGGTTTCCGTCGCGGACAGCGCTCGTCACCAGATTGAAGCCGGACATGCGCGTATAGCCCGTCTTCAGACCGTCGGCGCCCTCAAACGTCCGGGTGAGGGAGTTATGCGTCAGATAGTGACGGCCGTTCCATGTGAAATCGATCGTGTCGAAATACGGATAGTATTCGGGAAAGTCCTGGATCAGCCGACGGGCGAGGATCGCCAAATCGTGCGCGGTCGTCTTCTGTCGCGCGTTGGGCAGGCCCGAGGCGTTGCGAAATGTTGTATTGCGCATGCCGATTTGATGCGCCGTCTCCGTCATTTTCTGAGCGAACCGCCATTCGGAGTCCGCGATGTTTTCGGCGATGGCGACCGCGACGTCATTGGCCGACTTGACCACGATCGCCTTGATCGCGGTGTCGACATCGATTGTCGTGCCGGCTTTCAGCCCGAGTTTCGAAGGCGGCTGGCCGGCCGCATGCGCCGAAACCGTGAGTTCGGATTCGGGGGTGAGGCGGCCAGCTTTCATCTCCTCAAAGAGGAGGTAAAGCGTCATCATTTTGGTTAACGAGGCCGGATAGCGCGGCGCGTCCGCATAGCGGCTGTACAGAATGTCGCCCGACTCGGCGTGCATGACAAAGGCGGCGTATTTCGTACTGCTTGCGCGAGCCGGCGCAAAAGCGCCGACGGCGAACAAGCATGATGCGATTATAAGCAGAAAAGAACGCCACACCGCCATCGCGCGAGCCTCGCCCAATCATGCGCGTTTTGCAATATGCCAGGAAGCGCCGCCCCTCGTCATGACGCCGGCTGCTCCGCTCACAGAACAACCCTGAGCAAGCGTCGTGCCGCCCGACGGCGACGGGAAACCATTATTTGCGAACGCAGTAAATCAATGGTTAATGAGGCTTAATTTTCTCCAAAAGCGGTATTTGTGCGCCGCACAAATGCCCTTGACGCGTATGCCGGCCCGGAATATGCTGCGCCGCACAAGAATGCGTCGCTACCCCTCCGTCACGCATCGGAGAGATGGAACCCGACAAGGAGATGACCATGGCTACTGCCAAGAAGACCGCTGCGCCGGAAAGCGGTTTTGAGACGATCTCTGCCGTAAGCCCTGACGCCTTGAAAAAAGGCTTCGAAAAATTCGCCAAGAGCATGAGCGACTTCGCGGACTTTCAGAAGAGTTCGCTGGACGCAATGCTGACATCGGCCGGGTCTCTCGCCAAAGCTGTCGAGAAGGCGGCGTCCGAGAATTCCGCCTTCGCCAAGGCCACATATGAGGACGGCGTGGCCGCCGCGCGGGCGGCCGCCGCCTCGAAAAGCGTCCAGGAAGCGTTCGACATCCAGAGCGACTATATGCGTTCGGCTTTCGAGAAGGGCTTGAACCAGTTCAATAAAATGGCCGATCATTGGATCTCGACCTCGAAGGAGGTCTCAGAACCCCTGACGGCCCGTTACGGCGAATTCGTGGAAATTGTCCAATCCTACCGTCCCTGAAGCCGGACCCGTTTGATTTTCGGAACAAAGCCCGGCGCGCTGCGCCGGGCTTTGTCGTTTCCGGGGGAGGGGCGTCGGTGAAAAAGCAGACGAGTTACCGTCTTTTCAACCGACGGCGGATACATATTTAATGAGGACGCTCCCCAATCAGGGGAGAGTGACGGGTGTTGCTCGCAATGGCTGAAAAACAGGACAACCAGCAAGGCCCCGGCATCGGCGTGGGCGTTGTCACCAAGACCTCGCCCAAGACGAAACGGCCTTCGCTCTATAAGGTCATCCTGCTGAACGACGATTATACGCCGCAGGAATTCGTTGTGTGGCTTCTTCAGGTCGTCTTCAAAAAGCCGCCTGAGGAGGCGATCCGCATCATGCTGCACGTGCACCAGACGGGCGTCGGCGTGTGCGGCGTTTATACTTATGAAGTCGCGGAGACAAAGGTGGCGCAGGTGATGGAGTTGTCGCGGCGCAACCAGCATCCGCTGCAGTGCACGATGGAACGGGAGTGACAGGTGGCGTCCTTTAGCAGAAACCTAGACCAGGCCCTCCATCGCGCGATCGCGTTGGCGACGGAACGCGAACACGAACTGGCGACTCTGGAGCACCTCTTGCTGGCGCTGACCGAAGATCAGGACGCGGCGGCGGTGATGCGCGCCTGCAATGTCGACGTCGAACTCCTCCAGCGCAATCTCTATGAATTCATCGAGAATGATCTCGCAAACCTGAAACTCGAAAACGGCGAACAGGCGAAACCGACCGCCAGTTTCCAGCGCGTCATTCAGCGGGCGGTCATTCACGTCCAATCCTCCGGCCGCGAAGAAGTGACCGGCGCGAATGTGCTGGTCGCGCTGTTCGCCGAGCGGGAGTCGCACGCCGCCCATTTCCTGCAACAGCAGGACATGACGCGTTTCGACGCGGTGAACTATATCTCGCACGGGCTCGCCAAGCGGCCGGGCGAGAATGTCTCGCGCGCGCCCCGGGGCGCGTCCGAGGACGGCGAGACGGGAGCGAAGCCCGGCGAAAGCGCGCTCGCGGCGTATTGCGTCAATCTCAACGACAAAGCGCGCCAAGGTAAGATCGACCCCTTGATCGGCCGGGAGGCGGAGATTGAGCGGTCAATCCAGATTCTGTGCCGGCGACGGAAAAACAATCCGCTGCTTGTCGGCGATCCCGGCGTCGGTAAGACAGCGATCGCGGAAGGTCTCGCCCGCAAGATCGTCGACGAAGACGTGCCGGAAGTGTTGGCCGACGCCACGATCTTCGCGCTCGATATGGGCGCATTGCTCGCCGGCACGCGTTATCGCGGCGATTTCGAGGAACGGATCAAATCGGTGCTCAAGGAGCTCGAAGAGCATGACGATGCAATCCTTTTCATCGACGAAATACATACGGTGATCGGCGCGGGCGCGACGTCAGGCGGAGCAATGGATGCGTCGAATCTTCTCAAACCCGCGTTGCAATCTGGCGTTCTGCGTTGCATGGGCTCGACGACCTACAAGGAATACCGTCAGCACTTCGAAAAGGACCGCGCGCTCGCCCGACGCTTCCAGAAGATCGATGTGACCGAACCGACGGTCGACGACACGGTTCAGATCCTGACGGGACTGAAACCCTATTTCGAGGAACATCACTCGGTTGAGTACACGCCGGAAGCGATCAAGGCCGCGGCGGAGCTGTCGTCGAAATACATGACGGACCGCAAATTGCCCGACAAGGCGATCGATGTGATCGACGAAGCAGGCGCGCGACAAATGCTGTTTCCGGTCGAAACCCGCAAAAAGATCATCGGCGAAGAAGAGATCGAGGAAGTGGTCGCCAAAATGGCGCGCATTCCGCCAAAATCCGTCTCCAAATCCGACACGGAGCGGCTCAAGAACCTCGCCGAGGATTTGCGGCGCGTCGTTTTCGGCCAGGATGCGGCGATCGATCAACTCGCCGCCGCGATCAAGCTTTCCCGCGCCGGCCTGCGCGAGCCGAACAAGCCGATCGGCAGCTATCTCTTCGCCGGGCCTACGGGCGTCGGCAAAACGGAAGTGGCCAAGCAGCTCGCTTTCGCGCTCGGCGTGGAGCTCATTCGCTTCGACATGTCGGAATATATGGAGCGCCACACCGTGTCGCGCCTGATCGGGGCGCCTCCGGGCTATGTCGGTTTCGACCAGGGCGGCCTTCTGACCGATGCGATCGACCAGCATCCGCATTCGGTTCTGCTCCTGGATGAGATCGAGAAGGCGCATCCGGAAATCTTCAATATCCTCCTTCAGGTAATGGATAACGGCCAGCTTACCGACACCAACGGCCGAAAAGTCGATTTCCGCAACGTCATCATCATCATGACGACGAACGCCGGCGCGCAGGACGCCGCCAAAAACGCAATCGGTTTCGCGGGCGGCAAACGCATCGACGAAACCGACGCCGCGATCAAACGCATGTTCTCTCCCGAGTTTCGCAACAGGCTGGACGCGGTCGTTCACTTCGCCGGCCTCTCGGCGGCGATCATCGACCGCATCGTCGAGAAATTCGTGCTTCAGCTTGAAGCGCAGCTCGCCGATCGCAGCGTAACGTTCGAACTCGATCCGGAGGCGACCAGATGGCTGGCCGAACGCGGATTTGACGACGAAATGGGCGCGCGGCCCTTGTCGCGGATTATTCAGGAACACGTCAAGAAGCCGATCGCCGATGAGATTCTCTTCGGCGCGCTCAAAAACGGCGGCGTCGTTAAAGTCACCGTCGACGGGGCGGACAAGACAAAACTCGCCTTTGAGTTTATTCCCGATCCAGAAAAGCCGTCAGGGGATGAAGCGGGCGGCGGGCAGGGCGTTCCCGCTCTCGTCGGCAAATCATAAGCGCGTCCGGACATTTCATTCCGCGACGGGCGCCGGAGGGCGAGAGCGATTATGGCGGATGTTAACGCAGAAGCGCGCGCGCATTATGAGGCGCATGGTTACGCCCATTTGAAGGGCGTTGCGTCGCCGGAAGTGGCGAAGAACCTGCTCGGTCTTTTCCATCACCATTTGACGACAAAACCGGACGCTTTGCAGAAAAATCTATCGAAGCCGGGCGTGAATGTGCTCCCGGCGTTTGAAATTTACGGCTATCGCTTTGCGCCGCTTCTCGGATTTCATTGGGGATTGACGTCGCGCGTGTGCGAAGCGACCGGAAAAAGGCTCGCGCCCACTTACGCGTTCTTCCGCGTTTACCCGAAAGGCGATCGGTGTACGGTTCATTCCGATCGGCCCGCTTGCGAGCATTCCATGTCGATGCCGCTCGCCTATGCGGACAATATTATCTGGAACTTCGAGATCGGGAAAAATCACTACGACTTCGATGCTGCGCTCAATCTCGGCAAAGCCGACGATTTCGGCGGCGAAGAGTTCACATCGCTCAAATTGGCGCCCGGCGACGCCATACTCTATAGCGGTCCGCATCGACGCCACGGGCGGATCTCGCCGAATCCGAATGCATGGTCGGCGCATCTTTTTTTGCATTGGGTTGATCTGGACGGGCCCTGGAGCGAATGGGCTTTCGACAGACAGGTTCTGCCTCAGGCCGGGGCGTTCAGCTTTCCGGCCAAAGCGCCGGCCTGACGGCCGGATGCCTCAAAGCGCTGCGGCGATTTTTGCGGCGATTTCCGTCAACACCGCCGTATCGGCGGGAGCGCCGCCGGCGTGCGGCCGGACAGGCGCGCCTGCATAGACCGGAATGATGTGGAAGTGAATATGGAAGATTGTCTGGCCGGATTCCGATCCGTTGAACTGAACGATCCGCACGCCATCCGGCTCCAGAGCCTTGTCGATCGCTTTCGCCACTTTTTGAACGCCGAGCGTCAGCCCCGATAATTCGTCCGGGTCGATATCGAAAATCATGGTCGCTTTGGCGCGCTTGGGAATGACAAGCGAATGGCCCTTCGACTGCGGAAAGATGTCCATGAAGGCGAGGATGTCGTCGTCTTCGCAGATCTTCACGCATGGCATGTCGCCGCGCAGGATTTTGGCGAAGATGTTGTCCGGATCGTATTTGATGCGTTTGGTCATATCGTCTTCTAATCGCTTCTTGACGGTGACGAATTAATTTCCGCGAGCAGGCGTCTTGCCGCGACAACATCTCCGGCTGGCGCGACTACGCGATAACCGTTGAAACGCAGACCCCCGGGCAGAACGGAATGCATATGCGCATCGGCGAGTTCGGCGTCGATGCCGTTCGCCTGAAGAAAGCCGACGACGACTTTGGCTTCGGCGAGGCTCTGAAATTTCTCGACTTCTTCCAATGGCGCGTCACCCCTTCCTGAAGGGTTTATAGTCGCTCAGCAGCCGGATTTCCTCGGCGTTATTCGCCCGCTCGGCTGCGAGGTAACGCGCGACGGCGGACCTCAGCCCGGGGTCTGCGATCCAGTGCGCCGACCGCGTTTCAACCGGCTCATAGCCTCTCGCAATCTTGTGTTCTCCCTGCGCGCCCGCCTCGACCCGCGCGAGGCCGTATTCGATCGCATAATCAATGGCTTGATAATAGCATAGTTCGAAATGCAGGAAAGGATGATCCTCCGTGCAACCCCAATAGCGTCCGTAGAGCGCATCGCCGCCAATGAGATTGAGGGCGCCGGCGACCGCCCGTCCGCCATTATACGCAAGAACAAGCAGAATCCTGTCCGCCATGCGCTCGCCGATGAGACTGAAGAAAGTCCTCGTCAGGTAGGGTCGTCCCCATTTGCGGCTTCCGGTATCCTGATAAAACGCCCAAAACGCATCCCAATGGGTCTCGGTTATCTCCGTCCCGGCGACGCGCCGGATTAGCAGTCCGCTGTCTGCAACCGCCTGGCGCTCGCGTCTGATCGCCTTGCGCTTTCGGGAAGAGAGCGCGGCGAGGAAGCCTTCAAAAGTCTCGTAGCCGCGATTGAACCAATGATATTGCACGCCGCGTCGCGGCAGAAAGCCGAGATCCTGCAACAGAGAGTCATCGTCCTCGGTCGCAAAATTCACATGCGCGGACGACAGTTCGAGCTGTTTGCAGGCTTCGATCAAACCCGCGCCGAGCGCGCGTTTGCCGGTCCTGTCCCCGGCGAGAAGACGCGGCCCGGGAACCGGCGTGAAGGGCGCTGCGCAAAGAAGTTTCGGGTAGTAGCGCCCGCCCGCTCGTTCAAAAGCGTCCGCCCAATGATGATCGAACACATATTCGCCCTGGCTATGCCCTTTGACATAAAGCGGCGCCGCCCCGAGCGCGCGTCCGGTTTGCTCGATCACGAGGTGTATCGGCGCCCAGCCGGTTCCCGGCCCGACAGAGCCGGAGTCTTCGAGCGAAGACAGAAAGTCGAACGAGATAAACGGATTGCGGGCGTTTTCGCAGGCCGCGGCGCATTCGTCCCACGCCGTGCGGCCGATTTCGCGGATCGACGAAACCGTCCGGGCGGAGAGCATGTCGCTCCCATCCGCCATCAGGCGATCTCGAAAACGCCGTCGACTTCAACGGCTGCGCCCAATGGCAGGCTCGGCGCGCCGACGGCGGCGCGCGCATGGCGTCCGATCTCTCCGAATACCGCCACCATCAGATCCGATGCGCCGTTCACGACTTTCGGGTGGTCGATAAAATCCGGCGTGCAATTGACGAAGCCGCCAAGCTTGACCACGCGCTTCACGCGATCGAGATCATGATCAGTTGCGGCCGAGAGTTGCGCGAGCAGATTGACGCCGCATGCGAACGCCGCTTCGACGCCTTCGTCTATGGTCATTCCGCCGCCGAGCGTGCCCCGGATAAGCCCGTTCGGCCCTATTGAAACTTGCCCTGAAATGAAAACGAGATGACCGGTGATGATATAAGGCGCATAATTCGCGACGGGCGCGGCCGGCGCCGGCAAGGCGATGCCGAGATCTGCAAGCTTTCGCTCAATCCGTCCCATCGGGAGTCCTTTCCTCTTGATACAGCGGGCGCACAGGCGATGGTCTATCAATCGTTGCGGCTGCGCAATGCGCGGCCGGCCGCAATCGCTGACATTCCGAACTTTTCCCTGATCGCGTCGATGGCGCGCTCCTGAGCGGCCGCTTTTCTGTCAGGGCGCTCGAACAGGTCCGGTTGAGGCGCGTCGATGTCCGCAGGGGATAAGTCCGAATAGCCGACCCCGATCAGGCGGAAGGCTGCGCCGTCCGCGGCGGCGGCGAGAAGCGGCCGCGTCGCCCCGAAAGCCGTGCGCGCGAGATTGCTCGGCGCGTCCAGCCTGGCGCGGCGCGTCAGGGTTTTGAAGCCGGCCGTCTTGAGTTTCAGCGTCACAACGCGTCCGGCGAGGTTTTTGGATTTCATGCGCGCCGACAGCGTTTCGCAAAGCTCCCACAGGCGGTCTTCAAGCCATTTCGGGTCGCGCATGTCCCGCGCGAATGTCGTCTCGCTGGAGACGCTTTTTGTCTGCCGGAGCGGTTGGACGGGCCGCGGGTCTTCGCCGCGGCAAAGCCGGGCGAGGCGAAGGCCGATCTCGCCATAGCGCCGCGCCAGGGTCTGCTCATCGAGGCTTTGAAGCTGGCCGATGGTCGAGAGACCGTCTCTTTCAAGACGCGCCGTCGTCGCTTCGCCGACGCCCCAAATCAGGCGGATCGGCTGGCGGGCGAGGAAGCGGACCGCTTCGCCTTTGCCGATGACGCTGAAGCCGCGGGGTTTGTCGAGATCAGAGGCGATCTTGGCGAGAAACTTGTTGCAGCTGAGACCGATGGATACGGACACGCCGATATCCCTTTCGATTTCCTGCTGCAGGCGCGCCAGCGTCTGCGCGGGCGCGAGGCCGTGAATGCGCGCCGTTCCCGACAGGTCCAGAAAGGCTTCATCGATTGAAAGCGGCTCGACGAGCGGGGTCAGCGCCTCCATGCGATTGCGGACCTCTCGGCCGACCGCGGCGTATTTCTCCATGTTCGGACGAATGACGACCGCGTCCGGGCAAGCCTGAAGCGCCTTGAACATGGGCATGGCGGAGCGCACGCCATAGGTTCGGGCGATATAGCAGCAGGTGGATACGACGCCGCGCGGCCCGCCGCCGACAATGACCGGCCGGTCGGCAAGGCTCGGGTCGTCCCTCTTTTCGATCGCAGCGTAGAATGCGTCGCAATCAAGATGGGCGATCGAAAGGTCGAACAGCTCGGCATGGGAGATGATTCGACTCGATTCGCAGGCCTGGCAGCGGCCATCGCGTCCGATTCGCGCCGCCAGGCAGTTTCGGCAAAACCCGGGAACTGGAGCAGGAGGAGGCACTTAGAACCCTGATCTATGGTCTTTTTTCCGCCGGGGACAGGCCCGGGAGCCGACAGGATAAACATTCAATTAATACCTTTCAGGCGATAGTTGCGGAAGCGTTCACTCCGGCCTCGTGAACGCCCGTCGAAGGTTTATATGGTTGTGATGGAGAAGCTGGACCTGGCGGCGCTTCCGAAGACCGTCCTGATCGTTGAGGACAACGAGCTGAACATGAAGCTGTTTCATGATCTGCTCGAAGCGCACGGCTATGACACTTTGCAGGCCCGCACCGGCCCGGAGGCGCTCGAACTCGCCGAGGCGCATCATCCGGACCTCATACTCATGGACATTCAATTGCCGGAAATCTCGGGCCTTCAGGTCACGCAGCAAATTAAGAAAAACGAAACACTTTCTAATATTCCGGTAATTGCGGTCACCGCATTTGCGATGAAAGGCGATGAAGAAAGGATTCGGGCAGGCGGATGCGAAGATTATATCGCCAAGCCGATCTCCGTCGCGGAATTTCTTGAGAAAGTGAAAAGGTATTTGGACTAGGTTCAATTCGTCGAAACTTGAACCCAGTTTACGGGGGCCCCATGACGGCGCGCGTCTTGGTCGTCGATGACCTCGAACCGAATGTCAAACTGCTCGAAGCCAAGCTCAGGGCGGAATATTTTGACGTTATCAGCGCACTTTCCGGCCGGGAAGCGATCGAGAAAGCGAAGACCGAACAACCTGACATCATCCTGCTCGATGTGATGATGCCGGGGCTCGATGGCTTTGAAACCTGCCGTATTATCAAGAGCACGCCGGAGACGGCGCACATTCCCGTTGTGATGGTCACGGCGCTGGAACAGCAGGCCGACCGCGTGGCGGGCCTGGAAGCCGGCGCCGATGATTTTCTGACGAAGCCCGTCGAGGACATTGCGTTGTTCGCGCGGGTTCGCAGTCTGACGCGTCTGAAAATGATGACGGACGAGCTGCGGCTGCGCTACGCGACCGGGAAAGGCTTGGGCGTCGTTGAAAATATCGATATCGCCAGCATTCTCGAAAAAGGCGACAAACCGCGCCTTCTTATCATCGACGACCAGCTTGAGCAGGCGGAACGCCTGAAAGGCACGCTCGGCGATGATTTCCTGGTTTCGCTGGAAGGCGATCCCGAAGTCGCGCTGAGCCGCGTACGGACCGCCGATTTTGATCTCGTCATAGTGAACATGGCTCTTGAAGCCATGGATCCCTTGCGCCTGTGCTCGTCGATCCGTTCGTTTGAAGAAACGCGGCTCACGCCGGTTCTCGTGATCGTGCGTCAGGGAGATACGCGAAAGCTCGTTCGGGCTCTCGATATCGGCGTGAACGATTATCTGACGCGTCCGGTTGAGAAAAACGAATTGATGGCGCGCGTGAACACGCAGATCAAACGCAAGCGTTTCGTCGAGCATTTGCGCTCTTCTTTCCAGGCGAGTCTGGAAATGGCGGTCACGGATCAGCTTACCGGCCTTTATAATCGTCGTTATCTCGCCAGCCATCTGGCCGCAATGTTCGATCGCGCCTTGTGGACGGGTCGGCCTCTGTCGGTGATGATCCTCGATATCGACCACTTCAAGGCGATCAACGACACTTACGGTCATGACGTCGGCGACCGAGTGATCCAGAACATCGCCGAACGCATTCGCTCATCCATTCGCGGGATCGATTTGGCGTGCCGGTATGGCGGCGAGGAGTTCCTGATCGCCATGCCGGACACCGAAAAAGACTTCGCCCGCATTGTCGCCGAACGGCTTCGTCAGGAAATCGCGACGCATAAAGTCACAGTGAATGGCGGACGCGACCAGCTTCAGGTGACCGTGTCGATCGGTATCGCGTCGACCGCGGACGGCGAAAACGAAGATACGTCGCAGAAACTTATCAAGCGCGCCGATCAGGCGCTCTATGGGGCGAAGTCAGGCGGGCGCAATCGCGTGATCCTCGACGCCGCCTGAGACGCCTTTCATGTTGGCCGCCGGTCATGCGCGCGCATCCGGAACGGGCGGCCGCGGAAAACAAAAAACCGCCCGGATCGGGCGGTTTCGACGGTTCAGGGGCAAGGCCGATCTTACTTGATCTTGCCTTCCTTGAATTCGACGTGCTTGCGCGCGACCGGGTCGTATTTTTTCAGCACGAGTTTCTCCGTCATCGTCCGCGAGTTTTTCTTGGTCACGTAGAAATATCCCGTGCCGGCGGTCGAGTTGAGGCGGATCTTGACGGTCGTCGGTTTGGCCATGGTGTCCTCAGGCGCGCAAAATCAGGAAGGGCGGGAGCTAGACGACCCCGGGGCGGCTGTCAAGGACGGCCGGATCCGCCTCTTGCGCCGGGACTGCGGGCTCGCCGAAGCCGTGCATGCGGTTCGCCCATTGAAGCCCGATCATGGCGCCTTTCGAGACCGGCAGCAGCCAGACCATCGCCAGGACCATCACAGGGGCCCAGAAGGCGAATTGCCAGCCGAGCGGCGGGTCGAAAACCTGCTTGGCTGCGAGCGCAAGCGGAATGCAGAGATGGCCGACGATCAGCACCGTCAGATAGGGCGGGGCGTCGTCCGCGCGGTGGCCTGAAAGGTCCAGTCCGCAATGCGGGCAGCGATCGCGCGTTCGGGTATAGCCGGAGAAAATCGCCCCGACGCCGCAGGCCGGGCATTTCTTTCTGGAGCCGCGCTTCATCGCTTGCCCAAGCGGTCGGGAGGCCCCCTTGCGGCCGAATGTCTGCGTCTCGATTGCGCCCGGGGCGTTCACCTGCGGCAGCCTTTCCGCGCTATTTGAATTCAACCTTGGCGATCTCGTATGTGCGCGCGCCGCCCGGCGCGGCCACCTCGATCGTATCGCCTTTCGATTTCCCGATCATCGCCCGCGCGATGGGAGACGACACCGAAATCCGGCCCGCTTTCACATCGGCCTCGAAGTCGCCGACGATCTGGAACTTCTTCTTTTCTTCGGTGTCTTCGTCAATGAGCGTCACTGTCGCGCCGAAGACGACCGTTTTGCCGTTCAGCTTCGAGACATCGATAACCTGGGCCCTGGTATATTTATCCTCCAATTCGAGGATCTGGCCTTCGATCCAGCCCTGGCGCTCCTTGGCCGCGTGATATTCCGCGTTCTCGGACAAATCGCCATGCGCGCGCGCCTCGGCGATCGCCTGGATCACCGCCGGGCGTTCTTCGTTCTTG
The DNA here is from genome assembly GCA_016125425.1 of Alphaproteobacteria bacterium. Lineage (GTDB taxonomy): Bacteria > Pseudomonadota > Alphaproteobacteria > Caulobacterales > Parvularculaceae > Amphiplicatus. The sequence continues at coordinate 64,950 of WGLT01000003.1, forward strand.
AGGCGCCGAATCTCTTCCTCAAGCCGCTGATAGCCAGCCGCGGTCATCGGAACCTTTTCCATGCCTCTCGCCCTTTCATATCGATGAAGCGAAAAAAAGAGCGCGGCCGCACGCGGGAACGGGCGGCCGAGCTTCCTTGCAAGCGCACAAAATAGGCCGGGAAGGGTCGCTCTTCAAGCCGGAGAATTCCTTCACGTCGCTTAAGCGCCGCTATAAGCAGAGATGTATATACCTGTAATTTCAGGGAGTTATGGGAAAAAACTGTTTCCTTATATCAAATAAAATAGGATTGGAGGGGGGCGACGGTCAGCTCGCCGGCCCGCATCGCCTCGATGGCGCGAACGGTGGAGAGCGATCCCGTCGCCGTCGTGATGCAGGGGATTTTCTGGGCGAGGGCGGTGGTTCGGATCGACCGGGAGTCCTTGATCGACTGCGCGCCCTCTGTGGTGTTGAACACGAGTTGCACTTCGCCGTTCTTGAGGGCGTCGACAATATGCGGCCGGCCTTCCAGGACCTTGTTGACGCGGGTCACGTCGAGACCTTGCGCGCGGAAAAACTCCGCCGTCCCGCCGGTCGCGATGATCTTGAAGCCCATGTCGAGCAGCTTGCGCGCGCCCGGCAACATGAGAGGCTTGTCCGAATCCTTGAGCGATATGAAGACGCAGCCTTCGAGCGGGATCTTCGCGCCGATGGCGAGAAGGCTTTTGGCGCGCGCCTTGTCGAAATCGGCGTCAATGCCCATGACTTCGCCGGTCGAGCGCATTTCGGGTCCGAGAACCGTGTCGACGCCCGGAAATCGCGCAAAGGGAAAGACGACTTCTTTCACCGCCATATGCTTCAATGTCCGGGCGGTCAGTCCGAGATCCTTGATTTTGGCGCCGGCCATCACCTTGGCGCCGAGACGGGCGACCGCGACGCCCGTGGTCTTGGCGACGAACGGCGCCGACCGGGACGCGCGCGGGTTGACTTCGAGCACGTAGATCTCGCCGTCCTTGATCGCGAACTGCACATTCACGAGCCCGATGACGCCAAGTTCGAGCGCCATTCGGCGAGTCTCGTCCTCCAGCTCCTTGATCAAGGCGTCGGACAGCGTGTGCGCAGGCAGCGAGCAGGCGCTGTCGCCTGAGTGAACGCCCGCCTCTTCGATGTGCTCCATGACGCCGGCGATGTAGACTTCATCGCGGTCGCAGATCGCGTCGACATCCACTTCCACCGCGTTCTGCAAATAATGATCGAGCAGCAACGGCTCGTCCTCATTGATCTCGATTTGGGCCGTCGCGAGATAATTCTGGAGCGCGTCTTCATCGCGCACGATTTCCATCGCGCGTCCGCCGAGCACATAGGAAGGGCGCGTGACGAGCGGAAAGCCGATCTCCGCGGCGATCGCCGGCGCGTCTTCGCGCGATGCGGCGGTCGCATTCTTCGGCTGTTTGAGGCCAAGACGCCGGATCAGCTTCTGGAACCGCTCGCGATCCTCCGCAAGGTCGATCGCGTCGAACGGCGTGCCGAGGATCGGGACGCCTTCGGCCTCCAGCGTCGCGGCGAGCTTTAACGGCGTTTGTCCGCCATATTGGACGATGACGCCGAGGAGGTCGCCTCTCATGCGTTCTTTCTCGACGATCTCAAGAACGTCTTCGGCCGTCAGAGGTTCGAAATAGAGCCGGTCCGACGTGTCGTAATCGGTTGAAACGGTCTCCGGGTTGCAGTTCACCATGATCGACTCAACGCCCATTTCAGCGAGGGCGAAGGCGGCGTGACAGCAGCAATAGTCGAATTCGATCCCTTGCCCGATCCGGTTGGGCCCGCCGCCGAGAATGATGACTTTCTTGCGGTCGCTCGGCGCGGCTTCGCAGTTTTCGACGCCCTCGATTTTCGGTTCGTAGGCGGAGTACATATAGGGCGTTTTCGCGGCGAATTCCGCCGCGCAAGTGTCGATTCTCTTATAGACCGGATGAACGCCCGCCTTGCGCCGGAGCGCCCGTACTTCCTTCTCCGTCCCGCCGCAGAGCGTCGCCAGACGCTTGTCGGAAAACCCCATGGATTTGAGCCCCCGCAACCGCTCCGGATCGGCGGGCAGGCCTTCTTCTTCGATGCGCCGTTCCGCAGCGACAATGCCTTCGATCTGTTCGAGGAACCACTCGTCATATTGCGTGATCATCCTGACCTGCTCGATCGGCAGGCCATGGCGGAAGGCTTGCGCGGCGACGCGAATTCGATCGGGGGTCGGCATGGCGAGGGCGGCGCGGAAGGCGTTGGCGTCATCGCCATGTCCGAGTCCTGCGACTGAGATCGGGTCGAGACCCGTTAATCCGGTCTCGAGCGAGCGCAAAGCCTTCTGGAGCGATTCCTGAAACGTCCGGCCGATCGCCATCGCTTCGCCGACGGATTTCATCGCGGTTGTCAGAATGGCGTCCGCGCCGGGGAATTTCTCGAAGGCGAAGCGCGGAATCTTGGTGACGACGTAGTCGATCGTTGGTTCGAAAGCAGCCGGCGTCGCGCCGGTGATCTCATTGTCGAGTTCGTCGAGCGTGTAACCCACCGCGAGTTTCGCCGCGACTTTGGCGATTGGGAATCCGGTCGCTTTCGAAGCGAGCGCGGAGGAGCGTGACACGCGCGGGTTCATCTCGATGACGACGAGGCGTCCGTTCTCGGGATTGACGGCGAACTGCACATTCGAGCCGCCCGTCTCAACGCCGATCTCGCGCATGACCGCGATCGAGGCGTTGCGCATGATCTGATATTCCTTGTCGGTCAGCGTCAGCGCCGGCGCGACCGTAATGGAATCGCCTGTGTGCACGCCCATGGGGTCGACATTCTCGATCGAGCAGACGATGATGCAGTTGTCCGCCTTGTCTCGGACGACCTCCATTTCAAATTCTTTCCAGCCGAGCAGGCTTTCGTCGATCAGGACCTGGCCGACGGGAGAGGCGTCGATGCCGGCGCGGACGATCTGCTCATATTCCTCGCGATTGTAGGCGACGCCGCCGCCTGTGCCGCCGAGCGTGAAGGCAGGGCGGATGATGGCGGGAAGGCCGATCTCCTCCAGAGCGCGCATCGCTTCGGCGAAACCCGCCGCCCGGTCATAACCGACGATCTTGCCGGCGGCGTTTCGGATCGCCGGGGAGGAGGCGATGGCGGCGCGGGGATTTTCGAGGCCGATTTTCTCCATCGCCGCGCGGAACAGTCTTCTGTCTTCCGCCTTCTCGATCACATCCGCGCGCGCGCCGATCATCTCAACGCCGTATTTCTCCAAGACGCCCGCGCGTTCGAGGTCGAGGGCGCAATTGAGCGCCGTCTGACCGCCCATGGTCGGCAGGAGCGCGTCCGGACGCTCGCGGGCGATCACCTTCTCGACGAATTCCGGCGTGATCGGTTCGATATAGGTCGCGTCTGCCAGCTCCGGATCCGTCATGATGGTCGCCGGGTTCGAATTGACGAGGATCACCCGGTAGCCCTCGGCTTTGAGAGCTTTCACGGCCTGCACGCCCGAATAGTCGAATTCGCAGGCCTGGCCGATGATGATCGGTCCCGCGCCGATGATCAGGATGGAGGAGATATCGGTGCGTTTGGGCATGACGGCTCGCAACAAAGCGCGGCGCGGGAACCCGGCGGGCTCGCGCACTCGGCGCGCGGACAGGAAATTATTGGCTAAAGCGGTCTCATAGGCGAAGTCGGCCGCCGGCGAAAGGGGCGAACGCGTCTCTTGCCGGTTATTGACATGAAACCTTTTGGTTTCGTATAAAGCGAAACCAAAAGGTATTATGCATGTCCGAAAGCCGCGAGACCATCCAGCCCGTCTTCCGGGCGCTCGCCGATCCCACGCGCCGGGCGATCATCAGGATGCTTGCGCACGGTCCGCGTCCGATCGGCGAGATCGCGAGCGCGTTCGCCATGACGCGCCCGGCGATCGCGAAACATCTCGCGATCCTGCGCGACGGCGACCTCATCATCGTCGAACCGAAAGGCCGTGAACGGATCAATCACTTCAACCCGGCGGCGCTTAAAGCGGCGACGGACTGGCTCTCCTATTTCGATCGCTTCTGGGACGAAAAACTCGAAGAGCTCAAACGCCTTGCTGAACATAAGAAAGGATCGTCATGAAACTCGTCAAAACGATTTACATCAAAGCGCCGAGAGAACATGTCTGGAAATTCCTGACAAAGGCGGACCAGCTTGCTCTCTGGTTTCACCGCGGCCGGCGCGACCTTGCGGAAGGCGGCGACTATATTCTCGAAACGAACAGTTTTGGCCGCGAGGGAGAGAAACTGGCCTGGGGCAGGGTGCTTGAAATGAAAGAGCCGGAGAAGCTCGTTCACACCTTCACCCACAACTATCTCAAGGGCGTTGAAACGACCTGCGCCTGGCTGCTTGAACAGGTCGAGGGCGGCACGATTGTCACGCTGACCCATGAAGGCTTTGAAAAACTTGCGGAAGACGCCTTCGCCATCACGGCCGAACACGACAAGGGCTGGGACCAGCACTTCGTCCGTTTGCGGCAGGTCGCCGGGTAGAGGCGGTCACGGGCGCGCCATAACGGGCGCCGCAAGAAGCGCGAAAAGGTCTGCGAGAACGGAGTCAGCAGTCGGATCGCGCCCCGCGCCTTTGCCGTCGGTGATGAAGCGCTCGCCGCTCGCGGCGGTGACGATGAGGCGGTTTTCTTCCAGATGCGGCTCGGAAAGCGGGTCGTCCGGCGGCGTTTTTACAAGGCGAACGGCGGCCTCGACGCCGTCTTTCGTGCGGCGCGCCGACGCGATCTGCTTGTAGGGCGCGCCGGCCTGCGCCGCGGCCGCGATCGCGCCCTGCGGAACACTGGACAGCCTGTCGCGCGGGATCGCGTCGGGGTCTATCGCGATATTGAAGGCGCGCCGCGCGAGGAGCGCGAGTTTTTCGGCTGCGTCGACGCCGTCGATGTCGGCCGAAGGATCGGCTTCGGCGAAGCCGGCCGCCTGCGCGAGTTTTATCGCCGCCGGCAGATCGAGTCCGCTCCCCAATTTTTCGAGAACGAAATTCGTGGTGCCGTTGAGCACCGCGTCGAGGCGCTCGATCTGGATCAGGCGCGCGCGCGTTTCGACGTCTTCAAGCATCGGCGCGCCGCCGCCGACCGCCGCGGAAAAGCGAAGGCGCGCTTTCGTCTTCGCGGCGATGTCGTGGAGCGCGTCGAAGCGGCGGGAAATGAGCGTTTTGTTGGAGCTGACGACATCGGCCCCGCCGGCGAGCGCTGATTTGACAAACCGCTCGGCGGGGGAGACACCGCCAATCGCTTCGACAAGGATGTCGTAGTCGGGCAAGGCCTCAAAATCGGTCGTCACCAGCGGGGCGGGCGCGCCGCGCGCGATCGCCGCTTCGCGATTGCGGCACAGGATGGCGACAACTTCGAACTGCGCCGGACGGGCCGCGAGCCGTTCATAGACGCCCTCGCCGACAACGCCGAAGCCGGCGAGGGCGACACGCTTTCGGTCCGAAAATCTGCGATACGCTGTCATATTTGGGGAGCCTGCAAGAAGCGTTTCAATTCGTCGGCGAAGAGCGGCGTGTCGCACAAAAAGGCGTCGTGACCGACAAGGCTTTCGATTTCGACATACCGGGCGGCGCCGGCGACGCCGCGCGCCGTCTCCTCCGTGTCCAGCGGCGGGACGAGGCGATCGGTTTTCGATGCGATGAACAGGCAGTCGGCCGTGATCGTCGAAGGATCGACATTGGCGCGATCGATCGAGTCCGAAAGCGTCAGATAACGCGACGCCGGCATGGCCTGCGCATAGGCGCGTCCGCGCGCTTCAAGATATTCGCAGATGTCGAACGGATCGCCCGGCGCGCCGCCGCGCGGCGCGCTTTCGAAACGGGCGCGGAATTCGTCGGCCGTTCTGTAGGTCGTCATCGCAAGCTCGCGCGCGAGGGCGACGCCCTGTTCCGGCCGGCCGCATTCACGCGCGAGGAGAATGATGCGGCGTTGAACGCCTCGCAGCGCCGTCGCCATGGGGTCGGGGCGCGAGGACGCCGAGACGACGCAGAGCCGGCTCAAACGATCCGGAAACAGCGAGGCGAATGCGAGCGCCACATAGCCGCCGTAAGACGCGCCGACAAAAGCCCGAACGGTCCCAATTCCGACGCGGTCAAGCGCAATGGCGAGCGCGCGCGCCTGATCGGCCGGCGTTATCGCGGGTTCTTTGGGTTCTTCTCCCGGCAGAAAATCGAATCCGAGGAGTTGAACTTCATTCGTGTCGATCGCGCCATTCGGCCTGGCGAGCGCGCGCCACCAGCCTTGTTCGGCGCCGGCGTCGGCGACATTGCGTCCGGCCGAGACGCCGCCGGCCGCAATAATGACAGGCAGGCCGTTGCGGCCGTAAAGGCGGATACGAAAGCGCCGGTCCTGAAGGCGTCCGCCGTTTTCAAGAACAAAGTCCGCGCCGAGATCGATTTCGATATCGCGCCAGCCGGACGTTGTGAGAACGCGCGACGGCGCTCTTTGACCAGGACGCGGCAGACAGTCGCCAGCCTCCGGTTCGGCGATCTTGAGGGCGGTCATTTCGGCGCGTCTCCATGCACGGGTCTTTCACGCGGCCTTGCGGCCGGCTCATCTCGACATTCATGCTGAAGACCCGAGCGGGCGACGGCGTCGCCCTCTCTCATCTCCCGAAACGTCCTTTTGGGCGCTTCGCAGGAATTGGCACCTTTCCGAAGAGCCGGGTCGCGGCGCTCCGATGGTTGCCCCGGCGTCAAAGGGCCTGTCCCTCAGCCGGTCTTGATGAGCCCGGCCAGCTAGCGGCCGAAACGGGGAAAAGTCAACCAAAATTTGCTGCGGCGCGGCGCAAGACGTATGCGGGAAAGGTCTGATTTCCGCCCGCCCGCTTGTTGCCGCCGATGCTGTCTCGATCCAAAATTGATCAGTTTACGCTGCTAGGGGAGCTCTTATGTCCAATAAATGGAAAGTCGCCCTGATTTTCGGCGCGATCGCCTTCGCAATGTCCGGATGTGTGACGACGACGCCGGCCCCGGCGGCGCAGGCGTCATCTGGCGTCGCTCCGGCTGGGTCGGCGGAACCGATGAAACAGGCGACGTCTGTGGACGACCCCTTGGTCGGCGGCGCGCGAATGGCGAACAAGTATGAGGATCCGACCGCGGTTGGGGGCGATCCGAATGAAGTTATTTGCAAGACGTCACCCTCGACCGGCTCTCGAATTCGTCGCGATCGAATCTGCATGACGCGCGCGCAATGGCGTGAGCATGACCAACAAGTTCGGCGCGGCGTGGATGAATTACAAAAAGACAAGTCTTGGGGCCCTACGCCTCAGTAGCGGCGCTCTACGCGCCTTTGTCCTTAAGGCGCGCGGATATGATCTCACATCCAGCGCTTTCCGGTCGGCGGCGCCGAGGGCGCGGCCGAGGCTTTTACGCCGGCATAGCCCGTCACGCTGTCCGCGACGAAAGGGTTCGCCTGCCGCTCGCGCCCAAAGGTCGACATCGGACCATGGCCGGGCACGAAGCGCATGTCGTCGCCGAGCGGCCAGAGCTTGCCGGTGATAGAAGCGATCAGCGTCTGGTGATCGCCGCGCGGAAAATCCGTGCGGCCTATTGAGCCGGCGAACAACACATCGCCGACAAAGGCGAGGCGCGCCGCCTCATTGTAGATAATGACATGACCGGGCGTATGGCCTGGCGTATGCGCAACCTTGAATTCGACGCCGTCGAGATCGAGCGTGTCGCCGTCTTCGAGCCAGCGGTCGGGCGTGCAGTCCTCGCCGTCCTCGATCCCGAATTTGCGCCATGACTCCCTTATCTGGTTCAGCCAGAAAGTTTCTTCTTTGTGCGGACCTTCTATCGGCGCGCCGGTGCGGCGCTTGATTTCCTCCGCCGCGCCGGCGTGATCGAGATGGCCATGCGTGAGCCAGATTTTGATGATGTCGGCGTCCATCTTTTTCGCCGCCGCCATGATCTTGTCGGGCTCGCCGCCGGGATCGACGACCGCCGCCTTTCCCGACGGCGCGCGGATGAGTGAGCAATTCTGCTGGAACGGCGTGACCGGAACGATCTGGACGGCGAAGGGCGGCGTCTCGCTCATGCCGGTCAGCTCTTCAGGGACTGGCCGAGCGCGCGCAAAAGCGCCGCGCCGTCGCCCCGCCAGGCGCTGCCATGCATGCAGGCCAGCGTCTTCGGCGCGGTCGCGGCGAGTCTTGCGATCAAGGCGTCGGTGTCGCGCGTATGCGAGAAATAATCGAGCTGTTTGCGATAAGCCTCGCTGGGACCCAGAATGTCCGTTTCGACGAGAGGGGCATGCTTGGCGCCAGGCTGCGTAAACAGGTCCCCGCAAAAAAGCGTTTTCGTCAGCTCATCGAATATGAAGCCGCATTCCCATGCATGCGGCATGTGCGGCGCGTCGATCCAGCGAATACTCCGCCGACCAATCGAAATCGACTCGCCATCGGCCATCGCACGTGGCGCGCGGTCGGCGAGGTCATTGATCGACACCATCGCCGCGATCTGGCCGCAGAGCGGGGTTGCTTCAGGCGCAGCCGCCAGCCACTCGTTTAACGAACCGCATTCATCGGCTTCAACATGCGAAAACGCGATATGGCGCAAACTTGCGGCGGGCGTCACCGTTTCGACGGCTTCGCGGACAAGCGGAAAGAGGCGACGCGGCCCTGTGTGGAAGAGCAGCGGTTCATCATCCATGACGAGGTACTGGTTAAAGGAAAAGCCGCCGAGTCCGTCGTCGATCGGGGTCGCTATGCGATAAACGCCGTCGACGATTTCATCTATTGTCGTGCCGGAGTCGCGGTTGGTGATCGCCATGACACTGCTCCTTCTCGCTTGCCGGATTATCGGCGCAAGGAGTGGGCTAGTCAAAAAGACTCGACACCGACTCTTCGTTGGAGATGCGCCGGATCGCTTCGGCCAGGAGGTCGGCGACGGACACGGATTCGATCTTGGGGCAAGCCGCGACCGCCGGGCTCGCCTTGATCGAGTCGGTGACGACGAGCCGCGTCAGGGCTTGCGATTTCGCGATCTTGTCGGCGGCGCCGTTTGACAGGACGCCGTGGGTGACATAGGCGCCCACGCTGTTTGCGCCTTGCTTCATCAAAGCCTCGGCGGCGTTTACGAGCGTGCCGCCGGAATCGACGATATCGTCGAAGATGATGCAATCGCGTCCCTTCACATCTCCGATAATGTTCATCACTTCGGACACGCCGGCATGTTCGCGGCGCTTGTCGACGATAGCGAGGGGACGGTCCTCGAGTCGCTTCGCCAGAGAGCGCGCCCTTACGACGCCCCCGACATCCGGGGAGACAATCATGAGATTGGAGACGTCGCCCTTGTGGATTTCGCGGATGCGGCGCTCAAACACTTTCACCGCATAGAGATTGTCGGTCGGAATATCGAAAAAGCCCTGAATCTGACCGGCGTGAAGATCGACAGTGAGCACCCGGTCTGCGCCCGCCGTCGTGATCAGGTTGGCGACAAGCTTGGCCGAGATCGGCGTTCTCGGCCCGGCTTTTCGATCCTGTCTGGCGTAGCCGAAATAGGGGATGACGGCGGTGATGCGGCTCGCCGAGGCGCGCGTCAGCGCGTCCATGATGATCAGGAGCTCCATCAGATTGTCGTTCGCGGGCGTCGAGGTCGACTGAATGACGAACACGTCCTCGCCGCGGACATTTTCCTTGATCTCGACGAAGACTTCGCCGTCTTTGAAGGTCCGGATGTCGGCGGCGGCGATCGGCACGGCGAGTTTGCGGCCAATGGCTTCGCTCAAGGGTCGGTTCGAATTTCCGGCGATGAGTTTCATGGCTGCCCCTTACCCGACGCGGGGGTTTGTGACGCTTTCTTGAAGAAAGCGCAAGCCTTTGCAGCGCACAATCCGCGCCCTTTTGGGGTCAGGCTTGAAGGGCGATCGCCGAAAGATTTCGCCCATAGTCGGGCTCGCCCGCCCGCCGGCTTGCGCGGTAGCTGAAATAGCGCGTCGTTTCGCCGAGGGTGCAGCGGCCGGTGTCATCGAGCGCCGCGACGCCGGCTTCCGCGAGGCGCCAGCGACCGAACGCCGCGAGATCGAACTGTTTCTTTTCGGGAATCGCGCCTGCCGCAAAAAATCGCTCCGCTTCCGGATATTTTGCGACGAACGCAGCGACGAGATCCGTCCCGACTTCGAAATTCGGCTGGCGAAGACACGGACCGAGCGCGGCCGCAATGCGCGCGCGTCTGGCGCCGAGCGCTTCCATCGCGTCGACAGTCGCCTCGATAACGCCTGCAAGCGCGCCCCGCCATCCGGCGTGCGCGGCGCCGACGACGCCCGCGTCGACATCTGCGAATAGGAACGGCATGCAGTCGGCGGTCAGAACGCCGAGCGCAAGGCCCGGCCTGTCCGTCACCATCGCGTCGGCTTCCGGCGGCGTCGTTCGCCATGGCTCGCGGACCGTCACGACCGCGGCGGAATGCGCCTGATAGAGCGTGAGCAGGCGCCCGGATGCGACGCCGAGCGCGCTCGCGCAGCGGGCGCGATTTTCAGCGACATGCTCCGGCTTGTCAGACGATCCGAGTCCCGCATTCAGGCTGGCGAACAGCCCCTCCGAAACGCCGCCCTCGCGCCCGAAAAAACCATGGCGCAGGCCCGGCCGATCGAGCGACGGGACGGTGAGACAGGGCGGGGCCGTCATGGCGCATCGAAGCCGGGCGGCGCAGGCAGGGCCGGCGAGGACAGACACAGCGCCTTGAAGACTTCCCCCATCTCCTCGGCTGCGGCGATGCGATGCGCGCCGCGGATGATTTTTTCGACCTCCTCGGCTGGCTTTCCGGAGGCGAGCCGGGCGATGCGGGCCTGAAGACCGAGACGGTCGAGAAAGACGCCTTGCGGCGTCGGGCCCCAGGCCGCCGCGCCCGCATCGACGCCCGCGCGCGCCAGCGCGTCGAAATCGACATGGGCGGTGATGTCCGCCTTGCCGGGGGAAGCGAGCACCGGCCAGTAGGCGTGCCGGCGCACAGCCTGCAGCGTGTCGCCGGCTCCTTCGCCGAGATGGCCGTAGTCGATGATCAAGGCGCGCCCGCCCTGTTCGACAAGAGAAACGGCGATCTCGCGCGCAAGCGAGGCGGCGCTTTCGCAGAGTTCGAAAACGGCGCCGGTTTCGGCGTTCTCCGGAAGGGCGACCCCGGGCAAGGGCGGGGTCTTTGCGCGCGTGAAGGCGAGCGCGGTTCCGTCTTCATTGAGACCGATCAGGCGTTCGCGCCAGCCGGTCTCGGTCTTTTCGAACTGCCGCACCGGAAGGCAGTCGAAGAATTCATTGGCGACCAGCAGAAAGGGCGCGGGCGGAATCTCGGAGAACTCGTCCGCCCAAAGAGGCCGCGCCGACAAATCGCGCAGGCGCCGCTGCTGCTCATGGCGCAGGCGCCCGCTCGTCTCGACGAGGAAAATCGACGCCGCTTTGAGGAAGGCAGGCCTCAGCTGCGCGGCGCGGAGAATGTCGGCCATCAACACGCCGCGCCCCGGACCCAGTTCGATCAGGTTGAACGCTTTCGGTTCGCCCATGTCGATCCAGGATTGCACGAGCCACATGCCGATAAGTTCGCCGAAGATCTGGCTGATCTCCGGCGCCGTCGTGAAGTCGCCCTCCGCGCCGATCGGCGTCGCCGACATGTAATAGCCGTCATGCGGATGGCCGAGCGCGTCGGCCATATAATCGGCGACGCTGATCGGCCCGTTCGCCTTGATGAGGGCGATAAGCCTTTCTTCGAGCGGCGTTCTTTCCGCGCTGGCCGGGGCCGCCGTCATGAGGACTGCTCTTTCGTCGCCTGCAAGGCTTTGCGGCGCGCCCGCCAGATCAGCCAGGCGCCGAGAGCGAGCATCGGGAAGGACAGGATCATGCCCATGGTGAGCCCGAGCGGGAAGTGCGGCATCTGGATGTCCGGCATCCTGAAATTTTCAACGAAGATGCGCGCGCAGGAATAGCCGACGAGAAACAGGCCGATCGTCGCGCCGGGCTTCTTCATCAGTGCGAAGCGGTGAGTGGCGATGCGAATGAGGAGAAAAAGAACGATCCCTTCGAGCGCGGCTTCGTAGAGCTGGCTGGGATGGCGAAGCTCGGTCCAGCCGACGATCGCGCCGTGATCGTTCTTGATCGGAAAACTCATCGCCCAGGGACCGTTCCAGGGCCGGCCATAGAGCTCGCCATTGATGAAATTGGCGATGCGTCCGAAAAACAGGCCAATCGGCGCAGCGTTGGCGAAGAGATCGCCGAGGCTGAGCGCGCTGACCTTGTTCTTGCGCGAATAAAGCCATCCGGCGAGCGTGACGCCGATGAGCCCGCCATGGAACGACATGCCGCCCTGCCAGAGCATCAAAGCGGGCGGAATCCGGATCCAGCCGAACAGCGTCTTGATGAGTCCGGGCTCCATGCCTGCGCCGAGGCTCGGCCAGGGGGCGATGAGGATCGCCGGGTCGTAGAAAAGCAGATAGCCGATCCGGCCGCCCGCGATAACGCCGAGCGCGACCCAGAAAATCACATCGTCGAGCTGGGCTTTGGTGATCGGCGCCCTCCCGGCGGGCCAAAGCCGGCTGTTACGCAACAGGCGCGTGACATACCACCAGCCGACCGCGAGCCCGCCGATATAGGCGAGCGAATACCAGCGGATCGGCAGAGGTCCGAGGTGAATGGCGACCGGATCGATATTGGGATAGGGCAGGCTCATACGCGCGTAACTGAAGGGTGGCGGCGGGATGACGGGGGTTTAACGCGATTTCTTGTCGCTGTCGCCTTTTGCGCCGTCGCGGATTACACATTGAGCCGGAGGCAGTCTCTCATGCAGACCCAAAGCCCATTTTTCGACGAACTCGCCAAGATAATGACCGAAGCCGCCGGCGCGGCGGACGGCGTTCGCCGCGAAGCTGAAACAGTATTCCGCAGTCAGTTGCAGCGGCTCGCCGCCGATTTCGAGTTCGTGACGCGCGAGGAGTTCGAGGCGGTCCGGGACATGGCGCGCGCGGCGCGGGAGGAAAACGAGGCCCTGAAGGCGCGTATCGAGGCGCTGGAGGCCGCGATCGGGAAAACTTCGTAATTCGAATCGTTGCGGGCCCCGCCCGACTCGCCGCCCCATCCGGGCGTGCGAGACCGAAAAGGGGCCCCCTGCATGTCAATCGAGCTCATCCGAGCGCCTGAACCCGCCGCCGACCCGCTGGACGCTATCGAGGCGATCGCCGACGCCCTGTCCTTCGACGCCGAGCGAATCGATGATGCGGAGCTTCACCTCGCCATGCCCGGCGCGTGGCGCGACGCCGGCGTCTGGTTCACCTGGCGGCCGGAATTGTCGACGCTGCAAATGGGCGCGCCGCTCGATCTCAAGGTGCCCGACACGCGCATCGCGGAGGCGAGCCGGCTGATCGCTCTCGTCAACGAGCGCCTCTGGATCGGTCATTTCGATCTGTGGTCGGATGACCAGACAATCATCTTCCGCAACGCGATCGTGCTGCCCGAATCCGGCGTATTGGAACGCGGGCAGGCCCAGCGCCTGATCAGCGGGGCGGCCGAGGCGATCGACCGCTTCTTCCCGGCCTTCAACTATCTTATCTGGGGCGGCAAGTCGGCCGAAGAGGCGCTTGAAGCGTCGCTGTTCGAGACGGCCGGCAACGCCTGACGCGATTTCCCGCGCATTCCGGCCGAAAGCGTCGTAAAATGGCGCGATGATGAAAAAGATTTCCGTCGCGCTCGCGGGCGCCGGCTCCATGGGCGGCGCATTGCTGCGGAGCTGGCTCGCGGGCGGCGTTATCGACGCGCCGGCTTCGGCCGTATTCGACCCGAATCCGGACAAGGCGCTCTCGAAACTGGCGCGAGAGCACAAATTCGCGATCAATCCGGATCCCGCCGACGTCGCCGTTGACGCGCTCGTTCTCGCGGTGAAGCCGCAGGCGGCGCCGGGGGCGCTGCCGGACTATGCGCCGATCGCGCGCAGCGCGATCGTCGTTTCTGTGATGGCGGGACGAAGCCTTGCGTCAATCGGGCGCTTGCTCGCCAATCCGCCGCGGATGGCGCGCGCCATGCCTAATCTGCCGGCGAGCATCGGGGCGGGGGTCACCGGACTTTACGCGCCGCCGACTCTTAACGCCGCAGGGCGCGACATCGTCGACCGGCTGATGGCGGCGGCGGGCGAGACGGTGTGGCTCGATAATGAGACGGCCATCGATCTCGTGACCGCCGTGTCGGGAAGCGGCCCCGCCTATTTCTTTTTGCTGACCGAAGCGCTCGCCGAAGCCGGCGCCGCAATGGGCCTCGACAAGGAGGCGGCGCGAAGGCTCGCGCGCGCGACGGCGGTGGGGGCGGGCGCGCTTCTCGACGCCGATCCGCGCACGGCCGCCGAAATCAGAAAGGCCGTGACGTCGCCGGGCGGGACGACGGAGGCGGCGCTTTCCGTTCTCGACGGCGACAAGAAGGCGCTGCGCGCCCTGGTGCGAGAGGCGGTCTCCGTCGCCGCCGCGCGCGCCGCCGTGTTGACGGACTGACGGTCCGCGCAGGCGGGCGAAGCCTCACGCCGGCAGGCGGATAATCGCTCTCAGCCCGCCTTGCGGCGCCTTGTCGAGGACCACATCCCCGCCATGGCTGCGCGCCACGTCGCGAACGACCGAAAGGCCGAGGCCGACTCCGCTTCGGTTGAGATTGCGCGCTTCGTCGAGCCGTGTGAACGGCTTGAACGCCTCGGCGTATTTTTCTTCCGGAATGCCCGGACCGTCGTCGTCGACAATAATTTCGACATTGGCGCCGTCGCGCCTCGTCGAGAGCCGCACATTGTCGGCGTAGCTGAGGCTGTTGGCGACGAGATTATTGATCGCGCGTTTCAGGGCGCTGCGCCGCGCGGCGATGGAAAGTCCGTCCTCGTCGAGGTCGAGCGCGATCGTCCGGCCGCTGCGCGCGGTCTCCTCGACGATCTCCTTCAAAAGCGCGCCGACATCGATCGCGCCCGGGTCCTCGCCCGACGCGATGTCGCGGGCGAAGTTCAGATAGGCCTCGACCATATGCTCCATTTCCTCGACATCGGCGCGCAGCGCTTCGGTGTCGGGGGTCGAAGGCTGGATTGCGAGGGCGAGCTTGAGCCGCGTCAACGGGGTGCGAAGATCGTGGCTGACGCCGGCGAGCAGGGCGGTCCGCTGGTGGATATGGCGCTTGATGCGCTCGCGCATGGCGATGAAGGCGAGGCCGGCTTTCCGGACCTCGGTCGCGCCCGAGGGACGGAAGTCCGGCGCGTCGCGTCCGCGTCCGAACGCTTCGGCGGCGTTGGCGAGCTTCAGGATCGACCGCACCTGATTTCGAAGAAAGATGATCGCAATCCAGCCGAGCAGGACGGTCGTTCCGACCAGCCACAAAACAAATATCGGTCCGGTCGTCGCGAATACGCGATCCCGCCGCGGCAGAAAGACGAGATAGCCGTCGGGAAGCTGCACGCGAATCTCGACATAGGCGGGCCAGCTTTCCGTATCGAACCAGTAATCGGTCTTCAGCCGCTCGCCGAGCTGGCGGTCGAGCGTGTTGTTGTAGAGCGCGAAGATCGAGCGCTTGTCCTTCTGCGGGATCGCCTTGCCCGGCTCGAACCGCACATTGATGTCCATATCCTTGAGCGCGTCGTCTTCGATCTTCGCGCGCTGATCGGGATCCTTGGTCTCCTCGAAAAGGCGGGTCACCAACGCGATCTGACCGGCGACATTCGCCGACAGGTTCGCGCTGACGAGATCCCAGTGGCGATTGAAAAAGACATAGGTGATGAAGCTCTGCATCAGGAAGATCGGCAGGATGACGATGACGAGCACCCGCGCGTAGAGACTCTTCGGAAGATACCGCTTCAACATGGCGGCGCTAATCCGGCATGAGGGCGTACCCGACGCCGCGCACCGTCTGGAGATAAATCGGCGTGCGGGGATCGTCCTCGATCTTCTTTCTTAGCCGCGTGACCTGAACGTCGACCGAGCGCTCCATCACCGCGGACGTCTGTTCGGCGAGCGCGAAGCGCGATATCGGCTCGCCGGGCTTCTGGGCGAGGGCGCGAAGCAGGGCGAGTTCGCCGGAGGTGAGCTTGATCAATTGTCCGTCGCGGCGCAGTTCGCCGCGCGCAGGCGAAAAGGAGCAGGCGCCGAAGGTCAGCGTCTGACGCTCGCGCTGCGCGGGACGCGCGCGCCGGAGCAGTCCGGCGACACGCAGCAGGAGTTCGCGCGGTTCGAAGGGTTTGGAGAGATAATCGTCCGCGCCGCGCTCCAGCCCTTCGATGCGGTCTTCGGGCAGTCCCCGCGCGGTCAAAAGCAGGATCGGCACATTCGACATCGCCCGGACCTTCTCCGTGAGGTCGAAGCCGGATTCGCCGGGCATCATCACATCGAGAATGAGCAGGTCGAAATCGACCGAGCCGAGCAGGGCCCGCGCTTCGGCGGCGTTCGAGGCGACCGAGGCGCGATATCCGTTCTCGGCGAGGAAGCGCTTCAGGAGCGTGCGGATGCGATCGTCGTCGTCGACGATAAGGATATGCGCCGGTTCTTCGCCGATGCGTTGTGGGTCCGCCATGCCTTCTCCGCCCGCTAGCCGCGTTCGTCTCCGAGAACGCGCGCGGCCCGGGCAGCATAATCCGCGCCGGTCCACAAGGTAAGGAGCGTCGCCGCCCAGAGAAGCCCCGAGCCGAGCGGACGCAGCTGGTCCGACACGAATCCGTTCGGGGCCGACAGAAGGAGCGCGCCCGCCGCAGCGAGTTGCGCGAAGGTTTTCCATTTGGCGAGCCGCGTGACCGGCAGCGCGCCGCCCCGCACAGCGACGGCTTCGCGCAGCCCCGTGACGAGGATCTCCCGGAGAATGATGATCAAGGTCGCGACGACGCCATAGCCCTCGATGAGGCCGTTCCGCGTCAGCAGAAGAAGCGCCGCGACGATCAACAGCTTGTCCGCGAGCGGATCAAGCGCCGCGCCAAGCGCCGACGCTTCATTCCGCCGGCGCGCGACAAAGCCGTCGAAGTAGTCGGTCAGCGCGGCGATCGCGAAGATGACGAACGCCGCCTTCATGTTCCAGGAGACATCGGCGAGGAACAGCGCGACGAAGGGGACGATGAGCAGAATCCGCC
This sequence comes from Alphaproteobacteria bacterium, assembly GCA_016125425.1. GTDB lineage: Bacteria > Pseudomonadota > Alphaproteobacteria > Caulobacterales > Parvularculaceae > Amphiplicatus. The sequence continues at coordinate 82,014 of WGLT01000003.1, forward strand.
CGAGGGTGAGAAGATTGGCCATCAGGCGATTGTACCGCGGTTCGCCCGGCCCGCTATCCCTTCTTCTCGTCATTCCCCCAAAGACGCTTCCACCAGGATTTCTTCTCCGGCGTCTCGAAGGACTGGCCGCCTTCTTTCATCCTGTCGCGGATTTCGTCGATGTCCCGGCCGGTGAGATTGGCGAGCGTCTGCGCCTCTTGTTCGTATCGGCCGGGAAGAGAAGCGCGGTATTCATCCGCCGCCGCGCAGCGCGCCTCGCCCTTATAGGGATGACGGAGCACATAGCGTCCCTGAAAATTCGTCCTGTCGCCCGTTTCCTTGAACAGAAGGTCTTCGGGGAAATGCTCCGCGTCATAGCTGACATGCAGGCGCGTCACAAAGACATCGCCGCCCTGTCCGCCGCGATAGGCGCCCGCGCCGCCGTCGAGCCAGTAGGCGCCGAGCGCCTTCAATTCGTCATTCGACAAGGGGTCGGCCGCGCAGGGATCGCACCAGCCCATGTCCCAGGCGTATTCGAGAAAGACGCCGCGCTCATTCTCGCGCCGCACGGCCTGCCTGAACATGTCTTTGTAGAAATCGCCGAACGCCTCTTTCACGTAAAGCGGCACGTCCATGCCGGTCGGCAGCTTGATCGTGCGGTAATTCGTCGTTTCGATGCGCCCCTTGCGGGAAAGGCCGAATATGAAAAGCTCCTGCTTGCCGTCCGCATTGACGGTTCCAAGCCGGATCGGCAGCAGAAATTTTCGCGAGTCGAAGGCGATTTGAAGCGGGCGGAGATATTTGAGGCCGGTCTTGGCCTGTTCCTCGAGATTGACCTTGGCGACGAAAAATTTCGTGTTCTGCTTGATATAGCTTTCAAGCGTTCCTTCCGCGCCCGACGGCAATTTGTAGCCGTTCTGTTCGAGCCATGTCGCAAGACCGTCCGATTGCGTGGCTGAGAGAATGACGATGTCATATTCGCCGACGGTGTATTGCGCCTCGATTTTAACGCCAAGGGCGTCGGCTTCCTTTTTCGCGGCTGTTACGACGACCGGCGACGGCGCCGCGGCGGCCATTCTGTCCTCATATGCGACGCGGCAGGGATCGGGATCGTAATATTCGACAAGCCGCGGCGCGGTGTAGGCGTCGAGATGATCGAGCAGGGCGCTGTCGGCGACATGCACCTGATCTTTCTCGAGGACGACCGGCGTCGGCACGACAATCGCGAATTCCTTGAGATCGCCCTGATAGTCGTTCGACATCGTCATCACGGTATGGTCGCCGTCGCGCATGATCGCGACCTTCGAAGCCTTGTTGAAAAGTTTGGTGTCCGCCTTGGCGACATAGAAACCGCAAAAGGCGGCGGCGCCGCCGGCGACGGAAATCACAGCCGTCGCGGCGGCGGCGGCGAGCAGCGTTTTTCGGAACTTCATATCTTTCTCCGGCATCGCTATTCGGCGGGAATGAAGGCGGAGCGGGGCGTTTTCGTCCGGCTGATCGGCGGCAATTCAAGGCGCGGCGGTTCATCGTCCCACCGATAGGCGGGCGTTCGGTCGAAAAGCTCGATCAGCGGGCGCAGGAGACACATCACGGCGAGCGCGTAGAACGGGCCGTCGGAAATGTGGAGGCAGTAGACGAGCGCATAGGCGATGAGCGCGGTCGCGGCGGAAAACGCCATGCGGAAGGCCGGGCCGTCCGGCGTCGTTTTCGGGTCGGACAGCATGAAGAAAGCGAAAAGGACGAGCGCGCCGTTTTGAAGATGCAGCAGCGGGATCGCCGGCGGATCGCCAAGGTAAAGCGCGCGGCCGAAGACGAGCAGCGCGTAAGTCCCGAGAAAGACGAGCGGGACGTCGAGGCGCGCGGCGCGCATTGTGACGACGGCGCCGGCGCCGGCGATGAAAATCGCGAACCACAGCGCCGTTCCCCATTGGCCCGGCGTCGTCCAGGCCGAATGCGTGAGCAGGATCAATGCGACGATGCCGATATTGGCGGGGTTGAAAATATGCTTGCCGCCCAAGCGCAGCGCGAATTTCGAGCCGATGGCGATCGACGCCGCGATGATCAGCGGAAGGAGGCCGTCGGCCCGCAAGAGAAGCGACAGCGACAGCGCGGTGACGGCAGGGCTTTTCCAGTCGAAACGGACGGCGTTGAGCGCCGAGCCGAGAAACTGCGCGGCGAGCGCGGTCGCGACAAGCGCCGCGATTTGCGCGGGCGTGATTTCAAATTCGCGGGTGAATAGGCCCAGAGCCAGAATCGCGCTCTGCGCGCCCATTTGCAGATAGCGCGGGTCGCGCCGCTTGAGCGATGAAAGGCTGATCACGCGAACTCTCCCGCGCGGCCGGCGCTTCAGCCAAGGCTCCGGCATTCGCCCCGCCGAGAAGAGAACGCCCGATCGCGGCGGAATTTCGGCGCCCTCTTGGCCATTGCAGGACGGCGCTCGGACTAGCCGTTTCCTCCGGCTTGCTTTTGGGTTTCTGCAAACTGCGGTTCGAGCCGCCCCGGCGCGGACGTTGCGGGAAGGGCGGCTTGCGCGGCCGCGCCCTCGAAGGAATCGGCCCTGGAGAGAACCGGAAAAAACCGCCAGTAAGCGCCCGCCGTCGCAACCGCCATAACGCCGCCGAGAATGACAGCGCCGACAGGCCCGAGAAAGCGCGCGGCAAGGCCGGACTCGAATTCGCCGAGTTCGTTCGACGCCGAGATAAAGATGAAGGCGACTGACGAAACGCGCCCGCGCATGCCGTCTGGCGTCGCGATGGTGACGAGCGACTGGCGCACATAGACGGAAATCATGTCGGCGGCGCCGGAAATCGCGAGCGCAAGAAGCGACAGCCAGAAAATGGCCGACCAGGCGAAGACGAGCATCGCAACGCCGTAAGTCGCAACGGCGATCAAGAGCGTCGGTCCGACGCGTCGCGACAGCGGGCGCGCAGCGAGCAGGAACGCGACGACCGCCGCGCCGATCGCCGGCGCCGCGCGCAACAGGCCGAGCCCGTCCGCGCCGGTATGTAGAATGTCGCGCGCGAAAACCGGCAACAGGGCTGTCGCGCCGCCGAACAGAACGACGATGAGATCGAGCGAGATGGCGCCGAAGACGATGCGGTTGTCGCGCACATAGCGCAGACCTTCGATCACCATGGCGATCCCTCTCGCATTTCTGACGGGCGCCTGTTTCGGCGTTTGCGCGGTCGCGATGGCGATGATCGATATGACGATCATGATTACGGCTGCGCCGTAGACGACGAAAGGTCCCCGGATATAAAGAACGCCGCCAAGCGCCGGCCCCACTATGGCGGCCGCGTTGAAACCGAGAGAGTTCCACGCGATCGCCTGCGGAAGCTCCGTTTTGGGCACCAGAGTCGGATAAAGCGAGTTGCTCGCCGCCGGCGTGAAGGCGTTAACCGCGCCGAAAATCGTCGCGACGACGAAAATCGACGGAATGGCGACGGCCGAAGACAGCGTCGAGGCGCCGATAAGCGCCAGCGTTGCGAGCGCCCTGACGGCGTTGCTCACGATAAGGATCATTTTGCGATCGAGCCTGTCGGCGGCCTGCCCGCCGACAAGAGACAGAAAGAGCACAGGCAGAAACTGCGCGAGCCCGACAAATCCCAGAAGCAGCGAGGACTCTTCGATTGAGCGCGTGGCGCGCGCCAGATCGTAGATCTGCCAGCCGATTGCGACCGCCGTCATCTGCCGCGACGAGGAGATGAGCTGCCGCATGACCCAGTAATGCAGATAGGAGCGATGCCGAAAGACGGCTGTTGAAGGCAGGGAGATCATGGCGGCCGGACGGATGCGAGGGGCCGCTCCGTTTAACGCAGGCCGGGCTGTCGCGAAAGGCGCGCCGCGACCGCGCAAGGGCGGGCGTCAAGAAATCCCCCTGTCAGGGTCGAAAGAACCGACAAGGCGGGTTGCGCCGTCGCGCCGGACGGGCCGCGCCTTCGGCGGCGCCGGCCGAGCCGTCATCCGGGCCGGAGCGCGGCTTGAAAATGCGCGGGGCGCGCGGACGGGCGCTGCTTGCGCGCAATGCGGAACGGGGACAGGCCCCCGCTTTCCTTCTCCCGCCAATTGCATGCGCGGGCGCGAATACATCTTGCGCGCCCTTCCATCGACGGCGCGGGCGCCCATCTCTTTCGGTCCGAATTGGAGAGGCGTCCGTGAACGGAGGAGTAAGGCGTTTTGATTTCAGACGCGCGCAGGATGTGCGGTCCGCGCGCGGGTCAATCGTCGGATGTGAAATTGCGCAATACTCCGGAATGCGAATTGCGCAAAATCGGCCGCAATCGAAGGAAAAATGCGGGGCGTTCAGATTCGGGCTTTTCGGGATTGCGCAATTCGCCCGTTACGGCGCCTCGGCGTCAGTCTTTCGCGCGCTCGACATATTCGCGTTCGGCGATCTTGACGACAACGCGTTCGCCTTCGCTCATATAGGGCGGCACCATGATGCGCACGCCGTTCTCGAGAATCGCCGGCTTGTAGGAGCCCGACGCCGTCTGGCCTTTGACCGTCGGCTCCGTCTCCTTGATCGCCATGACGACGGTTTCCGGCAGCGTCACGCCGATCGGCCGGCCCTCATGACTTTCGATCTCGACCGTCATGTTCGGTTCGAGAAAATCGATCTGCTCGCCGATCATCTCTTTCCGGATCGGGATCTGTTCGAAGGTCTCGGCGTCCATGAAGATCAGCGCGTCGCCTTCGTCGTAGAGATACTGGTAGTTCTTCTGCTCGAGGCGGACGCGTTCGACCATTTCGGTCGCCGAGAAGCGCTCGTTATATTTGGTCCCGGAAGCGATGTCCTGCATCTCGACCTGGTTGAAGGCGCGCAGGTTTCCGGGCGTCCGGTGCTCGATCTTCGTCACGACGACGAGCTTGTCCTTGTAATTGAGGACCATGCCGGGGCGGATGGCGTTGCCAGCGATTTTCATGGGCGGACTCTGAAGGTTTCGAGGAATTCGGGCGGGTCTATAGCGAAGCTGCGCGCGCTTGGCGAGGGGCGGGGGGCGGGTTCGGCGTCCGGCGGCGGCTTTCAATCGCTCAAAGAGGATTTGATGGCCGCAAGCTCCGCCTTCGCATCGGGGTAGTCTTCATATGCGCGTCCCGTTCGTCGATACCAATAGCGGCTGTTCGTTTCGTCGCCTTCGATCTTGTGAAGGACAGCGTGAATCCAGCAGGCGGCCTCGCCGGATTCGTCCTGTTGTACGATTTTGTGCGCGCCGTCCCATTCGCCCGCAAGGGCGAGATCGACCGCGCGCATCAGGTCGATTCGGCCCGGCGCGCCCATCAGGCGGCGGGCTCCAGACTGTCGACGAATTTTTTGAAGAGACCGAAGCTGTCCTGCGGGCCGGGGGAGGCTTCCGGGTGATGCTGGACCGAAAACGCCGGCGCGTCTTTGAAGCGAATGCCGCTATTCGTGCCGTCGAAAAGCGAAACGAATGTCGGCTCGATATTCGCGGGCAGGGAGTTTTGGTCGACCGTAAAGCCGTGATTCATCGAAACGATCTCGACCTTGCCGCTTTCAAGGTCTTTGACCGGATGATTCGCGCCATGATGGCCTTGCGCCATCTTGCGCGTTTTCGCGCCCGCGGCGAGGGCGAGCATTTGATGTCCGAGGCAGACGCCGAATGTCGGAATTTTTTGTTCGATCAGTTTACGGATCACCGGGATGGCGTATTCGCCCGTCGCCGCCGGGTCGCCCGGTCCGTTGGAGAGAACGACGCCATCCGGCTTTTTCGCGATGATGTCCTCGAAGCTCGCCGTGGCGGGCATGACAGTGACGCGCGCGCCGTTCTCGGCGAGCAGGCGAAGGATGTTGCGCTTCACCCCATAGTCGATGACGACGACATGCGGGCCTTTCCCCGTGGCGCGGCCATAGCCCTTGCCCCAGCGCCACATGGTTTCCTCGCTCGCATAGGATTGCAGCGTGGTCACCTCGCGGGCGAGATCGCGCCCTTCAAGGCCAGCCCAGTCCGCCGCGCGCTTGCGGAGCGCTTCGATATCGAACTCCCCGGCGGGGTTATGCGCGATGACGGCGTGCGGCATGCCTTTTTCCCGAATGCGCGCGGTCAGCATGCGCGTGTCGACGCCGCAAAGGCCGACAATGCCGCGCCGCTTCATCCAGGTCGAAAGGTCGAGCTGCGCGCGATAGTTGGAGGGACTCGTGACGGGCGCGCGGAACACGGCGCCGCGCGCGGCGGTCGCCGCGGCCGGGGAGGCGTTTTCGATGTCCTCGGCGTTAACGCCGACATTGCCGATATGCGGAAAGGTGAAGGTGATGATCTGGCCGGCGTAAGAAGGGTCGGTCAGGATCTCCTCATAGCCGGTCATCGCCGTATTGAAGCAGACCTCTCCGACCGCTTCGCCCGGCGCGCCGAGGCCGAATCCCGTTAAAACAAGGCCGTCCGCGAGCGCGAGGACGGCCGTCGGCGGTTGAGCGGGAGCTTGACTTAATCTCATCTCTGCATATCTCTTTCGCGCTCGCAAAAACCAGGAGCAAGAGGGCTGGCGCCGGCAGGGGTTTGAAGCGGCGCGCAAATTGCCGGGAAGCTAGGCTAAGGGCGGCGCCCGGTCAACAACGGAAACGATAGAAGTTTTCGAGCAGAATCAAGGTATTAGCTAGAGTTTGGACGGATTGGCGCCGCTATCGGGCGCGCCTTCTGTCCCATTCGGAGAATCGCCATGCTGCGAGAGCAAATCGACAGCGCCCTGAAAGGCGCCATGAAGGCCCGGGACGACAAGCTGAGGATTTCGACCCTGCGGCTCATCAACGCCGCCATCAAGGACCGGGATATCGCCGCCCGGGCGGAAGACCGGTGCAACGGCGTTTCGGATGAGGAGATTCTCGCCATTCTCGGCAAGATGGTGAAACAGCGCGAGGATTCCTCCGCCGCTTATGAAGCCGGCTGTCGCCCGGATCTCGCCGAGCAGGAGCGGGCCGAGATCGCGATCATCCGGGAGTTCATGCCCCGCCAGCTTTCCGACGAGGAAATCGAGAGCGCCGTATCCGAAGTCATCCACGAACTCGGCGCATCGGGTCTCAAGGACATGGGCCGGAGCATGGCGGCGCTCAAGGAGCGCTATGCCGGCGCGATGGATTTCGGCCGCGCCGGCGCCCTGATGAAAAAGGCCCTCGCCTGAAGGCCGAGCGCGGTTGGCCGGAATCGCCTCAGGCTGTGGGGAAATTCGCCGTGCGCTCCGGCCCCGCTCGGCCTAATCCTGCACGCTCGACGGTGATTTCCGGAATTTGATCCATGCCCCGATTCACGCCGGAATTTCTTGAGGAGCTAAAGTCGCGCCTTCGGCCCTCCGACGTGATCGGACGCTATGTCAAACTAAAAAAACGCGGAAACACCTGGTGGGGGCTGTCGCCCTTCAACAATGAGAAGACGCCTTCCTTTACGGTCAGCGATCAGCGCGGGACCTATCACTGCTTTTCATCGCAGAACCACGGCGACGTCATAAAGTTCCTGACGGACACGCAGGGCTTGTCCTTTCATGAGGCTGTCGAACGGCTCGCCGCGGAAGCCGGAATGGATTTGCCGAAGGGCGATCCGGGCGAGGAGGCGCGCGCGCAAAAGCGTAAAGGTCTTTACGAAGCTTGCGGAGCGGCGGCCCACTTCTATTCGGCGATTTTGCGGCGGGCGGAGGGGCGCGCCGGCGCCGATTACCTGCGCGCGCGCGGCGTCACGGCCGAGCAGATCGAGGCTTTTGCGCTCGGCTACGCGCCGGATTCAAGAACGGCGCTCAAAGATTATCTGATCAATAAGGGGTACCGGGAGGAAACGCTGGTCGAAGCGGGCCTGCTCATCAAGCCCGATGACGGCGGACCCGCATTTGATCGTTTTCGCGGGCGCGTCATGTTTCCGATCCGCGGAGCGAAGGATGAAATCATCGCATTCGGCGGGCGGGCGCTCGATCCGAACGCGCGCGCCAAATACCTGAACTCGCCGGAAACGCCGGTCTTTCACAAGGGCGACGTGCTCTACAATTACGGCTCGGCGCGCCGGGCCGCCGACGAAGACAAGGCCCCGCTGATCGTGTGCGAGGGATATATGGACGTTATCGCGCTGTGGGGCGCGGGCGTCCGCCGGGCGGTCGCCCCGCTCGGCACGGCGCTGGGCGAGCGTCAGCTCGTTTTGCTCTGGCGCATATGCGACGAGCCCGTGCTGTGTTTTGACGGGGACAAGGCGGGGCTGTCGGCGGCGTTCCGGTCGATCGATCGCGCGCTCCCCATGCTCCGGCCCGGCAAGTCGCTCAGTTTTGCGTTTCTTCCGGGCGGTCAGGATCCGGACGATCTCATTCGCGCCGGCGGCGCGGGCGCCTTCAAGGCGGTGCTTGACGGCGCATTGCCCCTCGCCGACGTGCTGTGGCGGCGCGAAACGGAGAACAAGCGTCTCGACACGCCCGAGCGGCGCGCGGCGTTGCGCTCGGATTTGAGAAGCCTGGTCAAGGCGATCGCCGATAAGGATGTGCGCAACGCCTATGGCGCGGAGCTGGCGCGGCGACTCGACGAAGCCTTCGCGCCGCCGGCGCGCGCCTTCCGGGCGGACCGGGCGGACCGGGCGGGCCCGCCCAATCCCTTCGCCGGCCGGCGCGCCCGAAGGGCGGGCGGCTTTGGCCAGCCCGCATGGGCAAGCCCGCCGCGGCCGAGCCCGGCCCTGAAACGCCAGCCGGCCGTGACCGCCTGGCGGCGTGAAGCCACGCTGGTCCTCGGACTGGTGAACCACCCGGCGCTCGCCGAGCGGCAGGAAAGCGCGCTTTTGTCTCTTTCGCTCGAGAGCCCCGATCTGCAGGCGCTTCTCGACGAGGCGCTGGCCCTGATTTCGGCCGATCCGGGCCTTGACAGTCCGGGACTCAAACGTCATCTCCAGACATCCAAGGCGGCGGGAACATTGGAGCGCGTCCTAAGCGACGATACGCTCAAAAGGCAGAGATTCCTCCGGCCCGAGGCTGAGTTTGAGGAGATCGAGCGGGGCTGGACGGACGCCCTGCGGCATCATTTGGCCGCAACCGACGCCAGCCGCGAAATTGCCGACTCCGCCTCCCAGGCCTTCATCCTTGGAGACGATGTCTGGAAAGCGGCGGCGGCGGCGCGAAACGAACTGATGGGATCAGGCGACGACAGAGAGAATGACGCCGGCGAGGGCGACGCCCCGAGCCGGCTGCTCGAGGAATGCCTAGAGACGCTGCGCAAGAATGTCGAGAGCCGGAAAAGACGCTGACCTGCGGGCGGGCGCGCATTGAACGAACAGGATTGTAGAGAATGACGAAAAAGGCGGCGAAAGAAGCGCCCGAAGGCGAACAGCAGCAAGACGGTCCGATCCTCGACCTGACGGATGCGGAAGTCAAAAAGCTGATCAAGACCGCCAAAGCGCGCGGCTACGTCACTTACGACGAACTCAATCAGATTCTTCCGTCAGAGGAATTCTCGACCGATCAGATCGAAGACGTGATGGCGCAGCTTTCCGAGATGGGCATCAATGTCGTCGAGCATGACGAAGAAGACGAAGATCAGTCGGCCGCAGAATCGGACAGCGACGACGAGACTGAGGACAGCGGCGTCGGAAAGGCCGTCGCCAAGAAAGACGAGAAGACGGGAGTCGCGACGAACACGTCTGCGTCGGCGGACCGGACGGACGATCCCGTGCGCATGTATCTGCGCGAAATGGGAACCGTCGAACTGCTGTCGCGCGAAGGCGAGATCGCGATCGCGAAGCGGATCGAGGCCGGCCGGGAGACCATGATCAAGGCTCTGTGCGAGTCTTCTCTCACATTCGAGGCCATTACCGTCTGGCGCGACGAACTCAATGAAGGCCGCGTGCTTTTGCGCGATATCATCGACCTTGACGCCACTTATGGCGGCGGTCCCGAGGCGCGCCCCGACATGACGCAGCCGGAAGTGGCCGAACGCGTTCAGAAGGAAGAAGCCGAGAAAGCGGAAAACGGCGACGACGACGAGGACGAATTCGACGAAGGCGCGATTTCGCTTTCTGCGATGGAGGCTGAGCTCCGCGACGGCGTGATGGCGACCTTCGACGAGATTTCGGCGGACTACAAGAAATTGCGCCGCCTTCAGGACATCATGATCGAGGAACAGCTGAAAGGCGAGGATCTTTCGGCTTCGCAAACCCGCCGGTTCAAGAAACTGCAAAAGGACATCGTCGAACGCGTCCGCTCCGTTCGTCTGAACAATCAGCGCATCGAAGCGCTGGTCGAGCAGCTTTACGACATCAATCGGCGCCTGATGGCGCTCGAGGGCAAGCTTGTGCGGCTCGCGGATTCGCATGGCGTCAATCGCCGCGACTTCCTCAATGAATATCTGGGCGCCGAGCTTGATCCCGACTGGTTCGACCGCATCCGCGCCAAGAAAGGCAAGGGCTGGCAGAGTTTCGTCACGAAAGCCGAACCGCAGATTAATGCGATCCGCGAGGAAATCGGCAAATTGTCGACGGAAACGGGCCTTACGATCGCCGATTTCCGGCGTATCGTTCAGACGGTGCAGAAGGGCGAACGCGAAGCGCGCATCGCCAAGAAGGAAATGGTCGAAGCGAATCTGCGCCTCGTCATTTCGATTGCGAAAAAATACACCAATCGCGGCCTGCAATTCCTTGACCTCATCCAGGAAGGCAATATCGGTCTGATGAAAGCGGTCGATAAGTTCGAATATCGCCGCGGCTACAAATTCTCGACCTATGCGACCTGGTGGATCAGGCAGGCGATCACCCGCTCGATCGCCGACCAGGCGCGAACGATCCGCATACCCGTGCATATGATCGAGACGATCAACAAGATCGTGCGCACGTCGCGGCAAATGCTGCATGAGATCGGGCGCGAGCCGACGCCGGAGGAGCTTGCGGAAAAGCTCTCCATGCCGCTCGAAAAGGTCCGTAAAGTGATGAAAATCGCCAAGGAGCCGATCTCCCTCGAAACGCCGATCGGCGACGAGGAAGACTCCCATCTGGGCGATTTCATCGAGGACAAGAATACGGTCCTGCCGATCGATGCGGCGATCCAGTCAAATCTCCGCGAAACGACGACGCGCGTCCTGGCGTCTCTTACGCCGCGCGAAGAACGCGTTTTGCGTATGCGGTTCGGCATCGGCATGAACACCGACCACACGCTTGAAGAGGTCGGCCAGCAATTCTCGGTGACGCGCGAACGCATCCGCCAGATCGAGGCGAAGGCGCTCCGCAAGCTGAAGCATCCGAGCCGGTCGCGAAAGCTCAGGAGCTTCCTCGACAACTAAGGCGGGGAGCGCGCGCGAATCAGGCGACAAGCAGGCATGATTTGAGGAGCTGCGCTATGGCCGCGCTTGTGGGCTCGAAAGCCAATCCGTCGAAATTCGACTGTTACAATGATCTCGCCGAGGATGAGCCTTACTTCGTCATCCGGGCCGACGATCCTTTGTCGGATTCGCTCGTTGAACTTCACGCCTATATCGGCGCCGGTCAGGCCGGGGCGGCTCACAACAAGCTTGCCGAGATTATGGCGCTCACCGCCGAGCGTCCGCCGCGGCCTTCGGATTCGCCGAAATATCGAGAGACTTTCGCCATATCGCAGGCGATGGAAGCATGGCGGCGGAACGCGTGCACGCGGCGCGGGTGAATGGTCATCGCCAGTCGACGACGGACAGGCTCAAAGCAAAGCGTCTGCTCGCCGGCCTTGGCGCGGTTAGGCCCAATCGCTAAGGTCGGCGCGAGTTTCAATGGCGTGAAGCCGCCAAATCCATAAGGAGAGTTACGATGGCCGTTGATGGCAAGTGGAACGTCACGATCAAGACGCCGATGGGCGAGCAGAAAGCGGTGCTGACGCTCAAGCAGGAAGGCGACGCGTTGTCGGGCGAGATGTCGGGCGCGATGGGCGCGGTGCCGGTCGAGAACGGGCGTGTCGAAGGCGACCGTTTGAAGTGGAGCACGAAGGTGACTTCTCCGATGCCGATCACGCTTGAATTCGACGGCGCGCTCAGCGGCGCGGATATCGCCGGCAATGTGAAACTGGGCGCCTTCGGGACGTCGACCTTTTCGGGAACGGCCGCCTGAGGGTGATCTGCCTTTGCGGACGCCTTCTATGATTCTGCATGTCGCGGCTCACGGGCTGATCCGGTCCGTGCACGATGCGTGACGCGACAACCATCCGGCGCGCGCAGGCGGCGGCCGCCGTCATTTTCATCCTGTTGGCGGCCGTCTGGGTCGGCGCGGGATGGGCGGCGAGCGCGTTGGGGCGGAACTATTCAGGCGATTGGGACAGCGTAGCGGACACCTATAGGGTCGAGCTCGAGCCGCGCAGTTACGCAAATCCGGGTGGCCCGATCGCGCAGAGTCCGGGCGCCCAACGCGTCCGGCTCGAGTATTTTCTGAACAGGCCTGTTTATCTCGTGACCGGATCGCAGGGCGAAGCGCTTTTCGATGCGCAGACAGGCGACAGGCTTTCGCCGATCAACGAGCGCATGGCGCGCGAAGTCGCGCGCCTGGCGTTTTCGGGAAAGGGCGAAATCGAAGACGCCGCGCTGCTGACGACGTCGCCCAAAGAGTTCGCCGGCGCAAGCCCGGTATGGCGCGTCACGTTTGCGGATCATCTGAGAACGAGATTTTACATCTCTCCGCAGTCAGGCGCGGTGACGGCCCGCCGGGACCGGCATTGGAAGACTTATCGCGCGCTGAGAGCGTTGCATCCCGAAGGGGACAATGCGTCTTACCGAGGACCGGTTTTTATGGGCGCGGTCATCGCAGCCATGTTGCTCGCGGTCTTGCGCGTTTACGAAATGCTCGCGCGCGCGCGGCCTTGAAACTGAAAGATCCGCGCAAAGGGGGGCGTTCAAGTCGCCTCGTTTCGGCGATCATTCAGAAAGCGAGATAGACCGGCTCCGGTCCCGCCGCGAGCTGCTTCTTCGCGTCCGCCGTCTTTTTCTCGGCATCCGCGTTTTGCCTGTCCGGGCAACCATTCGAAAGCGGCGTCGATTGTTGGGCGGGTTTGGGGTCCTGATCCGTTTGCGAATCCAAGCGCAGCACGATGCGGCTCAGGAGTAATAGAATGGAGGTCGCGTCCGCGCCACGCGCCTTCGCGCCCGGCGCATTCGACGCGCTGTCGGCAAGCCGGAATGACGGCGTCAGACTCGGCGAAGCCAGAGCCGGCGTCGTCGCCAGCGCCGCAACCGCTGCTATGATCGCCAGTCGAGACATTTCACGCTCTCCCAACAGATTATGCCTCTGAGCCGGGTCCGAACGCAAGGCGCGGCTCGCGCCTCAGGCCCTTAGCGCTTCCTCGGCCGGGACGTAGGCGAGGCCGAGCGCGTCGGCCACCGCCTTATGAGTCACCTTGCCGCGATGCACGTTAAGACCATGCCGTAAGTGCTTGTTTTCCCTAAGCGCTTCAAGGCCCTTATCGGCGAGGGCGAGGCCGAAGGCGAGGGTGGCGTTGTTGAGGGCGTGGGACGAGGTGAGCGGCACGGCGCCCGGCATGTTGGCCACGCAATAGTGAACGACGCCTTCCACGACATAGGTCGGATCGGCATGAGTCGTCGGGCGGGAGGTCTCGAAGCACCCGCCCTGATCGATCGATACGTCGACCAGAACGGCGCCGTCCTTCATGCCTTTCAGCATTTCACGCGTCACGAGCTTCGGCGCGCTGGCGCCGGGGATCAGCACGGCGCCCACCACGACGTCCGCCGCATCCGTCTCTTCATCGAGCGCTTCGAATGTCGAGTAGCGCGTCTTTACGCGCCCTCCGAAAATGTCGTCGATCTCGGCGAGCCTGCGCGCGTTCCTGTCGAGAATGGTGACGTCGGCGCCAAGTCCGGCGGCCATGCGCGCCGCGTGCGTCCCGACGACGCCGCCGCCGATGACAAGAACTTTAGCGGGAAGAACGCCCGGTACGCCGCCCATCAGGAGGCCGCGTCCGCCCTGAGGCGCCGTGAGCGCATGCGCTGCGGCCTGAATGGAAAGCCGGCCGGCGACCTCGCTCATCGGCGCGAGCAGGGGCAGACCGCCGAAGTCATCCGTGACCGTCTCATAGGCGACCCCAGTGACGCCGGATTTGAGAAGGCCGCGGGCTTGTTCGGGATCGGGCGCCAGATGGAGATAGGTGTAAAGGATCTGGCCTTCTCTGAGCCTCGCATATTCGACGGGCTGCGGCTCTTTCACTTTCACGATCATTTCGGCTTCTGCGAAGACCGTGGCCGCGTCCGGGACGATCCTCGCGCCGGCTGCTTGGTAGTCGGCGTCGCTCGCGCGAATGCCCGCGCCTGCCCCCGTCTCCACAATGACTTCATGGCCGTGGGCCGTATATTCTCGAACGCTGCCCGGGACGAGGCCCACTCGAAACTCGTTGTTCTTGATCTCCTTGGGCACCCCAACGCGCATTGTCCGCTCCTTCTGGAATTTTGCGCGACGCCTAGCAGATTATTGCGCGAGGTGAAAATGAAATTCGGCGCGGCCGATCCGGGCGGCGGCCGCGCGAAATGGGGTTGCTCCTGACCTTACGTCAACTGCTATGGGGGCGCTATGAGCAGGGAAATGTCGATTGGCGAAGTCGCCGGGCGGACCGGGCTCAGCAAGCGGGCGCTGCGCCTCTATGAGGAGGAGGGCTTGCTTAAACCCGCCCGGAACAAGGCGGGCCGGCGCATTTACGGCGCTGAAGAGATGCTCGCGCTTGCTCAGGTGACGCTGCTTAAGAAAGCCGGTTTTACGCTGGCGCAGATGCGCCCTGATGAATGGCGGGGCCGCAGACGCGCCTCGGCTCGTCGCCGCCCAACTGGACATTCTGAAGTCACAGCGCCGCCAGCTCGACACCGCGATCGCCCTTCTCGAACACGCGCGACGAAAACTTCGCGAAGGCGAAGACATCGGCGCCGGCGCGCTCTGCGAAATTATCAAGTCTGGAGACCGCGCGGTATGGGAGGAGCGATGGAAGAAGGTCATCGACCGCTACTACTCGCCCAAACAGCAGGCGGAGTGGCGGGAAAGGAAGTTAAAGGCGGTCGAAGCGGCGGGCTTCGATCAGGACGCTTACACGAAAGCATGGAAAGACCTGACCGCCCGCATCGAGGCTGCGATGCCGCTCAGTCCCCGCTGCGACGAAGCGCAAGCCTTCGTCGCGGAATGGAACAAGCTTTTGGAGCCGTTCCTTTGCGTTGCGACCCCCGCCATGCAGGACGCCGCCAATGGCATGTGGTCGCGCATCGAGGAATGGGAGCATGAAGTGGACACGCCGGTTTCCGCGAGCGCCTTAAAGTTTATCGCGCAGGCGTCGGCGGCAGGGCGGGCAAACGTCCGGTCTTAGGCCTTCACCTTCACATAACTTCCGGGCGCGTCTTCGAGCGGCTTCAGGGCGCCGTCGCCCGGACGCCGGGCGGGCACGCGGCCTTTGCTGGTCTTGTTGAGCCAGCTCATCCAATAGGGCCACCAAGAGCCCGGGTGGCGTTCGGCTCCGGCTTTCCATTCTTCGACCGTCGCGGGAAGCGCTTCATTCGTCGAATGATGATATTTTTTCTTCGACGGATGGTTGATGACTCCTGCGATATGCCCCGAACCCGCGAGCATATAGGTCACCGGGCCGCCGAACAGCTTCGCAGTTCTGTAAACGGAGTTAAAGGGCGCGATATGGTCCGTCTCGCCGGCCTGCATGAATATCGGAATGTCGATTTCGTGAAGGTTCAGGCGCTCGCCGCCGATCACCATTTCGCCCTTTGCGAGCCTGTTGTGCTGGTAGAATTCGCGCAAATAGAAGAGATGGACGTTCTTCGGCATCCGGGTCGCATCCGAATTCCAGAAGAGAATGTCGAATTTCGCGGGATCCTTGCCCTTCATGTAGTTGTCGATGACGAAGGACCAGATAAGATCGTTCGATCGTAGCATGTTGAAGGTCGTCGCCATCGCGCGGCCTTCCAGCACGCCGCCTGCGGCGTCCATCTGCTTTTCGATCGCGTCAAGTTGCGCGTCGTCGACGAAGAGCAAGAGATCGCCTGACTCCTTGAAGTCAGCCTGCGCTGTGAAGAACGTTGCGGATTTTATGCGCTTGTCGCCTTTCCTGGCCATATAGGCCAGAGCCGTCGCGAGCATGGTGCCGCCGATGCAATATCCGATCGCATCGACGTTTTCCTCGCCAGTCGCCTGCTTGACGGCGTCGAGCGCCTCGAAAAGTCCTTGGCGGATATAATCTTCGAACGTCTTGTCTTTGAGCTCCGGTCCGGGATTGACCCAGGAAACGACAAAGACCGTTCTTCCTTGTTCGATCATCCAGCGAATGAATGAATTCTGCGGTTGCAGGTCCAGAATGTAAAATTTGTTGATCCAGGGAGGAAAGATTAGCAATGGGCGCTTCGCCACCTCCTCAGTCATCGGATCATACTGGATAAGCTGCATGATCTCGTTTTGATAAATGACTTTCCCGGGTGTCGTGGCGACATTGACGCCAAGTTTGAAATATTCGAGGTCCGCTTGTCTGATGGCGAGTTCGCCATGGCCGCGATCAAGGTCATCAAGCAGGTTTTTCATCCCTTTGAGGAAGTTCTCGCCCTTGGTCTCAATGGCGGTTTCCACGACCTCGGGATTAAGCACCGGGAAATTTGTCGGGGCGATCGCATCGAGAAACTGCTGGGTATAGAACTCGGCCTTTTTCCGGGCGTGCTCGTCCATGCCTTCGAGTTGGCTCACTGTAGAACGCAGCCATTTCGCATATGTCAGATAGGACTGCTTGACGAAATCAAGCAGCTGGTTTTCCCGCCATGCGGGATGCGAGAAACGCCGGTCGCCGGGGTCGGGTTCGATCGCCGGAGGGACATCCTCGCCCGCCATCCGACGAGACATAGACGCCATCAGCTTGGCGTAGTCCCCCCAGAGGTTGATCTGCCTCTGCATCACCGTACCGGGGTCGGCGGCGAGGCTGTTCATCATTTCCTGGAACGACTCGCGAATGTTCAGCGGGTCCGCCGAAATCGTGGGGGCTCTTTTCATCGTTTCGGCGTTTTTCGTGAAGAACTCGCGGACGACTTCTTGGCTTTTTCCCGTCACGTCCGCCAAGTATTCGGACAAAGCGTCAAAATCCTCAAAAAGGCTTTTGGACGGCGAGCCGCCTTCCGCTGCCGCCCCGGGCGGCGGTGCCGCCTTCAGGGCCTTGGCGGCTTTCGGCTTGGTGGGGTCTTTCGGCGTCCGCTTGCGGGCGGCGGACTTCTTTTTTCCGCGGGCGGGCGTCTGTTCAGCTTGCGTCATCGGGGCGGATGGGGGTTATTGGCCATGGGCGAGTTATATAGATGGCGATTATGACGGGCGCAAAATCCGCGGCGTTTGTTGTCTGTGCGGCGGCGGTTCTGGCCGGGTCGGGCTGCGCGAACCTTAAACGTTTCGCTCCGGCCGGCCTCGTGAAATATGAGCAGATCGCAAGCAAAAAGCCTCAGAACCCGGTCATTAAGGCGCGAATAGCCGAGACGGCGAAATCGGGCGACGGCGGGTTTCCGGACCTTTCGAAAGAGCCGAAGGCGGCCCCCAAACCCATGCCTGCGGCTGAACGGGCGGAGATAACCGCGGCGCTGCGCGCGCGGCGCGACGCAGTGGAGGCCGACATAGCCGAGGCGCGGGCCGCCGCTGCGGCGGAAGGCGAAACCATCGTCGCATTGCCTGGCGGCGCGCAAGGCGACCAGGGCTCGCTCAAGGAGGCGCGCGATGCGCTTGACGAAGCGGTCAAAAAGGATGAGGCGGCTGCGCGGAAGGAGCGCGGCATGAAGCCACGTTCGCCGGACTCAGATGGCAGGTAGATTCAGGAATTACGGAAATGTCGACGGAAGACGCCTATCTTGACCGCGTTTTGACAATGGAAGTCGGCCGCTGCACTGAGGCGGCCGCTGTCGCCGCGTCGACCATGATCGGCCGCGGGGACAAGGACGGCGCCGACCAGGCTGCGGTCTCTGCGCTGCGCGAAGCGTTCAACAAGCTTGAGATCGACGGAACGGTCGTGATCGGCGAGGGCGAACGCGATGAAGCGCCGATGCTCTATATTGGAGAAAAGGTTGGCTCCGGCCGGGGACCGAAAGTCGACATCGCGCTTGATCCTCTCGAAGGCACGACGCTGACCGCAAAAGCGATGGCGAATGCGCTCGCCGTCGTTGCGATGGCGCAGGGCGGAACGCTATTGAACGCGCCCGACACCTACATGGATAAAATCGCAATCGGGCCGGGTTATCCGAAGGGCGTCGTCGATCTTGACGCTCCGATTGAGGAAAACATCGCCAGCTTGGCCAAGGCGAAAGGGGTCGATCCAAGCGAAATCACGCTTTGTATCCTCGATCGCCCGCGCCATGACTCGATCATAGCGGGCGCGCGCAAAATGGGCGCGCGGATCTTTCTCATTCCGGACGGGGATGTCGCCGGCGTGTTTCATACCACTGAACCCGCAACAGGCATCGACATGTATGTCGGTCGGGGCGGAGCGCCGGAGGGCGTCCTCGCTGCGGCCGCGTTACGCTGTGTCGGCGGACAAATGCAGGCGCGGCTGCACTTCCGAAATGACGACGAGCGCGCGCGGGCGGCCCGACTCGGCATTACCGACCTTGACCGCAAATATGATCTCAAGGACCTCGCCTCCGGCGATGTCATATTTGCGGCGACGGGGGTGACGAACGGATCAATGCTGGACGGCGTCCGCTGGGAGCCGAATTTTGTGCACACGCACACCGTGGTCATGCGCTCCAAAACCGGAACAGTTCGCTATATCCGCGCGCGCACGCTGCGTTAGACTCAGATTTGGTAAATGCGGCGTTATCCAATCCTTCTAAAATTTTAATCGATTTGCAGCGGTTTTGCGGTTCTGTGAGGCGATGAGCAAATCACGGCCTCCCACCGACATGTCCGGCGTATTCGATCTGGCTCACCTCGAGCGCTACGTCTGCGGCGATGACGCGCTGCGGAATGAGCTGTTGTCAATTTTCGAAGAACAGGCGGCGCTGTGGATGGCGCGTTTCTCGATCGGCGACGACGACGAATGCTGGCATGACGCCGCGCATGCGCTGAAGGGGGCGGCGCGGGCTGTGGGCGCCTGGGATATCGGCGAGGCGTGCGAGGCGGCCGAAAAACTTGTCGGAGGCGTTCCGGAGAAAATCGCCAAACGGCGCCGCGCGCTCGGCGAGCTATCGGAACTGGTTGCGGTCGCGGTCGCCGAGGCCGGCCGCTTGCGCGGCCTGGTTGCTTGATCCCGATCAGAGAAACTCTGCTGCGCTTTGTCCCATGTGTGACCTCGGCAATCGGGAAGAGGTAGCGGGCGATGCGCGATTATGCTGATCTGATAACTTGGGTTGTCGTCGCCGATGGCGAGAAAGCGCTTGTCTTTCGCAATGTCGACATCGATGAGCGGCCGAATCTTCAAGTCATCAGCGAAACAGAAATCGAGAATCCTCCGACACGGGAGCAGGGAGCGGCCCGGCCGGGGCGCATGTCTGCGAGCGGCGAGCGTCGGGCTGCGGTGGAAGACACAGACTGGCATCGCTTGGAGAAGGAGCGGTTCGCTCGCGATTTCACGTTGAGGCTAAACAAAGCCGCGCTCCGCAACAGCTTTGACCGAATTGCGATCTTCGCCCCGCCGCAGGTTCTCGGCGATATGCGCAATGAATACCACGCCGAACTCAAAAAACGCATCGTCGCCGAAGTCGCCAGCGACATCACCAAACACCCGATCCCCGAAATAGAGCGGCACGCTGCGAAAGTTCTCGCTCCCGAACCTTCGCCGCCTCCTAGCGTTTGAGTTCGCCCATCGCCAGGTCGAGCCCTTCAAGCGTAAGGGGATACATTCGGTTCGACATAAGCTCGCGCATCATTTGGATGGACGGGGCGTATTCCCAATGCTTTTGGGGAACCGGATTGAGCCACACTGCGCGTTCATAAACGTCGGTGACGCGCTTCATCCAAATCGCGCCCGGCTCCGGATTGAAATATTCGATCGATCCGCCGGCGATCGTAATCTCATAGGGGCTCATCGACGCGTCGCCCACAAATATGACTTTGTAATCGTGCGGAAATTTGTGGAGCACGTCATATGTCGGAATTTTCTCGGTCCAGCGTCGGCGATTGTCCTTCCATACATAGTCATAGAGGCAGTTGTGAAAATAAAAATATTCGAGGTGCTTGAATTCGGCGCGTGCGGCTGAAAAGAGCTGCTCGCAAATGCGGATAAATGGGTCCATGGACCCGCCCGCATCGAAGAATATCAGAACCTTGATCGTATTGCGCCGTTCGGGCCGTAGCTTGATGTCGAGATATCCGGCGCGAGCGGTCGCCTCAATTGTTTGATCGAGATCGAATTCCTCGGGAACGCCCCTGCGGGCGAAACGGCGAAGGCGCCTCAACGCCATTTTCATGTTGCGGGTGCCGAGTTCTACGGAGTCATCGAGGTTCTTGTATTCGCGTCTTTCCCAAATCTTGACGGCGCGCCCCTGGCGTTCGCCGGCGCTCCCTATGCGCACGCCCTCCGGATTGTATCCGCCGGATCCGAAGGGCGATGTCCCTCCGGCGCCGATCCATTTGGATCCGCCCTCGTGACGTTCCTTTTGTTCTTCCAGACGCTTCTTTAGCGTCTCCATGAGTTTGTCCCAGCCGCCGAGCGCTTCGATCTGCGCTTTTTCTTCCTCGCTCAGGAATCTCTGAGTGAGCAGGCGCAGCCATTCTTCGGGGATTTCCGCTTGAAGCTCGTCCTTGACCGTATCCAGTCCCTTGAAGACCCGACCAAACACGCGGTCGAATTTGTCGTAGTGTTTCTCATCTTTGACGAGCGAAGCGCGCGAAAGATAATAAAAATCCTCCACGCGTCGATTTGCCAGGTCGGCGTCGAGCGCCTCGATGAGCGCCAGATATTCGCGCAAGCTCACTGGCACGCCTGCGGACTTCAGCTCATGAAAGAATTTTGCGAACATCGCTGAATGATAGCGCCTTCAAGGGCGCGCAGCGAGGGTCCCGCGCAGAGGCCGAGCAGGCGCGCGTCAACTAGGCGGCGTCATCGGCATTGTTTGCGGACGATTTCATCTCGCGCACGATCGCCGGATAGGCATGATTGATTTTTCGAGCAGCGAGTGCGACGGAGCGCTCGCGCTCCTCATCGGGAGCGCCCTCGCTTAACGGGTCAGGATGCAGCGTGCGCAGGCGCGCTTTGTATGCGCGCCGAATTTCCTCTTCTGTTGCGCCTCGAGGAGCCTGGAGAACTTCATATGGGTCGAGAAGGCGGCGGGAAGCCGGGGAAGGGGGCGTCGGCGAATTTTCGACGGAGGGTTCGCTCGCCGCCTGCGCTGCAGCGTCGGGCTCCTCGCCGTTCGTCGGATGCGACGAGTCCGACGGATGAGCCTCGTCCTCATTTTCGATAATGGAGACGACGCTCGTTTTCGAGACGATCATGGTTGCGCCGTCCGTCCTTATTGATGGGGATGAATGCGCGGTCGTCGTTCAGCAGATCGATCAGCCGCTCGTTCACAGTCAAAAAAACAAAGGCGTCAAACGGTTCGTGGCCGGCCAGCGTAATTGTCACGCGGGCGGCCCGCTTAAATCGCGAGAGGCGGATTTCTCGAACATCGGGGCGCAATTCCAGGGGGCGGGTCCCCTAAAGGCTGCAAACTGGGCCCTCGACGGTTAAGAAGGGGTTTCGGGGCGGTCTGGCGCGGCTTTAGGCTCCCTTTCGGCCCATTGAATGAGCCAGCGAGCGGGAAATATCCACGCGATTCCAGCCGTTATGTAGTAAGGCAGCTGGAGGAGCGTCGTATGCGGGAGCGCCGCGCCCAGCGCTCCGGCCGCCCCAGCATATGCGACGAGCCCGGGAACCAGGATGATAAGCGCAATCAGCTTTTTTTGTCGGGGCTCCATGGGCGCCGGTTTTCCGAAAGGACGAGCCGCGACGTGCTGTCGCGCGCAAGTCGAGGCGACGTTCGTTAAATGACAGCGATGGCCACTAACATTACAGCTCCGGCGGCGCCAGCCATGAGTGCGCGCCCGGTTGCGATTTGGCTTTTTGCGATGTGTCTGCTCGTCGCCCTGATGGTGACGGTGGGCGGCGCGACGCGGCTGACGGAATCAGGTCTCTCAATCACCGAATGGAAACCAGTCACGGGGGTGGTCCCGCCTTTGAACGAAAGGGACTGGCAAGCGGAATTCGCCAAATATCAGCAAATCCCCCAATACAGCGTTCTCAATCCCGGGATGACTCTGGCCGGGTTCAAGGCGATTTATTGGTGGGAGTGGAGCCACCGCCTGCTGGGGCGCCTCATCGGTTTCGCTTTTCTGCTGCCGTTGATCTATTTCGTTGCGACACGCCGAATCGGCCGCGCGCTCGCTGGCAGGCTTTTCATCGTTTTCCTCCTTGGAGGCGCGCAAGGCGCTCTGGGGTGGTACATGGTCAAGAGCGGCCTGACGGATCGTATTGAAGTCAGCCAGTATCGGTTGGCGGCGCATTTGTCGCTCGCCGTTCTTCTCTACGCCGTGATGTTTTGGATTGCGCTCGACCTATGGGAGCCTCGCGACAAGGCGCGGCGCCATCCGCTATTCTGGGGCGCAGCGGCGCTGAGTCTCGGCGTCTATTTGCAGATGATGCTCGGCGCGTTCGTCGCCGGCTTGCGGGCGGGCAGAAGCTTTAACACCTGGCCGCTCATGGATGGCCAGTTTGTCCCGCCCGGCTATCTGAACGGCCCGCCCGGTTTGCGAAATTTTTTCGAGAACATCGCCGCCGTTCAGTTTGATCATCGCATCGGGGCTTATTTGATCGGGGCAGGCGCTGTCTGGCTGTTTTGGGCTGCGCGTCACACGCCCCACGCGCCGCGCGTGCGAGCTCTAATGATCGCGGTCGCGCTGCAGGTGGGGCTCGGAATATGGACGCTGCTCGCGGTGACGCCCGTCGGGCTAGGCCTGGCGCACCAGCTTGGCGCGCTCATTGTTTTTTCGTGCGCGCTCTATGCAGCTCACGGCTTTTTCGGCGCGGGAATGTTGACGCCGAGGTCGGCGTCTTCGTCAGCATGAGGATTGAGCGCGCGTCTGTCGGCCGCGTCGCCGAATTGCGCCTTGAGCACGTCGAGCACAGAATTCAGCGGCACCAGACGCACTGCGGGTTTGTCGCCGTCCGTGCCGAGAGCGACCACGCCGTCGCGGTACACGCCTCCGAAATTTCCCGATCCGACCCCGATCGCCGTCGCCTTGGTGACGCCCTCGACGTCGAATGAGGCCTTGATGGTCACCACGCCGAGCGGTTTGCCGTCGTCATGATCGTAGACATAGATCGCGCCTTTTTCGCCGTCGAGCGTCAGGACCTCTCCGCAGCATTCCTCAGTCGGACCGCCCTCGACCAGTCCATGTAACGCAATACCGATTCCAGCGGGCTCGCTCACGGGCGTGCGAGCGAAGGGCGAGCCGCCTGCGATCCCTGTCTTGTCAACGTGGACAATGACGCCGCCGGGCGCGGTTGCAAAGAAAGACGTATCGAGGTCATCAGCCTCGCAGGAGATGACGCCGCCGCCAAAGGCGGCCGACTTCTGGCTGCCGACCGTCGCAACGCCCCCGCTGATTGCTATCGGCCGGGTCGACCAGCCATTGCCGCGCATGATGTGAAGCAAGAGGCCTTTGCCCGATCCATCGCCGCCGAGACAGAAGCCGCGCGCCTCCGGCCCCATCGCAATCGCGTTCGACATGACGGGCGTCAACTGTCGGGTGGCGTTGTCGATCGCGTATATGCGGATTGAAGGCTGTTTGCCGCCGATCTCGACGGCGGCGTAGCCTTGCGCGTCGGAGCCGTAGCCAGTGTAAGCGACAGAAACGCCTTTTGCGTTCAGCCCGTCGATACGGGCGACTTCCTCGCCGTCTTCAATGTTGAGGGCGACAAGCGCCCTATCCGTCGCGACGAGGGCCAGGCCGTTAAAGGGAACTTTCGGGTGGGTCCAGAATGCGATGCCATTGATGGTCGAATGGAACGTTCCGAGCTCGTCCGCCGCCGTAACCTGCGCGGTTACAGGGGGCGGTTCGGCGGTCGCGGCGGGCGGCGCCTTCTTTTCACACGCTGGAAGCGCGGCGAAAGCCGCGAGAACAAGCAGCGCTGCGCTGTGACGCACCATAGTCGGCCTTTCTGTTCAGGTTTGCGGCTTCTAGCCCAAGCGGGCCGGCAGGCACAGTGCCTCATAGCCGCATCATTAGTGGTATTATAATACCATACATCTAATCTACTGTTTTTATGGAATTGTTTCGAATGGCCTTGACGGTTCCCTAAAGTCCGCGTACAGGCCGCGCTCCCCTCGCGGTCGCTGCGGCCCGGGACGGATTAACAATGGAAATCGCGTCATGAAAACCTATTCCGCAAAGCCGGCGGAGGTCGAAAAGAAGTGGGTGCTGATCGACGCTGACGGGCTCGTCGTCGGCCGGCTTGCCTCGCTCATCGCCATGCGCCTTCGCGGCAAGCATAAGCCAAGCTACACGCCGCATATCGATTGCGGCGACAATGTTGTCGTCGTCAACGCAGACAAGGTCGTCTTCACCGGCCGCAAGCTGCAGCAGAAGAAGTTCTACTGGCATACCGGCCACCCCGGCGGCGTCAAGGAACGCACGATGGAGAAGCTGCTCGGCGGCGCCCATCCCGAGCGCGTCGTGACGAAAGCGGTTGAGCGGATGATGCCAAAGGATTCGCCGCTCGCGCGCAAGCAAATGACGAATTTGAAGGTCTATGCGGGCGCAGAGCATCCGCACGCAGCGCAATCGCCGGAGCCGCTTGATGTCGGCGCGATGAATGCGAAAAATAAACGGGACAAGTAAATCATGAGCACGACGAGCCTCGAAGATCTGAAGGAAGTCGCCGCTGAAGCTGGCGTGATCGCGCCGGAAGAAGCGCCGCTCCCTGAACCGAAGATCGATGCGCAGGGCCGCGCCTATGCGACGGGCAAGCGCAAAACCGCTGTCGCGCGCGTCTGGATCAAGCCGGGCCATGGCCGCATCACGATCAATAACAAGGATCACAAGGAGTATTTCGGCCGAGCCGTTTTGCAGATGATCATCAAACAGCCGCTCGATGCGGCCGCCAGAAACGACCAGTTTGACGTCATTTGCACTGTGACGGGATCGGGGCCGTCCGGACAGGCGGGCGCGGTTCGTCACGGCATCGCGCGCGCGCTGACGTTTTATGAACCGGGGTTGAGATCTGTGCTTAAGTCCGGGGGTTTTCTGACGCGCGACAGCAGGGTCGTCGAGCGGAAGAAATATGGTCGCAAAAAGGCGCGCCGGTCGTTCCAGTTCTCGAAGCGCTGAACGCGCTCCAACCAAGAACAATATGAAAAGCGCCCCTTTCGGGGCGTTTTTCAGTTTATGGAGGAATGCGCCGGCGTTTACTCGCTGGACTTGGTTTTCGATTGAGTCCGAGCGAGCGGCGCGATCCGCGCCGGAGCCTTGGTTAGAGCCTCGACGATTTCAGCCTCTTCTTCGCTCCTCAGGCGACGAAAAAGCTTGTCGGCGCGCGCGCTGCGCGTCCGCGGCGTCGAACCGAGACGCAAGAAAAGTTCATGAGTGGACGTATCTATCCGGCTCACCGACGGCCCCCGCCTTAATAATTAGTTAGGGAAAGAGTGAGTCGGATTGGTTAACAAGCGGTTAACGGGTTTGGCCGCCTGTGGCTTCCCAGGCCTCGTGGCGCGCTAGGACGGCCGGCCAAAGCTTTTCGGCCTCTGGCTCGCAAAGGCCGAAGATATCGCGGAGCGTCACGAGGAATTCGTCGGCCGATCCAATCATGCGTTTGTTCGCGCCCATTTCGCTGAGCGTCGTCAGAACGCGGCCTCGCAGGATCAAATGCGCATTCCGGCTGCGCTTCTGGACGACAAGATTCTCGACGAAGGGCGAGGCGGGGTCGGTCTGGAGCTGAACGCATTTTCGCGCCAGCAGACTCTCGTCGGCCGCATGCTCCTGGAAGTCGAATGAAAACGGTTCTCCATACGCCTGCTCGGAGAAGCGCCAGTAGCCATCGCCGACATCACGAAGACGGACAACATAGGGGGCGTCATTGCGGTCGGTCTCAGCGACCGGAAAAGGGCCTAAAAGACCGCCCCCGAATCCGACATCGACCAGGTACGGCCGATCCAGTTTGACCAAGAGACAAAGGTGGTTGCCGATCTGCCCGTCCCCGGCTTTCTCGCGCATTACGCCGCCGGCGATCCGGGTGACGTCGAAGCCGATCTCTTTCAGGACCCAGCCAAAAACGCCGTTCATCTCGTAACACCAGCCCCCACGCCGTTTGCGTACGATTTTGTCGAAGGCGGCCTCGATATCAGTCGTCAGGGGCCTGCCCAATTGGACGTCCAGGTTCTCAAAGGGTACTGTTTCGAGATGGGCGCGGCAGAGCCTGGATAATGTCGCGCCATCCGCGCGCGCTTCGCCTTCGAACCCGACTCGATCGAGATATTCGCCTGCCAGCATGACCGCCGCTCCGATTATCGCAATTGGGCTAGCACGAGGGCCATAAATGCGCCATGTGCGAGACGACGGTCCGGGCTATAGTTCGAAAGTCGGGTTTGACTGACGACGCAGCGCAGCGTCGGACGAAGAAAAGAAATCAGGCGAGCGTCAGTGATGAAACAGGATCGGGTGCGCGGACCGAGGGTGATCCTCGTCGACATGCTCGATTATGTTGCTCCGACCTTCTTTTCGACGGTCGCGTTTTTAACGGGCGCGGTGATGTTGGGCGCCGCCGCAGCGCCGGAATTCTTCCAGAGCAGAGCGCTATCGCGTTTGATCGCGCCGCTCCCGGTCGTCGAATTGTCCCACTTCTTCGCTTCGGTGATCGGAACTCTGCTTTTGCTGGTCGCCGCGGGCCTGCGCCAACGGCTGGATTCTGCGTGGCTCGTGTCGGTCGTTCTGCTTGGAGCCGGCGCCGTTTTTTCCCTGCTTTCTGGGGCGCATTACGAGCGTTCCGTCGGTATGGCTGTGGTTATGGTTTTGCTTTCGCTGTCACGGCACGCTTTTTACAGGCAGTCGGCCTTGCGGGACATGGTGCTGGCGCCGGTATGGATTGGGGCGGTCGGCCTTGTGGTCGCCGGGGTCGCTTGGCTCGGATTTTTCTCCTTCGAGAACGTTCAATACCGCGACGATCTGTGGTGGCGCTTTGCGGCTGACGCCGAAGCCTCAAGATTTTTGCGGGGATTGGTCACTACAGGCGTCGTTATTGTCATATTCATCGCTTGGCGGATGCTCCGCCTCCGTCGCCGGCCTTCTTCGTCGCTCCGCACAGAGGACATGAACGACCGAATCGCCTCGATCATCGCCGAGGGCGACAGCGTAACGCCCGACGCCAATCTGGCGTTTTTGCCGGACAAACGCTTTCTTATCAGCGAAAGCGGGCGCAGTTTCATCATGTACGGCATTCAGGGGCGCAACTGGATCGCTATGGGCGCGCCTGTCGGTCTTGCGTCCGAGGCGGCCGAGCTCGCTTGGACGTTCAAAACGCTCGCTGACAGTTACGGCGGCAACGTCGTCTTCTATGCGATTAGCGAGCGGTTTCTTCCAATCGCGCTCGATCTTGGACTAAGCGTTCAAAAAGTGGGTGAAACCGCAATTATCCCTCTCGAAACATTTTCGCTCGAAGGCGGCAAACGAACACGGCTTCGACAGGCGCGTCGAGGCCTTGAAAAGGAAGGTTGTTCGTTCGCCGTCATTCCTCCGGAAGAAGTCGCACGGCGCCTAAGCGAAATGAAGGTCGTGTCGGACGAGTGGCTTGCCAGCCATCATGGCGAAGAAAAGCAATTCACGCTTGGACGGTTTGACGAGGCGTATTTAAGCCGGTTTCCCGCAGCCGTCATTCGGCGAGGCGAACGAATTGTAGCGTTTGCGAATTTGTGGACGAGCCCGAATTCGCGGGCTTTGGCTGTCGACCTGATGCGTTACGGCGACGACGCGCCACAATCTGTCATGGTTGGTTTGTTCGTCGAACTCATCTTGTGGGCCAAGGCGAATGATTATGTAACGCTCGATCTCGGCATGGCGCCGCTGGCGGGGTTGGATCGGCGACGCATGGCGCCCATGATGAGCCGGCTTGGAGCATTTTTGTTCGAACACGGAGAACGCATTTACGGTTTTGAGGGGCTGCGGCAATTCAAGGAAAAATTTCAACCGTCGTGGAAGCCGCTCTACCTCGCCGCCCCCAGCAAGCTAGATGTCGCGTTTGCGCTCGGCGGTGTTGCACTGCTTACCAGCGGCGGAATTCGCGGAATTTTTCGCGGCCGTCAGTCGCGCCAGACCGGCTGATCGTCTCAGAATTAGGGCCGTTGCGGACAGCCTGGGCCCGTTAGAAGGTGCAAGCTGCGAGGGGAGTAAAGTCGATGGCGCGAGAAGATTAGCGCGCATGCCGGACAGCCGGCGCGGGCTGCGACGCCAGCGTGACATTTTGGAAAATTACAAGTCTTCACATGCATTTAACCGAGCGGCAAAGCGGTGCGCGCATGATCGAAAGCGGCGTCGAGCAAAGGAGTTGAAACGATGCTCAGCACCGCGCGTGTCGCGCTGCCTGCGAATGTGGAATCGCGTTTGAAAACTTCGTCGGCATTTGTCGACAATGTTATGGAGTTTGCGCGAGAGGACCTGATTGGCTTCAGGAGA
Source organism: Alphaproteobacteria bacterium (assembly GCA_016125425.1). Classification (GTDB taxonomy): domain Bacteria; phylum Pseudomonadota; class Alphaproteobacteria; order Caulobacterales; family Parvularculaceae; genus Amphiplicatus. The sequence continues at coordinate 110,558 of WGLT01000003.1, forward strand.
CCCCTCGCAGCCACATTTGCGCTGTCAGCCCCGCCAGTTTTGGCTCTTGTTTTTCACGCTCTGGGCTGGCTCGCCATGGCCAAAGTCGCAGGGGCGTATCTGATCGTTGCAAGCCTCGGGCTCGTCCTCGTCGGTCGACAGCTGTGGCCGGGGCTTGTTGAGGAATTCCAGTCTCGCGCCGCCGCCAAACGAAAGGCCGTCGCGGACCTCAAATGCGGATTCGGCGAAGCCGCCTTCCTGAATCTCGATCGGTCGCCCCGATTTATCGAGCACGAGCACGGCGTGCTCGCATTCGCCGACGCCGGAGATTTTCGGACGCTTTTCTTTTCGATCGTCAATGAAGAGTCCGACCCGCGCTGGCAGCTTTATCGGGACGGAGAAATGGACCGCCGGGTCTGGCGTTGGCTGAGGCTGCCGATCTCCCGCGAGGTCGTGAAGTTTTCGACGGAAGGCTCGAAACTGCCAAAAATCGGCGATTCGCGCACGATCGACTCGATTGACGCCTGGGAGGCGATCAACACTGCCTTGGGCGAGCCTGCGGACGGGGCGATCATCCACCGCCCGTTCGCCGAAGTCGTGGACATGGTCGAGCGGATGCTCTGACCGCGGCGGGCCCTCCCGCGCGCAGGGTCGGCCTTTGAAAAGCCCGAAGGCGCTGCTACATGAGCGCCCATGGCGACGCTGATCGACACCCTCGGAAAGACGGATGTGCGGCACCCCGAAAAGGCGGGCCGCGCCGACTCACCCATACAGAGAAAACCGGACTGGATACGGGTGCGCGCGCCCGTATCTTCGGGATATTCCGAAACGCGGGCGATTGTGCGCGCCAGGAACCTTCATACGGTCTGCGAAGAGGCGGCGTGTCCTAATATCGGCGAATGCTGGTCGAAAAAACACGCGACCATGATGATCATGGGCGACACGTGCACGCGCGCCTGCGCATTCTGCAATGTGAAAACCGGACTTCCGGCGGCGCTCGATCCTGAGGAGCCGGCGCATGTAGCCGAAGCCGTCGCCGAGATGGGCCTTTCTCACGTTGTGATCACTTCAGTCGATCGCGACGACCTCGATGACGGCGGCGCCAGGCATTTTGCGAACGTGGTCGGCGCGGTCCGCACGCGCTCTCCGCATACGACAATCGAGATCCTGACGCCGGATTTTCTGCGAAAGCCGGGGGCGGCGGAAATCGTGATCGACTCCAGGCCCGACGTCTTCAACCACAATCTTGAGACCGTGCCGCGCCTCTATCTCTCGATCCGGCCCGGCGCCCGCTATTTTCATTCGCTGCGCCTTCTTGAAAAGGTGAAAGAGCGGGACCCGTCGATGTTCACCAAGTCCGGGATTATGGTCGGGCTCGGCGAAACCCGCGAAGAAGTCATGCAGGTGATGGACGACATGCGTTCGGCCGGCATCGACTTCATCACGATCGGCCAGTATTTGCAGCCGACCAGGAAGCACGCTCCGATAGATCGTTTCGTGTCGCCGGACGAATTCAAATCTTATGAAGCGATTGCGCGCGCCAAAGGATTTCTCATGGTTTCCGCCTCGCCCCTGACGCGCTCGTCCCATCACGCGGGCGAAGATTTCACGCGGCTCAGAGCGGCGCGCGAGGCGCGCTAAATGGACGTCGGCATCCTGATTTTTGACGGGGTGGAAGAGCTTGATTTCGTCGGGCCGTATGAAGTCTTCGCCATGTCCAATGAAGTCTTCACCCGCCACAACAAGGCGCCTCCGGAAAACATCAAGATCATTGCGCCCGATCTTGATCCGGTGACTTGCGCAAAGAGGATGCAAGTTCTTCCTGATGCAGCGGTCCGCGACGTCAATAGGCTCGATGCTCTGCTCGTACCGGGCGGGCGCGGAACGAGGGCTCTCGTCCAGAATAGCGCGGTGCTTGCATGGATATCCTCAATAGCCGCCGACGCCGAATGGACGACGAGTGTTTGCACGGGCGCGTTTCTGCTTGCGGCTGCGGGTGTTTCGTCCGGAAAACGGGTTACGACGCACTGGCGCGCCGTGAACGAGATGCGCGGCTACAACTGGCCGGTTGAGATTGTTCCGGGCCAGCGCTTCGTTGCTGACGGGAAAGTCGTTTCGGCCGCCGGAGTTTCGGCCGGAATTGACATGGCTCTCTGGCTCGTCGGCCAATGGCACGGGCCCGACCACGCCCGGGCCACGCAAAAGGCGATGGAATATTTCCCCCAACCGCCCTACGGCGAGGACGCGTGACCTCGCGCCGCACCCGGACAATCGTTCCATATTCGGCCGAAGAGATGTTCGATCTCGTGGCCGATGTGCGGCGCTATCCGGAATTCATTCCCCATTGCGTAGCGCTTCGCGTGCTGGAATCGGACGTCGACGACGGACAGGGAAGCATGATCGCCGAAATGGTCGTCGCCTACGCGGCGTTTCGGGAAAAATTCAAATCCCGCGTGCTTCTAGACAAGCGGCAACGCCGCGTCGAAGCGGATTATGTCGAAGGCCCCTTCAAGCAGCTATACACGTTGTGGCGATTTGCCGATATGGAAGATGGCTGCGAGGTCGATTTTATAATCGACTTCGAATTCAAGAATGCGATTTTACAAACGGCGGCGTCTGTTATGTTCGAGCGCGCTTTCGGGCGTATGGCGGACGCCTTCGTATCGCGCGCGCACCAGATATATGGCGGGCTCTAAACAGCTTTCGTGGCGATATAGAGCACGTCGCCGCGGTTGAGAGCGTAGCGCACTTCTTCGTCTGGCGGCAGACGAAAAGCTTCCACCTCAAGACCTGCCTCGCGGATGCGGTCCGGAAAGTCGCGGCCGTAGTAGCGAACATGCAGATGGTCCGCGTAATGGGCGAAGCGCTCCGCCCGCGTAGAAACCGACTTATTCTCATAAGTTTCGTCGCGCGACCAATTTTGAGGAACAGTGAGAAGCGCAAAGCCGTCGGGTTTCAAGATGCGGGCGATCTCGCGCAAGGCCGCGCGGTCATCGGGCGCGTGCTCGAGGACGTGATTGGCGATAACGACATCGTAGCTCGCTTCGGGGAGGTCGATTTTCTGGACATCGAGAGTATGCTTCGCCTTACCCGGGGCGATGTCGGCCGTGTCGTAACTCGCGAGCGCGCCAAATTTCTCTACAAAATATTTCTCCGGGGCGAAGTGCAGTATCGAGCGCCCATCGGCGAGATCGACGCCACGCTGTTCGAGAAAAAGATGGATGAGGCGGTGCCGCTCGCGGCTGCGACAGCGCGGGCAACGCGCATCGGGCCGCGAAGGCTGTCCGGCCGGCGAGAAGGTCCCGCGAAAGCCGCAAATCGGGCATTGGCGGGGAAGGGCGGGCGCGCCGCCGCGTGCTTGCGGTCGTAAACGATCGGCGAGACGGTCGAAAACATCGCGCAAATTCATTGTCCTGAAATCGCTTCGAGGATTAGGGACAGCGCTTTCTCGGTGGCCTGCATGCGGATATCGTCTCGCCCGCCCTTGAAGAGGCGTTTTTCGACGCGCGTTTCCGCGCCCTCAATGGCCAAGCCGAACCACACGAGACCGACCGGTTTTTCCGCCGTGCCGCCGTCGGGACCGGCGATACCCGTGATAGAAACTGCAATCTTCGCAGGAGAATGGATGAGCGCGCCCTTGGCCATGGCGCAGGCCGTTTCTTCGCTCACTGCGCCATGCGCCGCGAGGATTGCGGGCGCGACGCCGAGCATCTCGATCTTTGCGCCATTGGAATAGGTGATGAAGCCGCGATCGAAGACAGCGGACGAGCCCGGAATATCGGTGAGCGCTGCGCCGACCATGCCGCCGGTGCAGGACTCGGCGGTCGCGATTATCGTTCTCGCAATCGCGCCTTTTTCGATGATCGAGCGAGCGAGTTCTCGAACCCGGCTTGTTTGCCCCAATCATTCCTCCATGGGCAATCGTATCGTCGCCGTGGCCAGCGCCGCCAATCCTTCTTGGCGCCCGGTGAAACCGAGCTGCTCAGTCGTCGTCGCTTTGACCGAGATGCGCTCAGGCGAAAGCTGCATAATCTCGCCGAGAGTCTCGCGCATGGCCTTCCGATGTGGGCCGATGCGCGGCGCTTCGCAAACAAGCGTCACGTCGCAATGGGTGATCGCGCCGCCGCGTTCGCGCACGAGAGCGCACGCCTTTTCGAGAAAGACGCGCGAGGGCGCGCCTTTCCATTGCGGATCGGAAGGCGGAAAATGATCGCCAATATCGCCCGCGCCGATCGCGCCGAGAATGGCGTCGGTCAGCGCGTGCATGCCGGCGTCGGCGTCCGAATGGCCTTTGAGCTTCGCCTTATGCGCAATTTCAACCCCGCACAGGATGACCGCGTCGCCCGGTTCGAAAGCGTGGACGTCATAGCCGTGGCCGGTGCGATATTCCTGCATGGTCGCCTTCCGTCCGAGGAGCGTTTCGGCCATTCCGAAATCCTCTGCTTGCGTAATCTTCATATTGTCCGGCGAGCCGGCCACAAGCGAGACCTTCATGCCCGACGCCTCGGCGACCGCGGCGTCGTCGGTGAGAACTTTCCCGGCGGCGGCGCGGTGCGCAGCGAGGATCTCGTTATAGCGAAAGCCTTGCGGCGTCTGCGCCCGCCATAGCCGCTCGCGGGATACCGTGCCTTCAATGCAGGGGCGGTCTGCGCCGTCAGCGCGTTTGATGGTGTCGAACACGGGCAGGGCGGCGATCGCGCCTTCAGCCGCGCTGAGGCCCGCTATCACCCGCGAGATCGTCGCGCTATCGACAAAGGGACGCGCCGCATCGTGAATCAGGACCAACGCCGCATCTTGGTCTTTGAGGCTCTCAAGGCCGAGCCGGACCGAATCCTGCCGCTCAGCGCCGCCATATACCGGGGGGAGGAGCTTCGGGTGTGCGGCGGCGTCCGCCATCGCTTCGGCGTAGAGCTCTTCATCGTCGGGGTGGATAATCACCCGAACGGCGTCAATCTCGGGATGATCGAGAAATGCCGATGCCGAGCGCGAGAGCACGCTGCGCCCCGCGAGAGTGCGATATTGCTTCGGCCCGCCGCCGCCCGCGCGCGCGCCTCTGCCGGCGGCGACGATGATGGCGATCCTGCGAGAACCCATGACTACCCCGAAAGCCTGCTTTGCTCTTTTCAGTCAGCGGTTTAGCCCGTATCGAAACGGCGCGCACCCGGTTTCAGGCGGAGTTTATGGCGGTTTTCAGAATTGGCGGGATGGAGGCGAAGAACGCCGTTGCGCTCGCACCGATGTCGGGCGTAAGCGATCTGCCGTTCCGTCGGATCGCTGCGGAGCTGGGCGCCGGATTGGTCGTATCCGAGATGGTGGCCAGCGCGGAGCTCGCGCGCGCCAGGCCAGACGTCCTTCGCCGCGCGCAGGGAGATTCCGCCGTGCGGCCCTTCATCGTTCAACTCGCCGGCCATGACCCCCATTGGATGGCGGAAGGCGCGCGCCTCGCGGAGGCCGGTGGCGCCGATATCATCGACATCAATATGGGCTGCCCCTCGAGGCAGGTCACAGGCCAATCCTGCGGATCAGCGCTTATGCGCAATCTCGATCTGGCGCTCCGCCTCATCGAAGCGACGGTGGCAGCGACGACGAAGCCCGTCACGCTCAAAATGCGGCTTGGTTGGGATCGCGCCCGCCTCAATGCGGCCGAGCTCGGCGCCCGCGCCGAAGCGGCGGGCGTTCGGATGCTCGCCGTTCACGGGCGCACGCGGAACGATTTTTATACGGGCGTTGCGGATTGGCGGGCCGTTCGCGCCGTAAAAGATGCGGTTTCGATTCCTGTCATCGTCAACGGCGATATAGTCGATCTCGCAACGGCCCGGCGCGCGCTCGCGGCCTCGGGCGCTGACGGGGTGATGATCGGCCGGGCGGCGATCGGAAGGCCTTGGATTCCCGGCGCGGTCGCCCGGGCGCTGGCGTTTGGGGCGGACGCTATAACCGAACCGGATCTGGAGACACAGGCGTCAATCGCGCGGCGACATTACCGCGCGATTATTGAGCACTATGGACAGGCTCTGGGCGTCCGCGTGGCCCGCAAGCACCTGGCCGCTTACGTCGACTCGGCGCCCGTGGACATTGCGCCCGAACTTCGGCGGGCGTTTCGGGCGTCGCTCTGCCGAATCGCCTCTCCCGACCGCGCCGAGCAGGCATTGAGCGCTCTCTATGCGGGTCAACACGCCGAAGCTTTCGCGCTGGCGGCGTGATAGGATCACCTGCGGCCTTTCTGCAACATTCATGTTGATTTTGTGCAACAACAATTGCACGATCCGGCGTGGTTCGTCGTTTGCATCGGGCTGGCGCTAGCCTGATGGGATGCGCGGGCTGGTCCGGCAGGGGGGATGTCGGCGTTCGGGCGAGGCCAGGCGAGATCGGTGGTAAAGGGCGAAGAGGCAGATTCCCGGTCAAAAGCAGCGCCGTCGAAAAAGGCGCGATCGCCTTGGCGGACATTGCCGGGGTGGGCGACTTCGAACACTTTCGCGGCGGCGGCTCTCAGCGGGGCGGCGGCGATCGCATTCCTGACAACCTGGGTCCTCCTTTCGCCGGCGGTCGAACACATCAATCGCGGTCTCCTGACAGGCATGGTGATCGCCAATGGCGTGATCGCCGCGACCTTCATAGCCGTCGTGGGATTGCGGTTGTGGCATGTGTGGTCGGACCGTCGGCATGAACTCGCCGGATCGCAAACGCATCTTGATCTCGCGAGAATGTTCGCGTTCGTCGCCGTTGTGCCGTCGATCATCGCGTTCCTTTTTGCATTCTCCATTCTGCGCACGAGTCTGGACGATGTTTTCAGCGCACGGATCGATAAATATGTGACGACGGCGCGCGAATTCGCGAACACATATTTCCAGGACGAAGCGAATGACGCCGGCGTAAATTTGAAACAGATCGCCCTGGATATCGTTCAAGATCAGCTTGTCGGTCTTAGTCCGGACATGTCTCCCATTCGTTACAGGCAGCGGCTCGAAGAGCAGGCCTATGCGCGCAACCTCGCTGCGCTGGTCGTTCTCGACGGAAAAAGACGCATCATTGCGCGCGTCGAGCTCGTGAAGGCGGCTTACGATCTTCCGCCAGCTGCGATTTTTGACAAGGTCGACGAAGCAGTTGCGGGCGGGGCGCCGCGTTCCGAATGGGGCAATTTCGACCTCAACGATGAGGAAAAGATCGATCTCTACCGCGGACTTTTGAAAATCGATTCATATGACGGCGGCTATCTCGTCAGCTACAAGATCGTGCCCCCGGCGATCAGCCAGCGTCTGCGGGCCGTGCGCAATATGCGCGATCAGTGGAACTCGGTGAAACAGGGGCGTTCGCGCATCGAGCGCGTATTCCTGACCGGTTACATCGTTCTTGCGATTATTATTCTGTGCGGCGCGGTTTGGTTGGCCCTTTGGGCCGCTACGCGCATCGTTAATCCGATCAGGCGGCTTGTCGGAATGGCTGACCGCGTTTCTGCCGGCGATCTCGGAGCGCGCGTCGAAGTCTATAAGGGCGACGGCGAACTCGGCGCGCTGGCTCGCTCGATGAATCACATGACCGCGCAGCTTCAGACGCAGCGTGACGACCTCGTCGAGACGAACAAGCAGTTCGATCGACGACGGCGATTTACCGAAGCGGTGCTGTCCGGCGTTTCCGCAGGCGTCATCGGCGTCAATTCCGAAGGGCGCATAACGATCGCGAACCGTTTTGCGGCTGAGCTTCTCGGGCTTGACGCCGGGCGGCTCGTCGGCTCGCAGATCGCGGCTGTCATACCGGAGCTTCAGGGCGCCTTCTCCGAAGCCGCGCAGAACGGCCACGCGGACTATGCTGACCAAATTGAAATCGAACGGGCTGGCGGCGCCCGGACGGTGAATGTCCGGATCGTGAGCGACGAAGTCGACGGCGAACGCAGCTTTGTCATCACATTCGACGACATCACTCAGCTTATATCCGCTCAACGCAATGCGGCTTGGGGCGATGTCGCACGCCGCATCGCCCACGAAATCAAAAATCCGCTGACGCCGATCCAGCTTTCAGCCGAAAGGCTGCGCCGGAAATATCTCAAGGAGATACAGACTACGCCTGAGATTTTCGACAAGTGCACGGAAACCATCATCCGGCATGTCGGCGACATCGGGCGAATGGTGGACGAGTTTTCATCTTTCGCCCGAATGCCGAAGCCGGTGATGGCGCGCGAAGACCTGCGGGAACTGGTCAAGGCGGCGATCTTTCCGCAGCGTGTCGCATTGCCGGACGTGGATTTCAAACTTGAGGCGCCTTCCGAGCCGGTTTGGGTGGAATGCGACGGGCGTCTGATCATTCAGGCGCTCTCCAACCTGATCAAGAATGCCGGCGAATCGATCGGCGCGCGTATCGCGAATGGCGATGGCGTCAAGGGCGCCGTGGCGCTCGCCATTTCCATGAAAAACAGCGAGGCGCGCGTTGACGTGATCGACAATGGGGTCGGCCTGCCTAAGGCCGAGCGACACCGATTGACTGAGCCTTACATGACCACTCGAGCGAAAGGCACCGGCCTCGGTCTGGCGATCGTTCAAAAGGTCATTGAAGATCATGGCGGGGCGTTGAAATTCGAAGATGACGCAACGCTTGGCCCCAATGGCGCGAGAGTGAGCATCATTTTGCCAAAATTGAAGACCGTAGCCGGGGCGGCGCCGGCGCGGGCCGCAGCGGAGTAGAGCGTCAGAAGGAAGGATCCAAGGCGTATGAGCGTAGACATATTGGTTGTCGACGACGAAGCCGACATTCGCGACCTCGTAACAGGCATCCTCGAAGATGAGGGATTCAGCCCCAGGGCGGCCGCGAATTCAGATGACGCCTTCGCGGCTGTTCGCGACCGACTTCCAGCCCTTGTGATCCTTGATGTCTGGCTGCAGGGCTCGACCCTGGACGGTATTGAAATTCTGGAAGAGCTGAAAAAGGTTCATCCGGATCTGCCCGTCGTGATTATTTCAGGCCATGGAACGATTGAAACAGCGGTCGCCGCGATAAAGAAGGGCGCCTATGACTTCGTCGAAAAACCCTTCAATGCGGATCGGCTGATCCTCGCGGTCAATCGCGCGCTCGAAGCCGAACGGCTGCGGCGCGAAAACTCCGATTTGCGACAGCGTGCGCATGATTGGGGACTGATCGGGAGTTCGACGACGATCAATGCGCTGCGGGGCGTTATCGACCGGGTTGCAGGATCGCGTTCGCGCGTGCTCATTTCCGGCCCGCCCGGTTCAGGCAAGGAAGTCATTGCGCGGCTATTGCACGCGAAGTCTCCGCGCGCGGACCAGCCCTTCATCATCGTCAGTTCGGCGGCGATCGCCCCGGAACGCATGGAAGAAGAGCTTTTCGGCGTAGAGGGCGAAAACGGTGCTCCAAAACAGATCGGTTTGATGGAGCGTGCGCATGGCGGCACGCTCATGTTCGATGAAATTGGCGACTTGCCGCTGGAGACGCAGGGCAAAATTCTCCGCGTTCTCGTCGATCAACGGTTCAAGCGCGTCAACGGCGACGGCGCCGTTTCGGTCGATGTTCGAATTGTCACGACGACCTCGCGCGATCTGCTCGCCGAAGCGGGCGAAGGGCGCTTCCGGGAGGATCTGTACCATCGCCTGAATGTGGTGCCGATCCAGGCGCCTTCACTGGCCGAGCGCCGCGACGATATTCCCGCGTTATGCGCCTATTTCGTGGATCGGATCTCACGCGCGTCCGGTCTGCCCAAGCGCGCCTTTACGACCGAAGCGCTGGCGGCTCTCCAAGCCTATAATTGGCCCGGCAATGTGCGCCAGTTGCGCAATGTGATCGAGCGCACCCTGATTTTGATGGGGCGGGATGCGGCGTCGGACATCTCAAGCGAGCACCTGCCTTCCGAGATTATCGACGCCGGCCTTTCGATCCCGGCCGGCGAGGGGCTGGAGCAAATCATCGCGCTTCCTTTGCGGGATGCGCGCGAACGATTCGAGCGTGAATATCTGATCGCGCAGATCAACCGGTTTGGAGGCAACATTTCCCGGACCGCGGCATTTATCGGCATGGAGCGCTCGGCGCTCCATCGCAAGCTTAAGGCCCTTGGCGTCAACGGACAGGCCCGGGTCGAGAGCGCATAGCCGTTCAAGCGACCCTGAATTTTCAATTGGTTAACCCGGCGCACGCTCTTATAAGCGTGCGCTTGGATGCGCGAAACGCGCGCTAAAATAGGTGGCATGGCATGCGGGTCATCGTTTGCGGCGCCGGCCGCGTCGGCTACGGCATAGCGCGGCGCCTTGCGCGAGAGGACAATGACGTCACCGTCATCGACCAATCGAAGGACCTGATTAGGCTTATCACTGAACGGCTCGACGTACGGGGCGTCGTGGGAAACGGGTCTTATCCGGACGTCCTTGCGGAGGCCGGCGCGCGGGAAGCCGATATGATTATCGCCGTGACCTTCTCCGACGAAGTGAACATGGTCGCATGCCAAATCGCGCACACGGTCTTTAACGTACCGACGAAGATCGCCCGTATCCGGGCCCAAGGCTATCTCGATCCGAAATATACGGACCTCTTCAGCCGCAGCCATATCCCTATCGACGTCATTATCTCGCCGGAGCGCGAGGTGTCAGAGACCATCATGCAGCGTATGTCGACGCCCGGCGCTTTTGAGGTCAAATCCTTCGTCGAAGACAAGGTCTGGGCGGTCGGCGTGCGACTCCGCGAGGATTGTCCCATCGTGAACACGCCTCTTCGCCAGGTCGCCGAACTCTTTCCCGACCTCAAAATCACGATTGTTTCGATCGCGCGAGAAGGGCGCATGTGGCGCGCGCATGCTGACGATCAACTGGCGGTCGGCGACGATATCTACTTCATCGCCGATCGAAACGATGTGGGGCGTGCGCTCGAGATCATGGGCGAGGCTGAACGCCAAGCCCGGCGCATCATCATCATCGGGGGCGGCAATATCGGTCTGCACGTCGCCAGCGGGCTGGAAAAGCTCGGAACAACCAAGATCCGCCTTATCGAGGCGGATCACGCACGGGCCGAGGCGATCGCCGAACAACTTGAGCGCACAGTCGTCCTGCAGGGGGACGGCCTCGATCGCGGTCTTCTGCGCGAGGCTGGCGTCGAAGACGCTGAATCGGTTGTCGCCGTGACCGATAACGATCAGGTCAACATCCTGGCGTCTGTCGTCGCCAAGCGGGAGGGCGCGCGTCGTGCTATGGCGCTAATCAATGACACAGACTATGGGCCGTTGTCGGAGGCGGTCGGGGTCGATCGCTATATAGATCCCCGAGCGACCACCATTTCGACCATTCTCCAGCATGTGCGGCGCGGACGCATTAAAGGCGTCTATTCGCTGTCCGATGGAGCGGCGGAACTGGTTGATGCGGTCGCCCTCGAAACTTCCCCGCTCGTAAATAAGCCTCTGCGGGAGGCTCATTTGCCTGAGGGCGTTATGATCGGCGCCGTCTATCGGGACGGCAAGGTGTCTATGCCGACGGGCAATACAGTCATCAAGGCGGGCGATCGGATCGTTCTCATGAGCATGCGCGCCAACGTCAAGGATGTCGAAACGATGTTCCGCGTGAGCCTGGAATACTTCTAGGGCGCTTTGCACGCGGGATTTCCTCGCAGAAACGAAGACGAGGCGCATGCGAGGAAGAGGAGCGCAGCCCGTTCGTTCGTGCGCATGGTCATGCGAATTGGGGCCGCCTGTAAGCGTCTCATCAGCGCGCAATAGCGTTGTTTGAATGCGGCGCCTTGCCGGTAAAAGCGCAGACTCATCTTGCAGAGTCCGGATTTACAGTGCATCGATTAACACTGTGACGTGAAATCGGGGAGAATTTTCCTGCGAGTCGCCTCGTTCCGCAGGCCCGTGGATTGAGCTGGAAAACGCAGGACCGGTTAGAAGAAGGCGAAGCAGGAACGCACGACGATAGGGCGCACGTTGGACAAATGGGCATAACTCAAGTTCTTATTGCGCATTTTGACGCCCCCAAGCCGTCAATCGGTTCGGCCTTCTGGAGGTCAAGATATTTCAATGCCTAGGATCGCCTATGTGAATGGTCGCTACACGTCCGCGGCGGAGGCGTGCGTCCATATTGAAGACCGCGGCTACCAGTTCGGAGACGGCGTTTACGAAGTGTGTTTAGTCGTCGACGGCGCCTATTGGGACGAAGAGGGGCATCTGGCCAGACTTGATCGCTCATTGAAGGCGCTGTCGATAGCGCGCCCGATGAGCGAGCGAGCGCTGAAGACGGTGATGGCCGCTTTGGTCCGAAAAAACAGGCTAAAAACGGCGCTGGTTTACATCCAGGTCACGCGCGGGGTCGCATCGCGCAATCATCCATTTCCGGAGAAAAAAGTGGCGCCGTCGCTCGTCATGACGGCGCGTGCTTTCAACCTTGAGAAGAGCGAGCAGCAAGCGGCGGCCGGCGTCGACGTGATCACCGCGCCGGATATCCGGTGGGGACGGGTCGACATCAAGACGATCAATCTTTTGCCGAACGTGCTCGCCAAGCAGGAGGCGCAGAAGGCCGGGGCCGCCGAGGCTTGGCTTGTAAAAGGCGACACCGTGACGGAGGGCGCGTCCTCAAACGCTTGGATCGTGACCCGCGACGGCGAACTCGTCACGCACCCGCTCAGCAATGAAATTCTCGGCGGCATCACGCGCCAGGCGGTCATTGAGTGCGCCGAAGCGCTGCAGATGCGGATCGTCGAACGGGCATTCACCACGGAAGAGGCGGTGAATGCTGCCGAAGCTTTCCTCACCTCGGCGACCGGGTTGGTGATGCCTGTTGTTCGGATCGACGGAAAGCCGATCGGAGAGGGCAAACCAGGCCCCGTTTCAAGACGCCTTCGCAATGCCTATATCGATCGGTGGGCGGTCAGATGAAGTGAACCGCTGAAAGCGGTTGCTATTGCGCCTCACGCGCGGCAGTATTGTGCAACGCAAAAATTATAAGCAATGTCTGAGGCTGGATCCAAATGACTGAGAAAAAACAAAACCTTCAGGATACTTTCCTCAACCATGTTCGAAAAAATAAGACGCCGGTCACGATCTTTCTGGTGAATGGCGTCAAGTTGCAGGGCGTTGTCACTTGGTTCGATAACTTTTGTGTTCTCCTCAAGCGCGACGGACAGGTGCAACTTGTCTACAAGCACGCGGTGTCGACAGTGATGCCCTCGCAGCCGGTCACGCTCTGGGATAACGAAGAAGCTGAGTAAAAACCACTTGGAGCTGAACGTTTCCGATCTCTCGAGAGCGGTTGTCGTCCATCCTGACGTGATGAGGGGCACGGAGGCGCGAAGCCCGCAGGCCCGGCTTGAAGAAGCTGTCGGTCTGGCGGCCGCCATCGATCTTGAAGTCGCGGCAGCGTTGATCGCCCCTGTTCACAGGCCGACACCCTCGACTTTTCTGGGCGCTGGAAAGGTCGAAGAAATCAGGGAGCTGCTTGAGGGCGCAGAACCGCGGCCGGGACTGGTAATCGTCGATCATTCGCTCACGCCGGTGCAGCACAGAAATCTCGAAAAGGCGTGGAATGCGAAAGTTCTCGATCGGACCGCTTTGATACTGGAAATTTTTGGGGCGCGCGCCCGTTCTGCAGAGGGGCGGCTTCAGGTCGATCTCGCCCACCTGTCCTATCAGCGCTCCCGGCTCGTCCGATCCTGGACGCACCTTGAACGCCAGCGGGGCGGCGCCGGTTTTCTCGGCGGACCCGGCGAACGGCAGATCGAAGCTGACCGTCGCGCGCTCGCGAACAAAATCGACCGCATCAAGGACAAACTAGAGGATGTCCGTCGTACCCGCAGCCTGCAAAGGGCGAAACGGAAACGCACGCCGTATCCCGTGGTCGCGCTTGTCGGCTACACCAACGCCGGAAAATCAACGCTATTCAATCGCATGACGGCGTCGAACACCGACGCAAAAGATCTGCTGTTCGCCACATTGGATCCCACGATGCGGGCCGTGGATCTGGATTCGGGCCAGCGGGTCATTCTTTCCGACACGGTCGGTTTCATATCCGACCTTCCCACCCATCTTGTGGCTGCTTTCCGCGCGACCTTGGAAGAGGTGCTTGAAGCCGACCTTATCATTCATGTGCGCGACATCTCCCATCCTGACGCCGAGGCGCAGCGCCAGGACGTTATCGGCGTTCTCGGCGCTCTCGGCGTGTCGGCCGATGATGAGCGGCCTTTTGTCGAAGCGTTGAACAAGATTGATCTCCTGTCGCCCGAAGAACAAACGAGGCTCGCTGTTTCGGGGCGGCTCTCTCAAGAAATGACGCATCCCAATATCGATGAACCGGCGCGCATCGCCATCTCAGCTCTGACAGGCGCCGGCGTCGGCGAACTGGAGCGCCTTATCGATCGCCTGACAACCGCCGACAGAAGCGCTTACATCGTCGAAATATCCGCCTCGGACGGAGCCGCAAGAGCATGGCTTCATGCTACGGGGACAGTGGAGTCGGAGCGCGAACTCGGCGATGTGGCGCGACTGTCCGTGCGTTTGTCGGATAAGTCTAAGGGCCAGTTCGCCAAGGCGTTTCCCTCTGCGCGTTTTGCAAATCCTGAAGAGGCGCTGCGATGGCGGGCGTGAGCATTGATCCCGATCGCGTCGAAGCGCTGATTGCAGAGATCGCCGAGACCGAAATCGCGGCGCGCTTCGGCAAATTGTCCGCAGAAGACATTCACGAAAAGTCCGGACCGGCGGACCTCGTCACTGAGGCCGACGAAGCTGCGGAGCGAGCCTTGAAGAAAGCCCTGCTCGGCGTAAGGCCGGATGCGACCTTCATCGGCGAAGAGACCGCGGCGAAGAACCCCTCGATTGTCGAAGCCCTGGGGGAAAAGGGGGCTTTTTGGATCGTGGATCCGCTTGACGGCACGCGAAACTTCGTCACCGGCGCGAAAGAGTTCGGCACGATTGTCGCCTTTGTCGAAGGAGGTGAGACGCGCATGGGCTGGATCTATGCCGTGCCGGAAAAATCGAGCGGGGTTGCGGTTCGCGGTGCTGGAGCGCGCTGGCGCGGCGCGCCGATTGAGCCGAAAGCCGAGCCTGAGGGCAACCTGATCGCTTTGCGGTCGCTTGGATGGGCCCCGCCGTCGCGCCGCGAACAACTTCGCGCGCTTTTGAAACAGCGCTTCGATTCGCGTCCCGGCTATTGCTCCGCCTACGCCTATCTGTCGCTGGCGCGGGGACTTGTGGACTTCAAGCTTTCGAGCCGCATCCACCCGTGGGATCACGCCGCCGGCGCGCTGCTTGTGCGTGAGGCGGGCGGTAAAATCGCCTTTCTTGATAGCGGCGAAGACTATCCGCCTATGCCGTCGGTCGACCGTTTGTTGCTGGCGACCGCGCCGGGCCGTGACTGGTCTGCGATCGCCGCCAGTCTGTCTGGCTGACAAGCCCGCTTGCCGGGTCGAGACTGCGCAGGCACAAAGGCGCTGAGCGGCAGGCGGAAGGACGCGGCTTGACAAGGGGTTTTCAGGACAAGGTCTGTGTGGTTACGGGAGCGGGTTCCGGTATCGGCCGCGCCGTGGCTGTGAACCTGGCGCGAAAGGGGGCGGCGCTCGCTCTTTCGGACATCAATAACGACGCTCTGAATGAAACGCTGGCTCTGATAGGCAAGGACCGGCCGAACAGGATGCGCGCAGACAAGCTCGATGTCGCAGATGGGACCGCTATTGAAGCTTATGCAGCGCAGGTGAACGAAAGTCTGGGCCCCGCAGATTATGTGTTTAACATCGCCGGCGTTTCGCGGATTGGGTCATTCAAGGACACTCCGCTATCTTCATTCCAGAAAGTGATTGACGTGAACTTCTGGAGCGTCGTGCGCATGACCAAGGCGTTCCTGCCCCAGCTCATTCAAACTCAAGGCGGCGTGATAAACGTCTCGAGTATCTTCGGCTTTATCGGCGTTCCCGGCCAAACCCATTATTGCGCATCGAAATTCGGCGTGCGCGGTTTTTCCGAAGCTCTAGCCGCAGAGCTTGAGGGGGAGGGTGTAAGGGTGACGTCAGTTCATCCCGGAGGCGTCAAGACGAACATCGCGCGCAACGCCGAAGTCGACGCCCTGAAGGACGGCGACACCAAAGAATCGGTCGCCGAGCGGTTCGAGTCAGTCGCCATCACGACGCCAGAGAAAGCCGCCGAAATCATCGTGAAAGGCGCCGCGAAAGGCGCCCGGCGAGTTTTGGTCGGACCTGACGCGCATGCGATTTCCGTCATTCAGCGCTTATTTCCGAGACGCTATCTAAAAGTGATGCGATTAATTTCGCCGCGGGCGCAGAAGATTTGATCGGCGTCGTCAAATGACGCCCAGTGATCTTCCGACCTTGGCGAAAGCTGTTACGGCCTGGTCGACTTCTTCGTCCGAGTGAGCCGCGCACATTTGCGTTCTGATGCGCGCTTGGCCCTTCGGTACGACCGGATATGAAAACCCGGTGACATAGACGCCCTCATTCATCAATTGGGCCGCCATGGTCTGCGCCAGCTTCGCGTCCCCGAGCATAACCGGGATGATGGGGTGTTCGCCCGGCAAGAGATTGAAACCGACCGCGCTCATTCCCGCCCGGAAGCGTTTCGCGTTTTCAAAGAGCCGTGCGCGCAGATCGTCCCCGTCGCGGGTGAGTTCCAGAGCTTTGAGGCTCGCGCCGAGAAGCGCCGGCGTCAACGCATTCGAAAACAGATAGGGACGCGCGCGATTACGGAGAAGCCGCACCACATCGGCTTTGGCGCAGATATACCCGCCCATGCCGCCGCCGAGCGCCTTGCCAAGAGTGCCGGTCAGAATGTCGATGCGATCCGCAACGCCGCAATGGGCGGGAGAGCCCTTGCCGCCCGGCCCCATAAATCCCGCCGCATGGCAGTCGTCCACCATGACCAGCGCATCATACCGACCGGCGATCGCGCAGATTTCCGGCAGCTTCGCGATATATCCGTCCATCGAAAACACGCCGTCCGTAACAATCAGTTTTGTGCGCGCGCCGTCGAGGTCCGCCTGTTTCAGTTGCGCTTCGAGATCCGCCATATCCGAGTTTTTGAAGCGATAGCGTTTGGCCTTTGATAGCCTCACTCCGTCGATTATCGAAGCGTGATTGAGAGCGTCCGAAATGATTGCGTCTTCAGACTCAAGTAACGGTTCGAACACCCCGCCATTGGCGTCGAAACAGGCGGCGAAAAGTATTGAGTCCTCGTAGCCGAAGAAGTCGGCGATCGCGCGCTCAAGCTTTCGATGAAGATCGAGTGTCCCGCAAATGAACCGCACGGAGGCCATGCCGAAGCCGTAGGCGTCCATCGTTTCCTTTGCGGCTCGCACGAGCTCCGGATGATCGGCCAATCCAAGATAATTATTAGCGCAGAAGTTGAGTACGCGCTTTGAAACTCCCTCGTGGGCGACCTCAATCACCGGGCCTTGGGCTGAGGCGATTTCGCGCTCGATTTTCTCCAGACCCTGCTCGCGAATGTTTTCGAGCGTTTTGTCGACGCGGTCATAGAACGCGGCGCGAGACATGGCGGTGCTCCTCTTCTTTCGCCCAGCCGGCATAGGACGGAGCGCGCAATTCGGTCAATTCGATGCGGCTCGCGCAAGGCCGAAGTCCGCCCCGCATGGAGCTTGCATGGGGCTCGCCCGGAGAGAACCGGTCGGTCCCGTAAGCGTTACGAGATTTGAAGGATCTTTTTAACGGTTCCGGACGGAGGCGTCGATTTACCGGCCGGTCACCAGTTATGGTTAACATGGCGGTTTTAGACCGCGTTGGCTGGAGCGCTCAACGGTGCGAAATCGTGCAAAACTCGGATTGGCGATCATCGCGGTCGTTGCAGCCTGCGCGGGATGTGCGAGCAATGGATCTCCGCCGCCCCTGACAGCAACGCCAGCTTCGCCGCCGCCCCCTGTGACGCCGTCTTCTTCAACGACTCCGAGTTCATTCGACACCCCGGAGTATCAAAGGTCATCGCTCTCCCAGGTAAACGTCATTCCCGCCTATGAGGCGGGTGCGACGGGGCAAGGCGTCTTGGTCGCCGTTGTCGACACCGGCATCGATGTCCAAAACCCGGAATTCGCCGGGCGCATCGATTCGCGTAGCGCCGACCTCGTCATTTCGGGCGTAGTTCAACCCGAAGACGTCCGTCCCGGGGGGCCGAGCCTGCAGGATGTCGATGGCCACGGTACCGCCGTCGCAGGAATCCTTGCGGCCGGGAAGAACGACATCGCGACGCATGGTGTCGCGTTCGACGCAAAACTGCTTGTCTTTCGCGCGGACAAGGAGGGCGACAGTTCGACCTTGTTTGGCGACGCGATCGCCGAAGGCGCGCATCGAGCGGCGACATATGGGGCGCGCGTGCTGAACCTGTCGCTCGGTTCGACGGACCCCGGAGCGCGTGGCGATTTCGACAATCTCTTCAACTTTACGTCCTCGCACGACATTGTCGTCGCGATCGCTGCGGGTAATGACGGTGCGGCGAATCCGGAGGGCTCAGCACTCGCAGCTATTGACGCCCAAGCGCGCGGCTCCGTCATCGTCGTCGGCTCAGTCGGTGCGACAAACACGATGAGCAGCTTTTCGAACAGGGCAGGATCGGCGGCGAATTTCTATATTGTGGCGCCGGGCGAGACGGTCCGCACGACGAAGCTTGGCGGAGGCGGCCTGACGACAACCTATTTCCAGGGAACCAGCGCGTCGACGCCCTTTGTCTCAGGCGCAGCGGCGCTCATCCGACAGCTTTGGCCCACGCTGACGGCCGCCCAAGTCGTCGACATTCTTCTTAATTCGGCGACGGATTTGGGCGCTCCCGGCGTCGACCCGATCTACGGACACGGCCTGCTTAATATTGGCGCGGCCGTCTCGCCGGTCGGCGCCATGTCCACCTCGAGCGTGTCTGGCGGGTCGATTTTGATCGACGGGGAGGCGGGAGCGACAAGCCCGGCATTTTCCGGCGGCGTGCACGGCCTTGGCGATTTCGTCTTTCTTGACCGCTATGGTCGCGATTTTCATGCCTCGCTCGATAGCTTCATGTTGTCGCCGACCGACACGCGAATCGATCCTGTGCTATACGTGCGGCCCTATACGACGTTCCGAACGGGACGGAAGGATTTGGTCGGCGGAACAGCCTATTTTCAAATGCGTTCCAACGATCTTGCTTTTACCGACCCAGCGGCGGCGTTCAGGTCGGCGGATTTTAGCGGCGTGGACGGCGACAAGCGATATGAGCTGAGCGCGGCGTTCTCGGAGACTGTCAGTACGAATATCGACGCCGTCGCGTCATACGGGTTTTCTGCGCGGTCGCTCGATGAGATGCTGGCGGGCGGCGACGCGCCGATGCGCGTATCGCGCGATGCGTTCGCCGACGGATTTTTGCCGCTGACGGAGAAGGGGATAACGACCGCCCTGCGTTGGAGGCTAGGCAAACAGACGAGCGTGGATTTTCTCCTTGCGCATGCGGCGGGCGACGACATCTTGAGCGCATCAACGTTTTTCGGAGATCAGCCGTTAGCGCCCGGCGCAAATAATATGGTTATGCGCGCGGGCGTCACACGCGCCATAAAGGGCGGTCAAATCCGATTGGAGACCGGCGTTCGGCAGGAGAAAAACGCCATTCTCGGGTCGACTTTCGCCGGACCGTTCGGCTCGCCCGGCAGCACTACCTATTATCAGGCTTTCAAATTCGACCTTGCGCTTGCGCTCGGATGGCGCGCTCAGGGACGCGCCGCAGGCGGCTTGACGCAGAGCCGCGCTGACGGCTCAAACGGTTTCTTCGCTGGCGTGGATCGGCTTATTTCGACGCAATTTGCATTGGGCGTCTATCGAAGCGGCGCCTTCGCGGAGCAAGACCGGATATCTCTCTCACTGTCCCAGCCCCTGCGGGTCGAGTCAGGCGGGCTGCGGTTTATCGTTCCCGCGCGTTACGATGCTTTCGCGAAATCATTCGCATATGACAATCGGTATGTCTCGCTCGGCGATGCGCCTCGCGAAATCGACCTGGAAGCGGGATATGCGCTGTCCGCGGGAATTGGCTTCATCGGCTTGAATGTGGTCCAGCAGTTCAACGCTTCTTTAGAAAACCCACGGTCGACCGTAGGTCTGCTGCGGGCGGATTTCCCGCTATAGGAGCGGTTTCGAATGCGGTTGCGATAAAATCATTCGCCGCGCCGCGCTAAAGGAACCGCGCTACGACCTCCTTATAAGAGCGCGACAATTTTAATTCCGCACCGTTTTCAAGGATGAGGAAATATTCGCCATTCGAATGTGGATGAAGCTCCTTGACCTTCTTCACGTTGACAATCGCCGAGCGGTGAATGCGCTGGAAGCGCGTCGGATCGAGTCTTTGTTGCAAAGTCTTCATCGTTTCGCGGATGATATGTGTCTTGCCGCCGGCGTGGATGCACATATAGTCGCCTGCAGCATCGATCCATTCGATATCATCGGCGTTGAGCATCACCACTTTTGTGCCGTCTTTGAAGCTCAAACGATCTGAGTATCGCTCCTTGTCGGCCCAACTCGGATCGTTGATCAATTCTTTGATCCGGTCCCTGTCGTCATCGCTCAATGAGGCGAGAAGCTCAACAAGGCGCGATTCGCGACTCGCTGCGGCTCTCGACTTCATCGCATCGCGCGCCCGATGAAGCGCATCTTTCAGTCTCTCTTCCTCGACGGGTTTCACCAGATAATCGAGGGCGTTTGCTTCAAATGCATCGATCGCATATTTGTCGTAGGCGGTCACGAACACGAAAAGCGGGGCGGGGGCGCCGATCAAGGCGCGCACGACGCCAAAACCATCCAGTCCCGGCATTTGGATATCCAGAAATACGAGGTCCGGCTGTAGAGATTTGATCTGCTTGACGGCTTCACGCCCATTGGCGGCTTCGCCGATGACCTCGATTTCCGGAAAATCCGCCAGGCGCAATTTCAACCCGCGCAAAGCCAGCGGCTCGTCATCAACGACGATGACCTTGATCTTGTCTTCTTCAGCCATGATCGCTCCGGGTTTCGTAGGGCAATTTCAAACAGACACACAGGCCGGACGGCTCCAGTCGGGAGAGCAAGAAAGCCTGACGGGCGCCATACAGATGTGCGAGCCTGTCCCGCATGTTTACGAGGCCGACCCCCGTCGTCGCCGTCTCCAGAAGTTGGCCTGGATTTAAAGGCGCATTCGGGCCGTTGTCGCAAACCTGAAGACGGAGCATATCGCCCTCCTTCTTGGCGACAATTGAGATTTTCCCGCCGCCTTCCATCTGGGCGATGGCGTACTTGATCGCATTTTCGATTGCGGGCTGAAGGATGAGCGAGGGAACAAGCGCGTCAAGAACATCCGGATCGATGTCAGTCTGAATTTCGAGCCGGTCGCAAAACCTGGTCTTTTCGATGTCGAGATAGAGCTGCAGCGCGCGAATCTCTTCGGCCAGCGATGTCTTTTGCAGCGGGTCGCTGTCGAGCGAATATCGCAAAAACGCGGATAGACGCGTGAGCATGTCGTTGGCGTTTTTGCCGTCCTTTTCGAGCACCAGCGTCGAAATCGCATTGAGCGTGTTAAAAAGAAAATGCGGATTTAGCTGATAGCGCAACATCTTGAGCTGCGCTTGGTCCGCGAGCCGCGCCGCGACAAGGGCGCGTTCGGTCTCGTTGCGCAAGGTCAGGTAATAATTGATCCCAAAATAAAATCCCGCCCATGACAGCAAAAGAAAAAGATTCGCCGGCATATCAGGCAAAATAATAAAGAAAAAGTTGTCAGTACCGAGAACGTCAATGCGGCTCTTGAACCACGCGTCGCCAAAAAACTCCGCAAACGCCTGCGCTTTGACTGCGGTCATTGCGAACGTAAGCAAAACCGTGGACGATAGGACGATGACCAGCAGCATTATCGGGCCCTGCCGGCGCGCGAAACGGAAGACCGGCCGCATCACGATGCTGGTAGTCAAAAAGCCGATGAGCGTCTGCACGACGGAGTAGCCGAATGCGCCCGGCGTGCGCCCCCCGACCAGCGTTGAGACGCTGAACAGGTGCAAGAACAGAAAGCCAAGCCAGCCCGCCGTCTGGAGAATCCAGAACATGCGTTCCTTGTCGGCGAAGAACCAGTTAATCGCACGCCCGGACTTGCCGCCGGCCGCCACGAAAGGGCCGGCCCGATTGCCCGAACGTTTCGGCAACGCCAGACCGCGCTTTACGTCAATCGAAGACATTTTCCGCACACACCCGACCGGGAGATTCGAGGCGAACGGCCTCGATCGAAGCTCCACAACACGCGGCCCAGCGCGTCAGGGCAAGGCCAAAGCGGCGAACGGGTTCTGCCGAGCGACCAATTCCCTCCGCCGCTTGTGAAGTTAGGCCTATTCGGGGAGGGATAAAAGGCGAACGTCCCCTCCCGCCGCCGTCGTATTTATAGTTAGCGTCCGTTCGACGGCGTATCGCCAGGGCGCGTCGTTCGAGGTCAGCAGGGGCGTCAGCGCGCCGGCACGGCTGGCGAGGGCCGCTGCGAGCGCAATTTGGGCCTCGCGGTCTCCGTCGAAGGCGACGGCGCGAATGCGCGCATCTTTGACCAGAGCGACGGGCGTTTCCTGCGGCGCGCCTCCGATGGCGGCCATCAAGCCACGTTGGGCCTGCGATTCGAGGGCGCTCTCCACGGCCACGGCGATATCGGCAGGCGCCGCGACGGCGTTTCCGGCGGCGAGGGCGAGCGCAATCTGTCGCGCCAACGCCTCTTCCCCTCCGAGACACAAAATAACGCCGCGACCTTTCATTCGCAAAGTATTCGACTCGCCTGTGGGGCCGGGCAGCATGATCGCCTCTTCGAATTCCTTCCGGCATATCTCTGCGGCGCGTTCGAAGATGATGCGCGCGTCGCCGCGAGCGGCGTTGGCGGCGCCGGCGAGGATGTCGGCGCGACCGGCCCGGGCGCTCCATTCCGGAAACGCCGCATGGGCCGCGGCGAGAGTCCGTTCTTCTTTCGGGGTCAGCG
The DNA here is from genome assembly GCA_016125425.1 of Alphaproteobacteria bacterium. Taxonomy (GTDB): domain Bacteria; phylum Pseudomonadota; class Alphaproteobacteria; order Caulobacterales; family Parvularculaceae; genus Amphiplicatus. Next base: position 133,446 of record WGLT01000003.1, read on the forward strand.
TTCGTTCGATCAGCGCGATGGATCCTGCGGCCGCCGGCGCAGGCCGTTTCGTCAAAGCGCGCAGGTAATGAGGGCCGCCTGCTTTCGGGCCGGTGCCAGACAATCCTTCGCCGCCGAAGGGCTGCACGCCGACGACAGCGCCGATCTGATTGCGATTGATATAGATATTTCCGATACGCGCGCGCGATGCTATGCGATGCATCGTTTCATCGATGCGCGTATGAACGCCGAGCGTCAAACCGAAGCCGAGCGCATTGATTTCGTCAATAACGCCGTCAAGATTCTCGCCTCTAAATCGTACGACGTGCAGGACGGGCCCGAAAATTTCGCGTTTGAGATCGGCGATACGGTTGATTTCGAAAGCGACCGGCCGAATGAAGGCGCCGTCCACGTCGCCTTTGATTTCTGGAGTCCGCGCAATCAGTCGGGCGCTTTGCTCCATCTGCCTTATGTGTTCATCGATATTCGCGCGCGCATCTTCGTCAATGACGGGACCGACATCAGTTGACAGAATTGCTGGATCGCCGACGGCGAGTTCATCGACGGCGCCGGCCAGCATTTCACAAAATCGGTCCGCGACGTCGTCCTGGACGCAAACGAGGCGGCATGCGGAGCAACGCTGTCCCGCGCTCTGGAACGCGGATGAAATGCAGTCGGTCACTGCCTGCTCCAGAAGGGCCGTTGAATCGACAATCATTGCATTTATGCCGCCGGTTTCGGCAATAAGCGCCGCGTCGTGTTTGCCGCTGTCGATAAGCGCTCGGTTGATGCTCTGCGCCACCTCAGTCGAGCCCGTGAAGACGACGCCCTTTACCGCCGGATGTCGGACGAGAGCGCCGCCGATCATCGGGCCGTCGCCCGGAAGACAGGAGACGACGCCTTCGGGAACGCCTGCTTCGCGCAGCAGCTTGACCGCCTCGATCGCGATGAGGGGCGTTTGTTCGGCGGGTTTGGCGATCACGGCGTTCCCAGCCGCAAGTGCGCCGCACGTCTGGCCAAGAAAAATCGCAAGAGGAAAATTCCATGGCGAAATGCAAGCGACAACGCCGAGCGGCGCGTCCGCAAGCCTTGTCGCTTCATTCGGATAGTACCGCAGAAAGTCGGTCGCCTCGCGGATTTCCGCGATGGCGTCCGGAATCGTCTTTCCGGCCTCGCGCGTCGCCAGACGCATGAAAGTTTCAGCGCGCTCTTCAAGAAGGTCGGCTGCGCGCGCGAAGACCGCGCGTCTCTGGGCGGCGGGCGTTCGCGCCCAATTCGGTTGCGCTTCGAGGGCCTCGGCGCAGGCGCGTTCGACAAGATCGGCCGAAGCCTGGACTAGGAGGCCAATCTTTTCTCGGCGTTGCGCAGGGTTAAAACGCGGCTCCGGATCGCCGCCGTCATACGGTCGAGCCAGTAGGGGGGTCGCTATGTCCCTCGGTTCGCTTTGCGCTGCGACAGCGGCGCACAGGCGCGCGGCGGTATCAGGGTCGGTAATATCCCAGCCCTTCGCCGCGAGGCGATCGCCCGCGAAAAGGTCGCGCGGCGTCGGAATTGCGGGATTGGGGAGCACGTTCAACTCCCGCGCCTCGGCGATCGGATCGGCGACCACGTCGTCGATGGCGAGCTCGGGATCTATAAGCTGGTTGACGAAGGAAGAGTTCGCGCCATTTTCCAGGAGACGGCGAACGAGATAGGGCAGTAGCTCGCGATGGCCCCCGACCGGCGCATAGATGCGCGAGCGGGCTCCCTGCTTGAGCAGGCTGTCATGAAGCGCCTCGCCCATTCCATGCAGGCGCTGCAATTCATAATCGCAGAAGTCGCCGGCCATTTCCCGCACCATCGCAGCAGTGAGCGCGTTATGCGTTGCAAATTGCGGGTAGAAAACGTCGGTGTTTGCAAACAGCTTTCTGGCGCAAGCCGCGTAGCTGACATCGGTCAAGACCTTGCGCGTGTAAACCGGATATGTGTCGAGGCCGAGAACCTGCGCGCGTTTGATTTCGGCGTCCCAATAGGCGCCCTTGACGAGACGCACCATGACACGACGGTTTGTTTCGCGCGCGAGCGCGGCGAGCCAGTCGATGACAAACGGGGCGCGGCGCTGATAAGCTTGAACGACGACGCCGAACCCTTCCCATCCGTCGAAAGCGGGGTCGCGCATGATATTTTCGATGAGATCAAGAGAAAGGTCGAGCCGGTCGGCTTCCTCGGCGTCGACATTAAATCCCATATTCGCCTGTCGCGCGGCATAAGCGAGCGAACGCATGCGGTCCGCCAGTTCTTTCAGCACGCGTTCTTTTTTGGGATACTCATAGCGCGGATGAAGCGCTGACAGTTTTACGGATATGCCCGGATTATCCGCGGAACGCTCATGGACCGCTTCTTTTGAGATGACTGAAATCGCGTTGGCGTAATCATCGAAATATTTTTGGGCGTCTTTTTCCGTATGCGCGGCTTCTCCGAGCATATCGAAAGAGAAAACGTATCCTTTCTCAGCGAATTGCCGCCCGCGTTTCAACGCCTGGAAGATGGTTTCGCCGAGAACGAAATGATCGCCCATAATCTTCATGGCCTGGCCGACGGACGCGCGGATGACCGGCTCGCCGACGCGGTCAAGAAGGTCCTTCGTCGCCTTAAAAACCTTGCCCGTTGGATCTTTGGCTTCGACCTCGTCGAGCCAGGCCGCCGTCAACATGAGGGCCCGCGTGGAGAAATTCACAAGCGGGAAGGGACTCTTGCCTTTGTGGGCCGCCCAGTCGCCGGCCTCCACCTTATCGCGAATAAGGGCGTCGGCTGTGGCGGCGTCCGGCGTGCGTAAAAGCGCCTCTGCGAGCCGCATCAAGGTGACGCCCTCTGCGGTCGACAGACCATATTCCTGGAGGAATTTGTCGATGAGGCCTGACCGCGATGCGTTTTCCCGGGCCGTCTTCACGAAAGACGCCGCGGCCGCGCGGGCCTTCGCGCGCGCGCCTTCGCCGAGGTCGGCTTCGGCGATCAGGCGCTGTCCAAGTTCGGATTCGTCGGCCAGATAATGGCGCCGAATTGCCGCGCGCAGCGCGGCGAGCGTCGGTTGGGTCGTCATTTTCGTCCTTCTTCGGGGCGAGGGAATTTTGGCGACCGCATAGCGCGAAGCACGGTGCCTGTCATGACTGGCCCTGACTGCGCCGCAACATTGCGCCCCCCGTGAGCAAAGCCTAGTTATTTCGCCGGGTCCCGCCGCCGGGGCGGGCCCCGCCTTGCTTCGTTTGAGGACCAGCCGAAAGGACGCCCTTTATGACCGACGCATATATTTTCGACGCCGTGCGCACCCCGCGCGGAAAAGGCAAATCGGACGGGTCGCTTCACGAAATTACGCCGATCCAACTCGCGACCCAGGTTCTTCAGGCTATCCGCGACCGCAACAATCTCGATACTTCCCAGGTCGACGACGTCGCTTTCGGGTGCGTGTCCCCGGTCGGCGAGCAGGGCGCGGTGATCACGCGCACGGCGGTCCTCAATGCCGGCTTTGCGGAGACGACCGCGGGCATCCAGGTCAACCGTTTCTGCGCCTCGGGCCTTGAGGCGGTGAATATCGCCGCTGCCAAGATCAAGAGCGGCGAGGCGGATATGACGATTGGCGGCGGCGTCGAGCAAATGTCCCGCGTGCCGATGGGCTCGGACGGCGGCGCCTGGCCGGTAGACCCTTCCGTCGCCTTCAAAACCTATTTTGTTCCCCAGGGCGTTTCGGCGGACCTTATCGCGACAAAATACGGATTTTCACGCGACGATGTGGACGCCTATGCGGTCGAGAGCCAGAGACGCGCGGCTGCGGCGTGGAAGGAGGGCCGGTTTAAAAAGTCGATCGTGCCGGTGAAGGATGTGATCGGCGAACCTGTTCTCGATCATGACGAGACGATCCGGCCGGAAACGAACATGCAAACGCTCGCCGCGCTGTCTCCATCCTTTGCGATGCTGGGCGAGAATTTCGGTTTCGACGCTGTAGCCATCCAGAAATACGCCGACATAGAGAAAATCAATCATGTTCATCACGCCGGCAACTCGTCGGGCATCGTCGACGGCGCGGCGGCTGTGCTGATTGGCAGCGAAGAAGCCGGAAAGAAGGCGGGCCTGAAACCGCGCGCCCGCATTCGGGCGTTCGCGTCGATCGGCTCCGAGCCGACTATAATGCTGACAGGCCCCGAATTCGCCGCGCAGAAGGCGCTGAAGCGAGCCGGCATGACGAAGAAGGATATCGATATCTGGGAGCTGAACGAGGCTTTCGCTTCGGTCGTTCTCCGCTTCATGCAAGCGCTCGATATCGATCACAAGGATATCAATGTAAACGGCGGCGCGATCGCCATGGGCCACCCGCTCGGCGCGACGGGCGCAATCATTTTGGGCACCGTGCTGGACGAGCTTGAGCGTTCCGGAAAATCGACGGCGCTCGTGACGCTGTGCATCGGCGCGGGCATGGGCACAGCAACGATCATCGAACGCGTTTAGGAGAAGAGAGCGATGACCTACAAAGCCATGAATGTCGACATCGACGCTGATGGGATCGCGCTTGTTTCCATAGATGTTCCCGGAAAGTCGATGAATGTCTGGGACGAAACGCTGATCGACGATTTCTCGCGATTTGTCGACGACTTCTGCGCGAATGAGAAGATCAAGGGAGCCGTGATCACATCCGGCAAGCCGTCAGGTTTTCTCGCCGGCGCCGACCTCAACATGCTAGGCGGAAGAAGGCAGCCAGAAAGAGCCTCGAAAAAGGAACTATTCGAGGCGACGTTCAATCTGAATCGCATGCTGAGGAAATTGGAGACGGGCGGCCATCCGGCCAAAGCGCTGCTCAAAGGGGAGGCTTCGGCGAAACCCGTGGCCGCGGCGGTTAACGGTCTTGCGCTGGGCGGCGGCTTGGAACTGGTGCTCGCCTGCCATTACCGGGTGGCCGCCGATGATCCGAAGCTTCAACTCGGCGTGCCGGAAGTTCAGGTTGGGCTGCTTCCGGGCGGAGGCGGCACGCAGCGTCTGCCGCGCCTGGCCGGCCTCCAAAACGCCGCCGTAATGGCGACTCAAGGAAAGCCGGTCGATCCCAAGACGGCCCTCGGCTACGGGATTATCCAGGAGGTTGCGCCGCGCGACGAACTCGTCGCGAAAGCAAAGGCCTGGGTGAAAGCCAATCCTAAAGTCACGCAGCCATGGGACAAGAAAGGCTTTAAATTCCCCGGCGGCGGCGGCGCGATGGATCCGCGCTCGGTGCAGTTCTTCATGGCCGCAAATGCGATGGGGCAAAGGGAGACGCAGCACAACTATCCGGCGGTGCAATATATCCTGTCATGCCTTTATGAGGGCTCGATCGTGCCATTCGACACGGCGATCCGTATCGAGTCCAAATACTTTCTCAAACTGCTCACAAGCGCCCAGACGCGTAATATGATCCGTACGCTGTTCATTAACAAGCAAGCGGCGGAGAAGGGCGAGCAACGTCCGAAAGGCGTCGAAAAACAGAAGATCGAGAAAGTTGGCGTTCTCGGCGCCGGCATGATGGGCGCCGGGATCGCCTATGTGACGGCGAAAGCAGGCGCCAAGGTCGTCTTGCTCGACCGCGAGATGAGCTTCGCCGAGAAAGGCAAGGCTTACTCTCAAGGCCTTGTTGAAAAAGGCGTTTCTCGCGGCAAGGTGACGAAAGAAAAAGGCGAGGAGCTTCTCGCGCGCATTACGCCGACGACTGACTTCAATGATCTGAAGGATGTCGACCTGATCATCGAGGCTGTGTTCGAGGATCCGGATGTCAAGGCCGACGTCATCAGGAAGACCGAGGCCGTCATCGGCAAGGATGTAATCTTCGCGTCGAACACATCGACGCTCCCGATAACGGGGCTTGCGAAGCATTCAGAGCGCCCGGAGCAGTTCATCGGCATTCACTTCTTCTCGCCGGTTGACAAAATGCCGCTTGTCGAAATCATCCCCGGCGCGCGCACGGGCGACAGAGCGCTCGCTATGGCTCTCGATTATGTCGGCAAGATCAAGAAAACGCCGATTGTCGTCAAAGACACGCGCGGGTTCTATACGAACCGCGTCGTGCCGCCTTATCTCAACGAGGCGATGTTGATGGTCGCTGAAGGCGTCAAGCCGGCGCTCATTGAAAATTCAGCGAAATCGCTCGGCATGCCGGTTGGCCCCCTGGCGCTCGTCGACGAAACTTCGCTCGAACTCGGCCTTCGAATCATGAATGCGACAAAGAAAGAGCTGGGTAAGGACTACAAGCCATCGGGCGTGGAAGACTTGCTCGAAACCATGGTGACAAAGCTCGGGCGCAAAGGACGCAAATCCGGCGGCGGGTTCTACGAATATCCGAAAGACGGCAAAAAATATCTCTGGCAGGGAATCACAGAGTATTTTCCGACGGCGAAGGACCAACCGACGCAGGACGATGTTAAAGAACGGCTTCTTTACGCGCAGCTTATTCCGGCGGCGCAGTGCTATGCGGAAGGCATTGTGCCCGATCCCCAGTCGGCCGATCTCGGCGCGATCTTCGGATGGGGCTTTGCGCCTTGGACCGGCGGGCCGATGAGTCATATCGACACGATCGGACTCGACGTTTTTGTCAGAACGGCTGAAAGCCTCGCACAGAAATATGGAGCCCGCTTCAACCCGCCGCAAATGTTCCGCGATATGGCTGCGAAGAAAGAGACGCTGTACAAAAAGGCGGCTTAACGGATTCAGAACGGGCTATCGCTACTTCGTCGGCAGCGATGGCGACTTACGGGAGCGCCCATGATTGTTCACATCATTCAGGGCCTCCTCGTATTAGCCGCGCTGGTCCTGATCGTCGCTGGCTTGCGCAAATTCGCGCGCGCCGGTGTCGGTTTTCCGGGGCCCGTCGCGCTTTTTATCGGCGCGGCGGCCAACTTCTTCGATACGCTGGGCATCGGTTCTTTTGCGCCGACGACGGCGGCGATCAAATTCCTCAGACTGACGGACGATGAAAATATTCCGGGCACGCTGAATGTCGGCCATGCGCTGCCGACTCTGACAGAAGCGTTGATTTTCATCGCGATTATCAAGGTTGATGTGAGTTTGCTGCTCGCCTGCATCGTTGCGGCGGTCGCGGGGGCCTTGATCGGCGCGGGGATCGTCACGCGCCTGCCGGCGCGTGCGATTCGCGCTTCAATGGGCGTCGCGCTGCTCGTTGCGGCGGGGCTCTATGCCGCGCAGAATATCGGCGCGATGCCTGGCGGAGGCTCGGCGCTCGCGCTCTCTGGCGCGGCCTTTGTCGCCGCCATCGCGTTGCATTTCCTTTTCGGCGCTCTGATGAGCTTCGGGATCGGACTTTATGCGCCGGCGCTGATTTCCTTGAGCCTTCTCGGCATGGATCCCCGCGCGGCCTTTCCCATCATGATGGGCGCCTGCGCGTTTTTGATGCCGGCTTCGAGCCTTCGATTTCTTGAGTCGGGCCGGCTGTCGCCAAGGCTTGCGCTGGGATTTGCGCTTGGCGGAATACCGGCCGTGCTCTTCGCCGCGTTCATCATCAAGGAGATGCCGCTCGATGCGTTGCGCTGGCTAGTGACGGGGGTCGTTCTGCTCGCGGCGGCGATGCTGCTCGCCGAGGCGGCGCAACCGAACGCGACCAAATCACGCGCCTATTGATCCACGGCGGGCGATAAGGTGTTCTCCGCGCGCATCGCTTTTCGGAAATGCCTCCAATGGTTCGCTCGATCTTCGCCATTATTATTGCTGTCGTGGCCGGCGTGTTCGCGGCGCGCTTCGTCGAGATTGTCGGCGGCGCCGTATTCTCTTCGGGCGCGGCGAATGGCGCCATAACCGGCGGACACCAGGCGTTGCTTGTCGCAGGCTGGGCGTTCGGCGGCTTTCTGGCTGCGGCGCTCGCGCTCCTTGTCGGGAGGCGCTGGGCGCCTTTGGGATGGCTGGGCGCCGCAACCATTTTGTTGCTCGCGGTCATATCAATTGCGGGTCAGGCGGTCGCGTGGCCGGTTTGGATCGGCGCGTTCATAGCGCCGGGCCTGGGGGGCTGGGGCGCCGTCAGAATTTTACGCGCCGACTACGCTCATCCAGCAAGGCGCGGCGATTCAGCTGGTTGAACGCCGCGCGGCGATCGCTCGCCGCGCATAGTCGAATGCGATCGCATCGTAGAGCGCATGCGCGACGATCGGCGTAAGGAGATTGCCCGTCGCCGCAAACAGAAGTCCCATATATACGCCGATAATCCCGGCGATCGCGGCGTAGAGCAGGCTGCGCATATGCAGCAGGGCGAAAACGATATTTGGCAATATGAGCGCCGCTGCAAATGGAAGATATCTGTCTGTCCAGGTTTGAAACACGCCTCGGAAAAGCATTTCCTCACTGAGACCGGCGCCGAACGACATCACGGCGATTCGTAAAGGCGTGAATTTGAATCCTATGCCGGCGAAAAATTCAATCTGCGAATCACGAAAGCGCGCGATCGGCGGCCAGGAGGCCTTTGAAAACCACAAAAGCAAAAGCGCCATAGGCGTCGCCGCGAGCCCCCCATAAGCGACATCGCGTAGATTCCACATCACGTCTTTCAAGGGCGGCGTCTTCAACAGAAGACCGAAGCCAAAAGCGATCGCGACCATGATCGCAATGCCGACCACGGTCATAAAAAAAGCGCGCGGATCGTCTTGCCTGGCTGTCTCCTCCGCTTCGGCCAGCGCTTCGTCGTCGGACATCAGCGTCGCAGGCTCCCCAAAATTCCGCGCATCAGCTCACGCGCAAATCCGCTCGACAAAGTGCGCACAGCTGATTTCAGCGCCGCCTCGCCGACGCTCTGGCGATTGGATCGGCGGGCTCGTCTTCGTTGCTTCGGCGCGCGAGAGGATCGTTCGTCCGGTTCTTCGCGTTCAGCGCGCTTTTCGGCCTGCCGGGCACGCCTTTCGGCGCGGTCAGCGAGTTCCTCATATGCGGACTCGCGATCCACGGGCGTTGCATATTTGGATGTCATCGCAGAACCGCTCATTGTCTGCGCGCGCTCCTCGCGCGTGATCACTCCAAGTCTGGAGGCGGGCGGACGGATCAGAGTACGTTCCGCAACGGAGGGCGCGCCGCGCTCCTGGATGGTCGATACGAGCGCCTCGCCAATGCCGAGTTCGGTGATGACATCCTGCGTCTTGAAAGCGGGGTTGGGCCGGAACGTCTCGGCCGCCGCCTTGATCACTTTCTGCTCGCGCGGCGTAAAGGCGCGAAGCGCGTGTTGGAATCGGTTGCCGAGTTGGCTCGAAACGCTATCGGGCACGTCGAGAGGATTCTGGGTGGCGAAAAAGACCCCGACGCCCTTGGAGCGGATGAGGCGAACAACCTGCTCGATACGTTCAAGAAGCGCCTTTGGGGCGTCATCGAACAACAAATGCGCCTCATCAAAGAAGAAGACCAATTTCGGTTTTTCCGGATCGCCGATTTCGGGAAGCTCTTCGAAGAGTTCGGAGAGGAGCCAGAGCAAGAAAGTCGAATACAATTTCGGCGTCTGCATTAATTTGTCCGCTGCAAGAATATTGATAACTCCGCGGCCAGTTGCGTCCGTTCGCATGAAATCGTTGAGATCGAGGGCGGGTTCGCCGAAAAAATGCTCAGCGCCTTGTTCTTCGAGCGCGAGGATTCGCCTCTGAATTGCGCCGATCGAAGATTTTCTTACAAGGCCGTATCGCTCGGACAGCTCGTCGACCTGCCCGACTGCGTAAGATAGCATTGCGCGTAAATCTTTGAGATCCAGCAGGATCAGTCCTTCATCGTCCGCATAACGAAAGATGAGAGACAACACCTCTTCTTGCGTGTCATTCAGCTCCAGAAGACGAGCGAGAAGGAGGGGGCCCATTTCGGATACGGTTGCGCGGACAGGACTTCCTTCTTCGCCGCGCAAATCCCAAAAACTGACGGGAAACCCTTCCTGCTCATAGGGAGAAAGGCCAATTTTATCCGCGCGCTTGGTCAGGAAGTCTTTCGGAACGCCAGGGCGCGACAGACCCGCGAGATCGCCTTTGACGTCCGCAAGAAAGACGGGCACGCCCGCCCTGGAAAAGCCTTCAGCGAGAATCTGCAAGGTGACGGTCTTTCCCGTCCCGGTTGCGCCGGCGATCAAGCCATGACGATTGGCGAAGCGGAGTTCGAGGCGCTGAGGCGCGTCGGACTTGCCGATAAAGATTGACTGTCCGTCCATTTCCATCCTTCTGTCGCCTCTGATCCGCAAACTGCGCCGAGGAACCTGCACTTCGCCCGACCGCATCACGTGCGGCGCGACTTCGCCCATAGAGAGCAAAAATCAATCAATACCGCGTTTACCAATTCCTTGAAACTCGGTATTCATTAGACGGAAACGTCAAAGTGGGAGCCGCGTGCGCAGTCGCGTGAAAACAAAGAGCAAGCGAGCTTCTCCAGATTTCGAGAGAGGATGGGGCGAATGTTGAGGATCCTTCTGATTATTGCTGTCGCTGTGGCGGTTGTCATCGGCGTCATGCAGCTCACCAAACAGCGCAATGCAACGAATGAGACGGCGCCGGCGACGACCGAGTCCACTGATACGTCCGGAGCGACGGATACAGGCGCAACAGATAAGGGCGAGGCAACGGACGAGATGAGCGGCTCGTCGGGCGATGAGACGGGCGAGTCGATGGATTCGACCGGCGCGTCGGATACGATGGAAGCGCCTGCCGACGAATCCGGGGGTCAGATGTCGGATCAGCCGGCGGAATCGGATCAGCCGGCCGACACGGACGAACAGCCTTCGGACGCCGATCAGCCGGCGGATTCTTCGGACGAGCCGAATCCGAACCGCTAATCGGAATGTGTTTCTTCCGCTATGTCGGCGGAACTGGATGCGCCGCCCGCAAAACGGGCGGCGCTCTTCGTTTGAATGGCACTGTTAATCAGCTGATCGTCGCCACTTCGTAAAGGTAATCGACATACCCCATTGTCGCGTCAATCAGCCCGGCGACTTTTGGATTGGTTGAGTCGATAACGTAATATTCGTCGGGCGCGTGCGCGCCGCTTCCGTGTCCAAGGCCGAACTGACCGGCCGGCAAACTCAGAGGGGCGCTCGTAAAAACGCAACCGGGCCAAGAGCCAGGGCTGCGCGGGAACAAAGTATTCACGACACCTGCGCGATCGTACACCGCCTGCTGCGCGCGGATCACTCGGGAATTCTCCGGGGTGCTCGTCGGGTCATATCCGCCTGACATTATCGCCTCGATGTCGCCGAATCCCTTCTTTTTCAGATGGGCTTTAAGTTTTGAAAGAGCTTCTTCGGCTGTCATATTGGGAACCAGGCGAAAATCGAGTTTCGCTTCAGCGCGCGCCGGCAGAATCGTCTTGCCGCCAGGCCCCGTATAGCCGGAGACGAGCCCCTCGATATTCACGGTCGGTTGAGAGACAAGGCGCTCGAGCGATGTCTCCCAAGGCTCGTCATTGATCCAGTGTTTGACGCCGAAAGCGGCTTTTGCTTCGGCCTCGCTGGTCGGCGCCGCCGTTTGCGCTATCAGCTCCTTTTCGCGCGCAGTGAGAGGGCGCACATTCTCGAACCAGCCTTCGATCGCAGGCGTATTCCCGTCCGGGGAAACCAAAGTTTGCAGAGCTTCGACTAGGCGCCACGCCGGACTGTCGACATGCGCTTTCTGGCTTGAGTGAATATCGTGCGTCGGTCCGCGTCCCCATCGCTCTCCGCTTGAAATGAGCTGAACCTCGATAATGCCTTTGGCGCCTAGATTGATCTGTACGCTGCCGTTCGGATTCTGCCACCCTGCCGGAATGATAATGCCGAGACATTTCTTGAGCGCGGGCAGGACGTGCGGATGCTGCACGATTTGCCTGAAATGCGGGGAGCCGATTTCTTCTTCCCCCTCGCAGACGAGCGCGAGATTGACAGGAGGCTTTTTGCCGGCGGCGCGAATGGCGTGAAGAGCCGCGAGAAAAGTCGCCTCCGGGCCTTTCTGGTTGACCGCGCCTCGTCCGACAATGACCTTGCCGAATCCCGGTTTGTCGACGAGCCTGCCTTCCAGGGGCGGCGATGACCATTCTGACGGATCGTACTGTTTTACGTCATACATGAAGTAGACGCCCATCCAGCGCGGCGCGCCGACATCGAGCGTCGCAAACACTCCAGGCGCTCCGTCCGTTGGAATCCTTTCCACGTGCTGGAAGCCGGCTTCCTTCGCGAGCCCCATCATGTAGTTGCAGCCCAGTTCAATGTCGCGATTCTCCGCGGCGATTGTGGGGCGCGCGATCCAGTCTTGGATTCGCTTGATCGACGCCTCCTTTCCGGCTTGGGCTGCGCTTCGAATGGCTTCGTAATCGCCCGATTGGGCGAAGGCTGCGCCGGGCCGGAAGATAAGGACGCTCGCGGCCGCGCCTTGGAGCAACAGCCTCCGGTCGAGTTGCGGTTCGTGAAGGCGAGCGTGCAGGCGTGAATTCTGGGTCATTGGCCCCTCCAATAACGTTCCGGGCGAGGCTACACGGACTTCCGGCGGCGTCCAGACCGCGGGGCATCGTCGTTTCGTCGCCGCGCGGATGGGGATATTCGGCGCGGGCCTCCAGGACGAATCAGAGGCATGCTTGGGGCATGAATGCTCCTTTCCCTCGTTCAGCCTCCCTTTCGGATTCGGCCGGCGCGCTTTCGCTGCCTTTTATTGCGGACACCGTGTCCGGGCGGCCATGGCGGCTGCGCGATGTCGACGAGCGTGAAGCCGCAGCGATCGCCGAAGCGGCGAACTTGCCGCGGCCGCTCGCCCGACTCCTGGCCGCGCGCGGCGTGCCGGCGACAAAAGCAAAAGCATTTCTTGAACCGGCTTTGCGCGACGAAATGCCGGATCCGTTCGTCCTTAAGGATATGGATCGCGCGACGGCGCGCCTGGCGCGGGCCGTGAGAAATGCGGAGCATGTAGGCGTATTCGGCGACTATGATGTGGATGGAACAAGCGGCTCCGCGCTCTTGAAGCTCTATTTCGAAGCAGTCGGCGCGTCTTTATCGGTTTATCTTCCTGATCGCGTTCTCGAAGGATACGGGCCGTCGATCGAGGGATTTCGCGAGCTTGCGCGATCGGGCGCCAAGGTCATCGTCACGGTCGATTGCGGCGCAGCCGCTCACGGCGTGATTGAAGAAGCCGCCCGCGAAGGCCTCGAAATCATCGTATTCGATCACCATCAGATGTCCGGCCCGCCGCCTCATGGCGCGCTTGCGACGGTCAACCCGAACCGGCTTGACGATGAGTCCGGTCTCGGCGGCCTGTCGGCCGCCGGCGTCGTATTCATGGGCCTTGTCGCGCTCAACAGGGCGTTGCGAGAGGCTGGTCATTTCGTGAAATGCGCCGAGCCCGATCTGCGCAAATTCCTGGACCTTGTGGCGCTCGGCCTCGTTTGCGACGTGATGCCGCTGACCGGGCTCACGCGAACGCTGGTCGCGCAGGGATTGAAAACGCTTGGGCAGGGCAATCCCGGTCTTGCGGCGCTCGGCGCGCGGGCCGGCGTGAAAGGCGCTCCTTCCGCCTATCATCTCGGCTTCCTGCTCGGCCCTCGGATCAACGCCGCCGGTCGCATCGGTCATGCGCGTATTGCTCTCGAACTGCTCACCACGCGTGACGACACACGACGGGGCGCGCTGGCTGAACAGCTTCACCTCCTCAACGCGGAGCGCCAGGCGGTCGAAGCCGCCGTTCTTGAAGAAGCTTTGCGCGCAGCGGAAATACAAACCGGCGAAGTCGTTGTCGTCGCTCGTGAGGGATGGCATCAGGGGGTCATCGGCATCGTAGCGGGACGGCTGAAAGAAAAACTGGATCGTCCTGCGATTGTGATTTCGCTCGATGGAGAGGTGGGCAAGGGATCGGGCCGGTCAATTTCAGGCGTGGATCTTGGCGGCGCAGTCATCGCCGCAAAAGAGGCTGGCATCCTCGCCGCTGGCGGCGGCCACGCGATGGCGGCGGGCCTCTCCGTCCCGCGCGAGAAAATTCCTGAACTGATCGCCTTCCTGAACGAACGGCTTTCGCGTGATGTTATCGTATCGCGGGCCGCGCGAAGGCTTGACGTCGACAGCGTTATCACGGCGTCGGCCGTGACGAGGTCATTCGCTGAATTGATTGCGCGGGTCGGCCCCTTTGGCGCGGGGAGCCCCGAACCAGTCTTTGTGCTGACAGATATGCGCGCGGAGTTTGTCAAGTCCGTGGGCGATGGGCACATCGCATGCGTGCTTGTCTCCGAAACGGGCGAGCAGGCGAGGGCCATAGCATTCCGCGCCGGCGAGAGCGGTCTCGAGGCGCCGTTGAAATCAGGCGAGCGCCTCCATGTCGCCGGAAAGGTCCGGGCGGACGACTGGCGGGGCGGAGATGCGGGCCAGTTTCACATCACAGACGCAGCAAAAGCGATTTGACGGAAATTCGGGGCTTGCTTCCGCTTCGGCTCCTCGCCTATACAGCGCCCTCGCCGCGCGGCGCTCGCCGCCCGCGGGCCCTTCGTCTATCGGTTAGGACGCCAGGTTTTCAACCTGGAAAGAGGGGTTCGACTCCCCTAGGGCCTGCCATTTTTGCGGCGGATCCCCCATTTCTGCGGCCCGTTTCCGTTGCTTTTTAGCGCGTTTTCGATTGTATTAAACCTTGGTTAATAGCGGGTTTCGGGGTGGAGGGGTTCATGAGAAAGGCCGTCGGCGCGCTCGCTGCAGCGATCCTCATCTTTGCGCCGCTCAGCGGGGCGAGCGCGGGGCCGATCACGCGGGCTCAAATCCAGCAAACCCTCGCCCAGGAAGGCTACTCGGTCCAGGAATACCGATCGAATATGCTGGTGGTCTCGGTCGGAGATCAGCAAGTGGTCATCGCCGTCAGCGGCGCGGATGGCGACATCTCATATATCACCTACCTCCAGGGCGTCGCGAAAGGCGATGTCGCGCTGAGTTTCCTCAGCAAATTCAATCGCGAAGTGAAATTCGGACGGGCCTATCTCGACCGCGACGGCGATGTCACGTTGCAGATGGATCGCAATTCTTCAGGCGGCGTGACGATCGACAACATCAAGTCGGATTTCGATGTCTTTCTGCTGTTGATATCGAAATTCCTTTCGGACCTTGAATCCCAGGCCTCGGCATAGCGGATAGAGCGGCGAGGGCGGGCGCCGTTCGATTTTTTGCAATGCAACTTACTGGAGAATTCTGGGGACAAATGTTCCGGAATCGTGCATTAATTGCGCCGCAGGCGTAGCGTTTCCGGCTGCAAGCGGTATAGTTAATGAACGACTCAGACGATCAAGGCGCGTTCGGCTAGCATCAGGGCGCACGGCGCGACCGGGGGGTGCCGCGAGTATGGGCGAATTTGTTGAAGGGGGCGCTGGCGAAGAGGAAGAAATCTTCACTATTCGCGGCGTCGTCAAATGGTTCGATCCGAGCAAGGGTTACGGCTTTATCGTCCCCGGTGTTGATGCGATTGCCGGCGGCGCCGACGGGCGCGACGTCCTGATACATTCGTCCTGCCTTCGCGAAGCCGGGCGGTCCACGGCGCGCGAAGGCGCGACGGTCGAGTGCAAGGTCGTTCGCCGCGCGAAAGGGTTGCAGGCCGTCAAGCTCCTGTTCATCGACGAAAGCACCGCCACCCCCATCATTCCGGGCCCGACGCAAACGCCCGCCGGCGAGTTCACGCCTGCCTCCGTGAAATGGTTCAATCGCGCCAAAGGCTACGGCTTCCTCACGCGCGGGGAAGGCACGCCGGACATCTTCGTCCATATGGAGACACTGCGCCGTTGCGGCATGGGCGAGTTGATACAGGGGCAGCGCGTGCAGGTGTCCTTCGCGCAAGGGAGCAAAGGCCTTCTCGCGATCGACGTCAGGCCGGATCCTGAGCATTAATCCTGACGAGAGCTTGCGCTGCGCGCGGGCGGCGCTACATGGACTGGCGCGCGGCGGCGAACGGACCGCTCGCGCGTCTCAATCGCCTGTCGGGGCGTAGCGCAGTCTGGTAGCGCACCTGCTTTGGGAGCAGGGGGCCGCAGGTTCGAATCCTGCCGCCCCGACCAGGCGAGAGAGTATTTGTCGCCATACGGAATAAATCCGAACCAGTTGACGCATTGTTCGAAGTCTCCGGGGGCGGCGTTTAATTTCGCAATTGACGCCGATCAAAGGTCGGCCGCGGCGGACGGGCCAGCCTGATCCGAACGGCTGAAAGCTGGCCGGAAGGGGCGCGCCTTTTGACCTTCGCCAAGGCGTCGAAACTTTTCCTGATCTGCGCGTCCGCGATTGTCCTGAGCGGATGTTGGATCAGCTTCTATGACGCAGGATATTATGCGCCGTGCAGCGGCGCGATTTATGTCTACGTCGCGCCGCCGCCGCCGCGCTACGCCATACCGCCGCGGCCGGTCGCAACGGCGGTCTGGATCGGAGGATATTGGAGCTGGACCCGGCGCGCGTACGATTGGGTGACGGCTTCTGGCGCCACAATCCGCCGCACAACAAGCGCTGGCGGCCGGGCGAATGGCGGCAATCGAAGCGCGGCTGGTACTGGGACGCCGGGACGCTGGCGCTGATCTTGGCGCGTCAGCTCTTCTTTTTAAGGCCGAAGGCGCCGAATTTCTGATTGAATTTCGAGACCTGACCACGCTCTGAGACCTGTTGCGGTCCGCCCGTCCAGGCCGGATGGCTCAAGGGGTCGATATCAAGATTCAACGTCGCGCCTGGCTCGCCATAGGTCGAGCGCGTCTCGAACGACGAGCCGTCGGTCATGACGACTTTGATCGTGTGATAGCTCGGATGGATGTCCTTTTTCATGGCGGCCTGCTTGGGTGGCGGGAAATCGAGCGGGCGCTATACCCTTCGTCCGGCCTAAAGGCAAGCCGAGCCCCGTGGCGCAGGCGGCCGGGGGCTGCTATATCGCCGGACGGGCCCGCAGCGCCGCCGGCGCGCCGTTCAGAGTATCCGTCCGTCATGACGCGCCTTTTCGTCTGGCTGCTCCTCGCGCTTGTCCTCATTCTCGCCGCCCTGGCGGTGTTCGCTTTTTATGGAGGGACGCTGCGCCCGTCCGCCCGCCAAGTCGCCTTTGCGGGGCAATGCGCGCCGATGCAGGGCGTCGGCGGCGCGGAGGACCTTCAGATCGACCCCGAGAAAAGGCGCGCCTACGTGTCCTCCTTTTCGAGCGGGTCTGACGGGCCGCGCGGGGCCATTATCGCTTTTTCGGTGGACGATCCGCTCGCCGATGACGCTTGGAGCGACCGGACGGGCGGCGAACCCGAGGTCTTCCGCCCGCTCGGTCTCGATCTTTATGACCGGGACGGCGTTCGCCGACTATTTGTCGTGAATGCGGCGGCGAAGTCGGTGGAGCTCTACGATGTCGGGGATTCCGGCGCTTTGAAGCACCTCGAGACATTCGTCGAGCGCCGGATGCGCAGCCCCAATGATGTGGTCGCCGTCGGCCCGCGCGCCTTCTATGTCTCGAACGACATCGAACCTGGCCGGAGGGGGGTTTTGGCGCGGCTTCGCGCTCTCATACCGGTAGGGACGGGCTCCATTCTCTATTTCGATGGCGTGTCCTGGCGGCTTAGCGCTGAAAATCTTCGCTTCGTCAATGGACTTGGGGCGAACAGGGACAGCTCGCGCCTCTATGTCGCCGAAACTGGCGCAGGCGCGCTGCGAATTTACGATCGAGATTTGGCGACCGGCGCACTGAGGCTAGCGAGAACAGTGATCGCTGGCGCCGCCATCGACAACATCAATATCGATGCGACGGGCGAATTGTGGCTCGCCGCGCACGCCTATGCGCCCGGGCTCGCTCTGACAGAGCCGAAAGCGGCCAAACTCCCATCGCTGGTATTGCGATACAATGATGTCGAGGGCGCAAAAACCAAACCGATCGGCGTCTATTCGAGCGACGGCGCGGAGATTTCGGCCTCGACGGCGGCGGCGCGTATCGGATCGACCTTGTTGATCGGCGGGCTTCTTGAAAAGAAGCTCCTGATCTGCACTTTGCCGACATCCGTCGCCAGACGCTGACGGAGTGCTAGCAGAAGGACTGCGCGCCTTGCTTTACGTCTCGACGCGCGGGCGCTCGCCCGCCGCGAACTTCGAAACCGTCCTGTCGGCCGGCCTTGCGCCGGACGGCGGCCTTTACGCGCCGGAGAGCTGGCCGCGCATCGCGGCGGAACTGCCCCAGGCGCCGTATTCACAAGCCGCCGCGTTCGTGCTTGCGCCCTATATTGCGCCATGGATGGAGGCGGGCGAATTGGAGCAGATGACGGCGAGAGCCTATGCCTGCTTCGACAACAATCAGGTCGCGCCCCTGTCGCGCTTGGGCGAGGAAGATTTCCTGCTTGAACTCTTTCACGGGCCGACCCTCGCTTTCAAAGACGTCGCGATGCAATTGCTCGGCCTGTTGTTTGAGCGGGCGCTGAAGGAAAGCGGCGGGCGCGTGACGATTGTCGGCGCGACTTCAGGCGATACGGGCGGCGCTGCGATTGAGGCTTTTCGCGGCAAGGAAAGGATTAACGTTTTCATCCTGCACCCGGCCGGCAGGATCTCCGACGTGCAACGGAGAATGATGACGACGGCGCGCGAAGACAACGTCTTCAATATTGCTGTGCACGGAACATTCGACGATTGCCAGCGCATTTTGAAAGCCCTCTTCGCCGATCACGCTTTCGCGGGGGACTATTCGCTGAGCGGGATCAACTCCATAAACTGGGCGAGACTGGCGGCGCAGACTGTTTATTATTTCACTGCGCTGGCGGCGCTGCGCGATGAAACCGGCGCGAGCCTGGCGAGTTTCACCGTCCCGACTGGCAATTTCGGAGACGTCTTCGCGGGATACGCCGCAAAGAAGATGGGCGCCGCGGTCGACAGGCTCGCAATAGCGGTCAATCGCAATGACATCCTCCACCGCGCTCTGGAGACAGGCGTTTACAGACCGGCGGGCGCCGAGCCGACAACCTCGCCGTCAATGGATATTCAGGTCGCGAGCAATTTCGAAAGGCTGCTGTTCGAGGCGAGCGGGCGCGACGCAAATGCGGTCGCCGCGCTGATGGCCGAACTCGACCGCAGCGGCGCTTATGAAATTCCGAAGGGCTGGCTCGCCGAGATGCGCAAAATATTTGTGTCGGCGCGCGTCGACGAATCGGAGAACCGCGAAACGATCCGGCGCGTCAAGGAGAATACAGGCGTCACGATCGATCCGCACACGGCCGTCGGCGTCGCGGCGACGAAAAAACTGCGCAAAGCGGGCAAGCTCACAGGACCTGTCATCACGCTTGCGACGGCGCACGCAGCCAAATTCCCGGACGCCGTCGAGGCGGCGATTGGAAAAAGACCTTCCTTGCCGCCGCGATACTCAGACTTGTTTGACCTTCCCGAGCGCATGATTGAGGCGCCGGCGGACGTCATGGCGGTGCGTGAGATCGTGCGCAAACATTCAGGTTGAACCGGTCAGGAGTAACTTTTGTCGGAGCTTTTCACTCTCAAAAACGGCATGCGCTGCTATGTCGACCCGATGCCGGAGCTCGATACGGCGGCGATCGGCGTATGGGCGCGGGCCGGGACAATCGATGAGACGCCGGAGGAAAGCGGCGTTGCGCATCTTCTCGAACATATGGCCTTCAAGGGAACCGGCCGCCGCACGGCGCGCCAGATCGCCGAGGAGGTCGAGTCGGTCGGCGGCTATCTCAATGCGGCGACCGGCTATCAGCGCACCGGTTACTATGCGCGCGTTCTGAAGGACGACGTTGAGCGCGCGATCGACATTCTCGCTGATATCTTGACTGATCCGCTGTTCGAGGAAGTCGAACTTGAAAAAGAAAAGGAAGTCGTCGTGCAGGAAATCGGCGAGGCGTGGGATCAGCCGGACGACGCTGTGCATGAACTCTTGCAGGCGCGGATTTTCGCCGGCCAATCGCTGGGCCGGCCGATCCTGGGCTCGGTGGAGAGCGTCCGTTCGCACGATCCTTCGCGTCTGCGCGCGTTCATGCGCCGCCTCTATCAGCCGGAGCGCATGGTGATTGCGGCGGCGGGCGCGGTCGATGCGGAAAAAATCGCCCGTTGGGCGGAAATTCGGTTTCCGCCGCGCACGTCTTCGGCGCCGGCCGCCCGAACGCCGCCGCGCTATGTCGGCGGCGTGGCCGCCGATCCGCGCGATATCGAGCAAACCCATCTGGCGATCGCCTTCCCGGCGGTCGGCGCGCGACATGAGGATTACTTCGCGACGCGCATTCTGGCCGAAGCGCTTGGCGGCGGCATGGCGTCGCGACTCTTTCAAACCGTTCGGGAGGAAAGGGGGCTCGCTTACTCCGTATACGCCTACGCAGATTGCTATGACGACGCTGGCGCTCTCGGAATCTATCTCGGCACCGATGTTGAAAATGCGCTTGAAGGGGCCCGCCTTTCAAGGAGCGCACTCGAAAAGTCCCGTGAAGACCTCTCGCAGAGGGAAGTCGATCGTGCGCGCGCAATGCTGACATCGACCATGCTGATGGGGCTCGAAAGTCCGACGGGACGCATCGAGACCGCCGCGGGGCAGCTTTTCACCTTCGGCGAAGTGCTGACGCCCGCCGCGATCCGCGCAAAACTTGATGCGGTGAGCGTGGAAGACGCCCGCCGCTGCGCGGACCGAGCGCTGACCGATGGCGCAGTTTCATTCTCCTTGGTGGGGCCAGGCGATTTCGCGGCGCTCGCGGAGGCGATTGGCGCCCGACTGTCCGACGGTTGACCGCGAGGGCCGGCCTGCTTGAATGGCCGAAACGCCGCGTCGTCCCGGTGAATGCTGATGTCGCTCTTTGATCTAGCCGCTTCGCCGCCCAAGGCGCCGACGCTTGTCTCGGATCCAGTCTGGCTGCGGCCGATCCGTTTCAGCGATTTTCAGGAATGGACGAGCCTGCGCGAACAGAGCCGCGCCCATCTGACGGCCTGGGAGCCGGCCTGGCGGCCTGAAGAAATGACTGAAATCGCATTCCGCCGGCGGGTGCGCGTCTACTGGCAAGAAATGCGGCGCGGCGCAGCGTTGCCGCTTCTAATCTTCCGGCGGGGTGATAACCGGCTGCTCGGCGCTATGACCTTATCGAATATACGCTTTGGCGCTGCGCGCTCGGCGGTCATCGGCTACTGGATCGGAGAGCCGTTTTTGCGGCGCGGTTATGCGCGCGCTGCGCTGAACGCCGTCCTTGATCATGCGTTCATCTCATTGGGGCTCAATCGGGTCGAGGCGGCGTGCCAGCCAGACAACACGCCGTCGCTCAATCTGCTCGAGAACGCCGGCTTCGTCTGCGAGGGACGGGCGCGCGCCTATTTGAAAATTAACGACGCCTGGCGGGACCATTTACTTTACGCCATCACAGCCGACGACTTCGGCGAAATTTCACGCAGAGACTGAACGCGTTGGGCGCGGAAAGCCTTGCGAAACCTGTCCCGGCGCGACAATCTTGGCGGGCGGGGGGCCAGACGTGGGTCGGGGGGCTAGAACGCTATCCCCTTGAGCGGTTCGCGCATCCGGCCCCCGAGGGCCTGGATTTTGCGTCAGCGTGCGGGGTGGCGGTGGCTATGATCGGGATTGTGACGACGCAGGCAATGGGTATGGCGGGACTGACGCCCGCCGGCGAGATCGGAGCGGGCGCAGTCGTCGGCGCGCTCGTGATCGCTGCCGCCTATCTCGCCGGATTCGCGGTTTTCCGACGCAGCGCCGCCGCGGTGTGCGCGCTTTTGATGGTCATCGCCGCCGGAATTCTGGAATTTAGCGCGCTCGGTCTGCTGGTCGTTCCATCGCCGCATGTGCTGGTTCTTTTGGAAGGTTTGTTCGGCGCAACAGCGCTCGTTTTCCTTTCGGCTGTCATTCGGCCGGCGCGAAACAACGCCTTGCTCGGCGGGTTGATGTTCGCAGCCGCGCTCTCCCTGCTGGGGCTCGGCGTTCTCAATTTGATCGCGAAAGGAGACGGCGCCGGCCTGATGCGCATTGGCGTTATCGGAGTCGGCGTTTTCGCCGTGTTTCTCGCAGCGATCCAAGCGCCGCGCGACTTGGGCGCTCGCCTGATTTTGCCCGGCGCGCTGATTGCGCTCGCCGCCCCTTTCGCCGGGAATTTTCTGAGCGGACCGGGGGCCGCGATCGCGCCGCATATTCTGTTCACGCTCGGCATTCTCGGCGCCAGTCTTGTCGCGCTGACGGAAACGCGCATTCCGCGGCTCCAGGAAATCGGCCTCCACCAGACGCCAAAGGCTGAGGCTGCCGAAACGCCCGCCGAACAAGCGCCCGCTGTTTCGCAGGAAGAAAGGCTGCTGGTTTCTGAAAACCAGCTCGCCCAAGTGCTCGACTATAATGGCGTGGCGGTGTGGGACTGGTCGCCTGCAAAGGCGCATCAAACGGAAAGCCTGCCGACGCTCATGGGCGCTGACACGCGCGGCGTTTTCTCGCCGGAAGCCATGCGGGAATTCGTGCACAAGGACGACGCCGCCAAGTTTGGCAAACGCGTCCTCGGCGAAGGCGAGCCGCACGATGCGGCCTTTGACTGCGTTTTGCGGATGCGTGACGGACGTCCGTTGCGCTTTCGCGGCGCGCGCGCCGTGGACGCCGCAGGCGTGATCGAACGTCTTGTCGCGTTCATTGAAAGCGCCCCTGAGGCCGCCAAGTCCAAAAACGGCGAAACAGCGGCCTCTTTTGACGCCGCCGGTTCGAAATCAGCCTCTCCTCTAACCAGAACTATGCTTGAATCGGCGTTTGCCGACGCGCTGGCCAATGGGGAAATCGGCGTCGCTTTCCAGCCCATTGTCGAACTGGAGGGCGGCAGGGTCGTCGGCTTCGAAGCGCTGGCTCGCTGGCGTGACAAAGACGGAAAGGAACGCGCGGGCGCCGAGGCGCTTGTTCGCGCGGCGGAGGGCGCCGGCAGGGGCGGCGCGCTCGCAGAGTTTGTCCTGGCGGCTGCGGCGGCCCATCTGTCCGCCGCCATGAAGGCGAAAGGCCGGCGCGACTTGTTTGTCGCCATGAATCTTTCTTTCGCGCAAATGCGCGAACCGGGTTTCGCAGCCGCGTTGAAGAAAGCGATGAAGGATTTCGATCTGCCGGCGAAATCGCTCGTCCTCGAACTGACCGAGTCCCAGGAAATCACCGACACAGAAGCGGCGGGCGTCATTTTTGGCGAGATGAAAGCCGCCGGCGCCGCTCTGGCTTTCGACGATTTTGGCTCAGGGTTCACTTCACTGAGAAATTTGCAGAGGTTCGCCTTCGATTACCTCAAGATCGACAAGTCCTTCATCGACGGTCTTGCTGCGGATGGCGACACATCGAAGATCGCGGGGGCCGTCGCAGGACTTGGCCGCGATCTTGGTCTCACGGTCATCGCTGAAGGGGTGGAGACCAAGGAAACCGCGGAAGCTGCGCGCGCCGTCGGTTGCGCATACGGGCAAGGCTTCGCCTTCGGCGAACCCGTGCTCGCCTTCGACGCGCCGTCCGAAGAACAGCGAGAACGGGAGCAGGAGCCGGCCATGGCCGGCGGGCCGTCAAGCGAAAACAAATGGCGCGGCAAGTTGCGCTGAAGCGCGCCGCTTCGAAGTTCCTGACGATTTCGATCAGTTGAGCGGGCGATCGCCCGTGCGCGCTGAAGACCATTCCGGTGACAGCATGGCTCCTGTCACCCCGAGCCGCTCGAGCGCCTTGCTCCATGCGGCGTCCGCATCAGCGCCGAAAATCAGCTCTTCGTCGATATCGCAATGCGCCCAAGCGTTCATTGCGATTTCGCTCTCGATCTGGCCGGGCCCCCAGCCGGCGTAGCCGACAGCAAGAAAATATTTGAGCGGCGGAACACGGGAGCCGCGTCCGGCAATATCTACAAGAATGTCACGCGTCGCTGTCAGGCCTATATGCGGACTGATCCTGATCGTGCTTTCGCTTTCATAATCCAGGCTGTGCATGACGAGACCTCGATCCGTCTGCACCGGTCCGCCAAAACGGACCGCTTCATTGCGCAAAACTCCGCCGCTTTCTATGTTAAGCTCGGCAAGGAGACGTTCGACGGTGAGTTGTTCGAGAGGCTTGTTGACGATGATCGCCATGGCGTGGTCTGCATCATGCGCGCAGACAACGAGCACGGATCTTTCGAAGCGCGGATCGGCCATATTTGGCATGGCGATCAGCATCTGGCCCACGAGAAAATCGCGGTCTCGCCGCGATGCTCGAGTCGAAGCTGCCGCCTCTTTCGCCATGGGCCAAAACTAAGGCGCGTCCCGGCTGCTGACAAGCGCTCTTCGATGGAGCGTGACGCGGCGGTTGCGCGGCGCTAAAAGCGCACACGCATTTCTTGAAGAACCAGAAGGAGAGCGCGAGATGACGATTGCAATCGGCGACAGAATACCCAGCACCAAGGTGACGCTCGCCACGCCGGAAGGCCCGAAACCAGTGGATTCCCTCGACGTTCTCGGCAAAGGCAAGGTGGCTTTGTTCGCCGTTCCAGGCGCGTTCACCCCGACCTGTTCGGCGAAACATTTGCCGGGTTTCGTCGAAAAGGCGAAAGAATTGAAGGCCAAAGGCGTCGACAAAATCGTCTGCCTTTCTGTGAACGACGCCTTTGTGATGAAGGCTTGGGGGGACGCACAAAACGCGACCGGCGTCGTTGAGATGCTCGCGGACGGCAATGGCGATCTGACGCGGGCGCTTGGACTGATTCTCGATGCGCGCGGATTTGGAATGGGCGAGCGCTCCCAGCGTTTCTCAGCCATTATCGAGGACGGCGTGGTCAAGCAGCTCAATGTCGAAGAGCCGGGCGCGTTCGAAGTCTCGAGCGCGGAGTATTTGATCAGCCATCTCTGACCCGCGAAATCAGAGGCGCATTCTCGACTGTCGAGGGCGACACGATATGACGCGCGCAGCCGGAGCGGGCGGCGCGCGCGCCGTCAATTCGCCAATTGGTTGCGCGAATAAAATAACGTAAAACCAAAGCGATATGCTGGAAAGTTCGATAGTTATCGAACAACTTATCGAACGGCTTTGAAGCCGCCTTATGATTTGCCCGTTTTTAGGTCGGACAGGGAGCGCGCCGCGTTTCCCATCAACCACGGCGAAGGAGGCAGGCTTTGAAGAAACCAGGGCTCGTTGGAACCGGCGAACGATTCGCCGCGCGTCCCGGGGAAGAGGCTGCCGGCGGACGCGCCGCCGCTAATCAGCGCCGGCGGCGTTCGGCCGCTTCGAGAGCGTCATTCAGACCGCGGCGCGCGAGGGCGTCTGCGCGCTCATTGCCTTCATCGCCCGCATGGCCCTTCACCCACCGCCATTCGATGGCGCGGCCTTCCATTTCGCCGGCGAGTTCAAGCCAAAGATCCTGGTTCTTCACTGGCTTTTTGTCGGCCGTCTTCCAACCATTGCGGCGCCAGCGGGCCATCCAGTCCGTAACGCCGTTTTTCAGATATTGGCTGTCCGTATGAAGAATAACCTTTGTGTGCTCCTGCGTTGCGCGCAGCGCTTCGATCGCGGCGGTCATCTCCATGCGGTTATTTGTCGTCGCCAGTTCCCCGCCGCAAAGCTCGCGCGGATCGCCGTCGCCGAGAATGAGGACGCCCCACCCTCCGGGACCGGGATTTCCGGAACAAGCGCCGTCCGTATAAATCTCGATCATGAAAACGATTCCGTATCAGGCGAGCTGCGGCCCGCGGTGAAAAAGGAGAAGGTCGCGATATTCAAGCGGATCCTTCACCGTCACCACGGCGCCTTCGACCTGATGCAGGAAGTCGTGAAGCCGCGTCAACAGGAAGCGCAGCGCCGCCCCGCGCAGAAGAAGAGGAAGCGCGGTTCGTTCAGCGTGCGTGAGCGAACGCACGCTCTCATAGCCTGCAATCATCGCATCACGGTTTGCGGATCGCCATTCGCGGCCTTGCCAGCACCAGGAATTCAGCGAAACGGCGAGGTCATAGGCCAGCGCGTCCGTGCAGGCGAAATAGAAGTCGATGACACCCGATATCCTTCCCTCAGCGCAGAAGAAGACATTGTCGGGGAAAAGATCGGCATGAATGACGCCAGACGGAAGATTTTCCGGCCAGGCGGCGCGCAGGAAACTGATCTCGTCGTCGATCAGCCCGGCGAGACCCGGCGCGCATTCGTCAGCCCGATTGCGGCATTTGTCGGCGAGCGCGCGCCATCCTTCGGGCCCGAGGTCATTGGGACGGAGGCGCGGGAAATCAGCGCCCGCGGCGTGAAGGCGCGCCATCGTCTCGCCGAGGGCTCTGCAGTCGGCCGGGCCGGGCTGCATGCGCGCCGCGCCCGGCAGGAAGGCGGCGAAGACCGCAGGCCGGCCGGCGATCTCTTGCAGCACGACGCCGCGCCTGTCGGCGATCGGCGCGGGGGCGGGGGCTCCCCGGGCGGCCAGATGCTCCATCAGAGCGAGAAAGAAAGGGATATCGTCGGCACGCACGCGCTTCTCGAAGAGTGTGAGGACGTAACGCCCGCGCGACGTGAAGACGTGGAAATTGCTATTTTCCACCCCTTCGGCGATGCCCTCAAACCGCTCGAGCGCGCCCAGATCGTACCGGGCGATCGCGCGCGCGAGCACGTCTTCAGAAATCGGGGTGTAAACCGCCACGCCTCATCCCGCCATCAGCATCGGCGTCTTGAATACGATATCCTCCTCAGCCGTTTCGACCGTTTCGACGCTCAGGTCGAAATGTCTGGCGAGGCGGTCGAGCAGGGCTTCGACAAGATTCTCGGGCGCGGAGGCCCCGGCGCTCACGCCGAGGACGCGAACCCCATCGAGGTCATCCAAATCGCACGACTCCGGCCCTTCGATGAGCGCGGCGCGGCGCGCGCCGCCAGCGACAGCAGTGTCGACGAGGCGGCGCGAATTCGAGGAATTCGGCGAGCCGATGACCAAAAACAGGTCCGCTCCCGGGGCGATTTTCTTGACGGCGGCCTGGCGATTGGAGGTCGCGTAGCAAATATCGGCCTTTTTGGGCCCCTCAATCTCGGGAAACCGCGCTTTCAGGACGGCGACGATCTCCATGGTGTCGTCCACCGAAAGGGTCGTCTGTGTCACATAGGCGAGGGGGCCCGCCGGCGGACGCAAGCGCCGCGCCTCTTCCAGCGACTGGACGAGCGTCACCGCGCCAGGCGCGACCTGGCCCATGGTTCCTTCGACCTCTGGATGTCCGGCGTGCCCGACCAAAATCACATGCCGGCCCCTCTGGACGTGACGTCGCGTCTCGGAATGGACTTTCTGGACAAGCGGGCAGGTCGCATCGATCATCGTCATGGCGCGGGCTTGGGCGGCGTCATGCGCCGCTTGCGGAGCGCCATGCGCGGAAAAAATCAGGGGTCTGTCCGCCGGCGCCTCGCCCACTTCCTCGATGAATACAGCGCCCATGGCGCGCAGCCGATTGACGACATGGGCGTTGTGGACGATTTCATGGCGCACATAGACAGGCGCGCCATAGCGCGCGAGCGCCTCTTCGACCGTACGGATTGCGCGCTCGACTCCGGCGCAAAACCCCCTCGGCGAGGCGAGGCGGACGTTCAGCCGCCGTTTGACCCTGCCAGCCAGGTCCTGAAGCTCTTTCATCCATCGTCCTCCGGAGGCGGCGTGGGCCGTGTCGGCCTCGCCCAATGCCCGTTGCGCGCCCGGCGGGGACCCGCTACCAAAACTAGCCGCTCAAGCGCGGCCCGCTTGTGGCGGTATTTAGGCGTTTCCCGGGTTTCGCCTCCGCTGTCGATATAAAGGTCCGTGTTAATGAACAAAGCCTTAGTGTTCGCGCTATTCGCCGCAGCCTGCGTAATGGGGGGCTGCGCCTCCGACAAGGCTAAAACGCCGGACGACGAGCCGGGCGCGCGCAGCCAGGATTCCAAGAATCTGCTCGACCAGAGCAAGCCCATGAGGATGTCGACAAAGGACAAGAACAATCCGGCCCCGTGCCCGAATATCGTCGCTCTTTCGGATGCGGCCCGGGTCATCCAGTTTGATGGGGACGAAGAGCTCGAAAACATAGCCTATACGGGCGAGATTCTCGGCGTCCACCTAGAGTGCCGTTACTATGACGACAGGCCCATCGAGGCGAGCGTCAAGATCGATATGGCTTTCGGCCGCGGCCCCAAGGGAACCGAAGCAAAACACGTTTTCCCGTACTTCGTCGCTGTGACGCGCAAGGACCTCGAAGTCATCGAAAAGGCTGAGTTCAACGTCCCGGTGGATTTCGGCAAAGACCATGCTGTTCGGACGACTGAGGAGAAGATCGGGAAAATTATCATCCCGCGCCACGATCCGAATACGTCCGGCACAAACTTCGAGGTGGTCGTCGGATTCTCGGTGACGCCGAAGGAAGTCATTTTCAATCGGTCCGGCAAGAGCCTGAAGTTTCCCAACCTGACGCCTGAAGCGCAATGACTTTGACGGATGAGTTGTCGGCGATCGCCGGCGAAGCTTTCGCCGGCGAAGGGCTCGAATCGTCTTTGGGACTGGTTCGGGTCTCGGACAGGCCCGATCTCGCCCAGTTTCAATGTAATGGCGCGCTGGCTGCGGCCAAGGCGCAAAAAGAGAACCCGCGCGCGCTCGCGGCCAGAATCGCGGCGCGACTCGAAGCGACCGGCATGTTTTCGAAGGTCGAGATAGCGGGCCCGGGCTTCATCAATCTGAGCCTGCGAGACGAGACGCTCGCCGAGCGGGCGAACGCGCTCGCCGCCGATGCGCGCTCAGGGGGCTGGCGTCGGGAGGAGCCGGAGACGATCGTGATCGATTATGGCGGTCCGAATGTCGCCAAGCCGCTCCATGTCGGACATCTGCGCTCGGCGATCATCGGCGAGTCTTTGAAACGACTCTTGCGCTTCGTCGGCGATGAGGCGGTCGGCGACATTCATTTGGGCGATTGGGGTCTCCAAATGGGCCAGCTCATTTCCGAGCTTGAGCGGCGCCGGCCGGACCTTCCTTATTTCCAGGAGGGTGCGAACGGCCCGTTTCCGTCCGAGCCGCCCCTGACCCTCGCCGACCTAGAAGAGATGTATCCGACCGCGTCGGCGGCGTGCAAATCCGATCCTGCGCGCGCCGAAGAGGCCCGGAAAGCAACCGCGGCGTTGCAAGCCGGCCGACCCGGCTACCGCGCCTTGTGGCGGCATTTCGTCGACCTTTCCGTCGCGGCGCTGAAACGAGATTACGACGATCTCGGCGTGAGCTTCGACCTTTGGAAGGGCGAAGCTGATATGGATCCTCTTATCCCGGATCTGGTTGAGGATTTGAAATCGAAAGGGCTGGTCGAAGAGTCCGAGGGCGCGCAGATCATCCGCGTCGCGCGCGAAGACGACAAGAAGGAGACGCCCCCCGTCATCCTCGTCAATTCGCAAGGCGCGGTCGGTTATCATGCGACCGACATTGCGACGATCCAGGATCGCGTGCGGAACATTCATCCGGACCGGATGTTGTATGTTGTCGACCAGCGCCAAAGACTGCACTTCGAGCAAGTGTTCCGCGTCGCCGACAGGGCGGGAATTTTTCCTGAAAGTCGGCTGGAGCATTTGTGGTTCGGCACCATGAACGGCAAGGACGGCAAGCCGTTCAAGACGCGCGCGGGCGACGTGCTGAAGCTTCGCGACCTCATCGACATGGTTGAGACCCGAGCGCGCGAACGCCTGGAGGAAAGCGGCTTTGCGGAAGGCTTCGGAGAAGCAGAGCGTCTCGATATCGCTCACAAGATCGGCGTCGCGGCGCTGAAATTTGCTGACCTTTCAAATCCGCGCACCTCCGATTACGTGTTTGATCTCGACCGTTTTCTGGCTTTTGAAGGCAAAACCGGCCCCTATCTCCTGTATGCGGTCGTACGGGTCCGATCGGTCGAAGCGAAAGCGCGCGCGGTCGGCGCGGGCGCGCCTGGCGATATCGTCATCACCGCGCCGGAAGAGCGCGAACTGGCGCTTGCCCTGCTCGCCTTCGGCGACGCCGTGCGCGCGGCCTATGAAAAGCGCATGCCGCATCACCTCTGCGACCACGCCTTTCGACTGGCGCAAAGCTTTTCGAAATTCTACGCCGCATGCCGGATCGCCGACGAACCGGACGATCGCATACGCTCGTCACGCCTCAGATTCTCGGCCACGGTCGCGGCGCAACTCGGTTGCGCACTGGACATTCTCGGCCTCGAAGCGCCGGCCCGAATGTAGCCGTTTCCTGTGGAAAAAAACGCGACGCGCGGCCTGTTGCAGGGAAGTCGCAGGCGCACATAGTGCGCGCCTTTGCGGTTAGCTGGCGATTATTTCAAGGCAAATGCGAATGCAAAACTTTACATGCGGGAATCGCGCTGCATTTTCAGCACAAAGAAGGTGTCAAAAACGACACGCCAATGTCATTTGATTGTTAAACTACTCTATTACTGGCCAAGGCGTGGCGCGATGCAGAGTAGGGGCAAGCGCCATTCCATTGGCACTGGCTTGGGGACATAAATGAAATTCAAAGCTTTACTCGCCGCCGGCACGGCGGCTTTCGCCGTCGCTGCGGCGATTTCCACAGTTGCGACGCCGGTCATGGCGCAGCAGACGGACGCGTCGCTGCGCGGGTCGGTCGTTGACGGGCAGGGGGCGCCGATTGCTGGCGCGAAAATCACGATTACGCACGTTCCGTCGAACACGACGGCGACCGCGACGACCTCCGGTCAGGGGGCGTTTTACAAGAGCGGTCTTCGCGTCGGCGGCCCTTACACGATCACCATCACGGCGCCCGGCTATCAGGCCAGCACCGTTGAGAATGTGTATCTATCGCCCACGGATACGCGATTCCTCAACATCAACATGGCGACGCTCGCCGCCAGCGATTCGGTCATGGTTGTCGGCCAGCGGCCGACCCGGCTCGATCTTAACAATGGGGCGGGTTCCTCTTTCGACCGCGAGGCTATCGCCAATCAGCCGTCGGTGCGCCGTGATCTCACCGATACGCTTACGCGCGACCCGCTCGTCAACAGTCTCTCCAGCGATGTGGGGGTCGTGTCGATCGCCGGCGTGAATCCGCGCTACAATGCGTTGGCCATAGACGGCGTCCTTCAGCAAGACGACTTCGGCCTGAGCCAGTCGCTCTATCCGACGTCGCGCTCACCGATTTCGCTTGATGCGGTTCAGGCCGCTTCAGTTGTCGCTTCGGACTATACGGTCGAGGCTTCGGGGTTCCAGGGCGGCCTCGTCAACGTCGTTACGAAGTCGGGTACGAACGATCTGACCGGTTCGGCCTATTGGTACCGTTCCGGCCAGAATTTCCTCGGCGAATTGTCGAACGGCGTCAAAGTTCCGGCGCCCGACTTCAAGGAGCGCGAGTTCGGCGGCACGCTCGGCGGTCCCATCATCAAGGACAAGCTCTTCTTCTTCCTGAGCTATGAGAATTTCAAGACAGGATCGCCGGTCAATTTCGCTGGGGCCGATCAGTCAAACCACATTACGGACAGCGCAGGTTTCTTCAACCAGCTGAATTCCGACATCCTTGCCGGTACGGGCTTCGATGCGGGCGGACGTCCGCTTTCGACATCGCTGCCCGAAACCAGCAAGCGCTGGCTAGGCAAGATTGACTGGAATATCAACGATCAGCACCGCCTCGAGGCGACCTATCAGCGTACGCGCGAAACAGGCACCAGCGTTTCTTCAACCAGCTTCGTTTCGGCCTGGTATGACACGCCGCAGAAGATCGACGCCTATTCAGGCGCGCTCTATTCTGATTGGACCGCCAATTTCTCGACAACGATCCGCGGCGGCTACAAGGAATATTCCAAAGGGCAGATCTGCCGCGCCGGCAGCGATATGGGCGAGATCCAGATGCGTTTCAATACGCAGGATCTGGCGGCCATCCCGGCTTATTCCAGCCTTGTCGACGGAGCCGATTACGATTTGACGCTCATCGCCGGCTGCGACCGTTTCCGCCATGGCAATACGTTCTCTGACAGCCGCCTGCAAATGTTTGCTTCAGGCGATTACACTTGGGGCGATCACGTTTCGACCTTCGGCGGCGAGTATGAGCACTACAAGCTCGACAACCTGTTTCTTTCGGACTCGAACGGCACGTTCATCTACAACGATCTCAATTCGCTGCTGACGGGGGACAATGTCGACGTTGCCTACCGCAATGTCATCACGAACAATAAATCCGATGCTGCGGCCAAATGGGGCTACAGCAAAATGTCGCTCTTCCTGCAGGACGAGTGGCAGGTCTTGCCGGAGCTTACGGTCAACGCCGGCGTTCGCTATGAGCGTTATTTCCAGAGCGACTTGCCGCCTGAGCGGCAGGACTTCATGGCGGCCTATGGTTTCTCTAACCAGAGCAATCTTGACGGCGTCGACATCATCCAGCCGCGTATCGGATTCCGTTATCAGCCCTATAGCCGCACGACGGTCACAGGAGGTTTCGGCCTCTTTTCAGGCGGCAATCCGCAAGTCTGGATTTCCAACGCATTCCAGCCGCAGATTTTCAGCGTCTCGGCGTATGGTCTTAACGGCGTCAATCCCGCAGTTATTCCTCAGTCGTTGATTGACGCTGTGGCGGCTTCCGATCCGACGACGCCGACCTTTATTGATACAATATCGCCGAACTTCAAAATCCCGTCACAGTGGAAAGGCTCCTTGCGGCTCACCCAGGGTTTCGATCTAGACTTCGACGGGTTTGATCTCGGAACGGACTACCAAATCACCGTTCAATACCTCTATACGAAGATCAAACAGGACTTTGTATGGAGAAACCTTGCCCAGACAAATCTGGGGCTTCCGATCGGCGTAGCGCCGGATGGGCGTCCGATTTACGCCGATTTGCAGGACCTTGGCATTCATAACGCGATCGAACTTGGCAACATCAAGGGCGGCCGCAGCCACGTCTTCAGCGTCGAGCTCGCCAAGCGCTATGAAAACGGCCTCGATTTTGATCTGTCTTATGCGTATCAGGACGTAACGAGCGCGACGGAGGGCACTTCATCGCGCGGCGTTTCCAACTGGCGGTCGCTCGTCACCTCCAACCGCAATGAGACGATTGTCGGAACGGCGCCCTATGAAACCAAGCACGCATTCAATGTGAATCTTGGTTATGAGCATGAGTTCTTCAAGAATTTGAAGACGCGCTTCAATCTGTCGGGCACGATCACGTCGGGTCAGCCTTTCAGCTATGTGTTCAATGTTGACTCCGGCAACGCCCTGTTCGGCAGAGCCGGCGACTTTGAATCGCCTTATGATAATGATCTGCTCTACATCCCGACCATGTCGTCCGGCGCCTCGACCGACCCCGCTGTCGTCTTCGCGTCCGGCTTTGACGGCGCGGGCTTCGAAAACTTCATCAAGGCCCATGGCGTAAAAGAGGGCAAAATCTTCTCGAAGAACAGCGTGCGCGGTCCTTGGGATCAATTGTGGAACTTCCGCTTCGAGCAGGATCTTCCCTTTGTCGGTGACTTTGGCGTCAAAGCGCTTCAAGGCAACCGGATGAAGTTCGTTGTCGACATCTTCAACGTCGCCAATCTCTTCAACGACAAGTGGGGCGCGCGTTATTTCGCGCCAAGCTTTGATACCCAGGGTATCGTAAAAGCTGACCTCGTGTCCGCCGCGGATGTGGCGTCGCTTGGGGTCGACGCTGCGCCGGCGCTCACCGGCAATGCGCCTGCGACGACCTGCGTCAATCAGGGCGATTGCGTTTATCGGTTTAAGTCATTCGACAAGCAGCCGTCGGGTTATGCGAGCCTTGCTTCGTCCGTTTACAAGATCCGGATCGGGCTGCGTTACGAGTTCTGATCCAGATACTCCCTCCCAAGCGAGTGCGAAGGGCGGCCGAAAGGCCGCCCTTTTCATCGGGCGTGCGACCCGAGTTGAGAAGTGAGTTAATGGAGAGACGCTTCGGGCCGGTCGCTCGGAACCGGTTCGCCCGCCGATTGCAGCGGTCGGAGAGACAACGGTGCGTCATCGCGTTTGAAGATCGCAACCAGACCAACGATATCAGCGCCCCGATCGCGGCGGAGGACGGTTTCTTCAATGGTTACGATGCGGAGGCGGGCGGCTTCGGCGAGCCGGCGAAGATAGTCTTCGCTGTGGGCGAAACGCAGCGATTCTCGAATCCGCCAGTCTTGTCGCTCTTCCTTCTCAACGGTGAATGCGCAATAACCTCCCGGCGATAGTCGGTTTGCGATAAGCGATATGATCCTCGACAAGTCGCCGATGTAAGAGAAGACGTCCGCCGCCAAAATGAGGTCGAAAGCTTCGCCCGGCGCGACAAGGTGATCGGCGAGGTCGCCTGTGAACAGCGCATCGTACACGCCCTTGTCACGCGCTTGCTCGGCCATCCCGGATGAAAGATCAACACCTTCGAGATAGGCGATGTCGAGTCGCAGCGCTTCGCCGGCGAGGCCCGTTCCGCACCCGAGATCGAGGGCGCGCGAAAACCGTTTTGGCTCCCGGGGCGGTATGACGGCGCGCAGGCGCGAGGCGATTGCGCTCGGCGCGGAATAGCCGAGACGCTCGATGAGCGCGGCGTCAAATTCCGGCGCATAGGCGTCGAAAAGAGCGGTCACATAAGCGGGCGGCGCCGAATCGATCGTGACGGCTGCGTCAAGCGTCGCAAGCTCAAGACTCGCGCCCCCTTCGTCCTTGGGATCGAGCCGAAGGCTTTCGCGGAAGGCCGCCGCCGCCCCCGCTGGATCGAAGGCGGCGCGTCTCGCCCGCCCTAGCGCTAACCACCCGGCGGCCCACTGCGGCGCGCGTTCGAGCGCCTGCTCGAAAAGGTCGACGGCGGCCGTAGCGTCGCCGGCGTGAAAAAGGTCAAGCGCGTAAGCGTAGCGACGGTCGGCGATCAGATCGCCTGAAGAGCGGAGGGGGCGACGCATGAACCAATCGGACTGGACTGCGGCGCGGGGAATTGCGGCAGGCGAAGCGGAATTGCAAGCGCTTTTTTGCAAAGGTCCCGGCCATCGGCGGCCGAACCGTGCGCGGGCAGTTAGCTCGACTCGGCGAGGAAGGAGAGCTGGGTGATGATCGCGTTGCGATCCGCCTCGGTCTGGTCGACCAGCCGCGTCGGATATTCGCCGGTGAAACAATGATCCGTAAAAGCCGGCGCCGACGCATCCCGGGGGCCCTTGTCAATCGCCTTATAGAGGCCGTCGACGGACAAGAAAGCGAGGCTGTCGACGCCGATTTCGGCGCGCATTTCCTCGAGGGTCAGATTGGCGGCGATAAGCTCATCATAGGACGGCGTATTGATGCCGTAGAAATCCGGATGCAGAATTGGCGGGCAGGCGACCCGCATATGCACTTCCCTGGCGCCTGCGCTGCGAAGCATGGTCGTAATTTTGCGGGACGTCGTTCCCCGGACGATTGAGTCATCGATCAGGACAACCCGCTTGCCTTCTATGAGCGCGGAATTGGGCGCATGTTTCCGTGCGACTCCCGCCTCGCGGATTTTCTGCTGCGGTTCAATGAAAGTCCGCCCCACAAAGTGGCTTCGTATGAGCGCCATTTCGTATGGTAATTTTGCGGCCTGCGCGTATCCGATCGCGGCCGGAACGCCCGAATCCGGTATCGGGGACACGAGGTCCGCTTCGCATGGCGCTTCCAGCGCAAGCTGTTCGCCCAGCCTCTTACGAACATTGTAGACGCTCATTCCATCCACAATGGAATTCGGTTTTGCGAAGTAGATCAGCTCAAAAATGCAAAGCCTTGCACGAGGCGGCAGAGGGAAAACCTGTCGGCTTTCGACGCGCCCGTCCGCAGTGCAAATGACGACTTCGCCCGGCGCAACGTCGCGGACGAATTTTGCGCCTATCAAATCCAGCGCGCAGGTTTCTGAGGCGAGAATTGGAACGCCCTGTAAATCTCCCAGGATCAGCGGCCGGATTCCGACGGGATCACGCGCGCCGATCAGAACATGCGGCGTCAGCACCGTCAGCGCATATGCGCCCTCGACCTGCTTCAATGCGTCGACAAGTTTATCGATGATCGAGACTTTTCGGGAGCGGGCTGTGAGCTGCAGAAACAGTTCGGAATCGGAGGTCGACTGAAAGATGCATCCGTCCCGAATGAGCTCGCTGCGAAGTTTCAGAGAATTGGTGAGGTTGCCATTGTGGGCGATGGCGATTCCGAAGCGATCGAGATCGGCATAGAGCGGCTGCACATTGCGAAGCACAGTCTCGCCTTGCGTCGAATAACGCGTATGGCCGATCGCAGCCTCGCCCGTCAGGCGGCCGAGCGTGTCGGCGTCGGAGAAATGATCGGAAACCAGCCCGAGATGGCGTTCGGAATGGAATACCTTTGTGCCGGTTTCGCAACTCGTGATACCGGCCGCTTCCTGTCCGCGATGCTGTAGGGCGTGCAATCCGAGCGCGGTTAACGTCGCAGCGTCGCTCGTCCCGATAATTCCGAAGACGCCGCATTCTTCAATCAAGAGATCGCCGTCATGCTTCGGCGAAATTTCGAACGCCCGTTTAGCCACCGAGGCGCGAACGCCTTCAAGATAGGCGGCCGTCTCCCGAATCGAATCCCTTGCAGTCACTGCGGGTCGCTTTCTTTGATCATGTCCGCTATCGGGTCGGGCGAGGATTTTTTAGCGCCGGATTCCAGGGCTCGTTCGGTCCTTGAGCTCTTGGGCGCGCTGGGGTCGTTTGTGGTCACGGTCGTCACGATTTCGGCGAGCGCAGCCCGCTCGCCTCGGTCATAGCCCAGCGCCGCCGCGTCCTTCTCGCTCTTGGGCGAGGCTTCTTCCTCCTCGGGCGCCAGGCGCGTCGACGGCGGAGCCAATTTCTCGAAAGCGCGCGCCATCGCCTGGACGGCCGGGAGGGTCAGCGCATGGGTTACCGCCGCCGGCCGCCTGTCTTCGCCCAAATAGTAGCTATACGCCACGAAGCCAAGGGCGACGAGCACGAGGCCCCGCGCCAGCCCGAATGCAGCGCCTGCGATTCTGTCTATCCGGGCGACGCCGCCCGATAGGTCGAGTTTGGCGAGCGCGATATGCAACAGAAAGTAAAATCCGATGAAGCTAGTGAGGCCGATTGCGCCAGCCAAGGCGGCAGTCGCCAGGAACGAGCCTTCCGCCCCCACCAGCGCCCGAACCGGGCCGACCAGCCCAAAGGCGAGACCTGCGGCCGCCGCCAGGGCGACGAGGGTTCCGATCTCGCGAAATGCGCCCCGAATGACGGCGAAAAGGATAGAGAGGCCGATAACGGCGAAAACCGAAAAATCGAACCAAGTCATGGAAGCCCTTTCAGGGCGCCGTTTGCGCGCAAAGCCGAACCGCCTTCCCCCAAGGCCGATCTCTACAGCCGAACGCCGCGCCGCTCAACGAGCGATGTGGGGAAAATCAGCCCAAAGCGCCGGTTTTCTTGGTCCAGGCGACCAGATCGGCGAGAACCGCGGCCGGCTCCAGCATAATTCCGCTCGCATCAGCGCCGGCCGGTGCGAGCGCGCCGGAAAATCCCAATTTGGCCGCCTCTTTGATCCGGGTGTCCGTTTGGTTCACAGGGCGCACCGCGCCGGAGAGGGCGACCTCGCCAAACACGACCCAGTCCGAGGGAAGCGGGATGTCAAACAGCGACGAGCAAAGCGCCGCGGCTGCGGCCAGATCGGCGGCGGGCTCGTAGATCCGCATGCCGCCAGCGACGTTCAGAAAGACATCGTGCCGACTGAAATCGAGGCCGCAGCGCGCATCAAGCACGGCGAGGAGCATCGACAGCCGCGCAGCATCCCAGCCAACCACCGAGCGCCTTGGCGCCGCCAGAGAAGAAGCTGAGACAAGCGCCTGAATTTCGATGAGAACAGGTCGCGTTCCTTCAATTCCTGCGAAGACGGCTGCGCCGGAAACCGGTTCTCGTCCCTCAGACAAGAACAGCTCTGACGGGTTCGATACTTCTCTCAAACCCGCACCCGTCATTTCGAATACGCCAATCTCGTAAGCGGCGCCGAAGCGGTTCTTTACGGCGCGGAGAAGACGGAAATCCCGGCCCTGCTCGCTTTCGAAATAGAGCACCGTGTCGACCATATGCTCAACGACTCGGGGCCCCGCGATTTGCCCGTCCTTGGTGACATGCCCGACGAGAAACATGACCGCGCCCGAAGATTTGGCGAACCGGATCAGTTCCTGAGCGCAAGCCCGCACTTGGGTCACCGTGCCGGGCGCGGCGGGCAGGGCGTCCGACCAAAGGGTCTGGATCGAATCGATGATAACGACATCGGGCCGCTCAGTTTTCAGAGTCGCGAGGATGTCGCGCAGCGCTGTCCCGGACGCGAGATGGACAGGCGCGTCCGAAAGGCCCAGCCGCTGCGCTCGCAGGCGAATCTGGGCCGTCGCTTCTTCGCCGGAGATATAGGCGACAGACTGCCCGCCCAATGCGAGGCCTGCGGCGACCTGGAGAAGCAAGGTCGATTTGCCCACGCCAGGATCGCCGCCGATGAGCAAGGCCGATCCCGGTACCAAGCCGCCGCCGCAAGCGCGGTCGAACTCGGCGTTTCCGGTCAGAAATCGGGGTTCGAATTCGCCGCCGCCTTTGAGCGTTGTGAATTCGATCGCTTTCCCCTTGCCGGTCCTGGTCGAAAGCGACCCCGGCGGGCCTGATTCGCTCGTTTCGAGGGCAATCGAATTCCATTCGCCGCATGCGTCGCAGCGCCCGACCCACTTACTGTAGACGGCGCCGCAAGACTGGCAGACATAGGTATCGGAAACGCGCGCCAAATTTGTCTCTACTTCTATCGGTTCTATTCGCTGGGTCCGGAGCTCGCTAGTGAGCGCTGCGGTGATTGGCCTACGTTTAAAACAACCTTCCGGGCTGACCGGCCGCTGCGCGCGGCGATATAGTAAGGGCAATAATTGATTCTTTTAATCATCTCTTAGCGGGCCAGCCATCCGCCGCCGAATTGGCTCGAAATGATCAAGCCGATGGAAAAACTCCAGAGAACAAGTATCAATGATGCGAATAGCGAGAAACAAGCTAACGCCCGATAGTTTTCGGCAATATCGAATGGGTCAAGAGAAGTTCCAGCGATCGCGCTTGCAAGAATGGCGGCGGCAAAAAATCCGCTAAAGAATATCAGCGCCCCAACAATAGCGCCAAGCAAGATAAGGCAGACCCTTTGCAGCGCTGACGTCACGCCTACGCGGACAGCGACGCCCCAACTTCCGCAGAAGCCAACCGTGGCCGCCATGAACGGGATAAACAAGAACATGCCAGTTCGCTCTGGATCCGCGCGAAGATCAATATTCTTGGCGAGAAGCAACAAAAGCTCGAGAGCGATAATTGCAACGAGGATAAGGAGAGCTGTGCCACGGAAGACAGTTCGTCGAAAGGCGGCCCAATCGATCTTCTCGGTCATGATCGCGCGCTCCGCTAGGGTTAACTCGCCTTCTTCGTCCAGACGCTGGCGCGACGGAGGGCGTCGGCGACTTTGCCGGTGCGTTCGCCCTTGGTTGGATGGTGCTCCCAGAAACTCTGGTCGAAGGAAGCCGGCGCAGGGGCGCGATAGATCACCCCGATGGCCATCGGGAATGCCGGATGCGGCATGGTGATCAGCAGTTGCGCAAGCGTCGGGTTCGTTTCGTCGTGGACGAGGATCTCGGACTCCGGAACGCCTCCATCGCCAACGGCGACGACCTCAAGCGCGAATGATTTGTGGTTGAACCGGACGCCTTTCGTCCCCTTGGCGAAGAGGAGCGGCTTGCCGTGCTCGACGCGGAGCTGGTGTTCATCGGCGACCTTCTTTTCGGTGAAGTCCGAAAACACGTCCTTGTTATAAACGATGCAGTTCTGAAAGATTTCGACAAACGCCGCCCCCTTGAAGGCGCGCGCCGCCTTGAGCGTTTCCGGAAGGTTTTTGGCGTCCGTGTCGACGCCGCGCGCGATGAAGCGCGCGCCGGCGCCGAGTGCGAAGGCGCACGGGTTAACCGGCGTGTCGACCGATCCTTTGGGCGAGGAAGGCGAACGCGTGCCGACGCGGCTCGTCGGCGAGTATTGTCCCTTTGTGAGGCCGTAAATCTCGTTGTTAAAGAGCATGATCTGCAGATCGACGTTACGCCGCAGAACATGCAGGAGGTGATTGCCGCCGATGGAGAGACCGTCGCCGTCGCCGGTGACGACCCACACGTCAAGGTCAGGATTGGCGAGCTTTAGTCCTGTCGCAAAAGCCGGCGCGCGCCCATGGATCGTGTGGAATCCATAGGCGTTCATGTAATAGGGAAACCGGGACGAACAGCCGATGCCGGATATGAAGGCGGTCTTATCCGGATCGGCGCCGATATCGGCGAGTGTCTTTTGTACAGCTTTCAAGATGGCATAATCGCCGCAGCCGGGGCACCAGCGCACTTCCTGATCGGTTGCGAAATCCTTAGGCGAAAGGGGGGCGTTCATGGTTCTGGTTCTCTCTACTCCGCCGCCTGCGCCGCGCTCGGATAATTTTCGCGGATGGCGTCGAGAATTTCAGCGATCTTGAAAGGCTGGCCCGAAACCTTGTTGAGCGGAACGACGTCGACTTCGAGCTTGTCGCGCAGAAGCGTGGCGCATTGGCCCATATTCATTTCCGGCAAAAGAATACGTTCATAGCCGGCGAGCAGATCGCCGAGATTGGCGGGTAGAGGATTGAGCCAGCGCAGATGGATTTGCGCGACGTCCAGCCCCTGTTTTCTCGCCGCCTCGACGGCCCGCCAAATGACGCCATGCGTCGATCCCCAGCCGACGACGACAAGCGGACCGCTCGACTCGCCCTGTTCGATACTCTGCGGCGCGATAAAACCAGCGACGGAAGCGACCTTCCGCGCCCGCATTTCCGACATGGCCTGATGATTTTTGGCGTCATAAGAGATATCGCCGGTTTCGATATCCTTTTCGAGCCCGCCGATGCGATGGGCGAGCCCTTTGACGCCGGGCGGGATCCATGGCCGGCCGAATGATTTCGAGTCACGTTTCCAGATCGCATGCTTCAGCGCCAACTGCTCGTCCGGGGTTGCGCCCGGCTCCGGGACTTTCGGCGGAGGATTGTGGGCGATCGGCTCGAAAGCCGCCATATCGGGAATCGCCCAAGGGCCTGCGGCGTTGGCTATATAACCGTCTGTCAGCAGAAAGACCGGAGTCATGTGACGTAGCGCAACGCGCGTCGCCTCAATCGCCGCATGGAAACAGTCGCCAGGATCAGAAGCGGCGATCACCGGGATAGGCGCATCCGCGTTTCGGCCATAGACGGCTTGATAGAGATCCGACTGCTCCGTTTTCGTCGGAAGACCCGTTGACGGGCCGCCGCGCTGTGAATTGACGATGACAAGCGGCAATTCAACCGCGACGGCGAGACCGATCGCTTCTGTTTTCAGCGCGATGCCCGGGCCCGACGAGGACGTGACGCCGATGGCGCCGCCATAGGACGCGCCGATCGCCGCGCAGGCGGCCGCGATCTCGTCTTCGGCCTGGAATGTCGCAACGCCAAGCTCAGGCATCTTTGACAGGTGATGAAGCAGGGGCGAAGCCGGCGTGATGGGGTAGGATGCGAACAGGATCGGCTTGCCAGCCAGTTCTCCCGCTGCGGCCAATCCGAGAGCCAGCGCCTCAGCGCCCGTGATGGAGCGATAATCGCCAGCCGCCATCGGCGCAGCGCCCACTTCAAATTGCGGGATTTCGGCTGAGAGCTCGGCGGACTCTGCAAAGGCATGACCTGCATTCAGGGCGGCGAGGTTGCCGGTCAGCACTTGCGGCGCCTTTGCAAACTTCCGCCGGATCCACGCCTCGATTGGCGCCCGATCGCGTCCGAACATCCAAAGGACGGCCCCCAAGGCCCAGAAGTTTTTGCATTGTTCTGAATCGCGGCGGCTCAGACCGGAATTTTTCACCGCTTCGAGCGTCTGCGACTTGATCGGAATCTCGATAACCTGAAACTCGGCGAGTTCGCCTGTCGAGCGCGGATCAGCCTTGATATTCGCTTTGGCGAAATTGCGCTCGTTAAATTCATCCGTATTGAGAATGATCAGCGCGCCTTTCGGCAGAATCGGCAGATTCACCTTGAGCGCCGCTGGATTAAAGGCGACGAGCACGTCCGGCGCGTCGCCCGCGGTGGCGATTCGGCGCGAGCCGAGGTTAATCTGGAACGCCGAAACGCCGAATGTCGTACCTACGGGCGCGCGGATTTCAGCGGGAAAATCGGGAAAGGTCGCAAAGTCCGAACCCGCAAGCGCGGTCGACTCCGCGAATTGGCTCCCCAAGAGTTGAACGCCGTCGCCGGAGTCGCCGGCGAAACGCACGACTATCGAGTGTCCGTTAGGGGTGATTTTAGTCATAGGCTCCCGCCATGCGCGGCGACCCGCGCGTCGCCCTTTACGCTGGCGATTGGCGAAACCGTCAGCAATTGCAACCAAAAATGGGCCAGGGCCTTAGCCCTTAGCCCTTAGCCTGAACCGAGACCACATATCTCAAGCTCAGATGAGACATACAAGACCCTTCTTGCGCGCCTGCGGGATGCGGGCTGGAGCTCCCACGCGCCCTCAAAGCGGCCTTGCCGCGAGGGCGCGTTCGCATTAGGCCAAAAGGCGTAACTTCAGCCGGCCTCAAGGGTCGCAGGGGCTCTTTATGAAATTCTTCCTCGACACCGCAGACATCGCAGAAATCAGGGATCTGGTCCCGACGGGCCTCGTTGACGGGGTCACCACCAATCCGAGTCTTGTCATGAAGTCGGGCCGGGATTTCCGAGAGGTAATCGCGGAGATTTGCGCCGTCGTGGCCGGGCCGGTGAGCGCAGAGGTCACCGCCGTTGAGGCCGGACCCATGATCGCCGAGGGCAAGTCGCTGGCGAAGATCGCCAAAAACGTGACCGTGAAACTGCCTTTGACGATCGAGGGGCTGAAAGCCTGCCGCGCGCTCGTCGATGACGGCGTCAAGACCAATGTCACGCTCTGCTTCTCGGCCAACCAAGCCCTTCTTGCGGCGAAAGCAGGGGCGACCTTCGTATCGCCATTCATCGGGAGGCTGGACGATACGGGCTTCGAGGGGATGGAGCTCATTCGGGAGATTCGCGCGATTTACGATAATTACGACTTCCGCACCGAGATTCTCGCCGCATCCATTCGTTCGCCCCTGCATGTTCGAGACGCCGCGCTCGCCGGCGCCGACGTCGCGACAGCGCCGCCGGCTGTAATCAAGGCACTCGCCAATCACCCGCTGACCGACAAGGGCCTAGCCGCATTCCTCGCCGATTGGGCGAAGACAGGACAGAAAATCCTCTGATCGATCTGCAGAGATGTCCACTCTTGAAAACAGGCCGGCGTTGCTTTGCGCGTTTGAATTGCGCGCTGGCGCGGCGCGGCGCATCAAGTGGGAGGACGTCGATTCCGGTCTTTCGCCGGACGACGGCTATCTGTGGATTGCTCTCAATCGTCACAGCCCGGATACGCGGTCATGGCTCAACGGGAGCGGGCTGCCCAAGCTCGCGGTCTCGGCTCTTCTCGCCGAAGAGACGCGGCCTCGCCTTCTCCATGTCGGCGGCGGGATGGTCATCAATCTGCGGGGCGTAAATCTCAATCCGGGCGCCGCGCCTGAAGACATGGTTTCCGTTCGGCTTTGGCTTGACCGGAACCGGGCGATCTCAGTGCAGCTCCGCCCGCTGCGGGCCGTATTAGATACTGAACGACAGCTTGAGAAAGGGATCCTGTCGCCGCAAAGCGTCGGCGCATTTGTGGCGTCGTTGGTGTCGTCACTGATCGATCGCATGGAGCCTGTCATCCGCGAATACGCAGAGAAGATCGATCACCTCGAAGAGGAGAGCATCGAGACGGCCGGCGCCGAATTGCGCCTCCGTCTCGGCCGAATTAGGCGGGACGCGATCATTCTTCGTCGATATATAGCTCCGCAACGGGATCTGCTCCTTTCTTTGAGCGCGGACCAGAATGCGCCATTTGACGACCGCGACCGTCTCGACTTGCGAGAAAACGCCGACCGAGTGACGCGGTTTGTCGAAGAGCTCGACGCCGTGCGAGATCGCGCTTCGGTGGTCAATGATCAGCTGGTCGACAAACGCGCGGAAGAGATGAACCGCAACATGCTATTGTTATCGGTCGTCGCGGCCATATTCCTTCCGCTGTCCTTCATAACCGGCCTTCTTGGCGTCAACGTGGCTGGCATACCCGGGGCGAGCAGCCCTTATGCGTTCGCGATCCTCGTGGGGCTCATGCTAATCCTTGCGCTTGGGCTGGTGACGTATTTCATGCGAAAGAAATGGTTGTAGCAACGGGCCGCCCAGGCATGCACGGTTACGTTATTAACCCTCCGCCGACGCCGAAGGTCGACATCATCGGCGGGGGCTGGTTTCCGGTCCGGCGCATATTCTGTATTGGAAGAAATTTCGCGGACCATGTGCGCGAGATGGGCGGCGATCCGAAAGCGCAGCCGCCGGTCTTTTTTACAAAGCCGGCCGACGCGCTCGTCCCGAGCGGCGCGACAATCAGTTATCCGTTGGCGACCAAAAACCTTCACTACGAAGGCGAACTCGTGGTGGCGTTAGCCGACGGAGGATCGAATATCGACGTGACGGAAGCTGAGCGGCTCGTTTTCGGATTTGCCGCTGGTTGCGACCTGACGCGCCGCGATCTTCAAGCGGCGGCGAAGCAAGCCGGCGCGCCCTGGGACGCCGCCAAAGGCTTCGATCGCTCCGCGCCTGTCGGCCCGATTATGCGCGCCGCTCTTGTTATGCTTGAGAA
Organism: Alphaproteobacteria bacterium; assembly: GCA_016125425.1. GTDB lineage: Bacteria > Pseudomonadota > Alphaproteobacteria > Caulobacterales > Parvularculaceae > Amphiplicatus. The sequence continues at coordinate 177,966 of WGLT01000003.1, forward strand.
TGCGCGATTGACCCTTTGGGTGAACGGCCAAGTGCGGCAGGACGCAGCGCTTGCCGACATGGTCTGGAGCGTTCCGGAGATCATCGCCGCCCTGTCGCGGCAATTCGAGCTGAGGGCCGGCGACCTGATTTACGCCGGCACGCCGTCCGGCGTCGGTCCGCTGGTCGTCGGCGATGACGTCGCCGTTAAAATCGGCGATTTGCCTTTGCTCGAATTTCATATCGCCGCCTCAGAAGCGGCGTCGAGCCGGAGTGCAAATGCGGTGAAAGGCGCCGCACACCAGACCCAAAGCATAGCGCCAAGTGCGGAGGAAAAAGCTCGACGCTATCGCGAGGCCTCCCAGGAAATCGCCGCCGTCATTGAAGGCGAGACCAATCTTATTGCGCGCATGGCGAGCGTCTCGAACATACTCCACCATCGGTTCGAATATTATTATTGGACTGGATTTTATCTCGTCGACAGCCACAAGACGGATGAACTTGTCATCGGCCCATACCAGGGAACGCTCGGCTGCCTCAGGATTCCGTTCGGGCAGGGGGTTTGCGGCGCCGCCGCCCAGCGGCGGGAGACGATCGTCGTCGAGGATGTCCTGCAATTCGCCGGGCATATTGCATGCGATCCCCGGTCAAGATCGGAGATCGTCATTCCGGTATTCGACTCTGGCGGACGCCTCATCGCCGTTTTCGACGTAGACAGCGACCGCAAGGCGATGTTCGATGAGGCGGACCGCAGGGGGCTCGAGGCGATTATGCGTCAGAGCTTTGCGCTTGCGTCGATGCGCTGACTTCGGCGGAAGACGGCTGCGCGTGATGAGCTGACTGGCCGCCGCCTCTGCTCATGGCGAACTTCGCCTGCTCTATCGCTTTTCGCAGCTTTATCGGATGGTCGATGCTCGGCAGTTTGATTACGCCGACTCCCGTGCCGTGAATGGTTAGATGCCCGTAATTGAACAGACGTCCCCAAAAGGTCTGCTTGAGAGTAATCTCCTCAATATTCGTCAGGCTGACTTCCTGCGCGTTCCGGGATATGAGTCCCTTCTTGAAGACGAATCTGTAGGACGTAACGGCGATATCGGTCGTCGCCAGAAATATAAGCTGGTTGAGAAGGATGATTGATCCGACGCATGCGCCGAAAGCAGCGATCCACCAACCGGCCCCAAGGTCGGATGCGCTGAGATTCGAGCCGAACATCAAAGACAGATACATGATCAGCGGCGCGAGCCCGATGGCGAACCAGAGCACCGGAAAAAAGCTGTAGGTCCAGTTGAAATGCGCCACATAGAGAATCTTCTCGTTGCCCGCCAGCGTCTTTTCTACATAAGTCGCCATTTCGACGATCCCCTGCTCCCCATTCCCGTGTCAGCGCCTATATGCCTATATAAGGTCGCAGACGCCCTCGCGAAATGCGGACCGCGTTGAAACGACCGCCGCAGCGCGATAAGACGCCCCGCTGTTCCTTTTAAACCACGACCCAAACCAAAAAGGAGGGGGCGAACGCCCCCTGACCAAATGGCCAAATATCAGTATATCTACTTCATGCAGGGCCTGACAAAGGCCTATACGGGCGGAAAAAAAGTCTTAGAAAACATACATTTGCAGTTCTATCCGGACGCCAAGATCGGCGTGGTCGGCGTAAACGGGTCGGGCAAGTCGACCCTTCTGCGCATTATGGCTGGCGTCGATAAGGAATTCAGCGGCGAGGCCTATGCGGCCGACGGCGCGAAGGTTGGGTATCTCGCCCAGGAGCCGCAACTCGATCCTACAAAGAACGTTTTTGAAAACGTCCTCGACGGAGTCAGTGAAATCAAGGCAAAGTTGGATGAATTCAACGCCGTATCGATCGAACTTGGAGAAAACTACTCCGACGAACTCATGGAGCGGATGTCGAAACTTCAGGAAGAGATCGACGCTCTGGATGCTTGGGATATCGATTCAAAAGTCGAAATGGCCATGGAGGCGCTTCGTTGTCCGCCCGGCGACGTGAGCGTCGATAAACTTTCGGGCGGTGAGAAGCGCCGCGTTGCGTTGGCGCGGCTCCTGTTATCGAAACCGGATCTGCTTCTCCTTGACGAGCCGACTAACCATCTGGATGCGGAATCGGTCGCTTGGCTTGAACATCACTTGCGGGAATTTCCGGGCGCTGTGGTGCTTGTCACGCATGATCGCTATTTTCTGGATAACGTGACCGGATGGATTCTCGAGATCGATCGCGGGCGGGGCATCCCTTACCAAGGCAATTACTCTTCGTGGGTCGATCAGAAGCGCAAGCGCCTCGAGCAAGAAGAACGCGAAGAAGCGAACAGGCGACGCGCGCTTGACCGCGAGGTCGACTGGATCCGCGCCTCCCCCAAGGCGCGACAGGCGAAATCCAAGGCGCGGATCAGCGCTTATGAGGAACTGCTCGCAAAGGCGGGAAGAGAAGATATGGGACAGGCCCAAATCCAGATACCCCCGGGACCGCGATTGGGCGATGTGGTCATTGAGGCTGAACATCTCAAAAAAGGTTTCGGCGATCGACTTTTAATCGATGATCTCTCTTTCAGCCTGCCGCCTGGCGGAATCGTCGGCGTGATCGGCCCGAACGGAGCAGGCAAAACGACCCTCTTCCGGATGCTCACAGGTCAGGAAACGCCGGACGGAGGCTCGTTGCGTGTCGGCGAGACTGTCAAGATGGGCTATGTGGACCAGAGCCGCGACAGTCTCGATCCGAACAAAAACGTTTGGGAAGAGATATCGGGCGGCCTCGACGTGATCACGCTCGGCAAGCGAGAGGTTCCGTCTCGCGCTTACGTCGGTTGGTTTAACTTCAAGGGCGGCGATCAGCAGAAGAAGGTCGGAAATCTGTCAGGCGGCGAGCGTAATCGCGTTCATCTCGCGAAGATGCTCGCCGAAGGCGCAAATCTTCTCCTTTTGGACGAACCGACCAATGACCTCGATGTCGACACGCTTCGCGAACTTGAGCGAGCGCTCGAGGATTTCGCCGGCTGCGCCGTTATCATAAGCCACGACCGATGGTTCCTGGACCGAATTGCAACACACATCCTCGCCTTTGAGGGCGACAGCCATGTGGAATGGTTTGAGGGGAATTTCGCGGATTATATGGAGGACAAGAAGCGCCGTCTCGGGCCCGATGCGGATATTCCGCACCGGATCAAATACAAGCCGCTGACGCGTTAAGTTCGATCTTACTTTGCTTCGACGCAAATTCGTCTCGATGCGCTCCTCCCCCGAGCGATGACATAAAAAAAGCGGCCGGCAGATCGCCGGCCGCTTTGTCATTTCGCTAGGTCCGAATCTACTCTGCGGGTCCCGGCGTCAGGTGTCCCTTGGCGAGCTTCGAGAACCAGAATCCGTAACCGAAATATAGAAGGATCCCGATTATCAGATACCAGGTGAAGAATCCGCGGGCATGCGGATTCGTCATCAGGGACATCAACAGGATGAAGCACATTGCAGTTCCCATTAACGGCGTTGACATCCTCAGGAGCGGCCTGAGGGGTTTGCGAAGAATGTACAGAAGCACAGTCAGCGCGACAGCCAATCCGGTGACGACGATCCAGGGCTCAGGAAGCGTGGGGAATTCTTCCAGAAGAAAGATCGAAACGACCGCGGCCAGGATCACGCCCAGGCTGATTACGGAAAACCAGTCCGGCGTCGTGAACGGTCGATGCTCATGCGGATGGGTGATTCGAAGATAAATCACTGTCAGGCAGACGATCATGAATGCCGCCAGCGTGCCGACATTGGTCAGGTCCGCCAGCTTGTCGAGGGACATGAAGCCGGCAAACGCCGAAGCGATCACGCCGACGAAGAGAGTATTGATCCACGGCGTCTGGAATTTCTTGTGAACCGCCGCGAGCGGCGAAGGCAACAGCCCGTCACGCGCCATTGTATAAAAGATGCGCGTCTGACCGTAGACCAGCACCAGCATCACCGACGACAGGCCGGCGATCGCTCCGATCTTAACGAGGACGGCAAACCATTTAAGGCCAATCTCATTGACCGCCAGCGCAATCGGCGCCGGATCATCAAGTTTTGCGTACGGAACGATTCCTACAAGAACGCCAGACGTCAAGATGTACAACACTGTGCAGATAATCAATGAGCCTAGAATGCCGATCGGCATGTCTCTGGCGGGATTTTTCGACTCCGCGCCTGCGGTCGAGACGGCCTCGAACCCGATATAGGCGAAAAAGATCACGGCCGCGCCATGGATAACGCCGCCGATGCCGTAGCGCGTCGAGCTATCGCCTGTGAAAATCGCAATGAATGCGTCATTGAGTTGTTGCAGGAAGCTGCGCGTTCCGCCGACTGCGCCAATGAGCGTACCGTCCGGCGTGACTTTCACCTCCGGCGGAATCAACGGCTGCCAAAGGCTAGTCTTCACATAGAAAAAGCCGATCACGATAAAGGCGATGACGACCGTCACTTTGATAAAAACAATGATATTGTTAACGGTTGCGGATTCCGAAATGCCGACAACGAGCAGCGCTGTGACTGCGACGATGCCGATGATCGCCGGCAGATTCGCCACAGCGGTTACGTGTTCTCCCGCCTGCGTGACAACATCGACGCCAGGCGCCGCCGTCAACACCGCGGGTATGTGAATGCCCACGTCATGCAGGAAACTGACGACATATCCTGACCAGCCGACCGCAACGGTCGACGCCGCGAGGCCGTATTCGAGAACCAGCAACAGCCCCATGATCCAAGCGGCGAACTCGCCCATCGAAACGTAAGAATAAGAATAGGCGGACCCTGAGACCGGCAGGAAAGACGCCAATTCCGCATAGCAAAGCGCAACGAAAGCGCACAGCGTTCCGGTGATAATGAATGAAATCATGATGCCCGGTCCGGCGTAAACGGCAGCGGCGCGCCCGGTCAGGACGAAGATGCCGGTGCCGATGATGCACCCGATGCCGAGAAGAACGAGGTTGATGGGTCCGAGCGTGCGTTTTAATTCGCCGCCTTCATATTCCGCCTGGACCTGCTCGATCGGTTTGCGTCGCGTGATCCCCGGCGTCGTTCGCGGCGGGGCTTGCTCTTTCGGCTGGGCGCCCAGGCTTTGTTGGCTCATCTAATACTTCCCTCTAGGCCTGTTTCAGGCTTTGTCTTTCGCAGTTTCAGGACAAAACAATACGCCCGCAGCTTACTCCCCCCTGCGACCGGCGAAAGAAATGCCCCGCTTACGTCCGTTGCAGACGCGATATGGCAGCGGAGAGTGGCCTAATTTCTCGAATTTGCAAGGGGGCCGAAGATCGACGTCAAGAGTGCGCTATGCAGACCTGCGGATAAAGCCGATCCTCGCGCAAAAGGAAACAAAACCGAAACATCCTAGCGTTTTGACGCATTAAAATGCGATCCGCCTCCTCCAGACGAAGGAGGGGAGCGAAATTCGACTTGCTCAGCAACACGAACCGCTGACCGATTCGCTTGATGAAGTCCGCCCAAAGGGCGACAGCGTTCCGCATCCCGGAAATATCCCGTAATGGGCGGACCAGTCTCCTAGAAAGTCAAAATAAGGGGCGAAACGGGATTCACTCAGTATGCGATAAGTATTGCCGCACACTGGAAATATTCGACCCTTTTCGATCCGGTGATGAGCGTCAAAAAAGAATATGTCATCCGCCTCATCGATTCCGCCTTTGTATATGACCGCCTGACCGTAATCCTCGCATGACGGCTCGAGATCGGAGACGTTGAACAGCCGGAATGTCGCTGAATGAAATGTCGCCGCTCCAAGACGCTTCTTCAATTGCGAGTCTGCGACTGCAATCGGACGATCCGAGACCAAACGGGGATCGTGAAAGCCGGCTTGTTTCGCGATTTGAAGAAAGTCGTTCCAATAGAGCGCCCCTGCCAGGCACTCGCCATAAGCCACTGGATCGTGCTTAAGATCTGGGGGCAAGCGACGGTCGGCGTAAACATCTGAAAAATAGAATTCGCCGCCGGATTTCAGCAAGGCGCGCGCGCCTTCGAACACCGCCCGCTTGTCTTCAACAAGATTAATCACGCAATTCGAAACGATGACGTCGAAGCTATCGCGTTCGAGGCCTATCTCTTCGAGACGTGCGATGTCGCCTTCGACGAATTCCACGTTCGACCGGGCAAATCCGAATCGCCTTGCATGCCAGGCGCGATGGGCCGTGGCGACCGCCAGTTGCTCCGGCGTTATGTCGACGCCGACGACGGCGCCGTGCTCGCCGACGAGAGCTGAGAGAACGAAAGCGTCGCGGCCGGAGCCGCAGCCAAGATCCAGCACGCGGCGCCCCTCAAGGGCGAGCGGCGCAATCAGGCCGCAACCGTAGTACTTCGCGCTGACCTCAGGATGGATGGCGTTAAGGATCGCGCGGAGCCACGGCGGGGGCGCCACCGCCGTGCAGCAAGCATCGGTTTTGAGATCCTCGGAAGACGTCAACGTCTTGCCGTAATAGCGCTTGACTTGCTGTTGGATGTTCATGCCGTCCGCCTCGCTTCATCGTGATATTGTCGCCGGGGTGTTCTCCTGCTTCAATACTTTCGCCAGCGCCGCCAAGAAACGTGATCAGCGGTTGGGCGGCAGTGAAGTCCAAGCCGTAGGACTTGGAGGAAACGACAGTGAACTTCATGTGGCGCCGAGAGCTGAGTGAGGGGCTGAAGGCGCCGATTTATGCGCGGCTTGATCTGGCGGCGCGGGCCTTCCTTGATGTCGGAGAGGGCAAGAAGATTGATTTTGCTTCCCCGAAGGGCGAGCCGGCGATTTTGGAGCCGGACTCCGTTTCATGGCGGATTTTCAAGAACCCAGTGTCGCTCTTCATCGGCGGCGTGACGGCCGTGCTGATGGAGTTCGGCGAACCGCGCGTGCGAGCCGGCGTTTGGAACCATTCCACTTTCCGTGCTGCCCCGGTCACGAGGCTCAAGCGCACCGGACTCGCCGCCATGGTGACGGTCTACGGAGCGAGAAGCGTCGCCGAACGCATGATCGCAGGCGTTCGCCGCATGCACGAGAATGTCGAGGGCCTTACGGAGGCGGGCGCCGCCTATAGCGCGAATGACGTCGAACTCCTGAATTGGGTGCAGGCCACGGCGAATTTCGGGTTTCTCAACGCCTACCATCATTATGTTGAACCGCTGTCCGAGCGCGAGCGCGCGCGGTTTTACGGAGAAGGCGGCGAAGCGGCTCGCCTTTACGGCGCTCTTGGCGCGCCCTCTTCGGAACGGGAGCAGGCCGCCCTTTTCTCGGCGATGACGCCGAAATTGGAGCCGTCGCCCATCATATTCGAATTCATCCAGATCATGAGGCATGCGCCTGCTCTTCCCGGACCTCTTCAATTCGCGCAGCGCGTCTTTGTCCGGGCGGCGATCGATCTCGTTCCTGCGCCCATCCGGTCCGTCCTCGGTCTGGGGAGCAGTTTCGGGCTTCGACCGCTCGAGGGGAGGATCGTTAGGCGGCTCGGCCGCCGGGCTGATTGTCTTCTCCTGCCATCTGCGCCGCCGGCGCAGGCCTGCGTCCGGTTGGGCCTGCCGGAAGACTATCTCTACGTCGGCCGCGCCTGACTCAGGGGAAATTGCGCGCAGCCGGCAAGCGGCCTATGCACCTTTCAGATTTCGCAGAGGGCGCCGCGACCGGCTCGCCAGCCTTGGGAACCGATTCATGACCTCGATTACGCCTCAACTTGTCGCCGAACACGGGCTGACGCCGGACGAATACGAGAAAATCAAAGGCCATCTCGGACGTGAGCCGAATCTTGTGGAGCTCGGCGTCTTTTCGGTGATGTGGTCGGAACACTGTTCATACAAATCCTCGCGCCGGCATTTGAAAAAGCTCCCGACAAGCGCGCCCTGGGTTATTCAGGGCCCCGGCGAAAACGCGGGCGTTATCGATATTGGCGACGGTCTCGCGGCCGTCTTCAAAATGGAAAGCCATAACCATCCGTCATTCATAGAACCTTATCAGGGCGCGGCGACAGGCGTCGGCGGCATCATGCGAGACGTGTTCACTATGGGAGCGCGTCCGGTCGCCAATCTGAACGCTTTGCGCTTCGGTGATTGGTCGCATCCAAAGACCCGGCATCTCGTCAGCGGCGTCGTGGCCGGTATCGGCGGTTACGGAAACTGTATGGGCGTTCCTACGGTTGGCGGAGAAACGAATTTCCATTCCGGATACAACGGAAATATCCTCGTCAATGCGATGACCGTTGGGATCGTCGAAAGACAGAGAATATTCTACTCAGCAGCCCGAGGCGCGGGAAATCCGGTTGTCTATGTCGGCTCAAAGACCGGGCGAGACGGAATCCACGGCGCCACCATGGCGTCGGCGGAGTTCGACGAAGGTTCGGAAGAGCGTCGTCCGACTGTGCAAGTCGGTGATCCTTTTACAGAGAAATTGCTGCTCGAAGCCTGTCTTGAACTGATGGCGTCGGACGCGATCGTCGCTATCCAGGATATGGGCGCTGCCGGCCTGACGTCTTCATCCGTGGAAATGGCGGCGAAAGGCGGCGGAGGGTTCGATCTTGACCTCGACAAGGTCCCGCAACGCGAAGAGGGAATGACCGCCTATGAGATGATGCTCTCGGAGAGTCAGGAGCGCATGCTCATGGTCCTGAAGCCGGGCAAAGAGGACCATGCCCGCACGATCTTCGAGAAATGGGGCGTCGATTTCGCCGTGATCGGCGTGACAACCGATACGGGGCGCCTCATCATTCGCCATCAGGGAGCGATCGCCGCGGACATTCCGATCGCTCCGCTTGCGGATGAGGCGCCGAATTACGATCGACCCTATAAATTATATTCTCTGGACCAACCGCTTGAAGATCCCAAAACGACGATCCGCGAAGCGATGGTCTCCTTGACCGCGGACAAAAGCGAATCCGAAATGCGCCAGATCGCCGAGACCTTCATAGACGATCGGGTTGCTTCGTTATCTGGCGCAGCCGCGGCGGGGTACAATGTTCAGTCTGGGTCTGCGAAAATCTATGTTCGGCTGAAACCTGGCGCGGGCGACGATCTGACGCCGCTTGAAGAAGCGGCGCGAAACCTGAAGGAAATCGGGCTCGTGGCGACCGCTTTGGTGGAAGCGCGCGAGGAACAGATCGACCTCGCCGATCACGCCGGTTCAAACTCTCTGCTGACGGCGCTTGGCGTCCTCTTGTCTTCGCCCGACCTTTGCTCGAAGCGCTGGATTTGGGAGCAATACGACCATTCGGTCATGGCCGACACGGTTATCGGTCCGGGCGGCGATGCCGCGTTGGTCAGGGTTCATGGAACCAATCGCGCGCTGGCACTTACGACCGATGTGACGCCGCGTTATGTTGCGGCCGATCCGCGCGAGGGCGGCAAACAAGCGGTCGCCGAAACCTATCGAAACCTATGCGCCGTCGGCGCAGCGCCTCTCGCCATCACGGACTGCCTTAATTTCGGCAATCCTGAACGTCCTGAGGTGATGGGCCAGTTCGTCGGGGCGATTGAGGGGATGGCGGAAGCCTGCGAAGCGCTCAACTATCCCGTCATTTCAGGCAATGTCTCGCTCTATAATGAAACCAACGGCGTCGCCATTCCCCCGACGCCGGCGATCGGGGGCGTTGGCGTTCTGGAGGATGCAACCAAAACGGCTCGCATCGGCGGCGCGGAAGCCGGCGACGAGTTGATCGCTGTCGGCGTGACGCGCGGCTGGCTCGGCCAATCGCTGTATTTGCGCGAACTCTTCGGGATGGAGGAGGGGGCGCCGCCGCCCGTCGATCTTGAGGCCGAACGGCGAAATGGCGAACTTATCCGGAAACTGATAGCCGAAGGGCTCGTCACAGCCTGCCACGATGTTTCGGATGGCGGTCTTCTAGTCGCAGCGGCCGAAATGGCTCTCGCATGCGGCGAGGGGCTTGAGCTCAAGACTCCCGTGAAAGCGCGTCGCGCCGCATTCTGGTTCGGGGAAGACCAGGCGCGATACCTGATCGCCGTGGCGCCGGGGGCGGCCGATACGCTGTTGCTCAAGGCCGCGATGGCGGGCGTTCAGGCGTCCAAAATCGGCCGCTTCGGCGGCGCTTTCCTGCGCCTCGACACCGGAACCGAGGACGCGGATGCGATCGGCCTTTTCGATCTCGCCGATCTTCATGGCGACGCCTTGCCGGCTTACATGAGCGGCGAAAGCGTCGAATCGAAGGAGCACGCCATGCCCATGAGCGCCGAACAGATCAAGTCCATGATCCTTGAAGCGTTGCCCGACGCACAGGTTGAAATTGAGGACCTTGCGGGCGACGGCGATCACTATCGGGCGCGCGTTGTCTCCAGAGCGTTCTTGGGGAAGTCGCGGCTGCAACAGCACCAGCTCGTCTACCGCGCGCTCAAGGGCAAGATGGGAGGCGATCTACACGCGCTTGCACTTGAGACGGAGCCGGCGGAATAATCCTAGGATTCGCCGCTCCCGACGCCCGCGTCGTGCAGAAATATCTCCACCATAGGACAAACCATAACGTGGTCGTCGAACACGGCGCCAACGATCAGTGTTTTGTCCCGCACGGCGCCGACGCTTGAGGCGTTGATCCTTCCGGTCGTATCGACGAAGACCACTGATTTGCCGCCGGTGCGCGAATTGATACGAATGACCTCCGACGGCGCGATCGCTTTAGGATCATTCATATGACGAAGGAAATCGAAGACTTTTGGATGGCCGGCGACCCACAGGGCGCCGTCGCTTGAGACCTCGATATTGTCCGGTCCCATTGGCGTATGAATTGTGCGAATGCGCTTTAATGCGCCCGTTGTCCCGTCGCGCCGGTAGAAGTCCACGCGACGTCTCATGAATTCTGAAACATAGACCATACTTCCGTCAGCGGACATGTTTACGCCAGCTGGAAACGCGAGACCGCGCGCGACAACGCGCGCATGTTCGCCGTCGAAATACACGACATTCCCCGAAGGCAGCGCAAGCCAGTCTTCAAGCGCGCGCAGAAAATCACGCTTAAAATAATGGTCATTTACGAAATAAAACTCGCGCGGCCCGAGGGCGACCAGATCGTTTGGCGACCGAAGCAGGGGAAATGTGACGCTCGCCAGATGCGTAAGCGCGCCGCCATCGCCGACGCTGAAAATTTCGACGGCCTGTGTTCCGTCGGTGCGATGGTTGATTGCAAAAAGCCGTTTCTCGCCGTCCGGGTCGCGCCAAAGACTGATGCCATGCGGCTGGAAATCGCCGAAATCATCGGACGTAACTTTTCGAACGGTTTGATACGTCGCTACGTCAAAAGCATAAATGCCGCCCTGAACAGGCCGGCCGGCCTTGGAGGCTCGCCGGTCCGAGGCCGAGACGAATGCGATATTCGTATCCGGATCGATTGTAACATCTTCCGTTCCGGGAAATATGCGCAGCGTGTCGCAATGTTCCGCCAGCCGGTTTTCAATCTTGACGAACGCGCCAGAGGCCGCGATCACGTTCGACAATATGTAAGCAGCGAGGGCCGCCAGCGCCAAGCCCAGGCCGACGATCGGTCCGCGCATCACCACGTGCCCCCTTGATCAGCTTGGCGCTCAAGGTCCCAAAATTGAAGGCTCGGCGCAACCTGCCTATAGCTGTATGGCGATCGTCGACAGGAGGCGGACCCATGGCTGGAAGACACGTAATTGCGACGCCCAGAAAATTCCCCGCCGCGCTCGCCGCCGCGCTGCGCGCCAAATACGACATCCGTGAGCCAGACGGCGGATTTCCTTTATGCCTGACAGAATTCGCAGCGATCGCCGAAGGCGCCGAGGCGGTTTTCGCTACGGCTTTCGACGATCTCAATCGGGCTTTCATTGCGGCGCTGCCGCCAAGCGTCCGCTATATCGCCTCGATCGGGGTCGGGGTCGACCATATCGATCTCGCTGCGGCCAAGGCGCGCGGGTTGGTGGTTTCGAATACGCCTAAAGTAACGACGGCTTGCCTGGCCGATACGACCATCGGCCTCATCATCGCTGCGTGCCGGCGTTTTCGCGAGGGACTTGAAATCGCCGAAACCGGCGAGGGGCGCGCCATGCTCGAACCTGAAAGCTGGGGCCATCGCGTCACCGGCCGGACGCTCGGAATTATCGGCATGGGCGAAGTCGGCAAAGCCGTCGCAAGACGTGCGCGAGCCTTCGAAATGCCGATTATCTACACGACGCCGCATCCGACGACCGAGATTGATCGCGAATTCTGCGCGCAAGCCGTTAGCCTCGACGAGCTCCTTAAAACAGCCGACGTCATATCGCTGCATTGTCCGCTAAAGGAAGAAACGCGGCATCTAATCGATACTCATGCGATCGAGAAAATGAAACAGACTGCGGTGGTCATCAACATTTCTCGCGGACCTGTCATTGACGAACTTGCGCTTATCGCCGCGCTTAAGTCCCGTCGCATCTTCGCCGCCGGTCTTGATGTGTATGAGACGGAGCCCGGGCCGATTCGCGAAGAGCTTAGAAGTTTGCCGAACGTCTTCTGTCTGCCGCACGCGGCCTCGGCGACCTGGGAAAGCCGCGCAGCCATGGGCGCGCGGGTTATGGCCAATATCGACGCGTTCTTCGAGTCCGGCGAGCCGCTCGACAGGGTCGTCTAAGGCGTCCAATAATTTGCGACAATATAAATTGTGCGGCAAGCGCGCCAGGCGGAGACCGGCCCTCTCGACCGGCTTTTCACCTAATGTTGCGGCGATGTTCGCCCCGGCCTTTCGTCGGATGTGGCCTGCTTCAGGAGCGCATCAAGGCTCATCGGCGGCTCTTTCCATTCCTCATTCGCAAAAAGCGGCGCCTGGTCGGCGTAATGCGGCGATGTTTCGTCGAGCGTCGCCGAGCCGAACTGATGGATGGTTTTGATGGTCTGCGAACCGTCCGGAGCCCAGTCGGCATATAGGATATAGCTATCTCCGCCGCCGCCTTCCCAAACGTGGCTCACCGACGCGTCCGCCGGATAGATGGCGCGCAAGGTGTCCGGCGCGCCGTCGAGCGGCAGATCGACCTTGCCTCGCTTCAGCCGCATCGTTTGGCCCCATTCGGGATCGAGCCGTCCGAACACTTTTTTGAGCTCGTTCGCCGCCTGCTTGAGCGCAGCCTTGGGGTCCGGCGTTTCGGCGTTCGTCCCGTCCAGCAGCGGACCCAAGGCAAGTCTTCCCGTCCGGATCGCGAGCGCTGCGCCGCGGCTATTCTTCTCCGCCGAGAAGTCCCAATCGCGTAAAACGTCTAGGGCGGATTTAAGGCTTTGATCGGAGTTTGCGGCCGGGTCCGCGAGCAAATTTGAAATCAGAACTCCGAGCCTTGAATTCGGCGCGTAACGAACATCCATTTTATAGGCGACGAATTCATTGCCGGTGATGGAGGGATCGGCGCTGTAAAGCGCCTGAATGCGCAAGGAACGATTGGTGACGCGGCGATCGACGCCGTAGTCAGCAGGATAATTCTCTGGATCCGGATTGTCGGCCGGACCCGAGGCCAGGAAGGGCGAGTGATTGGAGCTCACCACATAGCCTGATGACGGCCGCACCACAAAGGGCGCCGTCCCGAAGGGGCGCGTCCCTTTCCAAATGAGATCGGCGCGCGATCCGTCTGCGATCTTGGTCCAATCCTGATGGCCGGATCTGATCGGTATGGCTTCATTGTAAAAATAAGCAATCGTCCCGGTCGCATCGGCGTAGACGACATTGAAACTCGGAATCGCCTGCATCGACATCGCCGCCTTCCAGCTCGGAAAATCGGTGGCGTGATCAAGCCTGTCCCATTGCTCGACGGCGCGGATATCGCCTGCGCCCGCATAAGCGACCGCATAGACTCCGCTGGGCGTGATGAAGGCAGGCCCCTGCACCGCGCGTAGAACCGTTTTTTCGACTGGCAGCGAGAACGGGCCGAACAGCTTCACCCGGAATTTCGCTTTAGATATTTCGAAGTCTTTCCAACCGCCATCAAAGCGATATTTGGTCGGATGTTTCGGGCTATCGACTTCGAGTTTGTAAACATCAACAAGGTCCGGCTTGTTGACGGTGAAAGCCCATCCGAGCTTCGGCCCCGCGCCGTGCAGGATCAACGGCGACCCCGGAAACAGCCCGCCGATCATGTCGATGCCCTCGTCCGATTTGAGCCGGGCTTCATACCAGGCGACGGGCCCTGTCCAGGGCTGATGCGAATTGACCATCAGCCGCGTGTGGCCGTCCGCCGCGCGCGCCGGCGACAGGGCCATCGCGTTCGAGCCGATCTCAACGGAAGGCGGCAAACGCAAAAGCGCGACGCGTGCTTGTTCGAGGGCGGCGTGCTGTCTGGGCGAAGACCTAAACAGATCCGTTAGCGCCTCGTCGAGGCCGTAAAAGAAAGGCGTTCTCGCGGCGAATCCCGCGACGACATCCTTGCCTGTCACAGACGCGACACCTGGCGCGCATCGGTTCTTTTTCTCCGCGCACCAGAGATTGATCCCCGCGGCGTATCCTTCGACGAGCGCGCGTGTTTGCGACGAAAGATCCGTCTCATACTTCTCGTTGATATCGCGCCAGATCCCGAGGGATGCGATGAGATAATCGGTGATTGCGCCCGCTTTTCCCGTCTTTGTGGCGAGTTGGCCGCGTGAGAACAGAATGACGTCCTGAATGGTCGCCCAGTCGTCCTCGGCATGCGCATAGGCCAGCCCGAAAGCGACGTCAGCGTCGCGTTTTCCGTAAATATGCGGTACGCCGAATTTGTCGCGAATGATCCGCGCGTCATAGCCTGCTGCCGCTTTTATCGCCGCGGCGGCGTCAAAGGACGCCGAGGGCGTCCACAAATAAAATGCAGCGGCGATGAGAATGATGGCGAGCGCCGCCAGCGCCCAGCGGATGATCTTCATGACGTTTCCCCTCGCTGACTCTGTCTTCCGAGCACAGAGCCGAGCCCTTCTTGTGGCCGGTTTGATCGCCGCCGCCAGACATCACCGGGCCGCGTTCGCGGCGGCGTTCCCTGGCGCAGAACGCACGCAAAATGACCTCGTATCCGGAAGGCGGTCAAATGTACGGGCTCACGTCTCTTCAACCGGCCGCGGGTCCGCCGCCCGCGACCGCGGGGCCGACGCTAGGGACCGGAGCCGCCGCCAGGCCCTCCGCCGGGTCCGGCCGCCCCGGAACCGGCGGGCAGCTTGCCGACATTGCCAAGCAGCTGCTCCCAAAAGCCGAGTTCCTTGCCGCGAGTCGGAGTCTCCCCCGCCGCCATTTTCACGTCATAGCCGTCGGCCAGCGTGAAAGTGTCGACATTCTTCACCTTGCCGTCTTTGTCGAAATAGAAAGCGACAATGCGCCGGCTGGTTGTGTGCGGGCGAAAAAAGGCGCGCGCCTGTTCGACGCTCGCCATATAATACCATGCGTCCGGATCGAACGTGCCGATCATGGACGGCTCGCCATATTTCGCAAGAATGCTTTCCTTCGTGTCGAGCCCGGCCTTGGCGGCAAGCTGACTTTCTCCCCGTTCGAGAACATATCCGTGGGACGAGTGCACCGAAACGCATCCCCCCAGCGCCGGGAGAAGGAGAAACACGGCGAGGGCGAATACGCGGGAACCTGTCATTGCTTGATCCTGAGGTGCTGGAGGACTACGTCCGCGCCAGGCGCCGATTCTAAAGGGCGCCGGAAGCGCCCCACCCTATGATTTTGTCCCTGTTTAGAAAAGACCCCCGAAAAGACGCCGCCGACGCGCTATTCGACGCAGCCGCGGCCCAGGCTCGCGCGCCGGAGTTTTTCACTGCGCTCCACGTCGAAGACAGCGTAGACGGCCGATTCGAGATGCTGGCGCTCCATGTCTATTTGGTTTTGCGCCGCCTGAAGACGGAGCCCGGCGCGCGACCGACGTCCCAACTGGTATTTGATGCGTTTTTCGCCAGTCTCGACGCCGCCCTGCGGGAGATGGGGGTCGGCGACCTCTCCGTCGGCAAGAAGATCAGGGGCTTGGCGGAGAACTTCTACGGTCGCGTCGGCGCCTACGAGAAGGCCCTTTCGGCCGACAATGAGGACGAACTTGTCGCCGCCCTCTCCCGCAACGTTTATGCGCAGGCGGTCGCAGAGGCCGCGCCCGCGCTCGCCAGCTATGTACGAAAGGCGGACGCGTTTTTGCGCGAACAGCCGGGCGGGCGCATTCTTGCCGGCGTGGTTGATTTTCCGCCCGCCCTCGGAGGCCCGGAATGACCGCCGAATCGCCATTCTCGTTCGAGGTTCCGGTCGATTCCCTGCCGCATGGCGGCGCGGCATTCGAGGTCGAAGCCGATCCGGCCACGCGGCGCGCGGTTGCGAACCGGCTCGACGTGCCGGCGATTGATCGCCTGATTGGGCGCTTCCACCTCGCTCCCACGCGCGAAGGGGCTCGGCTCAAGGGCGCGCTCGAGGCCCGGCTTGTCCGACATTGCGTGGCGAGCCTGGAGCCCGTCGAGGAGTCGGTCAGCGAAGAGTTCGAGATCGCTTTTTTTCTTCAAGAAAATGGCGAGACGGAGGTTGATTTTGATCCCGACGCGCCTGAACCGCTCGAAACCGGCGTTGTCGATCTCGCGGAAATCCTTGTTCAACAACTCTCTCTCGCGATGGACCCATATCCCAGACGGCCGGACGCGCCGCCGCTGGGCGACACTGCGGGCTCGGACCGGACGGCGTCGCCTTTCGAGGCGCTTCGCGAGGCATTTGCAGGACAGCGCGACAAGCGGTAGGAGAACCGGCCGCGCGGCCGACCTGCGTTTGCAACCACGGGGGCTGGTAGTATCGTGTCGCGCGCCGTCGGAGATCGCCTGTTGAGAGAAACGCAGCCGGAAAATGCGCCGCTGACGCTGGCGATCGACGCCATGGGCGGCGACCATGGTCCAGAAGCCGTGCTCGACGGGGCGGCCGCGGCCGCCGCCGCCGGCCTCAAGGCGCGATTCCTGTTTTTTGGCGACCGGGCCGTTCTCGGCCCCCTGCTCGCCGCGCGCCCGAAGCTTGCCGGCAGCGAAGTGCGCCATGCGCCGGGCGTAGTGGCCATGGAAGACAAGCCGAGCCAGGTTTTGCGGCGCGGGCGCGACAGTTCGATGTGGGCGGCTGTCGAGGCTGTCGCAAAGGGCGATGCCGCCGTCGTCGTCTCGGGCGGCAATACCGGCGCGTTGATGGCGGTCTCGATTTTTCAACTCCGGATGATCGACGGCGTGGATCGACCGGCGATTTCCGCGCTCTGGCCGACGCCGAACGGGCGTTCGATCGTTCTCGACGTCGGCGCGAATGTCGAGGCTGACGCCAATCAGCTTGTCCAGTTCGCAATCATGGGAGAGGCGTTCTTCCGCGCCCTGACTGGAAAAGAAAAACCGACTGTGGGACTGCTCAATGTCGGCGCGGAGGAATTGAAAGGCCATGACCTGATCCGCAACGCCGCGCGCATTCTGCGCGAAGCGGATCCCGACATGGCTTTCGCGGGCTTTATTGAGGGCAATGATATTTCCAAAGGCACTGTAGACGTCGTCGTCACTGATGGCTTCACGGGCAATGTCGCGCTGAAGACAGCCGAAGGCGCGGCGCGCCTGGTCGCCAGCTGGATTAAAAAGGCGCTCACCAATTCGATCATCACGCGGATCGGCGCGCTTTTACTGCGCGTTCAACTCATCAAGCTACGGGAGCGAATGGATCCTTCGTCCGCGAATGGCGGCGTTTTTCTCGGGCTGAACGGCATCGTTGTGAAGAGCCACGGCGGGGCCGACGCAAACGGCGTCAAAAGCGCCATCGAACTTGCGGCGTCGCTTGCGCGTCATCCGTTCCGCGATGAGGTCGCCCAGACAGTCGCCGCGGTTGCAAAACGCGCTGTGAATGTGCGCGTGACAAATCAGAATTCCGATGAGGCGAAGGCGGCCGCGGTATGAGTTTGAAAGCAGTCGTGCTCGGTTGCGGGACGTATCTGCCCGAGCGTGTCCTCACGAATGACGATCTCGCCAAAAGGGTCGATACGAGCGATAAGTGGATTCGCGAGCGCACGGGCATTCGCGAGCGCCACATTGCGGCTGAAGGCGAATTCACCTCAGATCTTGCCGTGGCCGCCTCGCGCAATGCGCTCGAAATGGCGGGCTTTTCTCCAAGCGACATCGATCTTGTCGTCGTCGCAACGACCACACCTGACCTGACATTTCCAGCGACCGCCGCCATCGTACAGGCGAAGCTCGGGATCGAGAACGGCGCCGCTTTTGACATTCAGGCAGTGTGCAGCGGATTCATCTATGCGCTATCGACAGTCGAGAAGTTTTTGACGAGCGGCCAGCACAAGCGCGCGCTGCTCATCGGGGCTGAGACCTTTTCGCGAATTCTGGACTGGGAGGACCGGGCGACCTGCGTTCTCTTCGGCGACGGCGCAGGCGCATTCGTGATGGAAGCGCAGAAGGAAGCGCAGGCTCAGGGCCGCGGCGTTATTGCGAGCTATTTGCGCAGCGACGGACGTCTTGTCGACCTTCTCTATGTGGATGGCGGCGTGTCTACGACGAAAACCGCCGGCCATGTGCGGATGCAGGGGAACCGTGTATTTCGCGAAGCGGTCGTACGGATTTCCGAAGCGATGGAGACTGTCGCCAGGCAGGCGGGCGTATCAGCGAACGACATCGACTGGTTCGTGCCGCATCAGGCGAATGAACGCATCATCCAGGGGGTCGTGAAAAAGCTGGATTTGCGGCCCGATCAGGTTATCTCGACGATCGCCGGGCAGGGCAACACGTCGGCGGCGTCGATTCCCCTCGCCTATTGCGCCGGCGTCAATGACGGGCGAATCAAGCCGGGCGACCTCGTCATGCTAGAGGCGATGGGCGGCGGCCTGACTTGGGGGGCGGCCCTTTTGCGCGCCTAACGCAAAAGACAGCCGAGCAAATTCAATCACTTGTTGACCGGCTTCTCCTTCGAGGATTAACATCCCGATCAAGGAATAAACCTTGAGACGAGGTGCGAGGCGATGAGCGGCAAAACGACGACGCGCGCGGACCTCACGGACGCTGTCTACCGATCGCTCGGGGTCTCGCGGAACGAATCAGCGCTTTTCGTCGAGCGTATTCTTGAAGAAGTGGCTTCGGCGCTCGAACGGGGCGAAACTGTCAAAATCTCCTCTTTCGGCACTTTTTCCGTCCGTTCGAAAAAACTCCGTATGGGGCGCAATCCAAAGACGGGCGAAGAAGTGCCGATTACGCCGCGACGCGTAATCACTTTCCGCGCTTCGCACGTCCTCAAAGAACAAATCAACGAGGCGCTTGCGCGCGGCGCCGCCGACGCCGCGGAATAGCGATTAGGAGCCCATGGCTTCTCCGAAATCAGCCGAGGCGTTCAGGACCATCAGCGAAGCAGCGAGCGAGCTCGACGTGCCGCAGCATGTGCTTCGGCATTGGGAGGATGTGTTTGGACAGATCCGTCCGATGCGCCGCGCCGGCGGAAGACGCTATTATCGACCGCTTGATATCGATGTCCTGCGGGGCGTGCGCGTGCTGCTCTATGACGAGCGTTACACAACGCGCGGCGTGCAAAAGATATTCAAGGAGAACGGCGTCAAATACATCGCTGAGCTTGGCCGGTTGGCCGCCGCCGGTCAGCCCATCGAACTGCGTCCGCTCATCGACAATGTCGAGGAAGACCCGGCGGGCGACGATGACCGCGCGGAAGAGAGCGCGGTCTCGCCTGGCAGCGATTCGCCGGGGATGACGCCCGCCTTGCGCGAGCGGCTGACCGCGCTCCTGACTCAGCTTGAGAAAGTCCAAGAGGCTCTCGACGAAGCGACGCTCGCCATAGAGGCGATCGACGTTGAGGCGGTTGAGGACCAGTAGCGTCTGCGAGCGCGATCAATCCAGTTTCATCCGCTCGCTTCTGGGCTCTTTGCGCCTCGCCCTTCTTTCTTGAGGCGGCGCGGGCGGACCAAAACTGAGCTATCCGCACAGGCGGGCCATTGATGGAAGCGCCCATCGCGAACAAGACGGTCGCCGGCGTCGACGGCTGCAAGGCCGGGTGGATCGGGATTATTCAACACGAGGGCTCCGCGCCGCAGGCGGCCGTCTATCCGACATTCGAAGGATTGGTTTCGGTCCTCCCCGAGGACGCTGCGATTGCGGTCGATATGCCGATCGGTTTGCCGGAATACTGCGGACCCGGAGGGCGCGGACCGGAATCATTGGTGCGCCCGCTTCTCGGCATGCGTCAGTCGAGCGTTTTTTCGATTCCTTCCCGCGCCGCGGTCTACGCGGAATTGGGTCCTTTCGAGAGCGAGACCGATCGCCTCGATGCGCATAAGCGCGCCTCGGCCATTGCGCGCTCGACATCCGATCCGGCGCGCGGCGTCTCGATTCAGGCCTTTGGACTTTTTGGGAAAATACGTGAAATCGACGGACTGCTCCTGGCCCGCCCCGATCTCAGAACCCGCGTTATCGAATCGCACCCGGAGCTCGCTTTCTGGCGATTGAACGGCCGCGAATCGATGAGCCTGCCGAAAAAGGTCAAGGGCGCAATCAATCCCGCGGGCTTGGCGCAGCGAAAAGCGCTGCTTGAACGGTGCGGCCTTCCACGCTCCCTGCTCGCACAGACGCCTCCCGCGGGCGCGGGCGCTGATGATTTTCTCGACGCGTGCGCCGTAATGCTTGTTGCGCGCCGCTTCGCTCTGGGGCTCGCACGGTCCTTCCCCGACCCGCCGGGACGCGACGGACATGGAATTCCGGTGGCGATCTGGGCATGAAGCGTTGCGGGGCGGCCGCTCGCCCCCTATAACCGCCGCTCGCCGACAGGCTCGCCCTGCCGGCTTGGGTCGGAGCGTGGCGCAGCCTGGTAGCGCACTTGACTGGGGGTCAAGGGGTCGCTGGTTCGAATCCAGTCGCTCCGACCATTTTCATCAAATGATCGCTTTCGCCTTTTCGCCCCCTTAACCACGTTTTTTCAGGCTGTTTCAACGCGCGGGCGCTAGCCTCCGGCATGTTTATAAGTCGGAGTCGTGTGTTGCGTCGTTTGTTGCGTGTCGCCCCGATCTGCGCGGCATTCCTCTTTGCCGCGCCGCTTGCTCATGCGCAAATCGAGGACGTGCGCTGGGAAGTGCTCGCTCCCGACGAAAGGCAGATCGTCGATCTTCTCGCCGCAGATTTTTATGAAGATTCTCTGCGGCTCGCGCAGTCCCGCGCGATTGAGGCGCATACGGCCGAGCTTTATGTCGAAGCGAACGCCGAAGGCCGTGCGAAGTTTCGCGCGGCGCGCGAGGCGGCCTGGCGCGCGATGACGCCGCAAGAGCGCAAATCCCTCCGCGACGCTGACCGGCCCGCCTACGCCAATCTCACCGACGATCAGAAAGCGCCCTTCCGCAAGATCGCGCTCGACAAGCTCGACGCCTCAGGTGCGATCGACAAAAAGGCGCTCGTTCTCGCGCTCCGCCACGAGATTTAGAAAAAGAGTCTCGCTCAGCGGCTTGCGAGCTTTTTCTCATATTTTGCCCGGTGCGCCATGAGGGTCGCCCAGAAAGGTGGCGGCGTCTTACCCGCGAGCCGCGCTTCCAGCAGATCGACATGAACCTGCCATCCGGACGAATTGCCTATGACGGCCTTTGCGCTGGCGAGATTTGATTCCGTCAGCGTCAGGAGCACCTTGTTGCCCCGCGCCGTCAGTTCAAAACGAGTCGTTAGCGGCTTTCCGTCTTCGTCTTGCCACTCCCAGACGAGGAGGCGCGGCGGTTCAATTTCAACGATTTTTACGCCGGCCTGCACTTCGCCTGCATATTGCTCATATTGCCTGGGCGGCTTGTCGTCCGGCGTCGTCAGCTTTGCGTGATTGAAGAGGAGTTGCGCTTCGCCTGGCGTCTTAAATTCCGCGCCCCCGGCGAACCATTCGGCGCGCTTTGCGGGGTCGACAAGATAGGCCCAAACCCGCTCAATCGGCGCTGGAAGAAGCCTCTCGAAGCGAATGGTCGTCGCATCGACCATTTTGCCTTCATTGCTCATTTGCTCTTTCTCCTCCCATTGTTTTCGTCATCGGCGACAAGCGCGCGTTCGAGCGCGTCGAGGCGCTTCGTCCAGAAGGCGCGGCGCGCCTCGATCCATGCAGCGGCGTCGTCAAGCGGCGCCGGATTGAAAGAGAGAAAATGCTCGCGCCCTTCGCGCCGGCGGCGGACGAGATCGGCGCGCTCTAAAATGCGGATATGCTTCGAGACTGAATTCAGGGAGATGTCGAAGGGCGCGGCGAGATCTGTAACGCGCGCCTCGCCCTCCTCGAGCCTTGCGAGAATCGCCCGGCGCGTCGGGTCGGCAAGCGCCAGCATGGTATTGTCGAGGCTCGATTCCACGCGCCCTCCCGATATTCATCCTTTTCGGTGAATATCAGTTGCGCACGGCGATTGTCAATGCGCGCCGGCTAGCCCCATGCGCTCGCGGGTCTCGGCGGGCGAGGCGACCTCGCGTCCCGCGCGGCGGGCGACCGTGGCTAGCGCCTCTATCATCGGACCGTTGGAGGCGGCTTTCTCGCCGTCCGGCAGGTAGAAACAATCTTCAAGCCCGGTTCTAAGATTACCGCCAAGTTCGGCCGCGCGCTCGTGCACCGCCCAGACATCTTCGCGGCCGATCACCGTCGCCTGCCACGGCATGCCCTCGCGGTGATATTTGATCAGCAAGGGAAGCAAGTCCGGGTCCGCCGGCATGCCGGATGCGACGCCCATCACGAAGTTATAATCGGCGTGCTCCGTCATGCCGTTTTCGATGTAGAGCCCAACGGAGCGGACAATGCCGATATCGAAACATTCAAATTCGGGCAGAATGCCGACCTCTTTCATCACGTCGAGATGGGCTTTCACCTTCTCGACCGGATTGTCGAAGACCATGGGCGGCCAGGCCCACTGCCCGTTCGAGCGAGTCTTCAGATAATTCAGGGTGCCGGCGTTCAGGGCCGCCATCTCCGGCTTGCAGGCCCGCAAATATTCCAGCACATGGCCATATTCCGGACCGACAACGCCGGTGGTCATGTTGATGATCACGCCGGGGCATACGCTGCGAATGGCGTCATTGATTTCTATGCAGATATTTGGATCCCACGTGGGCAAATGGCCCATGCCGGGCCGTTGATCGCGATAGTGAACGTGCATGATGGATGCGCCGGCGTCATAGGCGCGCTTCGCCTCCGCCGCCATTTGCGCTGGCGTCACCGGCACCGGATGTTGATCAGGATTTGTAAGCACGCCGGTGAGCGCGCAGGTAATGATTGCCTTGGTCATCGGCGCCGCACGCTCCTTCTCCGCCCTACTGTTCGCCGAAAATTTCAGATGCTTCCTGGCCGATGGACTGGCATTTCATCATCGCCGTCATGTCTGGCTGCTTTCCAGCCCGCGCAGCCTCCGCCGCTTTCTGCATCATATCCTGGCATGGCCCCATATCGAGCACCTCGAATCCGTCAGGAACTTTGAAGTCGGAATCCGGCATCGGGCCTTTTCGCACCTCGCGTGCGACGATTTCGGGCTCCTCCCCGGCCTTTCCGGCGCGAAGTAAGATACCGTCGCTTGTGATGCACGCCTGTTGCCGCCCGCCCGCATCGTCCGTTTGCCAAACCTCGCAGGAAAGACCCGCGACCTTGTCAGTTCCGATCCGTTTCGGCTGCGGCCCTTTTGCCTCTTTCCATTTGAGAACTGTATTCATGAACCCCCTCTTTTGGGGCATGACGAGAGCCTTTTTCGGCGCCTCCGGTCCGGTTGCATACATGATCATCTGATCGTTCGATGCATCGAATACGCTGATGAGTTTCGAACCCGCTTTCGCTCTCTTGGCGTTCATGTGCGCCATCTCAATGCGCATCTTCCCCGGACCGTCGGCTTCCAGCGTGATTTCTTTCGGCGCATTTTTTTCGTCCGAATGAAGATCATAGACCGCACGATAGCTGGCTTTCATATCGGGAAAACCGGCCGGAGCTCCAGCGGCTTGCGACTGGGCGCAAACGAAAAAGGCCGCGAGCGCGGCCGCGCCGGCAATTTGTACGTTTCGCATGACGATCTCTCCCTCTGTCAAAAAAGCGAGACTAACACGTCCATTTCCCGCGAAAGATGAAAACTGTTTCATTTCTCGCTCTCAAGCGCGACGACGGTCGTGCGGATCGCAACCTGATCCCCCGGCGCGGCGAGGACCGCCGCGACAACGCCGTCCCGCGGGGCTGTGAGCTTGTGCTCCATTTTCATCGCCTCAATCGTGGCGATCACGTCTCCCTTGCGCACCGTATCGCCAGCCTTGACGAGGACAGCAGTCACCGAGCCTGCCATCGGCGCCTTCACAATGTCGCCTCCCGGCCCAGCCTCCCCCGCGGGAGCGTAGGTTATGTCAATGAAACGGCGTGATATTCCGTCGAACCAGACATCGATCGCGTCGCCGCTGCGACAGAGGCATGCGGACTTTACAGCCCCGTCGTGCCTGAAACGCAGGCCTCGGCTGTCTCGTTCGATAATCTCGATTTCCGCTGATTCCTCTCCCAGCCGAGCAGAGATCGCCGAACGCGTCGCTTCGGCGACGACGGAAATACATTCTTCCCCATACTGAAGCTTTAGCGGAAAAGCGCTCCTCCCCCGGGAGTTCCAGCCCGCGAGCAGATCGCCCGGAGCGAAATCCATGAGCGTGGCTGCGACGAGCGCAATTTCTAACGCGCGTACGGACGGCGCGGGCGCGGCAAGCCGCTCAAGATTTTCTTCGATATAATCGATACCGGCTCCGCCAGCGGCGAAATTCCCATCGCGCAAAAGCGAAACCAGAAAGCGCCCATTCGTCGAAAAGCCGAGCAGGATGGTATTTTCCAGCGCGGACGCCAACCGTTTTCGCGCTTCGTCGCGCGTGTTCCCATACGCGATCAGCTTTGCGATCATTGGGTCGTAATATGCGCTGACCTCGTCGCCTGCCTCAACGCCGGAGTCGATGCGCACATTCTTCATTTTCGGAAATTGCAGCGCAGTGATGGCGCCCGTTTGCGGGAGAAAGTCACGCGCCGGCTCCTCTGCATAGAGGCGGGCCTCCATCGCCCAGCCATTCAGACGCACATCGTCTTGCGTCAGCGCCAAGGGCTTTCCCTCAGCAATGTCGAATTGCAATCCGACGAGATCAAGACCCGTCACGCATTCGGTCACCGGATGCTCGACCTGAAGGCGCGTATTCATTTCCAGGAAATAGAACGCATTCGCCTTGGGATCGTACAGGAACTCTACCGTACCCGCGCCCCGGTAATTGACTGCGCGAGCCGCCTCGATCGCCGCCTGGCCCATCGCCGCTCGGATTTCGGCTGAAATGACAGGCGACGGCGCCTCCTCAATCACTTTTTGGCGGCGGCGCTGCAAGGAACAGTCGCGTTCGCCGAGATGCACGACGGCGCCATAGACGTCGGCTAAAATCTGAATTTCGACATGGCGCGCGCCGACAATAGCCTTCTCGATCAAGAGTCGGTCATCGCCGAATGCGTTCTTTGCTTCCCTCCGCGCCGACAAAAGCGCCTCTTTCAGATCTTCGGCGCGCGCGACAAGGCGCAAGCCCCGCCCGCCGCCGCCGGCGCAAGCTTTAACCATAAGCGGGAAGCCGATGCGCTCAGCCTCGTTTTGGAGACGCGTGTCCGACTGCTCTGTGTTCTGATAACCTGGAACGCATGGGACGCCGGCGGCGATCACGCGCCGTTTTGCTTCGCCCTTATCGCCCATGGCGGCGATCGCCTCCGGCGTCGGGCCGATGAAAATCAAGCCAGAGTCATGACAACATTGTGCGAATTCGGCGCGCTCTGAAAGAAAACCATAGCCCGGATGAATCGCGTCGACTTTCGTTTTCTTCGCCGCTGCGATCACAGCGGAGATGTTGAGATAGCTTTCTGACGCCGGCGCTCCGCCGATATGCACGGCTTCTTCCGCCAAACGCACATAGGAGGCGTCCGCGTCCGCGTCCGAATAAACCGCGACCGTCCTGACCCCGCGCGCCCTCGCCGTTCGCATAATCCGGCAGGCGATCTCGCCGCGGTTGGCGATCAGGACCTTTCGGATCGCCCTGTTCACGAGCGCGGCCCCAACTCTTTGTCGACCAATCGGTGCGCCGTGGCGCGTCGCATAAAAACATCGCCGCTCGCCTGATAGCCCGCCGCTTCATAAAACGGAACCGCATCGACCCGCGCTGAGGCCCTAACGCGCCGGACGCCATTCGCCGCCATCGTCTCCTCCGCGAATGCGACGAGACGGCGGGCGACGCCGCTGCGCCGCGCTTTCTCAGCGACCACAAGGTGACGCAGTTCAGCCGCCCCGGCTCCGTCCGGATAAAAGCCGACGCAAGCGATGACTTTTTCATCCGCTATCGCGACGAAATGCCTGCCGGTTCTGTCACGTTCAATCATGTTCGCACTCGACTCTCTGCCGAGCGGCGCGCGCAGCACGGCATCGCGCAAAGCCTGCTCCTGACCGAAAAGAGGTGAGTCGATCTCGATCTCCCTGCATTCAATTACCGTTTTCGTCATTCCCGGCCCGATTGTCCGGGCAGAATACCCATCAGCTTGCATATAATGGAGAGCATCACTTCATCAGCGCCGCCGCCGATCGACCCCAATCGCGCGTCGCGATAGGCGCGAGAGACCGGCGTTTCCTCCATAAAACCCATGCCGCCCCAATATTGGAGACAGGAATCATTGACTTCGCGCGCGAGCCGCCCCGCCTTGAGTTTCGCCATCGAGGCGAGCATGGTCACGTCCTCGCCATTCACCATTTTGTCGACAGCATCCCATGCGAGCGACCGCAGCGCCTGCACCTCGCTCATGAGTTCAGCTATCCGAAAATGCACGACTTGATTGTCGAGGATAGATTTTCCGAACGCCTTACGTTCGCGGCAATAGTCTATCGTCGCATAAATAATCTTCTCCTTGCCGACCAGACCGGAGAGCGCCGCCCATAATCTCTCCTCCTGAAATTGCAGCATCTGATAGGTAAAGCCGAAGCCTTCCTCGCCGATGCGATAACGTTGCGGAACACGGACATCCTCGAAAAAGAACTGCGCGGTGTCCGAACTCCGCATGCCAAGCTTCTTGAGCTTGCGCGCAATCTCGATCCCCTTGCGCAGCTTGCCATTTTCACGCAGCGGCAGGCAGATCAGCGTCTTGTTTTTGTGTGCGGAGCCTTCGGAGGTATTGGCGAGGAGACACATCCAGTCGGCTTGCGTGCCGCTCGTCGTCCACATCTTGCCGCCATTGATGACATAGTCGTCCCCATCCTTTTTCGCCGTCGTTTTAATTGACGCGACATCGGAACCGGAACCGATCTCGGAAACGCCGAGACAGGCCACATAATCGCCGCTAATCGACGGACGCAGAAACTCTTCGCGCACTTCGTCCGAACCGAATCGGGCGAGCGCCGGAGTCGCCATATCGGTCTGCACGCCGATCGCCATCGGCACGCCGCCGCAATTGATATGTCCGAGCGTCTCTGCGACGACTGCGCCATAGGACCAATCAAGGCCAAGCCCGCCGAATTCAACGGGTTTGGTGACGCCTAATAACCCAAGTTCGCCGAGGCCCTTAAACACCTGATGCGCCGGGAAGATCTCCGCCTCTTCCCACTCGTCGACATAAGGATTGATCTCTGCGTCAATATAGCGTTTCAGCGTCTGTCGCAGTTGCTCATGTTCAGGCGTTAGTTTCATTGCGCCCTCGCTAGTCGACCGTAATCATCGATTGATAGTGCAGTCCCGCCAGCCCGATCGCAGCAATGAGGAGAAAGAATATCCATTGCCGCATGGCGAACAAAGGTTGACGCTTCCAAAGCGCCAGAATGAAGACCCAGAGTCCGAAGACGCCTGAAAGCACGGTCATCTGAATCGCGACATCAATCGCGGCCGGTTTCTTCGCCGCCACGAAGAATGAACCGCTCATCGCAAGCAGCATGATGCTGACGCCATGCCAGCAAGCGTAGTTCATATATTTCGCGACCGGCGTCAGATCTGCGGCGAGCAACGGACGCGCGACATCCTTGCCGCCGACGAAGACGTGCACGCCCAGTCCGACAAGCGCGAGGGCGCCGGCTGCTAGAAACCAAGGATCTGTCATCGTATTTTCTCCGCAGGGACTCCTTACATCCTCGCAACGCCGAATATATTCGGCCGCAGTTGTCGCGCTTGCGCTTCAGCGATCGTATCTAGGCAGAATGCGAGAACCTTCCGAGAATCGCGCGGATCGATCAGTCCGTCATCCCAAAGCCGGGCTGTCGCATATAGCGCCGTCGACTCCGCATCATATTGATTGACGATCTGCTTTGACATGGCGTCGAGAAACGCCGCGTTTGGCTCCTCGCCGCGCTTGGCCGCCCCCTCTTCCGCGACAATGCGCATCGTCTTCGCCGCCTGCTCGCCGCCCATGACCGCAATGCGATTATTCGGCCAGGCGAAAATAAATCGCGGATCGAAGGCCCGGCCGCACATCCCGTAATTGCCGGCGCCGAATGAGGCGCCGATATGCAAAGTCAATTTGGGCACGGTCATGTTCGTCACTGCCTGAATCATCTTCGAGCCATGTTTGACGATCCCGCGCTGTTCAGCGTCGGTTCCGACCAAATACCCCGTCGTATTCTGAAGGAAGATGACCGGCGATCCCGCCTGGCACATAAGCTGGATAAATTGCGCCGCCTTCGCCGCGCCATCCGCGTCTATGGGTCCGTTATTTGAAACGATCCCGACTTGATGGCCGGCGATCGCCGCTTGCGTGCAGACGGTCGACGCCCCGTAGCCGTCCTTGAATCCGAGCATGTCGGAGCCGTCGACAAGGCGCGCGATCACTTCGCGAGAATCGTAGGGAATTCGATAGTCAACCGGAACGATGCCCAGGATCTCTTCGGCGTCATAGAGCGGCTCGGCGAACGCGCGCTTTCGCGCTTGGCGGTCGCGGTTCCAGTCAAGCTTCCTGACGATTTCGCGGGCTAAACGAATGCCGTCAGCGTCGTTTTCAGCCATGAACTCCGCCGTTCCAGAGACGTGATAATGCATCTCCGCGCCGCCGAGTTCTTCGTCGCTCGCAATTTCGCCTGTCGCAGCTTTCAGCAAAGGCGGCCCGGCGAGAAACACCTTTGTGCGCCCGCGTACAGCAATGACATAATCGGAAAGCCCGGTCTGATATGCGCCGCCTGCTGTCGATGAGCCATGGACGACAGCGATAACCGGGCACCCCGCCGCCGACAGCCGCGCAAGATTGGCGAAGCTTCTGCCACCCGCTACGAACATTTCCGCCTGGCGGAAGAGATTGGCGCCGGCGCTTTCGATCATCTGCACAAAAGGCAACTTGTTTTCGAGCGCAATCGCCTGCGCGCGCAGCGCCTTCTCCACGCCCATTGGCGTGGCGGCGCCGCCCTTGATGCCGCTGTCGGAAGCCGAAACAAGACACCGGACACCCGAGATAAACCCAATGCCCGACATTCCGCCGCCGCCGAAGATATTTCCGTCGCCGTCGTCGTCATGCATCTTGTAGCCGCAGAGCGTGGAAATCTCGAGGAAAGGCGCCCCGCGATCGAGCATGAGGGCGAGGCGCTCGCGCGGCAGGATCTGACCGCGTTTCTCGAATTTCGCGCGCGAACGCGCCGAAGTCTCGACGATTTTGGCTTCAAGAGCGCGGAATTGATCGATTAACGCCAGATGCGCCGCACGGTTGGCGGCGAATTCTTTGCTTCTAGCGTCAATCTGCGATTTGAATGCCGGCATAAACCTGCGTCACTTGTTTCGCGCCAGACAGTCTAGAGCGCCGTCTCGCGGGATGCCAACTTCTTGCGCAGCGCACGTCGCCAATTCCACCGGGACTTATTCGGGCGAGCGATCTGATTCTGGCTCGTCCGTATCCGGAATGCGGGTTCCGCGCGTTGTATAGTCCTGCCAGTCGCCTGTGTCCCAATAGGGCGTGTCTATAAACCAGTCTCGCAGAGGTTCCGGCACCGACTTGTCCGTGACGAGAACCTGCTCGCCCGGCGAGGATGCGAATGCTGCGAGGTCCGCAATATCTTGTGCGTCGAGACTGATGATATAGCCGAGTTCCCGCTTTTGCAGCGCTGTCATCGCAGAAGCGCCGCGCCACATGCGCGCAGCAAAATCCAGCGGCTTGATCAGATTCTCCCCGCTCGCGGCGTCCAGCGCAGGCGCGACCGTGCCGCCCACGCCGTTCACCGAGTGGCAGATCACACAACCTTTGGTGACGAATAAAATCCGGCCTCTGCGGGCGTTGAAGCTCGGCATGTCGACCGCAAGCTCTTTCGGCGGTTTGGCGAGCGCCGCCGTCGCCGGATCGGGCTCATAGCCTGGCGCGCTTTCGATGAGCGGAGCTGCATTGTTCGGCGCTGACTCCGTCTCCTTCGA
Organism: Alphaproteobacteria bacterium; assembly: GCA_016125425.1. Taxonomy (GTDB): domain Bacteria; phylum Pseudomonadota; class Alphaproteobacteria; order Caulobacterales; family Parvularculaceae; genus Amphiplicatus. Next base: position 208,203 of record WGLT01000003.1, read on the forward strand.
ACAGGCCGGCAGCGCCAGCGCGGCGCAAGCGAAAAATAGTGACAAACCATGGCGCATCGTAACCCCCGTTGAACGCGATTCCACTTACCCCGACTCGCGCCGCCCGCGCCAGTTCAGACGACAGAGGCGATTGCGCGCAAGCACCCCTGCGCTTAGTCCAGACGCGTCCGCAAGCAGGAGCGCGCCCATGGCCCCGCCCGCCGTCCTCGAAACTGACAAGTTGAACGCCGCTTGCGCCGACTGCCCTTCCGGGCCTCGTCGGCCTTGTTTCTACGGGCGCAAGCGCAGGAGGGAACGATCGAGGCGCGCGCGGAGGCTCGTCATCTCGGCCGCACGACGCAGCTCCGGGACGCAACCGGGAAACATCGCGGCGGCGGGAAGACGATCGCCGGATCGAGATAGCCGGATTCGAGTTTGCCGGCGAGGTCCGCGACAGTCGCGCGCGCTTCCGCCGGCGTCATGTCAGTTGCAGCCTGCACGGGGGCGAGGGCGGACAGGACCGCAAGGGCGAATATGGCGACGAGGGCTTTCATTGTTGCTCCGTAGGCTACGATCGATCGCGGTCTATAGACCGCTCGCCGAACGATTCCGCTTCGTTTCGGCGCGCAACTCGCGCGTTTGGTCGAATTCGCTAGAACGCGGCCGCTCTCTTGTACCCGTCCCGCGCCGTGATCGTCTCCCACCATCTCTCTACGTTGGGCGTCATCGCTTCATGGATGCCGATCGAAAGCGCGAGATGAAGCGCATAGCCCACAGCGATATCAGCCATGGTGAAACGCCCCGCGCACAGAAATGACCTGCCTTCGAGGCCGGCCTCGACCGACCGCCAGCGCCCGAGAAACCATGCCTTGTAATCATCTACGACCTGCGGCTGACGTCGCTCCTCCGGTTCGAGCATTGAGTAGCGCAGCACAAGCGTTTGCGGAAACGTCAAAGTCGCATCCGAACGATGCAGCCAATTGATATAAACGCCGAAATCCTGCTCTTTCCTCGTTACGGCGAGCGGGGTAGGCCCATATTTTTCTCCGAGATAATGACAGATCCCTGCGCTCTCGGTAAGCACGGCCTCGCCGTCGATCAAAGTCGGCACCGTGCCGAGCGGGTTCACCGCCTTATAGTCCTTGTGAAACACCCGCGGCGGGAATCGCAGCGTGACGAGCTCATAGTCGAGCCCCATCTCCTCGAGCGCCCACAGGGCGCGCATCGATCGGGCGTTCGGGCAGTGGTATAGCTTCATCCTGACCTTCCAATCCGTCGAAATCCAAATCTTCGCCAGTCGAGCGGCGCAGCGCAGAACATGAGCCCTTCACAGGCCAACGCAGACATGGGACGCCGCCAGACTTCTGCAGATGCTGTCGATGATTGACTTTGTCCGGCCGGAGTTCAACGCTTCGCGGCCGGCGGGCAATCAAGGGGCGAAATCATGGCGATGATCGAGACCTATCGCGGTCTGGTCTATCCGAGGCATCTCGATCACATGGGGCATATGAACGTGCAATATTACACGGCGCGTTTCGACGAGGCGACATGGCACATGGCGTCAAGACTCGGCCTCACTCTCGACTACATCAATCGAACCAATACCGGCATGGCGGCGCTCCAACAAACCACGCACTACAAGGCCGAAGTGTCGTCCGGCGCGCTGCTCGTCATACGTTCGGGCATAATTGAGGTCAGGACTAAAACCATTCGCTTTTTCCATCGCATGTATAACGCCGAGTCCGGCGTGGAAGCGGCGACAAGCGAATTGGTCGGCGCGCATCTCGATCGAAAGGCGCGCAAGGCGATTCCCCTGCCGGCGTTTGTGGAAGAGAACGCTGCCGCGTTCATGATCGAAACGGAACGATGATGACTCCGCTCGACTTCGACGCAACGCGCCTTCCATCGCCGCATCTGACGGATGCGCATGAAGCATGGCGAAAAACCGTGCGAACCTTTGTCGACAAGGAGATTGCGCCATTTGTGAACGCCTGGGATGAGGCTGGCGGTTTCCCTCGCCAACTTCATCAAAAGGCGGCGGCGATCGGGCTCATTGGGATTGGCTATCCGGAAGAATTCGGCGGGATCGGGGAAGATATCGACGTCTTCCATAGCATCATCGCTTCCGAAGAACTGGCGCGCGCAGGCTCAGGCGGCCTCATCGCCGGATTGATGACGCATGGCATCGGGCTGCCGCCGATAATTGCGCTCGGTTCGGATGACCTCAAAACGCGTATCGCGCCGCCCGTTCTTGCGGGTGAAAAAATCATCGCCCTATGCGTCACAGAACCGTCGGGCGGCTCTGATGTCGCAAACCTAAAAACGCGCGCCCGTCGCGACGGCGAGGAATATGTCGTCGATGGCGAGAAGACGCTGATCACTTCAGGCTGCCGCGCCGATTTTCTGACCGTCGCCGTTCGAACCGGCGGAGAAGGCGCTGGCGGACTTTCCTTCCTCCTTGTCGAAGCGGACCGGCCTGGCGTTTCGCGAACGCCCCTCAAGAAAATGGGATGGTGGATGTCCGACACCGCGACGATCCATTTCGACAATGTGCGCGTTCCGGCGGACAATCTGATCGGAACTGAAAATGGCGGCTTCGCCGGCATTGTGGTCAATTTTAATATGGAGCGACTTTCGATGGCCGCGCAGGCCATCGCCTTTTCGCGCGTCTGCATAGAAGACGCCGCCCGGTGGGCCGTCGACCGAAAAACGTTCGGCAAGCCGCTATCAAAGCATCAGGTCATTCGCCACAAGCTCGCGGAGATGGTCCGTAGAACGAATGCGAGCCAGGCGCTGCTCGACAATTGCGCGTGGCGCGTGAAGCGCGGAGAGGCGCCTGTCGCTGACCTTGCCCTTCTCAAGACGCAAGCGACGCGGACCATGGAGTTCTGCGCGCGCGAGGCGATTCAGATCCTCGGCGGCGCCGGTTACATTCGCGGACATCGCGTCGAACGCATCTATCGTGAAGTCCGCGTGATGGCGATCGGCGGCGGTTCGGAAGAGATCATGCTGGATCTCGCCGCGCGCCAATTGGGCCTGTAGGCGCCCACATCTTCCTTAGCGACGTCTTCAAAATCTTGCCGGAGGGATTGCGCGGAAGGGCGTCCATAAATGCAATCGTCTTCGGTAGTTTAAAACTTGCAATCTTGGGTCGAAGGAAATCGATCACGTCTTCGCGAGAAAGTTCAGCGGCCGGACGCTTCACAACAATGGCCGTGACGACCTCACCCCATTTTTCATCAGCGACGCCGATGACCGCCGCTTCAAGGATCGCCGGATGTGACGCGAGCACGTTTTCCAGCTCGGCGGGATAGATGTTCTCCCCGCCCGAAATGATCATGTCCTTGATGCGGTCGACGACATAGAGAAAGCCGTTTTCATCGTAATAACCGGCGTCGCCCGACCAATACCAGCCTTCGCGGATCGCCTCCGCCGTCGCATCCGGCCGATTCCAATAGCCGTTCATGATGTAACCATTCCTGATGACGATCTCACCGACTTCGCCCTGCGGCAGCTCCTCGCCCGTTGCAGGGTCGCAAATCTTGATTACGGCGCCCGGTAGCGGCTTACCGGCGGACAGGCGCTGCTTCTTGCCGGCCCCGTGATCACGCCAATCAAGAACGCTCGCCCCGCCCGACGTTTCAGTCATTCCGTAAAATTGCGTGAACTCGGCGTTGCGAAATTCTCTGATCGCCGCATCAAGCAAGGGCTCCGGCATCGGCGCCGCGCCATAGCTGACGCCAACGAAACGGTCGAGCGGCGCGTTCATCGCTTTCGCCGCCTCCAGGATCATCATAACCATCGCAGGGACGAGAAAAGTTGTCAGCGGCGTCGGGCCTTGCGCCTCTTTTACGATCGCAGCGGGATCAAACTGGCGATGCTGGATGATCGGCATGCCGCGGCTGAACCCCATGACGCCGAAATTAACGCCCGCCACATGAAAATGCGGCAGTGCGTGCAAGATCGATTCGTCATCGCTCTTCGGAAGAACGACGCCGAGTTCAGCCCCCGCTGCTCCAAGCGCATGATAGCAACGATTGGTGAGCACGACGCCCTTCGGGAGGCCAGTCGTTCCGCTCGTATAAAGCTGTACGACGACATCGTCGCTCGTCGGCCGGTAGTCCGGTTCAACGGCCTCGCGCTCGTCAATAAAGCGATCGAAACAATTTTCTTTTCCGCTTTCCAGAACAAAAGTACGCGGCGGCTGAAAATCATCGACGCTTCGAAGCTGATCCAGGAACATCTGTTCGGTGATGAACAGTCTCGCTTGCGAGTCGCTGAGGATTGCGGTGACTTCGGCTGGCGCCAAGCGCCAATTTATAGGCGTAAGGACGACGCCGATCTTTATGGCGCCGAATAGAACCGGCCAGAATGTCCCGACATTGCGCGCAAGCCATGCGACCCTGTCGCCGGGTTTGAGGTCGAGGGCCATAAGCGCCTGCGCCGCCCGGTTCGACCGTTCATTGACCTGCGAATAGGTATGGCTCGCGCCTTCGAAGCGCAGCGCAAGCCGGTTCGGCGTGCGTCGCGCCCGTTCGCGAATGAGGTCTGCGAGCAATGGCGGATTGATAATCCGCTCCCTTGCGACAACATTCAACACATCCTCCCTGACTTATGTTTCGGGACACTATGATGCGCGGTAAGTCGAAGCGAAAGGGCCCTCGGCGTCCGGAATGAACGCCAGCACTCAAGGGACGAGGTTCTCGGCCGGACACAGACGCTGGTCTACGATGGCGATGATCCGGTCCATTCGCCGTGCAAGCCGCTGGTCATGGGTTGCTATAAGGGCCGACAGCCCCTCCCCGCGCACGACGTCGAGAAGCGCGTCAAACACTCGTTCGGCGGTTTTTGGATCGAGATTGCCTGTCGGTTCGTCCGCGAGCAGGATTTGCGGGTTGTTGGCCAGCGCACGCGCGATCGCGGTGCGTTGCTGTTCGCCGCCGGAAAGCTGCCCAGGCTGGTGGTCGAGACGCTCGCCGAGACCGACAATTGTCAAGAGGCGCGCAGCCTCCGCTTCCGCGTCAGCTTTTGTCCGTCCCGCGATAAGCCGCGGCAGAGCGACATTGCCGAGCGCGGTGAACTCCGGGAGCAGATGATGGAACTGGTAGACGAAGCCGAGCGTGTCGCGCCTCAACCGGGTCTTGGCGGAATCAGAAAGCGCGGAGGTTGACACGCCGTTGATCAGAACTTCGCCGGCGGACGGCGCTTCCAGGAGCCCCGCGATATGCAGAAGCGAAGACTTTCCTGAGCCGGACGGACCGAGAAGCGCCACTGTCTCGCCGCGCGCGAGCGCAAAATCAGACGCCTTCAAAATCAAAAGGTCGCCATAGCGGCGTTCGATCTGGCGCAATTCGAGCACCGGTCCGTGCGCGCCATCCGCCTTTTCCGCGTTGTCACTCATCGGAATGCCACCATTGGCGCTGCGAGATCGCCAGTCCGTCTGTGTCGAATTGAACGACGAGAACGCCATCGTAGTGGGCGCGCTTGCCGGTGTCCGGCCGGGTAAAGGCTGCGCTCCAATGCGCAGCGCCCAACTGGGCTTCGACGTAAAGAATGCGCGCGCCGAAATCGATGTCTGCTTCATTCGCTACGGCCTTCGAAAACGCCGCAGCGATTCCCTCCCGGCCCTTTTTCGGTTCGTGAAACGGCGTCCAATAATAGAGCCCGCTCTCGGCGAAGAGATTGGCGAATCCGGCGGCGTCCTTTTTGCGCCATGTTTCGCCATAACGGTCGAGCCAAGATTGAAAATGCGCTTGCGTGAGCGGCATAGACTCCCTCCTATTCGTAGCGAAGCGCTTCGACGGGATCGAGTCGCGCCGCGCGCCAGGCGGGATATATTGTCGTCAGGAACGACATTATGAGCGACCAAGCGACGATGAACCCGATTTCGCCCGCCTGCATTTGGGCGGGCACGCCTTTAAAGTAATAAACATCTTCGGGAAATAGATCAGTATGGAATACCCAGGACAGAAAGTGTTCGATCGCGTCAATATTCCACACGAAGACAGCACCCAGAACAACGCCGCTTATCGTGCCAAGCACGCCAATGAGCGAGCCGGATATAAAGAAAATCCGCATGATCGAACTTTGCGTCGCGCCCATTGTTCGAAGGATAGCGATATCGCCTGTCTTGTCTTTCACAAGCATGATCAGCCCGGTGACAATGTTGAGCGCAGCGACCGCCACGATAAGAAGAAGAATGAGCCGCATGACCGAGCGTTCGGTCTGAAGCGCATTGAAGTAGCTGGCGTTCTGCTGTTGCCAGTCGACGATGTCGTAGCCGGGCGCGGCGGCTGCGACAGCGGGGCGGTATCGCTTAACGTCGTCCGGCTCGGCGACCTTCAACTCGATCTGGCTGACAGCGCCGTCGTAATTGAAAAACAGCTGCGCCTGTTCGAGCGGCATGAATCCGATATACCCATCATATTCGGAATTGCCGACTTCGAAGATCGCCCCGACCTTATACGTCTTCTTTCGGTAGGTCGGACCGAAGGGGGTGTCTGCGCCGCGCGCCGATATCAGAGTGACGGGATCGCCCGCCCTCACGCCCAGAGTATAGGCGAGGCGGCTGCCGATCGCGATCTCGTCGCCGCCATAGGCGCCGGCGCCGAATTTGTCGAACGAGCCGTCGACAACATGGCTACGGCCGGTGTCAGGGTCCGCGCCTGACACATAGCCGATCTTCATCAGGTCGCGCTTGCTGATCCCTCGAATGACGATGCCGGACCCGCCCCCATGGGCGCTGGCGAAGACCTGCCCCTGAACCATGGGCGTCACGTCGACGACGCCGGGAACGGATCGCAGCTTTTCGGTCAGCGCCTTGTAATCAGTAATCGGCGCGGAGGATTCGACGAACATGTGGCCGTTGACGCCGAGCAACTGACCGAGAAGCTTCGTCCTGAATCCCTGCATGACGGACATTACGATGATGAGCACGGCGACAGCCAGCATGATGCCGAAAAAGGCGATCATTGAAATCAGGGAAACGCCCTTCCCGGTCCGGGTGGCGCCCAGATAGCGGCGCGCGACCATCCACTCGAAGAAGGAGAAAGGCGGGGTAGCTTTCGCGGGAACCGATGCCATCGACCAAAACCAGAGATTCGCCAGGCTCGCCTCCTAGCCCAGTTCCTGTCTCAATCCAATCGGCGCGCCGTCTGCGAAGCTTAACGCGACCTTAGGATTAATGCGTCAATGTGAACGAAACTCACGGTCTGGAGCGGCTTCAAGGGGGGCAAAATGCCCGTTCATGGACGGGAAATCCGCGACTTGTTCGATCGCCGCTCGATGCGGGGCCTGGTGTTTTTCGCGATATTCGCGACTGTCGCGCTCATCGCGACGGCGCGCATGGCGAGCCTTGATGCAGCCCGGCCCGCGATACTGAGCGCCGCCGGCGAAGCCACGGCGGCCAGCCAGCGCATAGCCTTCCTCGCCAACGCCTATGCGGCGGCGCCGGCGGGTCCGCAACGCGACGCTATTCGCGACGATCTCAACAAAACGATCAAAGCGTTCCGAGAGGCGCATGACATTTTGACCATGCGCGCCGAAGAGACGGCCGAGGCGAAGAAGGATCTCAAACGCATACAGCCGATCTATTTCGGTGCGCCTTTCCATTTCGACGCTGACGTCGAGGCCTATATTCAAAGCGCGCAGGCTGTCGCAGCGTCCTCGCCCGAAAATCTTTCGCCGGATCGCCCGCCCCTGTCCGGTCTCAGTTCGACGAAAGCTGAGCGGCAATTCCGCACGCATCTGTCGATCGCGCGCGAACTTCGCGCCGAAGCCGAGACTGCGGTTCGGAATGAACGTTTCGCGCATGATGCGATCTGGATCACCGCCCTCGTCTTGATCCTCCTCGAGTGGCTTTTTCTCTTCCGTCCGATCGGTCTTCACGTCGAAGAAAGCGTAGAAGAAATCAAAAAAGCGGAAGAGCGCACAAAAAAAGCGGCTGCGGCTGCGGAGCTTGCAAACGCGTCCAAGTCGAATTTCCTGCGTATAATCAGTCATGAAATTCGAACGCCAATGAACGCCGTGACAGGCATTGCGCAGCTTTTGCGCAAAGCCGACTTGCCACCTGTCTTCGCGGAACAAGTTCGCCAGCTGAATGCAGCGAGCGAGCATCTTCTTAGCCTTGCGAACAATGTGCTCGATTTTTCCAAGCTTGAGGCGGGTACGATCGTTCTTCAGGCAGCCCCGTTTTGCCTTGCCGACGAACTACGACGCTGCGCCGATATCATCCAGCCGCTCGCGACGGAAAAGAATCTGGAGTTCGCGGTCGACATTGACGAAACGGCGGACGTAGTGCTCGAGGGAGACGCCGCCCGGCTTCGGCAAATCGTCGTCAATCTTCTCTCAAACGCTCTCAAATTCACCGATCGCGGGAAGATCGCGCTTGAATGCAGCGCTGTCAGCATCGCTGACGGGCGGGCGGGATTTCGGCTGAAAATCTCCGATACCGGGGTGGGCATTTCTCGGGACGCACAGAAAAATATTTTCCGATCCTTCGAAAAACTCGATGCGTTCGAATCGCGCCGCCAGGGAGGCGCGGGAATCGGACTCGCGATTGTCGCGGAGCTGATACAGGCGATGGACGGATCGATCTCAGTCGACAGCGCCCCCGGCACGGGGTCGACCTTCTATGTCGCTCTCTCTTTTCCTGCGGCGGAGCCCGTAGCGGAGAACAGCGGCTCAGCCGAAGCGCAGATGGAGTCCGGACCGCGGCGGCGGGTGCTCGTCGTAGAGGACAACATTCCGAACCAGATGATCGCCAAAGCATTTCTGAACGCCGGCGGTTTTGACGTCACGATCGCCAATAATGGCCAGGAGGCGCTCGATGCGGTGGCGCGAGAGAAGTTCGATCTCGTGCTCATGGACATCAACATGCCGGTCATGGACGGTTTGGAGGCCACCCGCATTCTTCGGCAGAACCCGCTCTATAAGAACAAGCCGATCCTCGCCTTCACCGCGCACGCCCTGGAGGAGGATCAGGCGTCCTTGCGCGATGCGGGTCTCGACGACGTCCTGAAAAAGCCGGTCACCGAAAAGGGGCTGGTCGAGCGCGTGAGGCTCTGGATCGCCAATGACAACCCGGCCGACGCGGCCTAGCGAATTCCATTCGCCGCACCGGCCCGCCATTTCATCGCATTGGCTCTAGCGCTCTCTGGTTTGGTTAACGTCTCTCCCCACCTTTCGTCCAAGACGGGGAGAGACGGTCATGCGACTTTTCGTCAATTATTGCATCGTCAGCGCCATGGCGGCGTCGTTCATCGTTTTCGCCGCCCATATGTTCGCCTGAGGCCGGCCCTTACGGCGCCGCCTTTTTCTTGGTGCTGATGCCGAAGATGCTGTAGGCGGGGCAGACGCCCACCAGCGCCGTCACCGCGAGAACCCCGCCGATGACGAGCGCGATGTAATCCACGCCAGCCCTGGCGCTCATCGCGAAATAGGCGATCAGCGCCGCCGCAACCACCAGCCGCAGGATGCGGTCGATAATGCCGACATTCGCCATCTGAAGCCTCCTTCGTCCGAATGGACGGTCCTCCATCCGTCGAAGCATACCGTCCCGGGCGCAAGTCGACTTGATCGGCGTCAATTCTGCGCTCAGCGCAGCGCGAGCGCCGCCTTCACTTCTGACACGATCCTTTCGATCGCCGCTTCCGGCGCGAGCGCCAAGCGTTCGCCGTCCGCGCGCCGCTTTATTTCGACTTCGCCCGCGGCGAGCCCTCTTGGGCCAATCACCAGCTGATACGGCAGACCAATCAGATCCATCCGAGCGAATTTCTCGCCAGGACGGGCCGGCGTGTCGTCATAGAAAACTTCGACGCCAGCCTTCTCAAGCGCCGCATAGGCGGTCTCGCAAGCAGCATCTGTGGCGGCGTCGCCCTGTTTCAAATTTATGAGCCCGACATGGAAGGGGGCGACCGCCATCGGCCATTTGCATCCCGCATCGTCGTGATGCGCTTCGATGATCGCGCCCACAAGCCGCGACACGCCGATTCCATAAGAGCCCATTTCGACAGGAATATCTTTGCCCTCCGGACCGGCAACGACGGCTTTCATCGGGTCTGAATATTTCCGGCCGAAGAAGAAGATGTGCCCCACTTCGATGCCGCGGGCGGAAATGCGATCGCCTTCGCTGGTCCGCTTTTCGAATTCGCCCGCGTCGTGCTTCTCCTCCGTCGCAGCGTAATAGCCCGTATAACGATCGATCAGCGGCTGCAGATCGGCGTCAAAATCCGTATCGTGCCCCGGAATGTCCAGATCCAGCAGCCTGCGGTCGCAGAACACCGCGCTTTCGCCGGTTTCCGCCAGCACGATGAATTCGTGGGAAAGGTCTCCGCCGATCGGTCCGGATTCGGCGCGCATCGGAATAGAAGTCAGGCCCATCCGCGCAAAGGTGCGCAGATAAGCGACAAACATGCGGTTGTAGCTGCGCCGCGCGGCCGCCTCGTCGATGTCGAAGGAATAGGTGTCCTTCATCAGAAATTCGCGACCGCGCATGACGCCGAATCGCGGCCGAATCTCATCCCTGAACTTCCACTGAATATGATAGAGCAGCTTGGGCAGCTCTTTGTAAGACCGCACGCCCGCACGGAAAATCTCCGTGATCATCTCCTCATTCGTCGGACCGAACAGCATTTCGCGGTCGCCGCGGTCCTTGATGCGCAGCATTTCCTTGCCATAGGCGTCATAGCGGCCGGACTCGCGCCAAAGCTCCGCTGGCTGAATGGTCGGCATCAGCATTTCGACGGCGCCCGCCCGGTCCTGTTCTTCGCGGACGATCTGTTCGATCTTGCGCAAAACGCGAAAGCCGAGCGGCAGCCAGGCGTAGATACCCGCACCTTGCTGGCGAATCATGCCTGCGCGGAGCATCAATTGGTGCGACACGATCTGCGCTTCGGCAGGCGTCTCCTTGAGGAGCGGAAGATAGTAACGGGTAAGGCGCATGAGGATTCCGTGAGCGGGGATTGAAAGCTCCGCTTTCTAGAAACCCTGGCGCGCCTTGTCTATGGAGCCCGGCCCCTCAAATGCGGCGCACGGACGCCTTTCCCAAAAGCCCGATCCGCCGGTTGACCACGGCGAATCCCTCCACCCGCCAGACGTCCGCGCCGGCGGTCTCGATCGTGCTGACAAAGGCGTCCTCAGTCAGATTCTCCTCTTCACGGACCAGAGTCGGCATGCGGCAGAGCACTTCTGTCGGCCAGATTTTGAAGCGCTCCGCCCCGTCCGGGTCATAATCGAGCCCGCAGCGGTGGCACATGATGAGATAGATGAGCTTCTGCCATTGGACGAGCGCGGACAGAAAGACGACGTGAGAGGGACTTTTGTCCATCGCCGTTTCATACGCCCGATCAAAAACCGCCCGAGCGATGTCGCGTCCGACGAAATACGCGCGCGGCTCGATGCGTTCCTCCGTAATTCTGTTCGGCATCACATTGAATGCGAGCTTCTGCGCCGAACGATCGAGAATCGGCCTCTCGAAACTGTAGTCGCCGCTGACATAACGCTCGACGGCCAAACTCAGCGCTGCTTCGTTCATGCCGCCGCAGGGACCGGCAAGGGCGGCGCGAACGAGATCGCCGTGGTCGGGGGAAAGCGCGTGCAGCCGGACAACGCCGCCGGAGTCGTCGGGAACGAAGATTGTCATGAGTTTCCCTCCGTCTTCGGTTGATCACGAGGCGCCGTCCTCGCGCGCCTGATGCGATCCTCGCTTTCGCCGGATCGATCGCGCCACCCCTCCAAATGTAGGGGTAGCCGCCGTCGCGATCGCGGGGGAAGAACTTAGCGCAGCCTGGGGAGGTGCTGACAGTGGTCGAAATCATTTCGAAGGAGAATGCGTCCCTTTACGAAGACGTACTCGATGACATGTTTCGCATGCGCTACCGGGTGGCTGTCGGCCAGTGGGGTTGGCGCATTCCAAATATTGAAATCGGATACGACAAAGACGACTATGACCGCGCCGACACAGTGTATTTCGTTTGTCTCGACGTCACCGAAACGCACGTTGTCGCTTGCGGTCGGCTTAATCCGACGATTGGGCCGCACCTTTTGCGAGACGTCTTTTCGCACCACTGCCAGTTCCAGGATGTTCCAATCGGACCGGATATCTATGAATTATCGCGCTATGTGGTCGACCGCGATGCGCTGACGAAAGATGAGGCCGTTGCGGTTCGCGCCCGCATCGCCGCCGCGTTCAATCTCTTTTGCTTGGAGTCCGGAATAAAATACGTATCCCTTCTGACCTATCTCAGCTCATACTCCCGCACGCTCGCGCAATGGCCGACTCGCCCGCTCGGTCCGGCGATCTACTACCCGCAAGACAAAGCGGCCTATATCGCCGCGCTCTGCGAAATGCTGCCGGAGGGGGTCGCCAACATTCGGCGAACTTACGGACTTCGCGACGACGAGCCTCATCTGTCGACGCGTATGGAAGGCTCGGCGCTGCCGACCGCGCGACGGCTGCGCGCCCAAATCGCCAATGAGAGCGTTGCAGCCTGAGCGCTCTGGAACTAGGCGCGCGCCTCGCCCCTCCCTGTAAGGCGTCGCGCCGGCGAGGCGACGGACGCGCCGCTGACGACGCTCGGCGCGGTCCTCGCCTCGCCTCCAAATCTCGCGCAAATCTACGGAAGAATAAGCCCGAGCCTGATCGCTACAGCGACGGTATGCGCGCGACTGCACGTACCAAGCTTGCGCGATGCATCCCGGATGTGATCGCGCACGGAATGTTCGCTGATTGAGAGCACCTTGCCGATCTCCCAATTTGTCTTCCCGCCCGCGACAAAATGCAGAACCTCGCTTTCCCGCGCGGTCAGTTTCGCCGGCGGCTGATAGGGGAACGATCCGAATAGCCGTTCGATCTTCGAATAGGCATGGAGGCTGACGATTTCGAGCTCCCCGATTTCGCGCTCGTTCAGTTGATAATTCGAGGCGCCGAAGGACACCGATCCAGGCGGGCCATCTTCCGTGCGCATCGGAAACGCCATGCCATCGGCGAATCCGAATTCGCGCATGATCGCCTCGACCTTCTTATCCTTGAACCGCGAATGTTCGAATGCGTCCTTCCAGCGAAACGGACGCTCGACGACGAGCGAATATCGGGCGACAGGATCGCGCATCAGCACATTACTGCGCATCCAATGGTCTACCCATTCCTTCGTCCACGTGCTGAGTTGGAAGACCTTGCTGCGATCTTCGGAATGCAAGGCCGGATTTATGATGTGACCCATGCCGACGGTCGTGAAGCCGAAGCGCGCCGCATAATTGGCAAGTCGCGTCACGATCTCGCGCGCGGTTCTGGACTCGTCGATGCTCCGTACAATGTCTTGTACGTTGAAAGCGCTATCTGTCGAGACTCTCATCAATCCGGCCGCCGGCGGCGCCGGAAGCCATCTCCCCTTGCTTCCGCCCTCTGCAAGGTTAGTCCGTGACGCCCGCTATTTCAACGCGTCCTTCGCGCAGTTCGCTGCCGGCATGAACCCAAGCGGCAGCCCGGAAGAAGGCTCGATCAGAAATCGGGCGACGGCGTTTTCAGAGGTTCCCGAGGAAACGCGTTCATCATGCCAGACAAACATGCCGGCGCCGATATCGAGGCGCGGCCCGAGTTGCGGCGCGCTGATATTCGCAGGCGGGAAATAAGGCGCAGCGTCGGGCCGGACCGCGCAGTGTCGCGAGCTGACTTCGATTGTCCGCGCATCGGCGTCCGCCGCGCCGATTAACAGGGCGCAGGCGACAAATATGATGAAGGCAGCGGTTCGGCGCATGACGAGATCACGGATTCAAAAATCGCGCCTGCGCCGGCGGATCGCGAATTCGTTAACCACCGCGGGATGGGCCTCGCAAAGCGTCCGCGCCGATCGCGTCCGTCATCCTGGAAAGCTTGGTGCGGTCGAGAGGACTCGAACCTCCACGGATTGCTCCACAGCGACCTCAACGCTGCGCGTCTACCAGTTCCGCCACGACCGCACTGAACCCCTGCAGGCCCTTTTATTCCTGAGGCGGCCCGCAAAGCGAGCGGCGGGGATAGCAAAAGCGCGAGAGCGTGTGAAGTCCTTCGAGCGCCCGGCTAGCAGATTATCGCGGGACTTCGCTTTCGCCCCAAGCCGCCCTAGAAAGCCGCGGCAGACGCTGTCCTGCGGACTGGAGCGCGATGAGACAACCGCTGACATCCGACCTCCGCCCTGTAATTCCCGTCGGCTGGGCCGTCTCGGCGGGCAGGATCGCTTACCCCGATGCGGTGCAGGCCATGGAGGCGCGCGCGGCCGCGATACGCCAGGGGGAGGCGGGCGAACTCGTCTGGCTCGTCGAACACCCCCCGCTCTACACGGCCGGAACCAGCGCCCGGCCCGAGGACCTGCTCAATCCGGGGGCGTTTCCCGTCTTCAAGAGCGCGCGCGGCGGCCAGTTCACCTATCACGGGCCCGGGCAGCGCGTCGCCTATGTCATGCTCGACCTCGCCGAGCGCGGGCGGGACGTGCGCGCCTTCGTCGGCGCGCTCGAGGCGTGGGTCATCGCCGCCCTCAGGCGTTTCAATGTGATTGGCGAAACGCGCGAGGACCGCGTGGGGGTCTGGGTGGATCGCACGACGCCCGGCGGGCCTCCCCGAGAAGACAAGATCGCCGCGATTGGCGTGCGCATCCGCCGGTGGGTCTCGTTCCACGGCGTCGCCTTGAATGTGGAGCCGGACCTTTCGCATTTCGCCGGGATCGTCCCCTGCGGGGTCTCCACGCCCGGATACGGCGTCACGAGCCTTGCGGAGCTCGGCCGTCCGGCGACCATGGATGAGGCGGATGCGGCCCTGCGCGCGTCCTTCGCCGAAGTCTTCGGCCCGACCGTCGACGCCCCCGCCCCGATTTAAAATCGGCAATGTCGGCGCGGCGGAATTTTGCGCTCGCAGGCGAAGCGCTTATCTTTCGGGCAGCGAGCAGAAAAAGGAGGCTCCCATGACGAAGCTGACGGCCCTGGCTGGCGCAGCCTGTCTCGCGGTCTTCATGGCGGGCGTTTCCAGTGCGCAGGCGCCGCTGACGCCGGAGCCGAGCGGCGGTGATTCGGCGGCCGGTCAGAGCGCGCCGGCAAACCAGGCGCAGCCGGCCCCCGCCGCCGATGATGCGGCGACCGCAGCACAGGAAGAGCCGGCGCCGGTCGATCCCGACAACATGGCGGACAGCCTGAACTCCCAACAACAATTGAAACAGACCTTCACGCTGAAGCGGACCATCAATGGCAAAGTGACGGACACTGAGCGGCGCACTGTCATCTATGACAAGAACGCGCCTTCGCGCCCGACTGAAGCGGGCGGGAGTCCGGTGAAAAGCCTCCTCGATGACTTCGCGCGTGAGGTTCTGACCCGCACCCAGGCCTTTGAGGAAGCGAGAATCGATTTCGCACGCGCCGACATCAACCGCGACGGCGCGCTGGATGAATCCGAATTCGTGCCGCTTGTCATGTCATGGAACGACAATAAAAAGCGCGAAGCGCCGGCGAGCGATGCGGAGGCGGCCCGTCAGCGCGAATTCGACGCGTTTGTCGACCAATTGGCGCCCGATGAAGCGAAAGCGGAATCGGAACAGGCCGCCCGGCGAAAATTCCAGGCGCTGACGAACGGCGCCGCCCTATTGCCCCGGAAGGACTACATCGCATCCTATCTCGCCGAATTCGACGCCGTTGATGCGAATGGCGACGGCATGCTGCGCGGCGCAGAACTGATGCGCTTCCGCGCGCTCAACAAGGGCGAACCCATCGCATCGAACGAGACGGACGAGGCCTCACAGTAATCGCAACCAGCGCGCCGTCCTGAGGAAATCGGCTTTGAGGCGCGATTCGCGCGCGGCCGCCTCGCTGTCGGCGCCCCAACGTTCGGACTGGAAACGCTCGTCGAGACGCGACGCGGCGAAAATGTCCTCCGCAGCGAACGCGTCCGCTTCAAGCGCCATGGCGAGCACCGCTGAGCCTGTAATTTCGGCGGCGGTTTTCACGCCGACCAGACGCCAATGGTCCATCGCTTCAAGACGCAGACGCGCGGCCTCAATAAGCGCAGGGCTCTGTTCGACGGAGACGACGCCCGCCGTCACGCGCAGATCTGCGCCGAGCGCTTCGCGCGCCCAGTCGACATAGGGCGTCCACTGCGCACTTTGTCGCTCTATCAGCGCGGCGGGTTCGTCGGCGCGGTAGCAGAGAAGATCCGAACGCAGATAGGAGAGAATCGAGTTGATCCACGCTTGGCGATCCTTCCCGCCCAAATCGATGGCGGTCGAGGCGAGCCGGGTCAGCATCATGGCGTCAAAGTCGACGGTTTCTCCCTCGCCGCCCCATTCCTCAGCCAAGGCGGCGCCGAGCGCGCGCGTCGGCGCCGCCAGCGGCGCGCGGGCGGGCGTGCGCGCTTCCTTTCCATCGAGACGCAGGACGAACACACCGTTTTCGGGCGCGATGTCGACGCTTTTGTAGAATTTCTTGATCCGGCGTCCGCCTGAGAGCGGCGTCATTGCAAATCCCTCGGCCAGGTTGCGTCGGCGCATTCGTCGAAATGAAAGAACCGCCAGCTATCGAGCATATGGCCCGACAACGCCGCACGGATGGTAATCGGAACGCCGTCCTTGGGATGAGGAAACGTCATTTCGCGGCAAAAGAGGTGCAGCTTGGGCGCGACGCCCTCGAGCCGCGAGACGGGTCCGCCATATTTGGAATCGCCGACGATCGGCGCGCCCGCCGCCGCGCAATGGACTCGCAACTGGTGCGTTCTGCCCGTACGCGGACGCAGCGCGAGAAAGCTGACGCCGGCGCCAGCGCCATCGAGAATTTGAAAGTCCGTGACAGCCTTTTTTGCGTCCTCGCCTTCGGCCGGGACGACGCGCTCCCGCTTTCCTTCGCCGATACGCACCATTCGTTTGGCGATCGGCAGATCGATCGTTCCCTGACGAGGATGCGGCGCGCCGGCGACCAGCGCCCAGTAGGTCTTGTCGACTTCGTGACGCTGGAACGCCCCGCCGAGCTTGGCCGCCGCCGCGCGCGTCTTCGCGAGTATGAGAAGGCCGCCCGTATCCCGGTCGAGACGGTGAACGAGGCGCGGACGTTCGCCGTCTTCCTCCAGCGCCGCGAGCATCCCGTCGATATGGCGCGTCGTCTTCGAGCCGCCCTGCACGGCGAGACCGAAAGGCTTATTGAGCGCGATCAGCGACTCATCCTCGAAGAGAATAAGAGATTTAAGGAAATCCCTGTCCTCGCGGCGAGCCTTGGCGTTCGGAGCCGGCGCAGGCTTTTCCGCCGGTTTCTCAGCGATCGGCGGTATGCGGATGGTCTCGCCCGGTTCAAGCCTCCGGCTTGCCTTGACCCGTCCGCCTTCCACCCTGACCTGGCCTTTCCGCAGCAATTTTTCGAGTTCGCCGTGCTTGAGGTTCGGAAAGTGCGAGCGGAACCAGCGGTCGAGGCGCATGCCCGCTTCGCTTTCGGTCACCTTGATGGTTTGAACTCGGCTCATACCGCTTTTTCCATTCCGAATCCGCGCTCGTCTGCCCTATATAGGAGCCGCCGCCGGGATTCATTTGGACTGCAGCGTCGGCGCGCTCAAGCCTTTGAGGGAATCACCGCCATGATGGGACGGCGATGAACTGGCAAATCCTTTTTCTTGTCATGGCGGGCGGCGGCCTTGGGGCCGGCGCGCGCTATCTCTGCTCTGGCCTGATCGCTGAGATCGCAGGCCCTTCTTTCCCTTGGGGAACTCTCGTCGTCAACGTCGTCGGATCCTTCCTGATCGGCTTTATCAACGCCCTTTCAGGGCCCGACGGCCGGCTTTTTATAAGCTCCGAGGCCCGGCAATTCATCATGCTGGGCATTCTCGGGGGTTACACGACTTTTTCCTCTTTCAGCCTCCAGACGCTCAATCTCATGCGCGATGGCGAATGGCTGCCGGCCGGGGCTAATATCGGCCTCTCATTCGCCCTTTGCATCATCGCCGTCTGGCTCGGGCACCTCGCCGCCACCTCGTTCAACCAACTCCGAGGATAAGCCATGGACATGCCGCGCGACGCCATGCTGCTCCGCATCTTCATCGGCGAGAGCGACCGTCATGACGGTCGGCCTCTCTATGAAGCAATCGTCACCCGCGCGCGAGAGAGCGAACTCGCCGGAGCGACGGTTTTACGCGCGCCCATGGGGTTCGGCCGGTCTAGCCGCATGCACACGACAAAGATCCTCCGCCTGTCTGAAGACCTGCCGATCGTTATCGAAATCGTAGACACCGAGGCGAAGATCAAGGCCTTTCTCCCCATTCTGGATTCGATGATCGGTTCGGGTCTCGTCACGCTCGAAAAGGTGCAGGTTCTGCGTTACGGCGATCGGGCGAACGGGTCGTGACGTGAAAGCGCTCGGCGATGCGAGTTTCTTTCACGCGTTCGAGACGATCGCTGACGCCGGCAATCCGGGTCACCACCAAAAAAGCTGGCGCCACGAGGGCGCATGCTGGCGACGCGACCGGCAAAGCATATCCTGCGCCGAGTACACCCTGATCGCGGAAGTATTCACCGTCGCGCACGAAACGCGTCCGAAATGGACGCTTCTGGTCGTCAAAGAACATTGGTGGGCGGGCGAGGAAAAGGACGCCGTCAGGAGCCAGCGCTGGGCGCGTCCGATTTCGGGCCGCCGTTCTGATATTCTCGCCTGGTTTCGCGCCCGCCAGAACGAGGCCGCCCAGCGCCCGTGAAGGGCGTCGCAAGAAGCCCGATAAAAGTGCGATCCGAGTGACCTTCGACGCCAATCTTCATGTCCGGCGCGCGCGGCGAGGCGCTTTTGGTGCGAAAGAGCCGGTCCCAGACGCTAAACACTCCGGAATAGTTCGAATTGGTGTCGCGCCAGACCGCATGGTGGTGCACCCAATGAATGGATGGCGTTACGACGACGCGTGATAACAGCCTTTCGAATTTCGCCGGCAGATTGAGATTCGAATGATGAAAGATCGTAGCGACCAGCAGGACCGTCTCGAAGACGACAACATGCGCGAAAGGGATAGCGAAAAGAATAATCGGCGCCATGCGCAATAGCGCCGACAGCGCGATCTCGAAGGCGTGAAAGCGCAAAGCAGAACTCGAATCGAGAAACTCATCGAGATGATGCGCGGCGTGGAGGCGCCACATCGCTGGCGCCCGGTGATAGGCGCGGTGCAGCCAATAGGTCCAGCAGTCCAGGACGATCACGTCGACGATGACTATCGGCCATGCGGCCAGCGCGTCTTGGCGGGTCCAGAGGGCGTGGTCTGACGCCAAGAGCGTCAAAGGCAGCACGACGACCGGCGAAATCAACAGAACAATCAGCCAGAGGGCGCCATTCGCGAGAAGGCGACCGCACCCCGACGGCGCCGCCGTCTTGGGCGCAATACGTTCTCCGATAAAGACGCATGCAAACCAGATCCCGACGATCCATGCTTTGAAGACGACGACAGCTTCAAGCGTCATCGCGCAGGCTCGTCAGCGAATCGTTTCCAGCCGCGACGCTCAAAACAGGCCGGATGGCGAACCATGCCGATCTTCCCATAAAAGCCGACGGCCTTGGGCGCTGAGATGAGGAAGAAATGCGCATATTCGCCGGCCAGCGCGGCGCTTTCCTCAATAAGCCGCTCGCCAATGCCCCGCCCCTGGAAAGCGACGTCGACCGCAAGATCCGAACAATAGCAGCAGAAGGAAAAATCGGTCACGCATCGCGAAACGCCGACAATCAGGCCGTTTTCATCGCGTGCCGTGACGATGAGATCGGCGTTCTCCAGCATCGTTTCAATGCGCCTGCGTTCGTTCACCGGCCGGCGCTCAGCGAGCATCGACCGCTTCAGTACGTCGATAAATTCGTCAGCGGAAAGGTCCTGCTCGCGCGCATAGCTGATCATAAGGCGGCCCGTCCGTTGCAAAATCGCCGTGAGCATAGGCCCTGTTCGTCCCGGCGCAATCGCGCACGCGATAATGTGACGACGGACGGACGGATCCTAGCTCTTGCGGCGGAACACGAAATCCGCCGCGCCTTTCAAGGGCGCCGCACGATCGCCGAAGCGGTCGAGATGGGCCTTGGAGCTCGCGACGAGATCCTTCGCTTTGTCGCGCGCGCCTTCGGCCCCGAGGAGCTTCACGAAGGTCGCCTTATCCATATCCGCGTCCTGTCCGACCGGCTTGCCGAGAGATTCTGCGTCTCCGAAAGCGTCAAGAAGGTCATCGACGATTTGAAAGGCCAGACCCAAATCCTCCGCGAAGGCGGCGAGGCACATGACCTCTTCCTCGCTGGCTTCGCCGACAATGCCGCCTCCGATCGCCGAGAACCGGATGAGGGCGCCGGTTTTCAACCGCTGCAATTCCTCGATCCCCGCGAGATCGAATTCCTTTTGCTCGGCGTAAATGTCGATCATCTGCCCGCCAACCATGCCGGCCTTTCCTGAGGCGCGGGCGAGTTCGAGTGCGAGCGCGCAGCGAACTTCTGGGTTCGGATGGGTCTCCCGTTCCGCAAGAATCTCAAAGGCCAAAGTCAAGAGCGCGTCGCCGGCCAGAATCGCCGTGGCGTCGTCATACGCCTTGTGAACGGAAGGGCGTCCGCGGCGCAAATCGCTATCGTCCATCGCGGGCAGATCGTCATGTATGAGCGAATAGCAATGGATCATCTCGACCGCGCAGCCCGCCCTAACCGAACGTTCGCGCGGGCAACCGAACATGTCCGCAGCAGCGATCAACAAGAACGGTCGGAGGCGCTTGCCGCCGTCCAGGGCGCCATGGCGCATTGCATCGACGACGCGCCCGAGCGGGCCGGGACGCCGAGGCAGAAACTCATCGAGCGCTGTCTCAACGAGCGATGCGGTTTCTTTCATAAGAGCGTCGAATTCAGCCATTGGTTTCTCGCAAAGCGGCGCAGAAGGCGTCCTTAACCGGGCTTGCATCTGCGCTCAATGGCGGGCCGTCCGTTCGGACACGAAGCCCGCGCCGGCGCAATTCTCACACGTCCGCGCAATGAGGCCCCGCCGCCCCCTGCCTCCGCAAGCATCGCACAGCGTTTTCGCCGAGCGCGTCGCCAGAAAGGACTTCAGAATGTCGCTGTGGCTCCCGGAGCCGGCTTGCGGCGCATGATTGACCGCGAAGCCCCGGGCGGGCTCGCTGGCGGCGAATTTGAATGCGCCAGCCAGGGAAGCCTGCCGGGAAAGGCCGTGCAGCACGATCATGAGGTCACGTTTCCACGCTTCGAGCACCAGCATGAACTGGCCCTCGTCGAAGGCACCGACCGCCTCGATCCCGGCCAGCAGATAGATTTCCCCGTCCGCTTCTAGGCTCGCGATCGACAGGTGGAGATTGCGGTTGATGTCCTCGACCAGCGATTCGTTGGCGTCGAAGCCGACGAACCGGGCGAGAAAGCCAATTTCGGCGACCCCGCCCGCCGAGCCGGGCCCCTGCGCGAGCGCCACCACGAAATTCACGCCATGATCGGACACGCCATAGAGGGCGAAGCCCTGCTCCTCGCCGATCATGTCGACGGCCTGGAATTGCCGCTCGAGCGCTTTGACAATTCCGGCGGCCGGCCAGGCCGCTGCCAATGATTTCGACGGCGCTGAACTAAACTTGAACATCTCTTAAAACCCCTCCCGAACCGGACGCAACGCCCCCTCTGGCTGATCGACGCTACACGAGCCGCTATGGAGGGCCAACCGCGGCGCGTTCGATCCGCGACGTTTCCCGCTCCGCGGGACGAACCTGGTAGCATTTATGACCAAAGCGTGTTTTGCGATGCCGCGCAGGACGGTCTATACGGACTGGCTCGGCCGATCGGCCGCCATTGCCGCCGCAGCGGCGGCGTGAAATAACCGTGCGACAGTCCGCAGCGGCAAGCCGGACGGCGCAATGTGAGGGGTACTGTATGTCCGAGGCGGCGCAACCGCTGCGGGTGATCTTGGCGCAACCGCGCGGTTTTTGCGCGGGCGTAGAACGGGCGATCGACATCGTCGAACGCGCGCTCGAGAAGTACGGCGCGCCGGTCTATGTCCGCCACGAGATCGTGCATAACAAGCGTGTCGTCGACACGCTGAAAGCCCGCGGCGCGATTTTCGTGGAAGAGGTCGATGAAATCCCCGAGGGCGCCGTGACCATCTTTTCCGCCCATGGCGTTTCTAAGAAGGTCGAGGACGGCGCGGAGCTGCGAACCCTGGACGTCATCGACGCCACCTGTCCCCTCGTCACCAAGGTCCACAAGGAAGGCCGACGCTATGCGGAGCGCGGCTACGACATCGTACTGATCGGCCATCTCGGCCATCCGGAAGTCGAAGGCACGCTCGGCCAGATCCCGGGCACGGTGCATGTCCTCAGCGAGCCGCATGAGGTCGCGGCGCTCGAAGTCGCCGATCCTGAACGGGTCGCATTCGTCACGCAGACGACGCTCTCCGTGAACGACACCAAAGACGTTATCGCCGCCTTGCGCGAGCGCTTTCCGAAGATCGTCGGACCAGATACGCGCGACATCTGCTACGCGACTCAGAACCGCCAGACAGCCGTAATCGAGATGGCCAAGAAAGTCGATCTGTTGATCGTTGTCGGCGCCAACAATTCATCGAATTCGAACCGATTGCGCGAAATCGGCGAGAATTTCGGCGTGCCGAGCTATTTGATCGAAGACGCGACCATGCTTGATCCGGCTTGGTTCGACGGCGTGAAAACAGTCGGCGTTACGGCCGGCGCCTCGGCGCCGGAGACGCTTGTTCAGGAGGCGATCGTCCGCATCCGGGAATTCCGCTCGCTTACGGTCGAGACGCTGGACGGCGTCGAGGAGAATGTTCACTTCAAATTGCCGCGTGAGCTCGCAGATGTGCCGCGTCCGAAAGATGCGATGGACGCCTGGGCGACCGAGAGCGCCTGAGCGCGCGGCGGCTGAACAGAGTACGGGAGAATTGAATGGGAGTATCGCTTCATCAGCAATTGCGGGTCGGCGGTTATGTGCTCAAGCAGACGCTGATGGGGCGCAAGCGTTATCCGCTTGTCCTGTTTCTTGAGCCGCTTTTCCGCTGCAATCTCGCCTGTCCCGGATGCGGCAAGATCGATTATCCGGCTCCGATCCTCAACAAGCGCCTCTCGGTGCAGGAATGCCTCGATGCCGTCGATGAATGCGGCGCGCCGGTCGTCGCCATTCCGGGAGGCGAACCGCTGATTCACAAGGATATCGGCGAGATCGTCGCCGGCATCGTCAAGCGCAAGAAGTTTGTTTCGCTCTGCACGAACGCGCTTTTGCTTGAGAAAAAACTGCACCTCTTCAAGCCGTCGCCATTCCTGTTTTTCTCTGTCCATCTCGATGGTCTCGAAGAAGAACATGATCGCGCCGTTAATCAGAAGGGCACATTCAAGATTGCGGTCAAAGCGATAAAGGCCGCGCAGGACAAAGGCTTCCAGGTCAATGTCAACGCGACGATCTTCGACAATATGACCGCAAAGCAGGTCGCGGATTATCTCGATTTCGCGACCGATCTGGGCTGCAACATTTCGATCTCGCCGGGTTACGCCTATGAGCGCGCCGAGGACAAGGAACATTTCCTGTCACGCGAAAAGACGAAGAATCTCTTCCGCGACGTCTTCCGAATCGGGAAGGAACGCGGGCGCCAATGGAATCTGTCGCATTCGACCCTGTTCCTGGATTTTCTTGCGGGCAATCAGGAATACCACTGCACGCCCTGGGGCTCTCCGACACGCAATGTCTTTGGTTGGCAGAAGCCCTGCTATCTCCTCGGCGAAGGCTATGTGAAAACCTTTAAGGAGTTGATGGAGACGACCGACTGGGATCAGTACGGCACCGGCAAATATGAAAAATGCTCGAACTGCATGGCCCATTGCGGTTATGAGCCGACGGCCGCGATGGATGCGGTGAAGAATCCGCTGAAGGTCTTCAGGCTCTCGAACATGTTCAAGATTAAGACCGAGGGTCCGATGGCCCCGGAAATCGACCTGTCGAAGGCGCGCAAGGCGGTCGACCTCCACGACAAGATCGTCGCGGAGGAAATGTCAAAGATCGAGGCTGAAAAGAAGCCGGCGAAAGAGCCCGCCCAGGCTATTGCGTAGACTTTTTAACGCCGTTTCCGAATCCGAACCGAGTTGCAGCAGCGCCGGCAATTGCGCCGGCGCTTTCGCGCATTTCCACAGCACCGAAAGCGTTCGCGTCGAGCCGTCTGGAGCGACCGCATTAAGCGCGGCAGGCGGCAAGGCGCGCGAGGCCGGATCGGCGATAGCCCGGATCGCCGCGAAAGGAACGCCAGCGGCGCGCGCCGCACGCGCCGCGCCGTGGCTCTCCATATCGACCGCGCTTGCGCCGTAGCGTTCGAAGAGCATGGCCTTTTCACGCGCGGATGCAACGATTTCGTCCGATCCGAAAATAATCGCGCGCGGCGTTGGAACCTCAGTGCCGGCTGCTTCCAGCGATGCGATCAGATTGGCGCTCGCGGCGTACTCGCTGCCGCTCCTCGTGCGGATAGCAGAGCCCAGAATAATGTCGCCGCTCACAAGATCCGGCGCCAGACCGCCGGATACGCCGACGGAGAGGATTGCTGCCGCGCTCTCGCAACACAGGCCACGCGCCAATTCCTCAGCACGTTCTGCGCTTGCGCCAGAAACGGCGATTCGAATTTTCTCTGCCGGCGCACACGCCCGCACGACGGCCGCTTCCGACTTTAAGCCGCAGATGACGGCGATGAACTGGTTTGCGCTCACGCGCGGATTTTAGTGCGAATGGCGGACGCCGAACAGCGCCGATACGAGAAGCGATGCTGACGAGCCACGTTAGGCGCTTCCTCCTGTTCGCGTCCAAACAATCTCGGCCGCACGATCCCCCGACCTGATCGAACCTTCGATCGTCGCTGGAACGCCCGTGTTCGTGTAATCGCCGGCGAGGAGCAGATTGGCGTAGCGCGTTTCAGGATGCAGCCGTTTGGCCGCGCCTTCAGGCGACTGATCGGGCGTCGCGCGCCGTTCGCGAATGACCCGCACGGCTTCATAAGGCATATCGCCGAGCTCCAGCGCAATCTGCGTTTCGCGCCAGAGATCCTCCACCACTTGCGCATTCGGAACCTCGTCCATGCCGATCGCATGACTGGCTGAAACGGTGAGGCTCACAATGTCGTCGCGAACAAAAGCCCATTGCGCATCCGATGCGACCATGCCGATGAACGGCGAATCCCCAAGCGCGGTTTTCGGAACGGGGGACGGCGTCCGATAATGCACGTTAAGGATCGAGGCGCTGTCGTCCGGCGGGTCGAGCTCAGGCAAAAGCTGTCTCAGGCGTGAGGGCGGCACCGCCAGGATGACATGGTCATCGACGCCGACATCTACGCTGTTTTCAGGAAACTCGAGCCCGCCGACGCGACCATCCTGAAACCAGAGATTTTTCAGCCGCGCATTGAAATGGACAGTCGCGCCGCGGCCCCTCAAATACGAGATGGCCGGGTCTACAAAGGCCGCCCCCAACCCTTTCCGGGCGGCGAGCGGACGGCAGGCCTTACCGCCCAACGCAAAGGTCTCACGGATGACTGACCATAATAGCTTCGCTTGTCCGGTCGCCGGCGTCGTGTTGAGGACGGCGAGCGTCAGCGGCTCCCAGAAGCGCGCGTAAAGCACGCTTTTGTCATCGACCACTTCCGCAACGGTCTGCCGGCGATTTGCGAGCGCGATTTTCGCTGCTTTGACGTAGTCGAACGTGTGCGACCCCGGGACACGCGCATGCTTGTTGAGGACCCAGGTCGGAATAAGCCCGTCATTAATCTTAACGCGCCAGCGTTCGCCCGACCTGATGTCGACAAAGGGATATTCAGCGGCGGAAGGTCCCGTCAGCGCGTCGCTTGATCCAATCCTTTTCAGGTAGTCGAGCGCATGGCGATTGCCCGACATGATGAGGTGATTGCCGTTGTCGATTACACGGTCAAGCGTCTTGTCGTAGAATGACCTGCACCGTCCTCCCGCATGGCCCGCAGCATCAAACAGCGTGACTTTCACGCCTCGCTCAGCAAGGCGCGTCGCCGCAGAAAGACCGGATAAGCCGGCGCCGACGATGAAGGCTTCGCCCATAAATGATCACAGTCTGATGAAGGACGAGGGCTTATCCTGCTGTACGCGGTTCGATCCTTTTGCTGTCCCCCAGGAGGCGACAACATAGGAAACGCCGCTTGTCACCGGCTTCGTCTCCACTACGTAGCGATGATCGGACGGAAAAGCGACGAGAAGTCCGGTCACCGGATTCATCCCGAAGTCGAAATTCGGAAAATAGAGCTGACCGCCCTCGAAATTCTCGTTGAGAAACAGAACCAGGCTGTAATCGCGATTGGCGTTGCGCCGCCAAGTCCTGTTTTCAGCGTCCCAGCTCTCTGCGTCAGCGTGCGGCGCTTGGCCGGAGCCGGCGCGATATCGTAGCAGCATCGGCGCTTCAAAACCTTCGATTTGAACATTGTAATGCTGGGATACCAGTCCGGCGAAAGCGTGGCGCATGAGCGCGCCCATATTCACAGATTGCGAGTCGATGCTGCTGCTCCGGGCGCCTTGCCCGTTACCTGACAGCTTGCTTTCGCATTCGGCGACATATTTTGCGCAAAGGTCGATCGGAAGGAATTGACGTATCGCCACCACGCCCGGCGGGGCTGCGCCAAGCGCCATCATCATCCCAACAGGTTGCTCCGGGCAGAACCCCGCCCAGTTCGCCGGCTCGAGAGGCCCTCCGACGACCAGTCCCTTTTCGTCAAATTCCACGATCAGACTTCCTTTAGCTTAGGTGCGAAAAACCATCGTGCGGAGATCGCAGCCTTCTCAATGCGCGAGAGCGAAGGACGCGCACCCAAGTCCCATCCGCCCTGGCTTATTTTGAGCAAATAGGCCTCGTAAACGCCCATCATCAACAGCGCCGGTCGAAGTATACGCCAATCGAGCGAAGAGAGCGCAGCGCGCGCTTCGGCGAATTTGCCGGCCGCCACTGCGCCGAGCTCGCGGCCGATCTCCGGCAGCGCGGGCGACGCCAATAGCGCGTCCGGCGTCAGCGGCGCGCCGTGCTTCACGAGAAGCTCGCGCGGCAGGTAAAGTCGGCCGATGGCGGCGTCCTCGGCGACATCCCGGAGAATATTGGTGAGCTGCAAGGCGTCAGCGAGCGCGAGGGCGAAGCGATCCGACGCTTCGCCGCGAGGCGCGCCGAACACCGGCATGGACAGCATGCCGACCGAACCCGCAACGCGGCGCGTGTAAGCAAAGAGCGTCGACATGGGCGGGGCTACGATCGGACCTTCCGCATCCATCTCCATGCCTTCGATCATCAGAAGGAATTCCTTCTTCGGAAGATCGAACGCCTGTACGGCGGGCAGAAGCGCCGCGCCCGTCGGGGTTTCCGGCCCGCCGTCGAACAGACGGTCGATTTCAGCGCGCCAGTCAGTGAGTCCGCGCCGCTTTACGGCGAGCGGCGCGTCATCGTCCGCGATGTCGTCAACCTCACGACAGAAGGCGTAGATTGCATGCATCGCCTCGCGGCGCGGTTTCGACAAAATTCGCATCCCTGCCGCAAAAGAGGTGCCTGAGCGCTTGACCGTCGCTTCGGCGTGCGCGCGCGCGTCTTCCAGCGAAGGCAATGCCGAGGCGCTCATTTCGGCGCGCCCCGGCCCGCTGAGAAAAAGCCGGAAATCGCCCCTCGAAAGCCCGCCGACACGAAGTCAAACTTTGCAAGCGCGACCCGGCTCGCCAGCGGATCTCCTCTGCGCAACAGAATGATCAGCCGCGCGGCGAGATTGACGATCACCGCCGATTCCATCGCGAGACTTCTGGAATTCAGCGCTGCAGGCAATGCTCGCGCGTCCTTCATTAACGTTTCGCAACCTGTCAGCATGCGGTCGATTACCCGTCGCAGAGGCGGGGTGAGCGCGCTTTTGTCGAGATCTTCGATGGCGCCGCCTTCTTCGGCAAGCCAGTCGCCAATGACGTACACGCGGTCGAGATTGCGCCGGTCATCGCCGCAATCCTGAAGATGATTGACGATTTGAAGAACCGTACAGAGCGCATCTGAATATCTGTAGGCGGACTTATCCTCGCCGTGCAGGTCAAGAAGATAGCGTCCGACGGGATTGGCCGAGAGCGCGCAATAGCCGAGGAGTTCCTTCCAGGTCTTGTAGCGGAGCTTCACCGCGTCCTGGAGGAAGGCGGCGATAAGGTCCGAGCCGTGCTGCGTGGTCACCCCCGTCTCAGCCATACTGGCGCGCAGCGCAGCCGCCTTTTCATAGCCGGCCAGCTCAGACTCTCCCTTCAGAACGGCGTCAAACCCTTTGAGACGACGGATTTTTTCGTCTGCCGACAAGCTTCCATTATCGGCCACGTCATCGATCGCTCTCGCGAAAGCGTAAAAGGTCGCCACATGCGGACGAAGCCGTCTGGGCAGCAGAAAAGAGCCGACGGGGAAATTCTCATCCCCCGCGCCTTTGCCTGAGGGCGTTTCGGCTGCGCCCTGCGCGCCGAGCGCCTGTTCTGATGCCTTCACGGTCGCCGTCATGGCGAGACCTTTACGGCTTTTCCCGCAGGCTGCAAACCGCCGTCCGGGAAGGCTTGGCGCGAGGCTCAGCCTCACCTAGAGCGGCTTGTCATGACCTTGAATTTCATCGCCGTCCTGTCGCTCGCCCTTTGGCTCTATCTCCTGCTCGGCCGGGGATTTTACTGGCGGGCGCGCGAAAGGCTGGGCGAGGCGCCCGCGCCCGCACGCTGGCCGGAGGTCGTCGCGGTTATCCCGGCGCGCGACGAAGCGAACGTAATCGCAAGCTCGATCGCCTCGCATATGGCGACCGACTATCCAGGCGCTTTCACGGTCGTGCTCGTCGACGACGGGTCGGAAGACGGCACCGCAGCGATCGCGCGCGCCGCGGCGGCCGACGCCCCTCGCCGGCTGGAGATCGTTCCGGGCGCGCCTCTTGAACCTGGCTGGACCGGAAAACTCTGGGCGATGCAGCAGGGAATCGCTCGCGCGAGGACCTTGGCCCCGCAGGCGCGCTATCTCCTCCTCACGGACGCCGATATTGTCCATGCGCCGTCCGCGCTGCGCCGCCTCATCGCCAAAGCCGAAGCGGAAAACCTCGCCCTCGTCTCTTTGATGGCGCGGCTCGACGATCGCGGCCTATGGGGCTCGCTCCTCATCCCGGCTTTCGTCTATTTCTTCCAGCAACTCTACCCATTTCCCCTAGTCAACCGGCCGCAACGCCCGGAAGCGGCCGCGGCAGGCGGCTGCATGGTCGTGCGCCGCGACGCGCTCGAAGCGGCGGGCGGGGTCGAGGCGATATGCGGGCGTTTGATCGATGATTGCGCCCTCGCCGCGCTCATCAAGAACGCCCGGACGCCGTCGCCGCGCCGCATCTGGATTGGTCTCGCGGACCGCGAAGTCGAAAGCCGGCGCGACAATCGGCGGCTGTCATCGATCTGGAACATGGTCGCCCGCACCGCTTTCGAGCAGCTGCGACATTCGACGAGGTTTCTTCTCGGCGCCGCGATCGGGATGACTCTGCTCTATCTTGCGCCGCTTGCCGTCATTTTCTCATTCCCGTTGCACCGCAATGCGTATGCGTTCGCGCTCGCAGCATCGGCATACGGAATAATGACGTTAACCTATCTGCCTACGATCAGGCTCTATGGCGCGCCGGCCTGGAAGGCGGCCCTGCTGCCGGTCGCCGGCTTATTCTACCTGTTAATGACGTTGTCCTCCGCATGCCGATACTGGCGCGGCGCGGGCGGAATGTGGAAGGGTCGGAGCTATGCATGACGCGGCGCGAAACCGCAGGCGGATATTCTCTGCACGGGAGAATCCCGCTTCGTCCCTTACGAGATGATATCACAGAAATTTTGAATTTTCCTGACGAAGTGATAATGTTCGCCCGGGTGACTGGTGCGCGTCAGGGAGGGGCCTCGATGTTTCTGCTCAGTTTCCGTAGGTTCATCGCGCCTACGGTGATCAAGTTTTTTTACTATCTCGGTCTTTTGGTGACCGTTTTGGGCGGACTGGGCACGATCGTTTACGGGTTGACGGAAATCAGCGAACTCGGCTTTCCGCAAGCGATGACTTATGTCGTCGGCGCGTTGATCGGTACGCCGATCATCATTCTTCTGATGCGGTTCTCGACAGAGATGTGGCTCGTTCTATTTGAAATGAACGACCGTCTCGGACAAATCCGCGACAAATAGGACTTCGGTCAAACCAGCAGGCCTTTGCGCTCAAACCACTTGAGCGCAGCGACAAGAGCGTCTTCGAAAGAAGACGCCGTCCATCCGAGCTCCCGTCGCGCCTTCTCGCTTGAAAACGTAACCGGGCGGCCTGCGATACGCACGCCCGTCAGCGGCGCCCTGGGCGCGGCCCCCGTAATGCGCGCAAGGCCGGATTCGGCGAGCGCGGCGGCGAACGCGACTTTATATGGAATTTTCGTCTTCGGCATCAACCGTCCGCTAAGCGCCTCCAGTCGATCGAGCAGCGCGCGCATGGCGATGTTTTCTCCGCCGAGAATGTAACGCTGGCCTCTCCGGCCGCGATCGCGCAAGGCGATAAAGCCGTCAGCAAGGCTATCGACAGCGACGAAATTCAGCATGCAGTCGATAAAAGCGGGCGTGCGACCATTGACGAAGTCGAGGATCATGCGCGTCGGCGGGGTCAGGCGGCTATCGCCCGCGCCCAGCGGTTCGGTCGGAATCGCAATGACGGCGTCGAGGCCGTCCAGCACGGCCGCTTCGACGGCGCGGTCGGCCCGAAGCTTCGATAAGGGATATGCGCCGAGCATATCGGCCTCGTCCGGCCGCGACATTTCATCGATCACACCGCCCCACGTGCGCCGGCCGATCAGCACTGTCGGACTAGAGCAGTGCACGAAACGGCGGACGCCCTCGGTCTTTGCAGCGGCAAGCATGACCTGCGTTCCAACGCGGTTCGTCTGGTCGAATGATTTAGGTTTCGCTGACCACAATTGCGGATTGCCCGCAATATGAAAAACCGTGTCGACGCCGGCGCAGGCGCGTCGTGCTGTATTCTCATCCGTGACAGATCCCTGGATATCGTCTTGCGACGTCGGGGCCGCCAAGTCGAGAACGCGAACGCGCTCGCCGCGTTCTTTCAACCTTTGAACGAGGCGGCCGCCTATAAATCCGGCGCCGCCCGTCACCAGAGAGAGCGTCACGACGACCTCTTGCAGACAAGAAGCCCCTCGTCTGTCACCGACCCGAGCACAAGCGCGCCGGCGCTTTCTATTGCGACAGTCGCTGCGCTGAACAAAGCGCCGGAAATGTCGTCAAAAAGGATTTCCACGGCGCCCGTTTTCTCGTCGACCTTAACGACGCGTGAGGGCGCGCGGCCAATGCCGAATAGCCGGTTGAGCCCGATGCGAAGCATCGACGGATGCACGGCCGTTACGATGCCGCCATCGTCTGCAATCGTCACATTATCGGGACCGCCCGGCACCGGAATACGGGCGAGCAGGCCGAGCCCGCGCGCGCTTTTTTGAAGGATAATGATTGCGCGCTCACGCGTTCCCGCCAGCGCGATGTCGCCATTCGCAAGACGCGCCAGACCGTTGGCGTAGGCTGCTCCGTCGAACAACATGCGCCCGTCGCGATCGACGACGCCGCTTTTCCTCCAGGAGAGCGCTTCTTCTATTTTCGCGCGCCATCCGGCGAGGCCGTGATCGAAGGTCACGAAAAGCTCGCCTCCCTCCGCGAGAATGTTATTGGCATGACGAGGCGCCGGCCCCTCTCCGGCCACGTAGACGGCGCCGTCCTGGCTGATGCGCTGAACGCGCGGCGTCATCGACCATTTTTCGTTGATCTTCTGGTAGCCGCGATTGACGAACGCAATTTCCTCTGTATCGGGATCATAAGAGACGCCGACCGGCCGGAGCCCGCCCGGAACATCCTCTCGATTGATCAACGGCGCTACGGTCATTTCCGCCGCATCGGTTTCGACAAGCGCCTTGTAGGAAATTTCGTAAATTCCGCCTTCCGGAACCGAGAAAGCGCGTTCTCTCACGGCCTTGGCCACGGCCAGCCTGTCGTAGGCGGAAAGAAATAACCGGCCCTTGCGACGGTCGAGCGAAAGATCCTCGATCCCGACGATGGATTTGCCGGTTGACGAATCCACCAGTCGCACCCGTCGGCACTGCTCCTTGGCGTATACGGGCTTTGACTCCGCTTTCACGGCGCATCCTCCTGCGGCAAGTGAAAGCGCCGCCAGCAAGATCGTCGCACTAAGCCGCCCCCGCATCTTCGTCATGGCGCAATTCCCCGCGCGCTTGCCCCTGCTCTCCTCCCGGGCGCGCATACCCCCATTTGTCGAGGAAGTAGCCGAGCCGCCTCGAGACTTTTTCCGCGGCTTCATCCGAGTAGTCGAACTTGTTTTTCTTGAAGCTGCGAACGGACGCAAGATAGGCGGCGAAAGCCGGCCGCGCCAGATCGAATCCGGGCAAATTGAGGGTCGAATAGACCTCTTCGAGCGCCGCCATCGGATTTTGATCTAGCTCGGAATAGCGCAACTCGATGAAGCGGTCAGCCGGAAGGCCCGCCGATTCCGTTTCGATCTTCCTCATCATGCGCTCGTAAACGTCGAGAATTGTTTCGTCGATATCGACATGCGCATAGTCCTGAAGAGCGAATTCCTTTAGAAGTTTTGACCAGAAATTCCGCATGGAGACAAAAACCTCATACGGATTCCGGTGGATATGAATGAATTTCGCTTCCGGGAACATTTCGAGAAGCATGGCGAGTCGCGCCGTATACGTTGGATTTTTGATGAGAAGCGGTTTTCTTCCCTGATAATGCGAAAGCTTTCGCATCAAATACAGGAACATCCGCCGCCAGCCCTCGACCTCTTCCGGCCCGCAATCGTCGAAAAACAGGCCCCGATACACGAATTCGCGAAAGGCGCGCGGAAAGTAGATGCCGTGATAGAAGGACAGGTCGCTCATATTCGCGACGGCGATCTCGTCTTCTTGCGGGCTGTCCGGCTTCACGGGAATGTTGTCGATGAACCGGTGCTCCGGCAACGCACGCTCGAGCAGCGGCCGGAAAGCCTTCGCCAGTCCGAAAAGGTCCCATGGAAGCCCCGTCGCGACCGGCGGGACATACGCCCAGTCGCCGCTCTGGGTCATGGTGTTGTAGAGATGGGTCGTGCCCGAACGCCAATGCCCGAGAATAAAAACGGGCGGCGCAACATCCTCCGCCGCCGGCAGACGGCTTTCCATCAAAATGCGTTCGGCGGCCGAAAACGGCCATCGCCCCAGGACAGACAGGGCGATCCCTGCGCCTGCGAGAGGCTTGTCAGGCAGCCCGGCGCGGCGGACGACGGCGGCAAGCGTCCCGATATTGGCGCCGCTGAGCGGATGGGCCATCAACGAATCCTTAACGCCGATCTCAGAATGGCCGCGTGTAGCGCAGGCGCGCGCCCTTGGCCAGCGCGAAGCCCGCTGCGACAGCGCTCGCCGCGGCGCCCGCGAAGCTTATGGTTAATCAAATTTCGCCATGATCTTGGGGGAGATTCCTCCGCGGCGGGCGAGCGCCGGAATTCGGTAAAAGTCGGGTAGACGCAAAGTGCACATCAGCCGCCTTATGAGCCTCGCCGGCGTCTTCGCCGCCGCGCTCTGTGCGTTTGCGGTCCCGGCGAGGGCGACGGAGAGTTATGCGGTCGAGATAGAGGGCGTGTCCAACGGGCTCAGGGGCGCCCTCGAAAACGTCTCGGTCATCGCCGGACATAAGCGCGAGATCGCAACGACCGCGGCCTTGCGCAGGATCGCCAGAAATGATCTCGAGAATTTTCGCACCACGCTTCAGGCCGCCGGCTACTATGCCGGAACAGCGACGGTCGAGGTCGACGCCGAGACAGATCCGGAAAAACCGAAAGTGATATTCCGCGTCGAGACCGGGCCGAAATTCCGGATCACCGATTACGAGATCCGCTATGTCGACGAGGACGGCTCGGACCGGCCTGCAAGCCTCGACGCAGCCGGGATGAAGGCGAACGGGGCGGCCGATGGCGCCTCACTGCAACAGACTCAGCTCGCTTTCCTGAACGCGCTCTGGGATAAGGGGTACCCCTCGGCCCGAATCATATCGCGCGAAGCTGTAGCCGATCTCGAGGCGGGAACGGCGCGCGCGGTCTTTGTTTTCGCAAGCGGCCAACACGCGCGATTCGGTGAAATAAAGGTCAGCGGCCAGGACAGGACGTCCCCCGTCTATTTGAGGAAACTCAAAACCTGGCGACCCGGCGACATCTATAGTCATTCAAAACTGGTCGCTTATCGCGACAGGCTCGCCGCCACGGGTCTTTTTTCGAGCATCGACGTGGAGCCAGGCGCGCCGGACACGCAAGGCCTCGCGCCCGTCCTCGTCAATGTGGCGGAGCGAAAGCGTCGAACGATCGGCGTGGGTGCGTCTTACTCGACAACCGAAGGGCCCGGCGGACGCCTCTATTTCGACTATCGTAATCTCTTCCACCACGGCGAGCTCGCGCACACGGAAATCAGCGGAACGCAAGTGCAGCAGTCCATCGGCGTCACCCTCGACAAACCGCTGCCCGCCATGCCCGGCAGCGCATTCGCGACATTCCAGTTCAGCAATGAATCGCCGGACGCCTATCACGCGCGCACAATCCGCCTGTCGGGCGGTTTGTCGCACAAGTGGCTGCAATCACGTCTCGAAACACGCGGCGCGCTCGCTCTCGAAACCTCGAAAGTCCGCACTGACACGAGCGACGTACGGACCTACTTTTTTTCGATCCCGCTAACGACGATCTGGAACACGGAAAATGATCTCCTCAACCCGACGCAGGGCGTCAAGGTTTCGCTTTCGGCGACTCCCTATACGGGCTCGGACAGTTTTGAGGTGAGCGAACTCAATGTGCGGTCTCGCTTCACTTTCGGCAAGCATGACCGTTTCACGATCGCCTACAGAGGCCGGCTTGGCTCCATAGTCGGCTCGCCCCTATCAAGCATCGCTTCAAACAAACGCTTTTACGCCGGCGGCGGCGCATCGGTGCGCGGTTATGGCTACCAGCTCATCGGACCGCTCGACGCGGAGAATAACCCGGTCGGGGGGCGATCCGTGATCGAGGGCGCGATCGAGACCCGCGCGCTCGTCACGCGCAAGATCCAAGTCGCCGCCTTCGCCGATACGGGGTCGATTTCAGAAAGTTCGACGCCGGATTTCGGCCAACGCTTCTTTATCGGGGTGGGCGGCGGGGTGCGCTATCTAACGCCGGTCGGCCCGATCCGTCTTGACGTCGCTTTCCCGACTGACCGGCGCGCCGTCGATAACGCCTTCCAGATTTACATCTCGTTGGGGCAGGCGTTCTGATGCGGCGCCTGGTCCTCATGCTGGCGCTCGCCGCCTTCGCGCTTTCCGCCGTCGCCGGCGTAGGACTCGCCCTGCTCTTTCACACGCCGCCAGGCCGGCACTTCCTGGCCTCGCTGATCGAGCCGTCTCTCGGCGACGCGCTGGGCGGGCGAGCCACGATCGGATCGCTCGGGGGCGCGCTGCCCAATAATCTCATCCTGAGTGACGTATCGTTTCGCAGCGAAGATGCGGACTGGCTGCGCATCGACCGCGTCGAAATGGACTGGTCGGCGCTTGCGCTGCTCGGAGACAAAATCAGAATTCGCAAACTTGACGTAGACGGCGTTCATCTTCTTCAAGCGCCGCCCGAAACAGCCCGCGCCGAAGACGAAGCGGCGGCCTTCACGCTCCCGTCTCTACCCCGTCGCTTGCCCGATCTCGCCGTGAAGCAAATCACAATCGCCGACATAGACGTCGACGAAAGCGTATTCGGCGCGCCGCTGCACCTCGACGCGTCGGGCGGCGTGGTTATGCATGGCGGGATGCTCTCACTCATGCTTAACGCCACCAGCGCCGGCGACACTGACACGATCAATGCGACGATGGAATTCGATCAGAACGCCAACCATGGCGCTGTCGACATTGTCGCGGCTTCTGCGTCCGACGGATTTCTCGCTTCGCTCGCCGGTCTTGACGGCGAACTCTTTCTGAAAGCCGCAGGCGAAGCGCCGCTCAATGCTTTCAAGATGCGGATGGAAGCCGCCGCTGGCGAATTCGGCGCGGCCACGCTCGCTTTTGCCGGCGATCTTCTAAAATCCGATCAAATAGTCCTGTCGGCGGAAGGCGACGCGACTTTGGGCCCAAAGCTTCAAAACCTTTCGGAGATTATCGGGTCCCGGCTGCAATTCGCCGTTTTGCTGAGCCAGTCGGGCGCGACCACTAAACTGGCGATTGAAAAACTTAAAGGCGACGCCGGAGAGGCTTCAGGAACGCTGATCTGGCAGACAAACAAGTCGCGCGCGCAGACGCTCGCGGGCGACATCTCGGCCGAATTTTCGCCTACGTTCGAGCCCGGCATCCAAGCGATGACCGGCCCGCGCGCGCGCCTGACGTTTCGTCTCCTCCCTGTCGCCCTGAATTATCAGCTCGACGCAAATCTGGAGACGCCCAAGGCCGCTCTTCTCATCGAGAAAGCGCAAACCGATCTCGAGAGCCGCCTGAACGGTCTCCTGACGCTTCAGATGAAGCCCGACGCGGAGCTTCCTGTCCTCCTCAAAGACGGCGTTACGGCTCAGGCGTCGGCGGACCTGAACGCCGCCGGCCTGTCGACATTGCAGCAATTCCATATTGAAAGCCCGAGCGGCCTCGATTTCGAGGGGGAAGCGCGGTTCAATGCGTCGAGCAAAGGGATCGCGCTCGGCGGCGACTTGTCGGCGGCGCCGAAAACGGTCGCCGCGGCGACCAGCGCAGTGACCGTCGACAAACCGATCCGGGCCGCGATCTCCGTATCCGGAACCATGGACCGGCTTTCCGGCAAGATCGATATCGATTCGCCCTCGATCGCCGGCGAAGGCGGCGCGATACCGCCCTCGACGACGACCATTCAATTTGTTCGCAAAGGGGCGACGCTTTCCGCAGACATATCCGGCCGCGCCAAGAGCGCCGCCGGGTCGCTGAAAGGGCGCGTCGAGCTCGATGGGGATGCGATCACCGTTTCCTCGCTAGCGCTCCAAGCCGCCGCATTCGCCCTCAATGGGTCGGCGTCTTACGATGGCGCCCGTCAGACGGCTGCGATCGACCTTAGCTATCGGGGCGACCACGGCGCCGAACCCTGGCCGGGCGTCAAGCTGACGGGGGAAATCGAGGCGAAAGGCGCGCTCGATCGACGCGGGGCGGCCGGCAATCGACTTGCGTTAACAGCCCGGAACATCGCGCTCGGCGACGACATCCGCGCGCAAAGCCTGACTGCGCAGGCGTCGGGCCCGGCTAAGGCGATCCAATTCGAGGCGCATGGAGACGGGCTTCTTCTGCCGGCCGCCGGAGCCGTGGATTCTCTCGCCATCGGCGGCGAGGCCGACTTGCGCGGGTCGCCCGAGATCAAGCTGACGACGCTCAACGCGATCATTTCCGGGCTTGCCGTGGCGTTGAAGCAGCCGGCGCAGATCAGCTTCGACAAAGGCTTAGGCGTGAAAGGGCTCGCGGCTTCCCTGGGGCGCGCCGGATCGCTCTCGCTCGACGCCGATTTGAGCAAGACCCGCTGGGCCGGAGATCTGGTGCTTGTCGATGCGCCGCTCCCCCGCGGCGACGGCTATGCAAGTCTGACACTCAATCTCGATACTGATCGGCCCATTCCCGCCAGGGGCGAACTCTCGCTGCGCGCCTCGATCTCCAAAGAGAACGAAGCCGCGATCAGCGGACCGTTTTCCTGGGACGGCGACACTTTGCGTTTTCGCGACAGCAATCCGAAAAATGGCGCGGAAATTTCTCTTGCCTTGCCCGTTAAATTGAAGAGAACGCCGTCTCTATCGATCGAGACAGCGGGTCAAATGTCCGGCGCCGTCGACTATGCCGGTCGGGTTGAGGAATTCGCGCCGTTTCTGCCGACCAGCCTGCAATCTCTCGAAGGCGCACTGACTGCGCACGCCGTCATCGAGGGAACGATCGACAGTCCGAAAATCGACGGCCGCGTTACGCTTGCAAAGGGCGCTTACACGGAATTGGCCTCCGGCCTCAGCTTCACAGGAATCGAAGGCGCCTTGAACGCAAGGGCGTCGAACGACGAAACCACGGTCGCATTCGACTTTTCGGGTCACGGCATCGGTCAGTCCGGAAAAACCTTAACGCTCGCCGGGCGAACGACCCTCGGCGCGGGCAGCCGGATTGACGCCGAAGTCACTGCAAAGGGCGCACGCTTTTCGACCGGACCGATCCAATCAGCCTCTCTTTCCGGCGCAGTGAAACTTGCAGGCCCGCTCGACGCCATCAAGGCGGAGGGCGCGCTGACCGTCGACGAACTCAACGCGTCTCTGGCTGCGCCGTCCTCCGCCGGTCTTGTCGGAATTACGGTCGTCTCCGCCGACCAGGCCGATAATTCTCTCACCGCGCCTAA
Organism: Alphaproteobacteria bacterium; assembly: GCA_016125425.1. GTDB lineage: Bacteria > Pseudomonadota > Alphaproteobacteria > Caulobacterales > Parvularculaceae > Amphiplicatus. Next base: position 246,570 of record WGLT01000003.1, read on the forward strand.
ATCCGCCGCCGCGCCGGCGCCGCCGATCGTTCTCGACATCACTGTCAGCGCCGACGACCGCATATTCGTCCGCGGACGCGGCCTCGAAAGCGAATGGACGGCCGATCTGCGCGCCTCGGGAGACGCGCGCGAGCCGCTCATCATGGGCTCTGCAAGCTTGAAAAGAGGTTATCTCGATTTTTCGGGACGGCGCTTCACGCTGACCAAAGGTCAAATCGATTTCGACAAACTTCAGCGGAATAATCCCACTCTCGACATTCGCGCTGAATACGCCGCCGCCAACAACGTCACCGCGGCGATTGAAATCACCGGCCGCGCGCAGTCCCCGTCCGTCTCGCTGACTTCAACGCCGCCCCTGCCGACGAATGACGTCATGGCGCTCGTGCTTTTCGGAAAGCAGACAACGGACCTCACCGCCATGGAATCGTTGCAGGTCGCCGCGGCGCTCGCGCAGCTCAGCGGCGTCGGTCCGTTCGGCGGTTCGGGCGGCGGCATTACGGGCGTCGCGCGCCGGACACTCGGACTTGATCTTCTCAATGTTGACATCGGCGCGAACGCCGGCGAGAGCAAACTTGAAGTCGGCAAATATGTCGCACAAGGACTGTTTGTCTCCGCCACGCAGGACGTGCAGGGCAAGAATGGCTCCGTACGGGTTCAGTACGACATCACCCCGTCAATCACCGTCGAAACTCAGTTACAACAGGACGGCCAGCAGACGGTCTCCGCCAACTGGAAGCACGATTTCTGAGGACGGAAAAAACAGGCGGACCGGATCGCCCCGGTCCGCCCTTGTTCTTCTCCGCGCGATCGAGCTCTTCCCCTAATTCCTCAAAAAGGGCTTGAGCGCCCGATTCCGGCCGGTGCCGTCCGGCAGGTCGGTCCAGAAGCCGTCGATCCAGGGATGGTCGGCGGGATCGAATTTGCCGGACGCATCGATCACGAACGGCCCAACCGAGACGAAATTCGCCAGCATCGCCTTGTCGTCCTCGCTGTAGAGCGCCTCGGCCCAGGCGGCGTCGATCCGGCCCGCCTCATCGCTCAGCAGGAAGTCGCGCAGCCAGGCGATGAACGCGGGCTCAGCCTTCAGACTCGAAGGAACGACGAGATGCGAATTGCCCTCATAATCGCCGACGAAAGTCGCGCCGAATTTCTCCGCCTCCGCCTTCTGGGCGTCGCGGTCGGCGACGATCTGCGGAATACACAACTTGCATGTCCCCGAGATCATGAAATCGGCGAAGCGCTTTCTGAGGCCCACGGGATCGCTTGCGATCGCACCGAGCCATTGGGCGTCGCGCGCCGCGTCGTCGGCCGCCGGAAAGAGCCCGGTCGATAGGTCGTAAATCCCGTTATAATAGGTCGCCGTCGAGACGCCGATTTTCTTCATCCACACCGCCGGATCGAGGCCGTTCGCCGTGAAATAGTCTTTCGCGCCCTGAAGCGCGGCCGTGGTGCGGCCGAGATAGACATGCTGGCCCGCGAGCACGATGGTCCAGGCCTGGTCGGCGCGCCCGGCCGCGCGCAGGGCGGCGTCGAACTGCACGGCGTAATTGGCCGTCAGCCAGCCCAGCGCATAGCGGAAGCTCTCGCCCGACGCGTCCGGATTCTTCGCCTTCAGCGCGTCGCCCATGCCCCAGTAGTAATTGGTCATGCGCCAGAACGGGTTGGCGAAGTTCCAGATTTCGTTCCCGATCTCCTGATAGAGCGTGTAGTTTTTCGGATAATTCTCCGAAGCGAGCGCGGCCGCCACCTTGTCGGCGTAATTGCGCCATTCCGGCGAGGCGGCGACGGCGTCGAAATTCGCCTGCCCGAAGGCCCGGATCGCCAGCGCATCCGACTGGTATTGGGCGTCCTCGATTCCGTCCGGCGCGCCGAGCAGGGGCGGCACGTTGATCCACAGCGCCGTGTCGGTCTTGACCGCAAGATCGACCATCAAGGCGAGCGGCGCGCCGCGCGGCAGGTCCGGCGCATCGGCGTTACGGGCCGGATTCGAGCCCCAGCCGAACATCTGCTTCGTCGAGAGCTCGGAGACCTTTCTGATCCATGTCGTATTGGTCTGCGCGACATCCATCATGCGCAGGACCTTATATTGCGACAAAAGCGCGACATATTTCGGCGAGAAAATTTCGCCGGCGTTGATCGCCGCTTCGTCCTCCTTGCGGTAGAGCCGCGGATTGGAGAAGCCCGCGCCGATGCGCGTCAGTTCGACGCGCGCCCAGCCAGTGTCGTTCGCCGGATAGACGCATTCGATCCGGTGCGCGTTCACGTGCACGGTCGGTTTGCCGAAGCCGCAGCGCGCGTCGGCGTCGCCCTGCCAGTCGAAGACATAGGTCCCGGCGTAATAATCGGGATAATAGCGCGCGCCGAAACGAAACAGACCGGAAGCGATGAATCCCTTGCCGCCGTCGTATCCGGCCGGCAGACGCGTCGGCAGCATCGTCGTCTTGTCGATCACCCCGGCGTTGTATAGTTCGGCGAAACTCATGTCGGCGAGGCCGGAGTTCCACTCCCCGTGCGCCGCCCACGCATAGCCGCTCGATTGCAGAAGGTTCAGGAACTTGTCTTCAAGGCTCCAGTAGGCAATCCCGTCCAGCCCCAATTGCATGATCGGTTTGCCGTCATCGGTGTTGGGGAAGGTCGCGCTCGCGGAGGATGGCGCGCTGGCGGGGGTATCGGACGAACTGCTCGGAGACGGGGCGCCGCTCGAAGAAGACGGCGCGTCGCCGGGCGAACTCACCGCTCCCTGAACGGACGTCGTCGGATCGGTATAGTCGCTCCGTGCGGTGCAGGCTGCGGCAAGGCCCAGAACAACCGCGCCAACCCAAGAAAAATTCCGCCGCATGCCGGCAACCTCCTTACGCAACGCCCATCTTGTCCCGCCACATCGACCATATGGTCGAACCGGAAACGGAAGGTCAACGCAAAGAGTCCATTTGAAATGCTCAACTTTTTTTCATGTGACAGGACGCTAATGTCCGTACGTCGCACGCGTTAATCGATCGCAGCGCGCAATTCCTGCAAACGGGCGTAGGCGGTCGGGATATCGCTGCGGTTCGCAGCCATGCGCAGATCCCGAAGTATTGCCAAAGCGTTAAGAAGGACAGGCAAAGGCGGTCCGCTCGCCGTCAACTGCTCCAGATGGCGCGTTTCGAGAGACTTTGAAGGCTTGTCGATGAATCGTGCGACGAGCCGGTCGTGATGGCGCGCGGCGGCCGCGCCATGCGCGTCGCAAACCGCCAGAAAGGCGCGCGCTGCGTCTTTGAACCAGCGTTCTCCGCTGTGTTTCTCCCGTGCGTCCAACAGCTCGTCGAGCAACGGCTTGCGCCGCATGCAATCCCGCAAACTCGCCTGATCGGCGGGCATCATGAATAGCATCTTGTCGACGAGCAATTGCGCGTAATACGGATCGTTCGCCCGACACAGTCCGAGCAGAAGGTCTATTTCATTGATGCCGGAAAAATCTCCCGCATTTGCGCCGCGATATTCCTGGCGCCCGACTCGATACGGCTTGTAGTAAGGCCGGACGCAATAGAAGAATCGATCCGTATCAAGTTGGTCGAACAACGCGTCATCATATCGGCTCACATCGTCGAGGGCGCATTTGGCGTCTTCAAAGAGCATCAGCGCAACCGGGTGCGAGACTCCGAGAGGCGCAATCCTCATCAGAGCGTCAGCCGCGCGTTTGTAAGAGAATATCCCGCGCGTGTTCAAATCGAGGAACAGATATTCATCCTTGAGCGATGTAAAGCTTTTCGGTTTTCCATCGATCGCGAAATTATGCGTAGACAGATGACTCGTCGCAAAGCGCGGCGCAACGCCGAGAGACGCGCCGATGTGAAGCCCCAGCGCGGACGCCTCATGGAAGGGCGACTTTTTCTCACGCGCGGGGTTGGTCAGTTCATGCCGCCGAAGCGCCGCCAGATAAAGGCCGAGATCGCCAAGAAGCCCGAAAGCGCAGTCAAATCCCTCATCAGTGTTTCCCTCGATCATCAGGGCCCGAACGAACTTCCTGCCTTCATCGCGCAATTGCGCCTTGATGGCGTCGCCGACGCCTTCGACATTGGCGCGGTCCTCCTGGCCGAAATAGAGCTCCTCCAGTTCGGTGTTCATCTCAACGAAGGAGGATCGAATCCAGGCGTCAAAAGCGTCCACATTCGCTGTCATGGCCGTCTCCAGAAGGCTGTCTATTCTGCGCAACGCCGACGTCTTGGCCGAATTCATCGCCGGCCGGGTGGAATTGCAAGGCGTTCCTGGATGCGAGCGATGGTAGCGGGGGGCGGGATTGAACCGCCGACCTCAGGGTTATGAATCCTGCGCTCTCACCAGCTGAGCTACCCCGCCAGGCCCTGTCGGGAGGCAGGGTCTATAGCGACTCGGGCCCTGTCCAGCAAGCGTGACGCCTCAACGGGCAAGCGCGGCGACATGGTCGGCGATCGCGAGGCAAGAGGTCAGCCCCGGGGACTCTATGCCGTAGAGGCCGATATAGCCCGGCGCGCCATGCGTCTTGGGGCCGTAAATGCGGAAGTCGCCCTCTTCGCCGGGACCGGCCGTCTTCGGGCGCTGGCCCGCATATCCGGGATGGAGCCGAGCGGGATCGATATCCGGCCAGAATCGGCGCGCGGCTTCCGCGAAGGCGCTGAGACGATCTTCATCGACCGAATAGTCCCCAAGCGGCGAGTCCCAGCTGATATCCGGCCCAAGCCGCGCCTGCCCGCCGAGATCGCGGGTGTAGTGGACGCCCTGGCTGTCCGGGGAATGCAGCGGATAAATGAGGCGCCCAAACGGCGCCGGACCGGAATACATGAAATACTGCCCCTTGGCCGGGCGGATCTGCGGAATCCATTCCGGAGCGAGCCCGGAAATCGACCGCGCAACCTGGTCGGCCCACAGGCCGGCCGCATTGACGACGAGTCGCGCATGGAGCGCTGTCGGCTCGGCGCCGCCGATGTCGAGACGAACGCCGTCGCCGACGACCGCTCCACCCTCCGCCGGACTCAAGAGGGCAAGAGTCCCGCCGGCGTTTTCAAAATCGCCGAGCAGCGATGTCATCAAATTATGGCCGTCGACGACGCCGCTTGTCGGCGACAAAAGCGCGGCGCGCGCGCAAAGACCGGGTTCAAGCTCTGCGGCTTTTTCACCCGAGATCAGCTCGAGATCGCTGACGCCGTTCTGTTCGGCCGTGCGGCGCAAGTTTTCGAGTCGGGAGACTTCCGCATCGCTTGTCGCGACAATGAGCTTGCCGCAGCGCTTGTGCGCGACGCCTCTCTCTGCGCAATAACGATAGAGCAGCTCTTTGCCCGGCCGGCAAAGCCGCGCCCGAAGACCGCCCGGCCTGTAATAGATGCCGGCATGGATGACTTCGGAATTTCGCGAGGAGGTTTCCGCGCCGACTTTGTCATTGCGCTCGAGAAGGACGACTTCCCGGCCTTCCAAAGCCAGCGCGCGCGCGATCGCAATGCCGACGACGCCCGCCCCGATGACAGCGACGTCAACCGCTTCCGTCACGAAAGCCTAGTCCGTGGTCGCAACCCAATCCGGATCATCCTGAACTTCGCGTTCGAATTTCAAGAATTCATAATAGCCGCAGCGCGTCTGCGTCGGGAAGTCCCGGCAAATTTGCGGCCGTCCCTCATATATCGTGCAATTGCGCGACTTCTTGTCGAGAAACATGCATGACGTGACGAAATGTTCGTCATCGGTGTGCCGCAACACCCGAGGGCTGTGCTTGTCGCCCTTTTTCGTGAACTTCTTTTCCGCCGCTTTTTCAGTGATGTCGAAATACTTCGCGAGGCGCTTGAGGTCGCGCTTCGTCACCGGAATATGCGAATAGGAGCAACAATAGGCCGGACACTTCAAACAATTATACTGCTTCTTCGCCATCGGGTCCTTCTCTGTCGGGGGAGGAACTTGGAGATCAGGACTCTCTTAGGGCAGACTCGGCGCCAGAAATCCATCCCCCGCCCAACACGCGGTCATGTTCAGGCTCTGGCGAATAGAAGACGCAAGCCTGTCCCGGTGCGACGCCCTCCTCCGGTTCGTCGAGCGCGACGACGAAGCTGTCTGCGTCGCGAAGCAGCCGCGCCCCGCGCGGCGGTCTCGTCGAGCGCACGCGCACGGCGACCGCCCTTTGCGCGCGTGCTGCTTCCTCCAGGGAACCTTCGCCGAGCCAGGAGACATCCGAAAGCCGGATGCGGCTGACGAGCAGGGCCTCGCGCGGTCCGACAATGACTTCCCGGCGCGCCGCGTCGAGCCTGACGACGAAAAGCGGTTCGCCGCCTGCGACGCCAAGCCCCCGGCGCTGGCCGACTGTGTAATGAATGACGCCAGGGTGCCGTCCGAGAACGTCGCCATTCAGATGAACGATGTTTCCGGGCTCTGAAGCGCCGGGTCGGAGCCTTTCGACGACCGACGCATATCTGCCCTCCGGAACGAAACAGATATCCTGGCTGTCGGGCTTGTCGGCGACGTCGAGACCGAGGCGCGCGGCGATCGCGCGGACCGCGGATTTCGGCATGTCGCCAAGCGGGAAGCGCAGAAATTCCAATTGCTCGCGCGTTGTTGAGAAGAGGAAATAACTCTGGTCGCGCGCGGCGTCCGCGGCGCGCCGGAGTTCGGCGCCGTCCGGCCCCTCGGCGCGGCGGATGTAATGGCCCGTCGCCATGCAGTCTCCGCCGAGATCGCGCGACACCGCCAGCAAGTCGCGGAATTTGACCCGCTCGTTACAGCGGATGCACGGCACCGGCGTCGCGCCGGCGAGATAGGCGTCTGCAAAGTCTTCGATCACCGCATCGGAGAAGCGGTCCTCATAGTCGAGAACGTAGTGAGGAAAGCCAAGACGATCGGCGACCGCGCGCGCGTCGTAGATATCCTGCCCCGCGCAGCACGCGCCTTTGCGCTGGATCGCCGCGCCATGGTCGTAAAGCTGCAAGGTGACCCCGACGACATCATAACCGGAAAGCTTGCATAGAGCGGCGGTCACGGAAGAATCGACCCCCCCGGACATGGCGACGACGACGCGCGCGCCCGGGCGCGTCCCGAGATCAATGCGCGGGATCGAGGCGGCGTCTATGTCGAGGGTCGCGGTCATCGCGGCGGAACATAGGGAAAGGCTTAACGGTAATCCAGCGCCTCAAAAGGCGTTCGGCGCGGGTTTTGACGAAAAGTCGAAGGGAACGCGCCGAGCGGAGCCTCGTCCGCGGCTCCGTTCCGTGCCGGTTGTTCCGTAGCGGGACAGAATGTCTTTCTAATTTTTCTCAAATTCTTTCAGTCGCTTAGCAAAGGATTTACTACTAGGTTTAGGCGTTTTTTAAAAGCGCAGACGCTAGGTTGGCGGCCTCAACAGTTGCGTATCTAAGGGAATTTCCATCGATGTCAGTCGCCGCCACCAACGCCGAGTCGTCGCGCTCGAAGGAGCCGTACGTGATCGGCCCCGACGGGATGCCGCTCACATTGGCGGACCTGCCTCCGGCGAATACGAAGCGCTGGGTCATCAGGCGCAAGGCCGAAGTGGTCGCCGCTGTCAGGGGCGGTCTCCTGACGCTCGAAGAAGCGTGTTCGCGCTACACCTTGACGCTTGAAGAATTCCTCGCCTGGCAGAAGGCGATCGACCAGTTCGGCATGCCCGGGCTGCGCGCCACGCGTATCCAGCAATACCGCTAGATCACATTAAAATTTCAAGGTCCTCCCTCCTAGTCTCTCCCACTCCCCGCGTTTCGGCGCGGGGATCTTTTTTGCAGCGCACACCTGCCGTATACGGAATAGATTGGCCGCCCGGAGCGAGGGGCCCGAAACGGGCCCGTCTTCGCGTCTGAGGCGAAAGCTGCTCCTGCCAGGCGTGTCGGCGCTTTCGCAATCCTGCTTTCGGCTCCATACTGGGTCCGACAGACCCGGTCGAACTGGAAGTATGAGTTCCCCATGATGAAGTTCATTGCGTCCTCGCTCGAGGCCGCGAAAGCCAAGGCGCAGCGCGCGCTGGGGGAGCGCGCGGTGGTGATAGCGGTCAGAAACCTTCCGAGCGGCGACGTCGAAATATCCGCTTCGGATAAGCCGGCACCGAACGCCCCGGCGCCGCGGCTGGAGCCGACTTTCGGCGAGGCCGCCCGCCGCGTGATCGATGAAAAGGCCGGGCGCGAGCCGACGGGCGCGCGCCTGAACGAGCCGCTCGAAAAACGCTACGCCGAAGACGCTCTGGCGCGGCTTCGCGGCGAATTATCGCGCGCGGGCAAAGGCGGCGGGGGCGCGCCGTCTCCGGACCTCTCCGACAAAACGGCGAAAGGCCTCAGCGATCTTCTCACGCCGCATGGCGTCGGTCCCTATCTCCTGAAGGCGCTGATCGACGGCGCACGTCATTCGCGTATCGATGAGGACCTCTACCGCCTTGAAACCGCCTTTGCAGAAGCCTTTTCTTACGCGCCTCTGCCCGTCGATCCGGCGACCCCGATCATGCTGGTCGGACCGACCGGCGCCGGCAAGACATCATCGGCGGCCAAGCTCGCATCGGCGGCGATGGAGAACGATCTCAGCGCCTTCATCATGACGGCGGACGCCGGGCGGGCGGGCGCCGTCGAGCAATTGCGCACCTATAGCGACAGTCTCGGCGCCGATTTCTTCATCGTCGAGACTCCCTTCGACGTGGAGAAGGCCTTGCAGATCAACAGACCGCAGGGCCTCGTTCTGCTCGATACGCCGGGCGTCAGCCCGTTCGATGCCGGCGACATGGCCGCTCTCAGGAGTTTCCGCGACGCGTCCGGCGCTGAGCCGGTTCTCGTTCTGCCCGCGAGCGGGGACGCGGCCGAATTTCAGGAATGGACCGCCGCCTTCCGGGAGTTCGGCGTCCGCAAAACGATCATCACGAAATTCGACGCCACGAAACGCGTCGGGGCCGCGCTCGCCGCCGCGCACAGCGCGCAATTGGCGCTCGCGCATTTTTCGGAGTCCGCCTTTATTTCAGAAGGTCTGACGCCGGCGAGCCCTGAATTTCTCGCCCGCCGGCTATTGGCGAGCCGGCCGGGGCGCATCGGCTAGACCCCGCCGTTCCCCTGCCGGCGGAGCAGGACTTCGCGGGCGTCATTGATTTTCGCCGCCAGATAATCGGTGCCGCCTTTGTCCGGATGGAGTTGGCCGATCAGTTTTCGATGCGCAGCGCGCACGGCGTCAGGCGGCGCATCGAGCGGCACGCCGAGGATCGATGCGGCTTCTTCGGCCTGCATCGCGGTCTTCGCCGCCGGCGGCGCAGCCCCCGACGCTTCGGTCCCTATAGCCCGCTCTCGCCAAATCTCGATGACAGTGACCGCGCCCGCCGCGACCAAGGTCATTAAGGCGATGGGCATCAGCTTGACGGCGAACAGCACCGCGGCGAGGGCAAGAAAGGCGACGCCCTTCATCAACGTCACATTGCGCGCGCCGAATCCCGACTCGCCCGCGCGCGCCGACCGCCAGAGCAGCCAGCCAGCCGCTGCTACCGCGAGAACCAGTGCTAACGCGCCGATGGACATCACGTTCTTCGCCGTGGGGGCCGCCTTCCCGACGCCGACTTTGCCTGAAGCGCGGCGAGCTTGGAAGCGCCGCGGTGGGCGCCTCACGCGGCTTCGCGTGTCTCCCGCGGCGGCAGTTTCAGAGTCGCGATCAGCGAGCGGATCTCAAGGCGCGCAGTGATGTGACTCATTGTCGAAAGCCGGACCGGCGCATCTCGGCCGCCCAGATCGAGCAAGGTCAAACCAAGCGGAAAGAGTTCGCGATAGATCACCCGATCGCCGAACCCCCGGGCGATGCGATAGCCGATCCGCGCCGAAAGATCCTCGAGCTTTTTGCCCATTTCCGCCTTATTGCGCGCCCGGGTCGCCGAAAGCCGGTTGCGCATGACGACCCAGTCGATACCGCCCGGCACGCCGGACATCGCCCGGCGCTTGCGCGCATTCCAGACCATTTCGCTGTAGAGGCTGGGGCCCGCAAGCGCGCCCGTCACCGGGTCGAGCCGGGCAAGCAGGTCGAAATCAACGAAGCTGTCGTTCAAGGGCGTGACAATCGTGTCGGCGTGGGCGTGGGCGAGCCTGGAAAGATGGGTGTCGGCGCCGGGGCAATCGATCACGACGTAATCGCAATCGCTAAGCGTTGAGAGCGCGCCCGTCAGATTGGCCGTCTCTTCCTCCCGGGAAGCCTCCCGGCTGTCGAGCGATGACGCCCGCACCTCCGGCTGAATCGGAAAAAGAAGGTCCATCTGCTTGTTTTCAGAAAACTTTCTTCTGTTCTCAATGTAACGGCTCAAGCTGCGTTGACGCATATCGAGATCAATCGCAGCCACGCGATGGCCCGTTTTCATGAGAGCGACGATGATATGCATGGCGGCCGTGGATTTGCCCGAGCCGCCCTTCTCATTGCCCAACACTATGACGTGGGTCATCGCCCTCACCTGCATCGCCGACGCTTACCCGCGCGAAACCACACGCGGGTTACAATCCGCCGCAATGGTAAATCTGTTCCGATTCTCCTGTCCGCGGATGCAACTCTTACGGGCAATCGCGATGCTTGTCTTGGGGCTGGCGGCCGCAGCGCCGGCGCGCGCGGAAATCGTGCTGTCGCCGCTGCGGCAGGTGATCACAGCGAGCGCTCCGGTCGCGACCTACCGGATATCGAACCCCTCGAAGCGGATCATTGACGGGCGTCTGTCGTGGATCGATCTCACGGACACGGAAACCGGCTATGTCGCAGCCTCCCCGGCGGCTCGCGAAAAAACGAGCGCTGCGCCCTATCTTGCGGTCGAGCCCGCCTCGTTTCGCCTGAAACCGGGGCAAAGCGCGATCATCACGGTCCGGCTTCGGCGCGCGCCTCCCGGCGAGGGCGAATGGCGCTCGCATCTGCTGGTCGAAACGGACGCCGCGCGCACCGCGCTGCATGAGGCCGGCGGGTCGCTCCAGGTCGATATCGGTCTCGGCGTGTCAACGCCGGTCATTCTGCGCGCCGGGCGCGGCGTCGCCGAAGCCAAAATCGGCGATACCCAGCTCATCCGGAGCGCCGACGGCCTCATCGAGGTTGAAACCCACATTTCGCCGACGGGCGATTTCTCCCCATTTGGCGGCGTCGAAGCCTATTTCACGCCGGAAGGTGGCAAACGGTCGCTCATGCGCAAGGTCGAGAACGTCGCCGCCTATGTCGACACCGCGCGCCGCCGGGTCGTCGTGCCGCTGGGAGTCAAAGCCTTGCCGAAGGGATTGTTGGAATTGCGCTATGTCGGCCGCGCTGAATTCGAAGGCCGCGTTTTCGCCGCGCGCAGTTTCGAAATCGCCGCGCCGGACCGCCGCTAGCCCGCCATCGACAGGCGCTGCCCGTCGAAATCCCTGACGGTGCAATAAAGATGGCGCGCGCGCAGACGTTCGCACAGCTCCTCGGCTTTTTCCCGCGAGGAAAACCCGCCGCCGATCAGCCGAATAAAGTCTCCGCGCCCCGGAATGGTGATGTTTTCAACGCGCGGCTCGAGAAGGCCGAGTTCATCCGGATTCTCTCGCTGAAGCTTTCGCCAACCCGCGCGGGCGTCTTCGACCCGGCGATATGAGGCGAGATGCACGCCATAGAGGACGCTGGACGTCTTGATAGAGTCGGCCGCCTCATTCTCGAATACGGTTTCCTGATCCGACGCAAAGGACGGCTGAACCAGCCGCGGCGCAGGATCGACCGGCGGGGCCGGGGAATTGGCGAGCGCCCGGTCGACATCGGCGCTGGCCACGACCGTTTCGGGCTTGAGCGGCGCGGCGGGGACTTCGAGCTTGCCTTCCTCCGCCGCCGCCTCAGTCTCGCCCCCGGGCGCGGCCGCGGCGGAATCGCTCGCCGGCGCAGGCGCGGCGAGCTGTTTTTGAAGTTCGGCGACCTTCGTCGTCAGCTTGGCGTTTTCGGCCTTGAGCCGCGCAATCTCCGTCTGGAGATCCGGCGTGCCGGGCGTGCTCCAGACGATCGGCGCTTGCGAATCGCCTTTCACGTCAGCCTCGTGCTGGCCCTGAAGCGTCGAACAAGCCGAAAGCGCCATCGCCGCCGCAGCGGCGCGCGCCAGCTTGGCCCAACGTCCCGAAGCCCCGGCCGAGATCTTGAACATCGATCCGGGCTGTCGCATGAGCGTCTCCGACGAAACCGCAATGCGCATCAAACTGAGCTTTCCAGATGCCGCCAATTGGAGCTGATTCTCAAATCGAGGTCGCGCGCAGCATAGAATCATTGCGGGCGCGCGTCGACGGCTGGCGCGCCGACAAGCTGACGGTTGGTTTTGTCCCAACTATGGGCGCCTTGCATAGAGGCCATTTGTCGCTGATCGCCAAGGCCGCAAGTCTCGCCGACCGCGTCGTCGCGAGCATTTTCGTCAATCCCAAGCAATTCGCCCCTGGCGAGGACCTCGCATCCTATCCGCGCCAGGAGGCGCGCGATCTGGAGCTCCTGGCCAGCGCCGGCTGCCAGCTCGCCTACCTGCCGGACGCTGCCGTGATGTATCCGCCCGGCTTCCAGACCAGCGTTGCTGTGGCCGAGTTGTCGAAAGGTCTGTGCGGGGAGTCGCGCCCGCATTTTTTTGGCGGCGTCGCGACGGTTGTTTGCAAGCTTCTCAATCAGGCGCGGCCCGACATCGCCGTTTTCGGCGAAAAGGATTTCCAGCAATTGCTTGTGATCAAGCGCATGGTCCGCGATCTCGATATGCCCGTCGAGATTGTTGGCGCGCCGATCGTGCGCGAAGCCGACGGCCTCGCGATGTCTTCCCGCAACGCCTATCTTTCGGCTGAAGAACGCAAGCGCGCGGGCGCGCTGAATCGCGTCATCGCCGACGTGGCGCGCGACCTTGAAAACGGCGCGCGCGTCGATACGGCGCTTCGTTCGGGCCGCGCCGCGCTCGAAGCAGCCGGGCTGACGAAGATCGACTATCTTGAAGCGCGCTCGGCGGAAAATTTGACGCCGCTAGGCCCGGGACCGCTCGCCGGCGCGCCGGCGCGCGTCTTCGCCGCCATATTCGTGGGCAAGGCGCGACTCATCGACAATTGGCCGGTCGGCGGCGATCGCGGCTAGGCGTCGAGCGCCAGCAGCGAAGCCTTGCGGGCCGCAAAGGCCGCCAGTTCCCTTTTCGCAAGAACGCCGTTGCGGTTGCGGTCCGCGGCCGCGAAACGCTCGGCGGCGGCGGCGAGGAACTCGCGCTTGCTGATCCGGCCGTCATCGCCGGCGATGCGATAGAAGTCGCGCCGCGCGACGGCTTCGACGCGCGCGCGCTCAGCGCCGGCGAGCGCCTCAGGCGCCCGGATCGGCAGCGCGATCGGAAGCGCGTCGTCCGCCGCGAGCCGCACATAACCGTTCAGGCGCGCAAGTTCGGCCGTGATCACCGCAAGGCTCGCATATTCCTCGATGTCGAGAGCGTCCGATTTGTCGAGATCGGCGCGCTCAAAGGTCGCCGCCGCGTCAGCGGCGGCGTCCGCGGCGCTGAGGCTGCGAAGCGACGACGGCCTGTCCGCGGCGCTGTTCGAAGCGAGCGCGGCGCTGATCCCGATCGCGACGAGCGCGATCGCAGGCGCGGCGAAAGCGGCGATCAGATTGCGGATCATGGCGGGCCCTCCTTCGGTCAATTCCATGACCGCAGAAAAACGCCGCCTCTTGTCCGGATTTAGATGGGATCAAGACTTTGTCATGGCGATCATGACCAAAATCCGGCGCAGCGCGCCGCAAGGCCGCATTCCCGCGCCAGTCCTGAGACGAAAAGCTACTCGGCGGGCGCGAGCGCCGGCTCCGCCGTCTCGCCCTGCCCGCCCTTGAGCCGCGCCCAACGCTGCTTGATCATTTGCGTCGTCATGCGCGAGCCGTCGGGCGACCAGCCCGGCGGGCCGAGCGTGTACCCGCAAACCTCGCGCAAGGATTTCGCCGAGCGCAGATCCTTCAGTATGCCGATCCACTCATGAAAGGAGATGATGATCGGATTGAATGTGCCGAGATTTTTGACGATGCCGTAACGGCATTTCTCGTCGCGTGACTCCGGCACGAACGTGCCGAACATCCGGTCCCAGATGATGAAGACGCCGGCGTAATTGGAGTCGAGATAACGCGGATTGGTCGCGTGGTGCACGCGGTGATGGCTCGGCGTATTGAAGATCCACTCCAAAGGCCCCATCCGGTCGATCATCTCGGTATGGATCCAGAATTGATAGATGAGGTTCACCCCGCCGACGAAGGCGAGCATCAGCGGGTGAAAGCCAAGCAGAACAAGCGGCGTCTTGAACAAAAGCCCCGCGAGCACCTGGCCGGTCCAGGTCTGCCTGAGCGCCGTCGTCAGATTGTAGTGCTGGGATGAGTGATGGACGACATGGCTCGCCCAAAACCAACGCCGTTCATGGCTAATTCGGTGGAACCAGTAATAGCGGAAATCATCGATGACGAAGCAGATCAGAACCGCCCACCAGCTATTGGGAATGTCGAACAGACGAAACTGGTAGGCGGACATAAAGACGGCGAGGAGGAGCGAACCGCCCCCGAGGAGCGGCGCGATCTGGCTGCCGAGCCCCATCAGCAGGCTCGCCGCCGCATCGCGGGTCTCATAGTCGCCCTTGCCCGTAACGCGCCACGCCGCCATCTCGATCAAAACGAGAAGCACGAAAGCGGGCACCGCCATGGTGACGACGTCGGGAAACTGCATAGTTCAATTATAGGTCGCGCCGGACAGTCTGCCAGCCCAGCGCGCAGCCGTCGCCTCGTCCGGCGCCTTAAGGCGCAGACGCGGCGCGGTGATGTCGCCGAGCCGGGCCACAACGTCGCACCCCTCGGCCGACAGTTCGGCGGCGCCGCGCTTCGCCCGCCTGGTGCCAAGACCGGTCCCCGCGGCGAAGACGAAGGCGACCTCGCCGCCGCCCTCGGAAAGCGCCGCGGCCGTCCGCCCGTCCGCGCTCACAAACATCTCGACCGCCCGGAAGTCCGGCTCGTCGAAGGCGAGCCGTTCGCGCGCGGATTGCGCGTCGACCTTCGCCGTGCGCCATGCGCCGAGCCCCCAGGAGACGGCGACCATGATCGCGATGCCGCCAAGGGAAATCAGAAGGTCGAGAAACGTATTGCCCGTCATCGATCGGCCCGCCGCGCGCCTATGATTTTTGCGCCAAGCGCGGCGATCGGCAAGCGAGCGTCTCAGCCGGGAATTTCCGACGCCGCAAAGAAATAGGCGATTTCCTGTCTGGCGGTGTCCGGCCCGTCCGAGCCGTGAACGGAGTTCTCGCCGATCGATTCGGCGAATTCGGCGCGGATTGTGCCGGGCGCGGCTTCTTTGGGATTGGTCGCGCCCATGATTTCCCGATTCCGGGCGATCGCGTTTTCGCCCTCGAGCACCTGCACGACGACGGGCCCCGAAATCATGAAGTCGACAAGCTCGCCGAAGAAAGGCCGCTCCTTATGGACAGCGTAGAAACCTTCCGCCTGCTCCCGGGTCATCCGGATCCTTTTGCTCGCCACGACCCTGAGCCCCCCCTCTTCGAGTTTGGCGATGATCTTGCCGGTGATGTTCCGCCGGGTGGCGTCCGGCTTGATGATCGAGAAGGTGCGTTCGAGCGCCATCGGATGATGTCCTTGTCTTTCTGGATTTGGGCGCGGTTCCTATCAATGCTTTTGCGCTGCGGCAAGCGCCCAGGGCGACTTCCGGCGGCATCTGGGCTAGCATCGCCCGGCTTTAAGGGAGACTGCCGGCATGGCCGATATCGATATTTCAACCAACCCGGCCGAGCGCGGGAACGCCAACCTCGTCTACATTCTCTATCTGATCGGCCTTGCGGCCGGCATCACCGCGATCGTGGGCGTGGTCATGGCCTATACCGCCAAGGACCAGGCCCCGGCCTGGCTCAAATCGCACTATCACAACCAGATCAACATATTCTGGAAAGCGGTGATCTATTCCATCATTTCCGCCGTGCTGTGTTTCATTCTCATCGGCTTTGTTTTGTTTCTTCTTACGGCCCTTTGGTATATCGTCCGTGTGGTGAAGGGCATGCAGGCGCTCGCCAAGGACGAGCCCATCGCCAATCCGGCCAGCTGGGGCTTTTAGCGCGCCCGCCGGCGCTCCGGGCCCGGGACCGAATCGGCCTATCAATGCCGGCTTGCCGTATCGCCTGACAAGGCGGCCGGCTGTTGCGTCCGTGCGTATCGATCCCTTCAGCCTCTTTTCGGGAGTCGCCAATGGACGGAATCATCAAGCGCTTTACCAGTTTCGACAAACTGATCGCCACCAGCCTGATCAAGCTGCTTTACTGGATCGGCATCGTCTTCATCGCGATCGGGGTGGTCGTGGGCGCGCTCGGCGCCTTTCGCGCCGGGTTCATGGCGGGCGTCGGCGGCATCATTATCGCGCCGATCGCCGGTGTGATCGGACTGATTTTCTGGCGTTTCCTTTGCGAGATCTACATCGTGCTGTTCGGCATGTATGACCGCCTCGGCGACATAAAGAGCCTCCTCGAAAAAGAGTCCGCCTGAACCATCCGTTCGGATGAGCTGACAGGGCGCTTTTTGCTGGAGGCCGCGCGCGCTTGTGTTTGCGGGACGCGATTGAACCGCCGCGCCCTCCATGCCAAAAAGCGCGCAAAATCCGCGCCGCCGCCCCATGCTGCATATCAATGACCTCACCTACCGGATCGAGGGCCGTCTCCTCTTCGACCAGGCGACGGCGGCGATTTCGGACGGTTGGAAGACGGGCTTAATCGGGCCGAACGGCGCAGGCAAATCGACCCTCCTCCGGCTGATCAAGGGCGACATTCATCCTGACGCCGGCGAAATTTCGGTGCGCAAGAACCGCCGGATCGGCGGAGTCGATCAGGAGGCGCCGGCCAGCGAGCGCTCTCTCATCGAAACGGTGCTCGCCCATGACGAGGAGCGCGCCGCGCTTCTCGCCGAAGCCGAAACCGCGACCGATCCGGTCCGCATCGCCGAGATTCACACCCGCCTCGCCGACATCGGCGCGCACTCGGCCGAAGCGCGCGCAGCCTCCATTCTCGCCGGACTGGGCTTTTCGACTGAAGCGCAATTGCGCGCTTGCGCCGAATTCTCCGGGGGCTGGCGGATGCGCGTCGCGCTCGCAGGCGTGTTGTTCGCCGCCCCCGATCTTCTGCTTCTCGACGAGCCGACGAACTATCTCGATCTTGAGGGCGCAATTTGGCTTGAAGGCTTTCTGAAGAATTATCCGAACACGGCGTTAATCGTCAGCCATGACCGCGACTTCCTCAATCGCGCGGTCACGCATATTCTCGCGCTGGAAAATCGAAAGCTTTCGGTGTCGGCCGGGGACTATGATCTTTATGAGCGGCGGCGCGCGGAATCGCGCGCACAAGCGCTTGCCTTCCGGTCGAAACAGGAAGCGCAGCGGCGCCACATGCAGGCGTTTATAGACCGCTTCCGCGCCAAAGCCTCCAAAGCAAAGCAGGCGCAGGCGCGCATCAAGGCGCTGGAAAAAATGCAGCTCGTCGCCGCGCCGGTCGAAGAGCAGTCGACGCGTTTCGTCTTCAAGAATCCGCGCCCCATGGCTCCGCCGATCGTGCGCCTGGTCGAGGCGTCGCTCGGCTATGAACAGACAAAGCCCGTCCTCAAAAACGTCAATCTCAGGATCGATCAGGACGACCGCATTGTCATTCTGGGCCCTAACGGAGAAGGCAAGTCGACGCTCGTCAAGACGATCTCGGGCCGATTGCCCGTGCTCGCCGGCAATCTCTACAAGCACAAGAAGCTCGACATCGCCTACTTCGCCCAACATCAGCTTGACGAGCTGAAGGCGAAACAATCCCCTTATGATCATGTGCGCGCGCTGATGCCGGACGGCACGGAGGCGCAGGTGCGCGCCGCGACCGCTGCGCTCGGCTTCGGCGCCGACAAGGCCGACACCGCCGTCGAGAAGCTTTCCGGCGGAGAGAAAGCGCGCCTGCTTCTCGGGCTCATAACCTTCCACGGACCGCATCTCATCATTCTCGACGAGCCCACAAACCACCTTGATATCGGCGCGCGCGAAGCGCTGGCCGAAGCGCTCAACGACTATCAGGGCGCTGTTCTTCTCATCACGCATGACGCGCATCTCGCCGAAGCGGTCGCCGACCGCCTGCTTCTCGTGAAGTGCGGCGAAGTCCGCCCGTTCGAGGGTGATCTCGACGATTACCGTTCGCTTATTCTCGAGACGGGAAAAACGGCTGCGCAGGAAAAGCGAGGGGACAAAAACGGCGCGCGCGCCTCCGCGCGCCAGACCGCCGCCGCCGCGCGCGAGGCGGCGAGTCCGCTCAAAAGGAAAGCGGAGGAGCAAGAGGCGCGCCTGTCGGAACTCAACGCCATTCTCGTTCGCCTCGATGCGGCGCTTTCCGATCCCGCGCTATATAAAGACGTCGCGCGAGCGACGAAGCTTCAAAAAGAGCGCGCCGCGCTTACTGCGGCGATCGCCCGAACGGAAGACGCCTGGCTCCAGGCGCTCGCAGCCTATGAGGCGGCGCGCGCCGCCGAACCCGCCTGAAAACTCTCCTCGCCAGATCGAACGCGGCGCGTCATAGTGGACGGCCGCAAAAGGAGCGCCCATGAAACCGCCGCAGGACTGCAAGACGATGGACGAGACGCGCGCTGAAATCGACCGCGTTGACCGCGCTCTCGTCGAGCTGCTCGCAGAGCGCTGGCGTTATGTCGACCGCATGTGGGAGTTCAAGCGCAAACAACAGCAGGAAGCGAGCGTGCCCTGGCGGAACCGCGAGGTCATCGAAAAGGTCCGCACGCGCGCCGGCGAACTGGGTCTGCCGCCCGAAATGGCGGAAGCCCTTTGGCGACAGATCATCGGCTGGGGCATTCAGTATCAGGACGAAAGACTGCAGGACAACTGAACAATCAAGGCTTTTCACGGGCGGGGCCGCGCATGAACGAATGGGGACTAATCGTCGCCGGACTCGCGCTCTTGACAGCGGGGTCGGATTTCCTCATCCGCGGCGCGACGGCGATCGCACGCCGTTTCGGCGTGTCGGAGCTTTTGATCGGCCTGACGCTTGTCGGGTTCGGCACATCGACGCCTGAACTCGTTTCGAGCGTGCAGGCGGCGATGGTCGGTTCCCCCGGCGTCGCCGTAGGCAATGTCGTCGGCTCCAATGTCGCCAATATCCTGCTGATCCTCGGCGCGGCCGCGATTATCGCGCCCGTCCCTATCCCGGAGAAATCATTCATCCGCGATACGCTCGCTGTCGCCGCGGCGACGGCTGCGGCGATCGCCGTCTCGATGACCGGCGGATTCAGCCGAAGCGCGGGCGCGGCTTTTCTCCTCGCTCTCGCCGCTTACATCGTTCTCGCCTATCTCACCGAACGCCGCGCCCCCGATGCGGCGGAGACGATCCGCAAAACGGAAGAAGCGGCGGCCCTTCCGGCGTTGCGGGCGCCGCTCGTCGTCGATTTTCTCTTTGTCGCCGCCGGCCTCGCCCTGCTCGTCTTCGGCGCCAAACTGTTCGTCGGCGGCGCGATCGGCATTGCGCAGGCGTTCGGCGTTTCGGAGACGATCATCGGCCTCACGCTTGTCGCCGTCGGCACATCCCTGCCGGAGCTTGCGACCTCCATCATGGCCTCATTGCGCGGACGCGGCGCGCTCGCGCTCGGCAATGTGGTGGGGTCGAACATTTACAATATTCTCGGCATTCTCGGCGCGACGGCGCTGGTGCGCCCCCTCGCCGCCCCGGCTGAAATCATCCGCTACGATAATTGGGTGATGGCGGGCGCGACCGCGCTGATGATCCTGTTCGCGCACACCCAGCGCCGCATCAACCGATTTGAAGGGGCCGCGCTGCTCTTGGCCTACGCCGCTTTCGTCGTCTGGCTCGCACGACGCGCTGCGTCTTGAGATCGAAAAATAAAAGGGGCCCCTTCGGGCCCCTGAGATCGTACTGACGCGACTTTTTATCCTTTACAACCTTGAGGCCATGCCCGGCGCCTATTGAAGCAGCGCAAGCGGATCGACTGATTTCAGATTGTGCCTGATTTCGAAGTGAAGCTGCGGCTCCGATGCGGCGCCTGTCTGCCCGACCTTGGCGATCACCTGTCCCTTGTGGACGACATCGCCCTTGTTGACGAGCATCACGTCGTTATGCGCGTAAGCCGTCACATACCCGTCCGCGTGTTTGATCAGGAGAAGATTTCCGTAACCTTCAAGCTCCGAGCCGCGATAGACGACTTCTCCGTCGGCGGCCGCGCGCACGGGCGTGCCGACCGGCGCGGCGATATTGATGCCGTCATTGCGCCGTCCGCTCGCGCCGGAACCGAACTTGCCGATAACCGCGCCCTTGACCGGCCAATCGAACATATGCGCCGGATCGGCGGGCTTGACCGTATTGTATGAAACATTGCGCGCGATCGCGCCCACATCCTCGCTTTGCGCAGGCGCGCGCGCGGCGAGCGCCGCCGACGCGCCAGACGGCAGACGCAGGCGTTGGCCGACATCCAGCGTATAGGGCGGGCGCAGATTATTCGCGCTCGCGAGCGCGGCGACCGAAACACCGCTCGACCGGGAGATCGAATAGAGCGTGTCGCCGGGCCGCACGATATGCGCGCGCTCATTCGAGGCGACGATCCGCACCGGCGCCGGCGCGGGCTGAGTCAGATCATTGGCGATTTTCGCTTCGGGATTCGGGATTCGCAGCGTTTCGCCGACAGAAAGCGCATAAGGCGGGCGCAGCCTGTTTTCCGCGATAATCGCCTGCGGGCTGACGCCCGTTCGCCGCGCGATCGCATAGACGGTGTCTCCCTGCGCGACGATCACCGAGCGGCGGTCAGCGGCGGCCTGACGCGTCGGCGCCCCGTAGGTCTTGACGGGCGGCAGATCCGAGCGGTCGATTGCTTCGGTCTTCAACGGCGCGCCGGCGTCTCCGCCGAAGGACTGGGAGACGCGGACAGGCGCGGTCTGCGGCGCCGGGTTTTGCCGGTAATAGTCCGCCTTCGAATTATAAACGCGCCCCGTCGAAGCCGGCTGCGTTCCGAACACGAC
>WGLT01000023.1 GCA_016125425.1 Alphaproteobacteria bacterium
GATGAAGTTTTCTTCCGTGCAGGTAAGGCCCGACAACCAGAAGAGCGCAGGCAGTTTTTGGCCTTCGCGATGCGGCGGCATGTAGACGGAGAATTTCATGTCGCAATCGAGCGCTTCGGAGCGGTGCTGATAAACGCGCTGCTCGCCGCCGAAAGATTTGCTCGCCGAAACCTGCCGCATGAACATCTCCTGTTTTCGCTCCCCAAGGGAGGAGCAGTCCGTTGGGATCGCTATTCGGCCGCGAAGCAATATGTGCAGATCTTGTTGCCAAAGGGATCGCGCACATAGGCCGCATAGGCGGTCGGGGTGAAGGTGCGCGGGCCCGGCGGTCCTTCGCAGACCCCGCCATTGGCGAGCGCGGCCTCGTGGAAGGCGTGCACGGCTTTGCGGTTCGGCGCGGCGAACCCGATCGTTCCGCCATTGGCGTGCGTCGCCGGCTGACCATTCGCGGGCTTGAGGACGATGAATTCAGGCGCGCTGTCGCCCCACATCACGCCGCGTTCGCCGAGAGGCCCGAGATTCTTCAGGCCCAGCGCTCCAAGCGCCGCGTCATAGAACTTCTTAGAAGTTTCAAGGTCGTTCGACCCGACCGTCACATGCGTGAAGATCGCCATAGATTTCTCCCTAAAGGGGAGCCGCAAGATCGCGGCTCCCGGAAACAGAATCGAGCAGATCGGGACCGGTTCGGCAATGGCGGCCATTCATAAAGATGAAATCGAATTCATCGCGCGTTCATGCCGTCTCCATATTAAGGCGCCAGTTTCAAGCGCGAACGGGCCGCCGCGGCCCGAGAGTGACGGGCGCCCGGCGCGCCCGGAAACACCGCCAAGGAGTTAATGCAATGACCGAACCCAAGACGCGCGCAACGGGGAAACGCCGGTTTCTCGCGAGCGTCGCTGTGGCGGCGCTGGCCGGCCTCGGGGTCGGCTATACGCTTTCCGCCGCTGCGTCGCCATCCCCCTCCCCCGCAGCCGTGGAAGCTGCGTCGTCGACCGCGAGGCCGACCGCGCCTGTCCAGATGACAGCATGGTCGCAACCTCGAAATCTTGCAGATCTCGTCGAACAGGTGAGCCCCGCCGTGGTCCAGATCACCGCGACGGGCCACCTCGGCAACAGCTTTGAATTCTCCAGTAACGGCCCGATTCCTCCGGAAATGTTCGACGGTCCGTTCGGCGACTTCTTCCGCCGGTTTTTTGATGAGCCGAATGGGCCGCAAGGCGGGGATGGCCGGAACAGGCCGCGCTTCCGCTCGCCCGAAACGGCCGCGCTTGGTTCGGGCTTCATCATCAATCGGGACGGCGTCATCGTCACCAACAACCATGTCGTGAACGGCGCAGACACCTTTAAGGTCAAACTCAAGGACGGAAGGGAATTCGACGCCAAACTGCTCGGCACGGACGACCGTACGGATCTCGCTGTTTTGAAAATCAAGGCGAATGAGCCGCTGCCGACTGTCGACTGGGGCGATTCTGACCGCATTCGCGTCGGCGATCCGGTCTTCGCGGTTGGCGCGCCCTTCGGTCTGCAAGGCACGGTCACATCCGGCATCGTCTCGGCGCGCGGACGCGACATCGGCGCGGGACCTTATGACGACTTCATCCAGATCGACGCCCCGATCAACCGCGGCAATTCGGGCGGTCCGCTTTTCGACGCCGCCGGTCATGTTGTCGGGGTCAACACGGCGATCGTCTCGCCGACGGGCGGCAGCGTCGGCATCGGCTTCTCCATTCCCTCCGACATGGCGAAGTCCGTCGTATCGCAGATCGTCGCGCATGGATCGGTCGAGCGCGGATGGCTCGGCGTCTCGATCCAGTCGGTCTCGCAGGACATGGCGGACAGTCTCGGGCTCAAGAAGGCCAAAGGCGCAATTGTCGCCGACGTCACCGACGGCAGTCCGGCTGCGAAAGCGGGCGTCAAGGAAGGCGACATCATCATTAAGTATGACGGCAAGGACATCGACAGCGCGGTCGATCTATCGCGCGCGGTGGCGAACACGCCCGCAGGCCAACGCGCCGACATCACCGTCTATCGCGACGGGCGCGAACAAACGCTCGCCGCGCGGATCGACAAGCTGAAAGACACCGGCAAGCAGGCGAACGCCGGTCCGTCGCGGAGCGGCGCCAATCCGACCTATAACGGGCTTGGCCTCGCGCTCGACGAACAGGACGGCCAGGTCGTCGTCTCCGATATCGATCCGGACAGCAAAGCCGCGGACACCGGGCTTCAACCCGGCGACGCGATCCTCTCCATCAATCAGAAAAAGGTCGCGACCGTGAAAGAAGCGGAGAACGCGATTCGCGAAGCAAAATCCAAGAATCGGCCGTCGGTGCTCGCCCGCGTCGAAAGGGGCGATCAACAGACTTTCATAGCGATCCCCTTCGCGAAGTCTTAACCGACGACTGACGCAGGCTCCGCGCGCTTCCGCCCCCAAGCCGCGCGGGGCTAAAGTAGGCGGCGCCTCCTTGCCCGGGAGGCGCCGCTTTCCTTTTCTTCGGCGACGGTTAGACCTATCTGACAGCCATGCGCATTCTGATCATCGAGGATGACGAGAATAACGCCCGCTTTATGGAAAAGGGCCTGAAGGAAGCAGGGCATACTGTCGAATGGTGCCCGTCCGGCGCGGACGGGCTGGCCATGGCGCTTTCGGAGGATTTCGACGCGATCGTTCTCGACCGGATGCTGCCCCATATGGACGGGGTGTCGATTCTCAAAACGCTGCGCTCGGAAGGGCGCGAAACGCCGATCCTGCTTCTGTCCGCGCTCGGCCAGCTCGATCACCGGGTCGAAGGGTTGAAAGCCGGCGCGGACGACTATCTCGCCAAGCCTTTCGCCTTCTCCGAACTCCTTGTCCGACTTGAAACGATCGCCCGGCGCGCGCGCAGCGCGCCCGCTGCGACGACCAAGCTGACTGTCGGCGACCTCGAACTTGACCTTGTCGCGCATGCAGCCAGGCGCGGCGGGCGAACCATCGACCTTCTTCCGCGCGAATACAGGATCCTCGAATATCTGATGCGCAATGCGGGCCGCACCGTCACCCGGACAATGCTGCTCGAAAATGTCTGGGACTATCAGTTCGATCCGCAAACAAACGTTATCGACGTTCACATCAGCCGGCTTCGCCGGAAGATCGACAAGGACGCCGCCGCCCCGCTTATTCACACCGTGCGCGGCGCCGGCTACAGGCTGTCGCCGTGACGCCTTCCGCCGCCCCGCACAAGAGCGCCACTTTAAGGCTCCTTCTGCTCTATCTCCTCGCCTCCTTCATCTCGGCGGCGCTCGCGCTCGCCATTGTCTATGTCGGTGTCACGCGCCTTCTCGAGGGGCAGACCGCGACGGTCGTCGAGGCCGAGCTCCGCGGGCTCGTCGACGATTACGCCCAGGGCGGACAATTCGAGCTGCGATCCGCCATCCTGCGCCGCACGCAGTCGCGCGAAGATGACGACGCCGTTTATCTCTATGCGACGAGCAGCGGCGCGCCCCTCGCCGGCAATCTGTCGAGCTGGCCTGACATTCCCCTCGATGGCCGCTGGCGGAAGGTGACGCTTGTCCGGACGGATGTCAGGAAGCGCGTCCTCGTCGGCGGGCGCGCATTCCAGCTCGAAGGCGGCTCGCGTCTCTTTGTAGGACGGGATTTGCGCGCCCAGCGCCAGTTCGAAGGCATTTTGACGCTGACTTTGGTCGTCCTGCTCGTCTTCTTCCTTCTTGCGGGATCGTTCGCCGGACTCGCCGTATCGCGCACGGTGCTGCGGCGAGTGAGAGACATCGAGGAAGCGGCCGGCGACATCGTCGCAGGCGATCTTTCGCGTCGCGCCCCCGTCTCCGGCGCGGGCGATGAATTCGACCGGCTCGCCCTTTCGCTCAACGCCATGCTCGCGCGCATCGAGGCGCTGGTCGACGAATTGCGCACCGTGACGGATTCGATCGCACATGACCTGCGCACCCCCCTTGCGCGCCTTCGCACCAAGCTCGAAACGGCCGCGGCCTCTAGCGAGGAAGGCAAGGTCGCGCCCGGACTGATCGACGAGGCGCTCAGCGAAGCAGACTACATGCAGACAGTGTTCACAGCGCTCATCGATATCGCGCGCGCCGAAGCCGGCATCGCGCAAGAGCAGTTCGAAACTGTCGATATTTCCGCGATCGTTCGCGACGCCGCCGACCTTTATCATCCCGTCGCCGAAGAACGCGGCCAGACGCTGCTCATCGAGGCCGAAGCGCCCGTTACGACAACCGGTCATGCGCAATTTCTTGCGCGCGCCGCCGCCAATCTCATCGACAACGCCATCAAGTTTTCGCCGCCGGGTTCGACCGTGCGCGCGCGCGCCTATCAGGAGGACGGCCACGCGGTGCTGGAAGTCAGCGACCGCGGTCCCGGCATTTCCGAAGCCGACTGGCCGAACGCCACCCGCCGCTTCGGCCGCCTCGACAAGGAGCGCCCCGCCCCCGGGGCCGGGCTCGGTCTCAGTCTCGTGGCCACTGTCGCGAAAATGCATGGCGCGGAGCTTCGCCGCAGCGACAATGCGCCGGGGCTGCGCATCGCGATGTTGTTTCCCGCAAAACGCGGTTAGAGCGCAAAATTCTTTGGGCCAAACCGAAGCTGACCTGCAAAGCCTAGGCTCACGCCGAAGACATGCACAAGATCGGCGACGGGTTCGGCAGCGATGACCATCTTCACGGCGACGAGCGCGCACACGCCCCCGAGCAGCAAAAAGCGCCAGCGCTGCGGCGCGAGCGCAATCGACGCGCCGACAACGGCGAAGCCGCCCGCCGACATGCCGACATCGCGCTCTAGCGCCCACTGCGCGCCGGCGTGGAGCCCGGCGAGATAGAGCGGCAGAATAACGAGAAGCGACAGCAGCAGCGTCGCCAGAACGTCGCCCGCAAAAAACACGATCATGGCCCGCCGCGTTCCCGCGAGCCATTCGTAAAGACCGATGGACAGCGGCGCGAACACCATAATGATCCAGGACATCGCCGGCCGGCTCGTCAGGAATATGGACGTGACCAGCGTCCACAGACGCCCGTTCCACAGGTCCTGCGTGCTGTAGCCGAATTCTTCGAGAATATGCGGCGAAATCCGGCGAGACCAAGCACCGGTCGCGGTCGCGATCGCCGCAATCAAGACAGTCAGAGCGACAGCGAAAGGAAAACCCCGGCGTCGCGTCATTGTCGCGCCTGCTGCGGCGCGAGACTGCGGCGCCGACTTCGCCATATTAGTTCGCTGCGACGCATCGCCCCCGCTCCGGCTCGCAAATGTGATGGCCGCCCGCGGTCAAACTCGATATCCTCCAGACAACGGGGCCAACCTACCACAAATCACTAGACGGAGACCGCATCATGAATCGGCGCGCAGGGCTATTGGCTATCCTCTTGGCGGCGTTCGCATTGCCCGCAGTAGGTTTTGCGCAGGATATGAGCCAAGGCGACAAGGCGCCGAAAGTCGATACGGCCGCCCAAGCGCACCAGAAGGACGTCGCCGCCGAAGTGAACGCTGGCTGGACGAAGCCACCGGTCGAAGAAAAGCTGTCGACCACGAGGCATCAGATTCGGGTGGGCGGCAAATCGCTGACCTATCTGGCGCAAGCCGGAACGCTGACCATCCGCGACGAAAACGCCAAGCCCACAGCGAGCGTCTTTTACGTCGCCTATACGCTCGGCGACAAACCCGACCCGCACAGGCCCGTCACCTTTTTCTACAATGGCGGTCCCGGCTCGGCGACCGTTTGGCTGCATATGGGCTCATTCGGCCCGATGCGCGTTCAAACCAAGGATCCGGAGACGATCGCGCCGGCGCCGTATGATTTCGCGCCGAACCCCGATACGCTGCTTGGGAAAACCGATCTCGTCTTCGTCGATGCGGTCGGCGCCGGCTATTCTCGGCCGCTAGGCGACGCGAAGGGCAAAGATTTTTGGGGCGTAGATGAGGATGCGGATGCGTTCGCCAAGGCCATCATCCGCTATCTCAGCAAATTCGATCGCTGGAACAGCCCGAAATTCATTTTCGGAGAGTCCTACGGCACGACGCGTTCCGGCGCGCTCGCCTACCAGCTGGAAGATCGCGGCGCGCAGCTGAACGGCGTAATCATTCTTTCGTCCATCCTCAATTACGGGCGCCGACAGCCAGGATATGACGAGAACTATATCGCCTACATCCCAACCTATGCGGCGGCGGCGTGGTACCATGACAAGGTTGAGAACAAGCCCGCCAGCCTCGCCGACTACGTCGAAGAAGCGCGCAAATTCGCGCGCGAGGTCTATGCGCCAGCGCTCGCCAAGGGCGATACGATCTCCACGGACGAAAAACACTCCGTCGCAATGGCGCTGTCAAAACTGATCGGCATTCGCGCCGAATTCATCGAACAAGCGAATTTGCGCGTCAGCCTGAATGCTTTCCGCAAGGAGCTGCTGCGCGACCGCCGCAAAACAATTGGCCGCTTTGACGCGCGTTATACGGGCGTCGATCCGGATGCGACCGGCGACCGGCCCGAATATGATCCGTCGGGCACGGCGATCACCGGCGCCTTCATCTCTGCGTTTCGCAATTACATCGGAACGAGCCTAAACTACAAAACGGACATGCCGTATCTCGTCTCCGCGCGCGTCGCGAAGGAATTCGACTGGAACTGGAAACACAAGGCGCCCGGGTCGAACTATCCGCAGCTTGCGCCCGATGTCGCGATCGACCTTGGCGCCGCGATGCGGATCGACCCGCATCTGAAATTGCTATCGCTGAACGGCTACTACGACATGGCGACGCCGTTCTTCGGAACGGAATATGACATTCATCACATGATGCTGGAGCCGGCGCAAAAGGCGAATATTGAGTTTCGCTACTATCCGTCCGGCCATATGGTCTATCTCAATCCGGACGCGCTGCATCAGCTCCGCCTCGATCTCGATGCGTGGTATGATGAAGTGCTGCGCGCGAGCCGCGCCGCTTCCGGCTCCCGGTAGGGCGTCTTTTTCAGGCGCGCGGCTTTCGCCGCGCGCTTTCTCTCGCCACGGGAGAACCGGGGCGAGAGAAAGCGCGCCACGGCAGGTTTTGACTCGAATCAACGCCCGAAAAATGCGCGTGGCGCAATCTTGTCATTGTGCAGGCTCCGACGCTTATCCCGGCGCCTTGCGATAGCCTTCCAAAGGAAGACTACCATGAAAGTTAGCCAGGCGATGCATAAGGGCGTCAAACAGGTTCCGCCGACCGCTTCGGTCGCTGCGGTCGCAAAACTGATGAAGACCGACGATATCGGCGCGGTCGCCGTCAGCGACGCCGACAAGATCGTCGGCATTGTCACCGATCGCGACCTCGCAATCAGGGCGCTCGCCAATGACGGCGACGCCAGCGCGTTGACCGCACGTGACGTGATGACCGCCAATCCCGCTTGCTGCACGGAAAATGACGACATCGACAGCGCCGTCGAGACGATGGCGGGCAAGAAGATCCGGCGGTTGCCCGTCACCGACGCGAAAAACCGTCTCGTCGGCATGCTCAGCCTTGGCGACATCGCCCACGCCGTCGACGACAAGCAGTCAGGCGAGCTTATAGAGGCGGTATCCGCGCATCACGGATCTTGATTGGGCGGGCGCGACGCGCTCAGTAATGGATGGAGACCAACATGGCCAAGGAAATCTCGAAACCTCACGCTTCCGCTTCGCGCGGATGGCTCGATCCCATCGAGTCTTTCCAGGATGACATCGAAAAGTTCGTCAGCCCCTATTTTCGGCGTTTTCCGCTTCCCGGCCTCGGTTTTCGCGGCGACGGCGAGGGGCGGCTTTTCGCCAATCTCGATTTGACGGAAACTGACGAAGAGCTGATCGTCGAGGTCGACGCGCCGGGCGTCAAGCGTGAAGATATTGACATTACGCTGACGGACAATTCGCTCTCGATCAAAGGCAAGCGCGAATCCAAAACGGAGGAGAAAAGCAAGAACGCCTATCGCCTTGAACGCCATTACGGCGCTTTCGAGCGCCGCATCACGCTGCCTTGCGAAGTCGAAGCCGAGCGTGTCGACGCCGGGCTCAGGGACGGCGTCCTGACGATCAGATTGCCGAAAACTGCGAAAGCCAGGGAGCAGGCGCGCAAGATCGAAATCCATACCTAGGCGCTGCGATTGCGCGCAGCGCCTGTCGCGGCCGCCCGCCTCTGAGGCGGCGTCGGACGAGGCGCCCCTGAAGGGGCTAGCTCGCGGGCGCGGCCTGCGCCAGGCAGGCCGCCCTGACGCCGCGTCGAAAACGACGCGGGCGACGGCGGCGCAATCTTCTTGACCCAGCGCAAGACTAGCGCGAGGACCCTCGTGTCTAGTCTTCGAGGGGCGCAAGACTGCGCCCGCTGCAGAGCGGCCCGCGGACTCGATGGAGCAGACTGACCAGACCGGTTCGGACGGCGTTGTCGTCGCCGCGCGCGGCGGCGTGATCGACGTCGCATTCGCTGACGGCGATTTGCCCGAAATCGATGAGGCCCTGACCGTCCAGTGGGATCGCCCGGAAACGCTCCTTCTTGAGGTCCAAAGCCACCTCGACGAACGAACCGTGCGCGCGATCGCGCTATCGCCGGTCGGCGGCCTGATGCGCGGGGCGCGCGTTGCGCGCGCCGGCGGTTCGATCACCGTCCCGGTCGGCGACGAGGTGCTTGGCCGCCTGCTCGATGTCGCCGGGACAATGCGCGACGGCGGCGCCTCGCTTCCCGACAGCGCGACGCGATGGCCCATACATCGCCCGCCGCCGCCGCTTGATATGCAAAGCGTGGCGAGCAGCGTGTTTGAGACCGGCATCAAAGTGATCGATCTTCTCGCTCCGATCCCGCAAGGCGGCAAGGCGGCGATGTTCGGCGGCGCAGGCGTCGGCAAAACAGTGCTGATCATGGAGCTCATCCGCGCCATGGTCGAAGGCTATGAAGGCATTTCAGTTTTTGCAGGCGTCGGCGAGCGTTCGCGCGAAGGCTATGAATTGCTCAACGAGATGCGCGTTTCCGGCGTCATCGACCGCACGGTGCTCGTCTACGGACAGATGAACGAGCCGCCAGGCGCGCGCTGGCGTGTTGGTTTTTCCGCGCTTTCCATCGCGGAATACTTTCGCGACGAGCGCAAGAAGAATGTCCTCTTCCTTATGGACAATGTCTTTCGCTTTGTTCAGGCGGGCAGCGAAGTGTCCGGATTGCTGGGGCGCCTCGCCTCGCGCGTCGGCTATCAGCCGACGCTCGCCACCGAAGTCGCGGCGCTGCAGGAGCGCATCGCCTCCGTCGGCGGCGCGGCTGTGACCGCAATAGAAGCGGTTTACGTTCCCGCGGACGATTTCACCGACCCGGCGGTGACGACGATCGCAAGTCATCTCGACAGTGTTATCGTCCTTTCGCGCGCGATGGCCGCGGAAGGCATGTATCCGGCGATCGATCCGCTCGATTCGACTTCCGTCCTGTTGAACCCGCTCGCTGTCGGAAAGGCGCATTACGATCTCGCCGAAGAGGTTCGCGAGACGATAGCGCATTACAAGGACCTTCAGGATATCATCGCCCTGCTTGGCATGGAGGAGCTGAGCGCGCGGGACAAAGTGATCGTTCAGCGCGCGCGAAGACTTCAGCGTTTTCTGACGCAGCCTTTTTCGGTGACAGAGGCCTTCACGGGCATGAAGGGAAAGTCCGTTCCGCTCGCCGACACGCTGGCCGGATGCCGCGCGATTCTCGACGGCGAGTGTGACGCCTGGGCGGAGAATTCGCTTTATATGGTCGGCGATCTCGACGAGGCGCGGGCCAAGGAACGCGCCTCCCGCGGGGGAGGATCGGCATGAGATTGCTGATCACGACGCCTACGTCGGTTGTTGTCGAGCGCGATGACGTGATCTCCGTGCGCGCCGAAGATGAAAGCGGTGACTTTGGCGTGCTTTCCGGTCACGCCGACTTCCTCACGGTTCTGACGGTCTCGATCGTGAGGTGGCGCGAGCGCGGAGGAGCGAGCGGCTATTGCGCCGTTCGTCGCGGCGTTTTTACGACGACAGGCGGCGCAAATGTCATGATCGCGACGCGGGAGGCGATCGTATCGGACGATTTCGAGCAGCTTGCAAATGTCGTTCTCGCGCACTTCAAGATGGCCGCAAAAGAAGAGGAGAGCGCGCGGCTGGAAAGCGAGCGGCTGCAAATGCTGGCGATCCGCCGTATCATGCAATATCTGCGTCCGAATGGCGCGCATCACATCGATTATCCGAGATGAGCGACCCCGCCGGCCAGGACGACTTCCTAACAGCGATCGGGCGACGTCTCGCCCGCCTGAAGCGCGCGCGCGAGGAAGGCGAGCCGACTTTCGCCGGCCAATTGAGCCAGGTCGGCGTGCTTGGCTGGATCGTCGTGTTTCCGATCGCCATTGGAATTCTCGTCGGGACCTGGCTCGACGAACATCTCGGGAGCGGAGTCTTCTGGACCGCTGCGTTGATCATGATCGGCGCCGCGCTTGGCTTTTGGTTCGCCTGGCGATGGATGCGCGCGCCATGACCCCTCACCTTTTGCTGATGACTGCGATCTTTGCGGGCGCGGGGCTGTGCGCCGGCATGCTGCATTTCGTGATGCTTTCGCGCTGGGTGTCGGCTTTGAAACGGGGCGGCGCCTCACTCATCATAATGATCGGCGCGCCCATTGCGCGCGTCGCTGCGACCGGCGGCGTCCTCGCGATCGCCGCATTGACCGGCGCTGCGCCCCTGCTGTCGGCGCTCGGCGGCTTTTTGTTCGCCAGAAGCCTCGCACTTCGCCGGACCGGAGGCTAAAGGTGCAGTCGCCGCTTGAACTCACGACGCTTTTTCATATCGGCCCTGTGGCGATCACGACGCCGGTCGCGACCACTTGGGCGATCATGCTGGCCTTCGCTGTCCTCGGCGGCGCTTCAACCCGCCGTCTCAGCCTACTGCCCTCGCGATTCCAGGCGTTACTGGAGATTCTTGTCGAGGCGCTGGATTCGCAGATCAAGGAATCGATTCCGGCGGACCCGACGCCGTATCGGGCGTTGATCGGGACGATCTTCTTCTACATTCTCGCCGCGAACTGGTCCTCGCTCATTCCCGGGGTCAAACCGCCCACTGCGCACATCGAAACAGACATCGCCCTTGCGGGCATCGTCTTTTTCGCCGCGATTTACTATGGCGTGCGCGCGCAAGGCGTTGGCGGCTATCTTCTCTCCTTCACTCGGCCGACCATATTGATGACGCCGCTCAACATCGCCGAAGCATTCACGCGCACGTTTTCAATGTCTGTCCGCCTTTTTGGAAACGTGATGAGCGGAGTCGTGATCATCGGCCTCGTCTTATCGCTTGCCGGACTGTTCGTGCCGATCCCGCTCATGGCGCTCGACCTCCTTGTCGGCGCCATCCAAGCCTACATTTTCGCGGTTCTATCGATGGTGTTCATCGCCGGCGCCGTCTCCGGGGAGAAAATCCCGCATCACACCCATCATCAAAAGGAGTAAAGAATGAACTGGATCGAACTCGTGAGCATCCTCGCTGCGTCATGGGCCATTTCCGCCGGCGCGATCGGGCCTGCGCTCGCCGAAGGCCGCGCCGTTGCGGCGGCGATGGACGCGATCGCAAGACAGCCGGAGGCGGCGAACACGCTCTCACGCACGCTGTTTGTCGGCCTCGCCATGATTGAGACGACAGCGATTTATTCTCTCGTGATTGCGCTGCTCGTTCTCTTCGCCAATCCGTTCGTGCGTTGAACCGATGCAGATTGACTGGCCGACATTAGCGCTTCAGGCGATCAACGTCCTCGTCCTGGCGTGGATCCTGGCGCGGTTCTTTTACCGGCCGGTCGCCGCCGTCATTGAAAGGCGGCGCGCGGAAGCGCGAAAGATGCTGACGGAAGCCGACGCGGCCAAAGCCGAGGCGCAAAAAGCGAAAGCTGAGCTTGATGCGGCGCGGCGCAATATCGCCGCCGAACGAGACGCAACGCTCGCCGAGGCCCGCAAGGAGGCTGAAGCCGCGCGAAGCGCGCTCCTTGAGGAAGCTCGCGCGGCGGCGGAAAAGAAAATCGCCGAAGGCGAGAGCGAATGGCGGCGTCGGCGCGCCGATCTCGAAGGCGCGCTCGACCAGAAAGCTGCGGAGCTCGCCGTCGATATCGCGCGCAGGCTTCTGGAGCGCCTGCCGCCCGAAACTGCGAACGAGGCGTTTGTCGCGTCGCTCTGCAATGAATTGCAGGCGCTCTCCGACAAGACGCGTTCGCTCATCGCGGCGGCGGCGGCGCGGGGGCTGACTTTTGAGATCGTCTCCGCCTCGCCTCTGGACGAGTCGCAAGAGAGGCGGTGTATCGACTGCCTCGCAAAAGCGGCGGGCCGCACAGTGACGGTTGCGTTTAATACGGATTCGACCCTGATCGCCGGTCTCGAGCTGAGAGGGCCAGAGATCGTTATCGCCGATAACTGGCGCTGCGACCTCAAGATTGTTCTTGAAAAACTCAAGCCTTCGACGGAAGTCTATGCGGCAAGCTGAAGACTGGCTCGAACGCGCGCGCGGCAAGCTCGCCTCAACCCGGCTTGGCCCCCGTGTGGATGAGTTTGGGCGGGTTGAATCGGTTGCAGACGGCGTCGCATTCGTTTCCGGATTGCCGCACGCCCGCCTCGACGAACTTGTTCGGTTCGACTGCGGCGTTTCCGGCTTTGTCCAGACGCTTGAGACAGACGCCGTGAGCGTCGTGCTGCTCGATGAAAGCGAACGTCTCGAAGCCGGCGATATCGCGCGCGGCACGGGGGCCGTCATTCAGACGCCTGTCGGCGAGGCGCTTCTCGGACGGATCGTTGATCCTCTTGGGCGCCCGCTCGATGGCGGCGAGACGCTGGACAACGCGCCGCGCTGGCCGATCGAAAGGCCCGCGCCGGAAATCATCGCGCGCGACAATGTCATCCATCCCGTACAGACAGGGATATTATCGATCGACGCGCTCTTCCCGCTCGGGCGCGGGCAACGAGAATTGATTATAGGCGATCGTTCGACAGGAAAGACGGCCGTCGCTGTCGATTGCATCATCAATCAGAAAGCGAGCGACATCGTCTCGGTCTACGTCGCGATCGGGCAGAAGTCATCGGCGGTCAAGCGCGCGATCGACGCGGTGCGCGAATATGGCGCTTTCGAACGCTCGATCTTCGTCGTCGCCGCAGCTTCGGCCGCGCCCGGACTTCGATGGATCGCGCCCTATGCCGGATTCACGATCGGCGAATATTTTCGCGATCGCGGCGGGCATGCGCTTGTCGTTCTGGATGACCTGACGAAGCACGCAGCGACACATCGCGAACTTGCGTTGTTGACCCGCCAACCGCCGGGCCGCGAAGCCTATCCGGGCGACGTATTTCACATTCACGCCCGCCTGCTTGAGCGCGCGACGCGATTGTCCGAACACCGCGGCGCCGGTTCATTGACGGCGCTTCCAATCGCGGAGACTGACGCCGGCAATTTGAGCGCCTATATCCCCACCAATCTCATTTCAATCACGGACGGGCAAATTGTTCTCGATTCAAAACTGTTTCGGGAAGGTCAGAAACCAGCGGTCGATATCGGCAAGAGCGTGAGCCGCGTGGGCGGCAAAACGCAGGCCCCGGCATTGCGCAACGCCGCTGAATCGCTGCGCCTTGACTATGCGCAATTTCTCGAGCTGGAAATTTTTACGCGCTTTGGCGGCGTGACCGACGAACGCGTCAAAAGCCGGGTCGAGCGCGGCAAACGCCTCCGTGAACTCCTGACTCAGCCTCAATATGCGCCGCTCGACCTGCCGGGCGAAGTCGCGCTCGTTCTGGCGGTGCAGAACGGCCTTCTTGACTCCGTTCCAGTCGAACGTATCGCCGACTTCCGAGCCGGGATTTCAGATTGGCTCCGCGAGGCCGCGCCAGAAATCGAAAAGGCGCTCACAGAGAAAGGCCAGCTGACGACAGATGAACGCAAGAGCCTGCTCGCCATACTGGCGCAGCGGGCGGCCCAGTTCTCGGAAAGCGCCTCAGCATGACCGAACGTCTGGCCGAAATAACCGGACGCATCGAAAACATGCGCCAATTGGGCTCGGTCGTAACCGTGATGCGCGGCATTGCCGCCACGCGCGCCCAACAAAGCCGCGCGCTCATTAGCGGCATTGAGGCTTACACGGGCGCCATTACGAATGCAATCGGACAGGCGTTGAACCTCATCGAAACCAAAACCCGCGCCGCGGAGCCGAATCAGCCGGCCAGGCGCGGCGTAATCTTGTTCTGCGCCGAGCAAGGTTTCGCCGGAGCGTTTACCAGCCGCATCATAGACGCCGCGTCCGAACGCCTGAAGGGCGAGACAGAGCGCCCGATCCTGATGCTGATCGGAACTCGCGGCGCGGCGGTCGCCGCTGAAGAACGTCTCGAAGCCGATTGGAAAACCGCCATGGCGAATCAGATAGAGGCGACGCCCGAGGTCGCCAGGCGGATAGCAGATGAAGTTTACGCGCGCGTCGCCGCAGGCGAAATCTTCGCCCTCGATATGTTCTTCGCAAAAACCGAAGAAGGGCGCGCGCTTTCAGTTGTGCATATGCCCTTGCTGCCAATTGATCTGCAGAGCTTCAAGACGGCCGACGCCTCCTTCCCTCCGATCACAACGCTTTCTCCCGAACTTCTGATCGCGCGGCTGACGGATGAATATATATACGCCAAGCTTTGTGAAGCGGCGATGCACTCATTTGCCGCGGAGAACGATGCGCGAATGTCGGCGATGACCGCGGCGCGCGATAACATCGACCGCACGCTCGGGGAGCTCATGCAGCGCGAAGCGCAAGTCCGTCAGGACGAAGTGACCGCCGAGATCGTGGAACTCGCCGCAGGCGTCGAAGCGCAGAGAAAGCGCTAACGAACGAGTTCAACACACGGCGCGGCCGCGACGGCGAACCGCGCGCCAACACGCCTGATAGGCGCGTGTCTCCTCGTCTATCTCCGCCCAATCTGAAGCAGTGAGCTTTCGCCGCAACATGGGGTAGAACTGCGCTTCCTCGGTTTCGATCTGCATGCGCGCAAAATTCAAAAGCGTCGCCGCGGCCGCGCGCGTCGCCTCGCTATTCCAGAATCCCGCAAAGCGCCGGGCTCCCAGGCGAATAACGGCGTCGCGCGCCGCACGGCGGCCTGCGTGCAATTCATCCAGATCAAAATATCCTGGCACGAAATTGCCTTCGCGAAACCACAACCGACGAAAAAGCCGCCGTTCGATGAAATGATGGAAATCGTCGGGGCCGTCCAACAGCTCATCCAGCAAGCTGTTCGCCAGCTCCTCGTCAGCTTTCTCGACAAAAGGTTTCCCGACAATGCGCTCAAGAAGCGCAGCGCGCGCCTCCGTTTCTTCATGTTCGACCTGCAAATGCGACAGGACACCGCTCCCCAGCGCGCAAACGTCTCGCATTTCGTCATGCTTGCCGATTTCGGTATGCATGGCGCTCACGCGGCGTTATCGGCGATGGGATATTCGTATCGACGAATTCTCTCGAGAAGGCGCGCCCATTTTGCGTCTTCTTTGATATCGGCCGGCGCCTCGTCGTGATTTTCTCTTATGGCTCTTCGCGGCGCGTTGAACCGACGAAGTTTCAGGGATATGGCGGGGATGAACATCGCTTCCTCCAATGTTCTCATTGGCGCGATTATCCTCAACGAGGAGGTCAGCGCCGTTGACGCAGGTCAATCTCCGCCGGACCTTTTGCGGGGTTCCGGCTTCAACGCCCCCCGCTAAGGATATGTTAAGACTCGAATCCGCGCAGGTAGAGTGAATTAATTTTTAAAATCTGGACGGAGGCAGATTCTCATTCGCAATCAGAAATATGCGCTCATATGTTCGTCGCCGACTTTACTCCCCCACAATTCATAAGAT
Source organism: Alphaproteobacteria bacterium (assembly GCA_016125425.1). Lineage (GTDB taxonomy): Bacteria > Pseudomonadota > Alphaproteobacteria > Caulobacterales > Parvularculaceae > Amphiplicatus. The sequence goes on from WGLT01000023.1 coordinate 15,826, forward strand.
CGCTGCGTCTGTTGCGCAGCGCGATTATCCGGTCGAGGCTCCGACCATTCCAAGAACGCCGGACGCGCTTTCGCATACAGAGCGCGCATCAATGCGATGCTATCGCCCTTCAAGCGCCATCTTCAATGCGAGCAGGTCAAGCAAGTCCTTAAGCGCGATCACGCCGACGAGACGGCCATCATCGACGACGATAAGCCGGCTTGCCTGTTGCTTGTGCATTTTGGCGAGCGCCTCCATCGCATCGGCCGACACGTCAATTGTATTGCTCTCGCCAACTGGCGACATGACTGTGCCGACGGTTGTGGTCTCCCATTCGCTTACAGGCGCGCTTTTTGTTTCCTTAAGGCCGATGGCGCCGACGAGCGCGCCGTCTTTCACAACCGGAAACAGATCGAAATGGCGTTCATAAACATAATCGTCGACAAACATCCGCAGGGAAATGTCAGGCGAGACAGAAACGGGATCGGATGTCATGAACTTGCTGACGGCCGCGCCCTTGAAAAGACGCAGCATTTGCTCCTGATAAACCGCGCTCGCCGCCATTGAACGAATAAACAGACCGATTACGACCCACCAGAGACCGCCGACAAAAGCGCCGAAGATCATGCCGGCCGCACCGATCGCGATGATCGCAGTCGCAATCCAGACGCCAACGCGCGAAGAGATCCGCGTCGCCGCCGCGAAGTCGCCCCGTATCCGCCACATCAGCGCGCGAAAAGCGCGCCCGCCGTCGAGCGGCAAGGCTGGCAGCATATTAAAGGCGGCCAGCATGAAATTGATCAGCGCCAGGTAATGGAACGCCGCGCTCGCCGCCGAGATCTCCTCATTTCTGGCGATGAGATTGGCGATTTGGCTGAAGACGAAAGCGAGAACGACGCTGATCGCCGGCCCGGCGATCGCCATGGCGAATTCGGCGAGCGGACTCTTTGGTTCATCTTCGAGTTCGGAAACGCCTCCAAGAAAGAACAGCGTCACGCTTTTCAACGGCAATCCTTCGGCTTTAGCGACGAGAGAATGCGCAAGCTCATGGATGATAATCGACAGAGCGAGCCCGATGATGGCGACAATCGCCATCCACCAATACGCGCCGGGCGAAAAGCCGGCGTAGAGCTTTGGGAATACGCCGACCGCGAGCGACCAGGCGATGAAGGCTGCGATCAGCGCCCATGACAGGTCGACGCGAACATCGATACCGAACACACGGAATAGTCTGACGCTGAGACCAAACATCGGATCCTCCTTCTCGCGTTCACATTACGCCATCGAACAGCCGCTCCGTCGAATTGACGGGGCGATCAGGACGCCTGGACGCGCGGTTTGACCCTAACGCCGTCAAATATCTGATCGCCCGGATATTCTACGACGCGCGCTCCGGCCTCAAGACCGTTCAGATCTGGGCCTGAACGCCGTTATTCCGTCCGAGCTCGACGAACCGCTTGCGCGCACGGTCGTTTTCGATCGCGAAGACCGCCCATTTGCCCTGCTTGCGAAACAGCGCGCTGGTCGGCGCGACGAGCGCGTTATCATCTTCCCAAACGACGATCCTGACGTCGACGCGGAAGCCATGACCGAGACCGGCGCGTTCTTCTTTTGGTCCCGTGAAATCGATGATGGCGTTAACGCGTTGCTCTTCGACACCGAGGGCGGAGATCTTGGTGAAGCCATAGGGCTCGACCCGGCGGACGACGCTTGACAGCGCGTCCGGGCCGCTCCAATCATCAACAAGAACGCGATCGCCGGACTTAACCTGCACGGCGTCCGAAGAAAGCAGTTCGGCTACGATCTCAAGATCGTTGGCCGGCTCGCCGATTGCGAGGACCGGCGAGCCCGCGGCCAGAACCGTTTCGCTTTTCTGCACAACCTTGATCACGCAGCCCGAAACCCGCGAACGGATCGCAAGCTCCTGCGGCGCGCCGGGATTGGTCGGCGGATCGATTCTGTCTTCGGGAGGCAAAAAGCGCGCGCACAGCAGCAAGATCCGCCGTCCGCATGCGAACGGCCTGCTGGGCCGTTTCCTGATCCGCGCCGTCCAATACGCCGTTTCCGACCAATCAAGAACGGCTTTTGCGATCGACAAGCTCTCCCTTCCGGACGTCGAGATCGACGCCGCGCAGCGCATGCACGGCGGCTGCGCTCTCGCCATAGACCTTGGTGACGTTTTGAGTGCGCAAAGCGCCGGCGACCATCGACTCCGCTCCTCGGCGACCCATCTTCGTCGCGCGTGCCGAAAATCGCGCCTTGAGGCAGATCATGGCCGGGCCGGCATGGCTGGGCGGCCTTTCGCGCCGCTCGAACCTACTGCCGCCCCTTCATGGAGGAATACGCCCAACGCCCCTTGCCGCCCGGAGGGGGCCTGTGCGAGGCCCCGCGCCGCTCCTCTTTTCCTGCGTCCGCTGGCCGCACACGGATAATCGCCTGGCGGGATCGCGGGCGGCCGGGCGCTTCAAAGGCCGCGCGTCCTCTGCTAGACCCAAACCGCGCCGGGGCGGAGCTCGCCTCTCCCCTGCGGGCCTGTAGCTCAATGGTTAGAGCTGGCGGCTCATAACCGCTAGGTTGGGGGTTCGAGTCCCTCCGGGCCCACCATTCCATGCTCTCTCAGCACTGCTCGCCCGTTTGGCGCGCCGGACCGCAAGAGGAAGCGCCGCGGCTCAAGCGCCCTCGCTGACGATATGCAAGACGCGGCCGCAATGCTTGCAGTGGATGGCGTCGGAATCGTGGCGGGAAAGTCCACAGTCAGGGCACTCATATTCAATTTTGGGCGGGCGAAACAGCACCTGGATGAGGCGCACGAAAAGCGACACGCCGAAAATCATAATGCCGACCGAAAGCAGCCGCCCCGCCGATCCGGGAAGCGTTATGTCGCCGAATCCGGTCGTCGTCAGCGTCGTGACGGTGAAATACAGCGCGTCTGCGTAATTTCTGATTTCCGGATTGGAGCCGTGCTGCGTCTCGAAGACGAGCGCCGTCGTTACAAAAATGAACAGGCCGAGATTGATGATAGCGAACAGGGTCGCTTCATTGCGGCGGAAAAAAAGGAAATCACGACGCAACTGCTTCAAAAGGTGATAGGAGCGCAACAATCGCAAAGTGCGCACGACCCGCAGGAATGCGAAGCCTTCTCCCGCGATCGGCGCCAGCAAAGACAATATCACTACGAGGTCGGCGATCCCCGCCGGGTTGAAAACGGTTCGCCACCGATTGCGACTCACGATCACGCGCGCGGAAAAATCGAAGACGATGAATACGCCCAGAATCGCGTCGATAATCTCGGTAATGAGCGCGCCAAAGAAAAAGGATGACACGATGACATACGCCACCATCGCAACGTCAAACGCCAACAGGAAATATCCGTAAGCGCGGGCCAACGGCTTGTCGCCTTCATAAAGCGCTCTCAGCCTGCTTTGGATCGTCACGCCGACTCCTTCGCAGCCCCTCGTGCTGTTTTACGCGTCGGCGCGCGCGTTCGCGCTCCGCATCAACGCCCGCCCGCCTGCGCGGCCCGTCTTGATCGGGCCGCCAGCTTAACCAAGCCGCAATTCAAGACACAAGCGATGCTGGCCGCAGACCCGGCTTTCGGCCTTGATTTCGCCTTTGTTTCGCGTTGGCATCGCACGGCAAAATCGGGAGGTCTCTCTTATGAACCGAATTCTCGCTTCCAGCAGCGCCGCATTGGCCCTTGCCGCCTGCAGCGGCGCGCCGGGCGCGGCGGCGGAAGACACTTCGCCTCGCACGCTTGTCGTAACCGGAACCGGAGAAGCCTCCGGCGCGCCGGATATGGCGACGCTTTCGATCGGCGTTGAGACTGAGGCCCCGTCCGCAGCGGCGGCCCTTCAGCAGAACGGCGCGCAGATGAACGCGACCATCGATCGACTGAAAAAGGACGGAGTCGCCGAGAAGGACCTTCAGACGTCGAATCTATCGGTCAGGCCCCAATATAAATATGACCAGAACGGATCGTCTCCGCGGATCGTCGGCTATACAGCGACGAATTCCCTGACCGTGAAGCTTCGTGACTTGTCGAAAGCAGGCGCGATCATCGATGACGCCGTGAAAGACGGCGCCAACACTCTGGACGGACTGAATTTCGGCTTCGCTGATTCGTCCGGCCTGGAATCGACAGCGCGCAAAAACGCCGTCGCCGACGCCAGAGCGAAAGCGTCTACGCTCGCCAGCGCCGCGGGCGTCACGCTCGGACCGATACTGCAAATCAACGAAGGTTCGATCTCGTCGCCGCCCCAGCCTTACCTCGCAGCGCGCGCGATGTCGGCCGAAAAATCAACGCCGATCGCGGCGGGCGAACAGGCGATCAGCGTGACTGTCACCCTCGTCTATCAGATCCGCTGACGCGCGCTTACCCAGGATACGCCGAAAGGCGGCGGAAAAGGTCGTCGGCTAAATCACTTGCTCGATCGCATTACCGTCGCCCATCAATACGACGGTAGGCTTGTAATTGCGGGCTTCCTCTGCGGGCAACTGGCCATAAGCCGCAATGATCACTTGATCGCCAGTCGAAGCGAGTCGCGCCGCCGCGCCGTTGAGCATGAATTCGCGAGAGCCGCGTTCGGCCGCAAGCGCGTAAGTCTCGAGCCGCGCTCCGTTTGTCACGTTCCAGACGGCGACCTTTTCGTAGGGAAGAATCCCGGCAGCGTCGAGAATATCCTCGTCGATCGCGATCGAGCCTTCATAATGAAGGTCGGTGCGCGTCAGCGTCGCACGATGAATTTTCGCCTTCAGCAAGGTGAGGAGCATTTCGCCTCTCTCCGGTCGCGGCCCGCCAGGGACGGATATTGCGCTCGCGAGATATATAGGGGCGGCGCCGCAAAATCAAAGCGGCGGCGCCCCTGTTTTCGAACGCCCGCCCCCGGCGCGCGGCCGGTGCTACTTGCGGGCGCAACCATCTGAAATCACTTCAAAATTGTATTGTTGGCGTATGGTTAACGCACGTGTAGAATGTCAGCGTTGGGGAATCCGTATGATCATTGGCAGATCCATCATCACCGTGCTTGGCGCAGCTGGCGTCGCCCTCATTCTCGAGGCGGCGGCGCAAGCTCAGACGACCTATCGCAACGGCGTTGGCGCAGATCCTGACGGGGACACGAACCCCGCCACCAATACCGGCTTGACGGTGAGTATCGGCGACGCGGCGGAGGCGGCGTTTGACCCGCCTTTTCGCGTGATCACTTTCGAGGCTCCTCCGGGCGGGAATGGCGACGTCATCAAGTCGCAATACGAAGCAAGATACGGCGTCACATTTTCCGCCGGCTTGAAGCGCCAGATCTGCGAAGGGCGGCGGTATTTCCGCTACGACTCGCAATGCACTTATCTGCGCGCGCCGAGCGGAAAATACGCCGCGCTCTATCGTAACGATTGGGGGTATCCGCTCCAGATCCGATTCACGAAGCCCGTTTGCGTCGCTGCGCTTGCGATTTACCCGACTGGCGGCGCGGAAGGTCAGCGATATCGCATAACGCTCCAGCCTTATGCGGCGGACGGCTCGAAACTGAAGCGGCTGAGTTTTTATCTGACTTGGACCGAGAATACATTCCGGTGGCGAGCCATGGCTGAAGCCAGATTCTCCGTGCGCGCTTCCCGCCTAGATGTGAATGTGACCAGTTTGCACAACAAATATGGAAGCGTCCGCTTCCTGATTGACGATCTCGCGACAATCAGCGGCGACGACTGCGGGCCCTCACCGGTCGACGTCGCAGCGGGCGCAGCGTCCCGGTCGGCCGCCCCAAAACCGGAGCCCGTCTCGGGGAGCTGACAGGCCTCTTCAAACCTATGCCGGCTGACAGCATCTCAATGACCGGCGGCGTTCTGTATGAAGTCGTCATCGACGTCGCGCCCGAAGCGCGCGCAGCCTATCTGGAATGGCTTCGTCCGCACATGGCCGAAATGCTGAATTTTGACGGCTTCCTATCCGCCGCGCTGTACCAAGACGCCGAAGACGACTGTCTTCTGACATGCCGTACAGGCTCGAATCGCGCCAGGCCCTCAACGCCTATCTTGCGGGGCCTGCGGCAAGCATGCGCGCCGACGGGCTGCGCCGCTTTGGCGACAAAATGAAGGCGCGACGGCGCGTTCTTCTGCAGCTCTGAACCGAGTTTCTTTGGTCTTGATGATCGGTCGCTTAGGGCCCAAATCGGCCCGGCGGACAATATTTGCGAGGAGACAGAATGCTTATTTCCACAACCCCGACGATCGAAGGCAAGACTATTCGCGACTATAAGGGCGTCGTCGCCGGCGAAACGATTCTCGGCGCCAATGTTTTCCGCAATCTGTTTGCAGGCAGTCGCGACATCGTCGGCGGGCGTTCCGTCTCCTATGAGGACTCGCTGCGCCAGGCCCGTCAGATCGCCATCGAGGAAATGGCCGAAGAAGCGCGAAAAATCGGCGCGGACGCTGTGATCGGGGTCGACGCCGATTATATGATGACGGCGGCCGGCGCCACGGTCACGTTTGGCTGATCCTCAGCCTGCGACCTCCTCGACGGCGGCGGCGGAGGCATTCGCCATCACCGACTCAATTCCGTTCATGCAGGCCGCCTCGCTTTCATACATTTGCGACGTCCCGATCACTTCGTGATTTCGCGCCTTCAGCACAAAATAATGCTTGCCGCTCGACGCCTGTTTGCGCTCATAGCGGTCAGCTTCGCCCGCATTCTTCTTGACGGACTCGACGCCGTTTTGCGCGCCCGACTTAGAGGAATAGCCTTCGCTGGCGAGAATAGGCTGGCCGTTAGCGGCCTTCAGCCTGAATCTGAATTCCCTGGCCTTGTCCTGATAGATCTCGAACTTACCCGCCATTCGCGTCCTCCCTTTACATTATTCGAACGAGAGGGTCCGCCAGATCGCTTGCCGGATCAACCCCGTACGCCCAGCCTTCACGGCAAATGTTCCAGAATCGTTCTCAGTCCGCTAGAGTGCCTGACGTGAACAGTAAGCTCTCAATTTCCGAACGCGCGCTGGCCGGCTTGACGGAGGCGCCGCGTTCTTTCGCGTCCGATGCGCCCTATCTCGAAAGCCTTAACGAGGCGCAGCGCGAGGCCGTGCTGGCCACCGAAGGGCCGGTGCTGATGCTCGCCGGCGCCGGCACAGGCAAGACCCGCGCGCTGACGACCAGGCTCGCCCACATCCTCGCAACCGGACGCGCCCGCCCTCAACAGATCCTTGCGGTCACATTCACCAACAAGGCCGCGCGTGAGATGAAGGAACGGATCGGCGCGCTCATTGGCGAGCGGGTCGAAGGCATGAGATGGCTGGGCACGTTTCACTCGATCGGCGCGCAGATATTGCGGCGCCACGCCGAGGCGGTCGGTCTTCGGGCCTCATTCACCATAATCGATGCAGACGATCAGGTCCGGCTCGCCAAACAGGTGATTGAAGCGGCGGGCCTCGATGAAAAACGCTGGTCAGGGCGCGGCCTCGCCGCCGCCATCGACGCATGGAAAAATCGCGGTCTCACGCCAGCCAAGGTGCCGTCCGAAGAAAGCTGGCGCTTTGCAGACGGCAAGGCGATCGATCTCTATGCGGCCTACCAACAACGCCTCATCACACTAAACGCCGCCGATTTCGGCGACCTGCTTGTCCACAATCTGACGATCTTCGCGACCCAGCCGCACGTTCTGGCCGATTACCAGACTCGCTTCCGCTATATGCTGGTCGACGAATACCAGGACACGAATGTCGCGCAATATCTGTGGCTGCGTCTGCTCGCCCAAAAGCACAAGAACATTTGCTGCGTCGGCGACGACGACCAGTCGATCTATGGCTGGCGCGGCGCCGAGGTCGAGAACATCCTGAAATTCGAGACGGACTTTCCCGGCGCGAAAGTCATCCGCCTCGAAAGAAACTACCGCTCGCCCCCGTCCATTCTCGCCGCAGCGTCAGGACTCATTTCGGAAAACAAGGCGCGGCTCGGCAAGACCTTGTGGACCGACCGGACTGAAGACGAGCGGGTGAAAGTGCGCGGAGTGTGGGACGGCGAAGAGGAGGCGCGTCTCATCGGCGAAGACATAGAGGCGGAGCAATATAAGGGACGCTCGCTCTCAGACATGGCCGTGTTAGTTCGCGCATCCTTTCAAATGCGCGCTTTTGAAGAGCGTTTCAACACGCTTGGACTTCCCTACAAAGTCGTCGGCGGCCCGCGTTTCTATGAGCGCGAGGAAACGCGCGACGCTCTCGCCTATCTGAGGCTCATCAGGAGCGGCGACGACGATTTGTCTTTCGACCGCATAGTCAACAAGCCGCGGCGCGGCCTTGGCGACAAGGCGCTGCAAACCCTGCATAAGATCGCTCGCGCGAAATCCGCGCCCTTGATGACCGCGGCGAAATACGCGCTGGAATCGGATGATCTCCACGGCGCTGCGAAGAAATCGCTCCGGCAATTCATTGATGCGATCGAACGCTGGTCGCGCGACGCAAAGGACATGCCGCCTGCTGACATTGCAGAGCTTGTCCTTGAAGAGTCCGGTTATATCGACATGTGGAAGACTTCGAAGTCAGCACAGGCGGAAGGCAAGCTCGACAATCTCAAAGAGCTTGTGCAGGCGGCGTCCGAATTCGATACGCTCGAAGCCTATCTCGATCATGTCGCGCTCGTTTCGGAGCTGAACGAATCCGCCGTTGAAGGACAAGTCTGGCTGATGACGCTTCATGCGGCAAAGGGCCTCGAGTTTCCGATTGTGTTTCTGCCGGGCTGGGAAGAAGGAATTTTCCCCTCGCAGCGCGCGCTCGACGAAAAAGGCAATGCCGCGCTCGAAGAAGAAAGGCGCCTTGCTTATGTCGGGATCACCCGCGCCAGGGAGAGCTGTCGGATATCGTTCGCGGCGAACCGCCAGATATTCGGACGATGGCAAAACTCGATCCCGTCGCGCTTTGTTGACGAACTCCCCGAGGAGGCGGTCGAAATCGTCTCCCAGCCGGGTCTTTATGGCGCAGCGGCCGCTCAGTTCGCCGCTCAGTCGAATTTCGACGGAACGAAACTGACAGAGGATGCTTATTACGACAATCCGGGCTGGCGACGCGCCCGCGCGGCGAGCGCGAGACCTTCCCCCGCGCCGCCCATGATTGAAGGTCGCGCGAAGACAGTTTCGGTGTCGGCGCCCGGCCGATCAAAATTCGCCGTCGGCGCGCGCGTATTCCACCAGAAATTCGGATACGGAAGAGTTTCCGCGGCTGAGGGGCAAAAACTTACCGTCGACTTCGAACATTCCGGTCCGAAAAAGGTCATCGACACTTTCCTCGAAAGCGCGTGAAACGCCCCCGTCGGGCTAGTCGAAGAGGTCGATCGTCCGACGCAAATCGCTAATGTCGGCGGTGAACCCCTCCTCCGCGGGGTCGCCGACCATAAATCCGTAGCGAATCCCAAGGTGATCCGTATACTGTTTGGCTACGGTGCAGAAACGGTCTGGGGGCGTGATGGCGAGGAATCCAGCGCCGGCGGGGAGAAAAAGGATCGCGTGCATGAGATGACTGCCTTCAACGCCGGCAATCAACGTCGCGCCGTAGAGCGCAGCTGCGATTTCTTCGACGCTCGCCTTCGCCGGCTCCAATATGTCGAAGCCGTCGTGAGAGAGTTCTTCCGCGACCAGACCTTCATTGATGAATCGGCGCCCGCCCCTGTCGACATGGCCGCGCTTTATGAATACGCGCCGCCCCGCCGCGCGCGGCGCCCCTAATCGCTCGCACACAGTGTTTCGCAATTGTTCAAGCCTGTCGCCCTTGTGCGACGTGAATTCCTCGTCATCGAAGAGGATAAGACTGCGAAACCTCACATTCTCTGCGGCGCGCCACGGCAGATCGAGCAGACGAACATATCCGTCGAAATGCCCGCCGCCGCGAATATGCGTATGAAGCGCCGGCGGCTTTGGAGAGATCGGTTCGCCATATTTGCTCGCAAGCAGAGCGAGGGGCGCATCGTCCGAAAGCCAGTGCCCGAAGAAGGCAAGGCCGAGATAGGACCCGGCAAGCGCGCCCTCTTCGATGTCGAGAACGGGAAAATCGCGCGCCGGATAACGCGGCGTCTCAAGCGGAAGCAGAGGCTTTTCAGCCCGGCCGCAATGGATCGCGCCCAGATAAAGCATCGCGTCGGCGAATCGCCGCGCGACGAGCGGGGGACGTTCGAAAACGCCCCCGAAGACCCGCTTGATTTCGACCTCCCGCGACGACCAGGCTTCGATCACCCGCGCTTTTTCAAATTGTCCGTCCAGAAAGACGGAAGGAGGCGTCTCCACGCGCTGCGCGGGCGCGATTTCCCAGGTTTGCTCCGCAACGTCTTCGAGAACGCGTGACAAGCCGAGTTTTCGCGACAGTCGGAACTGATGGCGCCGCCGCGCCAGATCGGCATGCTTCAGAAATTCCAGCATCACGCTCCCCCGGGCGGATCCTTCGCGCTTTGCTCCGCCCGCTGGCGAGGTTATAGCGGACGGAGGTGAAAACGAATGGTTTCCGGAGCGAAGGCCGCCCGTGACGACGAAAGCGATTTGGACCGGACCGCGGGCGGCGCTCGAGGAGGCGGAAATCCTCTTGAGCGAGGCGCTCTATCCGCCGCCAGGGGCCGTCAGCTTCACGAAAAGCGACGACGCGGCGGACGACGAGGACGCCCTGTGGCGGCTCGAGGCCTATTTCGACACAGCGCCCGAGCCTGCCGGACTCAAAGCGTTGCTCGATCAAACGGGGATCGGCGCGCCTCAATTCGAAGATCTTCCCGAAATCGACTGGGTGGCGCACGCGCTGTCCGGCCTGGGGATCGTCAGGGCCGGACGGTTCGTCCTTTATGGCGCGCACGACGCCGACAAACTTCCCGGAGAAGACGGCCTCATTCCGATTCGAATCGACGCCAATCAAGCTTTCGGAACCGGCCATCACCCAACGACAGCGGGGTGCCTGACGCTGCTCGACCGCCTGGCCGGCATGGCGCCCGAGCGCATTCTCGACCTTGGAACCGGATCGGCTGTTCTCGCTATCGCAGCGGCCAAGCTATGGAACAAGCCGGTCCTCGCCGCAGACATCGATGAGACATCCGTGAAAATCGCGCGGGAGAATGTCGACTTAAACGGCGTCGCGGATTTGATCGATGTTGTCGTCTCCGACGGCTTTGCACACGAAAAGATAGCGTCGGTCGCCGTTTTCGACTTCATCTTCGCGAACATTCTGGCCGGGCCGCTCATTGAGCTCGCGCCTGCGATGGCGGCGCACGCCGGCCGCTCGGGCCGCGTTATGCTCGCCGGGCTCATGGCCGACCAAGAGGCCAAGGTTACGGGCGCTTATCAGGCGGCCGGCTTTCGCATGATCAACCGCCTGGATCACAAGGTCTGGCCTGTCCTCCTCTTCGCAAAGCCTTGAATTGAACCGGTCTTGAGCCTGAAGGGCCGCGCCGTCATATTAGGGCGACAAGAAGGGCCGCCCCGCATGTTCCAGACCTACGAACCTGTTTCAGACCGATCATTCGCGAAAAAGCACCTGCCGCTTCTCCGAGCGGAGATGAAGAAGCAGAACCTCGACGGCTTTATCATTCCGCATGACGACGAATATCAGAATGAATACATCCCGGCCTATGCCGAGCGGCTCATGTGGGCGTCCGGCTTTTCGGGATCGGCGGGCGCGGCGATCGTCTTCCAGGACTCGGCCGTCATCTTCGTCGACGGACGGTATACGCTGCAAGTTCGACAACAGGCTGACGACGCCTTCTTCGCCTATGAAGACATCACCGACACTTCGCCCGATCAGTGGCTCGCGGCGAACGCCAAGAAAGGCGCGCGCATCGGCTATGATCCGATGCTGCATACGAGCGCCGGCGTCGCCAAGCTCGAAGCCGCCGCCAAAAAGGCGGGCTTCAGTCTTATCGCCGTCGCGGAGAATCCGGTCGATCTAGCGTGGGAGGACCAACCGCCCTTCCCAAGCGCGCGCATTATACCTCATGGCGTTGAGTTCGCGGGCCGCTCATCCGAAGAGAAAAGAAAAGAGATCGCCGCGGCGGTGAAAGAGGCGGGGGCGGACGCAGTTTTGATCACGGCGCCGCCGTCCATTGACTGGCTGTTCAATATCCGCGGCGGCGACGTATCGAGAACTCCCCTCGCCTTGGGCCGCGCGATTGTCGACCGGAACGGCGAAGCGACGCTGTTTATCGCTCCGGAAAAGGTCGGCAACGAACTTTCGGCGCATCTCGGGCCGTCTGTCGACGTGCGTCCGGAAGCGCAGATATCCGCTGCGCTTGAAAAACTCGGCGCTGAAGGCAAATCGATCGCCCTCGATCCGGCGCTTGCTCCGGCTAAATATGCGCAAGTCTTGAAAGACGCTGGCGCCAAAGTCATCGATATGACGGATCCGTGCGCCTTGCCGCGCGCATGCAAGAACGAAACGGAGCTTAAGGGAACGCGCGCAGCCCATGTTCGCGACGGCGCGGCGGTGACGCGATTCTTGCGCTGGCTGTCGATCGAGGCTCCCAACGGCATCGATGAAATCACCGCCGCTCAAAGGCTCGAATCCATGCGTGCGGAGGGCGGCGATCTTGTCGACATCAGTTTCGACACAATCTCAGGCGCCGGGCCTAACGGCGCCATCGTTCACTATAAGGTGAATACGCAAACCAACCGCAAAATCGAGAAAAACTCACTCTTCCTCATCGACTCTGGCGCGCAATATCGCGACGGCACGACGGACATTACGCGCACCGTCGCAATCGGAGAACCGACGGCGGAGATGCGCGACCGATTCACGCGCGTTCTTAAAGGCCACATCGCGCTGGCGACCATGCGGTTTCCGGCCGGCACGACAGGCTCGCAACTCGATGCGATGGCGCGGAAGCCGCTCTGGGACGCCGGTCTCGATTACGATCACGGCACCGGACATGGAGTCGGAAGCTTTCTGGGCGTGCATGAAGGACCGCAGCGCATCGCCAAGGCCGCAAACTCCCAAGCTCTGAAGCCTGGCATGATCATCTCCAATGAGCCTGGCTATTACAAAGCCGGCGAATTCGGCATCCGGATAGAAAATCTTGTCGTCGTGACGCCGCCTCAGCCGATTGAAGGCGGCGAGCGGGAAATGATGGGTTTCGAAACGATTACGCTTGCGCCGATCGATCTTAACCTCGTCGTTCCCGCGCTCCTCACCGAGACTGAACGGCATTGGCTGAACAAATATCACGCGCGCGTGCGTCAGACTCTGACGCCCTTTCTTTCAAAGGAAGACGCCGCATGGCTCGCCGAGGCGACGCGCGCAATCTGACAGATATCAGCCGGCGATCAGCTTCAGCCACTCGTCCTCTGTGAGGATTTCGACGTTGAGTTCCTGCGCCTTTTTGAGTTTCGACCCGGCGCCCGGCCCAGCGACGACGAAATCGGTTTTAGCGGAGACCGAGCTCGCGACCTTGGCGCCAAGCGATAGAGCGCGCGCCTTCGCCTCCTCGCGCGTGAATCGCTCAAGAGCGCCGGTGAAGACAACCGTCTTTCCCGCAATTTTACCGGACGCTTTAGGCTTCGCCATTTTTTCAGGCGTTACTTCTTTCAGCAGCCGGTCAAGCGCCTTTTCATTGTGCACTTCCGCGAAAAAGTCGATGACGCCCTCCGCAACGAGTTCGCCGACGCCTTCGATCGACAGCATCTCCGAATAGGCCGGATTGTCGTGATCCTTCGCTTCCTGCGCAGCCTTCCGGAACGCGTCGAAGGTTCCGTAATGAAGCGCAAAGAGCCGCGCATTGGTCTCGCCGATATGGCGGATGCCGAGCGCATTGATAAATCGAGGCAGTGAAATTTTCCGACGCGCATTTATTGCGTCAAACAAGTTTGCGATCGATTTTTTGTTTGTTGGCCGGTTCTTTTCATCATAGCGGTAAAGATCGATCTTCCCCGCTTCCTGTCGCGCCTCCAGCGTGAAGATATCCGCTGGCTCCTTGACAAGGCCTTCGTCGTGGAACGCGGCGATCTGCTTTTCGCCAAGCCCTTCTATGTCAAAGGCGTTCCGCGAAACGAAATGCTTCAACCGCTCGACAACCTGCGCGTCGCAGACGAGCCCCCCCGTGCAGCGGCGCACCGCCTCGCCCTCCTCGCGCACCGCGCTCGAACCGCAGACCGGGCACATATGAGGAAAATGAAATTTCCTCGCATTTTTGGGCCGCTTCTCCCTCACAACGCTGACGATCTGCGGAATAACGTCGCCGGCCCGCTGCACGACAACCGTATCGCCAATATGCACGTCCTTACGGATGATCTCATCCTCGTTGTGCAATGTCGCATTGGAGACGACGACGCCCCCGACCGTGACCGGACGCAATCGCGCAACCGGCGTCAGCGCGCCCGTACGGCCGACCTGGATATCGATCGCCTCAAGCACGGTCGTGGCCTGCTCTGCCGGGAATTTGTGCGCGATCGCCCAGCGCGGCGCGCGCGAGACGAAGCCGAGCCGTTCCTGGTAGTCGAGCCGGTCGACCTTATACACGACGCCGTCAATATCATAGGGAAGGTCCGGGCGCGCCTCTGCGATCACCTTATGTTGCGCAAGGAGCGCCTCCGCCCCAATACAGCGCTTTACATGATCAGCGCGCGGAAACCCCCATTTGCGAAGTCGCTCGATCGCCTCCCATTGCGTCTTTCCAAGGGACTCGGAGACCTCCCCCCAACCCCAAACAAAAAATCGCAACGGCCTGGAAGCCGTGATCGCCGGATCAATCTGTCGAAGAGATCCCGCCGCTGCGTTACGCGGGTTAGCGAAGACTTCCGCCTTTTTTCCCTCCCTTTCAGCCTCCTTGCGCAATCTCTCATTCAACGCTTCGAAGTCGGCGTGCGTCATATAGATTTCGCCGCGCACTTCGAGCACCTCGGGCGCCGCCTTGATTTCATGAGGGATGTCTTCAATGGTCAAAACATTCGCGGTGACATTCTCGCCTTCTTCCCCATCGCCGCGCGTCGCCGCCAAAGTCAGCACGCCTTTTTCATATCTGAGGCTGATCGACGCGCCGTCTATTTTCGGCTCGGCCGTAAACGCGATGCCCTCATCCTTGAGGCCCAGAAAACGCGCAATACGGCCCGCAAAGTCGATCACATCCTGATCTTCGAACGCGTTATCGATCGACAACATCGGCGTCTTGTGACGAACTTTTTCAAACTTCGTCGATGGCGCAGCGCCAACGCGCTCGGACGGGCTGTCCTTGCGCTTCAATTTCGGAAATCGCTTTTCAATCAGAAGATTGCGCCGCCAGAGCGAATCGTACTCGGCGTCCGACATGATAGGCTTGTCTTCGCGATAATAGGCCTCGTCCGCCTTTTCGATGACCCGAGCGAGACGTTCAAGCTCGTCCGCCGCTTCTTCCTGGGTGAGATCCTTCACCGGCTTTATTTCGGCGGTCGCTTTCTTTTTCGCAGACACGATGCACGGGCTTTCCTGCTTGGCGCGCGGCGCGCGATTCTCGACGCTTCTTTTACGACGCCTTTCTGCGCCTTGAAACCGCACCAGCCCCGGCTTCTCCGAGAAGCGTCTTCGCCGCCGCCCGCGCCGCATCCGTCACGCGCGCGCCCGATAACATGCGCGCGATTTCTTCGACGCGGGATTGAGGGTCGAGTATCTCGACCTGCGTCGTCGTTTCTCTGGCGCCCTGGGTCTTTTCGATTCGCCAGTGCGACGCCGCGCGCGCCGCCACCTGCGGGCTGTGCGTTACAACGAGCACCTGCGCGTCCCGGGCGAGCCTCGCCAATCGTTCGCCGACCGCATCCGCCACGGCGCCGCCCACGCCTGCGTCTACCTCATCAAAAATAATCACCGTGCGGCTTTCTTTAGCCGCGAGCGCCGCCTTCATCGCGAGCACAAAACGCGAAAGCTCACCGCCCGATGCGATGGTCTTCAACGGGCCGGGCGGCGCGCCCGGATTAGTCGCAACCATGAACTCGACCCGGTCTATTCCATCCGTCATCGGATGATCTTTGTCTGACGCGATCTCCGTCTTGAATGCTGCCTTGCCCAGCTTCAACGGCGCGAGTTCGGAAGCCACCGCCTTGTCAAGTTTCCCGGCGGCGGCGCGGCGCGCCTCGGAGAGTCTCTCCGCCGCCCTGAAATAAGCCGATCGAGCGGCGGCGGCTTTCTTTTCCAGAAGCTCGAATCCGGCCTCTCCTTCTTCAAGCATCTCCAGCGCCAAAGACGCCTTCTCTAAGAAAGCGGGAAGCGCGTCGACGGCGACCCCGTGCTTACGCGCGGCGGCGCGCAGCGCAAACAGCCGCTCTTCCGTCTTCTCGAGCATGGCCGGATCGGCGCCCAGCTTGTCGACGAGTTCCTCAACGCCCGCGCGCGCGTCGAGCGTCGCGGACAGGGCCGCTTCCAGCCTTTCAAGAACCGGACTGATCGCCGATTCAAGCGCCCCCCCTGCGCGCGCGAGCCGCCGCATGGCGGCGGAGAGCTTGCCCTCGAGGCCGTCATCCGACAGCAGGCCGGCGGCGGCGACGAGATCTTCCGCGACCTTTTCGGCCGCCATAAGCTCGGCGCGGCGCTGCGCCAGAACGGACTCTTCATCCGCTTTCGGATCAAGCGCCCGCAATTCCGCGACAACATGCGCTAGATAATCGGCTTCGGCGAGCGCCTTGGCGCGCCCCGCCCGCTTTTCCTCAAGCTCCGCGGCTGCGGCGCGCCATTCCCGCCAAAGGGCGCCCGTCGCCTCGACGTCGGCCAGCAGGCCCCCGAATTCGTCAAGCATGGCGCGATGCGTCGACGACGTCAGAAAGCCGCGGCCGTCATGCTGTCCGTGGATCTCAAGCAGGGCCTCGCCGATTTCACGCAGAAAAGCGACGCTCACTGGCTGATCATTGATGAAGGCGCGGCTTTTGCCGTCTCGGCTTGCCACACGCTTCAGGATGACCTGATCCTCATCGTTCACGAGCCCGTTTTCCTCAAGCATTCGCCACACAGGGTGGGCGGCGTCGGGCTCGAAGGTGGCCGCGACCACGCCTTCTTCCGCCCCCTGACGGATGGCGCCTCTTTCCGCACGGCCTCCAGCCGCAAGGCCGAGCGCGTCTAGCAATATGGATTTGCCGGCGCCAGTCTCCCCGGTAAGCGCGGTTAATCCCGGCTTAAGAGAAAGCGTCAGCCGTTCGATCAACAGAAAATTCTGGATGTGAAGCGCAGTGAGCATGGCCGCCCGCAGGCCCCTCAAAACAACCCTTCCCGATTACAGGATTCGCGCCAGCCCGGAAAGGAGACCCGATTCCCGCCGCTTCAGAGCGCGCATTTGCGGGGGTTCAGTGGGAGCCGGCGGGCGCCTTTCTGTCAGGCTCCGGCGGACGTACGTCGACATGCTTCAAGGTTTCGGTGTCGTTGTTCTGCATCGACTCGCCGGTATCCTCCAACTCCTGATTGGTCGCCGCACGGTGTTTCGGCGCGACAGGAAGACCCGCCTTGTCGATCAGCCCGCGTTTCTTGAAGAGCTCGTAGGCGTCCGCATACCACTTCGAACCCGGGTAATTGTAGCCGAGCACAGCCGCCGTCTGGCGCGCTTCGTCGACGACGCCAAGTTGAAGATACGCCTCCGTCAGCCTTTCCAGCGCCTCGGGCACATGGCTCGTCGTTTGGTAGTGATTGATCACATATTTGAAGCGATTGATCGCTGCAATTTGAGCATTCTGTTTGAGATAGAACCGCCCGACATACATCTCCTTGCCGGCGAGATGGTCATAAGTGAGGTCGAGCTTCAGCCGCGCGTCGCGCGCATATTCCGAATTCGGATATCGTTGAATGAGATCGTTCAGCGCGGCGACGGCCTTATTGGTGTTTTCCTGGTCGCGGCCGACATCCGTGATCTGCTCGTAATAGCAAATCGCCTTGAGATAATACGCGTAGGGAGCATCCTTGTTGCCTGGATGCAGCGTGATGAACTGATCGAGAGCATCGACGGCTTTGTCGTAGTCGTTCGTCTCATAATAGGAGAACGCCTTCATCAACATGGCGCGCCGCGCCCACGGAGAATAGGGATGCTGGCGTTCAACCTCCTCAAACAGCTTGACCGCTTCGTCGTAACGCTTCTGTTCGAGCTTGTCGGAAGCCTGTTGGTAAAGCGTTTCTACCGGTCGCTCGACATAGGCGAATTTTTTCTTCCCGCCTGCACAGGCAGACAAGAACGCCAAAGTCGCCAGGATGGTGATTTTGTACGCCGAACTCTGAAAACGCATTGCGCGCCGCTCGCCTTTCCCACGCCCCGCGCCCCGAAAAGGTCGGCCCGGGACAGCCTTGTTTTAGGGGGCGGCGTCCGGCCGGTCAAACGGCGTTGGCGTCATGCAATGGCGCGCGCGCTCTTCCCACCCTCGAGCGGAACCACCCGGCGCTCTATCGCCGCCAGATCGGCCGCAAGGCGGCATACGAGCCGCGTGTTGAGATCATGGCCGGGCTTGTGGGCCCGCACCTGTCCAAAGAGCGGCGCCCCCAGAAGACTCAGATCGCCGAGAAGATCCAGCGCCTTATGCAGGGCGAATTCGTTTGGATCGCGGAGCCCCTCCTCGTTGAGGATGCGCGCTCCGTCGACGACGATCGCATTATTGAGAGACCCGCCCAAACCGAAGCCCGCCTGGCGCATCGCTTCAACTTCGTGCAGCCGGCAGAATGTCCGCGCCGCCGCCAGACGCGCGACGTCGGCTGGATCGTCAAGGCGAAGGGCCGCGGATTGGCGGCCGATGGCGGGTTCCGGAAATTCGATCGACACATCCAGACGGCGGCCGGCGGCCGGCGCCGCCTCGACGAAACGGTCCCCGTCCTCGATCCGCACCGGCGCGCGGACCTCAATCGCCTCGCGCGCCGCCCCCAGACGCCGCACCCCCGCCTCCTCGATGAGGGCGATCAGCGGGGCGGATGAACCGTCAAAGCCCGGAGGCTCCGGGCCGTCGATATCGACAATCGCATTGTCGACGCCCGCGAGCATCAGCGCCGCCAGAACATGTTCGACCGTCATGACGGTCGCACCCGCGGCGTTTCTGAGACGCACGCCGAGCCGCGTGTCTGCAATGAAAGCGGCGCGCGCCGGAATGGCGATCTCGGCGTCCGGGAGCCTCGCTCCGTCGGGCGCTCGCAAATCCGTTCTACGAAAAACCACTCCAGATCCCGCCGGGGCCGGACGGAGCGTGATCCGCGTTTCATTCCCCGAATGCAGGGCCGCGCCGAAGCCGCTCGCCGCCCGCGCAAGGGTTGTCTGCTCTTGTACGCGCATGCGCTGATTGTTCTCTGACGGCGTTGCGAAGACCCGAGTGAAGCATCCTCTGACGCTTCGCGCGCGCAAAATGAAGCTTTATTTCCTTATGTTGCGCCCGCAGATCACCCTGGCCGGGCCGGCCGCCACGCCCGGTTCGGCGGCCCCACCCAGAGAACCAGAGCTCGAACACTGATCATTTCTTTCCAATAATATTCTTATTTATCAGTATGTTACGCGTGTTTTTTGTCACGGGCTCCCAATATCGTTCCGCCGCCGGTTACGCACAAAAAGCGGCGCATCCTCTGCGCCGCCTTCTCTGGAAACGCCTTTCGCGCTCTGTGTCTCAGCCAGTCTTCTTCTTCCTCAGGAAGGACGGGATTTCGAGTTCGGCGTCTGAGTCGTCGTCAAAAAGATCGCCCCGAGAGGCCGAGGGCGCCGCCTTCGGCCGCTGCGGCGCACGTTCGACCGGCTGAGCGCCCTTCGGGCCCAAAGCCTTGAGCATATCGAGCGCCGTCTCGATAGAGTGCTTGCCGAGCTCCTGCGCGCCTCGGAAAGGATTGTGCGCCGGTTTGGCGGCCTGCTCGGCCGGCTTCAACGGCGCACGGGGCGCCGGCAACGGCGACGCGGCGCGACGCGGGGCGGCGACGCCCTCCCCGGACCCCTCGATCAGCATGCGCCTTATGCGCTCGTGAACATCGCCAACGGGATTGGCGGCCGGCGGCGGCATGATCGCCGAAGCCGGCGGAGCGCTCGCCGAGGCTTGCGCGACCGCGGCTGCGGCCGGCGCGGATGCTGTTTGCCCCGCGACGGACGTATCGCGCCAAGGCTTCGAGACCGTAACCGTCGTTTTCTGTTCGGTTTTGGGCTGCTCTTTCTCCAGCGTGTCGATACCCGTCGCGACGACGGAGACGCGCACGCGCCCCTGAAGATCCTGATTGAAAGTAGAGCCGACGATGATGTTGGCGTCCGGGTCGACTTCTGCGCGGATGCGGTTCGCCGCCTCATCAACCTCGAACAAAGTCATATCCATCGAACCAGTGATGTTGATGAGAACGCCGCGAGCGCCCTTCATCGAGACTTCGTCCAGCAGCGGATTCGAAATCGCCGCCTCGGCGGCCTGGATAGCGCGCTTGTCGCCTTCCGCTTCGCCCGTACCCATCATGGCCTTGCCCATCTCGCTCATCACGGTCCGGACGTCATTGAAGTCCAAGTTGATGAGCCCCGGCATGACCATGAGATCGGTAATGCCGCGAACGCCGGAATGCAGAACCTGGTCAGCCATCGCGAAGGCCTCATGGAAAGTCGTGCGCTCATTGGCGATCGCGAAAAGATTTTGGTTTGGAATGATAAGGAGCGTGTCGACGTGCTCTTGGAGCGCTTCTATTCCGGCCATGGCGATGCGCATGCGCCGCGCGCCTTCAAAATGGAACGGCTTGGTGACCACGCCGACCGTCAGGATATCCCGCTCCTTCGCGGCGCGGGCGATGACTGGGGCCGCCCCCGTGCCAGTGCCGCCGCCCATGCCCGCTGTGACGAAGAGCATATGCGCATTGCCGATTTGCTCGAGGATTTCGTCGAGCGACTCCTCGGCGGCCGCGCGCCCGACATCCGGCAACGAGCCGGCGCCGAGTCCCTGGGTGGTTTTGACGCCGAGCTGGATTCTCTGTTGCGCCTTCGAAAGGCCGAGCGCCTGCGCGTCCGTATTCGCAACGACGAATTCAACGCCCTCAAGCGAGCTCTCGATCATGTTGTTGACCGCGTTTCCCCCGGCGCCGCCGACGCCGATGACGCAAATTCGCGGTTTGAGCTCGGTAAGTTCCGGCACGCTGAGATTGAGTGGCATCGATGACTCCGGTTCCCCTTTTGAAGACACGGTTAAAGATTCGTTCAGATCAGTTACCAATTAGTTAACGCGCCGTTAACGACGGCGCGCCGGCCGCCAATTCACAGCCCGGCTCTCAAGAAAACACTCGTTGACCGGTTCGCAGATCATGTCGATGAAATTCCGCAAGAGCGGGACGCAGTTCAAAAGTTTTCGCGCAGCCACTGGCCGACGCCGGCCAAAAGGCCGCCCTGCGTCGCGCGGACTGGGGGGCGGCAGGCGGCGGCGAGATCAGCGCGCTCGGCCTTCTGCTTGACGGCGAGCTGGATCAATCCGGCGCACACGGAAAATTGAGGAGCCGTCGCGGCGTCCGGCGCCCCGGCAAGACCGGCGGGCCTCCCAAGCCGAGTTTTCATCTTGAGAACGCGTTCGGCCATCTCTCGCGCCCCGACAAGAAGACTGCCGCCGCCGGTCAGAATCAGCCGACGCACGCCGTGGCGCGCCCGCGCATCGCTGGGCAGCCTTTCGGCGGCCAGTTCGAATATCTCTTCCAGTCGCGGCGCGATGACGGCTGAAAGCTCGGCGCGCGAGACTTTTACGAACTCGTCTTCATCGCCAAGTTGGGGGACATTGACGAGCTTGTTCTCATCGCCCGCGCCTATCAGCGCAGCGCCGTAGAGGGTTTTGATTCGTTCCGCATCCTTCAAGGGCGCGCCGAAGGCGTGCGCGATATCGCGGGTGACATGCTCGCCGCCGAGCGGAACGCCGCCGCAGGCGACAAGCGCGCCGCGTTCAAAAACAGCAAAATCGGTCGATCTGGCTCCTATGTCCAGCAAGATCGCCCCAAGCTCTCGTTCGTCCTCAACGAGCACAGCTTCGGCGGCGGCCAGAGGCGCGGCGACGAGATCGTCAAGTTTTAGACCGCAGCGTTCGATCAGCGCCTCGAGATTGACGACATGTCGTTCGCGCGCGCTGACGCCTAATATCTCCGCTGTCAGGGTCGAGCCTGCAAGGCCGGTCGGATCCCCCATCGAATCCTCGCCATCAATCGCGTAGGAGATCGGCAAGGCGTGAACGGGCGCCGCCCCGTCAACCGCCGCAGCCGCGGCGCCTTGGCGCATACAATCGGTGATGTCTTCTTGCGTCACTCGCCCGCCTTCGATGTCGAGATCGACGCCGATCCGTCGGCATG
Organism: Alphaproteobacteria bacterium; assembly: GCA_016125425.1. Classification (GTDB taxonomy): domain Bacteria; phylum Pseudomonadota; class Alphaproteobacteria; order Caulobacterales; family Parvularculaceae; genus Amphiplicatus. The sequence continues at coordinate 37,995 of WGLT01000023.1, forward strand.
CTAGCCGCCGACCGGACATCGCTGCGGTCACGCCCCTTATGCGCTCGCCCGCCATGCGCTCGGCGGCGTCGACAGCGCCCCGCAACGCCGTCTCCGCAGATTGCGCGTTGGCTTGCGCGCGCTCGCCCACCGCTTCGCCAAAACGGCCGACGCCAATAATTTCCGGAACGCGCGTTCGGCCGCGCGACGGCGCAAGCCGCGCTATCAGACAGACAGCCTTCGACGCGCCGATATCGATAGCGGCGATAAGTTCGCTATCCTTGCTGAATTTGGCCGGCCTGATGACTGCCATGTTCTTCCTCGCCGCGCGAAAACGCGCCAATCATCCGTGCGCAGCTTTATTGCCGGGCGCCATCCGAGACCTGTTCGCCGCGCCGGCGAAGCACGAGGCGCTCCGGGTCGCGAAGGTCAATATATTCGAGGTTCTGGTCAAGAATATGCTGCGCTTTTTCGAGCGTCGACAAGGTGTTTAGCGCTTTATCAAAGCCTATCTCCGGAAGTTTGACGTCGAGCCCATTCCGAAGGCGCAAATTCCACCGCCTTTCGGCGACCCGGATCAGGGCCGCGGTTTGCTGCCTGATCAGCGGGTGCGCGCCAAGCGATTTCAGCAAAGAGCTAGCCGCTTCAGGGGCGCCGGCGCCGACGATCAGCGGCAGGGACGCATATTCATAAGCGCCGACATCACGGATCACCGCCCCGCCGTCATCGATAAGCTTGAGCCGCCCGGACATTTGCCAGACTGCGGCGGGCTCCCTTTCCCGGATGGAAATGTTGACCGTATCCGGAAGGAGACGCGTCACGGACGCCGACTTCACCCAGCCAAGCCTCTCTATCCGCGCGCGCGCAGCTTCAAGGTCAAGCGCAAGCGTCGACATTCCGAGCAGCGGGCCAAGCGCGTTCGAAACCTCATCCGGCGCAGCTTTTTCGCGCCCGACCAGCGTAACCTTGCGGATCTCAAAACCGGCCGAAATCGCGGCGGCGTTCGCGAGCCTGCCGGCGCGTTCGGCGAGAACGCCAAAATAACCGCCAGCCCAAAGGATGGCGACGAACCCGACAAGTATGACGACGACGCCTGCGACGCTCGCGAGCGTATATCGGCTGACGATGGCGCCGACACGCTCGAAAAAGGACGGTTCGAAACTGGCGCGAGCGTTTCGCTTCGTCCGCGCCTTCTTCTTGGTCTTTTTCACCTTTGGCACGATGCGTCCTCCGCCATCCATGCACAGAGCTCAGCGAAGCCGATGCCGCAATAAGCGGCCTGTTCAGGCACGAGCGATGTTCCTGTCATCCCGGGCTGCGTATTGATCTCAAGGAAGAAAAGCTGCTCGCCCTTCGCGTTTTCGTCGTAGCGAAAGTCAGACCGCGAGACCCCGCGGCAGCCGAGCGCCTGATGCGCGGTCAACGCCAACGACAGACAACGTTCTGTCACTTCGGGCGGAATATCGGCCGGAAGAACATGCTTCGAGCCGCCTGCCGCGTATTTCGCTTCATAATCGTAAAAGGCGAGCGAAGTCATTATCTCGGTGACGCACAGCGGACGATCGCCCATGACGGCCACTGTCAGCTCGCGTCCCGGCACGAATTTCTCAACCAGCACCTCTTCGCCGAGCGACCATTTTTCACTCATCAATTCCTCAGGCGGGCGATTGTCGCAATTGCGGACGATGAAAACGCCGACGGAAGAGCCTTGCGCGTTCGGCTTGATCACATAAGGCGGCTCCATAACATGCCCGCCAGCCGCTGCGGCCCGCGCGATAATCCGACCTTCGGGCGAAGGAACTCCGGCCGCGCGGAGAAGGAGTTTCGTCCTCTGCTTATCCATGGCGAGCGCTGAAGCCAAAACGCCGGAATGCGTATAAGGCAATCCCATGATCTCAAGGAGGCCCTGGACGCATCCGTCTTCGCCCCATTGGCCATGCAGCGCATTGAACACCGCATCCGGCGCAATTTTTTTCAATTGGTCGGCGATATCGCGGCCCGCATCGATCTCGACGGCGTCGTAGCCCGCCTCGCGCAGCGCCTTCGCGCAAGCAGAGCCGGAATTGAGCGAGACTTCGCGCTCCGGCGACCATCCGCCTTTCAGAACTGCGATGCGCTTGTATTTCACGCTGGTTCTCCGATTCTTCTAATCTCCCAGCGCAAATTCACGCCCGTTTGCTTAAGAACATCTTCACGAAGGCTCTCGACCAGCGTTTCGATGTCGCTCGCTGTCGCCTTGCCCCGATTGATTATGAAATTGCAATGCTGCTCGGACACCTGCGCGTCCCCGACGACGCGGCCGCGCCCCCCGATCCGGTCGATCAGTTGCCAGGACTTCAGCCCGCCTGACTCTTTCGGATCTGGATTGGCGAAGGTCGAGCCCCCCGTCTTCTCGCGGATCGGCTGCGTCGCCTCGCGCCGTTTCATAATCTCAGCCATGCGTCCTTCGATCGCCGCCGGATCGTCCCTGCGGCCTTCATAGAGCGCTTCGGTGAAAATCAGTCCCTCGCCGGCGCCGTTATGGCGGTAGGAGAATTTCATGTCCGCGTTTTTGAGGACCAGGCGATTTCCTTCGCGATCATAGGCGATCGCCTCGACGAGGACGTCTTTCGTCTCCTGCTCATAGGCGCCGGCGTTCATCGCAAGAGCGCCGCCGATCGTCCCCGGAACGCCGCGATAAAATTCGAGGCCGGCGACGCCAGCTTTTGCGGCGGCTTTTGCGACCTGCGCATCAAGACACGCCGCGCCGGCGCGCACGCGCGTTCCTTCAATCGTCACCTTCGCGAACGGCGCGCCGAGCCTGATGACGACGCCCCTGACCCCGCCATCGCGCACGAGAAGGTTCGAGCCGACGCCAACCGGATAGACCGCAATCCTCGGATCGATCCTTTTCAAAAACTCGGCGAGATCGTCTTCGTCCGCCGGCGTGAATAGGACATCCGCCGGCCCGCCGACGCGAAACCAGGTGATCGCCGCCATGTCGGCGCGCTGGACATAACGGCCGCGTATAGCGGGAAGATCCGCAGAGGTAACGCGCGTCACGGCTTCAGCTTCTCCAGAGCGGCTGCGAGATTGTTCGCGTATTTTGTGATGTCGCCAGCGCCGAGGCAGACGACATAATCGCCAGGCTCGGCAAGTTCGGCGACGAGACGCGGCAGATCGTCGAAACTTGCGAGCGCGCGCACGTCGCGATGGCCGTGCGCAGCCGCGCCCGCGACAAGCGCATCGCGCGTCACGCCCTCAATCGGGGTTTCGCCCGCAGTGTAAATGTCAGCAATAAAGGCGACATCCGCGTCGTTAAGACAGGCGCAAAATTCATCGAAAAGGTCGCGCACGCGCGTGAAGCGATGCGGCTGCATGACGGCGATGATTTTACCGTTCGTCACCCCGCGCGCGGCGCGCAAGACGGCGGCTATTTCGACCGGGTGATGGCCATAGTCGTCGATGATCGTAACGCCCTTCCATTCCCCCGCCCTGGTGAAACGGCGTTTAACGCCGGTGAATTTCGCAAACGCCTTCCTGATGGCCTCGTCGCTCGCTCCGATGCGCCGCGCCACTGTCGCCGCCGCGAGCGCATTGAGAACGTTGTGAACGCCAGGCATCGGCAGCGTCACGCCCTCGAGGCGCGCCATCTCTTTCCCACGCTCGCGGAAGATGATGTCAAAATGCGCCGCGCCGGATTCAAAGCTCACATTCTCGGCGCGTATATCGGCTTGCGGGTTAAGCCCGTAGGTGATCAGCCGGCGGTCGGTTACGCGGCCGACAAGCGCCTGCACTTCCGGATGGTCAAGACATACAACGCCAAAGCCATAGAAGGGCGCATTTTCGATGAATTCGTCGAACGCTTCCCGCAGGGCTTCGAATCCGCCCCAATGCTCCAGATGTTCGGGATCGATATTGGTGACGACGGCGACCGTCGTCGGCAGGCGCAGAAACGCCCCATCGGACTCATCCGCCTCGACGACCATCCAGTCGCCCTCGCCGATCCGCGCGTTCGTGCCATAGGCGTTGATGACGCCCCCGTTGATCACGGTCGGATCAAGACCTGCCTCGTCGAGAAGCGCCGCGATCATTGTCGTCGTTGTCGTCTTCCCATGAGTGCCGGCGACCGAAATCGTCCATTTGAGCCGCATCAACTCGGCGAGCATGTCGGCGCGGCGAACCACCGGGATATGTTTGGCGCGCGCGGCGAGAATTTCCGGATTGTCACGCTTGACCGCGGTTGAGACGACGACGGCGTCGGCGCCTTCGATATTCGACGCCTTGTGACCGATAACGATTTCAACGCCCTTTTCGCGCAAGCGCTGCACATTGGCGCCGTCGGCGACATCCGAGCCGCGCACCTCATATCCCAAATTGTGCATGACCTCGGCGATGCCGGACATGCCGATGCCGCCGATGCCGACAAAATGGATGACGCCGACATCGAAAGGCAGGCGAATCTTGATCTTACGCGACTCTTTCATGCGGCTTTCCTTTGTCCTCGCGCGACCTCTTCGACAAGATCCGCAAGGTTTTTGGCGGCGCCCTTTTTGACGCGGCCGGAGGCTGCGTCGGCCATTTGGGCGAGGCGGGCCGGGTCGGAGAAGAGCGCGCCAAGCGCCGCCGCCAAAGCAGACGCCGTAAACGCCTTTTCCGGCAAAAGGATGGCGGCCCCGATGTCGGCGAGCACCTTCGCGTTGCCGGTTTGGTGGTCATCCATCGCTATCGCCAAAGGCGCAAGAATGGACGGCCGCCCTATGGTCGCGATTTCGGTGACCGTAGACGCGCCGGCCCGGGCGATCACCAGGTGCGCCTTTGCGATCCGCGCCGGCAAATCCGGAAAGAACGGCGCAAGCTCGGCCTCAATTCCCGCTTTCTGATACCGGTCAGCGACAGCGTCCTGCTCGGAATCGCGCGCCTGCTGCGTTACCTTGAGTCGTCTTCGGACGTTTTCCGGCAAGGCGGCGATTGCTTCAGGAACGACAGTCGAAAAAAGCGCCGCGCCCTGGCTCCCCCCGAATACGAGGAGATTGATCGCGCCGTCCGGCGCCGGCGCCGCATAGTCCGAACCCGCCAGGGCGATCGCGGCGTCCCGCAAGGGATTTCCGACTTCCTTCAGATGCGCGCGCGCCGGGGCGCGCTCAAGCTCCGGAAACGCATGCGCCGTAAATGTCGCGCCGGCGGCGAGCATTCGGTTCGCGCGTCCGAGAATCCCATTTTGCTCATGCACAATGTAGGGGATTTTCAACAACGCCGCGGCTTTCATTGCAGGAAAGGACGGATAGCCGCCGAATCCGACGGCGGCGGCGATGTCGCGCCTCTTGAATTCCCGCAACGCCGTCAAAAGTCCGCCGAGGAGCGAGAATACGGCCAGCGCTTTCGCCGCCGCCCCCCCGGCGTTCGGATTCGTCGCCGAAATTTCGAAACGCTCGTCGGCGGGAAACTGGCCGGCGAAGCGTGCGCCGCGCGCGTCCGTGACAAGAAGGATGCGCCACCCGCGACGCTTCAGTTCCTGAGCTAACGCTTCAGCCGGAAACATATGCCCGCCCGTCCCGCCGGCCGCGAGGACGATCGTTCCCTTCACGGCATGATCTCCTTACGACGGCGCGCGCGAGTTTCCGTGCGGGAAAGCGCGAGGATGAGGCCAAATGTCAGTCCGGTCGCGAGCAGCGAGGACCCGCCATAGGAGATGAAAGGCAAGGTCATTCCCTTCGCAGGCAACACGCGCAGATTGACGCCGATATTGATGAAGCTTTGCAAGCCGATGAGAGCGGCGAGCCCCGAGACGGCTGATTGCGCGAACAAACTTCTCAGCCCGGACGCCCGGGCGAAAAAGCGCGAAACAAGCGCGGCGAATAACGTCACTACGACGACGGCAAGAATGAACCCGCCTTCTTCGCCCGCGACTGCAAAAATGAAATCGGTATGCGCGTCCGGAAGCTGCATCTTCACCGTCGCGCCCTCGGCTCCCCGGCCGAACAATCCGCCGTGGCTGATCGCCTCAAGCGCCTTGTTGACTTGGTACGCCCCGGGACCGTCCGGATTGAAAAAACCGTCGATGCGCTTTGCGATATGCGGCGCGAAGAGATAGCCGCCTGCAATCGCTCCGCTGGCGGCCAGGCCGAGAGCCGCAATCGATGTCCAGTTCCAGCCAATGACGAAGAACACCACCGCACCGGCCGCAGTCACAAGCATTGTCTGCCCGTAATCCGGCTGATTGATCAGCAGGGCGACAAACGCGACATACATGCCGCCCGCAATCGCCCTGCCCGGAAAGCGTCGATCGCGCGCCGCCTCCGCGAGCATCCAAGCAATCGCAACGACAAAACCCGGTTTTGCGAATTCAGATGGTTGAAGACTGAACGGACCAAACGCCAGCCAGCGTTTTGCTCCGTTGATGTCGGGCCCGACAAATAGCGCGAGCGTCATCAGAAAAAGGGAGACGCCAAAAACGACGACCGCAAGGCGACGCGCCTGAAGCGGCGTCATAAGCGAGACGCCGACCATCACGCCCAGCGCGGGAGCGAGAAAAACAAACTGCCGAAGCGGGAAATAAAAACTATCGGAGATATGAAGACGAGCCGCTGCGGCCGGTCCCGCCGCCAAGAGCAACACAGCGCCGATCATCACGATCAGGGCGATGAGTGCAAGACTCACGCGGTCCACCGTCCACCACCAGCGCGCGAAGGGAGAAGTATCGAGACGCGAGAGCGCTTTCATGCCGCCTCGCCAGCCGAACGTGTCGCCGCCTGCGCCAATCGGCGGAACTCATTTCCGCGCTCCTCGAAATTCTTGAACTGATCATAAGACGCGCAAGCCGGCGACAGCAGCACAACAGATGAGAGCGCCTTGTTCTGCATCGCATCGCGCGCCGCCTGCGCAACGGCGCGCTCCAAATCGCCACACTGCACGACGACAGTCGCGCCTTCGAGCTGCGCCTCGAATGCCTCAGCCGCTTCGCCGATCAGATAGGCGCGCCGGACGCGACTCATGAGCGGGCGAAGGGAGAGAACGCCGCCTTCTTTCGGACGTCCGCCCGCAATCCAGAAAATCTCATCGTAGGAATTGAGCGCGCGCGCTGCGGCGTCCGCGTTCGTCGCTTTGGAATCGTTGACGAAAAGTACGGCGCCTGCTCGCGCGACGACCTCCATCCGATGCGGCAGACTTTCGAAACGCTCCATCGCCTTGACAGCCAGCGCCGGCGAAACCCCCGCCGCCATCGCCGCGGCGAGCGCGGCGGAGGCGTTTTGCCAATTATGCCGCCCCCGCAATCCCGAAATGGCGCGGATGTCGCCTGCTTCACCCGTCTTGCCGTCGAGATTGTAAAAGAGCTTGCCGGCGAGCGAAAAAACGCCCCGGCCGAGCGAGCCTTCTGATGAAATCGGCACCACCTTGCGCGCGCCTTCGGCCGAAAGCGCCGCGCAGACGCCCTGCGATTCAGCATCGTCGACGCCGACGATCGCCCAATCATCCGCGGTCTGATTCAAGAAGATGCGCCGCTTGGCGGCGACATAGCCCGCCATGTCGCCATGTCTGTCAAGGTGGTCGGGAGAGACATTGAGCAACACAGCGATATTGGCCCGCAGCGATGTCGCAAGATCGAGCTGGAATGAAGATAGCTCGAGCACGTAGACCATTTCCGGGTCCGGCTCCGGCAGCGCCAGCGCCGGCTCGCCGATATTTCCGCCCACGACCGTGTGAAATCCAGCGTCCTTCAATATGTGACCAATGAGCGCCGTCGTCGTGGATTTTCCGTTCGATCCCGTGATGGCGATGATGCGCGGGCGCGCGTTTTCCGCAAACGCATTCACCGCGCGCGCAAATAATTCGATGTCGCCGATTACTTCGACATTCTCGGCATGCGCTTTGCGGACAATTGCATGCGGTTTCGGATGAGTCAGCGGCACGCCGGGAGATAGCACGACTGCCGCGAGTTCGCCCCAGGGCCATTCCTTCGGATGTTCTGCGCGGTATTCGGTGTTCGCGGTCTTCTCTCTGGCCGTGGGGCTCTCGTCCCAGGTGAATACGTCGGCCCCCGACGCCACAAGAGCCTCTGCTGCCGCAACGCCGGTCGCGCCAAGGCCGAACACCGCGAATTTCTTCTTTTGCACTTTAGGGATGATAATCATCGCTGGCTTACCGCAATTTCAGCGTCGAAAGGCCGGCAAGCGCAAGAATGACCGCGATGATCCAAAAACGGATCACGATCGTCGATTCTTTCCAGCCGAGTTGTTCGAAATGATGGTGGATCGGCGCCATCCGGAACACTCGCTTGCCGGTGAGTTTGAAAGACGCGATCTGGATCATGACCGAAAGTCCTTCGAGAACGAAGAGTCCGCCGACGATCGCCAGAACAATTTCATGCTTGACCGCAACTGCCATAGAGCCGATCGCCCCGCCGAGCGCCAGCGAACCGGTATCTCCCATGAAGATTGCGGCGGGCGGCGCGTTGAACCAGAGAAATCCGAGCCCCGCCCCTATGATAGCCGCCGCGATCACAGACAGCTCGCCCGCTCCGGGAACGAAGGGAATCGCCAGATAGTTCGCATAAATTGCGTTGCCGACGAGATAGGCGATAATCGCGTAGGCGGCCGCCGCGATCATAACCGGAACCGTCGCGAGCCCGTCGAGCCCGTCTGTCAGATTGACCGTGTTTGATGCGCCCACGATGACGAAGGATGCGAACGGCACGAACAGAACGCCCAGCGGAATGTAAAAATTCTTGAAGAACGGAACCGCGACTCCCGTTGCAATCCCTGGAGGAACTTCCGGGGATGAAGCGAGCGTATCCATGCAGAAATAGCCGGCGAGCAACGCCACGGCGAACTGCACGCCAAGCTTGAGGCTCCCGACGACGCCGCTCGCCGATTGCTTCGTGACCTTCATATAGTCGTCTACGAATCCGAGGCCGCCATAAGCCAGCGTCACGCCGAGAACGATCCAGACATACGGGTTGTCGAGCCGAGCCCAAAGCAAAGTCGCCACGATGAGCGAAATGAGAATCAGCACGCCCCCCATGGTCGGGGTTCCCGCCTTTTCAATAATGTGACTCTGCGGACCATCGTGACGGATCGGTTGACCACGCCCTTGCTTTCTTCGCATCCAGCGAATGAGTCTGGGGCCGAAATAAAAGGAGATCAGAAGCGCGGTCATGACCGCGCCGCCCGCTCTGAATGTTTGATAGCGGAAAACGTTGAAGAGCTGGAACTGCTCTGCATACGGCGTAAGAAGAAGATAGAGCATCTCGCCCGTGAATTCTGTTGTTTATTCGCCGCCCGCCCGCGCGCGCGGTCCTGTTTCGCCTAAATCGTCGAGCCGTCGAACGATTTCGCTGACCTTAGACGCGTTCGAGCCCTTAATCATCACAATGTCTCCGGCGCGCAGATCTGCGATCACTGCTTCGGCGAGTCCGGCGGCCGACGAAGCCGCGCCCGCTCGCATCTCCGCCGGCGCCTTTTCCCACAAATGACGCATCAAGTCGCCGGCGACATATAGGCGATCGACTCCCGCAGCGACGAGAGCCGGCGCGAGTTCCGCGTGAAGCGCGGGGGCGTCCGGTCCGAGCTCCAGCATCTCGCCGAGCACGGCCACGCGCCGGCCGCCGCGTTCGGGCTTCTGAGCCCCGAGTAAGGCGATCGCCGCCGCCATCGACGCCGGATTGGCGTTGTAGCTTTCGTCAACCAGAATCGCTTCCCCGCCCCTTGGGAGATGAATGGCGCGCCGAGCGCCGCGCCCCTCGGCCGGCCGATGACGGCGCAGGGCTCTCGCCGCCCTTTCGATCGACGCTCCCGCCGCGAACGCTGCGGCGAGCGCCGCAAGCGAGTTTATCGCTTGGTGTCGACCAGGTGCGCCGATGCGATACGCAAGCGGCGCGCCTCTCACGCTCGCCTTGATCAAGCCGCCCTCGCCGTCGATCGCATAGTCCATCAGGCGAAAATCCGCCTCGGGGTCTTCGCCGAAGGTCAATATCCGCGCAGCGCCCGCTTCTTCCGCTCGCCGGAGAAGCAAGGCGTAATGCTCGTTGTCGCGCGGAAGAATCGCCGCTCCGCCTTTCGAGAGACCAAGGAAGATTTCAGCCTTTGCTTCGGCGATTTTCTCTGTCGTGCCGAAAAATTCGAGATGCGCCTGAGCGACAGTCGTGATGATCGCTACATGAGGCGCGACAAGCCTGGTGAGCGGGGTGATTTCGCCCGCGTGGTTCATGCCAATCTCGAATACTGAGAATTCGGCGCGCATTGGCAGACGCGCCAGCGAGAGGGGCACGCCCCAATGGTTATTGTAACTCTTGTCGGAGGCATGCACTTCGCCTGAGGGCGCGAGCGCGCAGCGGAGCATCTCCTTGACGCTTGTCTTTCCGGCGCTGCCGGTCACAGCGATACGTTTGCCGAAATTTCGCAAGCGAGCGGCGCGGGCGAGATCGCGCAGACCTTCGAGCGCATCCGGAACGAGGAGGAGCGGCGCGCCCTCCGGCGTGTCGTCCGGAGCGCGCTCGACGAGCGCCGCAGACGCGCCTTTCGCAAAGGCCGCCGCGAGGAAGTCGTGACCGTCGCGGACATCCTTCAACGCGACGAACATCTCTCCCTTCTTGAGCGTGCGCGTATCAATCGATACGCCGCCCGCCGCCCATTCCTCAGCGATCCAGCGATCGGGATCGCCGCCGCGCGCGCAAAGGGCGCCGCCTGTCGCAGCCGCCGCTTCATACGCTGTCCACAGCCCGCTCGTCATCTCCGCCTCCCCGCAGCGGCGCGCGCCACAGCCGCATCATCAAACGGCGTCACGCGCTCGCCGATGATTTGGCCGGTTTCGTGGCCCTTGCCGGCGATCAGCAGAACATCGCCTGCGCCCAACATTCTCACGCCTTCTTCGATCGCGGCGCCCCGATCTCCAATTTCAAGAGCGCCGGGAGCGCCGGAGAGAACGGCGCGCCTAATCGCGGCCGGGTCTTCCGAGCGCGGATTATCATCCGTAACGATCACAATATCGGCGCCAGTTTGAGCGGCCGCTCCCATCAGCGGCCTCTTTTCCCGATCGCGATCGCCGCCGGCGCCGATGATCGCTATGAGTTTGCCCGATACATGAGGCCGGATCGCGGCCAGCGCCGTCGCAACCGCATCCGGCGTATGCGCATAATCAACGTAGACCGTTCCGCCGCCTGCTTCTGCAACACGCTGCATGCGGCCCGGCGCGCCCTCAAGGCGCGCGAGCAATGGAAGCGCCCGCGAGGGCTGGGCGCCGAGCCCGATTGTCAGGCCGGCGGCGAGCAAAGCGTTTTCAGCCTGAAACGCGCCGATCAGCGGCAGGCTGATATCGTAGTTACGCCCGCCGGCGGCGACTTTGATCGCAAGCCCAGCCGCCTGCGGGGAAACGTCTAGAAGTTTGATTTCTCGCCCGGCGGCGCCCGTCGTCAGAACGCGCGCGCCGGCGCGCCTCGCGGTCTCTATGACGCGGTCAGCGCCTTCCCCGTCCGCATTGACGACAGCAAGACATCCTTGCGGCAACAACTCGCTGAATAATCTGAGTTTGGCGGCGAAGTAGGCTTCGAAGTCGGCATGATAATCAAGATGATCTTGCGTAATATTGGTGAAAGCCGCGGCGGCGAATTCTACGCCGTCAACGCGATACTGCGCTAGACCGTGGCTCGACACTTCCATCGCAAGATGCGTCGTTCCCGAATTCGCCATGCCAGCGAGAATTTCGTGAAGGATAACGGGATCCGGCGTTGTGTGCCGGAGCTTCGCGAAATAGCCCGGCCCTTCGGCGCCGAGTGTTCCGAGGCTGCCGGCGTTGTCTCCCAGGAGCCGCCAGAGCTGAGCCGCAAAACGCGCCGTCGAGGTCTTACCGTTGGTGCCAGTGACGCCGACGACCACATTCGGTTGCGCGCCGAAGAACTTCGCCGCTATCAGCGCCAGGCGCCGGCGCGGATTTGCGTCCTCAATTACGGGAACACGCGCGCAAACGCCCGGCGCTCCGAGAACAGCGGCGGCGCCATTTTCCTCCGCCTGCGGAATAAAATCGGCGCCGTTCGCTTCGACGCCCGGCAGCGCGGCGAAAAGGAACCCGGGACGCACTGCGCGGCTGTCAGCCGTAAGCCCGACAATTTCGGGATCGACTTTACCGGGGGCGCCGGAGATGACCGACAATCTCACCCTCCCCCTCCAACTGCGCCCGTCCGCTCAGCCGAACCGGCCTCCGCCGATTGGTAGCCTTGATAAAAGCCCGCAAGCGCGGTCGCCTCGTTGACGGGCATCACGCCCAAAGTCGGCGCTATCCTTTGGACGAGTCGCCCAAAGGCGGGGGCGACATTCCAACCCGCCGTCGCATAGCCATGCGTGTCTTTAACGCCTTGGGGATCATCGAGAGAAATCATAACGGTGTAGCGCGGCGCATATCCCGGGAACGCGCCGACAAAACTCGAAATGCGCGCGCCGACATCATATCCCCCAGCGTCGACTTTGTCCGCAGTCGCGGTCTTTCCGATCGGATAGTAGCCAGGCGCCTTGGCGAATTCGGCTGTGCCGTCGGTTACGACGCGGCGCAGTATGCGCCGCATGATCGCGCTGGTCCTTTCCGAAAAGACGCGTCTGCCCGGCCGCGCGTCTGTCGCCTTGAGAAAAGTCGGAACACGGTACTCGCCGCCGTTCACAATGGCCGTGAATGCGGCGAGCAGGTGAAGCGGCGTCACCGCGATTCCATGACCATACGCGATCGTCGCCGATTCAACCGGCCCCCATTTGTAGGGAAGCTCGGGCGCCCGGTTCTCGGGAATCTCGATCGGCAGAGGCTGCGTCAGATCGAGCGCCCTGAAAAAAGCCCGCTGACGATCGATTCCGAGGCTCGCGGCGATTTCCGCCGCGCCGATATTCGACGAATACTGTATCACCTCGGACAAACTCAAAATCCGCCTTTGCGGGTGATAGTCATGGATCAAGCGGTCTGCAACGCGATAAGGTTTTCGCGCATCATAGACGGAGGATTCGCTGGCCGCCCCCGCCTCGAGCGCCGACGCGGCGGTCACTGTCTTGAAGGCTGACCCGAGTTCATAATCATCATAGGTGGCGCGATTGCGGCGCCAATCCGCCGGTGCGGCGCCAGGATCATTCGGATCGAAGTCCGGATAATTCGCCAGCGCGATGACCTCGCCTGTCCTCGCGTCCATGACAATCCCCCATCCCGCCTTGGCGCTATACTTCTTCGTAATCCCGGCGAGTTCGCTTTCCAGCGCCTGCTGAACGCGCACATCGATCGAAGAGACCAACGGCCCGCCGTCCCCTTTTTCGTCCAGCACCTTCTCCAGCCCCATCACGCCGCCCTTGCCGGGTTCGGTGACCCCGACGACGTGAGCGGCGAGCGCCTCCTGCGGATAAAAGCGCCGGCTGCGCGCCGCAAAACGGACGCCGGGCAATCCGAGCCTGAACGCCTTTTCCTTCTGTTCAGGCGTGAGGTCGTTCAACACCTCGACATAGCGGCCCTCTTTGAGTTTCGCCTCCAACTCTTTTGCGTCGATTTGCGGAAACGCTGCGGCGAGCTTGGTCGCTGTCTCATGCGCGTCCCAAACATCGCGCCCTGCGACTTCAAGGGCGACCATCGGCAGATTGGTCGCGAGGATCACGCCATTGCGGTCAAGGATTTCAGGCCGAGGGCGCAAATCGCCCGTCGCCGCCGCCACGCGTCCCCCCGCCTCTCCGTCGCCAAGGGAGATAAACGCCAGCCGGACTGCAAGCCCGAGATACGCCACGCTGAAGACTAGCGCGAGCATGGCGATGCGGTTTCGCGACCGCGTGGCTGTTTTGGCTCGCCGGCTTTCGGCTAATGGGGCCGAAGCCTCCGGCGCGGGCCCGAATTCAGGGCTCTCGGCGATCACATAGCACCGCGTGCTGCGTTTTCTCCGGCGCCGAAACAGCTTCATCGCCCGCTTCCGCTATTCGGCCGGCGCAGTATCGGCCATCGCAAGCGCATGGGCGACGAAGTCGCCATCGCTCCGCGACGGCGCAACCGGCGCCGGCGTTTTGCCGCTTCCGAATTCGGCAACGAAATCCTCAGCGGTTAGCAGTTGATTGCTTGCAAGCGGCTCAAGGTCCGTTACGTCCGACGCGATCTTGGCCAATCGGTCGGGACTTTCGAGAAAAGCGACCTCCGCCCGCAGAGTCTGAATGCTCGATAGCTCCTTGGCCTTTTCCTGATCGAGCGTGTGGATTTCTCTGCGCGCTTCGCGAACCGACGCCTCCGCGCGGTAGCGTCCCCAGGCGGCGGCGGCGAGCATCAGGCACAAAAGGATCGTTGTTATACGGATCATGAACTATCTCCACTCGGAAAGCGCTTTAGAAAGGGACAGCGGTTTTGGCGCGAACGCGACCGCCGACGAGCGCGCCGGGGCGTCGAGCCGAACGGCGGCACGAAGCTTCGCCGAACGCGCCCGCGGATTCTCAGCGATCTCAGCCTCGCTTGCGGCTCGCGCCTTGTCGAAAAGCAGCCGGAAAGTCGGCGCCTCTTGGGCGGCGACCGGGGCGTGTCGCGAGGGACCGGCTTCCAGCCCGGCCCGATTCTGCAAGAACCGTTTGACGATCCGATCTTCAAGCGAATGAAAGGTCACGACGACGAGTCGGCCCGCGGGACGCAGGAGCCTCTCAGCGGCGAGCAGCGCGCGCACGAGCTGGCCGAGTTCGTCATTCACGAAAATGCGCAGCGCCTGAAAAACGCGTGTCGCCGGGTGAATTCTGCTCTGCGGCGAAACGGGCGAGACGCTTGCGATGATCTCGGCAAGCCGCCCTGTCGTATTGATCGGCGCATTTCGACGTTCGGCGACGATCGCGCGCGCAATCCGACCGGCGTGACGTTCTTCTCCGTAAGCCTTGAAGATCGTCGCCAGATCGGCCGCCTCGCCTTTGTTAACAACGTCCGATGCGTCCGGTTTCGCCTGGTCCATGCGCATGCGCAGAGGGCCGTCCCGCCGGAAGGAAAACCCGCGTTCGGCTTCGTCTAGCTGCATTGACGAAACGCCGAGGTCGAAAATGACGCCGTCGACCGCTGTAACCCCGCACTGGGCGAGCCCCTCTTCCATCTCCGCGAACGGCCGGTCGATAAGCGTCAGGCGGTCGGCATAAGCCTGCGCCCAGTCTCGCGCGCGGGCTATCGCGGTCGGGTCGCGGTCGAACCCGTAAACAGCCGCAGCGGCCGTCCCGAGAATGGCGCGTGTATAGCCGCCGGCGCCGAAGGTCGCGTCCACATAGACGCCGCCGTCTCGCGGCGAGAGGGCGGCGATCGCCTCTTCAGCCATAACGGGGGTGTGGCCTGCGCTCATTTTCGGTCTCCCGCTGCGTGCAGGACCGGATTCTTGAGCTTGCCGAGCGCCGCCCGGGCGCGATCGCGTATCTCGGCGCGCCGCGCCTCTGCGCCTTCGGCGCTCCGGATTTGAAAAGTCTCGCCGAGGCCGATGAAGTATGCCCCGTCCTCGAGGCCCGCGTGGTCGCGAAAATGCGGAGGCAGAATGAAGCGTCCGTCGCTATCGAATGGAATTCGCCGCGCCTCGCCGATCAGCGCTTCATGCAAGGCGGCGCGGTCGGGGTCGAATGGATCGAGCGCCTCAATCATCGCCTCAAGGCGCACGATGAAGTCGCCGCCGCCGCAATCGAGCCATGGCCCGGTCAGCGAGAGGGTGCAAAAGAATCCGTTGAATGCGTTGAGATCCAGCGCCTTGCGGAAATCGGCCGGGGCGGCGATCCGCCCCTTCGCGTCAATCTTGTTGATGTGGGAGCCCAGAAAAAGGGCCTCCGCCGACCGCGACATGCCGCAAGAACTCCGCCCATCACCGGGGCCGCGCGGCGGACGCGCCCTCCGCGCGCCCTTCCCGCACCGCCAGCCCATAGCCCCTGATATCGGTCAGAAGCCACACTTTGTGGGATATCACGGGAAAAGACGGGCCGTCAAACGAATCCTTGGCGCAAAGGCGATGGTTCCGGCTTCGCAACGGACGAGCGCGGCCGGCGCCGGACCCGCGGCGGTATTCGCCTCAAGCGCCCTCGCTCGCTCGCTGGCGGAGCGATTGAGATCGGCCCCTCCCGTCGCGCGCCCCGCCTCCGGCGTCGACCAGGCGGCGCAGATTTTCGATCTCCGCCCGCGCCTCGTTGAGGGCTTCGCGCGCCGACATAAGCTCTAGTTCAAGGGTATTTCGCGTCGCCTCGAGCGCCACGCGCTTCGCTTCCGCGCCTGCGAGATAATTCTCGAGATTCTGTCTTTGCTCGCCGCCCTCCTCTCGGGCGGCGTTTTCGACCTTCTCCGCCTGGCGAAGCCAGTCGAGCGTGTGCGCGGCGGACCGCTGAGCTTCTTCCAAGCCGCGCAAATGCGCTTCAAGCCGGTCGGCGTTCGACCGCGCGACTTTGAGCAGGCGCACGAGCGCGCGTTGCTGGCGGGTGGGTCCCATAATGCGATCGTCCCGCTGCATGCCCAAGACGCGCGCCTCCTTCCGACAGCCAATCTATTGGCTGAACTCGGTTAAGAAGCGTTCAAGGCGAGCGCTAAAACTTTCTGGCGCGGCCGTTCCCGACAATTTCCGATACGCCATCGAAATGATTTCCTCCGCCGCGAAAAATATTAACGTCGCCCCGCCGGGGCTCGCGCCAACTCGTGAATCGCCTTAACGGCATTTTGCCCGCTCATGCTTAACGGGAAGCGCTCTTTTCAAGCTTTGGCGCGGTCCGGCGCGTAATCAAGATTGCAGGGCGATTAAAGCCGTCGGCTTTTGGCCGGCGTGTTTTGTGCTGTCGTTAACCTTTATGAAAGCAAATCAACGTTACTATTGGCGACGTCCCAACGAATAAGCGCGGCTTAACGGGGAATCCGCGCGCCGAACCAGGAGACAAGACATGCGGGTTCTGCTGATCGAAGACGACGGCGCGACCGCCCAGAGCATCGAGCTGATGCTGAAGTCAGATGGCTTCAACGTCTACACGACGGATCTTGGCGAAGAGGGCGTCGATCTCGGCAAGGTCTATGACTACGATATCATTCTTCTCGATCTCAACCTGCCCGACATGACCGGCTTCGACGTGCTGAAGTCGCTGCGCGTCGCCAAGGTCAATACGCCGATCCTCATCCTGACGGGTCAAGGCGATATAGAAACAAAAGTCCGCGGTCTCGGCTTCGGCGCCGACGACTACATGACCAAACCATTCCACAAAGACGAACTGGTGGCGCGCATTCATGCGATCGTTCGCCGTTCGAAAGGCCATTCGCAGTCGGTCATCACAACCGGCGATCTGGTGGTCAACCTCGACGCCAAAACGGTGGAGGTCGCGGGGCAACGCGTTCACCTCACCGGCAAGGAATATCAGATGCTGGAGCTGCTCTCGCTCCGCAAGGGCACGACGCTGACCAAGGAGATGTTCCTTAACCATCTCTATGGCGGCATGGACGAGCCGGAATTGAAGATCATCGACGTCTTCATCTGCAAGCTCAGAAAAAAACTCGCTGCGGCGACGAATGGCGAGCACTATATCGAGACGGTCTGGGGGCGCGGTTATGTCCTGCGCGACCCCGCGGAAGAAAAAGCCGCATAACGAAAGCTTTGTTTGCGTCGATTGGGCGCCCCGTTCGCGGGGCGCCTTTTCTTTGCCGCAACACCCTTTCGGGCGCGGCCGATAGGCGCCGTTTGTCCTTGTATTCCCGCCGCCGCACGCCGATGCTCCCAGACGAAGCGGAAAAGCGGGGCTTTTGATGGACTTCTTGCAGCTCAATCGACGCGGCGCGGTCGCGTCCCTCGCCTTCAATCGGCCAGAGGCGCTCAACGCATTCACGCCGGAACTGCTCTATGAATTGAACGAGGCGCTCCGCTCCCTCGATCAAGACGCGGGCGTCGCCGCCATCATTCTCGAAGGGAGCGGTCGCGCGTTTTCCGCGGGCGTCGATCTCAAGGTGTTGCAGGGCGCCAAGCTTGCGGCTGGCCGTGTCGCCGGCGCCTTTGACAAGGCGGCGCACGATGTCGCTGTCAGAATCCGAAATGTAAGGGCGCCGGTTATCGCCAAGATTCATGGCTTTTGTTTCACCGGCGCGCTCGAACTCGCGCTCCACTGTGATTTTATCATGACTACCGCCGACACGAAATTCGGCGATACTCATGTGAAGTGGGGCCTGCGGCCAAGCTGGGGCATGAGTCAGAATTTGGCGCGCGCGGTAGGGGTGCGGCGCGCACGGGAGCTTTCGTTTACCGCCCGCAATTTTAGCGGCGCTGAGGCCGCCGATTGGGGACTTGCGAACGCCGCGCTGCCCGACAAAACCGCGCTCGACGCCGCTGTTGATGCGCAAGCCGACGCCATCGCGCAGGCGAGCCGGGGGGCCGTATCCGCCTATAAGACGCTCTACCGTGTGCACGAGGAAAACCGCAGTCTCGATGACGCGCTCAACGCAGAACTCGCGGCGGAGTTTCCTGAAATCACCGACACGACAGAGCGGCTTAAGGCCTTTGGTTAACTTTCGCGCGTCTTCGGCCCGAGCCTTGCTAGGCGTCTTCCGGCTCGCCGACTGAACAGGACCGCGCACATGAAGATCGCCGCTTTCATTTCCGCCCTTATCCTCACCCTACCCGCCTTCGCGCTCGCGGCGCCGAAAGGTGATTCACAATCGTTGATCCGTTCGATTGAGGCGGCGAAGAAGGGCGCAACCGTCGTCGTCTCACCAGGCGAGTACGACATCGCAGACGTCAAAATTCCTCGCGATCTCAATCTCGTCGGACAAGGCGAGGTCATTTTCTACTCGTCACGCAAACTTGAAAAGGGGCTGCTTGTCCCCGCCTGGGGCGTATCGCTCCGTGTAGAAAATATAACATTTAGGAACGCGGTTTCTTACGACGATAACGGCGCGGGCATTCGGAATGACGGCCTCAATCTCACGGTTGTCAATTGTCGTTTCATCAACGACCAGAACGGCATCTTGGCGACTGGTCAGGACGAGGGAGCGATCGACATCCAGCATTCGGAATTTATCGGCAACGGGGCGGGCGACGGCTATTCACACGGAATTTACGTGTCGAGCGGGCGCAGCCTGACAATCAAGGACAGCCGCTTCGTCGGCACCAAATACGGCCACCACGTCAAAAGCCTTGCGGAGATCACAACGATCACAGGGTCGTCTTTCGACGATGCGGACGGACATACGAGTTACGCCGTCGATGCGTCTCGAGGCGGGGCCGTGACGATTAGGGACAATACATTTCTAAAAGCAGCGAATGCAGACAATAACGCGTTCTTTAATTACGATCTGACCCGCGGCGGCAAGGCGGTGTCCCTGACCATCAGCAACAACCGCATCGTCAACAGACGCCGAGGCGCGATCCTCCTTCGCAATCCGACGGCGCTGAAGCCTGTTGTCGAAAACAATGAAATCCGCAATGAGGGGCGTGGACAGCTGGCCATTGACTAACGAGACCTCAGCCTTTCCAAGCTCTTAAGGAAAAAAGCGCTGCTTCACCCGAAACAGTGACTTTGTTACAGTTTGTAACGATAAGATCTCTGAGGCTGCGCGGCGAAATCAATATCGCTTGACTGCGGCGAACTCTGCATGTGTATTTCGCTCGCGCGACTTTGTTTTGGCCGACCTTCAAGACACAAGGCTTCGGCCTGCCTGACGGACTCCAAGACATGGTTGCCTGCCAGCGGCGCCGCGATTCGGCGCTCGACTAACGCCATGGAATAGGAGACTGACAGATGGCGACCGGAACAGTGAAATGGTTCAACGCGACGAAAGGCTACGGCTTCATCACGCCCGATGAAGGCGGCAAGGATGTGTTCGTACACATCACGGCCGTGCAGGCGGCGGGGCTCCAGGGCCTCAATGACGGCCAGCGCGTCAGCTACGATCTCGCAACCGAGCGCGGCAAAACCGCAGCGGCGAACCTGAAAGTTCAGTAGCCACTCGCCCATTTGGACGGCGCAATTCTTCCGAATTGCGGGAAAGGCCGACGCAAAGCGCCGGCCTTTTTCTCATGTCGCTGCCTCGGGCGAAAGTACAAAGGGTAGGCTCCCGCGAGATGGGGCGGGCCGATGCCCCTCGTCACATCGTCGCGAGTCGGACGACGAAGCGAACGTCGCGCCCGGGCGCGACAACGACATCCTTGTTGAAGGACGCCGCATTGCGTTGCACGTCATTCGTCAGGTTGTGACCGATAATCGCGAATTCGACGCCGGGCTTGTCAATGAAGGGCCGCCAGGCAATTTGAGAATCGAAGGAGACATAGCTCGGCGTCGCCGCGTCGAAAGCGCCGAACTTGTTTTGTCGCCCGTAATAGTTGAATAGCGAGCTCGCATCGATCTTGGCGCTTGACCAGAAAAGCCCGCCGCCGATCCGATAGGGCGGAATACGCGGAACATTCGTCCCGTCAGCGAAAGTGGCGCGCACATAGTCGCCGATCACATTGGCGTAGAGGCCTTTTTCCGAAGAGCCCCACAACAGATAGCTCGCCTTCCCTTCCGCTCCACGAAAATGCGCGTTCTGTTGCGCATAGTTGAGCTCTTTCAACTCTTCACTCGGTCCGAAGACGCAAACACCATCGCCATTGCAAGTGTTTCCAGTGAGCGCGCCATAGATATAATTGCTGAACCAGGAGCTGTAGACGGCGCTTTCAAACTGCAGTTTGTCCGTATTGATCCTCAGCGTCGCCTCTAGTGATTTTGCGCGTTCGATCTTGAGATTGGGATCGCCGGTTTCATAGGTGCCAGGACCATCGTGACCGCCTTGCGCAAAAAGTTCGACCACGCCTGGCGCCCGGCCGGTGTCGGATGCTGTCACGCCGAGTTTGACTTGATCCGTAAAGTCATAGACGAGGCCGATGGCGCCGCTCGCCGGCGTGAAATTGACGCTGGTCGGAATGGCCCCTGACGTTCCTTCAATATGCACATTCTCGATACGGGCGCTGCCCTGCATGTTTAGCCGAGAGGAAATTGGGATCTCGGTGAAGAGAAAGCCCGCTTCGCTGCGCGTCAGCGTCGGCAGGAGATAGGTGCTGTCTTCGCCGAGAGCCGAATATTTCCGATTCTGAAACTCCATGCCGACGGCCGAATGGGTGACCGGCCCGATCGGATCGAGCAGCGCCTCAACGCGCCCATCGAATTCCTTATTCTTGAAGGTCGATACGATGCTGCCATCCGGATTCTCTTCGTTATGGGCGTAATCAGCATAGCTCGCGTCGACATTCAACGTTTTGAAAGGTCCCTGGCCGATATCGAATGACGAGCGCGAAATCGCCTTCGTCTGATGCATGACGATGTGGGTGACGTCGCTCGGTATGCCATAGGTCGCATCATACCGAACGACCGCCGCCCCGACATGGCTGCCGTCGCCGAAAAAATAGGAGCCGCCAGCGGAGCCGCCAAAGGTGTGGGAGAAGGAGTTGTTCTGCTCTCCAAGCGGCGTGTCATAATCGTTGGCGTGACGGAAGAAGCCGTCGAGATGCAGAGCGAGCTGGCCGGAGCGCGTATCGAGGAGACCCGACGTCGAGCCGGCATTCGCGCTTATCGAATAGCTGCTCGTTACTTCCGCAGATACAGGCTGATCAGGAAGCGACATCGGAACCCGATTGTTAATCGAGTTAATGACGCCGCCGATCGCCTGGCTGCCATAGCGCAAGGTTCCGGCGCCGCGCACGACTTCAATGCTCTGCGCCGACAGAGGATCAATCGGCACGCCATGATCGGGGCCGATGTCAGATACATCCGAACTGGAGGTTCCATCCTCGAGCACGCGCACGCGGTTCGCGTCCATACCGCGAATGATCGGGCGGCTGGCGCCAGCCGCAAAGCCGGACCCCGTAACGCCCGGCACGTTTCTCAGTGCGTCTGCAAGATTAGAGCCGCCGTTTTCTATAATTTGGTTGCGGTCGACGGAATTGACGATCGTCGCGAGATCATTCGCATTCGTTGTATATGGCGTCGCCGTGACGACTATCGCGTCCTGTGCGTCACCGGAGTCATCAGCCGCGGCGGAATCCGCGGCATTGGCCGGCGCGCACAGGCCGGCGAGCGTCGCTGCAGCGACGCCGCAAAAGCAGGCGTTTTTGAAAGACATTTCATTTTCCATTTCTGATGGGATTGACGATTCACGCGCTGCGATGCGCGCGCAAAGGCGCGACGTCAAAGCGCAGGCGAATTCAGTCTTCTCGGATCAGAGATAGGGCGGGCCCCGCGGCGGCGGCAGCGGGATGATTTCAGTGCCCGGCACCGTCCATTTGCATTGCGGCGCAGGCGTCAGATCGACGCCGACAGGAAGCACGACCGGGCTGCTCGGCGCCGATGCGGCGTGCATCCTGTCGCCCGCGATATGGAAAACGCAGGTGCTTTGATCGTGATTGGGCGCCATGCCCACGGCGGAGACGGCATGGGCGGCCGACAGCGCCTGCACGAAAGCCAGCCAAAACGCCGCGAGCACTATAGCCGCACGAGTGGCGCCGCGATGGCGCGCGCCCCCCGCAGACATGCAATTTATTTGATTAATCCGCCAGCAAACGCCCAGGCGCAATTCCGCCTCTCTTACCGATACGGTTCGCGATGATAGGCGTTGGTTTACTTTCCGACAAGTCGCGCGAAGCAACGCCGATGGGTCGCGTTGCCGCTTCGCTCATATCACGCGCATTCCCTCGGCTGCGCCAGAGCCGCAAAATCAATCGCGAAGCCATCTTTTGTGTGCCGGCATACAATGCCTTTGAGCGTGCCGATTTCTATGGCTTCGCCGACGCGCGGTCGATGATCCGCCCGGATCGCGGCGCCCGCCTGCGAAATATCGAGTACGGCGCACTCAAATGTTTCTCCGCTCCCGATGAGTTTCGCCTCGGAAGACAGATTGAGCGTCAACCGATCGTGCGCCCGCCGCTCCAGTAGACGGATAAATGGAACGCCCCGCTCCGCGGCGTCGAGACGCTTCTTCAGATAGGCGCGCTGAGATTCCGAAAGGTCGAACTGGATGGCGATCCCGCCGTCAAAACAACGAACAACCTTACCGGTCAGGCGTCCAAGGCCTTGCGGATACGCGATGATCGCATCGCCCAGTTTGGCCTCCCGGTCCGTCGACATGGCCAGACCGCCTTCGGAAATGTCGATAATTCGGCCAGTCGTCTCATCTGTTCCGCCTTCCGACAAGAAGCGCACGCCAAGGTCAAGCGCCCGACGTTGATATTTGCGGCGATCAATGTCCGCCATGAGAGAATCCTCCGAAGCCGGCCCTGCGCCGACGCGGACGCCGTTTCTCCTCTTGGCCTACCCTGGGGGCGCCGGCGCGCCGCCGCCCCGGAAGAGCGAAACGGCGACTTCGCGCCGGGCCGCGACAATGCGGGGCCCGAGGCTACGATGCGCAAACACAAGTTAATTCAACATTAAAAAAACAACCTAAGATTGCATAAAAGCGCCGACGCGCAAGGCGGCCTTCACGGGAAAGGCTTACGGTCGTTTCGCCAGAGCGCTGGCAAAGCGTTCTTTAGATAGACGGCGCGAACCATTCTCCTAGCGTCATCATTTTGCCGCCGCGAAACGAAAAGAGACGCCAGCATGCAAGCGAAGCTTTCCTTCGCCTGCTCGTTGGTCGCGACATCGAACGCGCCGTCAGTTGGTCAGGCGGCCGCCGTAACAAAATTGCGATGGAAAGTTTTATCAGCTCGATCGAGACCGGTGCGGACGACGCAAAACTTTCTGCGCGCTTTCAGCGTATAAATTGACCTGTAAGACGGCCCTGTCCATTCCTCCAACATTATTCCACGTCCAAAAAACTTCAGCATCCGTTACGCTCATAGAGGCGCCGGCCCTGTCTTGCCGTCAGATAGAAATGAAAAGGCGCTTTAGCGCGCCGGAAGACGCATATCTGGATTGCAAACCCGCCATGACCCGCCACATACAGCGTTATGTGCTCGCTGCGGTCATCTCGCCCTTGCTGATGACAATGGCCGTAGCCGTGCTTCTCCTCACTCTTGAGCAGATGTTGCGGCTTTTTGACGTGGTTGTCGTCGAGCACGGGCCTGT
The DNA here is from genome assembly GCA_016125425.1 of Alphaproteobacteria bacterium. Taxonomy (GTDB): domain Bacteria; phylum Pseudomonadota; class Alphaproteobacteria; order Caulobacterales; family Parvularculaceae; genus Amphiplicatus. Next base: position 61,946 of record WGLT01000023.1, read on the forward strand.
CGCCGTCGTATGGCGAATGCTTCTCAATCTTCTGCCAGAATATCTCGGCCTATCAATTCCGATCGGATTTTTGCTGGGAGTCGTGATCGGTTTTCGACGATTGTCGCAGTCGAACGCCCTTGACGCCATGCATTCGGCTGGCGTCTCGCTCAGAAGTATTGTCGCGCCCATTTTCGGACTTTCCGTCTTGTTAATGGGCGCGACTGTGATCGTAGTCGGATTCATTCAGCCCTACAGCGCTTATGAATTCGAGCGGCTTGGCTTCCTGATGCAGCACGGCGCATTCGGACTGCGGATCAAGGCGGGACAGTTCACGCCGATTGACAAGAATACAGTAATCAGGATCGCCAGCATAAGCCCAGCGGGCGCATATCAAGGCATCTACGCAGAAAGATGCGCGGCGCGCCGTAGCTGCATTGTGACCACGGCCGAACGCGCCGTCTGGGTATTCTCGCAGGACGGAGACCGGCAGGCGGCCTTGCGTCTGTATAACGGACGTCAAATCAATATTTCCGATCCGTCGGCGCCTGAGGGCGTCCTTGACTTCAAGTCCATGGACTTTCCTATTTCGCGGCCGGACGCTCCTGCGTTTCGCCGCCGCGGCGAAATGAGCGGAGAGACCCCTTTGCCGGTGCTGGCCCGCATTGCATTCTCGCCCACGTCAGCGCGGAACAAAGAATATCTGGAAGACCGCGCGCAACTGCACTGGATTGCGCTCCAGGGTCTAACATTTCTGGCAATACCGTTTCTGGGCGCATCCTTCGGTATCGTCGGCAAACGGCGCGGCGGCGCATTGAACTTTGCGATTTCGCTTTTCGTGCTGATCGCCTACATCCAGCTCTTAAAAGCTGGCGCGCTCCGGGCGGACGGTGGCGCTTCGCCATGGCTTGTGATGTGGCCGAGCTTCATTTTGTTTTTTACTTTAAGTCTCGGCGCTTTCTACGTCGCCGCCGAAAGGCCAGGCGGTTTCGGTCTGAGACTTGCCTTGCCTGATTTGGCCGGAGCCGGCGTCCTTCCCAGGACAAAGCGCCATCCCACGTCAGAAATCAAGCCGGACAAAAAAGCCGGCGGTGCGGGGACGCAACGGCGTCGCCTGCGCCTCGCGCGACAGACTGAACGGGTTTCCGAACGAGAAAGTATTCGCATATTCATTGAATAGGTTTTTGACGTAAAATCCGCCGGAGACTGCATCCCGGTTCGCCGTCAACCGGAGATTCGCCACGCCATAGTCGCCCATTCGCGGCGACTGCGCTTCGGCGAACGTAAGATATGACCTGCCTACGATATGATAGTCGAAAGCCGCCGCGCCGCGCCAATTCGCAGCGATGGGAAAATCCGCAACCGCCGAGAACGCCGCTGATACGGACGCTATATTCGGCAAGGCGTCGCCCGGCTTGGCGCCTAGAAACGGATTCGCTTGTACGAGTTCCGGATCGTTCACGGTGAAGGCGCTTGCAATCTGAAGCCAGGATAGCGGTCGCGCCGTTAACTCCCCTTCGAAGCCGAAATTTCGCGCCATTCCCGCATTTGCGATGAACGAAAATCCGTTGGGCAGGATCTGGTCCGTCTGGATGTTGCTCCAACGAATATAAAACCCGGCTGCGTTGAAAATCATTCGTCCGTCGAACCAGACTGACTTCAACCCGAGTTCCGTGCTCCACAAGCTGTCCGACTCGAACGTCGCAGTGCTTTCGCCCGCCTCTGCGGGTCCAAGCGCCGCCAACGGCGAATTGACGTTGAACCCTCCAATGCGTGACCCGCGAGCCGACAGCACATAGAGGAGCAAATTGTCCGTCGCCTCGTAGGAGAGGGCGAATTTGGGAGTCGCGGCGAAGTGCCGTTTTGAATCTTTAATTGATGGCGCGACCGCATTGAGCGAACCGCCCGAGTCAACGCTGACGGAGTATTTCGTGGCCGACCACCTGAGACCGGCGGTCAACTTCAGCTTTGGAATGATTTCGTATGTAGCTTCGCCGAACAGCGCCGTTTCCCGGACTCTGTCTCTTCGTGAACTCACAAAAGGCAGCTCAGCGGGACTAACGCTGTCAACAATCAGTCGCGCGCCAAGCTCCTCGGTGCGTAGAGAAAAGAACAGGCCGGCGATCCATTGCAGCCGGCCTGGGCTATCAGAGACGATCCGGGATTCGTGATTGAAAGTGCGGATGGCGTCGTCCGTGCGATAGGCGCCTGCCGCGTCCGGTTCATCAAGCAGCGCGCCGAGCGCGGCCGTCGCGTCGAACGCGCTCACTATACCCCGGTGTATGAACGCCGACGAAGACGTTATTTTCGCCTGTCCGATATCTCCGTTGAGCGTCAAGCTGGCGTGCCGGAATTCATCGCTGTACGGCTCGCGTCGAAAATTGGCTCGGGAAAGATCGCCCAATTCCGCAAATGTATATTGAGTGTCCGCGAGATCGACGCTTTGCGCATCGCTCGCGATGTCGAGCGTCCAGCGATCGCTGAATTTTGCACGCAAAGCCGCCCGCCCGCCATAGACAACCGAGCGGTTCACATCGTCGATCCCAAGGCGAACATCGTCAATATAGCCATGCGCCCGTTCATAATAGACTGACGCGCGCAGCCCCAGGCGACCCCTTGCAAGTGGCGCGTTCGCGACCATGTCGTAGAATTCATTCAGGCCGCCGTCTTGCGTAAAAGAAGCATCCGCCCCAAGGCGGGCGGAAAAGCGATTTACGTCCGGTTTGTTGGTTATGATCCGTATGATGCCGCCAAGCGAACCGCTTCCATAAAGAGACCCTTGAGGTCCGCGCAGCACTTCGACACGGTCAATATCAATCAAACGCAGGTCCGGATTTGTGTCATTAAAGATAATTGGCGTTTCATCGAGATACACGCCGACTGTCATCTGCGTACGGTCGGCGAATGCGCCGTCAGATACGCCGCGAAGGAATATCTTGTCGCGGCTGGGACCTAGATTTGTGTATGCGACTCCCGCAATCGCCGGCGCCATCTGGTTGAAGTCTCGAACGCCCCATTGGCGCAAAACCTCGCCGTTGACTGCGGTAACGCTTCCAGGAATTTTCTGGACATCGACTTCGCGCTTCGTCGCCGTCACCAGAATGGGGACGTCGTCGAGAGCGGACTGGGGCGACGCCGTTGATTTCGACGACGGCCTCGCGGCGCGCGGGACAAGGCGAACGGCGTCGGCGGCGACAAACTTGTAGTCGAAGGGCGTGCGCGCCAGCAGCGTGCGAAGCGCGACGGATGCATCCATCCGGCCATAGAGATAATTGCTACGGACCCCTTTTAGATCGACGCCGTCAAGCGCGACGGAAAGATCCGCTTCCCTCGCAAATCTTTCCAGCGCCTGGCGCAACGGCATCGCGGGAATGTCGTAGAATCGGTCCGCAGGGCGAACGGGCCCCGCGAGAGCCGCATCTTCCGCCAAAACGCAAATGAGAATGAGAAGCGCCGCTCTCAACATGCGGCTATATTGCGGCTTCCGCCGGCCCTAGCAACCGTCCGATAATCCCGCCTTGGAGGCGGGACGCGTCCGACTCCGTCACGCTTCACAAGGAGCGGCCGTCGACGCGGGAGCCGCGCCGCCGGCAGTGGAGTTTCGTTCATTTCCATGAAAATCCTTGACGTTGCGGAGTTCTATTCCGAGCGGGGCGGCGGCGTCCGCACCTATGTCGAGCAGAAGTTCGAAGCGGCGAAGGCGGCCGGCCATCGGCTGTGCGTGATCGCCCCGGGTCGGGAGGACAGGGTCGAAAATATCAGCGCCGGCAAGCTCTTCTGGGTGAAATCGCCCGTCATCCCGATCGACAGGCGCTACCATCTATTCTGGCGGCAAAAACCGATAGACGAGATCATCAACGCCGAACGCCCCGATTTCATTGAAGGTTCTTCGCCTTGGCGCGGCGCCTGGTTCGCGGGGCGCCAGTCGCCCGCCATCCCCAAGGCCCTGGTGGTGCATCAGGATCCCGTGCTGACCTATCCGCACACTTTTCTGGGAGAGATATTCAGCGCAGCTCAGATCGACGCCCTGTTCGCTGGATTTTTCCGCTATTTCCGAAGGTTGCAGGATTTGTTCGACACGACCATCGTGGCGAGCCCATGGCTTGGGGCCCGCTTGTCGCGGCTCGGCCTGCGTCAACCTCAAATCGTGCCGTTCGGCGTCGATCAAGACGCATTCGCCGGCGCTGAGCGCTCTGAAGAGCTTCGCCGCGCGATGCTGGCGGACTGCGGAATAAATCATCCGAACGCCCGTCTTTTGGTGACCATCAGCCGTCATCATCCTGAAAAGCGCATTCCTATGATGATCGAAGCCGCCAGGCAGGCTTCGTACAGCCAGCCGATCGGACTTTACATCATCGGCGACGGGCCGAGCCGTTCGGCGATCGAGAGGCTGGCGATCCGAACGCCGGGGGTCCGCGTGGCGGGGTATATCGGCGACCGAGAAAGGCTTGCGGAAATATTGGCCAGCGCTGACGCCTATCTGCATGCCTGTCCGACCGAGACTTTCGGCATGGTGATCGCTGAAGCGATGGCGGCCGGGCTGCCGATGGTCGTCCCGTCGTCGGGCGGCGCAGCCGACCTTGCATCGCCCGAATGCGCTGAATTCTTTACGCCGGATGACGCGCAGGATTGCGCCGATGCGATCATTCGCCTGCTCAGACGCGACGCGGCGGCGCTGCGTGCATCGACGCGACGCTCAGCGGCGCGCCTGAATTCAACCTCGGATCATTTCCGGGCGCTGTTTTTAGCCTACGAAAAACTTGCAGAGCGAAAACCCGGAAGCGGCGGCGAACGCCGACCCGCTAGCGCCGGCGCTTCGAGCGCAATCGATGCAAGTCTGGCGGCGCTGGCGGCGAACTAGCCGGACGTTCTTTTCTTCAGGACGAAGCCGCCATCCATCGCACTCGCCTCGAGGGGAAACAACTCAGCCAGTCGATGGGCGGTGCCTTCAGCGTCGGACAGCTTCAATATGCCGCTGAAACTGGCGCCGCTCCAATCTTCGTCTGCTGCGCTGAAAATGTTTTCTCCGTAAAAAGCATTCAGTCGTTCGACGACCGTTCCAATACCGGCGTCCTGGAAGGTCAGGAAACCGCTACGCCAACTTCCGACATCCTCAGGCGCGACCTTTTTGACGACGCCGGCTGGCGACGCCTTGTTGATTTTAAGCTCATCGCCCGCGGTCAACCGGAAAGGCTTCATGTTCCTGTGCGGGTTGACCGCAACAACGCCCCTGGCGACCGCGACGGTTCGATGCGTGCTGAAAGAATCAACCTCGAATTCGGTTCCGACAACACGGATATGTCCATCGCCAAATGCGATCGTGAAGGGCCGCGTCGTGTCGTGGGCGACTTTGAAATAACCGACGCCATGAAAGGAAGTCACCTCGCGCTTGGCGGGTCGCAAGGCCGCGGTCATATGAGCGCCCGGCGCGAGAATAACTTCAGTGCCGTCGCTGAGACGCACAGTGTGAAATGAATCCGCCGCGGCCGCGTAGCTCTGCGGCGATGGCCGGTAGAAGGAGTAATAAGCGGCGCCCCCCGCGACCAACGCAAGCAATCCAGCCGCCATCGCCGCGAAGGGCGCAAAACGCGCAAGCGGGCGGCGTCCGGCGCCAGCCGGACGCGAACTGAAATCACCAGCGAGCCTGCCAAGCGCCTGCCTCTGTTCGAAGTCCAAACCCTCGATTCGGCCCGCCAGCAACTCGACAGCCGCAAAGGCGTCGGGATTCGCGCTATCGCGCTCCAGCCAGTCGGAAAAGGCTTCATAATCGGCGTCCGCGGCCTCGCCCGAAGACAGGCGGGTGTGCCACGCGATCGCAGCCTGCTTGGCCTCTTCGCCGATTTCTTTCCAACTGCGGCGGCCCACGTTAAACTTTCCTCCTCACCTCAGCTTGACGAACCCGCTTCGAACCGGCCTCCATTCCGTTCGAACGGCCTCTAATCGGCCATCTTATCGAGCAAAAATTTCATTGCCTTCATTATGTGCTTCTCGATCGTACTCTTGCTAAGGCCCATGGTTTTGGCGGTTTCGTCGTGAGACAAACCCCGGATTTTGTGCAGGATGAAGGCAGTCCGCACCGTCGGAGAAAGCTCTCCGAGCACCCGTCCCATTCTGGCGACCTCGTCCTTGCCGATGAGTGCATTGTCGGGCGCCGGCTCCGGCGCCACGAACTCCAGCCCGCGCCGTTCGATTGACTGCGCTTCAAACCATTTTCCGTCGCGCCGCGACCTGACTAAATTCTGGCGCATCCGATCTACCGCCAGATTCAACGCCGTACGCATCAAATAGGCGTCCGGATTGTCGATCTGCCGCACGGCGCTGGCGCGGTCGAAGTGTATGAATGCGTCCTGAAGGACCTCTTCGGCGTCGTCGCGATTGCCTAAACGACGCGTGAGCACCCGCAGGAAGACTTCGCGGCGCTCGCGAAAAAGCCGATCAAGAGCAGCGGCGTGATCGTTCATGAACTCAGGAATCGCCCTCATCGGCGCCGTTTGGCGGGCTGATTTGCGCCCTGGATGGAGGGCGGCCCGCCGCCGCTTCGTCATTTGGAGGTGTCGCCCGAAAGGGCCGCGAATTTCGGAACCTTCGTTAAACCACGTCACGTCCCTAGCATGCCGCAGTCTCCTTACCAAGAGCGTTCGATGGATTGCGCTCAGGCCTGTCCCAAATTTGCGCCCGCGGATCGCTCAATTGGCGAAATGGCGGCCGCCTCGGAAAGCGAAGCAAGAGGAGATCGAATTTGCGTCATCATCCCGTTCTTCAACGAGGAACAATTCATCGGGGAGACGCTGGCGTCCTTGGCCGCTCAAACCCTCAAGCCAGCGTCGTTCATTCTCGTTGACAACGGATCGACAGATCGCTCAGCCGAAATTTGCCTTGAATTCAAGGATGCGCACAAGGAAATACCCGTAAAACTTCTTTGCGAAGCCCGTCCGGGAAAGATTCACGCGCTCGAGACCGCTTGTCGGCATATCGACGCCAAGTTCGTCGCCTTTTGCGACGCCGACACGACATATCCCCCGCATTATCTGGATTTGGCGACCAGACTATTTCAATCAGATCGGAACGACTTGGTCGCCGTGATGGCTGTGGGCCTCACTGGTGATCCACACGCTTTCAGCGCCGTCCTCGCCCGGATCAAAAGCTCGCTAGTCGCCCGCCTTCTCGCCAAGCAATGTCATTCTGGCGGTTTCGGTCAGGTATTCAGAACTTCCGCCCTTATGAACGCAGGCGGTTATTCCGTAGACAGATGGCCTTACGTTCTGGAAGATCATGAAATAATGCAACGGCTTTTGAAATTGGGACGCCTGCGTTACCATCCCGACCTCTATTGCAGAACCTCGGCACGTCGCAAAGATCGCTCTGCGGTGTCGTGGACGACTTTCGAGCAAATTGTTTACCACTGCACGCCGTTTCACTTGAAAGATTGGTATTTCAGCCGCTTCCTCGCCCCGCGACTTGCGGGTCGGGGTCAGATAAATGCGCGTCTGCGCGATAAATCCTGGACGGTATAGAACCGCCTTCTATTCGGCATGGGGTTTTTGCAAGGACCCGGTCTTTAGAGCCGTTTCTCGCATCGACGCGCGGGTTGATAATATCCAGGCCACGGCCAGTCCGGCCATGATCCCGGGCATGCCTTCGTAGACGGAGTCGTTCCAACCGACATGCCGCCAATAGAGCGCGACGCCTGCGCCAACGATCATCGACATCAGAGCGCCGAATTGAGAGATGCGCCGTTTGGAGACCAGAATAACGAGGAGCGGCGCAAAAGCAGACGCCAGCGTCGACCATGACAGAATCACCAGCTGAAAAACGCTCCGGCCGCCGCTCAACGCGATCCCAAGCGCCAAAACCGATACGAAAGCGGTCGCTGCTTTCAATTGCCAGGGTTTTTCCAGGCGCGAAGGCATAAGGTCGTGAGTGATCGCTGCGGAACAGCTCAGGACAAGCGAATCCGCCGTGGACATTGTCGCGGCGAAAATGCCCGCAAGGATTACGCCGACGAGAAGATCGGGAAGCAGATGCAGCGCCATGGTCGGCAAGGCGAGCTCAGGATCGAGCGAACCGAGATGGGGGAGATAAAGCCGCGACAGCATGCCCACGCCCGTCGCCAACGCGTAAAAAAGCGTGAAATAGCCGTAATACCAAGCACGCGCCCGCGTCATATTGGCGGGTTTGTCAAGCGCCATGAACCGCACCATGATATGCGGCTGGCCTATGACCGACAGTCCCGCAAACATCCAACCGATCACAAACAGCCCGACCCCTAGCGCGCTTGGAAAAAGCAAATCGGCCGGAAACAAGTCCATGAAATGCGGAATAGCGTCCATTTTGGCGATTGTTGTCGCAACGCCGCCCTGCCCTGCAACGCCGACAAAAAAGAGTAATGACATCGCGACAAGCATAACCATCGACTGGACAGCGTCCGTCCAGATGGAAGCTCGAATGCCTCCGGCGGCGCTATATGCGAGAATCATTGCGGCAACGACGACTGCGCCGATTTTCGGGTCCCACCCGAGCACGCCCTGGAGGGCCTTTCCCCCCGCGCTGATCTGCGCGGCTGCATATGCGCCGAGAAAAATGACCATAATAACCGCCGCGAGGCGGCGCCATATTGCGAAAGGTTCGTCGTTCCATTTCGCGAGCACGGCCGCAAATGACGCTTCACGAGTCCGCCCTGTCGCCTCCCGCAGCCGTCTGTGTACAAATAATGATGCCAGAAAATCGCCGAGAATCCACCCAACCATCAGCCATATTGCAGCGAGCCCTGTCGCATAAGTATAACCGATTACGCCGATAAACATGTAACCGGAATTGTTGGTCGCGACAGCCGAAAGCGCGGCGAGCCAGGGCGACACATTGCTCTCCGCGAGATAATAATCACGGCGAGACTTCTTCGCCCGAGCAGCGGAAGCCAATCCGACAATCAGAAACAAAGCGAGAAAAGCGAGAAAGCTGGCGACGATCATGCGGCTTTCTTTGCGCCGCTTTTTCTCGCAGAGGCTTGCGATCTTTCTTCTATCAACGCCTGGTGGAGCGCGGATATTCCTTTCTGATATTGCTCTTCGTCAATGATAAACTGAATGTCTATGTTTCGCATCGGTTGATGCAAACCAAGCACGTCCACGTCCGCTTCAGCGAGCGCCGCGGTCGCTTTGGCTGTCAGCTTCGACGTTTTGAGATCGCTGCCGATCGCTGAGATGATCGCTACTTTCCGAATTGAGATTGTCGCAGTCGGAAACTGTTCTTCGAGATTCTTGATGGCGCGCTTGACGGCCTTCAAGGAGCCTCGAAGATAATGAGTGATCGTGTTGGCGTTCGACGATTTGGATATGATGCCAATGGCGTGCCGATCGAGCGTCGCGAGTATCGCCGCATCATACCCTTTAACGCCCACCATGTCCTGCTCGAAGAACTCCAGCGCCAGCACGCCGCATCTGCCGGTGACTATCTCTGCGCCTGGCTGCGCGGAGACGTAATCGCTGCAAATTACGGTGCCGGCGTCATTCGGCTCAAATGTATTTTTCACGCGCAAAGGAATCCCCGCCTGCCGCAGCCCTTTCGCCGCGCGGGGGTGAATAGCCTCCATCCCCATATTCGAAAGTTGATCGGCGACATCGTAATTCGTGCGGCCGATCTTTCTGACCTTCTCCGCGCCGACGATTTTCGGATCGGCGCTGGAGAGATGAATTTCTTTGTGAATCACAGCCTCACTCGCTCGCGTAAGGACAGCGATACGAGAAAATGTGACCTCTGTGTAACCGCGACCAAATACGTTCGCCATGCCTTCACGGCATTGGGCGTAGCCCGTAACAATCGGCAATTCCTGCGAAAGATCAATTTCATCGAACGACGAAACGATTTTCTCGTCGAGCGTCAGCTTATTTTCGCTGCGCCAGCCCGTAAGATCGACAAAGACCGCATTCACCCCATGTTTACGCAACAACAGGGTCGTATTGTGCGCGCTATGCGCCTCCCCAAGCGCGGTAAGCATCTCTCGCACCGTGTCTAGGTGCTCTGACAAACTGAATGGGCCGTAAGAACACAGGCGATGCAGATCCAGCAGACAACTGCGAACGCCTTCAATCCGATCCAGCATGAAATTATCAGCTGCGTTGCGGTCCGCCTTGTCGGCGAAGATTTCACCGTTGATTGCGCACATTCGGTCAGCAGCCTTCGATAAGGCGGCGCTCCAACTCATGTCGGATTCAGCGCTCGCGAAAAGGCCGAAAACTCCAGGCTCGCCTGTTTTCTTGTCCTCAAGCAGCGCGTTCGTTACGCCCGCATAAGCTGAAACTACGAATATGCGCCGGTAATAATCGCCCTCCTTTCGGTCCTTCAAGAAGACATTAGCAATGATTGCATCCGTTGCAGCCATTGACGTGCCGCCGATCTTCTCAACCGTATGCGCTCCAAACCCAGACATAAATCTCGCTCTCTCTAGGCTGCGGCCTTGGCGATGCGGCCGTCGACAGGGCGTATGAAATCCACAGCGGCGCGCGCGCCGATGAACTCCGGCCGCGGCGTGTTGGGGCCAAACGGATCGCCGAGGCGGTTGCTGCGCGCATTGTAGACGAAGAACGCGTTCGAACGCGGAAACGGCGTAATATTCGAATTTGATCCGTGAAGAATATTGCAATCGAATACAATAACCGTTCCCGCCGGACCTGTCGGCATGGCTACGCCTTTTTTCTCAGCGAATCGCGTAACGATCTCACCATCCGGCACGCCATATTCCTGCTTCTTCAGCGAGTCTTTATAGTGCTTTTCGGGCGTCTCGCCGACGCACGACACATAATGCTTGTGCGATCCGGGGATAAACATTGTCGCCCCATTGACAGGCGTGTTCTCGGTTAACAGAACGGATATTGAAAGCGCTCGCATTCTAGGCATGCCGTCTTCGACATGCCAGGTTTCGAAATCGGAGTGCCAGTAAAATTCTTTACCTTGAAGGCCTGGTTTGTAGTTCAGGCGAGATTGATGAATATAAACCTCGTCGTTCAGAATGAACTTTGCGATTCTTGAGAGCCGAGCATCGGCCGCGAGCCGGCCAAACGCGGCGCTTTGCGCATGTATTCTAAATATGGAGCGGATCGAGCCGGATTCCGGCTCGGTAATCGCCGTCTCGCGCTCAAGCCGCGAGACGTCTCTTCGCAATCTGACCGATTCCTCCTGAAGATAAGCGATCTCGTCAGGCGAGAAGACCTGTTCAAGACTGAGGAAGCCATTCTCCTTGTAGAAGACGAATTGTTCTTGAGTTAACGGCGCAGCAGAATCCCAATCGCCAAAGACGACCGGATCCTGACGCGGACGGATGTCTGGCTCTGCCGTCACTCGCGACGGATAAAGGTCTTCCATGATGCGCTCCTCGGCTCAGCTAGCGACGACTTGAGGCGGATAAGCGCCCGACTCATCATGAACCTCGCGTCCCGTAACCGGCGGGTTGAATACGCACGCCATCGTCATTTCCCGGCGAGCGCGCAGAATGTGCCGATCATTTTTGTCGAGCGCATAGACCATGCCCGGCCTGATCTCATGCACTTTGCCAGTAGCGAGGTCTTCGATCGACCCTTCGCCTGATATACAGTACACAGACTCTAGATGATGACGATAATGCATCTTGAGCTCTGCGCCCTCATAGATGGTCGTTATGTGAAACGAAAATCCCATCTGATCGTCTTCCAGAAGAAGACGCACGCTCGTCCACCCATCGGAATCAACACGCCGCTCGGATTCCTTGAGAAGATTGTAATCCCGAATGATCATTCGTCGCTCCTCCTACGCGGCTTCCTTCAACTCTCTTGCAATCGTCGATTCAACAGAGGCCTCCAAGACTTCGAGACCCCTGACGAGATCGCCCTCTTCAATCGTAAGCGGCGCGAGGCATTTGACGATTTCATCGTGCGGGCCGCTGGTCTCGATGACGAGCCCTCGCGCGAAGCTCTCCTTCACGACCGCGCCCGCGCGCGCGCCAGACCGCATGTCGAGGCCCAGCATCATTCCGCGCCCTTTAACGCCAGCGATCTGCGCGGAGTGCCGTTCGGCGATGCGTTCGAATCGCGCTTTGACAAGCTCGCCCTTTGCGCCGATCGACTCCTCAAAAGAACGGTCGCGCCAGAAGAATTCGATCGCCGCAGCCGCGGTTACAAAGGCATGACAATTTCCTCGAAAAGTGCCGTTATGTTCGCCGGGTTTCCATAAATCCAGATCACGCCGGATCAGCGTCAACGCCATCGGCAATCCGTATCCGGATATTGACTTAGCAAGCGTAACAATATCCGGCTTCAATCCGACTGACTCAAAACTGAAGAACGATCCCGCGCGGCCTACGCCGGCCTGAATATCGTCCACAATAAACAGCGCTTCATGGCGACGCGCGAGTTTTTCAATCTTGCGGAGCCAGTCGAAGGAGGCCGCATTCAACCCGCCTTCGCCCTGCACCGTTTCTACGATAATCGCTGCCGGCGCGTCGACGCCGCTTGACGGGTCGGAAAGCATCCGATCGAGTTGCGCGGCCGTGTCCGAGCCGTCTTTATAATAGTTGTCGTACGGAACATGCGTGACATCGCCCAGAGATACGCCCGCGCCGCCGCGGTGATGGCTGTTGCCCGTGCAGGATAGCGCGCCCAAGGTCACGCCGTGGAAACCATTTGTGAAGGCGATCACATTGCGCCGGCCTGTCGCTTTGCGCGCAAGCTTCAAAGCCGCCTCGACAGCGTTCGCTCCAGTCGGTCCGGGAAACTGGACGACGTAATCGAGTCCGCGCGGCCTCAATACCAAACTCTCAAAATTTTCGAGAAACGCCGCCTTCGCGTCGGTCTCCATATCAAGGCTGTGGGCCACGCCATTGCGTTCGATATACTCGATAAGAGCCGCCTTGAGAGCCGGATGGTTGTGCCCGTAATTGAGCGATGCGCATCCCGCGAGAAAGTCGATATAGAGTTCGCCGCCCTGCGCGGTCAGCCGAGCGCCTTCGGCTTTCACAAACCGGACCGGAAAGTTCCGCGCATAGCTTCGCACGCGTGACTCGCGTCGTGTGAATATGCCTTCATTAACGCCACTTGCGTTTCCATATGCCATTGCCATTTCCCTTTATTTCTTGTTCGGATCGCCGATAACGCCAATCGCTATTCGCGATCGAATGGCCCGATTGTCACGAGATATTCGCTGTCGTGATCGCCTTTGAAATCACGCATGCGGTCGAACAACAGTTCAAATCTCAAGCGGGCGTTCATTCTCTTGGAGAACGATCGGAATAGCGCCCATGACGCGGCATTTTCGTCAGTGATCGTAGTTTGGATGCAATTGACTCCGTTGCATCCGCGCGATGCGAGGAGCTCCAGCAGAAGCGTCCGCGCCAAGCCTTCCCCTCGCGCCGAGGGACGGATCGCCACTTGCCACACGAAGAGGACGTCAGAGTTTTGGGGCGGTCGATAACCCGATATCCAGCCGGCGATTTCGCCGTCTATTTCGCCTATGATGCATGTATCGGCGAAATGGGTGCATTGCAGGAGGTTGCAATAGAGCGAGTTCTCATCGAGGGGCGCGCACTCCCTGATCAACCGCCACACCGCAGCGCCATCGCTCTGACGGGGTCGCCTGAAGACGAATTGCGGTTCTGGCGAATGAACGTCGTCTGCGGCAGCGCGCGCGGCGACCGGATTTTCGCACAAATCGGGGATGACGAAGGCTCCAACAAAGCTGCTTTGTACTTAGATGTTCTAATTATTATGTCAACCCCGCGTCCGTCGGCGCAAAGGCCGCGCCGCAAGCGATCCGCATGTTCTTCGATCAATTAGCGTGTTTCCACCGATAATCCGCCATTTTCGGCGCCGTCGACGAAGTTTTTGCTCGTTCGTTAATCTAAATATTAATCGACGAGGCGCAGCTGCGTTGATCGTGCTGACCGCAGCCGTCGCGCGTGGCATGATTTTGAACAGTCTGGGTCGTCATTCTAATCTAGGACATATGCAAAATCGCTCCCAAACCGCCCTGATAGCCTTGCGTCGCATCTTGAGGGCGACAGAGTTCAACGCGCGCAGTCTCGCTCGCGCTTCCGGCCTGACGCCGTCACAGATTTTGACGCTTCAATTCCTTGGCGGCCGCGATGAGGCGACGCCCACCGAAATAGCCGCGCATGTCTCTCTTAAGCAGGCCACAGTCACCTCGTTGCTCGACAAACTTGAGGCTCGAAAGTTTATTAAGCGCCGGCGCGACCAGACGGACGGCAGGCGCGTTTTCGTCAAGCTGACTCCGTCCGGCGCCAAAGCGCTGAGTGTTTCGCCGGACGCCTTGCAGCAACGTTTCCATGAGAGATTCAACCGCTTGCCCGATTGGGAACAGGCCGCCGTAATCGCTTCCCTTGAGCGGGTCGCTTTTCTTCTCGACGCCGAAGATATTGATGCAGGCCCCATTCTCGACATTGGAGCGCCGGACGAAATTCCCTCCCTTCCGGAAGATGAGATTCGCTGACAGCAATCGCCGTCCATTTCGTCTGCGTTCGCGCCATCGCCCCATAGCGCACAAGCGGCGATCCAACGCCGGATATGGAGGTCGCCGAGAACTCCGCGGCGCCGGTTCTTCAATGCCCCCGCCGATGTTGGCGAAGGGCGACACAAGTGGCGCGCCGGAGAGAATGAAACTGGGAACTGCTATATCATTGTAGGTGCTATATAATTCGCGGCAGGAGCCTCCGCTATTCATCGAAGGCTTCTAGAGCGTGCGTCAGGTCATCAATGATGTCCTGGGGGTGCTCCAATCCGACGGAAAGGCGCAGCAGTCCCGCCGGAGCCATGGTTGCCGGTCCCTCGACCGAAGCCCTGTGCTCGATAAGAGAATGGGTCCCGCCAAGGCTCGTTGCCCGTGTCACCAGTTTGAGCTGTGCCGCCATGGCCATGGCGGCACCGGCGCCTCCGTGAACAATGAACGACAGCATTGCGCCGTAGCCATCCATTTGCTGTCCGGCCAAGACATGTCCCGGATCGTCCGGCAATCCCGGAAACAGCACGCTCTCGACACACGGATGGGCGGCCAGCGCCTCCGCCACCTTCTGCGCCCCTGCGCAATGCGCCCGCATCCGCAGCGGCAGGGTCTGCAACCCTCGTAGCGCCAGCCAGCAATCGAAGGGCGCGGCCACGCTTCCCTTGTGCCGCTGGATCATGCGCAACGGCCGTTCCAGCGGGGATGCTTCCGGCACGATGACGATGCCTGCCATCAGGTCCGAATGGCCGCCGATATACTTCGTGGCCGAGTGCATGACGGCATCCGCGCCAAGTTCCAGCGGACGCTGGAGCACCGGGGTCGCCCAACTGTTATCCACCACGGCGAGCGCACCGGCCTCATGGGCGATTCGGCAGGTGGCGCGAACGTCCACGACTCGGATCATTGGATTGGACGGGGTTTCGATCCACACAAGACCGGTCGGTGCGGCCGTCACCGCCGCACGCAAGGCATCGACATTACGCATATCGACCGGGACGAACTCGAAGCGGCATCCGATATCCGTTTCCTCGATCAGCGAGCGGATGCCGAAATACATATCGTCGGGAACGACGATGCGGCCCTTTCCCAGATGCCCCTCGAAGACGGCGGTGATCGCCGCCATCCCGGAAGAAAACGCGATGGCCGAGTGCCCGCCCTCAAGCGCCGCCATCGCAGCTTCAAAGGCGTTGCGCGTCGGGTTTGCGTCCCGTGTGTATTCGAAGCCAGTGGGAAAGGAACCGTCCGCACCACGTTCGAAGGTCGTGCTCGTGTGCAGGGGGATCGACACGGCGCCGGTCGAGGGATCGACGCTACGGCCGATATGGATGGCTTTGGTTTCAAGCTGCATCGGGAATCTCCGCTTGTCGTTTGCCGTGACTGGGTTGAAGGTCGCGGCGCCGGTCACTATACTGACCGTACGGGAAAATGAAAGTCAATATAATGACCGATGAGGCGGTGTTGATCGAAACCGAGGAGCAGCTTGGTTCTGCGCTCGCTTCCCGCGTAGGCAACCTACGTCGGCAGCGGAAGCTAAGCCTCGACGGCTTTGCGAAACTCGCCGGACTGTCGAAAGGGACGGTCGTGGCGCTTGAACAGGGCAAGGCGAATCCCAGCATTGGGGTCCTTTGCCGCGTGGCGGCAGCCTTCTCGATCTCGGTGTCCGATCTTGTAAGCGGCCCGCTGACCGGCGGCTCGAAAAATGCGGTCGAGCGGACGACAGGGAACACCCTCTGGACCACTGCAAAGGGAAGTGAGGCGCGTCTGCTCGCCTCCACCTCGGGACGGACGATGTTCGAGCTGTGGTCATGGACCATCAAGCTAGGGGACGGCTTTCACGCCGATGCCCACAGTCCCGGCACGCGCGAGCTGATTTCGGTCGAGCGAGGAAGCCTGCGGATCACGGTCGGCACGGAGACCTTGACCCTGAAAGCAGGCGAGAGCGCCAGACTGATTACCGATCAACCGCACTCCTATGTCGCGGCAGGCGATGAGCCTGCCGTCTTCACTATGGCCGTGCTGGAGCAGGGCGCGTAGCGATGACCCGCCAGCGGTTCGCTCCCAAAACCGAAAGATAAACCCATGTATGTGCCCGCGCATTTCGAGGAACCGAGCCAAGACGTCCTGCATGGACTGATCGAGAGCCACCCGCTCGGCGTCCTGATCACCAATGGAGCAAGTGGGCTGGACGCCAATCACATCCCCTTCGACCTCGACCGCGCGAAAGGGGAACATGGCACCCTTTATTGCCATGTCGCGCGCAACAACGGCGTTTGGCAGGATGTTGCGACGGGCGATGAAGTGCTTGTCGTGTTTCGATCCGCCGACGCCTACATCTCGCCCAACTGGTATCCCAGCAAGCACGAGTTTCATAAGCAGGTTCCAACATGGAACTATATCGTTGCTCACGCCCATGGACGGATCACCGTCCATGATGATGAGCGCCATGTCCGGCGCAACGTCGCCAAGCTCACCCATCGGCATGAGGCAAGCCAGCCCGTGCCGTGGAAGATGGGAGACGCACCACGGGAGTTCACCGACTCCATGTTGAAGGCGATTGTCGCCCTTGAGATCGAAATCACCCGGTTGGTCGGCAAGGCCAAGCTCAGCCAGAACAAGGAAAAGCGTGATATTCGTGGCGCGGCGGAGGCTCTGAACGCGTTGGGAGAACAGAAAATTGGGCATGCGATGATCGCGGCGGCAGACCGAACCGTGCGTAAGCGATAGGTTCCGGTCCTGGCTGCTGGTCTGGCGATGAGCGCGATGGGGAGTTTCGGGCTCTTCGCGTGCAGAGGTTCCTCGTTTAATTCTGGAATGGTGGGAATTTGGCGCGCCCGACAGGATTCGAACCTGTGGCCTCTGCCTTCGGAGGGCAACGCTCTATCCAGCTGAGCTACGGGCGCGTGCGGGCCGTCTCCATACGCGAAACGGCGGGGAGCGGCAACCAAAGGGCCCCCGCCCCGCCCGAATTCGGCCGCGCCCCTATGACAACTAGGCGGCCGCCCGCCGCCTGTTATGCTGGCGGCCCGTTCCGGCACCGAGGATCGCCTATGCTCCGCCGCGCCCAAGCCGCCCTGGCCGCCTTCGCTCTTTTCGCCGCCTCGTCCCTCGCCGCCGCCTCCGCGGCGGGCGAAATCGCTCCGCCCTCGGCTTTCGAGGCGAAAACGGCGACGCCGCCGATGTGGCGCGTCACCGACAAGGATTCGACCGTCTACCTGCTCGGCACGTTTCACATCCTGCCGGCGGGGCTCGACTGGCGGCCCGACTATGTGAACGCCGCGATCGAACGCGCCGATTCGATTTGGTTCGAGGCCGAGGTCGACACGCCCGGCGCCAAGCAGAAGACGACGCAGATCCTGATGACGGAAGGCTTCAACAAAAAGGGCGACACCCTGACCGGCCTGCTCGGCGACAAGGACGCCGCGCTCTTGCGCAAGGTGGCGGGCGAGGTCGGACTGCCGATGTCCGCGATTGACTCGATGCGTCCGTGGTATGCGTTTCTCGCGATCAGCGTCCAATTCATCGTTTCGCGCGGATTCGATCCGGACTCCGGCGTCGAGACGGTGCTGATGCGCGAAGCGCGGGATATGCGCAAGTCCCTGCATTTCTTCGAAACGGTGGAACAGCAGCTTGGCCTTTTCACATCGCTGCCCCCCGAAACGGAGAAAAGACTTCTCACCGCCACGCTCGAGGAATGGGACCAGCAAACCGCGGATCTCGGCAAGCTCTACGCCGCCTGGCGGACGGGCGACGCCGACGCGATCGACGCGCTGATGAATCAGCCGATGCGCGCTGACGCGCCGAAAGTTTTCAACATCCTCGTCACCGATCGCAATGAAAGATGGGCGGACGAGATCGCCAAAGACATGAGAAGCGGCGCCGGCGTCAGCCTTGTCGCGGTCGGCGCGGGCCATCTCGTCGGCGCGAATTCGGTGCCGGCCCTGCTCGCCGCCAAGGGCTTCAAGGTTGAGCGCTACGGCGCGGACAGCGCGCCGCAATAGCCGGCGACGGCCTCCCGCCGTTACGCGGCTGTCACATAAAAGCGTTAGGCGCCGGACACAGACCAAACGGGAGAACGGCTTATGCTGCGCTGGACAAGTCTTCTCGCCGCGCTTGCGGCGTCTTTCGCATCGCTCGCGGCGCGCGCCGAACCGGTTCTGATGATCTCGATCGACGGGTTGCGGCCCGGCGATGTCATCAACGCCGACACCCGCGGCTTTTCCGCGCCGAATCTCAAGGCGCTGATGCGCGAGGGCGCCTATGCGAGCGGCGTCGTGAATGTTCTGCCGACGGTCACCTACCCGAACCACACAACGCTCGTCACCGGCGTCCGGCCGGCGATCCACGGCATTTCGAACAACACGACTTTCGATCCCTTGGGCAAGAATGACGGCGGCTGGTACTGGTATTCTTCCGACATAAAAGTCCCGACGCTCTGGGACGCCGTCCATGCGAAAGGCGAAGGAACGGCGAGCATCGGCTGGCCGGTCACCGTCGGCGAACGCAATATCGACTGGAATGTGCCGGAGATCTGGCGCGCCTGGACGCCGGACGATCTGAAGCTGATCAACGCTGTTTCGACGCCGGGTCTTGTCGCCGAACTCGAGCAGGCCGCCGGCGTTCCGCTCGCCGCCGTCGCATCCGAGGAAGCCGACGGCGACGTCGCCCGCGCGAAACTGGCGGCTGCGCTGATCCGTCTGAAACATCCCGAATTCATGACGCTGCACCTCATCAGCCTCGATCATTTCGAACACAAGGAAGGTCCCGGCTCCGAGAAGGCGAAGGCCGTTCTCGCGACGATCGACAAGGCGGTCGGCGACCTGATCGCCGAGGCGCGCAAGGCCGAACCCGGTCTTGTCGTCGTCGTCGTCTCCGATCACGGCTTCGCGCCGGTCTCGACCGACACCAATCTCCTCATTCCGTTCATTGAAGCCGGGCTCGTCGCTTATGATCCCGACAAGGGCCGGATCACCGGATGGGACGCGATCCCCTGGGGCGCGGGCGGCTCGGCGGCGATCGTGCTCGCGCGGCCCGATGACCGGAAGCTTCAGAAGAAAGTCGCCGCGCTTTTGAAGAAACTCGCAGCCGACCCCTCGACCGGCATCGATCAGGTGATCGACAGGAAACAGATCGAAAAGCGCGGCGCGGCGAAGGAGGCGAGCTTCTGGGTCGGCTTCAAACCCGGCTTCGACATGGGCTACCGCAAGGACGGGCCGCTCGAAACGCCGTCGAATGTCAAAGGCAATCACGGCTTTTTCCCCGACCGCCCGGAAATGCGCGCGAGCTTTTTCGCGGCGGGCCCCGGCGTGCCGGCGGGCAAAGACCTTGGCGAGATCGACATGCGCGACATCGCGCCGACCGTCGCCAGGATCATGGGCGTTGATTTCCCGAGCGCGAAGGGAACGCCCCTGTTCTGATCGGCCGCCGCCGCGCGCCGAATGGATCGCGGTCTTGCGCGCGCGCATGCGTTCTCCTTCTCGCAGGCGGGTGACGCCTCGAGTTATGACTGAAGGCGGAGAGGCTCGCGCGAGACGCGAAAGCATCCGGTTTACAAAACACGAAGGACGCTGACCGTCC
>WGLT01000019.1 GCA_016125425.1 Alphaproteobacteria bacterium
CCGCCGCCTTCGCACCAGCCTCATGCTCCTTCAAGACGCCGATAATCTGCTCTTCCGAAAACCGTGATCGCTTCATCGTCCAGTCCCTTCTGATGGGCCGGACTCTAACTCTCCGTGGAGGAAAATCTCAGTGGCAGGTCAAGCGATATCAAACGATCTGCGTTGGCGTATGGTGCGGGGCGTTGAACGGGGCAAGTCCCGGCAGGCGGCAGCAGCCCAGTTTGAGATTGCGCCGTCGACGGCGGTTCGGCTGCTGAGCCGTTTTGAGGAGACCGGCTCGGTTAAACCGGCCAGGCAGGGCCGGCCGAAGGGTTCGGGCAAATTGGGCCCGCACAGGGATTTCATCATCGCGCGCGTCAAGAAAAGGCCGGACATCACGATGCCGGAGCTCGCAACGGTTCTTGAAGAACAGCGCGGCGTGCGCGTTCACCCGACCTGCCTGTCGAAACTGCTCTGCGCCGAAGGGCTCACTTATAAAAAAACGCTGCTGGCGGCGGAACAAGAACGCTCGGACGTGCATGCTGAACGCACGGAGTGGCGATGCTGGCGACAGCCGCGGATGCGGGCTGAACCCGGCCGCCTCGTTTTTGTCGATGAAACGTCAGTGAAGACCAATATGTGTCGCTTGCGCGGGCGAGCCCTGTGCGGCGAACGGCTCAAGGCGCAAGCGCCATTCGGCAAATGGCGTACGCAAACCTTCATCGCCGGGCTTCGATGCGACGGCCTCATCGCGCCATGGGTGGTCAACGGCGCCATGAATGGAGCCGCCTTCGACGCCTATGTTGAAACGCAATTGGCGCCGGTCCTGAACAAAGGCGATGTCGTAATCCTCGACAATCTAAATACGCACAAAAGCCAGCGCGCCGCTGACGCCCTCGCTGAACGAGGCGCGTGGTTCCTGTTCCTGCCGAGATATTCGCCGGACCTCAATCCGATCGAGATGGCTTTTTCAAAACTCAAAGCCCATCTCAGGCGGATCGCTGCGCGTACATATGACGACCTCTGGAGAGCCATTGGCGACGTATGCGGCTTCTTCAAGCCAGACGAATGCTGGAACTTCTTCAAGGCTCAAAACTATGGTGAAGATTAATTGCTCGACGCTCTAGTTTCCCTGTTCTGCCGTGACGCTGATGACCGATGCCGCCTTCCGGCGGACCTCGAGCAGGGACATCGTCAGCACGGGCGCGATGCAGAGGGCCGAGGCGAGTGCGCAGCTGCCGAAGCCGAAATGTTCAAACAGCGGCCGGTAGAGAAGCGTGCCCGCAGAGACCGTGAGAGATAGATAACGGCGCTGTAAAGCCCCATGATGGTTGGGGAATGCGCGTAGAATATCATGCAACAAAGTTGTTGCATGATATTGCGAATGCGGTATGTTAACCCATGGATTTGGACCGGCTGTTTCATGCGCTGGCGGACAGCACTCGCCGGCGTCTGATCGACGAATTGGCTGAGCGGAACGGGCAGACATTGTTCGAGCTGCACGTCCGCATGTTGCAATGGCACGGCGCCAATCTGACGCGGCAGGCGCTATCGCGGCACTTGGCGGTGCTGGAAGAAGCAGGATTGCTGCGCTGCGAATGGCAGTGGCGCAGTAAGCTCCATTTTCTGGAGCTTGAGCCGTTGCGGCAGGCATCAGATGTGTGGCTTGGCGTCTATCTTAAAAAGGGGAAAGGAAAGGCCGTTTATGCGCATCGTGGTCACGAGCGTTCTCGTCGATAATCAGGAAAAGGCGCTGAAGTTTTATCGCGACCTCCTGGGATTTAAGGTCAAAAAGGACATTCCGATGGGCCATCACCGCTGGCTGACACTGGTGGGGCCTGGCGAACCCGACGGCGTTGAGCTTGTGCTTGAGCCGGATGAGCATCCGGCGGCCAAGCCTTTCAAATCCGCGCTCGTCGCCGACGGCATTCCCTATACCTCGTTCGGCGTCGACGATGTCCGAAAGGAATATGAGCGGTTGGTCGGCCTCGGTGTCATATTCACGCAGAAGCCGGTGGCCATGGGCCCCGTCACCACAGCGGTGTTCGACGATACCTGCGGCAACCTTATCCAGATCGCGCAGCGGCACTGAATGGTCTCACATCTGGTCTGAGGGCGGCCGGAATCTCCAGATTTGGCGGCTGGATTCGAATATCCACTGCCGCTGAAATCTGCGCTCTTCGGTCTTTGCAAACACCAACCAACGTGCCGGTAATTAGGAGCTTCGCGTAGAATTCGGCGGGTTGGCGCTGGCGGCACCGTCAGTTCGCCATCATGAGCGTGATCGCGCCTCAGCCGGAGGCGTTGCGTCGCCGGCCTCGACATGATCCTCCGGGTCGGCATCAGTCCGGCCTGTGCCAGCGCTAGGGTCCGGACTCAATTGAGCCACCAGATTACGGTTGCGGCGAGGAGTGCGCCAGCGAGGAAGTTTCTGGCGAGCTTGTCGTAGCGCGTTGCGATGCGACGGAAATCCTTGAGCCGCGCGAACATCCGCTCGATCAGATTGCGCTGGCGGTAGGCGGCTTTGCTGTAGCGGATCGGCCGGCTTCGGCTGGCGGTCGATGGAATGACGGCCCGAGTTGCTTGAGCGGCCAGAAGCTGGCGCAGGCTGTTGGCGTCATAGGCTTTGTCGGCGATGAGACGCCCGATCGGCGCTGCGGCGGCAAGCAGGGCTGGGGCCATCGCGATATCGTTGATATTGCCGGGCGAGAGCAAGAGGACGCGCGGCCTGCCTTCGGCGTCGGTTAAGGCGTGGATTTTCGTCGTGCGGCCGCCGCGCGAGCGCCCGAGGGCTTCCCGGAAGGCCCCCCTTTTCCGCCCGCCGCCGAGCGGTGGGCCTTGATGTGGGAACTGTCGATGGCTGCGCTGGAGATGACGCCGGTCGAGCCCGTCAAGGCCTCGAATATCGCAAACCAAAGCCCCTGCCGGCTGCAGCGGTTGAAGCGATTGTAGATTGTCGTATAGGGACCGTATTCCGGCGGACAGTCGCGCCAGCGCGCTCCCGAGCGCAACATATGCACGATCCCGCTGATCACGCGCCGGTCATCCACTCGGTGTGCGCCGCGCCGGCCCCGCGAAGCAAAGGTTCAAGCCGTTTCCACTCGCTGTCGCTGAGCCAATAAAGTTGCTTCCGCATCAAGGCCTCCCTCGATTCGGAAGCCTTGAATCACAAATCAGCCCGCACCGGAATCCTTATTGAGTACGGACCCTAGGCCTCGGGATATTGGTTGAAATTGAGCCGCAAACCCGGTCTGGGCCACCGCATCTTTGCGAGCTTGCCCGTTCCGGACATCGTAATATACGCATCCTGCATATCGGCGCCGCCAAAACAGATATTCGTCGGGAACAGGTCGGGCAAAGCGATGTGCTCGTGCGCGCCGTCGGGCGAGAAGACTGTTACGCCGCCGTTGAGGAGCGTGCCGACGCAAACGTTTCCGCCCTCTTCCACGGCGAGGGAATCGAGCAGTTGCAATCCGGGCAGGGTGGCGACGACCCGTCCGGGAACAGGCAGGGGCGACGGCGCGATTTCGCCCGGCGCGGCAAGGTCGATCGCCCAAAGTCGGCCGGGCATCGTATCGGCGTAGTATAGCGTATGTTCGTCCGGCGACAGGCCGACGCCGTTTGGCGTGAGCAGGGGATAGGCGGCCTCAACGATTTTTGAGCCGTCGGGGAGCGCGTAATAGAGACCGCCATGGTCGCGCGTGCGCTCATATTCCTTGCCGAGATCCGAAAACCAGAATCCCCCTGACTTGTCGAAGACGATGTCGTTCGGGCCCTTGAGACGACGCCCGCCGGCTTCCGTATACAGCGTTTCCACCTTGCCAGTGTCGAGGTCAACGCGCTCGATCGAACCTCCGCGATAATCCTTGGGCGCATGGCCGGAGATTGTCTGCCCCATGACTTCGCGCCATTCGAAGCCGCCATTGTTACACACATAAACCTTGCCGTCCGGGCCGATCGCCGCGCCGTTCGGTCCGCCGGGTATCTCTGCGATGACCTCGACTTTGCCGTTGGGGCGCACCCGCGAGAGCGTCTGGCGCCGGATTTCGACGAGGATGACGGAGCCGTCCGGCATGGCGATAGGCCCCTCGGGGAATCCCAGGCCTTCAGCGATGATTTCCACGGTCAGCCTCCTGTTTCGCCGCGCATCGCGTTGCGGGAAGACAAATCAGTCCATAGATTACGGACTTGCGCGGCTCCGTCCAGCGCCGCGCGCAGCACATTGCGAAGGGAGCGAACGAAATGGCTCTATGGATCGTAATTGGCGTCATCGTCGTCGTCGGCCTCTTGGTTCTAACGACCTATAACCGCATCGTCGCTCTTAATCAGAGAGCGGAACAGGCGTATGCCGATATAGATGTTCAGCTCAAACAGCGACACGATCTCATCCCGAATCTCGTTGAGACGGTGAAGGGTTACGCTACGCATGAGAAATCGACGCTCGACGCGGTCATCACGGCGCGCAATGCTGCCGTGTCAGCTCAAGGGCCCGCCGCGCAAGGGCAAGCCGAAGGCGCTCTCGGCGCGGCGCTGGGGAGGCTCTTTGCGCTCGCCGAAAGCTACCCGGACCTAAAGGCGAATACGAACTTCCTGCAATTGCAGAGCGAACTCTCCGACATTGAGAACAAGCTCGCGGCGGCCCGACGCTTCTTCAATAACTCGGTGCAGGAGTTCAACACGATCATCAGTCAAATTCCGGGAAATTTCATCGCGCCCATGGGTGGGTTCAAAAAGCGCGACTTTTTCGAAATTCCGCAGGACAGCCGTGCGGCGATGGACAAGGCGCCGGAGGTGAAGTTTTAACGCTCAATGGACGCCTCCCCCGACATCGCAATCCGAGAGGCCCGACCGGACGACGCCGGCGCCGTCGCGGATATACTCACGGATGCATTTACCGGCGATCCTGTTCTGTCCTGGATGCTTGGCCGACCGAGACCCCCACGGGAATTCTTTCTTGAGCTCGCAAAGGGGATTTATCTCGCGCGCGGTTTTGGGCATATCGCAGAGGGCGTCGCCGCGACGCTTTGGCTGCCTTCCGGCGAGAAACCGACCCTTCCGCTTATCAATGAATTACGTCTCGCATTGGCGCTCGTCAGGGATTGCGGCGTCGGAACGGTGATTCGCGCGCTCAAAGTCGGCGAAATCGTCGCCGCCGGCCACCCTAAGAGTCCCCATTACTATCTATTCGCAGTGGGCGTTCGCGCGTCGTTCAAGGGGCGGGGATATGGAGGGCGGATTCTCCGGGAGGGCCTCAGTCGGGCAGACGGCGCCCGGGCTGTCGCCTATCTGGAAAATTCAAATCCACGTAATACGCCGCTCTATCAGCGTCTCGGATTCGATATAAAGGGCGAACTAGGATTGCCCACAGGCGCGCCACCGCTTCTGGCCATGCAGCGTGAGCAGAGCGCCGGCGCATAAGTCGAGAACCACATGAAGCTGCTTGGACTCATTGGCGGCGTCAGCCCTGAATCGACAGCAGTCTATTACAGGCTCCTCAACGAGCATGCGCGCGAGCGATTGGGCGGCGCCCACAGCGCGCGTCTCATCATCTGGTCGTTCGATTTTAATCTAATCGACAAGGCGTACAGGGAGGAAGATTGGCGGCGCTACCGCGAGATTGTGGTCGAGGCAGGCCTTGCATTGAAGCGCGCCGGCGCCGAAGCGCTTATGATTTGTTCGAACACGACGCATCTCGCGGCCGACGCGGTGCGATCATCGACTGGGTTGCCGCTCATTCATCTGATTGATGCGCTCGCCGCTGAGATTGAACGCGGACAGAGCCGAATGCCCCTGCTTCTCGGCACGCCTTTCGTCATGGAGGGAAATTATTACCGGGCGGATCTGAAGCGGCGATTCGGCGTCGACACGATGATTCCCGATGAATCAGATCGCGAGGAAACAGGGCGCATTATATTTGACGAACTTGTTCGCGGGGAGGCGCGCGAGGCGTCACGGCGGCGGCTGCTTAACATGATCAGCAAGGCGATAGCGAAAGGCGCCGACGGCGTTATTCTGGGATGCACGGAATTGTCGCTCATTCTATCGCAAGAGCATGTCGGCGTTTCGCTCTTCGACACGACCAGACTGCATGCGCGCGCCGCTTCCGCTTTTGCATTTGGCGAGGAGGTCTGATGGGCGCTTTCGGACTTCAGACCTATATCTGGAACAACAATCTCAAATCCATTCTTTTGCTTGCCGGGTTTCCGGTGCTTCTCCTCGTGCTCATGTTCGGATTGTTCGTCGGCTATGTCGGTTTGACTGAGGATGTGACAAGCGCGGAGGGCGTCCGGATCGCGTTTGTCTATATGGCGCAAGCCTGGCCATTCGCGCTTCTCGGCGCCGGCGTCTGGTTTGCAATAGCCTGGTTTGCGAATGAAAAGATCATCGAACTGTCTACGGGCGCGCGATCCTTGACGCGGAAAGAAGCGCCCGAGCTTTACAATCTTCTCGAGAATCTCTGCATTTCGCGCGGACTGACCATGCCCAGGCTCAATATCATTGAGTCCCCGGCGCTGAATGCCTTCGCCAGCGGAATTTCCGAAAAGACTTATACGATCACGCTGACGCGCGGAATCATAGAGGCTCTTGACCGCGACGAACTTGAAGCGGTGATGGCGCATGAGTTGACGCACATCATGAACCGCGACGTCAGGCTGATGATTATCGCCATCATCTTTGTTGGAATATTTTCATTCTTCGGCGAAATCGTATTTCGAAATATGTTCTACCGCGGCGTCTATGTTGGCGGACATACGCGCTCGCGAAGGGGTGACAGCCGCGGCGGCGGCGTTCTGATCCTCATTGCTATAGCAGCGATCGTCGTCGCCTATCTTTTGGCCATCGTTATCCGGTTTGCGCTTTCTCAGCACCGCGAATATCTCGCCGACGCGGGGGCGGTCGATCTTACCCATAACGCGGATGCGATGATTTCGGCGCTGCAGAAAATCTCAGGACGAAGCAAACTTGATGCGCCGCCCTCGGTTCAGCAGCTCATGCTGGAGAATACGACGCCTTTTGCGGGGCTGTTTATGACGCATCCGCCAATCGAAAAGCGGATCGAGGCGCTGGTCAATTATGCCGGGGGGCATGTGTCCATTGCCGCCCAGGCTGGCTCGCCGCCGCAACCGGCCGCGCGTCCCAAAGGACCATGGGGCTGACGTTCAGTTATAAAGCCGGCTTGGCAGCCATGTCGCGAGCCCCGGGAAAAGCGCGAGCAGTAAAAGCGTCAAAACCTGGATCATGATAAACGGAATCGCGCCGCGATAGATTTGTCCCGTCGTCATCTCCGGCGGAGCCACGCCGCGCAAATAGAAGAGGGCGAAACCGAATGGCGGCGTCAGGAACGACGTCTGGAGATTGACGGCCATCATCACGCCGAGCCAGACGGGCGACACGCCATGCGCGAGAAGCGCCGGCGCAACGAGCGGCACGACGACGAATGTGATCTCGATAAAATCGAGGAAGAAGCCGAGGACGAACATGACGGCCATAACGGTCGCCATCGCGCCGACCACGCCTCCGGGCGCGGCGGCCAGCGCTTCTCGTACCGTCTCATCGCCGCCCAGGCCCCTAAAAACAAGCGAAAACAGCGCCGCGCCAATCAGGATTGTGAACACCATCGTTGTGACGCGCGTCGTTTGATCGACAATCGCGATGAGCGCGTTTTGGCGCGCGAGGCGAAACAGGCTGACTCCGACGCCCCACGGAATGAGCGCGCAAAGCACTATGGCGAACATGACGGCGGCGCGGTCAGTCAATGAGACGGCGTCGCGGCCGAATCTCAGATCAACAAACGATGTCAGCGCGATAAGACCGATGATTGCAGCGCCGGAAAGCAGGATGACATTTCGCCCGGCGAGGAGATGATCTCTGGGCGCGAGCCGCGCGCCGGCGATAAGAAGGGCGCCGAGCACCCCGACGCTGGCCGCCTCGGTCGGCGTGGCGACGCCGGCGAGGATCGAACCAAGCACGGCGATGATGAGCAGGAGCGGCGGCGGAAGAGTCTTCATGGCGGCGCGCCAGACCTCGGCGCGGCTTCCGAGCTCTTTGGCCGGAATCGCGGGCGCTTTTTTGGGCGCAGTGGCAGCGACAAAGACTTGATAGAGCAGGTAAAGACCGACAAGCGCCAGGCCCGGCAGAAGGGCGCCGGCGAATAAATCGCCGACAGAAACAGTTTTCGGCGCAAAGACGCCCTGCTCGAGTTGAGCCTTCTGATAGGCGTTTGAAATGACATCGCCGAGCAAAATCAGAACGACCGATGGCGGAATGATTTGTCCGAGCGTGCCTGCCGCCGCGATAGAGCCTGCCGCGAAGGCCGGATCATAGCCGCGCCGAAGCATGGTCGGCAGGCTGAGAAGGCCCATTGTCACCACGGTCGCGCCGACTATGCCTGTCGATGCGGCGAGAAGAGCGCCGACAAGCGTAACGGATATGCCGAGACCGCCGCGCAGCGATCCGAAAAGCTTCGCCATTTCATCGAGCAATTCTTCAGCGATTTTCGCTTTCTCAAGAATAACGCCCATCAGAATGAACATCGGCACTGCGATGAGGCTGGTATTCTGAACCGCACCGAATACGCGCTGCGGGAACGGCAATACGTAGGAGATGTCGAAAACGCCGAATGAGATCCCGATTATAGCGAACAGAAGGGCCGTTCCAGCGAGCGTGAACGCGACCGGGAACCCCGCCATTAACGCGGCGCAAAGCACGACGACCATGACGATGTCGAGCCAGTGAACGGCGCCGCAGAGGCAGAGTCCATGCGATTGAAGCCATTCGACCACGGTCTAGTCCTTTCCGCCGCTAAGAACTTCGCCGGCTCGCGCGGCCAGGACAAAGCCCGCCATCGCCATCAATATGGCGAAGACGGGAATGAACGACTTTAAGAGATAGATCGCCTGAATGCCGGACTGTTCGGTTGACCCCTCGCGAACCGCCCAGGATTGCGCCACGTAGGGCGAGGCGGACCAGAGAATTAGAAGGCAGACCGGAAAGAGAAACAGATAGGCGCCTGTGAAATCGATCAACGCCCTTTTTCGCGGAGAGGCGCCTCTATAGAAGATGTCGACGCGCACATGATCGTTCGTGAGCAATGCATAGCCGCCGGCGATCAGAAACACCGCGCCATGCATGTACGTGATCGATTCCTGCATGGCGAGAAAGCTGATCCCGAATACATAGCGCATAATTACGACGACAAACTGGATGAGCGCCATTGTGAGAGTCAGCCACATAACCGTGCGGCCGGCAGCGCGTGTAATCTTCGTGAGGATCGGCGCCAATATTTTGGTGGCGCGGCTTGGCCCCCCGGCGAGGAAGACGCCAAAAGCTGCGAATGCCGCGATGACGAGCGCGGCGAGGGGCGCGCTCGGCGCGTTGTTCGCAAGTCTTGGGGCAAGGACGACAAATACCGCGCCGGCGATCGAGATCGCAAGAGAGATCGCCGCCCACATGACAGTGCCCGCAAGCGGACTGCGAATGTTTGTCATGGCTGCGAGCGGCAGCAGCATCAACGGAAAGACGAGGCCGGCCGCCAGCCAGTTCAAAATATCGCCGGCTAAAGTCAGCATGTGCGCATCACAATGAAAACAGCTCACGCCGCGCTGCGAGAAAAGCCTCGTCGCCGATGCGGCTCCAGCTCTGCGAGAGCTTCAGCGATTCGCGGAAACTTTCGTAAATCCTCTTCGACAAATCGTCTTCAGCCGCGATTTCCTGAAGAACGGCTTTGGTCTCGCGAGCGAGCGCGGCCATCACGTCGTCGGGAAGCTTGCGAAGCTGAACGCCGTATTTGGAAATCAGCTCCTCAAGGGCGACTCCGTTGAAGTGTTCATATTCGGCGAGAGACAGGTTGTTGGCGATCCAGCAGGCGCCCTTGACAATCGCTTTTTCCTGCAAGCTGAGACTATTCCACAGTTTCAAGTTGACGCCGGTCGCAAGTTGCGAACCGGGTTCGTGAAAGCCTGGCCAGTAATAAAATTTGGCTTCGCGGTAAAAGCCGAAAGCGAGATCATTCCACGGTCCGACCCATTCTGTCCCGTCGATCGCGCCGGACTGCAACGCTTGGTAGATCTCACCGCCGGGAATCGCCACCGCGGCGGCGCCTATCCGGCGCAAGACCTCGCCGCCAATGCCGGGCATACGGATCTTCATTCCCTTAATGTCTTCAAGGGAGTTGATCTCCCTCTTGTACCAACCAAAGGGCTGGTGACCGCTATTTCCGGCGGCGAAGGGCTTGATGTTGAATTTCGCGGCGAGCTCGTCCCATAATTGCTGGCCGCCGCCGAATTCCGTCCACGCCATGATCTCGACATTAGTCATGCCGAATGGAACGGCGGTGAAAAATGAATATGCCTTTGACTTTCCAACCCAATAATACTCCGCACCGTGATAAAGATCAGCGCCGCCATTCGCGACCGTATCGAAGGCGTCGAATGCGCCGACGAGTTCTCCGGCGGCGAAAATTTTTACTCGCATCGCGCCGCCGCTCATTTCAGTGATGTATTGCGCGACGCGTTCGGCCATGTCGCCGAGGCCGGGAAAATCCTTCGGCCAAGTCGTCACCATTTTGAGTTCGCGAGACTGGAGGCCGCCCGTCGGCGCACCGATCGTCTTGGCGTAATCGCCGCAGTCGCAGGCCGAAACCGCCAAGCCTGCAGCGCCGAGCGCGCCGCCGGCGAGAAACTTGCGCCGCTCCATTCTGCTTCCATCCCCTGTCATTGTTTTGTTTGCGTCCCGCCTCTTCTAGGCTAATTCGCCGCCCCCCGCCATGTCATCGGTCCGTAAGGAGGACAGCCGCGCCGTCGAAGCGTCCGTTTCGAAGATCGTCGAGCGCGTCATTCGCCTGTGCGAGCGGATAGGGGTGCGTGGCTGTCTTCACGCCGGCGCGCGGGGCGACGCTCAGAAATTCTTCGCCGTCCTGACGCGTCAGATTGGCCACGGAGCGCACCACCCGCTCCTCCCAAAGGATTTCATAGGGAAACGCCGGAATGTCGCTCATATGAATGCCGGCGCAGATGACGAGGCCTGCCTTGTCGACGGCGCGAAGCGCTGCGGGGACGAGCGCGCCGACGGGCGCGAAGATAATCGCCGCGTCGAGTTTATCCGGCGGCGTTTCCTCGCTCGACCCGGTCCAGGCCGCGCCAAGGCTTCGCGCAAAGCGCTGCGATTTCCCATCGCCTTTTCGCGTGAAGGCGTAGACGTCGCGGCCTTCATGGATCGCGACTTGCGCGATGATATGGGCGGCCGCGCCAAAACCATAAAGACCAAGCCGCCTCGACTGGCCCGTCATGCGCAGGGCGCGATAGCCGATCAACCCTGCGCACATCAGCGGCGCCGCGGCGACGTCGTCATAGGCGTCGGGGACTGGAAAAACGTAGCGCTCGTCCGCACACACATATTCGGCGAAGCCGCCGTCGCGCGTATACCCCGTGAAAAGGGCGCGCTCGCAGAGATTTTCGTGGCCATCGCGGCAATATTTGCAGACGCCGCAGGAATAGCCCAGCCAGGGAACGCCGACGCGTCTTCCAATCTCGAAGGCGCCTGCGCCTGGACCGAGCGCTTCCACGCGGCCAATGATTTCATGCCCGGGAATGAGCGGCGATTTCGTATGTTCGAGGTCGCCGTCGACGACATGAAGATCGGTGCGGCAAACCGCGCACGCCGAAACGCGGATGAGAACTTCGCCGCGACCCGGCGTGGGGATCGGGACATTTCGAAGGACGAGCGCATGGCCTGGCGATTCGAGGCGCATGGCGCGCATGGTTCCAATCGTCATGACCGCAACTTTACACGATCGGCGACCGGCGAAAAGCGCGCGGCCTAATCGCCGAGCGCGTCCAATTCCTGCTGCACGTCTTTGGCGTCGTCAGATCCGGCGGGAAGAACGCTGACAAGCTGCGTCCAGTATCGACGAGCGGCGGCCGTGTCGTTTTTCTGCTTCGCCGCAAGACCCAAATAATAAAGAGCGAAGGGCTGCGACGCGTCGAGCCGCACGACCCGCTTCAAGGCGTCCTCGGTATTCGGGTCGATGTTTTTGTGCGCCGCCGCCCCCTGAGCGACCAGGGCCTGTGCGTAGGAGAGTTGCGCGCTCACCTCGTCCGGTTTCAACCGGGCGGCGTGAGCGAACGCGGTCGCGCTGGCGTCGAGATCGCCCAACACGCGGTAAGAGCGTCCGAGCATCGTCCAGCCCTCGAAGTCTTCGGGGTTTTTTTCGAGCCTGACGGCGAGCTTGGCCACCATGGCCTTGATCATCTGCGTGCGTTGTTCTTCGGTCATCGATCGGGCGGCGGCGATGTCGTTCTCCGTGGGGCCGCGCACGGCGGCGCCGCCGGCGAGGCGCGCCTGCGCCGCCTTGATCTCCTGCAATACGAAAGGCGCATCCGCATAGCGTTTCTCGGCGCGCGCGAGCACATCGACAGCTTTCGTCCGATCGCCCTGCGCCGCATAGGCCTGCGCGAGCCTGAGCCATTCGGAATAATCGGCCTGGCCGGACTTTACCGCCGCTTCGAGCGCCGCGATGTCAGTCGAAGCCGGAGCTTCGCTCCTTTCCCCGTTCGAAGCGGTCGCCTGCGTTCCGGCGATCGCCTGCTGCATCATTCTTTTCAGGCGCTGTTGGGCCGCAGGCGTGACACCGGCGTCGGTCAGGGATTTGCCAAGCTCCATCGCAATCGTGACAAGCTCATGCTGTACGGTCGGCAGCCATTGCGCCTGATCACTTGCGTCGTTGACCAGCGAAGCGAGCTGACGCAGCGCGCTTTCCTTGTCGCCCTCCTGATAGGCGTACTCGGCGCTGTAAAACCGGGCGCGCGGCTCGGTCTTGTCGAGCTTGAGCGCGCGATCGAACTCAGATTTCGCCTCGGGCGTGATCTCGCTCTTGTTGGCAAGCGTGATCGCTTCGCCGCGCGCGGCGTGAAGAAAGGCGTCGTTTGGCGACAGCGCGACCGCCTGACCGAAGGCCTTCGCGGCCTCGTCATATCGGCCCAATCTCGCATAGCCCTCCGCCAGATTGACCCATCCGTCAATGTCGTTGGGCTCGTCCTTGAGGCGCTTTTCGAGGTTCGCGACCAATTCGCCGGGCGGCTCTTGCTGAGCGTTGGCCATGTCGGCCGATTGCTGTCCTTGCGAGGCCAGCGTTATCCGATCGGAGGAGCCGATGCCGAGATAGAGCGCGATAGCGGCGAGGGGAATCGCGCCGACTCCCATGAGCGCGACCTGCCGGAGATTGGCGGCGATGGCGGGCGCATCAGAAGTCCGGAGTTTTTTTTCGGCGCGGCTCGCCGCAAGCAGGCGCCGCTTGGCCTCAAGTCGCGCCGTCTCCGCATCCTCCGGCGCAAGCGCGCCGATAGCGCGTTCGCGCTCGACATCATCGATTTGCGCGGCGAGGTAGTCGAGTTCATCGAATGCGGCGTCCGCCGGGGCTGCGTTCGAAAACAGAGGCCACGCCAGGAAGACGAGCGAGCCCGCCGCCATTAGTGCGATAATGAACCAGAGAATCATGCGTGCTCGTCAAGTATCTGTTTGAGACGCGCCTCGTCCGCATCGTCAAGCGGCGCGGGCGCCGGCGCGTTCCGTCCCCGGCGTATGTAGAAGACCGCCGCTGCCGCGCCGATCAAAACGGCCGCGCCGGGCAAAAGCCACAGCACATAGGTCGCAGGTTCGAAACGCGGCAGGAGAAGGACGTATTGGCCGTAACGCCGGACAAGATACTCAACCGCTTCCTTGTCGGTGTCGCCAGCCTGAATGCGTTCGCGCAGAAGCTTGCGCAAATCCTTGGCCAGAAAAGCGTCGGATTCCGCAAGGCTTTCGCTCTGGCAAACAACGCATCTGAGGCGATGCTCCAGCGCTTCGGCGCGCGCCTCCAGCGCCGGATCGGCGAGTTTTTCGTCTGGGGCGACCGCGCGCGCAGGCGCCGCGGCGAGGAGCGCAAGGCAGAAAAGAGCTAGGGAGGCGGCGCGTTTCACGATGACTTCTTCAGATGCTCAACGATTGGCTTTAGCGTCTTGTTCCAGACTTCGGGCGTGATCGGGCCGATCTGTTTGTATCGCACACGTCCCTGTCGATCGATAATGTAGGTTTCCGGCGCTCCGGTCGTGCCGAGATCGATGGCCACGCGCCCGTCTGCATCATCGCCGACCGCGGCGTAAGGATTGCCGAGTTCTTCAAGCCAGGCGGCGCCGTCTCCGGGTTTGTCTTTCCAGTCGACGCCGTAAATCTTCACTTCGCCCGCCCTCGAAAGTTTCAGAAGAAACGGATGTTCGATCCGGCAGCTGACGCACCAGGATCCGAACACGTTGACCAGAGATACGTCGCCGATCACGTCCTCGCTGGCGAAGCCTGGGACGCCGGCGTCGGCTATCGGCGGCAACGAAAATTCGGGCAGCGGGCGATTGATGAGCGTCGAAGGAATACGAGAGGGATCGCGGCTGAGACCGAAGGCGAAAATGACGCCGATCGCGACAAAGACGAGAAGGGGAATGAAGGTCGCGAGCCGTTTCATGCCTGGCTCATTCCGATAGCGGGCTGGGGGTCTGCGCGTCCAGCCGGATTCGCTGACATTTCTCTCCCGAGGACTTTGCGCCGCGGGCGCTTTCCGCGATCACTGATCGAAAGCACGCCGCCGAACACGACAGTCGCAGCGCCCCACCAAAGGCAAGCGACGAAGGGATTGAAATAGATGCGCACCGGCCAGCCCTTGCCGTCGACGTGATCGCCGATTGTTATGTAGAGGTCGCCGAACGCTTGCGGATGGATGGCCGCTTCCGTCGTCTGCATGCCGCGCACGGGATAAAAGCGCCGCTCGGCCTCGAGGCGTTCGGGCGCCCGGTTCGCTTTCGAGGCGATGAAGGTCGCGGAGTCAGCGATCCAGTTTGGCCCCTTTATTCGGCGAACGTCGTCGAGCTTGACCGAGATCGAATGTATGACCGCGGTGTCGCCTTCTTTCATAAAAATGACGTCGGTGGTCTTCCAGAGACTCATGCCGGCCGCGCCGGCGGCGTACACAGCGATGCCGATATGCGCGAGGCTGGCGCCCCATGTCGCACGCGGCAAACCTGTGGCTCTCCGAAAGCTGTCCGCCAGCGGCCGGCGAAAAAGGGCTGTCCGCTCGCCGAGATCGGTCAGCGTTCCGACGACGAGCCAAGCGACGAGCGCGACCGCAGCCCCGCCCGCGATCACTTTGCTGGGGGCTGTCACCCCGACCAATACGCCCGCTCCGGCCGCAATCACGCCCGCGAAGAGCAGTTTCTTGGAGACTGCGGTGAGGGAAGCTTTCTTCCACGGGATCAGCATGGCGCCGGCGGCGAGGGCCAGCGTCGCCGCGGCGATCGGGACGAAAACGCGATTAAAATAGGGCGGCCCGACCGAAATTTTCTCTCCCGAGAGCACGTCGACGAATAGCGGATAAAAAGTTCCGGTGAAAACGGTGGCGCAGGCCGCGACTAACAGAACATTGTTTGCGATGAGGGCAGACTCCCGGCTCACCGGCGCGAATGCCCCGGTCGCTTGTAAGGTTGCGCCGCGAATGGCGAACAGGGTCAGAGATCCGCCGATCGCGAAAGCGAGTATCATCAAGATGAAAGCGCCGCGCGCGGGGTCAACCGCAAAGGCGTGCACTGAGGTCAGAACGCCCGAGCGCACCAGGAAGGTTCCGACCAGACTCAATGAGAAGGTAAGGATTGCGAGGAGCACCGCCCAGCCTTTCAGCGCGTCGCGGCGTTCGACGACTCTGATCGAATGGATGAGAGCGACGCCTGCAAGCCACGGCATGAATGACGCGTTCTCGACCGGGTCCCACGCCCACCAGCCGCCCCATCCGAGTTCGTAATAAGCCCACCAGGATCCAAGCGTGATGCCGATTGTCAGGAAGGTCCAGGCGGTGAGCGCCCAGGGCCGGACGAGACGCGCCCAAACTGAATCCGCGCGTCCGCGGATAAGAGCGGCGACAGCGAAGGCGAATGGAACTGAAAAGCCCACATAGCCGAGATAGAGAAACGGCGGGTGTACGGCGAGCCCCTTATCCTGCAATAGAGGATTTAGCCCCTCTCCATTCGGCGGCGCCGGGAAGACCCGCGTGAACGGATCGGAGGTGAACAGAACAAATGCGATAAAAGCTGCGGCGATCATTCCCTGTACGGAAAGCGTCAATGAGTGAAGGCCCGCTGGCACCGCCCGGCCGCCGCGAGCGAGGACGGCGCCGTAGAGCGCAAGAATGAGAACCCAGAGCAGCATCGAGCCCTCATGATTGCCCCAGGCGCCGGTCAGCTTGTAGATAAAGGGTTTCGTCGTATGCGAATTTTGAACGACATTGAGCACGGTGAAGTCCGACACCGCGTAGGAATATACAAGGCAGGCGAAAGACGTTCCGGTCAGGATGAAGAGCAGAACCGCGCATTGCCGGCCGAACGCCGCAAAGCGCGGTTCGCCGATCCGACCGCCGAGAAGCGGCAGCGCCGCCTGCGCAAGCGCCGTGAAGAACGCCAGAATGAGAGCGAAATGTCCGATTTCAGGAACCATGTCTATTCCTTGGAGCGGCCGCTCGGCGCGGCGGCGTTCGATACACCTTAAAGAGGTTTTTGGGAGGCTGCGACATGGGGCGCGAGGTCGCAAATCTCTGCGGCTTGACTCAAATCAACCCCGCACGGCGCGCGGATGAAGGCATAACAATCGGGGGCGAAACCGGTTAGCCTTTCCCGGGAGCGGATTAAGGAGGGGCGGCATGGCCGTGCGACTTTCGAAATTCAGTGCGGCTCTGGCGGCGGCGATCCTTGCCGCATCCTGCGCGAAACCGCCCGCCGGGCAAAGCTTTGACGTCATCATCAAGAGCGGGGAGGTCTATGACGGAGACGGCGGACCGGCGGTGAAAGAGGATATCGGCGTCAGGGCGGACCGCATCGCTGCGGTGGGCGATCTTTCGGGCGCCGAAGCCAGGGTGGTGGTCGACGCGAGCGGACTGGCCGTTTCTCCGGGGTTCGTGAACATGCTCAGCTGGGCGACGGAGTCGCTTATCGAAGACGGGCGCGGGGAAAGCGATATCAGGCAGGGCGTGACGCTTGAAGTGATGGGCGAAGGCGAATCCATGGGCCCTTTGACCGACGCCATGAAAGAGGAGGCGAAGCGGCGCCAAAGCGACATCAAATACGATATCAAGTGGACGACGCTCGGCGAGTATCTCGATTATCTCCAAAAGAAGGGCGTTTCGCCCAATGTCGCCTCATTCGTCGGCGCAACGACAGTGCGTATTCACGAGGTGGGATATGAAGATCGTCCGCCTACCCCCGAAGAGTTGGCGCGGATGCAGGACCTCGTCCGGGAAGCGATGAGAGAGGGCGCGCTGGGCGTCGGCTCGTCGCTCATCTACGCGCCGGCTTTCTATGCGAAAACGCCGGAGCTGGTCGCGCTCGCCAAAGCTGCGGCTGAGTATGGCGGCGGCTATATTTCGCATATTCGCTCTGAGGGGGACCATCTTCTCGAGGCGATCGACGAGTTGATCGAGATCGCGCGTAAATCCGGCGCGCGCGCCCAGATTTACCACTTCAAGGCGGCGGGCCAGGAAAACTGGGACAAGGCCGACAAGGCGATTGAAAAGCTGAACGCCGCGCGCGCGGAAGGCCTTGATATCACTGCGGATGTCTATGCCTACACGGCCGGCGCCACGGGGCTCGATGCGGCGATGCCGCCCTGGGTGCAGGAAGGCGGCCACGACGCCTGGATCGCGCGTCTTAAAGACCCGCAAATCCGGGCGCGCGTCATCAAAGAGATGCGCGATCCTCCCCAAGGATGGGAGAATCTCTATCGCGCGGCCGGCGGGCCGGAGAACGTTTTGCTCGTTTCGTTCAAAAATTCCGAGCTAAAGCCGCTTACCGGCAAGACGTTGGCTGAAGTCGCGGCGATGCGCGGCAAAAGCCCGGAGGACGCAATGATCGATCTCGTGATCGAGGATGATAGCCGCGTCGGCGCGATCTATTTCCTGATGTCGGATGAGAATGTGAAGAAGAACATCGCGTGGCCCTACGCCATGTTCGGCTCTGACGAGGGCGCCTATGCGCCGGAGGGCGTTTTCCTGCTCTCCAATCCGCATCCGCGCGCTTACGGCAATGTTGCGCGCCTGTTTGCGAAATATGTGCGCGAAGAGCATGTGATCTCGGTCGGCGAAGCCGTACGCCGGCTGACAAGCCTTCCAGCGGATGAGCTTGGAATCAAGGGGCGGGGCCGCATCAAGGTCGGGGATTATGCGGACATTGTCGTGTTCGACCCCGCAACCATTCAGGACCACGCGACCTATGAGAAGCCGCAACAATATGCGACCGGCGTTCGTGATGTCTTCGTCAACGGCGTTGCGGTGATGCGGAACGGCGAGCACACCGGCGCGACACCCGGCCGGTTTGTCCATGGGCCCGGCTGGAAGGGACGGGAAGCGGGCTGAGGCCGGCAAAATCTCCGGCGAAAAGCGCCGCCTGGATGTCCTATTGACGAGAACAAAAGGAGAAGATAGAACAAACAAAGAACTT
This sequence comes from Alphaproteobacteria bacterium, assembly GCA_016125425.1. Classification (GTDB taxonomy): domain Bacteria; phylum Pseudomonadota; class Alphaproteobacteria; order Caulobacterales; family Parvularculaceae; genus Amphiplicatus. Next base: position 18,483 of record WGLT01000019.1, read on the forward strand.
AGAAGGAGGCCCGGCATGGAAAACGAGGCGTTGCGGGATGCGATCGGACTCGGCGTATTGATCCTGATAATCGGCGCGGCCGGGCTTTGGGGGACGCTCCTCGGCGCATAAGCCGCGCTTTCGCGCCCCGGAGAGCCCCTTGGCGGACTTCGTTCATCTTCATTTGCATTCGGCGTACTCGCTGTCCGAAGGCGCCATTCCGGTTTCGCGGTTGAAATCGCTGTGCCTTGCCGCTTCGATGCCGGCGGTCGCCGTAACCGACACAAACAACCTTTTCGGCGCGCTCGAAGTTTCCGAAACGCTCGCGGGCGCGGGCGTCCAGCCGATCACCGGCGTCCAGCTCGCCTTCGATGTCGAATGCTTGGCGCAAGCCGAGCCGAGGCGAACGCGGCCCGCCTCTCTCGTTCTTCTGGCGCAGAATGAGGCCGGCTATCTCAATCTTCTGAAATTATCGAGCGGGGCATTCCTGCGTTCGCCTCTTGAGGGCGAGCCCTGCGCCGATCTTTCGTGGCTCGACCAGGCGAATGAAGGGTTGATCTGCCTGACCGGGGGATTTGACGGACCAGTCGACAGGCTCATCCGCGCCAATCACGCCGGCGAGGCGCGCGCGCTCCTCGAACGGTTGGCTGCGCTCTTCCCGCGGCGTCTTTACGTGGAATTGCAGCGCCATAAGGGACGCGAGGCCGACAGCGCGGAGGACGGCCTTCTGGACTTCGCCTACGATATGGATCTGCCGCTCGTGGCGACGAACGAGCCCTATTTCCCGACCGCCGGAGATTACGAGGCCCACGACGCGCTGCTTTGTATCGCCGAAGGGTCTTATGTGCATCAGGATGATCGCCGACGCGTCACGCCGGATCACTATTTCAAGACGCCCGAAGAGATGAAAGCGCTGTTCGGCGATCTTCCTGAGGCGATCGAGTCGACAGTGGAGATCGCCCAGCGTTGCGCTTTTCGTCCGCGCATCCGCGCGCCGATCCTGCCGCATTTCGCCGGCGACGACCTCGAAGCCGAAGCGCGCGAACTCGACCGGCAGGCCCGCGAGGGACTTAAGGCGCGGCTCGCTTCATCGCCCTTGAGCGCGCCGGAGCCGCAGTACTGGGAGCGACTCGATACGGAGCTCGCCATCATCAACAAGATGGGCTTTCCGGGTTACTTTCTGATCGTCGCCGACTTCATCAAATGGGCCAAGGCGCAGGGCATCCCCGTCGGGCCGGGCAGAGGTTCGGGCGCGGGTTCGCTTGTCGCCTGGTCGCTGACGATCACCGATCTCGACCCGTTGCGTTTCGGCCTTCTGTTTGAACGGTTCTTGAATCCAGAGCGGATATCGATGCCGGATTTCGACGTCGATTTCTGTCAGGACCGTCGCGATGAAGTCATCCGCTATGTGCAGCGTAAATACGGCGTCGATCGCGTCGCGCAGATCATCACTTTTGGAAAGCTTCAGGCGCGCGCGGTCTTGCGCGACGTCGGGCGCGTCATCGGCATGCCCTATGGACAGGTCGATCGGCTCTGCAAGCTGGTGCCGAACAATCCCGCAAATCCGGTCACGCTCGCCGAAGCGATCGAAACCGAGCCGCGGCTAAAAGAAGAGCGGGAGCGGGACGAGGCGGTCGCTGCGTTGCTCGAAAAGTCGCTGAAGCTGGAAGGGCTTTACCGGCACGCCTCGACGCACGCAGCAGGGGTCGTCATCGGCGATCGTCCGCTTGAGGAGCTGACGCCGCTCTATCTCGATCCGCGTTCGGATATGCCGGCGACGCAATTCAATATGAAATGGGTCGAACCCGCTGGCCTCGTCAAATTCGATTTTCTGGGCCTGAAGACGCTGACCGTGATCGACCGCGCCGTGCGATTCGTCCGGCAATCAGGCGTCTCAATCGACATGAGCGCATTGCCGCTCGACGACAAAGCGACCTTCGATATGTTGGGCGAAGGTTCGGCGGTGGGCGTGTTCCAGCTTGAAAGCGCGGGCATGCGCGCGATGTTGCGCTCGATGAAGCCTGACAGCCTGGAAGACATTATCGCGCTCGTCTCTCTCTACCGGCCGGGGCCGATGGAGAACATCCCGACTTATATCGAACGGAAACAGGGTCATCAGGCGCCGGACTATCTGCATCCGACCCTGGAGCCGGTTCTCAAGGAAACCTACGGCGTCATCATCTACCAGGAACAGGTGATGCAGATCGCGCAAATTCTTTCCGGCTATTCGCTCGGCGAGGCCGACATTCTGCGTCGCGCCATGGGCAAAAAGAAAAAGGAGGAGATGGACCGCCAGCGCAAGCGGTTCATAGAAGGCGCGCAGGCGCGCGGCGTCGACGCGCAAAAAGCATCGTCGATCTTCGATCTTGTCCAGAAGTTCGCCGGTTACGGATTCAACAAATCGCATGCGGCCGCCTATGCCTACATCGCCTATCAGACGGCGTGGCTCAAGGCGAACCATCCGGCGGCGTTCCTGGCGGCCTCAATGTCCCTCGACCGCGCAAACACTGACAAGCTGGCGATCTTTTTGAAGGAAGCCAAGCGGACGGGCGTTCCGGTGCTTGCGCCGCATGTGAATTACTCTGAGGCGGATTTTTCCGTGAGCGAGAAGGGCGAAATTGTTTACGCGCTCTCGGCGATCAAGAATGTCGGCGAAGCGGCGATGGCGCTCATCGCTGAAGAACGCCGCCGCCACGGTCCGTTCAAGGATATTTATGATTTCGCTGAGCGGGTCGATCTGAAATCGATCGGCAAGCGCGCCATCGAAAACCTTGCGCGCGCCGGCGCTTTTGACGGGCTTGTGCGCTCGCGTGCGGCGGCGTTCGCGAGCGCCGAGTTTCTCATCCGTTTTTCGGCGCAGGCCGCAGAGGAGCGCGCCAGCGATCAGGGGGGGTTGTTCGATCTTGGCGGAGCGCCGGCGCTCGAGCGCCCGCGGCTTTCGGATGCGGATGAGTGGCCGCCGCTTGAACGGCTCGCAGAAGAGCGCGCCGCGTTGGGATTTTATTTCAGCGGCCACCCGCTCGATGACTACGCGCGCGAACTGAAAAGGCTCAATGTCGTGACTTTCGCTGAAGCGAAGGAACGCGCCGCTGACGACCGCGTGGTCGTGCAAATAGCGGCCGTCGTGCGTTCGGTGCGGATGCGCCGCTCGCGCGCCGGCAAGCCCTTCGCCTGGGTGGAGTGCTCCGACGCGACCGGAGATTTCGAGATCACGGTGTTCTCGGAAGTTCTGGCGTCGAGCCGCGATCTCTTTGAGACCGGGATGCTTCTCCTGCTGTCGCTGACAGCCGAGGATCGTGACGGCGATATCCGATTCACATGCGAGAGCGCGCGCCGGCTCGATGCGGCGGCGGCGCAAACGACGTCCATGCTGAAGATATCGGTGACGTCGGCCGATGCATTGGAATCCGTGCGCCGCCGGCTGGCGGCCGTGAAGCCGGCGGGCCGGGAGGAAGGGGGAAGGGTGGTGGTGGCGCTTCGGCTGCCGGAGACGGGCCGCGAAGTCGAGATTTCGCTGCCGGGAGCGGCCGCCTGTACGCCCGCCATGAGGGGCGCCCTGAAGGCGGTCGACGGCGTCGCGGACGTTGAATTGGTCTAGTCCCCCCGAAATCTCCGAAATCGCGCGGCGGGGCATTGTTTCCTGTTGAAAATGAGCCTCGGAGCCCTTATTAGCCGCGCCATCTCTCACGCAGCGCCATCTTCGGTGGCCTCGGCGCGTTTCCTCTTCCGGGGACGACGGCAAGGCTTCAGGGCGTTCGCTCTACCGGCGCTGCGGCGGTCAAACTGAAGGAGACTGATTGATGGCGTTGCCAGAATTCTCGATGCGCCAGCTTCTCGAAGCCGGCGTCCATTTCGGCCACCAAACCCACCGTTGGGACCCGAAGATGAAGCCTTACATCTTCGGCGAGCGGAACGGCATCCATATAATCGATCTGTCGCAGACGGTGCCGATGCTGCATCAGGCGCTCGTCAAGATCCGCGATGTCGTCGCGGGCGGGGGCCGAGTCCTGTTCGTCGGCACGAAGCGCCAGGCCCAGCAGCCGGTCGCCGAAGCGGCGACGCGCTGCGCCCAGTACTTCATGAATGTGCGCTGGCTCGGCGGGACGCTGACGAACTGGGAGACGATTTCGCAGTCAATCCGGCGCCTCCGGGAAATCGAGGAGACCGTCGAATCCGGGGGCAAGGGGCTGACCAAGAAGGAGCAGCTTCAGCTTTCTCGCGAACGCGACAAGCTGAATGCGTCGCTCGGCGGCATTCGCGATCTGGGCGGTCTGCCTGATCTGCTTTTCGTCATCGACGTCAAGAAGGAAGCGATTGCGGTCAAGGAGGCCAAGAAACTCGGCATTCCCGTGGTTGCGGTTGTCGATACGAATTGCAGCCCCGACGACATTGACTATGTCATTCCGGGCAATGACGACGCTTCGCGCGCGATCGCGCTTTACTGCCAATTGGTCGCCGATGCGGTGATCGACGGCATCTCCGCGAGCCAGGCGTCGCTCGGCGTCGATATTGGCGCGCTGGCGGAGGCTCCGCAGGAAGCGGCGCTTTCCGAGGAGCCCGAACCAGCGGACGCCGAACAGACAAACGAAGCGGCCGAGGCCTGACCAACGCCGCATTTTGAGGGCGCCAGCGCCGCCGGATTTGGGCGCGTTCGCCTGGGCGGCGCTGCGCGCCCGCAAGAGAAAAGGAAAGGACGACAGACATGGCTGGCATCAGCGCAGCGATGGTGAAAGAGCTTCGCGAACTAACCGGCGCCGGCATGATGGATTGCAAGGCGGCGCTTGGAGAGACCGGCGGGGATCTGGAGGCGGCGGTCGACTGGCTGCGCAAAAAGGGCCTTTCAAAAGCGGCCAAGAAGTCGGGCAGGACCGCCGCGGAAGGCTTGATCGCGCTGGCGACGGCGCGGGATGGCGACGCCGCGAAGGCGGTGCTTGTGGAAGTCAATTCCGAAACGGATTTCGTCGCGCGCAACGAGCTCTTCCAGAAGATGGTCGCGGACATCGCCAAAGCGGCGCTGGAGACCGACGGCGACGTCGCATCCGTCAGGGCGGCGCCCTATCCCGGCGCCGGCGAGAGCGTCGAAAAGCATGTCGCGGGAATGGTCGGCCAGATCGGCGAAAACATGACGCTGCGCCGCGCCGCGATGCTCTCGGTGCCCGAAGGCGCGATCGGCGCTTACGTCCATGGGCAGGTGGCGGACGGCGCCGGAAAAATCGGCGTGCTTGTTGCGCTGAAATCGGCGGGCGATAAGGCCAAGCTGGAGGCGCTGGGCAAGCAGCTCGCTATGCATGTCGCTGCGGCGCGCCCCTTGTCCGGCCGCATCGAAGACCTGGATCCGGCGGTCGTCGCCCGCGAAAAGGACGTGCTCGCCGAACAGGCGCGCGCTTCGGGCAAGCCTGAAGCGATCATCGAAAAAATGGTCGAAGGGCGTCTGCGGAAATTCTATGAAGAATCGGTGCTTCTTGAGCAAATCTTCGTCGTCGACGGCGAGACTAAAGTAGCGAAGGTCATTGAGAACGCTGCAAAAAATGTCGGCGCGCCGATCGAGTTCGCCGGATTCGCCCGCTTGGAGCTCGGCGAAGGCGTCGACAAAACAGCCGACGAGGACTAGAGCCTAGAGCCTGAAGCGACGCGGGAGCCATGCGGGCGGGCGGCGAACATTGCGGTCCGCTGACCGCGATGTTCGGCCCCGGCGAAAGGGTATCGGATGAGCAAAGCCTCGGCCCAGCCGGCCTCCGCAAAATCCCGCTATCGCCGGGCGCTTCTCAAGATATCAGGCGAAGCGCTGATGGGCCCGGGCCAGTACGGGATCGATCAGGCGACGGTGCGGCGCATCGCCGAGGAGGTGCGCGACGCGCGCGAACTCGGGGTCGAGCTTTGCCTCGTCATCGGCGGCGGCAACATCTTCCGGGGCGTGTCCCAAGCGGCCAGCGGCATGGAGCGGGCGAGCGCAGACTATATGGGCATGCTCGCGACGGTGATGAATGCTCTCGCCGTTCAGAACGCTCTCGAAGCGATCGGGCTTTTCACGCGTGTCCTTTCCGCAATCGAGATGACGGCGATCTGCGAGCCCTATATTCGCCGCCGCGCGCTTCGCCACATGGAGAAAGGCCGCATCGTCATTTTCGCGGCCGGCACGGGCAACCCATTCTTCACCACGGATACGGCGGCGGCGTTGCGCGCTGCGGAAATGGGCTGCGACGCCCTGCTGAAAGGCACGCAGGTCGACGGCGTCTACTCGGCGGACCCGAAAAAGGACCCGAATGCGAAACGCTTCGCCCAGCTTTCCTATCATGAAGTTATGGTGCGCGACCTCAAAGTGATGGATCAGGCTGCGATCGCACTGACGAGAGAAAACGCAATCCCGATTGTCGTGTTTCCGATCACCGAGCGAGGCGGCATCGTGGGCGCGTTGACAGGTCAGGGGCCCCATACCGTCATCGGCGGGTAGACGGCGCCTGAAGACCGCCAAAATTCCGCCGTCAATTCATAGACTAGTGAAAGCAGGAGACTCCGAAGATGAGCAGCGCAGGCGTCGATTTGAAAGACCTCAAGAAGCGTATGGACGGAGCGCTGTCGGCGTTGAAGTCGGAATTCGGCGGGTTGAGGACAGGTCGCGCTTCGGTCGGGCTCGTCGAGCCCATTCATGTAGACGCTTATGGGTCGTCGATGCCGATGAACCAGGTCGGCACGATTTCGGTCCCGGAGCCGCGGACCATCTCGATTCAAGTCTGGGACAAGGCCTTGGTGAGCGCGGTCGAAAGGGCCGTTCGGGACGCCGGCCTTGGCCTGAACCCGGTTGTGGACGGAACGCTCGTGCGCGTGCCCGTGCCGGCGCTGACGCAAGAAAGGCGCGCCGAACTCGCCAAACTCGCCGGGAAATACGCCGAACAGGCGCGCGTTGCTGTCCGCAATGTCCGGCGCGAAGGCATGGAGGCGATTAAAAAGTCTGACGGCGTGAGCGAAGACGAGCAAAAACGTCTCGCGGATCAGGTGCAGAAGCTGACCGACGAGGCGGTGAAGCAAGTCGATGAGGCGCTCGCCGCGAAAGAAGCAGAGATCATGCAAGTCTGAAGGCAGGCGTCCGGCCCGGCGCGCGGGCCGTTTGGAGAGATGCATTGACGGCGAAACCAGCGCCTAAATCCGCGGGCGGTTCGCTCGGCGAGCCGAAGGGCGAAGCGCCGGACGCCGCCGGGCGCGCTCAGCTTCGGCATGTCGCCATAATCATGGACGGCAACGGCCGATGGGCCGCCGCGCGCGGTCTGCCGCGCGCCGAAGGGCATCGCGCGGGCGTCGCCGCGGCGCGAGGCGCGGTCGAGACAGCCCGCGATCTCGGGCTTTCCTGTCTGACGCTCTACAGCTTTTCGACCGAAAACTGGCGTCGGCCGGCTGGCGAGATCCGCGACCTCATGAGTTTGCTCAGGCAGTTCATTATGGACGACCTGCCGACCCTGAAGCGGGAAGGCGTCAGGGTGCGGATCATTGGCGACCGGGCCAGCCTCGACCGGGAGTTGAAGCTTCTTGTGAACCGCGCGGAAAAGGAGACCGAGCAAAACGAACGGTTTCTCCTGCAAATCGCCTTCAATTACGGCGGCCGCAATGAAATTGTCCGAGCCGCGCGCAACGCAGCGCGTGCGGCGAAGGCCGGCGGGCTTGATCCGGCCGAACTCGATGAAGCGCGGTTCTCAAAATTCCTGGATACGACCGATACGCCAGATCCCGAACTCGTCATCCGCACGAGCGGGGAAAAGAGGATAAGCAACTTTCTGTTGTGGCAGGCGGCCTACGCTGAGTACGTATTTCTGGACGTTCTTTGGCCCGATTTCGACCAAGCGCATTTCGCCGCCGCGGTCGATGAATTCTGTAAGCGGGAAAGAAGGTTCGGCGGCGTCGTCTCGGTCTGAGATGGTCTTAATCCGCAATGTCGACGTTGGAAAAATCCGGGCGGCCAACCGCAGAAAAGGACTCGCTCGCGCGGCGAGCTGCGTCCGCCGCGGTTCTGATTCCTATCGCCATCGCCGCGCTTTACGCGGGCGGCGCTGTATTTGCGGCGATCGTCGCTTTTGCATCGACGCTGATGATTTTCGAGTGGACGCGGATGATCGACGGGCGCGACTTTTCTGCGTCCTTTTATGCGCTTGCGCTGGCGGGAGCCGGGGCCTTTGCATTCGCCGCCGCGGGGCAGTTCGTTTGGGCTTACGCGCTCTGCGGCGTCGGCGCTCTCGCATCGGGTCTTGCGGCGGCGATCGCGCGCCGGCGCTGGCGGTGGGCCGCTTTCGGCGCCGCTTATGTCCTTGCCCCGTCAGTGGCGCTGATCTGGTTGCGGTCTGATACGGAAAATGGGCGCTCTTTGGTCTTGATGCTCTTCCTGATCGTTTGGGGAGCGGATACGGGAGGATATATGGGCGGTCGGCTTGTCGGGGGCCCGAAAATGAGTCCGGTCGTGTCGCCCGCAAAAACCTGGGCCGGGGCGGCAGGCGGCGTCATCATGGGCGCATTGGCGGGTCTCGTGACGGCCTTGTTTATCTTTCAGCGCTCTGAAACCGCCTTCCTGGTCGTCGTCGGCGCAAGTCTCGGCCTGGCGTCAATCCTCGGCGATACGGCAGAATCGGCATTCAAGCGGATTTTCGGCGTCAAAGATGCGAGCGGCTTCATCCCCGGTCACGGCGGCGTTCTCGATCGTCTCGACGGGATGATTTTTGCGACGACGGCGATGAGTCTGGTGTTATATTTTCATAGTCTGGTCGGGCGTTTCGAGGGGTAGGGGCGATGACGGAAGCGAAAAAGGCGCGCAAGGCGCGGCGGATCACCATTCTCGGCTCGACCGGATCGATCGGCGTCAATACGCTGGATCTTCTCGAATTCGCGGCCCGGCGCGGCGAAGCTGAATTCCAAATCGAGGCGCTGACGGCGCATCGCAACGTCGCCCTGCTCGCCCAACAGGCGAAAAAATTCCGCCCCCGTTTTGTGGCGATTGGCGATGAGGCTCTTCGCGACGATCTAGATGCGGCGCTCGCCGGGACTGGGATAGAAACCGGCGCAGGACCGTCGGCCCTTGAAGACGCCGCCGCGCGCGACGCGGACTGGGTGATGGCGGCCATTGTCGGCGCCGCCGGCCTCCATCCGACACTGCGTGCGGCCAAGCGCGGCGCTTCGATCGCGCTCGCCAATAAGGAGTGTCTTGTTTGCGCTGGCGACGTCCTGACCGCGGCGATCGCTGAAGCCGGGGGAGAGTTGCTTCCCGTCGATTCCGAACACAATGCGATCTTCCAGGTATTCGATTTCGAGCGCCCCGAGCGGGTCTCGCGTCTGATTCTCACTGCTTCGGGAGGGCCGTTCCGGGAATGGACGAGGAGTCAGATGGCGGCCGCGACGCCCGCGCAGGCCGTCGCCCACCCCAATTGGTCAATGGGCGCCAAGATCTCGGTCGACTCTGCAACCTTGATGAACAAAGGCCTAGAACTAATTGAAGCGGCTCATATTTTTCCGATATCTCACGAACAGATTGAAATTGTCGTTCACCCGCAATCCGTCATCCACTCGATGGTCGAATATGTGGACGGATCGGTCCTGGCGCAGCTTGGAACACCCGATATGCGCACGCCGATCGCCACCACGCTCGCTTGGCCCGACCGCACGCCAAGCCCGAGCGCCCGGCTCGATTTCGCCAAAATCGCGCGCTTGACCTTTGAGGCGCCGGATCCGGTGCGCTTTCCCGCGCTTCGCCTCGCGCGGGAATCCGTCGCGCAGGGCGGGGTCTTCCCGGCGATGCTGAACGCCGCGAATGAAGTGGCCGTCGCGGCGTTTCTGGCCGGAAACCTGAAATTTCTGGACATTGCGGGGGTTACCGAGCAGGTTCTGGAGCAAGCGGGCCGGCGTAACGGACCGGCACGGCTTTCAACCCTCGATGAGGCCGTGGCCGCTGATCAAGAAGGAAGACGTCTCGCAGCCTTGGCAGTAGCGGCGCGCGCGGCGGCGTAGGGAGCGTAGCGGCCGATGGCCAGCATGATTGCAAGCGGACATCTTTTCGCGCTCCCCGTTTTTGTCGTCGCCTTTCTTATCCTCCTTTCGATCATCGTCTTTTCGCATGAATACGGCCATTTCCGGATGGCGCGCCTGCTCGGCGTGCGCGTCGATGTTTTCTCCATCGGATTTGGCAAGCCGCTGGCGCGCTGGGTTGACCGCAAGGGCACCGAATGGCGTATCGCAGCGATTCCGCTGGGCGGCTATGTGAAATTTTTCGGCGACGCGAATGCGGCGTCGCAGCCCGCTGCGGGCGTGGTCGAAGAGCAATCGAAGGACAGTCCGTGGACGACACAATTTCCGCGGCCCGGCGAAAGCGCCGCCGGCAGCATGACCCCTGAAGAGCGGCGAAGTTGTTTCCATTTCAAGCCGGTCTGGGTGCGCGCCGCGGTCGTGGCCGCGGGGCCATTCGCGAATTTTCTACTGGCGATTGCGATTTTCTGGGTGTTTCTGTTCTCTTTCGGCGAGATCGTCGTGAAGCCCATTGTGGGCGCTGTCGATCCCGATTCGGCGGCCGCCGAAGCGGGGTTTATGCCGGGCGACCGGATAATTTCGATCGACGGGCGCCCCGTGCGGGATTTCGACGATCTCGGCGTTGCGGTGAAACTCTCGTCCGGCGAGCGGCTGACCTTCATCGTCGAACGGGATGGGGCCAATATTGCGCTGCAAGCCACGCCGCGGCGCGAACAGATGAAGGACAGCTTCGGCAACACGGTGGAGGCGGGTCGCCTCGGAATTACGGCCGATCCGAAAGCGCAGGCGCAAGTGCGCTACGGACCGGTCGCGGCGTTGCGCGAATCCTGCGAAAGAACGGTCGGAGTTCTCGGCGCGACCGTGAAATTTCTCGGCCGACTCATCATCGGCAAGGAGAATACGAGCGAGCTTGGCGGGCCGGTCAAAATGGCGAAATACGCCGGACAGGCCGCAATGTCGGGCTTTGACAAAAGCGCTTACGCCGAGCCGCCCGGACTGTGGACGAAGCTGAAGGTGAGCCTCGCCGGATTCGCCAATCTCGCCGCGGTTGTATCGATCTCGATGGGGTTCATGAATCTTTTGCCCATCCCGGTTCTCGACGGAGGCCATCTTATGTACTACGCGTATGAGGCGGTCGCCCGGAGGCCATTGGGGGCTAAAGCTCAGGCGATCGGGTTTGGAATGGGCATCGTCCTCTTGGCGTCGCTCATGCTTTTTGTGACGTGGAACGACATCTCTAATCTTCTTTCGCAGACGAGCTAGGTCGGGCATGAGTCTTAAGAGGTCGGGGGGCGGCGCCGTCGGCGTAGCGTTGGCGCTTTTTGCAATTGTCCTGGCGATGTTGGCGGGCCCGGCGGCCGCGCAGCAAACGGGCGCGCAGGCTGCGCCAGTCATTCAGTCCATTGTCGTTCAGGGCAATCAGCGCATCGAGACTGAGACGATCAAGTCTTATCTCGTCGTGGCGCCCGGCGACCGGGCGGACCCGGCTCTTCTCGACGCCGGCCTGAAGACGCTCATGAACACCGGGTTGTTTTCGGACGCTTCGCTGCAGATGCAGCCAGGCGGCGTTCTTTTGATCTCCGTTAAGGAGAATCCGATCGTCAATCGCATTATTCTTGAAGGCAATAAGCACCTTAAAGACGACAAGATCACGGACGAAATCCAACTGAAAGCGCGCGAAGTTTTTACGCGCGCCAAGGTGCAGGCGGATGTGGAGCGCATCATCGAGCTCTATCGCCGCTCAGGCCGGTTCGCCGCGACCATCACGCCGAAAGTCACGCCGCTCGACCAAAATCGCGTCGATGTAATTTATGAGATCGATGAGGGGCCGAAAACCGGCATCGCCAAGATCAATTTCATCGGCAACAAGGTTTTCTCCGACAATGAGCTTCGAGGCGTCGTGCTCACCAAGGAGAGCCACTGGTGGAAGATCTTCTCTAGCAACACGAATTACGATCCTGACCGGCTCGAATATGATCAGGAGTTGCTGCGTCAGTTCTATGCCCGGCACGGCTATGCCGACTTTCAGGTGACGTCAGCCGTCGCAGAACTGACTCCCGACCGGAAGAACTTCTTCATCACCTTCACTGTTGAGGAAGGGCCCCAATACCGCATTGGCGACGTGAAAGTGAAAACGACGCTCGCCAAAATCGATGAAAAAGCGCTTGAGCGCTTCGTGCCGGTCCGAAGCGGCGAGATTTATGACGGCGACAAGGTCGACAAGGCGGTTGAGGCGATCACCTTCGCGACGGGCGCGACCGGCTACGCCTTCGTCGACGTCAATCCGCGTCTCGACAGACACCCCGAGAACAAGACTGTCGACATCACCTTCAATGTGAATGAAGGGCCGCGGGTTTATGTCGAGCGCATCAACATCAAGGGCAATACGCGCACGCTTGACAAAGTGATCCGGCGGGAAATCCGAATTGCGGAAGGGGATCCGTTTAACCGCGTGCTCGTTGACCGATCCAAGTCGAGGATCAAGGCGCTCGATTATTTCAGCGACGTCACTATCGACGAAAAGCCCGGCTCTGCGCCGGACCGAACCGACCTTGACGTGCAGGTGAAAGAAAAATCGACCGGATCATTCAGCGTCGGCGTCGGCATTTCTTCTACAGAACGGTTTATCGTAGATCTCTCAATTGAAGAGAGAAACCTGATGGGGCGCGGTCAGTATCTGAGATTTCAGGTACAGGCTAGTTCGCGCACGCGTCAGGTCAACATCCAGTTCACGCAACCTTATTTTCTAGACCGGAATCTCGCGGCCGGGTTCTCTATATTCAATCAGCGTACGAATTTTCGGGAATCGGGCTTTGTGCGCGATCGAATCGGATTCGGGCTGAACGCCGGGTTTCAGATTTCCGAATTCGGGCGGGGCGGGCTTAACTACTTCTTTACGCGCGATAACGTCCAGATCGATACGCTAAATTCGATTCAGGTTACTTCTGCGCAGAATCCGCAGGATCTGGTGCTGCCGGGCGTCACCGTCAGCGACGCGTCGACATGTGTCGCCGGAAGCTCTTCTGCATGTCTTACGGAAGGCGTCGATCTTCTCGGCAATCCGGTGACGTTGCTGTCATCGTCAACCTGCAATTTTGTCCAGAACGCTCTGACGCCGACCTGCGATTCGCAAGGAAAATTCATCACATCGCTGATCGGCTATTCGATTGCCTTCGACAAGCGTGACGACCCGATCGATCCGACGCATGGCTGGAGGTTTTCGCTGGCCCAGTCGGTCGCCGGGCTCGGCGGCAGCGTCAATTACTATCGCACGGAAGTCTCCGGCGCCTATTATCACCCGGTTGTCGGCAAGTTTATCGGCGCCTTGAAGTTCCGCGCGGGCTATGTCGACGGTTATGGCGGCGACTCGGTTCGCCTGTCTGACCGTTTCTTCGAAGGGGCCGAGACGTTCCGCGGCTTTGAAGTGGCCGGCGTCGGGCCGCGCTATATCCCGCAAGGGCAGGGGGTCGACCAGAACGGCCAGATCAGAAGCCAGTCGATCGGCGGCAAGGTCTACGCCATCGGCACGGCCGAAGTGCTGCTGCCGTTGCCGTTGCCGAAAGAATATGGCATCAAGGTTTCCGCATTTTCGGATTTCGGCACAGTCGGGCTGGTCGATAACCGCACCAAAGCTCTGAATGAAGACCTGTCGTTCTGGGTGGATCCGACAGGCAGCGGAATTTACCAAAAGCCGGTGCAGGACGACTTGGCGCTGAGGGTGTCCGCGGGGGTGACCGTCAGTTGGGACTCGCCATTCGGGCCGATCAGATTCGATTTGGCGCGAGTCATTAAGAAGGAATTCTACGATCGGACGGAATCCTTCCGATTTAGCGCTGGAACCAGTTTCTAGAAAGGGTGTGAGGTTACAACATGAAACTTAAATTGATCGCAGTCGCGAGCGCGGCTTTGCTGGCTGCCGCAGGACTCGGCGCCGCAGCCACGAGCGCGTCAGCTCAGGACAAGAACCAGAAGGGACCGGTGATCCTCGTTCTGAACCAGGCCGAGGTTATCCAGCAGTCCAAGGCTGGTCAGTCAATGAGGCCCCAGCTTGAAAAGCTGCAAAAGGATGCGACGGACGAATATAACGCCGCCGTCGAGAGCCTCGTGAAGGAGAGCGAAGATCTCAAGAAGCAAAAGGATCTGATGGCTCAGGATGTGTGGACTCAAAAGGCTCAGCAGCTTCAGCAAAAGCAGCAAAATCTTCCTGTGCTCCGCGAGCAGAAAGTGCGTGAACTCGAACTGTCGCAGCAGAAAGCGATCGGCGTCATTAACGATGCGCTCCAGCCGATTCTGAAAAAGATCGTGGATGATCGTGGCGCAACCGTTCTGCTTGACGGCTCTGCGGTTATGTACGCATCCGTTGACGCGGACATCACGCCGCAGGTCATTTCCGAACTCAACAAGAAATTGACATCCGTGACCGTTGAAAAGGTGTCGCTGGAGGATCTGCAAAAGCAGGCGGCCGCCGCCCAGAAAGCAGCATCGGACAGCAAGAAGAAAAAGTAGGCCGGCTACGGACTGATTGGCGAAGTCTATCGGAGCGGCCGGCGCGCGATGCGCCGGCCGTTTCTTGTTGCGAAGACGCTGCGATGTTTTTGCCTGATGCGCGATTTTTTCTGACCGGTGAGCCGCTCGATCCCGCTGCGGCGGCGCAGGCGGCCGGCGCGGACCTCGTTCGGGAAGGTCGAAGGCTTGTGTGCAGGGCGGCGTCTTTGAACGAAGTCGATCTTTCGGACGCTGTCGTTTTCGCCGATTCCGAAAAGACGCTCGCGCGCCTCGAAGGGCGCGAGGTTGCGCTGTGTTTTGCAAAGCCAGAGAGCGCCGGAAAAACGCCATTCCGGGGTGCGTTGGCGGCCCACCCGGATCCGAAGCGCGCTTTCGCGCAAATCGCCGCTTGGTTGCATAAAGAAAGGCCATACCGGCTTTCGGCCGGAATCGATCCGTCGGCGCAAATCGGTCATGGCGCGCAAATTCACGAGACGGCGGTGATCGCGCAGGACGCTTCGATCGGCGCGCGGACCCTGATCGGGCCCCACGTATTCATCGGCCCGGGGGTAGAAATCGGCGAAGACGGCCGTGTGGGGCCGAACGCGTCAGTCATCTGCGCGCTTATCGGCGCGCGCGTTTTGATCCTCGCCGGCGCCCGCATTGGCGAAGAAGGATTCGGTTTCGCGCGCGGCGCACAGGGATTCGTCCGCGTGCCGCAGCTCGGCCGTGTCATAATCGGCGACGACGTGGAGGTCGGCGCAAATTCGACGATTGATCGCGGCGCTCTCGGCGACACCGTGATTGAAGACGGCGTCAAAATCGACAACCTCGTGCAGGTCGGCCACAATGTCCGGGTCGGCAAGGGCGCGGCGCTCGCGGCCCAGGTCGGCGTGGCGGGGAGCACTGTGATCGGCGCGGGCGTGCTTATCGCAGGTCAGGCTGGTCTCGCCGACCACTTGACGATTGGGGACGGCGCGCGGATCGCCGCCCAGGCGGGGCTTATGCGCGACGTTCCCAAGGGCGAACACTGGGGCGGAACGCCGGCTCGGCCGGCCACTGCGTGGTTTCGAGAGACGGCGGCGTTGACAAAACTCGCGGCGCGAAAAAAGACGAAGAAAGATGGCAATGATTGAACCGGGCAAAACAACGCTGGACGTCGGCGAGCTGATGCAGCTTCTGCCGCATCGATATCCGATGCTGATGATCGATCGGCTGACCGAGATCGACGCGAAAGAGGGCGCGGTCGCCATCAAGAACGTCACCATCAATGAATCGTTTTTCCAGGGACATTTCCCGCAAAAGCCGGTCATGCCGGGCGTCCTTATCATTGAGGCGATGGCGCAGGCGGCGGCCGCCTTCGCCGCTTATACTGAGGAGATCGATGTCGAGAACAAAATCGTTCTTTTCATGGGGGTCGACAAAGCGCGTTTCAGAAAGCCCGTTGTCCCCGGCGATCAACTCCGCATTCATGTAAGGACCGCGCAGCGTCGCCCGCCGGTGTGGCGTTTCGAAGGGGTGGCGATGGTTGACGGATCGCGCGTCGCCGACGCCTCTTTTGCAGCGATGCTGTCGCAGGTCGCCGGCTAAGCGTCCCATGCCCATTCACCCAACAGCCATCGTCGAAGACGGCGCTGCAATTGACGATAGCGCTGTGGTCGGCGCCTTTTGCTGCGTGGGCCCGAAGGTCAAGCTGGGTCCGCGCGTCGTCCTCCATCCCCACGCGACGGTGACAGGCCGAACCGAGATCGGCGAAGGAACCGTCGTTCATTCCTATGCGTTGTTGGGCGGGCCGCCCCAACACCTTGGATATCGCGGCGAAGACACAGGTCTCGTCATCGGAAGAAACAATATTATTCGCGAATATGTGACGATGAATATCGGCACTGTCGCGGGCGGGGGCGTAACGCGTGTCGGCGATGACGGCTTTTATATGACAGCGTGCCATGTCGGACACGACTGTCAGGTGGGCGATCATGTGATCATGGCGAACTGCGCGACGTTGGGCGGCCATGTGTCGGTTGAAGAATACGTGTTTCTCGGCGGGCTGTGCGCGATTCATCAGCACAGCCGCATCGGCGCTTATGCGTTCATCGGCGGTTGCGCGGCCGTCGTCGCGGACGTTATTCCTTATGCGTCCGCATTCGGAAATCACGCTGCGCTCGCTGGGCTTAACGTGATAGGCATGAAACGGCGAGGGCTTCCGCGCGAGACGATCCGCGACCTGCGCGCAGCCTACAAGCTGTTGTTCGATAATGATCGCACGTTCAAGGAACGTTTGGAGGAGGCGTCTGAACGCTATGGCGCGCGGCCTGAAGTTAAGCGCATTCTTGATTTTGTCAGGGCGGATGCGCGCCGTCCGCTCATGACGCCGCGCTGAGAGATGGCGCGCTGGCGTAAACTCGGGATCATAGCGGGCGCGGGCGATTTGCCTTGCCGGCTCGCGGCGGCCTGCGCCGCGAACTGCGACCCGTTCTTTGTCGTTCGCCTGAAGGGGCTCGCTGACGCGGCGCTCGGAGCATTCCCGAACGAGGAATGCGGACTCGCTGAGTTGGGGCTCATCATCCGCACGTTGAAAAACGAGGCCTGCGACGCGGTTGTGTTCGCAGGCGTCGTCAGGCGGCCGAATTTCGCCAGCTTGCGGCCCGACTGGCGCGGCGCGGCGCTCCTGCCCAAGCTCGCAACCGCGGCCCGGCGCGGGGACGGCGCAATCCTCGCAGCGCTCGTCGAGACTTTCGAAGGCGAAGGATTCATCGTCGTCGGCGCAGAGGAAATCGCGAGCGCGCTTGCGGCGCGTGCGGGCGCGCTTGGCCGGATCGTGCCGGGAGAAGCCGATTTCGCCGACATGAAAAAGGCCGCGATGCTTGTCGCGGCGCTTGGCCCGTTCGACGTGGGACAGGGCGCCGTCGTCGCGGCGGGGCATGTCCTGGCGATAGAAGCCGCCGAAGGAACCGACGCCATGCTCGACCGGTGCGCTGCGTTGCGCGAGAGCGAGGATGCGCGCCTCGGCGTTCTTCTGAAACGTCCGAAGCCCGGACAGGAATTGCGGATTGATTTGCCGACCATCGGGCCGGAGACTGTCCGTCGCGCCGCGCGCGCAGGCCTCGCCGGGATCGCTGTCGAAGCCGGCGTCAGCCTCGTGATCGACCCCGAGGCGACGGCGTCGGAGGCGGACGCGCATGATCTGTTCGTATATGGGTTCGTCGATGCGGAGGTGCGCGGGCCGTGAGCGCCGATAAGAGCTTCCATAGCGAGCTCAAAGGCAAGATCATGCTGGCCGCCGTCGAGCCTTCCGGCGATGAGATCGGCGCGGATCTGCTTCGGGAACTGAAAAAGCGGCTGCCCGGAATTGAGGTTGTCGGCTGCGGCGGCCCGAAAATGGCGGCGGAGGGTCTCGCGAGCCAGTTTCAGATCGAGCGCCTGTCGGTCATGGGACTAACCGATGCGGTGCGCGTTCTGCGTGAAGCCTCAAAACGAGCGCGAGAACTGGCAGAGACTGCAAAGCGCGAACGGGTGACAGCGGCGGTCTTCATCGACGCTTGGGGCTTTTCACGTCTTTGCGCGGAGCATCTGAAAAAGATCGCGCCGAAAATTAAGCTCTTCAAGCTTGCCGCCCCGCAAATTTGGGCGTCGAGACCCCGGCGGGTCGAAACCGTCCGCCGGCTTTTCGACGGCGTGCTTTGTCTGTTGCCTTTCGAGCCGTCCCTATTTGAGCGCGCGCAGGTGCGCGCTGTGTTTGTCGGCAATCCGAATTTTCAGCGGGCCTGGCGCGAGCGGGGGGACGCAAATCGATTTCGTCAGTCGCATGATCTTGGCGATGCTCCTTTGCTGGTCGTGGCGCCGGGAAGCCGCGCGACGGAGCTGAAGCGCCATCGCAGGCCCTTTGGGGGCGCCGTGCGCCTGTTGGCCGAGCGGCTGGAGGGATTGCGCGTCGCCGTGGTCGTCCCACCGCATCTTCGCGCCGCCGCCGAGCGCGCAACGCGCAAATGGCCGGGCGCGCCGATTATCGTCACGGGCGAGGAGAAGGCCGACGCTTTCGCCGCCGCGAATGCGGCGCTCGCAAAGTCCGGAACGGTGACGACGGAAATCGCAATCAACGGAACCGCAATGGTTGTCGCCTACAAAACCGATGCGATCTCGGCGTTTTGGGCGAGGCGGATCATGACGACGCCGTTCGTCAGTATTCTGAATGTCGCCGCGCAAGAAGAGATAATCCCGGAGCTTTTACAGGAGCGTTGCCGCGCCGAATTGCTCGCCGGCGCGCTCTGGCCGCTGCTCGCCGACGAGGAGGCGCGGCTCGACCAATTGGAGGCGTTTCCGAAATTGCTCGCCTATCTCGGAGTCGACGCCGGAAACGCCGCGAGTCTCGCCGCCGATAAGCTGCTTGAATGGATGAACGCGCCGCGGGGCGCTTAGGAGTGCGGCGCGTTCTTTTCCTGCCACACGCCCTGTTTCTTCAGCGCGTCGGCAAGCTCTTTCGGCATGTATTTCTCGTCATGCTTGGCGAGCACCTGGCTGGCCTCCACGCTGCCATCCGGCTCCAGCTTTCCCTCGACAACGACGCCCTGACCTTCACGGAAAAGATCGGGAAGAATTCCATTATAGGTGACTCTCGTTTGCGCGAATTTGTCGGCCACAACGAATTGCACCGTCGTCGAGCCTCCGGGATAGGCGACGCTGCCTTGCTTGACGAGACCGCCGAGGCGGATGACGCCGGCGGGCGGCTTGGCCAGCTTCTGCAGATCCGACGGCGTGTAAAAATAGGCGATCGCGCTGTTCAAAGACGCGAGCACCGCGAAGACGCCGAGCGCCGCTGCGGCGAAGATGAAGCCGATGAAAACGCCGCGCTTTTGTTTCCTTGTCATTCCGGGCGCACTCCTGAAACGCCGCCCATGCGTTCAAGCCGCGCGATCCGCCGTGCGGAGAGTTCGTTCTTCATCGCCGGGACGAGCAGGGCCGCATAGACCATCATATAGGCGCCGATCATCAGGAAAAGCGGCAAGAGCATGGACCCGTCGATCGTCGGTCCGCCCCGGCGGAAGATGCTTTCTCCCTGATGAAGGCTGTTCCACCAGTCAACGGAGAATTTGATGATGGGGATGTTGACGAAACCCACGATAGCGACAATCGCCGCAAGGCGCGCGGCGCGGATTTTGTCGTCGACCGCCTCCCAAATGGCGATGTAGCCGATGTAGATGAAAAAGAGGATCAGCTCCGAAGTGAGTCTGGCGTCCCAGACCCACCACGCGCCCCACATCGGCTTTCCCCAAAGGGAGCCTGTCACCAACGCGAGCGCGGTGAACACCGCGCCGATCGGCGCGCTCGCTTTTGCGGCGACGTCAGCGAGCGGATGCTTCCATACGAAGCCCACAATCGACGCGACCGCCATCGCCGTATAACACGCCATTGACATCATGGCCGCCGGCACATGGACATACATGATACGGACAGTGTCGCCCTGTTGATAATCCGCTGGCGAATGAAACAAGCCAAAATAAAAACCCAGCGCCAGCAGAATGACGGCGAGCGCGCTCGCAGTGAGCCAAAACGGCTTCACGAAGCGTTCGAACCGTTCCGGATTGGCGAGATCGGCGATCATGGCAGTTTCAGCTCATGTTGAAGCGGATCGCGGCCGCGCCTGCAAGGGGCGCAAAAACCAGCGCAAAAAGCGATGAGGCGGCGACCAGCAAAAGGGTCGGAACGAAACTCGGCGCGCCCGCGGCTCCCGCCTCAGCGGCGCCGACGCCAAAAATCAAGGCCGGCGCATAGAGCGGAGCGGCGAGAATGGAGACGAGAATGCTGGCGCGGCGCAGAGCAAGGGTCAACGCCGCCGCCAGCGCGCCGATCAGCGAAAGGGCGGGCGTGCCGACAAGCAGCGACGCGAGGAGGGGCCAGTATCCTTCGACGGGCAGATTGAGGAGGAGGGCGAAGAGCGGAACTGCGACAATCAGCGGCAGCAGAGAGGAAAGCCAATGCGCCGCCGCTTTGGCGAGCACGCGCAGCTCCAGAAGGTCCGCCGTCTCTACGAGGACGTCAAGCGTGCCGTCCTCGTAATCGGACTGGAAGATGCGATCGAGGGAAACGAGCGCCGATAGCAGCGCGCCGGCCCAGAGGATCGGCGCGGCGAGCGCGGAGAGCCTGGCCGGCTCGGGGCCGATGGCGAGCGCGAATACCAGCGAGACGAGTGCGAAAAACATCGCCGCCTGCGTGGCGCCGCCGCCGGCGCGAAAGCCAAGCGTCACGTCCCGAAGGATGATGGCGAGGAACGTCTTCACGCTGTCTCCAGCGCTTCGAGCACGAAATTGCGCGCGCCTTCGATTTCAATCCGGTCATGCGTGGCGATGAGAACGGCGCCGCCCTCTCGGCGATGATTCTCGATGAGCGCGACGAGACGCGCAGACGAAGCCGCGTCCATTGAAGAGGTCGGTTCGTCGAGCAGCCATATAGGCTTTGCGGCGATGACAAGCCTTGCGAGCCCCAAACGGCGGCGCTGTCCGGCGGAAAGGGCCCCGGCGTGGGTGTCCGCCAAGGCTTGCAGCGCAAAGCTCGCGAGCGCCTCAGCGATGCGGCGTTCCGGCGCTCCGTAGAGGCGCGCCCAGAAGGAGAGGTTTTCGCGTACTGTCATCGGCGCTTTGACGGCGTCAGCGTGGCCGCAATACGCAATGCAGGCCCGTCGATCGGAAGCGCTCGAGCGCGTGCTTTCACCAGATTGAACCTCAATCGCTCCGTTTTCAGCGGGCAAAAAACCGGCGATCGCGCGCAGCAGCGTCGTCTTGCCGGACCCGTTCGCGCCCTTGAGGATGATGGCTTCGCCTGGCGAAAGATCGAATGTCACGCCAGCGAGGACGCGTCTGCCCGCGCGGGAGACCGAGACGGCGCGCAATGAAAGCGAGGCCCGATAGGCGAGACGCGATTGTCTGTCCGGACGGGATTCCAATGCGGCGTTCAAGGCTTGTTCGCTCCGGGTGTCGGGCGGGGGGAGATGGGGAGACGGATGCGGATTGAGCGCATATCGAGCAGCGGGCCTTGCGGTTCAGTCTGCGGGTTCTGTCTTCTCGGTCAGCGTCGCGACGCCAGCCGCGTTTTGCTGCGCGCCGCCCCGCACTTGATCGAGCTGGCGCAATCGCTGGCGGAGTCGTCGGCCGCGCCGCCAAATGAACGCGGCGAGACCGGCGAGCGCGATCGCCGAAAGGCCATATGCCGGCCAGACGAATGCGGCGTAGCCGCCCATGTTAAAGAACTGCTCCATCCTGCGCCTTTTGGCCCCATTTGGCGCTCGACCCAAGCACAGTTCGCCGGAGAATGCGCTGGAAAGATGGTCGCGCTGTCCGGAAATGGGATGCCTCGGCTGATCCATTCGCGTCGCGCCGCCGCCGGTCCGCTTCTTGCTGCAGGGCGCGCGGGGCCCCCATTCAGGTTAATTCGGGGCGGAATTCGCCCGGAGAAGCGAGCATGACGTTGAGAACGAGCATTTTCCTCCTGGTTGCGGTGGCGCTTGCCGGCGCGCCGGCGGCCGCGGCCACATTCAAGGCCCACAGGATCGTCTTCAAGGATGTGACGGGCGACGTCAGGATCATCAGTTCGACGGCCACGGATGAGATCGAAGTCTCGATCCTCCAAGGCGGAAGCTATCATCGGATCGCCGTGGCCGAAGACAAGGGCATGCTCACGCTGAAGGGCGAGAAGTGGCGCGAGGATGAAACGCGCGACTGCTGCAATGATCGTATCACGCGCACTTTCCACGCGCGCGCGGACCGAAAAGCGGCGGTCGGCGAACCTGCGATTGAGGATTTCTTCGCAGCCTATCCGACGATCACGATCACTCTGCCGCGCAAGACCGACGTCGACTTCATCGACGCCCGCATGAAGCTCAAAATGGACGACATCGCCGGCGCGCTCGGCCTCGACGCCTGCTACGTTTACGGAGAAACGGGCGATGTCGGGAACGCTGTCATCGGGGTCACGGACGGCAGCCGCCTTGTCGTCGGCGATGTGGGCGCAGGCCTGGAAATCGACATCTCGGGCGACGCCGACGTAAAAACCGGCTCGGCGGCGAGCGCCGACGTCGACATCGCCGGGCCCGGAGACGCCATTCTGGGCGATATTGACGGAATGCTGGATGTCTCGATCGCCGGTTCAGGGACGGTCCGGTCCGCGCGTGTCGACGGCCCCATGACCGTGCGTATCGCCGGATCGGGGGCGACGATGGTCAAGACGGGCCGCGCCGACGGGCTCAAAGCCACCATTGACGGATCCGGCGCGGTCTACTTCAACGGCGAGGTCGAACGTCCGGATTTGCGGCTTTACGGCTCGGCCGAAGTGCATATGGGGTCGGTTCGGGGCCGCATCATGCGCGCCGGACCCGACGGCGAAGTCTTTGTCGGCGGCAAGATCGTTGAGCGCGAATAGGCCAGATACCGCCGCGCCGGCTCTCATATCTATTGAATGCGGCCCCTGCGCGCCCTATGGAGTGCCTCCGGCCTAGGGGTGTAGCTCAGTTGGTAGAGCATCGGTCTCCAAAACCGAGGGTCGGGGGTTCGAGTCCCTCCGCCCCTGCCAGCGCCGAAGACCCGGCTTGACGGGGGCTGGAAAAGGTTTACCAAGGCCCCATCTTCCTGAAAGTGAAATCGGCTTCCAAGCGTCCGGGTGGGGCGCCCGAGAAGCCTTTGTCCGGATCGGTTAAATGGCGAAAATGAAAAAGCCGGCTGGCGGCGGCGTCATCGAAGGCAAGTCAGAAGAGGTCAAGCCGAAAAAGAAAAGAACCGGCCTCTTCGAATTCATCGGTCAGGTGCGCTCGGAAATGCGCAAAGTGACTTGGACCGGGCGCAACGAACTCGTCATCTCGACCGTCATGGTGCTGATTATGGTGGCGCTCATGGCGATTTTCTTCTTTTTCGTTGATTGGGCGCTGAGATATGGGGTCTGCCACCTTCTGCCTATCAATTGCGTGCCTTTGGACCATCAGGTCTAGGCCCGCCCGCGCGATGACGGAATAAGCTCATGGAACCAAAGTGGTATATCGTCCACGCCTATTCGAACTTCGAAAAGAAAGTCGCTGAGGCGATCAGGCAATCCGCGAAGGAGAAGGGCATGGAGGACCTTTTCGA
The DNA here is from genome assembly GCA_016125425.1 of Alphaproteobacteria bacterium. GTDB lineage: Bacteria > Pseudomonadota > Alphaproteobacteria > Caulobacterales > Parvularculaceae > Amphiplicatus. Next base: position 42,050 of record WGLT01000019.1, read on the forward strand.
AGAGGTCTTCGTGCCGACTGAAGATGTCGTCGAAGTGCGGCGGGGACGAAAGATCAACACGGAGCGCCGATTCTTCCCGGGCTATGTGCTCGTGAAGATGGTCTTGAACGATGACACCTATCATTTGATCAAGGATACGCCGAAAGTGACCGGGTTCCTCGGGCAGGGAAACAAACCGATCCCTGTTTCGCAGAAAGAAGTCGACCGGATCCGCGGCGTAATGACCGACAGCGCCGAGCGTCCGCGCCCGACGGTCACTTTCGAGGTCGGCGAGAATGTGCGCGTGACCGATGGGCCTTTCGCGTCGTTCTCCGGCGTCGTCGAAGACGTCGACGAAGAGGCGGCGCGGCTCAAAGTGGCGGTGTCGATTTTCGGCCGCGCGACGCCTGTCGAACTCGAATTCGGCCAGGTCGAAAAGGCGAGCTGAGCCGGACTCCCTCGGTCCAGGCGGCGCGGGCGGTTGTTCGCGCCGCGCTTGCATTTCACAACCTGTAAGTTTATAACATCACCAGCACGGGGTTCTGCGTATCGGAACAGCGGGCGGGGTAAGCAAGGCTTTGTAGCGTCGTCTGAGTCTGAAAAGTCTTGTTGCGTATTGGCGGACGGCTCCAATTCCCCCATAGGAGCCGTCCGCCGCGAATTTTTTGGTTAGGGCCAGTTTTTCCATTGAAAATAAGGCGGTTGTTCGCAGCGCAGGCGAGGACGCTTGCGTTTGGCGCGCCGATTGGCTACGAGCCACGCCTTCATACGCGGGAGGCCGCCGGCCGAAGACCAGGCCGGACCGAACCGCGGCCCTTCAACCCGTCGCCGGAAACGAGCCGGCGGCGCGAACCATGGAAGGTTGTCATGGCGAAAAAAGTTACCGGCTACCTGAAGCTTCAGGTTCCGGCCGGGTCGGCGACCCCGTCGCCCCCGATCGGTCCGGCGCTTGGCCAGCGCGGTCTCAATATCATGGAGTTCTGCAAGTCGTTCAATGCGGCTTCGCAGGAGATGGAGAAGGGGATGCCCATCCCCGTCGTCATCACGATCTTTTCGGACAAGTCGTTCACATTCACGATGAAGACGCCGCCGGCGTCCTACTATCTGAAAAAAGCGGCGAAGATCCAAAAGGGCGGTTCGACGCCGGGCCGCGCTTCCGCCGGCTCCGTTACGGCCGCGCAATGCCGCGAGATCGCTGAAGCGAAAATGAAGGATTTGAACGCGGTCGATCTCGACGCCGCCACCAAGATTATCATGGGCTCGGCGCGCGCCATGGGCCTCACGGTGCAGGAGTAGAGCCATGAGAGCCGGAAAAAGAATCCGCGCCGCGCGCGAAAACGTCGACGCGACCAAATCTTATCCGATCGCCGAAGCGGTGAAGATCGTCAAAGCGAACGCCAAGGCGAAGTTCGATGAGACGATCGAGGTCGCCATGAATCTCGGCGTTGATCCTCGGCATGCGGACCAGATGGTCCGCGGCGTCGTTTCCTTGCCCAACGGCACGGGGCGAACCGTGCGCGTGGCGGTCTTTGCAAAAGACGCCAAGGCCGAAGAAGCTAAAGCGGCCGGCGCCGACATCGTCGGGGCCGAAGATCTGGTCGAGAAAGTCCAGGGCGGCTTTTCTGATTTCGATCGCGTTATCGCAACGCCCGATATGATGGGTCTTGTGGGCCGTCTCGGCAAAATTCTCGGCCCGCGCGGTCTTATGCCGAACCCGAAAGTCGGCACAGTGACTCCGAACGTCGCCCAGGCCGTGAAGGACGCCAAGGGCGGCGCGGTGCAATTTCGTGTCGAAAAAGCCGGAATCGTCCATGCGGGCGTAGGCAAAGCTAGCTTTGATGAAAAGGCGATCACGGAAAACGTGCAGGCCTTCATCGACGCCGTCGCGAAAGCCAAACCGTCCGGCGCGAAAGGGACCTATATCAAAAAGATCTCGATCTCTTCGACGATGGGGCCGGGCGTCAAAATCGACATGAACGCCGGCGCTTGAGCGCGGGCGCGTCAATCGAAACTCCCTGAAAGCCCGGCGAAAGCCGGGCTTTCCTTGTTGGAATGAATGCGGTCGTCGGTTTAGGCTGGCCTTCGCCGCCGCCGGGTCGCGCTGCGCGCAAACCGGTCGGCCTCGTGAATGGGGAGAAAACCGTGTCTTATAAAGCTCTAACCCTCGCTTGGCTGTGCGCAGGCGCAGCCGCCCTGTCGCCCGCGGTCTCGCAGGCCGCGCCGCCGACGGCTTCGCAAATCGAAACCGCAATCAAAGGCGTTTTGACGGATCAGACTGTCGCCGCGCCGACGGCGCCGAAGGTGAGCGAAGCCAACGGGGCGTGCAATTCGAAACTGATTCAATTCGTCGATACGCCGCTTGCGGTCCATTATAATCAATACGGACAATTCAGAGCGCCGCTGAACGGCGGCGACGGAATTCTCGCCGTCGGCAACTGTCGCCATCTGTATTTCGAACTCGGTTCGTCCAAGGCGACGGGTTATACGCTCTATATGGGCAAGATCTCCGGAAGCACGCTGTCTCAGGGATTCCCAGGCAGCCAGACCGGGAAAATTCAGTCCACGGAAATCATGGGGCCGGAAATCGTGCTCGGACTCCAGGGCCCGGCGAATACGTCAGACAGCGTTCAATTGTGGGTCTATCTGACGGATTAGCCGCGATTGAGGCGCATAGGCGGCGGGGTTCTATTCCGCCGCCGCTTTCGCATCGACATTGAACTGCAACTCGGCGAGCCGGGCGTATAGCCCGCCGCGCGCCATAAGCTCTGTGTGCGTTCCCTGATCGACGATGCGGCCTTCGTCCATGACGACGATCTTGTCGGCTTTGAGCACCGTCGCCAGACGGTGGGCTATGACGAGCGTCGTCCTGTCCGCGGAGATTTTCTCGAATGCTTGCTGGATGGCGCGTTCGCTTTCCGAATCGAGCGCAGATGTCGCCTCATCAAGCAGAAGCACCGGCGCATCGCGCAGGATCGCACGCGCGATAGCGAGCCGCTGGCGTTGGCCCCCGGACAGGGTGGTCGCGCCCTGCCCAAGCGGCGTGTCATAGCCCTGCGGAAGCGCCATGATGAAATCATGCGCATTGGCCGCCTTCGCGGCCGCGCATACTTCTTCATCACTCGCGTCCGGCCGCCCATAGCGGATATTTTCGGCCGCGCTTCCGGAAAAGAGCGGCGCGTTCTGCTGGACAACCGATATAGAGCGGCGAAGCTCATCCGGATTGAGCGTGCGGATATCGACGCCGTCGAGGCGGATCGCGCCCGACTGCGGATCATAAAAGCGCAGGATAAGCTGGAACATGGTCGACTTGCCGGCGCCGGAGGGGCCGACCAGAGCCACCGTTTCGCCCGGCGCGATATTGAGGCTCACTCCGTTCAACGCTTGCGTTTCCGGCCGTAGCGGATAGGCGAAACGCACGTTTTCGAATGCTATCGCTCCGCGGATATCGGCGGGAAGATGCGCCGGGGCCGAAGGCGGCTGGATATCGGACTCGGCGGCGAGAAGCTCCATCAACCGCTCCGTCGCGCCGGCCGCCCGCATGACTTCGGCATAGGTCTCTGTAAGCATGCCGACGCCGGAAACGGCCAGAAACGCATACATGACAAATTGGGTCATCGCGCCCGGCGTGATGGCGCCCGACTGCACCTGCATGGCGCCGTACCAGAGCACGCCGATCAGGCCGGCGAGGATCAAGGAGAAAAACAGGGCGGTCATCATCGCGCGCACGGTGATGCGGCGAAGCGCGACCTCGAAAGTCGCCTCCGCGGCTCTCGCAAAAGCCTCGCGTTCTTCGTTTTCGCGCGTGAACGCCTGCACGGTCTCGATCGCCGCAAGCGTTTCGCCGGCGCGTGCGGAGGCATTGGCGAGACTGTCCTGGCTTGAGCGCGACAGCGAGCGCACCCGCCTTCCGAAGAGCACGATCGGAATGAGGATCAGCGGGCCGATCCCGGCCACCATCAAGGTCAGCTTCCAGTTGACGGCGAACATCAGGGCAACCGCCCCGAAGGTCGTTGCGACAGTTCTTAGCGCGACCGAGATAGACGAGCCGATCAGTGTCTCGATCAACGTCGTGTCGGTTGTCAGACGCGACAAGACTTCGCCGGTGCGGATCTGCGCGTAATAGCCGGGGCTGAGCGCTATGATATGGTCGTAGACGGCTTTTCTGAGATCGGCGACGACCCGCTCGCCGAGCCGGCTCACGAAATAATAGCGAAGCGCGCTCGATAGCCCGAGCGCGACGGCGACGCCGATGCCGATGAGAAAATATCCGGAAAGCTGCGTGCCGAGCTCGAACTGCGAGCACATGGCCGACGCCGAAGAGTGGGCGAAGCCGCAATCGACGACGATCCGGAAGGCGGCCGGAAGCAGGAGAGTCAGTCCCGAAGCTGCGATCAGGAAGAAGACAAAGGCGGCCAGGAGGACCGGATAGCGAAAAACAAAGGGCGCAAGGCGCGAGAGCGGCTTGATTGATCGCGCTTTCGCGCGATGTGCTTTTTCGCGTTCAAGCTCGGCGGCGAACTCCGAGCCGCGGGCGGCGTCAACGGGATCGGGAGAGGCGGGCTCGGAGGTGCGATCGGCCATGGCGTCCTTCGGGCGGTGCAGGGGGGCTGACGCGCCTTATACGCCGCTTCGCGCAATCTCGCCTGCGTGAATCGACCGCACCGCCGCCGCCGGGCGGAGGAAGGGGCCGGCCGGCGCCGGGCGCCGGCGCAGCGACGGGCTTGAGAGGACGGGCTTGAGAGATTGCACGGTCCGTCTTGTTGACCGGGGCCCTTGCATTCCGCGCCATATTCTGTATCAAGCCCGCCTGCTTGGCGGTTCGCCGTCCAAGCGACCTGTCCGAGACTGCGGGCGCTGAGGAACTCCGAGGCTTAATCTCCCGCATAGACAAGGCAAATCGGCCATCGCCGCGCAAGACGGCGCATGTCCTTTGACCTTCTCTGACAGGCTCTGGCGCTGACGCGCGGAGCCTTTTTGGCATCCAGCGTCAAACGTCGTCGAAGCCGCGAGGCGGGAAGGTCCCGTCTTGTGAACGAAGGGTAGCGAAGGGACGTCCGATGGACAGAACCCAAAAGGCGGAATCGGTTGAGTGGATCAGCGGCGTGTTCGACAAGAATGCGGTCGTGGTGGTCGCGAACACCGGACTCTCCGTCGCCGAAATGTCCGAGCTGCGCGGCGAGCTCCGCAAGGCCGGCGCGAGCATTAAGGTTATCAAGAACCGGCTCGCCAAGATCGCCATCGCCGGCAAGCCCAGCGAAAAGATCGCCGATCTTTTCAAGGGACCGACGGCGATCGCGTTCTCTGAAGATCCTGTGGCGGCGGCGAAAGCCGTCGACGCTTTCGCCAAGAAAAACGACAAGCTCGTCATTCTTGGCGGCGCGATGGGCGCGGAAACGCTCGACCAGCAAGGCGTGAAGGCCTTGGCCTCTATGCCCTCGCGAGAAGAGCTGCTTGCCTCGATCGTGCAGACGATCATGTCGCCGGCCTCGAATCTCGTTTCGGCCGTCACTGCGCCTGGCGCTCAGATCGCCGGCATCCTCGAAACTCTGGAGAAGCGGGAAGCCGCCTAGAGCGGGCCGATCGCAAAGCCTTTAACTTAACGGGAACAAGACCATGACCGATCTCAACAAACTTGCCGAAGACCTTGTCGGCCTCACCCTCCTGCAGGCGGCCGAGCTCAAGAACATCCTGAAGGACAAATACGGCATCGAACCGGCGGCGGGCGCCGTCGCGGTCGCCATGCCGGGCGCGGGCGGCGGCGCGGCCGAAGCGGCTGAGGAAAAGACGGAATTCGACGTCATCCTCGTCGATGCGGGCGCGCAGAAGATCAATGTGATCAAGGAAGTCCGCGCGATCACGGGGCTCGGCCTCAAGGAAGCCAAGGACCTCACCGAGGCTGGCGGCAAGCCGGTCAAAGAGGGCGTGTCCAAGGCGGAAGCCGAGGAAATCAAAGCCAAGCTCGAAGCCGCTGGCGCCAAGGTCGAACTCAAATAGTCTTGCCATTCCGGCAGGGATGGCGGACAGTGCTAGGGCAGGGATTTTTTCCGCAGCGGGGTTGCGCGAGCGACCCCGAGCCCCTATTAACGACGTTCGCCGTCGGCGCGGCTCCGCCGGCGGCTTTAGGCTTTGCGGCGACGTGCTTCGGTCAATCGAGACGAAATTTTAAGGTCGTGACACCCGCGGCTGTCTGACGGCGGCCTCGCGGGCGCTTTCGTGCGTGCGGCGTCTTAGCGCCCGCGCGCGCATTGTGTCGACCCGTTATGAGGAAAAAGATGGCGCAATCCTTCGTTGAGAAAAAACGCATTCGCAAGAATTTCGGGCGTATCGGCGACGCCGCGCCGATGCCGAACCTGATCCAGGTTCAAAAAGACTCTTATGAGCAATTCTTGCAACGCCTGACCCCGGCGTCGCAGCGCCGCAACGAAGGCATTGAGGCGGTCTTCAGATCGGTCTTCCCGATCACGGATTTCACCGAGACCGCCGTTCTCGAATACGTTTCCTACGAATTTGAGGAGCCGAAATACGACGTCGAGGAGTGTCAGCAGCGCGACATGACCTACGCCGCGCCGCTGAAGGTGACTTTGCGTCTGGCGGTTTTCGAAGTCGACGAAGAGACCGGCGCGAAGTCGATCCGCGACGTCAAGGAGCAGGAAGTCTACATGGGCGACATGCCGCTCATGACGGATAACGGCACCTTCATCGTCAACGGCACGGAACGCGTCATCGTCTCCCAGATGCACCGCAGCCCGGGCGTCTTCTTCGACCACGACCGCGGCAAGACGCACTCTTCCGGCAAGCTGCTGTTCGCAGCCCGCATCATTCCGTATCGCGGCTCCTGGCTCGATTTTGAATTCGACGCCAAAGATATCGTCAATGTCCGCATCGACCGCCGCCGTAAGCTGCCGGCGACGACGCTTCTCTATGCGCTCGGCATGGATCAGGAAGAGATCCTTGACGAATTCTACGACCGCGTCCCGCATAAGCGCATTGAGGGCGGCTGGACTATGCCGTTCAATCCGGAGCGCATGAAGGGCGTAAAGCTCGACCGCGACCTGATCAACGCCAAAAACGGCGAGGTCGTTCTCGAGGCCGGCAAGAAGCTATCGGCGCGCGCGGCGAAGAAACTCGCCGAAGAGGGCCTCAAGGACCTGTTGCTGTCCGACGAGGAAATGGTCGGGCGCTATTTCGCCTCTGACCTCGTGAATTTCGAGACAGGCGAGATCTACGCCGAGGCTGGCGACGAGATTTCCGCCAAGACGCTGGAAATGCTTGAAGAGGTCGGCATCGACACCTTCGACACGATCGACGTCGATCACATCAATATCGGCGCCTATATGCGCAACACGCTGGCGGCGGATAAGAACTCCAACCGCGAAATGGCGTTGATCGACATCTATCGCGTGATGCGTCCGGGCGAGCCGCCGACGCTGGAGACCGCTGAAGGGCTCTTTTACGGTCTGTTCTTCGACCCCGAGCGCTACGATCTTTCCGCTGTCGGCCGGGTGAAGATGAATATCCGTCTCGGCTTCAAGACCGACGACTCCGTCAGGACTCTCCGGAAAGAGGATTTGCTTGCGGTCCTGAAGACGCTCGTCAATCTGCGCGACGGCCGCGGCGAGATCGACGACATCGACAATCTCGGCAACCGCCGGGTGCGTTCTGTCGGCGAGCTCATGGAGAATCAGTACCGCATCGGTCTGCTGCGCATGGAGCGCGCGATCAAGGAGCGCATGTCCTCCGCCGAGCTCGAAACCTTGATGCCGCACGATCTAATCAACGCAAAACCGGTTGCGGCGGCGGTTCGTGAATTCTTCGGCTCCTCGCAGCTTTCGCAGTTCATGGACCAGACGAACCCGCTTTCGGAGATCACCCACAAGCGCCGCCTGTCGGCGCTTGGGCCGGGCGGTCTTACGCGCGAGCGGGCGGGCTTCGAGGTGCGCGACGTGCATCCGACCCATTACGGCCGCATCTGCCCGATCGAAACGCCGGAAGGGCCGAATATCGGCCTCATCAACTCCCTGGCGACGCATGCGCAGGTCAACAAATACGGCTTTATCGAGAGCCCGTACCGGCGCGTGATCGACGGCAAAATCACGGACGAAGTTGTTTATCTTTCGGCTATGGAGGAGCAGCGCTTTGCGATCGCGCAGGCCAACGCCGAAGTCGATGAGAACCGCCGTCTCGTGAATGAGTTCGTCAACTGCCGCGTCGGCGGCGATGCGACGCTCGTTCCGCGCGAAGATGTCGCCTATATCGACGTCTCGCCGAAGCAGCTCGTTTCGGTCGCAGCGGCGCTCATTCCCTTCCTTGAAAATGATGACGCAAACCGCGCGCTCATGGGCTCGAACATGCAGCGTCAGGCCGTCCCGCTCCTACAGGCCGAGGCGCCTTTTGTCGGCACCGGCATGGAATCCGTCGTCGCCCGCGATTCCGGGGCCGCGGTCGCCGCGCGCCGTTCAGGCGTCGTCGAACAGGTCGATGCGCAGCGCATCGTTATCCGCGCGACGGAGGAAAAGGACCCGACCAAACCGGGCGTCGACATTTACAATTTGCGCAAGTTCCAGCGCTCGAACCAGTCGACCTGCATCAATCAGCGTCCGCTGGTGAAAATCGGCGATCAGATCCGCGAAGGCGACATCATCGCTGACGGACCTTCGACGGAGCTCGGCGAGCTTGCGCTCGGCAAGAACGTGCTCGTCGCCTTCATGCCCTGGAACGGTTACAATTTCGAGGACTCGATCCTCATCTCCGAGCGCATCGTGCGCGATGACGTCTTCACCTCAATCCATATCGAGGAATTTGAGGTTATGGCGCGCGATACGAAGCTCGGGCCGGAAGAGATCACGCGCGATATTCCGAACGTCTCGGAGGAAGCGCTCCGCAATCTCGACGAAGCTGGCATCGTCGCCATCGGAGCCGAAGTGAACCCGGGCGATATCCTTGTCGGCAAGATCACGCCGAAAGGCGAAAGCCCGATGACGCCGGAAGAGAAACTTTTGCGCGCCATCTTCGGCGAGAAGGCGTCGGACGTTCGCGACACCTCGCTCAAACTGCCGCCGGGCGCGTCAGGAACGGTTGTCGAAGTCCGGGTCTTCAACCGCCACGGCGTCGACAAGGACGAACGCGCGATTGCGATCGAGCGCGCTGAAGTCGAGCGGCTCGCTAAAGACCGCGACGACGAACTCGCGATCCTCGAGCGCAATATTTTCGGGCGTCTCCAGACGCTTTTGATCGGCAAGGAAGCGGTGTCCGGCCCGAAAGGCTTTGAAAAGGGCAAGGTGACGGAGCAGGCGCTCGAGAGTCTGAGCCGCGGGCAATGGTGGAAGATCGGCCTCGCCGACGAATCCGCCATGGCTGAGGTCGAAGCGCTGAAGAAGCAGTATGACGAAAGCCGGGCTCGGCTCGAGGCGCGTTTCGACGACAAGGTCGACAAGCTCAAGCGCGGGGACGAACTGCCGCCGGGCGTCATGAAGATGGTCAAAGTGTTTGTCGCTGTGAAGCGCAAACTCCAGCCGGGCGATAAAATGGCCGGCCGTCACGGCAACAAGGGCGTCATCTCCAAGATCGCGCCGATCGAAGACATGCCGTTCCTCGATGACGGAACGGCGGTCGACATCGTGCTTAATCCGCTCGGCGTGCCGTCGCGGATGAATGTCGGTCAAATTCTCGAAACGCATCTCGGTTGGGCTTGCCGCGGCCTCGGCGAGCAGATTCGGAAGCTTCTCGAAGCGTGGAATGCCGATCAGGCGACCAGAGACGATCTCATCGCCCGCATCAAAGACATCTATGGCGAAGATCAGTCCCTTCCGCGGTCGAATGAGGAGCTGAAAGAGCTGGCCGCCAACCTGTCGCGCGGCGTACCGGTCGCGACGCCCGTCTTCGACGGCGCGCGCGAAAATGAAATTGTGGATATGCTGAAAAAGGCGGGCCTTGAGGAGACCGGTCAGGTTGATCTCTACGACGGACGCACCGGCGAGAAATTCACCCGCAAGGTGACGGTGGGCTACAAATACCTTTTGAAGCTCCACCACCTCGTCGACGACAAGATCCACGCGCGTTCGATCGGACCATATTCGCTCGTCACGCAGCAGCCCTTGGGCGGCAAGGCGCAGTTCGGCGGCCAGCGCTTCGGCGAGATGGAGGTCTGGGCGCTCGAGGCTTACGGCGCCGCCTACACGCTCCAAGAGATGCTGACGGTGAAATCGGACGACGTCGCGGGCCGCACCAAGGTCTATGAAGCGATTGTCCGCGGCGACGACACGTTCGAAGCGGGCATTCCGGAAAGCTTCAACGTGCTCGTCAAGGAAATGCGTTCGCTCGGCCTTAATGTGGAGCTGCAGGGCGGGTGATCACACGACCATGCCCGGACGCCGCGCCGCGGCGATCCGGGGCCGCCGGCATTGCGCCGGTTTCGATTAAGGAAAGGACGACGGACCTTCATTCCGTCAACTGAACGAGGTTTTCATGTCCCAGGAATTGCTGAACGTCTTCAATCCGGCCGCGCCACAGCAGACGTTCAACCAGATCCGGATTTCGCTCGCCTCGCCGGAGAAGATCCTCTCCTGGTCGTTCGGCGAGATCAAAAAGCCCGAGACAATCAACTACCGCACCTTCAAGCCGGAGCGGGACGGGCTCTTCTGCGCGCGCATTTTCGGCCCCGTGAAGGACTACGAATGCCTTTGCGGCAAGTACAAGCGCATGAAGTACAAAGGCATCACCTGCGAAAAATGCGGGGTCGAAGTCACGCTCACCAAAGTGCGCCGCGACCGCATGGGCCATATCGAGCTCGCCGCGCCCGTCGCCCACATCTGGTTCCTGAAGTCGCTGCCTTCGCGGATCGCGTTGATGCTCGACATGACCCTGAAGGATGTCGAGCGGGTTCTCTATTTCGAGCAGTATATCGTCATCGAGCCGGGTCTGACGCCGCTTCAACAGCATCAATTGCTGACTGAAGAGGAATATCTGAAGGCCCAGGAAGACTATGGGGAGGACAGCTTCACCGCGGGCATCGGCGCCGAAGCGATCCGCGAAATCCTCATGTCGATCGACCTCGAAGCCGAGGCCGAGCGCTTGCGCGTCGAAATCGCCGAAGCGACGACCGAGCTGAAGCCGAAAAAACTCGCCAAGCGCCTCAAGATCATTGACGCCTTCATCCAGTCGGGGAACCGGCCGGAATGGATGATCATGACGGTTATTCCGGTCATTCCGCCGGAACTGCGCCCGCTGGTTCCGCTGGACGGCGGCCGTTTCGCGACGTCGGATTTGAATGATCTCTATCGCCGCGTCATCAACCGCAACAACCGCCTGAAGCGTCTGATAGAACTCAGAGCGCCGGACATCATCGTGCGCAACGAAAAGCGCATGCTGCAGGAGGCGGTCGACGCGCTGTTCGACAACGGCCGGCGCGGGCGGGTCATCACGGGCACCAATAAGCGTCCGCTGAAGTCGCTGTCCGACATGCTGAAAGGCAAACAGGGCCGCTTCCGCCAGAACCTTCTCGGCAAGCGCGTCGACTATTCGGGCCGTTCGGTCATCGTCGTCGGTCCCGAGCTCAAGCTGCATGAATGCGGCCTGCCGAAAAAGATGGCGCTCGAACTCTTCAAGCCTTTTATCTATTCGCGTCTTGACGCGAAGGGCCTTTCGGCGACCGTCAAACAAGCCAAAAAACTCGTCGAAAAAGAACGCCCCGAAGTCTGGGACATTCTCGATGAAGTCATTCGCGAGCATCCGGTTCTGTTGAACCGCGCGCCGACTTTGCACCGCCTCGGCATTCAGGCCTTCGAGCCGAAGCTCATTGAGGGCAAGGCGATTCAGCTGCATCCGCTCGTGTGTACGGCGTTTAACGCCGACTTTGACGGCGACCAGATGGCTGTGCACGTGCCGCTGTCGCTTGAAGCGCAGCTTGAAGCGCGCGTCCTGATGATGTCGACGAATAACATCCTGTCGCCGGCGAACGGCAAGCCGATCATCGTGCCGTCGCAGGACATCGTTCTCGGCCTTTACTACATCACCATCGCCAAGGACAACGAACCGGGCGAAGGGATGGTGTTCGGCTCGATGGCGGAAATCGAGCATGCGCTTGCGGCTGGCGTCGTCACTTTGCATTCGAAAATCAAGGCGCGCTGGGAGTCAGTCGACAAGGATGGCAATCCGATCCGCGAAGTCGTCGAAACGACGCCGGGCCGGATGAAGGTCGCACAAGTGCTGCCGAAAGACGGCAACGTGCCCTTCCAGGTCGTCAACCAGCTCCTGACGAAGAAGTCGATCCAGGGTCTCATCGATATCGTCTATCGTCATTGCGGGCAGAAGCAGACGGTCATTTTCGCCGACCGCATCATGGGCCTCGGCTTCACCGAAGCCTGCAAGGCCGGCATTTCCTTCGGCAAGGATGACATGGTCATTCCGCATGCGAAGCATAAACTCGTCGAGGAGACTCGTTCGCTCGTTCGCGACTACGAACAGCAATATGCGGACGGCTTCATCACGCGCGGCGAGAAATACAATAAGGTCGTCGACGCCTGGGCGAAGTGCACGGACCGGATCGCCGACGAAATGATGAAAGAGATCTCCACGCGCAAGATCGACAAGGAGACCGGACGCGAAATGGAGATCAATTCGATCTACATGATGTCGCATTCGGGCGCGCGGGGTTCTCCCGCGCAGATGAAGCAGCTCGCCGGCATGCGCGGTCTGATGGCCAAACCTTCAGGCGAAATCATCGAAACGCCGATTATTTCGAACTTCAAGGAAGGCCTCACCGTGCTCGAGTACTTCAACTCGACCCACGGCGCGCGCAAAGGCTTGGCCGACACCGCGCTCAAGACGGCGAACTCAGGTTATCTGACGCGCCGTCTCGTCGACGTCGCCCAGGACTGCATCATCCGCGAGGAGGATTGCGGGACCCAGAACGGGATTACGATCGAAGCCGTCGTGCAGGCGGGCGAAACCGTTGTGCCGCTTTCCCAGCGCATCCTCGGGCGCACCGCTCTCGTTGACGTCGTCCATCCTGAAAGCGGGGAGATTCTCGCTGCGGCCGGCGACGAGATCGACGAGCCGCAGGCTGAAGAGATTGAAGGCGCGGGCATTCAGAAAGTCCGGGTGCGTTCGGTTCTCACCTGTGACTCGAAAGTCGGCGTATGCGCCAAATGCTACGGCCGCGACCTCGCGCGGGGCAGCCACGTCAATATCGGCGAAGCCGTCGGCGTCATTGCGGCGCAGTCCATCGGCGAGCCGGGAACGCAGCTGACCATGCGGACCTTCCACATCGGCGGCACCGCCCAGGTCGGCGACACCTCGTTCATCGAGGCGAGCCATGACGGCGTCATTGAGTTCGAGAATCGGAGCGTCGTTAAGGATTCCTCCGGCGATCTCATCGTGATGGGCCGGAACACCTTACTGAAGATTGTTGATGAAACCGGCAAGGAGCATGCGTCCTATAAGGTCTCGCACGGCGCCAAGCTGCGCGTCGACGCTGGCGCCAAGGTTGCGCGCGGACAGCGTCTGGCGGACTGGGATCCCTATACGATTCCGATCCTCACCGAGATCGCCGGCAAGGTGAAATTCGAAGATCTCACCGAAGGCTTTTCGATGCAGGTCGTCGCCGACGAGGCGACCGGTATCGCCAGTCGCGTGGTTACTGACTGGCGCGCCAATCCGCGCGCGGCGGACATGAAGCCGGCGATCGCGATCGTCGACGACAAGGGCAAGATTTTGAAATTGCCCTCGACAGGCGGGGGGGCGCGTTATCAGCTTCCTGTCGACGCGATCCTTTCAGTCGAGGACGGCGATGCGGTGCGCGTCGGCGACGCGCTCGCGCGCATCCCGACAGAAGGCGCCAAGACCCGGGACATCACAGGCGGTCTCCCGCGCGTCGCCGAGCTTTTCGAAGCGCGGCGGCCGAAAGACCATGCGATTATCGCGGAGGTCGACGGCCGGGTCGAATTCGGACGCGACTACAAGAACAAGCGCCGTATCCGCATCATTCCGACCGACGAGAACCTTGAGCCCATCGATTATCTTGTGCCGAAGGGCAAGCATATCGCCGTTCAGGAAGGCGATTTCATCGCCAAAGGCGAGTATCTGATGGACGGCAATCCGGCGCCGCACGATATCCTCCAGATCATGGGGATCGAGGCGCTGGCGAACTACCTGATCAACGAGATCCAGGAAGTTTACCGGCTGCAGGGCGTGCCGATCAACGACAAGCACATCGAAGTGATCGTCCGCCAGATGCTGCAAAAGATCGAGGTGACCGATCCGGGCGATTCGATGTTCCTGAAGGAAGAGCAGGTCGACAAGCTCGAATTCGAGGAGACGAACGCCAAGCTCGAGGCCGAGGGCAAGACTCCGGCCAAGGGCGCTCCGGTCCTTCTGGGCATCACCAAGGCGTCGCTGCAAACGCGCTCATTTATTTCCGCCGCCTCCTTCCAGGAGACGACGCGCGTCCTGACCGAGGCCGCCGTCAACGGCAAGGTCGATACGCTCGAAGGGCTGAAAGAGAACGTCATTGTCGGCCGCCTCATTCCGGCCGGCACCGGCGGAATGATGTCGCGCCACATCCTCGAAGCCGAGCGTCGCGACGCCGCGCTCATCGCCGAACGGGAGAAGCGCGCGGCGGCGGCGCTGCCGACGCCGGAATCGGCGGAAGGCGCCGAGGAGCCCGCGGCCGCGGAGTAGGGATGGAAATATAAAATCTAATGATGCGATGGCGGCTTCGGCCGCCATCGTCGATTGATTGACAGTGGACGAGGAAGAACTACGCCGCTTCCATCACCAAGTCGTAGAGAGGACTGCCCTTCAACACCCGATCAATTATCGAATCAAGAAAGTTATATTGATCGTCTCGTGGCGACGGTTGTGGATGAAACAGTCTATTTTTCATATTTAGAATGCCGTGCCCGATCTCGGATGTGAACGATAGTCCAGCAAAGTCAAAGAGGCGACGAGTCTCATCAGCAGGATTTTTCTCAAAGGATTCATAAAGCGCAACAGTGTAACGCGGTGCGCCTTGAAGGGCGACGTAAGGGATTTCATTTACATATCGCCAGCGCCACAGCTCGCTCTCAAAGAGCAATTCTCGGCTAAATGCTCCCATTCGTTTCGAAGTCTCGCCAAAATGTGGGAGAATTGACTCCAGCGTGGCGAGATTTTCTCGATAGACGCGTTCCTGTCCTGCCACTGCGGCATAACGTCGATACCACGACACAAGAAACGCTTTAGGTGCTCGAATGTTGTGGACGACTTTCATAGTATGCTCGTCGTGATACGCGTCGAGAATCCATCCTTGGTTAAGCAATATTTTGAAAACTGGGATTGCCTCGTTGAGAAGCCGAGGGTCGGCATAGAGAAGAGATGCCGGCCATTGCTCCCGTAGAAGCGGCGGGGCGGCGAGGCCCAGTAGGCGCCGTAGAGAGGCTCGGGACAAACAATGCTGTGCGACCAAACGCCTTATGCGTGATGGGGCGAAGTTTTTAGCGGTTACGCCAATGCGATCGCGGTTGCTGACTTCGCGTGACGCGGTGGCTATTGCGCGTCGCCAAGCGTCAATGAAATCGCGGTCGGACCCTAACGGCGAGAATCCTGGCCTAAGCCCAGAAAACGGATTGTGAAGAGTCTCATTGGGTTCATTGCGGCAGAGAGTCGCTGGATGTTTATCGAAAGCGTCGAGCAACCGATTGGAGCCGGAGCGGCCATGTCCGATAATAACAATGTAAAATGAATCGCTCGATTGCGAACTCAACTCCCCGATCATATAATTAGGTTTTCCATGCTGGCTTCGAAAGGATATGCTAAGTCATTGTCTTATATGCAAATTTAATTAATTTTTGTGTTATCCACGCTGATAGTCAACAATCCTGGCGAGCCCTCCCTCGCCTCCAAGCGCGTAACTAAAAACCTATCGAGAATGCGCCCCGCGGTATTGACCGCGCCGATTCACCCGTTTAGGAGAAGCGCCGCTGGAAGGCCGGCTGTCCGGCGCGGCGGAGACGCCCGCGCGGGAAACGCGGCCCGCTTAGCTTAGAGATTGTGACGAAGTTTGGTTGAGCGGTGTTCCGCCGGACGGGGCCCCGCTCGTTTGCGTCGTTCAGGACCTGGCTTCTGGCGGCGCGCCCAAGGCCGATTTCGAGGATTTGGAGAACGGATGCCGACGATCCAACAGCTGATCCGCAAACCGCGGTCGCCCCGCCGGAAGATCAACAAGGTCCCGGCGATGCAGGCGTGCCCGCAAAAGCGCGGGGTGTGCACGCGCGTCTACACGACGACGCCGAAGAAGCCGAACTCGGCGCTTCGGAAAGTCGCGAAGATCCGCCTCACCAACGGCCATGAGGTGATCGGCTACATTCCGGGCGAGGGCCACAATCTTCAGGAGCACTCGGTGGTCCTGATCCGCGGCGGGCGCGTGAAGGACCTTCCGGGCGTCCGCTATCACATTATCCGCGGCGTCCTCGACACCCAAGGCGTCAAGGACCGCAAGCAACGCCGCTCGCTCTACGGCGCCAAGCGCCCGAAATAGGACAGGCTCATGTCACGTCGTCGTCGCGCAGAGAAAAGAGAAATCCATCCCGATCCCAAATTCGGCGATCGCATGGTTTCGAAGTTCATGAATTACGTCATGGTGGACGGCAAGAAGCCGGCCGCCGAGAAGATCGTCTACGGCGCGCTCGACCGCATCGAAGCGAAGCTGCGCCGCCCGCCGGTCGATCTGTTCAAGGAAGCGCTGGACAATGTAACGCCCTCAATCGAGGTGCGTTCGCGGCGTGTCGGCGGCGCGACCTATCAGGTCCCCGTTGAAGTGCGTCCTGAGCGCAAGCAGGCGCTCGCCATGCGCTGGATCATCTCGGCCGCGCGCGCGCGCAACGAAACGACCATGATCGACCGGCTTTCGAACGAAATCATGGACGCCGCCCAAAATCGCGGCGCGGCCGTAAAGAAGCGCGAGGACACGCACCGCATGGCGGAAGCGAACCGCGCCTTCTCGCATTATCGCTGGTAACGAACGAGTCTTTGAGGACGCCTGGTCATGGCCCGCACGCATAAAATTGAGGATTACCGGAACTTCGGGATCATGGCCCATATCGACGCGGGCAAGACCACGACGACCGAGCGCGTGCTCTATTACACAGGCAAGAGCCACAAGATCGGCGAAGTCCATGACGGCGCCGCGACGATGGACTGGATGGAGCAGGAGCAGGAGCGGGGTATTACGATCACCTCGGCCGCGACGACCTGTTTCTGGAAAAACAAGCGTCTTAACATCATCGACACGCCCGGCCACGTCGACTTTACGATTGAAGTAGAGCGCTCGCTTCGCGTGCTTGACGGCGCAGTCTGCGTCCTTGACGGCAATCAGGGCGTCGAGCCGCAGACGGAAACCGTCTGGCGTCAGGGCGACAAATATCATGTTCCGCGCATCATCTTCGTCAATAAAATGGACAAGATCGGCGCGGATTTTTATTTCTGCATGGACACGATCAAGCAGCGTCTCGGCGTCAAGGCCGTGCCGCTGCAATTGCCGATCGGCGCGGAAAACGACTTCCGCGGCGTCGTCGACCTCATCGAGATGAAATCGATCATCTGGGAGGAGGAGAGTCTCGGCGCGAGCTTCCATTTCGAGGAGATTCCGGAAGAGCTCAAAGAGCGCGCCGAGCAATACCGCTCGAATATGATCGAAGCGGCGGTCGAGCTCGATGACGATGCGATGACGGCCTATCTCGAAGGCAATGAGCCTGACGCCGAAACGCTGAAAGGCCTGATCAGGAAAGCCGTGCGCACGCTCGCATGGTATCCTGTCCTGTGCGGCTCGGCCTTCAAGAACAAGGGCGTTCAGCCGCTTCTCGACGCGGTTGTCGATTACCTGCCGAGCCCCGTCGACGTGCCGGCGATCAAAGGCCACATTCCGGATTCGGAAGAAGAAGTGGTGCGCCACTCCTCCGACGACGAGCCGCTTTCGATGCTCGCCTTCAAGATCATGAACGACCCGTTCGTCGGCTCGCTCACCTTCTGCCGGATTTACTCCGGCAAGCTTGAATCGGGCACCGGCGTGCAGAACACGGTCAAGGGCAAGCGCGAACGTATCGGGCGCATGCTGGCCATGCACGCCAATAGCCGCGAGGAAATCAAGGAAGCGTTCGCCGGCGACATCGTGGCGATCGTCGGCCTCAAGGATACGACGACCGGCGATACGCTTTGCGACCCGCAGAACCCTGTCGTGCTGGAGCGCATGGAGTTTCCGGATCCCGTCATCGAGCTTGCGGTCGAACCGAAAACGAAAGCAGACCAGGAAAAAATGGGTCTCGCCTTGCAGCGCCTCGCCGCTGAAGACCCGTCATTCCGCGTCTCGACTGATGAAGAGTCGGGCCAGACCATCATCAAGGGCATGGGCGAGCTTCATCTCGATATCATCGTCGACCGGATGAGGCGCGAATTCAAAGTCGAGGCGAATGTCGGCGCGCCGCAGGTCGCTTATCGCGAGACTTTCACCAAACCCTACACGGTGGATTATACGCACAAGAAGCAGACCGGCGGCACCGGCCAGTTCGCACGCGTCAAGATGAACATCATTCCCCTGGAGCCCGGCTCCGGCTACATCTTCGAATCCAAGATCGTCGGCGGCGCGATTCCGAAAGAATATATTCCGGGCGTTCAGAAGGGCATCGATTCTGTGCGGGAATCCGGCATGCTGGTCGGCTTCCCGATCCTCGACTTCAAGGTCGAGCTGATCGACGGCGCTTTCCACGATGTCGACTCTTCGGTGCTCGCTTTCGAAATTGCGGCGCGCGCGGCGATGCGCGAGGCCAAGCCGCATCTCGGCATGGCGCTGCTTGAGCCGATCATGAAAGTTGAGGTCGTTACGCCGGAAGAGTTCACGGGCACGGTGATCGGCGACCTGAACTCTCGCCGCGGCCAGATTCAGGAGCAGGAAATGCGCGGCAACGCCAATGTCGTGCACGCCATGGTGCCGCTCGCCAACATGTTCGGCTATGTCAACAACCTTCGCGGCGCGACGCAGGGTCGTGCGAACTACACCATGCAGTTCGATCACTATGAGAAGGTCCCTCAGGCGGTGGCGGACGAGGTCCGGGCGAAGCTGGCGGGCTAGGAGCTTTAACGAAGGACGCCTTGCTCCGCGAAAAAACCGAAGCGGTAGGAAAAACGAAACTGGGAATGTCGTCAGGAGACGGAGAGAAGTAAATGGCTAAAGCAAAATTCGAACGCACGAAGCCGCATGCGAACGTCGGCACGATTGGTCACGTCGACCACGGCAAGACGACCCTGACGGCCGCCATCACGAAGTATTATGGCGAGTTCAAGGCCTATGATCAGATCGACGCCGCGCCAGAGGAAAAAGCGCGCGGCATCACGATCTCTACGGCGCATGTCGAGTATGAAACCGAAAAGCGCCACTACGCTCACGTCGACTGCCCCGGTCACGCCGACTATGTGAAGAACATGATCACCGGCGCCGCGCAGATGGACGGCGCCATTCTCGTCGTTAGCGCGGCTGACGGCCCCATGCCGCAAACCCGCGAACACATCCTGCTCGCCCGCCAGGTCGGCGTGCCGGCGATCGTCGTGTATCTGAACAAAGTCGATCAGGTGGACGACCAGGAGCTTCTCGACCTCGTCGAAATGGAAGTGCGCGAGCTTCTTTCATCGTATGAATTTCCGGGCGACGAAATCCCGATCATCAAGGGATCGGCGCTCGCCGCGCTGGAAGGCCGCGACCCGGAAATCGGGGAGAATTCCATTCGTGAACTGATGAAGGCGGTTGACGAGTATATCCCGACGCCGGAGCGTCCGATCGACCAGCCCTTCCTTCTGCCGATTGAGGACGTCTTTTCGATCTCGGGTCGCGGCACGGTTGTGACGGGCCGGGTTGAGCGCGGCGTGGTTACGGTTGGCGACGAACTCGAAATCGTCGGCATTCGCGCGACGCAAAAGACGACCTGCACGGGCGTTGAGATGTTCCGCAAGCTGCTTGATCGCGGCGAGGCGGGCGACAATGTCGGCGTTCTTCTTCGCGGCATCGAGCGTACGGGCGTTGAGCGCGGACAGGTGCTGTGCAAGCCCGGCACTGTCACCCCGCACACGAAATTTGTGGCCGAAGCCTACATCCTCACCAAAGAGGAAGGCGGCCGCCACACGCCGTTCTTCACGAATTATCGTCCGCAATTCTATTTCCGCACCACGGACGTGACCGGCGTCGTCACGCTCAAGGAAGGCACGGAGATGGTCATGCCGGGCGACAACGTCGAGCTCAATGTCGAGCTGATCGTGCCGATCGCCATGGAGGAGAAGCTCCGCTTCGCCATCCGCGAAGGCGGCCGTACGGTCGGCGCCGGGATCGTGTCGAAGATCATCGAGTAGCAAATCATCGGAGTACGGCGCGGACCGGCGAGTCGCCGGTCCGCTCTTTCTTTTCTTAGGAAACAGGCAAACGAAGCGTTATCGGGCCCATGCAGCAGAACATCCGCATAAGATTAAAGGCGTTCGATCACCGCGTGCTCGACGCTTCGACGAAGGAAATCGTCAACACCGCGAAACGCACGGGCGCGCAGGTGCGGGGACCCATCCCGCTTCCCACGCGCATTGAGCGATTTACGGTCAACCGGTCGCCGCATATCGACAAGAAGAGCCGCGAGCAGTTCGAGATGAGAACGCATAAGCGCGTGCTCGATATCGTCGATCCGACCCCGCAGACGGTCGACGCTCTGATGAAGCTCGATCTGTCGGCCGGCGTCGACGTCGAAATCAGACTGGGCGCTTGAGGGGCGAAGGAGCAAGGATCATGCGCACAGGGCTCATCGCCAGAAAAGTCGGCATGACGCGGATCTACCGCGAGGACGGCGCGCATGTGCCGGTCACGGTCATGCATGTCGACAACTGCCAGGTCGTCGGCCAGCGCACGGTCGACAAGCATGGATACACCGCGCTGCAACTCGGCGCAGGCGAGAAAAAAGCAAAACGCGTCAATCGCGCCGAGCGCGGCCAGTTCGCGAAGGCGAATGTCGCGCCGAAAGCCCGTCTCGCCGAGTTTCGCGTGAGCGACGACAATCTGATCGATGTCGGCGCGGAGCTTTCGGCCGAGCATTTTCGACCGGGCCAGAAGGTCGATGTTAGCGGCGTCACAATCGGCAAGGGTTTCGCCGGCGCGATGAAGCGGCACAATTTCGGCGGCCTTCGCGCGTCGCATGGCGTCTCGATTTCACACCGCTCGCACGGTTCGACCGGGCAGCGTCAGGATCCCGGCAAGGTCTTCAAAGGCAAGAAGATGGCCGGGCATATGGGCGTCCGTCAGCGCACCACGCAAAATATCGAAGTCGTTCGCGTCGACGCCGAGCGCGGCCTTATTTTGCTGAAGGGCGCCGTGCCGGGCCCCAAGGGCGGCTGGGTGACGATCAAGGACGCGGTGAAGACGCCGGCTCCGGCTGATGCGCCGAAACCGGGCGCGATCCGCGCGAAGAATGAAGCAAAGCCCGCGGCCGGGAAGCCGGCGGCGGCCGACTCCGAAACCGCTGAGAAGGGCGAAGAATAATGAAGATCAACGTCCTCACTCTCGACAACGGCAAGGCGGGATCGATCGATCTCGACGAGACCGTGTTCGGCCTCGAGCCGAGGAAAGACATTCTGCACCGCATGGTGGTCTATCAGCTCGCCAAGCGTCAGCAGGGCACGCATCGGGCCAAGCCGCGCAATGAGGTCAAGGCGACATCGAAGAAGATGTATCGCCAGAAAGGCACCGGCGGCGCGCGTCACGGCAATAAGGCCGCCCCGCAATTCCGCGGCGGGGGCGTTGCACATCCGCCGCGTCCGCGCAGCCACTCGATTGACCTGCCGAAGAAAGTGCGCCGGCTTGCGCTCAAACACGCGCTTTCCGCAAAGCGCGCCGCCAATGAGCTTGTGATCCTCGATGCGGCGGCGCTCGACGAAGCCAAAACGAAGTCGCTTGTCGAGCGTTTCGGCAAGCTCGGCCTCTCGAACGCGTTGATCGTCGATGCGGCCGTGGATGAGAAATTCGGGCTCGCCGCGCGTAATATTCCGAATATCGACGTGCTGCCGCTCGCCGGCGCCAATGTTTACGACATCCTGCGGCGCGAAAAGCTCGTCTTGACGAAAGCAGCCGTTGAAGGGTTGGAGGCCCGCCTGAAATGACGAAGGCCCCGAAACAAGCCGCCAAGGCGCAGTTCGCCGAAAAGCATTTCGACACGCTGATTGCGCCGGTGATCACCGAGAAATCGACTCTGGCGTCGGAGAACAGCCAGGTCGTGTTCAAGGTTCCGCTGACCGCGACCAAGCCTGAGATCGCGGCCGCCGTCGAGTCGCTCTTCAAGGTGAAAGTGAAGGCGGTCAACACGTTGAGAACCAAAGGCAAGCACAAGCAGTTTCGCGGGCGCGTCTATACGCGCTCGACCGTGAAAAAGGCGATCGTGACCCTCGAGGAAGGGCACGCAATTGACATCACCACAGGACTCTAACCGGACGGATACGGACCAATGGCGCTCAGAAAATTCAATCCGACTTCGCCGTCCCGTCGCGGGCTTATCCTTGTCGACCGGAGCGACCTCTATAAAGGCCGCCCCGAAAAGTCGCTGACCGAGGGGCTGAAATCATCGGGCGGCCGCAACAACACCGGCCGCATCACCATGCGCCGGCGCGGCGGCGGCGCGAAAAACCTGTACCGTCGGATCGATTTCAAGCGGCGAAAATTCGACATCGAAGCGAAGGTCGAACGGCTTGAATACGATCCGAACAGAACGGCCTTCATCGCGCTCGTCAAATATCTCGACGGCGAGTTGTCCTATGTGATCGCGCCGCAGCGTCTGAAAGTCGGGGACAAGATCATTTCCGGCGAACGCGTCGACGTGAAACCCGGCAACGCCATGCCGATGAAGTCGATGCCCGTCGGCACGATCATCCACAATGTGGAGATGAAGCCGGGCAAAGGCGGTCAGCTCGCGCGCTCGGCCGGCTCTTATGCGCAGCTTGTCGGCCGCGACGGGCCCTGGGCGCAAATCCGCCTTCAATCGGGCGAGGTTCGCCTCGTTCCCGGCGAATGCATGGCGACGGTCGGCGCGGTGTCGAATCCCGACCATATGAACGAGACCGTCGGCAAGGCCGGCCGCCAGAGGCACAAGGGCAACCGCCCGCAAGTCCGCGGCGTGGCGATGAACCCGGTCGACCATCCGCATGGCGGCGGCGAAGGCCGCACGTCAGGCGGGCGCCATCCGGTGACGCCGTGGGGCAAGCCGACCAAGGGCGCCAAGACGCGCAAGAACAAGAAGACCGACAAACTCATCCTTCGCTCGCGCCATGCGCGTAAGGCGAAATAGGACGCTGGAGAAAAAGAATGCCACGTTCCGTCTGGAAAGGCCCCTTCGTCGACCGCTACCTGCTTCACAAGGCTGAAGCAGCGCAGGGGGGCGGCCATAAGGGCGGCATCAAGACATGGTCGCGCCGTTCGACCATCCTGCCGCAATTCGTCGGGCTCACCTTCAACGTTTACAACGGTCAGAAATTCATTCCGGTGCATGTCACCGAAGACATGGTCGGGCACAAGCTCGGCGAGTTTTCGCCGACCCGGACTTTCTACGGCCATGGCGCCGACAAGAAAGCGAAGAGGGCTTAAGCGATGGGCCAGAAGAAAAACGCAAGGCGCGTGCCCGAGAATGCGGCGTTCGCGAAGGGCAAGTTGATCAAGACCTCGCCGCAGAAGCTGAATCTCGTGGCGCAGACGATCCGCGGCAAGAAGGTCGACAAGGCGCTCGCCGAACTCACCTTTTCGAGAAAGCGCGTGTCGCAGCAGGTCAAGAAGGTGCTGGAAAGCGCGATCGCCAACGCCGAGAACAATCATGACCTCGACATCGACTCGCTGGTCGTCGATCAGGCTTTCGTCGGCAAGAATCTGGTGATGAAGCGTTGGAGCCCGCGCGGCCGCGGCCGCATCGGACGGATCATGAAGCCGTTCGCCGAGATCACCATCATTGTGAAAGAAGTTGAGGAGGCGGCCTGATGGGCCAGAAGGTCAATCCGATCGGGCTCAGGCTCGGCATCAACCGCACCTGGGATTCGCGCTGGTTCGCCGGCAAGGGCGCTTATGGCGACTTGCTGCATGAGGACCTTGCGATCCGCAAATATCTTCAGGAGCGCCTCAAGCAGGCGGGCGTGTCGCGCATCATCATCGAGCGGCCGCACAAAAAATGCCGAGTGACGATCTACACGGCCCGTCCCGGCGTCGTCATCGGTAAGAAAGGCGCGGACATCGAAAAGCTCCGGGCGGATCTGCAAAAGCTGACCTCATCCGAGACGGTGCTGAATATCGTCGAGATTAGAAAGCCGGAGATCGATGCGACGCTCGTGGCGGAGAACATCGCCCAGCAGCTCGAGCGCCGGGTCGCGTTCCGCCGCGCGATGAAGCGCGCCATGCAGACGGCGACGCGCATGGGCGCGCTCGGCATTCGAGTCAATGTGTCGGGCAGGCTCGGCGGCGCCGAAATCGCGCGGATGGAATGGTATCGCGACGGCCGGGTGCCGCTGCATACGCTGCGCGCCGACATCGATTACGGCGTGGCGACCGCGCGCACGACCTACGGCGCGATCGGCGTCAAAGTCTGGATCTTCAAGGGCGAGATCATGGAGCATGATCCGTTCGGGCAGGAAAAACGATTGATCGAGGCGCAAACCGGCGGCGTCGGCCAGACGCGCCGCGAAGACCGCCGCGGCGGCGAAGCGCGGACTTAGGACGGGGTTGGAGACGAGGCATGCTGCAGCCGAAACGGACAAAGTTCCGCAAACAGTTCAAGGGCCGGATTCACGGGGTCGCCAAGGGCGGCACCGAGCTGAATTTCGGTTCGCATGGTCTCAAGGCGCTCGAGCCGGAGCGCGTGACGGCGCGTCAGCTCGAAGCCTCGCGCCGCGCCATCACGCGCGCGATGAAACGCGCCGGGCGTGTTTGGATCCGCGTTTTCCCGGACGTCCCGGTTTCGAAGAAGCCGACCGAAGTCCGCATGGGCAAGGGCAAGGGCTCGCCGGAATGGTGGGCCGCGAAGGTCAAGCCTGGCCGGATCATGTTCGAGATCGACGGGGTTTCCGACGAGGTCGCTCGCGAAGCGCTCACGCTGGGCGCGGCGAAGCTTCCCATCAAAACGCGCATCGTGAAGCGCATCGGGGAATAGGAGAGGTCCGATGAAGGCTGGCGAAGTTCGCGACATGACTGAGGATCAGCTGAAGGACAAGCTAATCCAGCTGAAGAAAGAGCAGTTCAACCTGCGCTTCCAGCGGGCTTCGGGCCAGCTTGAACGCACGGCGCGGATCGGCGAGGTGCGCAAGGATATCGCGCGGATCAAAACGATCCTCACCGAGAAAACGCGCAAGGCGAGTTAGGAAAGAGACGAAGAGATGCCGAAGCGGATCCTGCAGGGCACGGTCGTTAGCGACAAGGGCGACAAGACCGTCGTCGTCAATGTCGACCGCATTTACACGCACCCCGTGCTGAAGAAGACGGTGCGCCGGTCGAAGAAATTTCACGCGCATGACGAGGCGAACGCCTATCACGTCGGCGATCTCGTCCGGATTTCGGAATGCGCGCCGAAGTCGAAGCTGAAGCGCTGGGAAGTCATCGGGCACGGCTCGAAGGGTTAGTTGGAAGTCATTGAGAGGGCCGGACGAGGAGTCCGGGGAGGATCGATATGATCCAGATGCAGACGAATTTGGACGTCGCCGATAACTCCGGCGCAAAACGCGTTCAGTGCATCAAGGTGCTGGGCGGCGCGAAGCGCAAATACGCTTCCGTCGGCGATATCATCGTCGTATCGGTGAAGGAGGCGATCCCGCGCGGGCGCGTGAAGAAGGGCCAGGTCATGAAAGCCGTCGTCGTTCGCACGGCGAAGGACATCAAGCGCCGGGACGGTTCGGTCATTCGTTTCGACCGGAATGCGGCCGTTCTCATCAACAACAACAAGGAGCCGATCGGCACGCGTATCTTTGGTCCGGTGACGCGCGAACTTCGCGCTGCGAACCACATGAAGATCGTGTCGCTCGCGCCGGAGGTTCTCTAATGGCGGCGAAGATCAGAAAAGGCGATCGGGTCGTCGTGCTCGCCGGCAAGTACCGGGGCGTCGAAGGCGAGGTGCTGCAGGTGATGCCGAAAGACGAGCGCGTGCTCGTGCGCGGCGTCAACGTGATCAAAAAGCACCAGCGCCAAACGCAGACGGAGCGCGGAGGAATCATCTCTCGCGAAGCGCCGATCCATATTTCGAACGTCGCGCTGCTCGTCGGCGGAGAGCGGGTGCGCGTCGGTTTCAAGATTCTAGATGACGGACGGAAAGTGCGCATTGCGCGCAAGTCCGGCGAGGTGATCGATGTCTGAGGCGCAACCCTATACGCCGCGGCTCAAAAGCCTTTATCAGGGCGAGATCCGGGGCAAGCTCAACGAACGGTTCAAATACAAGAACCCGATGATGACGCCGAGACTCGACAAGGTCGTCATCAATATGGGCGTCGGCGACGCTGTGAACGACCGCAAGGCGGTCGAAGCGGCGGCCGAAGACCTGGCGCTTATTGCAGGACAAAAACCGGTGATCACGCGGGCGAAGAAATCCATCGCCGGATTCAAGGTGCGCGACGGCATGGCGATCGGCTGCAAGGTCACGCTGCGCTCGGATCGCATGTATGAGTTTCTCGACCGGCTGATTACGATCGCGCTGCCGCGCGTCCGGGACTTCAGGGGCCTGTCCGCAAAAAGCTTCGACGGGCGAGGCAACTACGCGCTCGGTCTTAAGGAACACATCGTGTTCCCCGAGATCGATTACGACAAGGTCGACAAGATTCGCGGCATGGACATCATCGTCTGCACGACGGCGAAGACGGATGATGAGGCCCGCGCGCTGCTTACGGAACTGAATTTCCCGTTCCGCAAGGAAGGGAAGAAATAGGCGAGGTCCGGACGCGACAGATCGGGTCCGGAAACCGGCTTATAACGGAGAAGAGAATGGCGAAGAAAAGCATGATTGAGCGCGACAAGAAGCGCCGGCGCATGGCGAAGAGCCATGAAGGCCGCCGCCAGCGTCTCAAGGCGATCATGAAGGACGAGACGAAGGCGCCTGAAGAACGTTTCGAGGCCGCTTTGAAGCTCGCCGAGATTCCGCGCAACGCGTCGGCGACGCGCATCCGCAACCGCTGTCAGGTGACGGGCCGTCCGCGCGGCTTCTATCGCAAGCTGAAAATGTCTCGCGTGGCGCTGCGCCAACTCGGTTCCGAAGGCCTGATCCCGGGCCTCATCAAGTCAAGCTGGTAAGGGGAGGGGCATCGAAGATGGCGATCAACGACCCTATTGGCGACCTGATCACCCGCATCCGCAATGCGCAGATGCGCCGGCATTCGTCGATGACGGTGCCCGCCTCGAAGCTGCGCGGCTGGGTTCTCGACGTGCTTGCGGACGAGGGCTATATCCGCGGTTATTCGCGCGTCGAAAAGGACGGCGAGAAGCCGCAGTTCGAGGTCGAGCTGAAATATTTCGACGGCGCGCCCGTGATTTCGAATATCAAACGCGTCTCGAAGCCGGGACGGCGCGTTTATCTTTCGGTGCGGGATCTCGCGCCGGTGCGCAACGGGCTCGGCATTTCAATCGTTTCGACGCCGAAGGGCGTCATGTCGGACGCTGCGGCGCGCGACGCCAATGTCGGCGGCGAAGTGCTCTGTCAGGTCTACTAAGGGTTCGCGAGGAGACTGAACGATGTCCCGTATCGGTAAGAAGCCGGTTCCCGTTCCGAAGGGAGTGACGGTTTCGGTCGACGGCCAGACAGTGAAGGCGAAGGGCCCGAAGGGCGAGCTTTCCTTCGTCGTCAATGATCTTTGTCTCGTCTCGCTCGAAGACGACAAGGTGTCGGTGCAGCCTGTCGACAAATCAAAAGAGGCCCGCTCCCAATGGGGCATGAGCCGCACCATGATCGCAAACATGGTCGCCGGCGTGTCGAACCCGTTCGTGAAGAAGCTTGAACTGGTCGGCGTCGGATATCGTGCGGCGATGAAGGGAAATTCCTTGAGTCTTTCGCTCGGCTATTCGCATGACGTCGATTTCCCGGTCCCAGCCGGAATCAAGATTGAGACGCCGAAGCCGACGGAGATCGTCGTCACTGGCATCGACAAACAGCTCGTCGGCGAAACGGCGGCGAAAATCCGCGCCTGGCGCCCGCCCGAGCCTTACAAGGGCAAGGGCGTCAAATACGAGAACGAATTCATCTTCCGCAAGGAAGGCAAGAAGAAGTAAGGGCGGGCCATGGCCAAGTCGGCGAATATACAGCACCAAAAGCGCGCCCAGCGCACGCGCTCCAAGATCGTTCGCGCCGCGAAGGCGAGCGGCCGTCCGCGCCTGTCGGTCTTCCGCTCGGCGAAGAACATTTCCGCGCAAATCATCGACGACGCCGCCGGCAAGACCCTGGCTTCCGCGTCCTCGCTCGACAAGGATCTGCGCGGCGCGCTGACGAAAGGCAAAGGCGTCGAGGCGGCCGGAACGGTCGGCAAGGCGCTCGCCGAGCGGGCGATCAAGGCCGGCGTCAAGGACGTCGTCTTCGATCGCGGCGGCTATATGTATCATGGGCGGGTGAAAGCGCTCGCCGAGGCGGCGCGCGAAGCCGGCCTCAATTTCTAGGGTTCGAAGGAGAAGCTTGATGGCGCGCGAAGAAGGACGCGGAGAGGGCCGCCGGCGCGGCCGCGATCGTGACGAAGATCGCGACGAATTCGTCGACAAGCTCGTTGCGATCAATCGCGTCGCGAAGGTTGTGAAAGGCGGCAAGAATTTCGGCTTCGCCGCGCTTGTGGTCGTCGGCGACCAGAAAGGCCGGGTCGGTTACGGCAAGGGCAAGGCCCGCGAAGTGCCGGAGGCGATCCGCAAGGCGACCCAGGAAGCCAAGCGTTCGCTTGTCCGCGTGCCGCTCCGGGAAGGCCGGACGCTGCATCACGATGCGCAAGGCCGCTGGGGCGCTGGCAAGGTCGTGCTGCGGGCCGCGCCTCCGGGCACGGGCATCATCGCAGGCGGTCCGATGCGCGCGGTTTTCGAGACGCTGGGCGTGCAGGACGTCGTTGCGAAATCGCTCGGCTCCTCGAACCCCTACAACATGGTGCGCGCCACGATTGATGCGCTCGCCAATCAGACGAGCCCGCGTTCGATCGCCAATAAGCGCGGAAAGAAAGTCGCCGACATTCTCTCCCGCCGCAGCGGCGGCGGCGAGGCGGTCGGCGTCGACGCGGCCTAGGAGTCAGATGATGGCGGCGAAGAAGAAAATGCTCAAAGTGCGCCAGACCGGCAGCCCGGCGCGGCGTCCCAAAGACCAGGAGGCGACGCTCATCGGGCTCGGCCTCAACAAGATCGGGCGCGTTCGCGAACTCGAAGACACGCCGTCGGTGCGCGGCATGATCGCCAAGGTCTCACATATGGTCGAGGTGGTCGAGGAATAGGAATCGCCGCCGGCAGGCGGCGCCGCAGGCGAGGCGGCCCGGGGCCGCCGCAAGTCGAGGAAGAAAGATGAAACTCAACGAACTCTCCGACAATCCGGGCGCCCGCAAGGAGCGCATGCGCGTCGGCCGCGGCATCGGCTCGGGCAAAGGCAAGACGGCGGGCCGCGGCGTCAAAGGCCAGAAAGCGCGTTCGGGCGTCACCGGCATTCGCCAGTTTGAGGGCGGCCAGATGCCGCTCTATATGCGCTTGCCCAAGCGCGGCTTCACCAAGCCCAATCGCGCCAAATACGCGGAAGTGAATGTCGGCGCGCTTCAGTCTGCGATCGATGCCGGCAAACTCGACGCCGGCAAGAAGATCGACGCCGCCGCGCTTGTCGCGGCCGGGGTTTTGCGCCGCGCCTATGACGGCGTTCGCCTGCTGGGCCAGGGGGAACTCAAAGCGAAAGTCGATATTGAAGTCGCCCACGCATCGGCGGGCGCAAAATCCGCGGTCGAAAAAGCTGGCGGGGCTCTCAAGGTCACCGAGGTGAAGAAGGAAAACGACGCCGCCGCGGACAAGAAGGCCGCGAAGAAGAAGGCCCGGAAAGCGGACGACGAAGAAAATTAAGCCTGACGGCGGTTGCGCGCCGGCGCGGCCGCCGCCACATGGAATGGTCGAAGACGCCGGGGGGCGTCGGCCATTTGAGAGCGCCTGAGGAGCGGCGGGGCCCCGCTTCGACGGCCAATGAAGTCAGTCCGGGACGCTTATGACATCCGCCGCCGAACAGTTTGCGTCAAATCTGAGCTTTGCGAATTTTGCGAAAGCCGAGGAGTTGAAGAAGCGACTGCTCTTCACGCTCGGCGCGCTCATTGTCTATCGACTCGGCACCTATATTCCGCTTCCCGGCATCAATCCCGAAGCATACGCCCACGCTTTTCAATCGCAGTCCGGCGGTCTTCTCGGCACGCTCAACATCTTTGCGGGCGGCGCCGTGAAGCGGATGGCGATCTTCGCGCTCAACATCATGCCATACATCTCCGCGTCGATCATCATGCAGTTGATGACGGCGGTCGTTCCTTCTCTTGAGGCGATCAAGAAGGAAGGCGAGCAGGGGCGCCGGCAGATCAATCAGTATACGCGGTATCTGACTGTCTTTCTCGCCGCGCTTCAGGCCTATTTCATCGCGGTAAGCTTGCAGGCGAACAATGGCGGCGGTGTTCCCGTCGTCGAAATGCCCGGTCCTTTCTTCGTTCTCACCACGGTTGTGACGCTGGTCGGCGGCGTGATGTTCCTGTTATGGCTCGGCGAGCAGATTACTTCGCGCGGGATCGGCAACGGAACGTCCTTGATTATTTTCGCCGGCATCGTCGCCGAGTTGCCGCGTTCGGCCGCGGGTCTTTTGGCGCTTGGCCGCGGAGCGGGGGCCGGCGGCGCGAGCCTGCCCATGGGCGTCGTGATCGCCGTTATTTTCATGGCGCTCATCCTGGTGACGTTCGTCGTCTTTATGGAGCGCTCGCAGCGCAAGATCATCGTCCAGTACCCGCGCCGTCAGGTCGGCCAGCGTATGACGCAAGGCGAGAAGTCGCACCTTCCCCTGAAAATCAATACGGCCGGCGTCATTCCGCCGATCTTCGCGCAATCGCTGCTCTTGCTGCCGGCGACGGCGGCGAACGCGATCGGATCCGATTCCCCGCAATGGCTCCAGAATCTGCAAATCTGGTTCGCGCCGCATCACCCGATGTATCTGTTCCTTTATGCGGTCGGCATTTTTATCTTTTCGTTCGT
This sequence comes from Alphaproteobacteria bacterium, assembly GCA_016125425.1. Lineage (GTDB taxonomy): Bacteria > Pseudomonadota > Alphaproteobacteria > Caulobacterales > Parvularculaceae > Amphiplicatus. The sequence continues at coordinate 73,245 of WGLT01000019.1, forward strand.
CTATACGTCCGCGGTGTTCAACACGACGGATGTCGCCGACAATCTGAAAAAATATGGCGGCTTTGTGCAGGGCTACCGGCCGGGGGCGCGCACGGCGGAATATCTCGATTACGTGCTGACCCGGCTCACCGTCGTCGGCGCGGCCTATCTGGCGCTGGTCTGTCTGACGCCCCAGATTTTGATCACCTATTATCCGAGCATTCCGGTCTATCTCGGCGGCACGTCCCTGCTCATCGTCGTGTCGGTGACGCTCGACACGGTCGGGCAGATTCAGGGCCATCTTCTGGCGCAGCAATATGAGTCTCTCATCAAGAAATCGAAACTTCGCGGGGGCCGAAGGTGATTTTGATTTTGCTCGGCCCGCCCGGAGCGGGAAAAGGAACCCAGGCGCAGCGCATTGTTGAAACGCGCGGCGTGCCTCAGCTTTCAACAGGCGACATGTTGCGCGCGGCGGTCGCCTCGGGCTCTGCGCTCGGCAAAAAGGTCAAGGCGGTTCTCGACCGCGGCGACCTCGTTTCGGACAAGATCATCGAAGAAATCATCACCGCCCGCATCAAGGAGCCCGACTGCAAAAAAGGCTTCATTCTGGATGGGGCGGTCCGCACGGTCGGCCAGGCTGAGATGATCGACCGGGTGCTCAAGAAACAGAAGCGGTCGCTCGACGTCGTCATTGAGCTCGTCGTGGACGAGGAAGAGTTGGTCAACCGGCTCCGGACCCGCATCGCCGAGGCGCAGCAGACCGGCCAGCCGCTGCGCTCGGACGACAATGAGGAAACCTTCCGGAACCGGCAGCGGGTCTATCGCGAGCAGACCGCGCCGCTGATCCCCTATTACGAGAAACAGGGGAAGCTGAGGAAGGTGGACGGGATGGGCTCGATCGACGAGGTGGCGGCGGAGATCGACGCCGTTCTCGACGGGATCGGGTAGAAAAATCGCCGCGATCCCTTGGGATTCGCGGGTTTGAGGAGTTGACGGCGGCTGGCGCGGCATTATATCTACGCGCCTCCGCCAAAAGGCGCAGCGCTCGCCCGGCTCCTCGCAAGGGAATAGGCCGGTGCGGGCCTTGTTTTATGGCGTTTTGGGCCCCAGGGCCCATGGCGGATTAGAGAGAAGAGGAAGAGCTTCGTGGCCCGGATCGCAGGCGTCAACATTCCGACGAACAAGCGCGTTCTGATCGCGCTTCGCTATATCCACGGTATCGGGCCGGCCAAGGCCGCCGAGATCTGCGAAAAGGTCGGCATCCCGGCCGAGCGTCGCGTCAACGAACTGTCGGACGCTGAGGTTCTTCAAATCCGCGAAGCCATCGACCGGGATTATGTGGTCGAAGGCGACCTGCGGCGCGAAGTCGCCGTCAACATCAAGAGGCTGATGGACCAGGGCTGCTATCGCGGCCTCCGCCACCGGCGCGGGCTCCCCGTCCGCGGCCAGCGCACGCATACGAATGCGCGCACCCGCAAAGGTCCGGCGAAACCGATCGCCGGCAAGAAAATGCCCGGCAAGAAATAAGGACGCAGGACAATGGCAAAGTCACCCGCCTCCACCACGCGCGTCCGCCGCCGCGAGCGCAAGAACATCACTTCGGGCGTCGCGCATGTGAACGCCTCTTTCAACAACACGATGATCACCATCACCGACGAGCAAGGAAACGCCATTTCCTGGTCGTCGGCGGGCGGCATGGGGTTCAAGGGCTCTCGCAAGTCGACGCCCTATGCGGCGCAGCTCGCCGCCGAGGACGCCGCCAAGAAAGCGATGGAGCACGGACTGAAGACGGTGAACGTCGAAGTCATGGGGCCGGGCTCGGGCCGCGAGAGCGCGCTCAGGGCCCTGCAGGCCGCCGGCCTCGTCGTTCAGGTCATCAAGGACGTGACGCCGATCCCGCACAATGGATGTCGGCCGCGCAAGCGCCGCCGCGTCTAACCCGTCTGAACCCGGCTCGACGGGTTCGAACAGAAGGGCGCGCATCTCGCGCCACATGGAGCTTGAAGCATCGTGCTTGAAAAGAACTGGCAAGAACTCATTCGTCCGACCAAGCTTGAAGTTACGCCGGGCGTCGACCCGGAGCGCCGGGCCACGATCATCGCCCAGCCGCTTGAGCGCGGTTTCGGACTGACCCTCGGCAATGCGCTGCGCCGCATTCTGCTCTCGTCGCTGCAAGGCGCGGCGGTGACGTCGATTCAGATCGACGGAGTCGTTCACGAATTCTCATCGATCCCGGGCGTGCGCGAGGACGTGACCGACATCGTTCTCAACATCAAGCAACTTTCGCTGCGCTGCCACGCCGATACGCCGAAGCGTCTGACCCTGAAGAAGTCGACGCCAGGCCCGGTGACGTCCGGCGACATCGAGGCGACCGCATCGGTTGAAATCCTCGATAAATCGCAAGTGATCTGCCATCTCGACCAGGGCGCCTCGCTCCGCATGGAGCTGACGGTGCAGTCGGGCAAGGGTTATGTCCCAGCCGACCGCAACCGTCCGGAAGACGCGCCGATCGGCCTTATTCCGGTCGACAGCCTCTATTCGCCGGTCAAGCGCGTCGCCTATCGCGTTGAGAACACCCGCGAAGGACAGGTCCTCGATTATGACCGTCTGATTCTCGAAATCGAAACCGACGGATCGGTGACCCCTGAAGACGCCGCCGCCTACGCCGCGCGCATCCTTCAGGATCAGCTCCAGATTTTCGTCAATTTCGACGAGCCGAAGAAAGATATCGGCGGCGCCGCGCATGAAGAACTGCCTTTCAATCCGGCGCTTCTGCGCAAGGTCGACGAGCTCGAACTGTCGGTTCGCTCGGCGAACTGCCTAAAGAACGACAACATCGTTTACATCGGCGACCTCATCCAGAAGACGGAAGCGGAAATGCTCCGCACGCCGAACTTCGGCCGCAAGTCGCTCAATGAGATCAAGGAAGTGCTTGCGGGCCTCGGTCTTCATCTCGGCATGGACGTGCCGGATTGGCCGCCGGACAATATCGAAGACCTCGCGAAGAAATACGAAGAGTAGGCGCGTCAGCCTTTAGGAGAAAAAGCCATGCGACACGGGATGGCGCACCGCAAACTGAACCGCACGCATGAGCATCGCCGCGCGATGTTCGCCAATATGGCGTCGGCGCTTATCAAGCATGAGCAAATCACGACGACCTTGCCGAAGGCGAAAGAGCTGCGGCCCATCGTCGAGAAACTCGTGACAATGGCGAAGAAGGCGAATAAAGACGCCTCGCGTTCGCTTAACCTTCGCCGCCTCGCGATCGCGCGCATTCGCGACGAGGAGCAGGCCAAGAAGCTATTCGATACGCTCGGCCCGCGTTACGCCGACCGCAATGGCGGCTATATCCGGATCATGAAAGCCGGCTTCCGCTATGGCGACAACGCGCCGCTCGCCGTGATCGAATTCGTCGATCGCGACGAGAACGAAAAAGGCAAAGACTCAGGCCCCGTCATCGGAGTCGAAGACGAGGAATAGGCTTTTGCGCCAAGGGGATTGAAAAGGCGGCCTTCGGGCCGCTTTTTTCACTTGCCATAATAATTTCGATATGCGTTAAATATTACGTCATATTGAAAGGAGAGGGTGATGTCCGGTTATAAGCGAAACAGCCTCACTTCGGCGCTCTGCTATCGCGATCCGAAAGCCGCGCTCGACTGGCTTGAGAAAGCCTACGGTTTTGAGCCCGCGATGATCCTCACCGACAAAGACGGCAATGTCGCGCATTCCGAGATGCGCTATGGCGAATGCCTGATCATGGTCGGCAGCGAGTGGTCGGAAGATCACAAGAGTCCGGCGTCAATTGGCGGCAAGAATACGCAGACGGTGCATGTGCACATTGAGAGCGGCATCGACGCCCATTGCGAACGCGCGCGCAAGGCCGGCGCCGTCATCGTGCAGGAGCCTGAGACGCAGTTCTATGGCGACCGCACATACCGGGCGAAAGACCCGGAAGGCCATATCTGGACCTTCGGACAGACCGTACAGGAACTCTCGCCGGAAGAGTGGGACAAGGCAGGCGGCCTTACGACGACGCTATATCGTCCGTGAACCGCTCAAGGATCGATGAAAGACTTGCGGCGCTCGCTGATCCGCAGCGTCGCCGCGCCGTCGAACTTCTAAGCGAGCGCCCGCACCGCGCCGGAGAGCTGGCGGGCGCGCTCGGGCTTTCGGCGCCGGCGATGAGCCGGCATTTGCGCGCGTTAAAAAAGAGCGGACTTGTCGAGGAAACGCATCCTGAATTCGATGCGCGTGTTCGCGTTTATGCGCTGAAGGAGGCGGGTTTGGCCGACCTCAGAAAATGGCTCGACGACATGGAGCGGCTTTGGACGCGTCAACTTGCCTCGTTCAAGGCGCATGTTGAAAAAGGCGCTCGCGAGTGACGTCCTCAGTCCTTATCGCGTTGCGGGTCAAAGCTTCACCCGAACGCGCCTTCGATGTTTTTACCGAAGAGATCAGCGCATGGTGGCGGCCTGACCCCCTGTTCGAAATCACGCCGCGGGGCGATGGCGTACTCTCCTTTGAAGGGGGTGAGAACGGCCGCCTCATTACAACGCTCGCAAACGGCAAGGTCTTCGAGATTGGCCATGTCACGGAATGGCGCCGCGGCGAAATGCTTGCCTTCAGCTGGCGGCATGCGACGCTGATGGACGAACAGAAGACGCGTGTCGAAGTGACGTTTGAAGCTATCGGCGAAGAGACTCGTGTCAGCGTAAGGCATTTCGGCTGGCTTGACATCCCGCAGAGCCACGTCGCGCGTCATCGTTTTCCCGACATGGTCACGCAGCAGCGCGTCGCCGACTGGTGGCGGCGATCGCTTGCCGCACTCGCCGTAGAGATATCCGCCTGATGACGGCGGAAAGCGGCGCTTTCGTCCCCTTGCATTTCGTGCTGTGACGGGGCTCTTTTAGCCGAGAGCCGCCGCTTCGGCGCGCGCCCGTCCGGATTCTGCCGGCAGCCAAGGAATTACTCTATGCGTTTGATTTTACGTGCTTTCCTCCTGATGGCCGTTGCGGTCAGCGCCTGCGGAGGAAGATCGACAACGGATGCGCGCGAGCCCGCGCCGACCGCCCCCGACAAGGCGGAGGCCGCGCCGGCGACGATGTCAGCGCCGCAGATCGAAAGCGCTCCGCGCGCCGCGCCGAATTCGGCGGCGGCGGTCAGGATGTCTTTTGCGCCGATCGTCAAGAAGACGGCGCCCGCGGTCGTCAATGTGTTCACACGGTCGACCGTCAACCGGACGACCGGCGACCCCTTTTTCGACCAGTTCTTCAATATGGGCCCGCGCGAACAGCAATCGCTTGGCTCCGGTGTCATCGTTCGTCCTGATGGAGTCATCGTCACGAACAACCATGTCATCCAGGGCGCGCAGGAAATCAAAGTGGTCTTTTCTGATCGGCGTGAGTTTCCGGCGAAAGTTCTGCTCGCCGATCCGCAATCCGACCTTGCGGTGCTGAAAATCGACGCGGGCGGCCCGGTGCCATATCTGGAGTTCGCCAATTCGGATGCGCTTGAAGTCGGCGACCTTGTTCTGGCGATCGGCGATCCGTTCGGCGTCGGCCAGACGGTGACGAGCGGCATCGTCTCCGCGCTCGCGCGCACCGGCGTATCGGTGAACGACTATCAGTTCTTTATTCAGACGGATGCGGCGATCAATCCCGGCAATTCCGGCGGTGCGCTCGTCGACATCAACGGCAAGCTTGTCGGAATCAATTCGAATATCTATTCGCGTTCGGGCGGCTCGAACGGCATCGGATTTGCGATCCCATCGCGCCTCGTTCAGCAGGTGATCCGGACGGCGCTGAACGGCGGCAAGCTGACCCGGCCTTGGCTCGGCGCTTCGACCGAAGACGTCACGCAGGACATCGCCAAAGCTCTGGGCCTTGACCGTCCGGCGGGCGCGATCGTCGGCCAGATATGGGAGGGCGGGCCGGCTTCGGCGGCGGGACTTAAATCGGGCGACGTCATCACGGCGATCGATGATAAGCCGGTCTATGACTCCGGCGCCGTGCGCTATCGCGTCGGCGTGCACTCCGCAGGCGATCGCATCGACGTCACCTATATTCGCGACGGGAGGGCGCATCAGGCGACTGTGCGTCTCGAACTGCCTCCGAGCACGCCGGCGCCCGACCCCCGTCATATCGACGGGAACAATCCGCTCGAAGGCGTGACCGTCGACAATGCATCACCCCGCTCAAACGCAGAGGCCGGGATCGATCCGTTCCGGACCGGCGTCGTCGTGACTGAGGTGGACCCCGACTCCTTCGCAGCGAGGCGGGGCCTCAGGCGCGGCTTCCGCATACTCTCCGTGAACGGCGTGAAAGTGAAATCGAGCGCCGAACTCGCTTCGCTGATAGAGCGTCCCGCGCGCCGCTGGGTGCTTGAGATCGATACGGGAGACCAGGTCGTGCGCTGGCAGGTCGGCTTTTAGCCGGGCCGCGCTTCCTCCCCGTAAGGATGAACGGGGTAGTCCGCGCCGATCGTTTCCGCGACGCGCGCCATCCAGGTCTCGACATGGGGAAAGTCGGCCAGCGCATATCCGGCGTCCTCGGCGCGGTGGCTGTAGGCGTAGACGGCGATATCGGCGATCGTAAAGCGGCCGCCGGCGAGGAATGTCTCGTTCTGAAGGGCTCGCTCCATCCCGGCGAGCCCGCGTTCGCCGCCGGCGCGCTTCGCCGCGACCATTGCGGCGTTCGCCTCAAGCCGCCCCGTCAACGTCCAGAAGCGCAAGGCGCCGATCGTAGGCTCGATATAATATTGCTCGAAGAACAGCCATTGCATCACCTTGGCGCGATCAAATCGGTCCGCGGGCAGATAAGGCGTTCCCTCGGCGAGATAGGTCAGAATTGCGTTTGATTCCGCGATCGTCCGGCCGTCTTCGAGCTCGAGCACGGGAATTGCGCCCGCCGGATTCTTTTCAAGGAACGCCGCCGTTCGGCTTTCGCCGGAAAAAATAGCGACCGGACGGGTTTCATAGTCGAGGCCGAGCAGTCCCAACAGAACATGCGCCTTCCAGCCATTGAGCGAGGGCAGGTAGTCATGGAGGATAAGCATAACGCCTCTTATTTATATCGTAGCGCCCGCTTATGATCTTCGCGCGCCGCGCGCAGCCCGATTCTTGCGCTTCTTTCGGAAGGAAACGCCTTGAGCGACCTGTTTCAGTCCGCCGGCCTTGAAAGGCAAGCTCCGCGTCCTTTGGCGGACCGGCTGCGCCCGGCCTCGCTTGAAGAGGTGGTCGGGCAGGATCACCTGCTCGCCGAGGGCGCGCCCTTGAGGCGCATGCTGAAGGCGAAGCGCCTTTCCTCGATCATTCTTTGGGGGCCGCCGGGCGTCGGCAAGACGACGATCGCAAGGCTGCTCGCCGATCAGACCAATCTGGAGTTCGAACAGATATCGGCCGTGTTTTCGGGCGTCGCCGATTTGCGCAAGGTGTTCGAGCGGGCCGAGGCGCGCCGGCGGACCGGCAAGGGAACGCTGCTCTTCGTCGATGAGATTCATCGTTTCAATCGCGCGCAACAGGACGGCTTTCTGCCGCATGTCGAGTCAGGGCTCATAACGCTCGTCGGCGCGACGACGGAGAATCCTTCCTTCGAATTGATCCCAGCTCTACTGTCGCGCGCGCAGGTCCTTGTTCTCAATCGTCTCGATGAAGCGGCGATAGAGACCTTGATGCAACGCGCTGAAAAGGCGGAAGGACGCGAACTGCCGCTGACGCCGGAGGCGCGGAAAACGCTGATCGCCATGGCCGACGGCGACGGCCGATTTTCGCTGAATCTTGCGGAGGAAGTCTTTCTTGAGCCCGAAGGCCGCGCACCGATTGAGCCTGAGGAACTTGTCAGGATCGTGCAGCGTCGCGCGCCGCTCTACGACAAGGGGCAGGAGGCGCATTACAATCTGATCAGCGCGCTGCACAAATCCGTTCGCGGATCGGATGTCGATGCGGCGCTCTACTGGCTTGCGCGCATGCTATCCGGCGGAGAAGACCCGCTCTATATCGCGCGTCGTCTCGTGCGCATGGCGTCGGAAGACATCGGTCTTGGCGATCCGACGGCGCTCGGCGTCGCGATCGCCGCGAAGGATGCCTACGACTTCCTCGGCTCGCCCGAAGGCGAGCTGGCGCTGGCGCAGGCTGTTATTCATCTTGCGACGGCTCCGAAATCGAACGCGGCCTATACGGCCATGGGCGCGGCGATGCGCGCCGCCAGGGAAACGGGCTCCCTGCCGCCGCCGGCTTACGCCATGAACGCACCGACCAAGCTGATGAAGGAACTCGGTTATTCGAAAGGCTATGAATACGACCCGAATGTCAAGGACGGCGCGTCCGGCCTTAACTATTTCCCCCCCGGCATGAAGCGCGAACGCTTTTACGAGCCGTTCGACACAGGATTTGAACGCGAAATCAAAAAGCGGCTCGCCTATTGGGACGGAGTGCGCGCAAAACGGGCCAGAGACGGCAAAGAAGACTAGGCGGCCTGCTGTTCGAGTCTCTCGATCAGCGCATCGACTCCGTTCGATGCGATGAAAGACGAAAATTCCTCGCGCTTTACAAGCATGATCGAGACGCCGGACACGATAATATCGATCATCTTGAGGTCGCCCGAATTGAGCTTCCTGACGCGCCAGTCGACGTTGATCGGCGCGCCGGCCTCGCGCTTGAACTGCGTGCGCACGATGACATCTTTCGGGCCGATTTGTTTTGAGTCGAGAACCTCGAGCGGTTTTCCGACGATGTCCTTGAATTGTTCGGCATATTGCTTGGTCATATATTTCGGAAATACGGCGTTATACCGGGCAAGCTGATCTTCCGTCATCGAGCTGCGATTCGCGCCGAGCATGAATTTGCCGATCACATCAAGCGCAAGACTCTTGTCGAGAACCGTCTGGAACGCGGCGAGATGCTGCGCTTCGGTTTCGCCGGGCGCGGTCAGCGCTGCGGTCGCATCCGCCGTCATCTGCTTTGCAAAAGCGATCGCTTCGTCGGTCGTGATCGGCGTGGCCTGCTGCGCGGCGGCGGCGTTCTCGGAGGCCGCAGGCGCGGCGGCGGCGAAGGCGAACAGGGCGGCGGACGCACACAGCGCGATGATTGGCGAACGGGCGAGGGTCATGCGAGGGGTTCCTTCACTGACTGGCGCTGACGCATAGCAGGCGATTGCGGCGGCTTTCGAGCGGACAACGAGCCGAAAATAAGGCGGGACAGGCGCGCGCGACAAGGTTTCCTTTTTTTAACCCGCGCTCGCCTGCGATTCGGCCGCGGCGCGGGTCGTTTTGGCCGCGGCTCTTTCCGCACGCCGCTCGCCGAGACGGAAAAGAGGCGGCAGCACGATCAGCGTGCAAATCAGCGTGTAGCCGATCGCGATGGAGAGAAGCTCTCCCATTGAGGCCGTGCCCCTGTGCGAGGAGAGCATCAGGCTGCCGAAGGACGCGACCGTCGTCAGCGCAGAGAAAAACACCGCGCGCGGGGTCGACGTTCCGTAAACATGTTCGCCGGCCTTAACCTGCTGCTGACGCAGCACGAGGTGGATGCCGCTGTCGACGCCGACCCCGAGCAGCAGCGGCAACACAATGACATTCGCATAGTTGAAGGGAATGTTGAAAATGACGCCGGTCGCCGTGGTGAGCGACGCCGCAAGAAGCAAGGGCAGCATCATCAGGAAGACAAGAGAGATATTGCGCACCAGCAAAGCCAGGAAGATCGTTATGACGAGAAGCGCTATGCCGGTCGCTTCGAGCATCGACTCGGAAATCACCTCGCCGGCGCGCTTCGATTGAAGCGCGCTGCCGGATACATGCGTGAAATTGTCGGTTATCGACTTCACGAAACGGTCCAGAGCCGCTTTGTTTCGCGGATCCTCTTTAGGAACGATGTCAACGCGCCATTGTCCGTCAACGGAAAGATACCGGCTCCTGAGCGCTTGGGGCAGGTCATCGATCGTAATTGGCTGCGCGTTGAATTGGTCTTTGAGCCGGTTCACGATTTGCGGCCAATACGCGAAGATGTTGTTCTGGATCAGCGTTGCGGTCTGCGGACGCGCGGTTTCGCGCGCTTCCCGAAGAAGCTGCGCGAGGCGCGCGCCGGGACCGTCTTTGTGCGCCTCGCGCAGGCGCGTTTCGAGTTTGAGCGCGCCGCCGGTGTCAGCGGGCGCGTTGGGGTCCGCAGAAGCATTGAGCGCGAAGGCGAGGGAGCCTGCAGCGAAACCAATGAGATCAAGCTTTTCTTCCTGATCCTTGGGCACAAAATCGGGAAGGGAGCGCGTTTCCGAAACAGTCGGAAGCGTTTTCGCTTTCGCAGCTGTTTCGAGAGCTTCCTTTTCAGAAGGAACAAGCACTGTTAGCCGGTAGGGAACGGTCTCTTCGTCGTCGAACAGAAGATTGAAGCCTTTGACGGATTGCGTGTTGGGGTCGCGCAGCGACATCGGGTCGGCGTCGAAACGCGATTTCGGGACAAGCGTGAGCGAGGCGACGCCAAGCAGCGCGACAACGATCGCGACCGGTCCGGAGACGGCGTGGATGACGCCGCGCGATTTCCCGCTCTTGCCTTTGCGATAGGATTGGGGCGGCGGCAACGCGCCCAGCGTGGCCGGAACGAAGGTGAGGGAAACGAAGAGCGCGATCAGAACGCCCGCGCCCGCGATCGTGCCGAGTTGTGCGATGCCGATGAACTCGGTCGGGATGAAGGAGAAAAAAGCGAGCGCGGTCGTCACCGCCGCCAGAACCAGCCCGACGCCGGTTTCGTGCATCGATCCGCGCAGGGCCTGGCGCGTGGTCTGGCCGAACGCGCGGCGCTCCTCGATATGGAGCAGCAGATGGATCGCAAAGTCGAGGCCAAGCCCGACGAGCAAAACCGTGAACGCGACCGATACGAGATTAAGCTCACCTACCGCCAAGGCGGCGAAAGCCGATGTCAGCGTCAGCGTGATCAGGAGAGACGCCATGGTCACGAGAGACATCGGTATCGAACGGAATGCGATGACGAGCAGCGCCGAGACGAGCAGGAAGGACAGCAGGAACGAAAGACCGATCCCTTTCGTAACCGATGCGAGTTCATCGGCGCGCAATGCCGGATCGCCCGTGATGTAGGTCTCGACGCGGCCCGCGAATTGGGGCTCAAGATCGGCGATGTGCTGTTTTATTGCGGATATGCCAGGCTTGGCCGGTTGCAGACGCGAATAGTCGAGGATCGGCGTCGCGTAGACGATACGGGTATAATTCGCTTTCCTGGAGTCGGGGTCGAAAGCGCCCATCCATGAAAAGGGGCGGCGTTCGCCTTTGAGACTCGCGTCGATGACGTCGCCGAGTTCGGCGTAAATCGAAGACAGCGTCTCCTGGCCGAGATCGGATTTCTCGGCCAGCTTGTCATTGTCTGCGAGCGTAGAGAAAAGCGTGTCGGTCGTCGGCGACTTCGCCAGCGTTTCGATCAAACCGGCCGCTTTTGTCGTTTGCGAAAGACGCTTGTCGAGCTTCGACGCGCTGAGATACAGAAGGCCGTTATTGAGAAAGAACGGATCTTCCGCCGGCGCGAACACGGCGCTGAAAGAGTCGGTGTCCGCGAGAAGCTTGTCGCGAAGCGCCGCCGCAAAGGCGTCCGCCTCGTCGAGCGTCGGCGCGCGAATGATGACGATGAGGTCGTCCTTTATCTGCGGGAAGGCGTCGCGCAGCGCGATCGAGTTTTTCTGGAATTGAAGATTGGGGTCCAGCATCTGGCTGGTGTCGGTGTTCACCTTCAGATGCGTCGCGGCGTAGGCGCCTGCAAGGACAGATACGATGAGGAAGGCGCCGACGGTCCACCACCGGCTGCGGCGGGCGAACTCCGCCCAGCGGATCAGAAAATACTCTATGAGACGCAGCATGGGACCGGGCTAGAGACTGGCGAACGGGCGAGGGTCCGCGGAGCTCTCCCGCGGTTCGGCGGCGACTATAGAGAGGTTCAGCGCGCTGCGACAACAGCGCCACGGCGGCATTTTCGCCTCAAGCGAGCCCTGCTTGCCCCCGCCCATGGGCGGCGCTAGTGCTGTGGAGGCTATGGGCAAACGGGCGGGAAAAACAGACATTTCGAACGATCTCGGCTTCCTTGACGGTAAGCGGGGCGAGATGACCTCCATGCTGCGCGCATGGTGCGCGATAAATTCCGGCAGCGCCAATCTTGACGGGCTCGCTGCGATGCGGCGCGCGCTCGCGGAGGGCTTTTCGGGCCTGGGCGGCGAGGTCGAGACGGTGGAAGGCCCGCCGCAGGAGGTCGTCACCCCCAAGGGGGAGATCGTCAAGAAGCCGGTCGGGCCTTCGCTGCGACTTGTCAAACGGCCCCAGGCGCCCGTCCGAGTCCTGCTCGCAGGGCACATGGATACGGTCTTCGGGGCCGACCACCCGTTCCAGACGGACCGGCTCGTCGACGAAGATACGCTGAACGCGCCCGGCGGCGCTGATATGAAGGGCGGCCTTCTGATCATGCTATACGCGCTGATGGCGGTCGAAAGATCGAAATTCGCCGAGCGCATCGGATATGAGGTGGTCATCAACGCGGACGAGGAGATCGGTTCGCCCGGATCTGCGCCCCTGCTCGCCGAGGCTGCGAAGCGCGCGCAGTTCGCCTGCGTTTACGAGCCGGCTCTGCCCGACGGAACGCTCGCCGGCGCCCGCAAGGGGAGCGGCAATTTCTCCGCGATCTTCGATGGCAGGAGCGCCCATGCTGGCCGCGAGCATCATCTCGGTCGCAATGCGGTGGTGGCGGCCGCCGAATTCGCCGCGCGCATCGACAGGCTTTCCGGCAAGCGAGACGGTTTGACGGTCAATGTCGCGCGGATCGAGGGCGGCGGGCCGAATAATGTCATTCCCGACAAGGCGGTCGTGCGTTTCAACGTGCGCATCGAAAAGCCGGACGACGAGGGCTTCGTCTTGCGCAACGCGAATGCGTTGATAACGGAGATCGGCGCGCGCGACGGCTATTCGGCGCGTCTTCATGGCGGGTTCGGTCGGCCGCCAAAGCCGATGACGCGGGAGCTTGAGGCTTTTTTCGCGGCGCTGAAAACTCTCGGCGCCGAATTAGGTCTCGATCTCCGCTGGAAATCGACCGGCGGATGTTGCGACGGAAATAACATTGCGGCGGCGGGAATTCCCGTCATCGACACGCTCGGGGCGAGGGGGGCGCATATTCATAGCGCGGATGAGATTGTGAAGCTCGATTCCCTGGAAGAGCGCGCCAAGCTTTCCGCTCTTCTTCTGCTGCGGGTTGCGGCGGGCGACATTCCCAATCCAGGCCTCCAGGGGTCCCGCCTATGAGCCTTCCGTTCATGCGGCCCGTGCGCGAAGAGGACTTCGACGCTATCCTTTCCCTTGCGCGTCAGTCCGGCGGCGGGATGACCAATCTCCCTTCGGACACGAAGACACTCAAGGCGCGCATAAAATTCGCCTGCGAATGCTATGAGAAAAACGCTGGAAAACCCGGCGGTGAAATTTATTCGCTGGTTCTTGAAAAGGACGGGAAAGCGATCGGCATCGCAGCCGTCTTTTCTTCGATCGGACTCGAGTCGGGCTTCATAAACTATAAGATCAATCACGAGTTCTACGGCTCGAAAGAGCTGAACAAGCGGTCGATCCGGCGCGTGCTCATCCCCACGCACGATTTCACCGCTTGCGCTGAAGTCGGCTCGCTCTTCATTTCGCCGACCGTGCGCGGCGGCGGGCTCGGAAAACTGTTGGCGCGTTCGCGATATATGTTCATCGCGCAAAAGCCGGAGATCATCGCCGATCACATTTGCGCCGAGCTGAGGGGGTGGCGCGCGCCGGACGGCGCGCAGCCCTTCTGGAATGCCGTGGGCCGCCGCTTTTTCGAAATGGATTTTGAGGAGGCGGACGCGGCCAACGCCGCTCATGGCAATCAGTTCATCGAAGACATGATGCCGCGCTATCCGATTTATGCGGATTTGATGCCCGAAGACGCGCGGAACTGCCTTGGCAGGCCGCATGACAGCGCGCTGCCGGCCTATCGCATGCTGCTCAATGAAGGCTTCGTCTATAATGATTATATAGATGTTTTCGACGGCGGGCCTCTCGTGGATACGCCGACCATGAATATCAGGACGATCCGGGAGAGCCGCGTGTTGACTCTTTCCGAAATCGCCGAAGCGGCCGGGGCGGCGGACGCCCTGCTTGCGGCGGGTTCGGTGTCGACCTTCCGCGCGGTCAAGGCGAAAGCGCGAATTAAGGAAGACGAGATCGTCTTCAATGCGGAGACGGCCGACGCGCTCGGCGTCAAAAAGGGCGATCAGGTCCGTTGGGCGCCGTGGTAAGCCATCGGATTGAGAAGGGCGTGATGACTGATACGGTTTTTATCGACGGTAAATGGCGCGAGGGCGCCGGCGAAATCTTTCAGTCGATCAACCCTGCGACCGGCGGGGTCTGCTTCGAAGGCAATGCCGCAACGCGCGCCGATGTCGCCGAAGCGGTCAGCGCGGCGCGCGCGGCGTTCCCGAAATGGGCGATGACGCCGCTCAAACAGCGTATCGAGATTCTTGAGCGCTATCGCGATATTATCAAGCGGGACGCCGAAAAACTCGCGCGTCTGATTTCCGAAGAAACGGGCAAACCTTTTTGGGAGACGAAAACCGAGGCCGCCGCCGTCGCCGGCAAGGTCGACATATCGATCCGGGCCTATCATGAGCGCACCGGCGAGAAGGAAACGGCGACAGGGTCGACACGCGGGATGCTTCGCCATAAACCCCACGGCGTGCTCGCCGTTCTCGGGCCGTTCAATTTTCCCGCGCATCTGCCAAACGGGCATATCACGCCTGCGCTGATCGCCGGCAACACCGTCTTATTCAAACCCTCCGAGCTTGCGCCCGGGCCGGGCGCCTTCATCGTCAACGCGATGGCCGAGGCCGGCGCCCCCGCGGGAGTCGTCAATCTCGTTCAGGGCGCGCGGGAGACCGGCGCGGCGTTGAGCGAAGACGACCGCATTGACGGGCTCTTGTTCACCGGCGGCGCAAAGACGGGACTGGCCCTGCACCGCGCATTCGCGGACAAGCTCGACAAGATCCTCGCGCTTGAACTTGGCGGCAACAACCCGCTCATCTGGTGGGACACGGACGATATCGATGCTGCGGCCTTTGCGGTGGTGCAATCGGCCTTCCTGACCTCCGGCCAGCGCTGCACCTGCGCGCGCCGCCTGATCGTCCCTGACGACGCGCGCGCCGACAGCTATCTCGAAGCGCTTGTCCGGTTGACGGACCGTCTGATCATCGGCGCGCCTTTTGAGGAGCCGCAGCCCTTTATGGGTCCCGTTATTTCCGCAAAGGCGGCCGAGGCCCTTGAACGGGCTTTCGATGCGCGCGTCGATCTCGGCGGAGAAGCGATCCGCACGCTTTCCGTGCGCGAGGAGGGCGCAGCTTTCGTTACGCCCGGCATTGTCGACGTGACGGGCGCCGGCGCGATTCCCGACGAGGAACATTTCGGCCCGATGCTTCAAGTATATCGCGTCAAGGATTTCGACGCGGCGATCGAGCGCGCCAATGCAACCAAATTCGGCCTGTCGGCGGGACTTTTGTCGGACGATGCGAAGAACTGGGAGAAATTCTTCGCGCTGTCGCGCGCCGGCATCGTGAACTGGAACCGGCAGACGACCGGCGCTTCTTCGGCCGCGCCGTTCGGCGGCGTCGGCCATTCAGGCAATCATCGCCCGAGCGCCTATTACGCCGCCGACTATTGCGCCTATCCGGTCGCGAGCATGGAAGGCGAGGCGTTGCTGCCGATGCCGGAAGTCCAGACCGGGATGAGACGCTAGCGCGAACCTATCGTTCCGCGGTTCTGGGCTTGGCTGTCGACAGCTTCACTAGCGCGGCCGCGATCGTTTCTTCAAGCCCGCCATTTTCGGCGCGCGCGACGACGGCGGCGGCTGTCGCGACGCCGAACGGAGTGTCTCCCGAGCGGGAGCGGAACATCGTATTCGCGATCACGCCTTCGATCCGCCTTGCGGCCGCGGCGGCGTCTTCGAGCGGCGTCGCGGCGAGAAGAACGACAAAACTGTCGCTCGTCAGCCTGCCGACGCAATCTTCAGCGCGCGTTACGCGATTGATAAGACGTGCGGCTTCGACAAGCAGGCGCGTCCCGCCCGCCTCCACAGCAGCGAGCGGGGCGAGGCGGATTGCAATCAGGGAGTCGGCGCGTCCTGTCTGCGCGCCGCGCGCAAATACGCGTGCGCCATGCTGTCCGAAAAATTGCGGCGTGAAAGCGCCAGAAAGCCGATCGCGTACATTATCGCCCGAGCAGGCGGTCAGAAAACGGCGCATCGCGGCGAGCAGGCGCGCCCGCCGCGTCGAGGCCGCAAGGCGCGGTCCGAGATCGTCGCAAACATGATCGAGCAGAAGCGCGTCCGCTCCCCAATAAGGCGCGAGTTTCGCGCGCAACCCTTCATTCTCCGCTACGATCAATACGGGCGTGTCGCGCAGGCGCCGGTGCCGGCGCATCGCCCGCGCAAGTCCGGCGAGCGCGTCGCTGTCCGTCGTCGGAAGAAAAACGGCGCAGTCAAAGATGTTTGTTTCAAGCGCCCGGATCGCCTGTCCGGCGGAAAGCACGCCCGCGCATCGCGCGCTCGTTCGTTCGGCCGCGGCGAGCGCAGCGAGCGCCGCCGGTCCTGGCGGGCCCGCGACCAAAACAGAAGGCGCCTCGCTCGAAGCTTCGATCGGAGGAAAATCCGACAACCGGCTCAGCGCGGCGATTGTTTTCAGCCGCTCGCCCGATTCTTCGGCAATGTTCCTTATACGGAGCCTCTGGCGGCACGTTTCAACAACGCCGCGCAGATCATCCTCGCACAGCACGAGATCGCCGGAGCGGCGAAGATGGGCGCGTTCGGCTGCGCCGAGAAAAGGCGGCGCGATATAGACAATCCCGCATTCGGGCGTCTTGCGCCTCATTAGGGCGGCGAGTCGCGAGGCGGCTTTGGCGGTCACGCGCCGGTTGCGAAAATCGACGACCGCGAGTTCGGCGTCTGCGGCTTCCTCGCCTTCCAGCAGGCGATATCCGGCTTTCGCGAATTGCGATCTCGCGGCGTCAAAGGCGGTCGCTTCGGTAGAGAGCCAGGCGATTGTCGCGCGCGGCGTTCTGATTTGATCCACTGACATCCTCGGCCGGTCCTTGCAACGGCGCGAGGGATCAGGCCCCTAATCCGTCTGCGCGCCTTGCGCGACGTTATTCAATTTGCGGGCCGTTTTCGCTTTTTCGCCAATGGGTTGCGGCTTGGATCGGGGGCTCGTCGACGCCGCGACGACCTTGGGGCCGGCAAGGCATACATCGGGCTCGCCGGCCATCGGGAATCCGCCCTCGGCGGCCCGTTCTTCAAAGCAGGGAAGGGCCGCGAGAAATTCTTCCGGTTTGTTGCTGGGGCCGGCTTCGCGATAGAGCTGTGCGGTCGGGATGCCGACATAGCGCCAGTGCCAGGGCTCGTAAGTATCGGGGCCCGGCAGGTAATCATTTCCGGGCGGGTAGGAGAGAATAAAGCCGAAGCGGAAGGCGTTTTCTTCAAAGCACTGATAGGACGCGTCGCTCGCGCGCATCATGCGGCCGTTAACGTCGATATCGGCGGCAAGACCCGTTTGGTGCTCCGACATGCCGGGCGGGGTCACGGTGCCCTTGAATCCGATGCGAGCGTAGAGCGCCTTTTGCGTGTCATAGGAACGATAGCCCGAGCGCAGCGCAAGTCTTTCGCCGGTTTCGGAGCTGCAAAGCGAAAGCAGCTCGGCGAGCCGAGCCGGCAGATTGGCTTCGCGCGGATCGGCGTCCGGATCGGCGGCGCGACGCAGCTTCATTTCGTCGATGCCGTCATTCTTGTCGGTCGGCACCGAGAAATCAGCCGCCTCGACGAGATCGGCGGGCGCATAGCCCGGGGCGAGCGGGAATGCGCGCGACACCGGCCTATTGATGTCGAGCCGGCGGTCATGCCGGCGATTGACGGCGTAGCGTTGCGCGCCGAATGCGTCGCGGAAAAGCGAGCGCAAATGTTCGTAGAGCGCCTGGGCTTCGGTCGCGCGGCCCTGTTTTTCGTAAACGCCCGCCAGCAGTTTAATATACAGGCTGAGATCGGGATTATTCGATCCTTTCACCTTCTCCTGCGCGTGGAAGGCGTCGAGATAAAGCTTCTCCGCGTCGTCGAGCCGACCCATCTGGACATAAACGGGGCCGAGCACGAGCGCGGCCTGGACCGTTTGCTGATTGTCGCCGCCGAGAAGTTTCTTGCGGATGTCGTAGGCCGCGGACAACAGTCCGGCCGCGGCGTAAAGCCCGTCCTTGCGAACCGCGTAAAAAGCGCCCAGCGCCGCCATCTGGCTCGCGCTCGCAAGGCGCGTTTCGGGCGGCCCTTTGAACTTCGACCCGCCGCCCGTCGGCTTCAGGGACTCGGCGAAGAGATCGGCCGCCTTTTCGATCTGTTCGGCGTAAAAGGCCTCGACCGATTCCCCGTCGGCGGTTTCAGCATGCGCGGCCTCATCGCGCGCAAGTTCGAGAAAGTCCGCATAGATCGCAATCGCCTTGTCGATGTCGCCCGCCAGCATATGCGCGCGCGCGAGGCGGTCCTCCATCGCGACCTTTCGGCGTTCGTCGAGAGATTGCGCCCAAGCAGAGTCAAGCGCCTGCTCCATCAGCGTCGCGCCCCGCGCATAGCGGCGCGCTTCGATCTCCACGGCGGCGATTTCGGCTTTGAGTTTTGCGAGCGCCTCCGCGGACGCGCCTTGCCTGGCGCGCATGCGCAGAACGCGCTCGCCATAGGGCGCGGCCCGCCGGAACGCGCCGGAGGCGGACAAGGCTTCAAAGCGGCTGTAGGCGGCGTCGGCGTCGACCCGGACATCGATATTGAACCAGGCGATATAGGCCGCAGCGAGCGCCCCGAAAGCAGCCGCAAACATGGATGGCGAACGCAACGACATCGCCGACAGTCTTCCCCTCCATCGACCCGATAACCCCGATCATCGTGAGCCTAGCATCGAGGCCCGTGCAAATCGAGCCTGACGCGGGGAGAATGACGGGCTGGCGCCGGCGGCGGTGCGCCGCTATGGCTGCCGGGGAACGCAAGCGAAAGGAAGATGCGGATGACGCAGCCCGGACGGCGGCGGATCTATCTGATGCGGCACGGACATGTCGACTATTTCGCGCCCGAATTGACCGAACCGCGTTCTGTCCCGCTTACCGAAGACGGCCGTCGCCAGGCCCGCGCCTGTCGCGACGCGCTGCGCCATGTGCCGTTCGATATCGCCCTGCATTCCGGATTGCCCCGAACGCGCGAGACCTGCGAAATCATTCTCGCCGCGAATGCGAACGCGCCCGCGCCTTGCGCGGAGCCAGGGTTTGAAGAGCTGAAAAGCGGCTGGATCCGCGCGACCTCCCGCGAAGAACTGGCGGCGCGCATCGCATTCTGCTTTGACGGCGCGGAAGAGGACGGGGCGCGCTTTCTACCGGACGGGGAAAAATTCGCCGACGCCGAACGCCGGATTGTCTCCGCGCTCGAGAAAACCATCCTGACGCGCGCTTGGCGGACCGCCCTGATCGTCGCCCATGAGGGCGTCAACCGGATCATTCTCGGGTGGACGACGGGCGGCGGCCTCAAATCCGTCGCCGCCTTCGAGCAGGACCTGTGCTGCGTCAACATCATCGATGTCGACGTTACGCCCGCGGCCGGAGGCGGGCTCCAGGTCGAGCGCGCCGTCCTCAAGGCGGCGAATGTGACGCCCTATGACTATGTGAAGGGCGGGCTGCCGCGCACCAGCCTCGAGCATCTGTTCGAGGTCGATTTCGGCGGCGCAAGACCGCGCGGCGTCTCACAATCTTGACAATTTCGACCCTACCGCTCGCCCCGAGTTTTGGTTAAGCTCCCGTAAGGTCTCTCGGGGCCTTGGGGAACGGGTGAGGGTCAAGCCATGGCGTATGGTGTCAAGCAGGGCGTGAAAGCGCCGGGGGAGTTCGGCGTCACCGATTTGATGGGGTTGGCGCTGGCGGGGGCGGCCGGGATCATCGCGGCGCTCATCACCGACTACAAGCAGAAGGGCGAAGCGTCCGCCCTCTATACGATCAACCAATGGGTCTCGACGGCGGGCCGCATGGCCGGGTTCGGCGACGTGCCGCTCTGGGTCGTCGTCGTCGGACTGATTGCGATCGGCGCGGGGTCCATTTTCTATTTCCAGCCGATCACCCGGCAGGGGGCCTTCGCGCAGGGCTTCGGCCTGCTCGCGGTTCTCATGACGTCCGTGCCGTCGGACATCGCCGGCGCGCTCCAGGGAGCGAACACCGCCGGTCTTCCAGGGCTCGGACCGGCGGCGATGAATCGCGAAGCGGCGAGCTCCGGCATTGTGCCCGCAGTCTATACGGTGAACGAAGGCGCGCGCGCGCAGGTCTATCAGGTCGCGGATTCGACCGACAGGTTTCAGGTCACGATCACCATCAATCTGCCGGACGGCCTCAAAGGCAGCATGGATCAGTTGATCCGTACAGGGAATTTGCGCGGCCGCCTTCATAACGAAGCGACGAACGCAACGTATAATCTTTTCCGCAGCGCGGGAGCGACGGTTCAAAATGTCGGCAACAGCATCGTGATCCGCGCGGGCGTGCCGCGCGGGCCAGGCGACACCAACCGGCTCTGGGTGCGTATCGAGTGCGAGGGTTATTTGATCCAGGAGACATCGGCCGACGCCCGCGCGGGCGAGCCGCTCAACTGGCAGATCGATATGCAGCCGTCGAAGACTCCGCTTTTCATTCAGCGGCTCAACAAATCCTATTGGTTCTGACGACCTCTCGAGGGGGCGCGGCGCCCGACGAAACGCTGGTCTGGTATGAGGGCTCCGGGACCTCCGACCGGCGCTGGCTGATGACGGACCCGCGGGGCTCGGTCGTCGCCATCGCCGACGGCACGGGCGCGGTCACCAATATCAACAAATATGACGAATACGGAGCGCCGTCGATCGGGGCCCCAACCCCGATCGACCCGGCAATATCGGGCGCTTCCAGTATACGGGGCAGATGTGGTTAGCCGAGGCGGGCGTCTATTACTA